>CAZPLY010000014.1:0-90914 GCA_964587775.1 uncultured Dokdonella sp.
GCGACATCGTGAAGAAGATGCGGGTCTGGCCGTAGATCATCATCAGGATGACCGAAGGCAGGGCCAACGCCGCGGCGAGGCCGATCAGGTTGCCGATGCTCGCGAAGCCCATCACCTTGAGGACATGGGCGAGCGGCTCCTTGCTGCAGACGAGCGCATCGCTGCCGAGGCAGGCGGCGGCCATTTCGGGGGTGCCCGGATGCAGCGCCATGCCGTCCGCACCGAGCATCGGCTGGGAGCCATTCGCGCCGACCGCGCCGTAGCCGACCAGCATGTAGAAGATCGTGCACACGGCGAGCGAGCCGATCAAGCCGATCGGGATGTTGCGGTTCGGGTCCTTCGTTTCCTCGGCGGCCGTCGAGACTGCGTCGAAGCCGACATAGGCGAAGAAGATCGAGGCTGCTGCGCCGAGCACGCCGATGCCGCCGAGCGGACTGCCCCATCCGGTCGGGAAGAACGGCTCGAAATTGTGGTCCTGCGCGGCGGGCACCGCGATGATGACGAACGCGGTCAGGGCCGCAACCTTGATCAGCACGAGAACCGCGTTGACCTTGGCCGATTTCGAGGTGCCGATCACGAGCAGGAACGTCACCAGCAGCGCGATCCCGAAGGCCAGCACATTGAAGGTGCCTCCATCCATCGGGCCGGTTTTCAGCGCGGGCGGGAGTTCCATGCCGGCACTCGCGAGCAGGCCGTTCATGTATCCGGACCAGCCCACCGATACCGCGCCGGCCGCGACGGCGTACTCGAGGACGAGCGCCCAGCCGACGATCCAGGCGAGTGCCTCGCCCATGACGCCATAGGTGTACGTGTAGGCGGAGCCCGAGACCGGCACCATCGATGCCAGTTCGGAGTAGGAGAGGGCCGCCAGCGCACAGACGATTGCCGCGATGACGAACGCGATCATCATGGCCGGGCCAGCCTTCTGGCCCGCCTCGGCGGTCAGCACGAAGATGCCGGTGCCGATGATCGCGCCGATGCCCAGCATCGTCAGCTGAAAACCGCCGAGCTGGCGGACGAGTGCCTTCTTACCTGCAGTCTCGAGAATCTTGTCGAGCGGCTTGACGCGCCAGAATAGCATTGCATCCTCCCCGGATATTTCAGTGCTGCCGGACCCTTGGCAGGACCGCCAGGGCATGTGAACCCGGCGACATTACCGGTTCGGCTGCCGCAGGCACAAGCGCCAGGCGGGAGATGGCCTGCCGATCGCCTTGCATTCGAAATGGCATCGGCGGTGCCCGGGCGGCGCTCCGATCGTCGGCATCAGCTTCGATCACGGTTTGTCGGCGGCCAACCAATGCGGGAGCCGATTCCATTCGACCTGCCGGCGCGCCGACTCCGGGCCCGGGATGCCCGAGCGCATCGCAATCGCACGCTCGGGAATTACGCGAGCATCCGTCCATGGAGCTGCTTCCGCTCGGCTCCTGCCTCGCCAGCGCTTGGTGCTGCGATGCCCGATGGCATCGCAAGGCGAGTCACGCTCTACCGCCGAACTCGCCGGTCACGGTGCTGACGTGGATCTTCTCGCCGACGCGGATGTACTCGGGCACCTGTATCTCGATGCCGGTCGACAGCCTGGCCGGCTTCGGCCGCTTGGTCGCGGTGGCGCCCTTCATTTCGGGTGCGGTGTCGACGACCTCGAGGATCACGCTCGCCGGCAACTGCACGGCGACCGGTGCGTCGTCGATGATCTGGATGTAGCAGCCTTCGATGCCGTCGACGATGTAGCCGGCGGCATCGCCGACGACATCGGCGTCGAGCGTGTACTGCGTGTA
This sequence comes from uncultured Dokdonella sp., assembly GCA_964587775.1. Taxonomy (GTDB): domain Bacteria; phylum Pseudomonadota; class Gammaproteobacteria; order Xanthomonadales; family Rhodanobacteraceae; genus Dokdonella. The sequence goes on from CAZPLY010000014.1 coordinate 1,776, forward strand.
GTCCTCGGCATCCATGAACACGAACGCGTCGCCGTCCTTGTAGGAAAAACTCACCGCGCGGCGCGTCACTTCGGTTTCCCTGATCTCGTCTTCCGAGCGCAGTGACAGTTCGGACTTCACGCCGCCCGGCACGCTGTACATGATGAAGCGGAACGTGACATTGCCGCTGCGGCCTTGCGCCGAGCTGCGTTCGATGTCGCGGATCTGGTAGACCTTGCCTTCGTGTTCGACGACGTTGCCGCGCTTGATTTCGGAAGCTTTCATGGTCGGGGAGGGAATCGGGAATGGAGATCGGGAATTGGGGAATGGCTGGAGACGGTCAGCTATTTCGGCGCGAGGCGAACGGCGCCATCGAGCCGGATCGTCTCGCCGTTGAGGTAGCGGTTGCCCAGGATGTGGGCGACGAGGTCCGCGAATTCGTCCGGCTGGCCCAAGCGGGACGGAAACGGGATCGAGGCGCCCAGCGATTCCTGCACCGATGACGGCATGCCGTCGACCATCGGTGTCCAGAAGATGCCCGGTGCGATCGTCATCACGCGGATGCCGAACCGCGCGAGCTCGCGCGCCATCGGCAAGGTCATGCCGACCACGCCGCCTTTCGACGCCGAATAAGCGGCCTGCCCGATCTGGCCGTCGAACGCGGCGACCGATGCGGTGTGGATGATGACGCCGCGTTCACCGTCCGCACCGGCCTCGTTGGCCTGCATTGCGTCGGCCGCGGCCTTGGCCACGTTGAACGAGCCGATCAGGTTGACCATGACCGTGCCCTGGAATTGCCGGAGCGGCATCGGCGCCTCCTTGCCGAGCATGCGTCCCGCACCGAGGATGCCTGCGCAGTTGACGGCGACATTGAGGCCGCCGAGGAACGCGCGGGCCTCGGCGATGCTCGCGATGACGCCGGATTCGTCGGTCACGTCGGTACGCAGGTAACGCGCGTGCGCGCCGAGTCCGGCAACCGCCGTCGCGCCCTTGTCGTCATTGACGTCGAGCAGGACGACCTTGCCGCCGTGGGCGACGAGATGGCTGGCCACGGCGAAACCGAGACCTGAAACCCCGCCCGTGATGACGGCCTTGACCTGATCGAGTTGCATGCATCCTCCGGCTCGCGTGGCACGCGGTGCCCGCAAAAGGCGCGCATTCTACAACGTGAGGGCACTCTCGAAGTGGCGGGCGCGGCCATCGAGCGGATCGCGGAACCCGAGGCTGCGCGCGAGCAGGCGCAGCGGCCGCGTGTAGTCATCCGCGGCTTCGGGGCGAACCTGCGGATAGAACGGGTCGTTCTCGATCGGCGCGCCGAGTGCGGCCATGTGCGCGCGCAGCTGGTGCTTGCGCCCGGTCACCGGGGTCAATGCATAGCGCCACGACGGACCGTCGTGCGTGATCAGCTCGATCCGCGTTTCGCTGTTCGGCGGCCCTGCGATCTCGCGCATGCGGAAGAACGGCTCGCCGGCCACGAGCCGGCTGCGATGGACGAGTGGGAACTCGAGGTCGGGCAGGGCTGGCGCGATGGCCTCGTAGCGCTTGAGGATCGCGCGTCGCGGAAACAGGGCCTGGTAGCGTGCGCGCGTCGCCGGATTGGCCGAGAACAGGACGAGTCCGGCGGTGCCGCGATCGATGCGGTGCAACGGGACGAGGTGCGGATTGCCCGTGCGTCGCACGAGTCGACCGAGCAGGGTTTCGACGACGTGGCGGCCGCCCGGCGCCACGGCGAGGAAATGCGGCTTGTCGGCGACGACGAGATCGCCGTCGGCATGCACGATCGATTCGGCGAACGGCACTGGCGGCTCGTCGACGACCTCGCGGAAGTAGTGCACGACGAGCCCTTCGCGGTACGGATGGGCTGGATCGAGCGCTGCGCCATCGGCGTCGAGCACGCGTCCGCGCGCGAAGCGGTCGCGCCATTGGTCGGCTGGAATCCGCGGAAAATGCGCGCACAGGCAGGCGAACACGCTCGGCCATGCCCCGGCGGGCAGGACCAGGGTGCTGGCCGCCACCACGGGCGTGGCGTCAGCGTCGGGCCGTGCGTTGTTCCAGTCCATTCAGTGATGCGCCAGTCCGCATGCGTATGCTCGACGCGCAAGGCCGGCACGACGCTCGTCGATCGGCGGCAGTGAAGCACGTCCGGAGGATTCGCGCATGAGCGGAACATGGCAACAGGTCGGCAGCACGATCGCCGCGGAATTTTCCGACATCGGCGACATCACCGAGCTGACCCGACTGAGCGTGCGCCTGTTCCTTGCCGCCCTCCTCGGCGGGCTGCTCGGCTTCGAACGCGAGCACCATGGCAAGGCCGCCGGAGTCAGGACGCACATGCTCGTCGCGCTCGGCTCGGCAATCTTCATGATCATCCCGCTGCAGATCGGCGTGCAGCCGGCCGAGCTGACCCGCATCATCCAGGGCATGGTCACCGGGGTCGGTTTCCTCGGCGCCGGCACGATCCTCAAGAGCGACGACGAGGCCCGCGTCAAGGGCCTGACGACCGCGGCCGGCATCTGGATGACATCGGCGATCGGCATGACCGCCGGACTCGGCCAGGAATTGTCGGCGATCCTCTGCACGCTGTTCGCCCTGCTCGTTTTCGCGCTGATGCCGCGCCTGCTGCGCGCGATCGACGGCGAGCCGGAGCGCGTCATCAGGGCCACCGACAAGGACGAATGAGCCTGGCCCGACGCGACCCGGGTTAGCATCGCGGCATGCCGACCCTGTTGCTCAACCTGCGGGACGTTCCCGACGACGAAGCCGACGAGGTGCGCGCCCTGCTCGACGCAGGCGGTTTCGCCTGGTACGAGACCGAGCCGAATCGCTGGGGCATCTCGGCCGGCGGCATCTGGATGCGCGACGAGGCCGCGGCGGTAACGGCAAAGGCTGCCATCGCCAACTACCAGGGCGAGCGCGGCGCGCGCATGCGGGCCGAACACGATGCGGCCCGGGCCGATGGCACGGCACCGACCTGGTGGTCGACGGTGCGGACCGAACCTTTGCGCGTGCTCGTCATCCTCGTCGCGATCGCGTGCGTCATCGCGCTCGCGTTTTGGCCGCTGCTGCTCGCCGCGACCTGAGGCGCCGGCCGTTGTTCGTGCGGGAAGCGGCGCGCGACATGCGATCATGCGCACATGAACGAATTTTCCGCTTTGCCGCTGAGCCCCGAGTTGCTGTCCGGGCTCGATGCACTCGAGTACGTCGCGATGACCCCGGTCCAGGCCCAGGGCCTGCCGCCGATCCTCGCCGGGCACGACGTGATCGCCCAGGCGCGCACCGGCAGCGGCAAGACCGCCGCGTTCGGCCTCGGGCTTCTGGCGAAGGTCGAGGTCGGCGTGACCGGCGTGCAGGCGCTCGTGCTGTGCCCGACCCGCGAACTGGCCGATCAGGTCAGCAAGGAAATCCGCCGGCTCGCGCGCTTCGTGCCGAACCTCAAGCTGCTGACCCTGTGCGGTGGCATTCCACTGCGCCCGCAGCTCGCTTCGCTGACGCATGCACCGCATGTCGTGGTCGGCACGCCCGGGCGCATCCAGGAACTCGTCGATCACGGCGCGCTCGCGCTCGACGGCCTGCGCATGCTCGTCCTCGACGAAGCCGATCGCATGCTCGACATGGGCTTCCATGATCCGATCATGGCCCTCGTCGTGACCACGCCGCGCACGCGCCAGACCCTGTTGTTCTCGGCAACCTTGCCCGACGAGGTGCGCGCGATCAGCCGCGGCCTGCAGCGTGATCCGGTCGAGGTCACGGTCGCCGACGGCGCCGACGAGCCGGTCATCGAGCAGGTCTTCTTCGAGGTCGACGCGGCCCGCCGCTTCGATGCGCTCGAACGCCTGTTGCTCGATCGCCGGCCCGAATCGACGCTCGTCTTCTGCAACATGCGCCGTGAAACCGAGGACCTTGCCGAGGGCCTGCGTCGGCGCGGTTTTTCCGCGCTTGCCCTGCATGGCGATCTCGAGCAGCGCGAGCGTGACGAGATCCTCGTGCGCTTCGTGCAGCGCAGCTGCGCCGTGCTCGTCGCGACCGATGTCGCCGCGCGCGGACTCGATATCGAGGACCTGCCGGCGGTCGTCAACTGGGAACTCTCGACCGATCCCGACGTGCATCTGCACCGGATCGGCCGGACCGGCCGCGCCGGGCTCGCCGGGCTCGCCTGGAGTCTGGTCGCACCGGCCGAAATGGCGCGCGCGCATGCGCTCGAGGCACGCAGCGGCAAGTCGCTGCGCTGGTCGTCGTTGCCGCGCGTCGACCCGGCCGCGAAACCGCTGCGCGCGTCGATGAAGACCCTGTGCATCGATGCTGGCCGCCAGGACAAGTTGCGCCCGGGCGACATCCTCGGCGCATTGACCGGCGAGGCCGGACTCGCCGCGAGCGCGGTCGGCAAGATCGATGTGTTCGCGACGCGCGCCTATGTCGCGATCGCGCACGAACACGCCGCGAAGGCGCTCGGGCGCCTGCAGGCCGGCAGGATCAAGGGCCGCAACTTGCGCGTGCGTGCGATCGGCTGAAGCCGCGGATCAGCGCGAGAGGTTGAACAGGCGCAGACTGACGAGGGCCGCGACCACGGCGAGCACGAGCAGGACGAGCGCAGTGACCTGCAACAGGCGGCCGATCCGCCGCGCCGGCTCGCCGCGGCGCATCGGCGTGTCGCGGATCACGCGCGCGCCGGGCAGGGGCCATTGCCCGGTCAGGCAGGCGAGGCGTCCCTTGCGGGCCGCGAGCAGGGCGAGGATGGCAAGGCACAACGCGCTGCCGGTCAGGGCGAGGGCGGTCCAGCGGCGCAGGCGGACGACGACGTCCTCGAGTGACTCGACGTCGCCAATGGTCGCGCCCATCCATCCCTGGAATGCGAACAGCGCGCCGACACACAGGACACCGGCGAGGATCAGCATGCCGATCGTCCAGCGTCGCAGGCGCGGATCCGCGCGCAGGATGTCTTCGTTCATGTGATCTCCCTTTCCACCGCCGCCGAGCATAGCGGCGATCGCGCCGACCGGCCGCGCCGTGTATCGCCGAAAGCGCGCGCCGGTCTATCCTTGCGTGCATGACCCTGCCATCGATGTCGCGCCTTGCGCTCGCCCTTGCCTGTTGCGTGCTGGCTGCGTGCCAGAACATGAGCCGCCCCGATCCGGTCGTCGCCGCGCCTGGCGACTGGCGTCGGTCCCTGGTCGGCGAGTTCGACAACCATGAACAGGTCTACCAGGCGAAGCCGACGACGATTCCGCGCGTGCACGTCACGATCGAGCCGATCGCGAAGCCCGGCTGGTACGCGTGGCGCACACAACAGCGCAGCGACAGCTTGCTCGAAGCCGCGTGGCTGCTGCGCGTCGACGCCGCGACGGACGGAAGCCTCGTCCTGGTCCCGCATCGCCCGCTCGTCGCCGATGCGGCGACCGATCGCAAGTTCGATCCTGCCGAATGGGTTGCTCTCGATGCCTGCGCACTGCGCGGGCAGGCAGGCGGCGGTGCGTTGAGGGTCGCGGCCGATCCGGCCGCGTGCGCGACCGTCGCGCCGGGGATCGGCATCGAAGCGGCGCTGTTGCCACTGTCGATCGGGCTGCGCGGCGAGGAACTCGACGTGCGCCTGTACGCCGACCAGGCGCGCGGCGCCGATGCAATGGCGCAGGCGCGTCGCGTGCACTGGTTCGGTGGCTGGGCCGCGATCAATGGGGCCGGCGACAAGGCGACGGCCGAGAGCGGCGACTGGCACACGCAGAAGGATCTCCGGCTCGGCAGCGAAGGCGGGCGCACGCCACTGGCCTGGCGCGACGGATCGCCATCGGGCTACTCGCTGCTGCTCGAGCGGCTGAGCTATCGCGACGGCAGCCTGCCAGTGCTCAAGCTCTCGCTGGTCGAGGACGCGAGTGGCCACGCGATCGTCTATGCCTGGGCGAATCCCGAAGCGACCCGCATCGGACTCAATCTCGGCTGGGTCCAGGTCGGCCTCGAGCGTGCCGGCGCGCGCGCGGCGGACGCCGCACCCTGAAGGCGCCGATGGCGCTGCAGCCACCGCCGGAGTCGATCGACCGGGCCAATTCAGCAAGGTCTGGCTCGTCGCCCCCGCCAGAATGAATCGCGACCAGGGTCGCTCCTACAAGAACCACGGCGCGGTCTTCGCCGGTATCTACGGCGTTTCCGCCGACCTGTAGGAGCGGCCCCGGCCGCGACCTTACCTCATCGCACATCGGGCCCCTGCCGCAAGATTGGTTCGCGACCAGGGTCGCTCCTACAAGAACCACGGTGCGGTCTTCGCCGGCATCTACGGCGTTTCCGCCGACCTGTAGGAGCGGCCCCGGCCGCGACCGGACCTTGCCGCACATTGCATCGCGACCAGGGTCGCTCCTACAAGAACCACGGCGCGGTCTTCGCCGGCATCTGCGGCGTTTCCGCCAACGTGTAGGAGCGGCCCCGGCCGCGACCGGACTTCGCCGTGCATGCAGACCTTGCCGCAAGAATGAATCGCGACCAGGGTCGCTCCTACAAGAAGCACGGCGCGGGCTTCGATGGCGTCTGCGGCGTCGCCGCCAATCTGTAGGAGCGGCCCCGGCCGCGACCGGACCTTGCCGCACATTGCATCGCGACCAGGGTCGCTCCTACAAGAACCACGGTGCGGTCTTCGCCGGTATCTACGGCGTTTCCGCCGACCTGTAGGAGCGGCCCCGGCCGCGACCGGACCTTGCCACACATTGCATCGCGACCAGGGTCGCTCCTACAAGAAGCACGGGGCGGGCTTCGACGACATCTGCGGCGTTGCCGCTCCGCCACGGCGATGCTGACGGACCACATCGCATCGCGCAGGGCGGTGACTAACCCGATTCGTCGGTCGAACCTGGCGATGGCTCGGGCGCGCGCGTCGACGCGCGGGAACGCACGACGGTGGCGGTGCAGTTCGCTTCGGCAATGACGCGTGCCGAGACGCTGCCGAGCAGGCGGCGCACGCCGGTGATGCCGCGCGCGCCCATGATGAGGTGATCGATCGCGTTGCTGCGCGCGTGCTCGATCAGGGCATGGGCGATGTCGCTCGATTCGAGCACATGGAAGGTCAGGCGATGCTCGGGCAGGTTGAGTGGGCGGGCCCAGTGGCGGAGCGCGACGAGGCGCTTGACGTGGCGGTTGCGGCCTTCGGCATCGAGGTTCGTGTCGAGGCCGATGCGGGCGACGCGCATGACCGTCACGCAGGCCAGGCGCGCGTCGGGTGCGGTCTGCACGAGACGCCGCACGACGTCGAGCAGGGCCTCGTCGAGCGCGGGATCGCCCTGCTTGAGGTCGATCGCGAGCATGATCAGCGGCGCGCGGACGCCCTCGCCGGCCTGGCGTGCGCGCAATTCGTCCGGATCGAGGCGAAAGCCGCGCAGCCAGCGTTTCGCGGTCGTCAGCGCATTGCCGCCGTCACGACGATCCGCACGTTCGCCGAGCGCGACCTGTTCGGGATTCTGCAGGTCGAAGGCGAGCTGGGCCGCGGTCGGATGGCGCGCGTCGGGGTCGACCTCGAGGCAACGCAGGATGATTTCCTGCAGCCAGCGCGGGATCGACGCCTGCAATGCGCGCGGCGGCACCGGATCGCGATAGAAGCGGCGCTTGAGGCCGCTGTCGCTGGTCGGCGCACCGAACGGCGTGCTGCCGGTGGCGAGGTAATACAGCGTCACGCCGAGCGCGAAGAGGTCGCTGCGCGGATCGCTGCGCACGCCGAGCACCTGTTCCGGCGCGATGTACGGTGCCGTGCCCATCGGCACCTTGAACTGCTCGGCGAGCAGGTCGGGCAGGTGCGCATGCCGGGACAGCCCGAAATCGAGCAGGACGATGCGCTCGGTGCCGTCCGCCGCGCGATGCAGGAGCAGGTTGCCGGGCTTGATGTCGAGATGGACGACGTGCTGGCGATGCAGGTCGTCGAGCGCGAGGGCGCACAGCGCGCCGAGCGCGGCAACCCGCGTCGGGGCCACCGGCACGTGTTCGAGCAGCGCCTGCAGCGTCTCGCCCTCGACGAGTTCCATGACCAGCCATGGCTGGTCTCCGGTTTCCCCGCTCGCGACATGGCGCGGCACGTGTGGCCCCGACAGCGTCGGCATCAGCATGCGCTCGACTTCGAAGCTCACGATGCGGTTGCTGGCTTCACCGAATCCGATGTTCGGCAGCTTGGCGATCAGCGGGAATTCCTGGCGCGGATGCGAGACGCGCCACAGCGTCGCCATGCCGCCTTCGTGCAGCGGTTCGACGAGGCTGAATTCGCCGATCGCGAGGCCGCGTTCGAGCTTGACCGGCATCGCTCAGGTCCCGACCAGCAGGCGATCGGCGAACGCAGCGGGCAGCCCGGCCGCCCGGATCTTCGCAGCGGCGCGTTCGTGGTCGTACGGTACGCGCAGGAAGGTCAATTGCGCGCCGTCGGTGTCGAAGTGCGCGCAGGCCGCCGCCGGATTGCCGTCGCGCGGTTGTCCGCACGAGCCGGGCAGGGCCAGCCAGCGCCGGCTGCCGGCGAGCGGAATAGCGATGCCCGGCCGTGGCACGAAATGGCCGGCCGAGCCGCCGTCCTGGTCGTGGTAGAGCGCCGGTTCGTGGACGTGGCCACAGAACGTCAGTTTCGCATCGGCTGCCGCAAGGCTGCGTGCGGCCGCGAGCCGGTTGTGCACGTAGGCCCAGCCATCCGGGGCCCATGCATTCGCGTGCACGTAAAGTCGCCCCTCGTCGTGGATCGCGAGCGGAAGCTCGCCTAGGAAGGCGCGCTGCGCCGGATCAAGCTGCGTACGCGTCCACGCCACCGCCGCCTCGGCGCCGGCGTGCATCGCATCGCGCGCCGGTCCGGTCGCCGCATGGTCATGGTTGCCGAGCACGGCATGCGCACCGGTGCGGACATGTTCGCGCACGCAGTCGACGACCCAGGCCGGATCGGCGCCGTAGCCGACGTAATCGCCGAGGAACACCCAGCGCGTGCAGCCGGCATCGCCGAGCACCTCGAGGCAGGCTTCGACTGCCTCGCGGTTCGCATGCAGGTCGGCGAGCAATCCGATGCGCATGGGTCGGGCCTTGTGCGCGCGTCGTGCGCGGGTCAGAGCGCTTCGAAGATGCCCGCCGCGCCCATGCCGGTGCCGATGCACATCGTCACCATGCCGTACTTCTGCTTGCGCCGGCGCAGGCCGTGGATGATCGTGGCCGCACGCACCGCCCCGGTCGCGCCAAGTGGATGGCCGAGCGCGATCGCGCCACCGAGCGGATTGACCTTCGAGGCATCGAGTCCGAGGTCGCGGATCACGGCGAGCGCCTGCGCCGCGAACGCTTCGTTGAGCTCGATCCAGTCGATCTGCTCCCGGGTCAGCCCGGCCAGCGCGAGCGCCTTCGGGATCGCCGCGATCGGGCCGATGCCCATGACTTCAGGCCGCACGCCGGCCACGGCGAACGAGACGTAGCGCGCGATCGGGGTCAGGTTGTATTCCTTGATGGCCCGCTCGCTGGCCAGCATCAGGGCGGCAGCGCCGTCGGACATCTGCGAGGAGTTTCCGGCCGTGACGCTGCCGCCGGCCTTGAAGACCGTGCGCAGCTTCGCGAGTCCCTCGATGCTCGTGTCGGCGCGCGGGCCTTCATCGGTGTCGATGACGCGGCTGTCGGTCCGGATCGCGCGCCGGTCGAGATCGGGATAATGGTCGTCGAGCGTGAACGGCACGATCTCGTCGCGGAACTCGCCGGCCGCGATCGCCGCAAGCGCCTTCTCGTGCGAGCCGAGTGCGAACGCGTCCTGATCCTCCCGGCTGACCTTCCACTCGCTGGCGACGTTCTCGGCCGTGATGCCCATGCCATACGCGATCGCGACGTTCTCGTCGCGGAATGCGGCCGGGTTCATCGCGATCTTGTGGCCCATCATCGGCACCATGCTCATGCTCTCGGTGCCGCCGGCGAGCATGAGGTCGGCATCGCCGGTGCGGATGCGGTCGGCGGCGAGCGCGATCGCCTGCACGCCGGACGAACAGAAGCGGTTGATCGTCTGCGCCGGCACGCCGTTCGGCAGGCCGGCGAGCAGTACGCCGATGCGGGCAACGTTCATGCCCTGCTCGGCTTCCGGCATCGCGCAGCCGATCACGGCATCATCGATGCGGCTCGGGTCGATCCCCGGTGCACCGGCCACGGCGGCCCGGATCACGTGGGCGATGAGGTCGTCGGGACGGGTGTTGCGGAATACGCCGCGCGGTGCCTTGCCGACCGGCGTGCGCACGGCGGATACGATGTAGGCGTCCTGGATCTGTCTGGTCATTGGGGACTCCGGGAATCGGGGTTCGGGGATCGGGAATCGTTGGAGCGGTTGGGTGGAATCGCCGGCGCATTGCGCTTCGATCGATTCGCGTCTCCCGCTTGCCGATTCGCGTGGGTGATCAGTTCCTGAGCGGCTTGCCGGTCGCCAGCGTGTGCGCGATGCGGTCCTGGGTTTTCGGCATCTGCGCGAGTTCGACGAAATGCCTGCGCTCGAGGTCGAGCAGCCATTGTTCGTCGACCTGCGCGCCACGCTCGATCCCGCCACCGCACAGCGTGTCCGCGATGCGGCTGCCGATCTCGAAATCATGCGGCGAGATGAAGCGTCCCTCGAGCATGTTGACGAGCATCATCTTCAGCGAGGCAGTCCCGACATCGCCGGCAACCGTGATCTCGCGTGCCGGCAGCGGCGGGCGCCAGCCCGCATCGGCCATCGCCGCGGCGACGGTCTGCGCGACGTGCAGCAGTTCGAACGCGTTGAACACGACGACGTCGTCGGGCCGCAGCAGGCCGAGCTGCTTCGCTTCGAGCGCGCTGCCCGAAACCTTGGCCATCGCGACCGTCTCGAACAGCTTCTTGATGCCGTCGAACGCATCGCCGACCGGATTGCGCGACGCGCGCAGGGCGAGTTCCTTGAGGCCGCCGCCGGCCGGCAGCAAGCCGACGCCGGCTTCGACCAGGCCGATGTAGCTCTCGAGCGCGGCCACGGTGCGCGCCGAGTGCATCTGGAACTCGCAGCCGCCGCCGAATGCCATGCCGCGCACGGCGGCGACGATCGGCACGAGCGAATACTTGATCGCCTGGCTGGTCGCCTGGAAATTGCGCACCATCGCTTCAAAATCGGCGATGCGGCCGTCCTTGACGAGGCCGAGCGCGCCCTTGAGGTCGGCGCCGGCCGAGAACGGTTCGCCGGTCTGCCAGATCACGGCGGCCTTGAACGTCCGGCCGGATTCCTCGACCGCGCGCTGCAGGCCGTCGAGCACGGCGTCGTTGACCGTGTTCATCTTGGTCTTGAATGAAATGATGCCGACCTCGCCGCCGAGCGACCACAGCCGCACGCCGTCGTTCTCCCATGCCGTCGTGCCGCGATCCGCGCTTTCACCGGCCAGCGGATCGGGGAAGTGCTGGCGCGCGTAGACGCCGTCGCGTGACCGCGCGAGGTTGCGTCCGATCGACGGCGCGAACGAGCCGTTCTCGCCATGGACGCCGTCGCGGCCGTCGGTGACCCAGGACGGCAATGGCGCATCGCTCATTGCCTTGCCGGCGGCGATGTCCTCGTTGATCCACTGGGCGACCTGCTTCCAGCCGGCGGCCTGCCAGGTCTCGAACGGACCGAACTTCCAGCCGTAACCCCAGCGGATCGCGAAATCGACGTGGCGGGCGCTGTCGGCGATGTCGGCGAGATGGAAGGCCGTGTAGTGGAACAGGTCGCGGAACATCGCCCAGAGGAACTGCGCCTGCACGTCCTCCGAGGCGCGCAGAGCGGCGAACTTCGCGGCAGGATCCTTGATCGCGAGGATCTTCGCGATCTCCTCGCTCGCGCCTTGCGTGGCAGGACGGTAGTCGCGGCTCGCGAGATCGAGGACGTGGATGTCCTTGCCGACCTTGCGGAACACGCCGGCACCGGTCTTCTGGCCGAGCGCGCCCTTTTCGATCAGGGCCTGCAACCAGGCCGGCGCGGTGAAGTAGCGATGCCACGGATCGTCCGGGAGCGTGTCGCGCATCGTCTTGATGACATGCGCCATCGTGTCGAGGCCGACGACGTCTGAGGTTCGGTAGGTCGCGCTCTTCGGCCGGCCGATCGCCGGGCCGGTGATCGCGTCGACCGCATCGAAGCCGAGTCCGAGCCGTTCGGTGTGGTGCATCGTGGCGAGGATCGAGAACACGCCGATGCGGTTGCCGATGAAGTTCGGCGTGTCCTTCGCATGGACGACGCCCTTGCCGAGCGTCGTCGTCAGGAACGCCTCGAGGCCGGCGAGCAGGGCAGGGTCGGTCTCCCGAGCCGGGATCAGCTCGACCAGATGCATGTAGCGCGGCGGGTTGAAGAAGTGGATGCCGCTGAAGCGCGGGCGCAGCGCGTCCGGCAATGCTTCCGCGAGTGCATTGATCGAAAGCCCCGAGGTATTGCTCGCAACGAATGCAGAATCAGACACATGCGGAGCGATCTTCTTGTAAAGGTCGAGCTTCCAGTCGAGCCGTTCGGCAATCGCCTCGATGATGAGGTCGCAGCCGGCCAGCAGGTCGAGGTGCTCGTCGTAGTTGGCCGGCGTGATCGCCGCGGCCCGCCCGGCTTCGGCCAGGGGCGCCGGCGAAAGCTTGGCGAGGTTCGCGATCGCCTTGATCGCGATCGCGCTCTTCGGACCTTCCCTGGCCGGCAGGTCGAACAGGATCGTCTCGACGTCGGCATTGGTCAGGTGCGCGGCGATCTGCGCGCCCATCACGCCGGCGCCGAGCACGGCAACCTTGCGGATGCGAAGGGGCTGGTTGTTCATCGGTAACGCTCCGGAGTTGAATGCTCTTGATCAGTAAGTGCAGCCATGGATGCCTGCTGGTAGACGATACGCAGCGATGGGTGCAGGAAATGACGTGCTCCCATCGATGCAGCGATCACGGACGATCGCAAAGGAAAATACCCGGCCATGGATGGCCGCTGGTGGACAATGCGAAGCCGATGCATGCCGGAAATGCCCGGAAACGGATCCGGGCTGCGATCAGGGATGATCGCAGGAATCACGCCCGCAGGCCGGCCGCGGCGAAACGGATCAGGTGCTCGGCGGCGCGCGTCCGATGGACCTGCTCGGACATGCTCGCACGGCGCTGGATGACGCCGAAATCGGCCATCGCGTAGGTCAGCGCGCCGGCAATGATGTCGATGCGCCAGTACAGCTCTTCCTTGTCGAGGTGCGGCAGTTGCGCGCCGAACGCGTGGGCGAATTCCCTCAGCACATGGCCGTAGTTCTCCGAGAGGAACTTGCGCAGGCGCTCGTTGTGTTCGGCGTACGCGCGGGCGAGCACGCGCACGAAGGTCGCTCCGCCCGAGGTGTCGAGCGAAAGCATCAGGGCCGGGTGGATGAAGGCGGCGAGGATGTCCTCGAGGCTCGCCGTCGGCTGGGCGAGCACGCGCGAAAGCGCATCGAGGCGTTGTGCGCTGAGCTCGTCGAGGCGACGCCGGAACACCTCGTTGACGAGGTTGTCCTTGGAGCCGAAATGGTAGTTGACTGCGGCGAGGTTGACCTTCGCCGCCGCGGTCAGCTCGCGCAGCGAGGCGCCGGCAAAGCCGTTGCGCGCGAACAGTTCCTCGGCCGCGCCGAGGATGCGTTCCTTGGTCGAAAAATGCGGAGATTCCACCTGCTGCCCCTGAACGAACCGCCGAAGAATGCAAACGAGCGTTTGAATCATACGCGCGGGCGTGACCGCGTTCAAACCGGAAACGCGATGCAGGACCGGGTCCCGGGGTGCAATCGAGCACGGAATCGATCTAGAATGCACAGCGGTTTTCCGCGCTAACTATCCGGATTGACGTGGATTTGCTTCGGCAACCCACCGGTATCCGCTTTCCCCCGCAAACTGAAGGTTCCTGAACAATGGCGCTCGAGCGCACCCTTTCCATCATCAAGCCCGACGCGGTCGCCAAGAACGTCATCGGCGAAATCTATTCCCGTTTCGAGAAGGGCGGCCTCAAGATCGTCGCCGCGCGCATGAAACAGTTGTCGCGCGCCGAAGCCGAAGGCTTCTATGCCGTGCATCGCGAGCGCCCGTTCTTCAATGCACTCGTCGAGTTCATGATCTCGGGCCCGGTGATGATCCAGGCGCTTGAAGGCGACAATGCGATCGCGAAGCATCGCGACCTCATGGGTGCGACCGATCCAAAGAAGGCCGCGCCTGGCACGATCCGCGCCGACTTCGCCGATTCGATCGACGCCAACGCAGTTCACGGTTCCGATGCGGCGGAAACGGCACAGTCCGAGATCGCGTACTTCTTCGCCAGTTCCGAACTCGCCCCGCGCTGACATCGACGACCGTGACCGCCGTGGACAAGACCAACCTGTTCGGCCTTGATCGCAAGGGCCTGCGCGATTTCTTCGCGCAGGCCGGCGAGAAGCCGTATCGCGCCGACCAGGTCATGAAGTGGATCTACCACCGGCACGTGACCGACTTCGCGCAGATGACCGATGTCGGGAAGGCGCTGCGCACGAAGCTCGATGCGATCGCCGAAATCGTTCCACCGGGCGTCGTGTTCGAGAAGCAGTCGAACGACGGCACCCACAAGTGGCTGCTCGGCATGGATGCGCGGAACGCGATCGAGGCGGTCTTCATCCCGGAGAACACGCGCGGAACGCTGTGCGTGTCCTCGCAGGTCGGGTGCGGCCTCAACTGCCGGTTCTGTTCGACCGCCACCCAGGGCTTCAACCGCAATCTCTCGACCGCCGAAATCATCGGCCAGGTCTGGGTCGCCGCACGTCACCTCGGCAATGTCCCGCACCACCAGCGCAAGCTGACCAATGTCGTCATGATGGGCATGGGCGAGCCGCTGCTCAATTTCGACAATGTCGTGCGCGCCATGAGCATCATGCGCGACGACCTCGGCTTCGGACTCGCCAACAAGCGCGTCACGCTGTCGACCGCGGGGCTCGTGCCGATGATCGACCGCCTGTCGGACGAAAGCGACGTCTCGCTCGCGGTCTCGCTGCACGCGCCGAACGATGAGCTGCGCACCGAGCTCGTGCCGCTCAACAAGAAGTATCCGATCGCGGAACTGATCGATGCGTGCAACCGCTATGCCGGGCGGCGGCCGCGCACGTCGATCACGTTCGAGTACACGATGATGAAAGGGGTCAACGACACCCCGGAACTCGCGCGCCAGCTCGTCAAGCTCATGCGCAAGGTGCCGGGCAAGGTCAACCTGATCCCGTTCAACCCGTTCACCGGCACGCGCTTCGAGCGCTCCGACGAAGCGACGATTCGTGCATTCCAGAAGATCCTGCTCGATGCCGGCGTGCTGACGATGGTCCGGCGCACGCGCGGCGACGACATCGACGCTGCTTGCGGACAACTCAAGGGCCAGGTCGCCGATCGCACGCGCCGCCAGGCCGAGTTCCAGCGCACCCTCGACGATGGAGTGGCCGATGCGGCGTGATCGATGCCTGCGGCTGTGGCCTGCTCTTGGCGCCGTGCTGCTCGTCAGTGCCTGCGCGACCGGTGGCGCGGGTTCGTCCTCGACGCGGCCAGCGTCGAGCGACCCCGACGATCCGAAGACGAAGGCGGCAGCGCTCTACACCGACCTCGGCCAGAAATACATGGCCCAGGGCAAGCTCGAGATCGCCCTCGAGAACTTGAACAAGGCGCTCGCGGCCGATTCGAGGCACGTCGATGCGCATACCGTGATCGGACTGCTGTACGAGCGAATCCAGGACAACGCGAAGGCCGAAGAGCACTATCGGCGTGCCGCGCAGCTCAAGCCGAAGTCGGGCAACGAGAACAACAATTACGGCGCTTTCCTGTGCAAGCTCGGCCGCTACGCCGAGGCAGCTTCGCATTTCGAGACGGCCGTCTCGGATCCGTTCTACCAGACGCCGGTTGTGGCCTTGACCAATGCAGGTACCTGTGCGATCAAGGGTGGCAAGTACGACGAAGCTGAAAGGGACCTGCGCGCAGCACTGGAACGCGGCCCGGACAACCCGGAAGCGCTGTTCCAGATGGCGTCGGTGCTGTATCGCAAGGAAGACTTCTTCAGGGCTCGCGCCTTCATCCAGCGCTACGAGTCGATCGGGCAGCAGAGTGCGGAGTCGTTGCTGCTCGGACGCAACATCGAGTTGAGGTTGGGCAACGCGAGCGCCGCCGTCGACTACACCAAACGGTTGCGCGAGCGGTTTCCGGATTCCGAACAGGCGCGATCGCTCGATTCACCGGGTTCGTCTTGAACGCCGCCGGCGGTTCCGGCTCCACGCAGGCGGGAGACTGCGCGGATATTCCATCGACGCGGGCAGCCGATGCGGATCACGGCCAGCTCGTACTTCAGTTTTTTCCGGAGAGTGAGGCAGTGAGCGCAGGCACCGACGACCAGCAGATCCAGGTCCGGGAAGTTTCCTTCCCCGAACCAGACGCCGCGACGACCGGAATGCCCGAGGACACGCCGGCGTCGATGTCGGTCGGTGAGCGCCTGCGCAACGAGCGCGAACGTCGCGGCTGGTCGCGCGAGGACGTCGCCGCGAAGCTCAAGTGGCAGGCAGGACTCGTCCGCCGCATCGAGGAAGACGATTACCGCGGCATCGAACATGCGGTCTACCTGCGCGGCTATCTCGGCAGCTACACCCGTCTGCTCGGGCTGCCGACGGTCATCGCCGACCATGTCGTCGCGAACCATGTGCAGGAGGCACCGCTCGTGTCGACCGGCACGATCTCGCGTTCGCGCTACCTGCTCGACCGCTACTCGGTCAGCGCCACCTACCTGATCCTGACCGGCCTCGTGATCGGGCCGGCCGTCTGGCTCGCGACCCACGGCGGGCTCGAGCAGAACCTCGCCCGCACCGTATTGCTCGACACGACGTCGGCGACGACCGCTGTCGCGTCCGATCCGTCGACCGCGCCTGCCACGGACCCGGTCGCGAGCGATCCGGTCCGCACGACGACGCCGCTGCCGCATCCGGCACCGCTCGAACCGGCCCCGATCATCGCGTCGATGGCGCCGTTCCCGAGCTTGCCGCAAGCGACGCCGGGTCCGGTCGCGCCGGGCGCCGCCGGCCATACCTTGACGCTCAAGCTCGCGCAGGCGAGTTGGGTCGAGGTCATCGCGCAGGACGGCGGGAAACTCGAGTACAGCCTGCTCGCCGCCGGCAGCGAACGCAGCTATTCGAGCGACGGCAGCATGGCCGTGCGCATCGGCAATGCCGAGGGCGCCGAAGTCCTCGTCGACGGCAAGGCGATCGACCTCGCGCCGTTCCGGCGAGCCAATGTCGCGCACCTGCAGGTGGGCGGCGACGGCGCGCGCGCGATCCGCGCCGATTACTGAGGCCGACCGCGCGCGCAACGTTCGGGTGCGCGGCGGTTTCCTGCTACCCTAGCGACCCTCGCGTCGCGCCTGCCGCCGCCCGGCAGCCCCTCCGTGTGCGACGTCCAAACCGGTGATCCGTATGGCTTTTGAAGTACTCGACGAACACGAACAAGGTGAACTGGTGCGCAAATGGTTGCGCGCCAACGCGATGTCGATCGCGGTCGGCATCGCGATCGGCCTCGCCCTGATCTTCGGCTGGCAGCAGTGGAAAGTGCGCGAATCGCGCACCCAGGGCGAGGCGGCGATGCAGTACCGGGCGTTCGCCGATGCGCTTGCCGCCAAGCGCGACGATGACGCGGCCAAGATCGCCGAGGCCCTGCGCAAGGATCATGCGAAGAGCCCGTATGCAGCGCTCGTCGCGCTGAGCCAGGCCGAAGCCGCGGTCGTCAAGGGCGACCTCGCGGCAGCCGCCGCCGAGCTCGAGTTCGCCGCGACGTCGAGCAAGGACGAGAGCCTCACCTCGCTGATCAGGTTGCGCCAGGCGCGCGTCGACCTCGCCGCCGGCAATGCCGAGGCGGCGCTGGCCAAGCTCAATCTCGTGCCGAAGAACGCATTTGTCGCGATGGCCGGCGAATTGCGCGGCGATGTGCTCGCCAGGCTCGGTCGCCATGCCGATGCGCGCGCCGCATATGGCGAGGCGCTGCAGGGCATCGACGCGCAGGCGCCCGGACGCGACATCCTGCAGATGAAGCTTTCCGACTTGCCGGTAGCCGCGGGGACGCACAACTCATGAAGCGCGCCTTGTTGATGGTGGCGCTCGCCACGTTCGTGCTTGGCGGCTGCAAGTGGCTGCAGAACATCGGCAAGAAGGACAACGTCGAGCCGCCGACGCCGTTGGTCGAGGTCAGTAGCCGCCTCGGCGTGCAATCCTTGTGGACGACGACGGTCGGCAAGGGCGCCGGCATGTCCGGTGCGCGCATGCGGCCAGCCGTGGTCGGCGATCGCCTGTACGTGGCCAGCGTCGATGGCAGCCTGCACGCACTCGATGCGAACAGCGGGCGCAGCCTGTGGACCGTGAACGACAAGACCCAGCGCTGGTCAGGCGGGCCCGCGGCGAACGACGAACTCGTCGTCGTCGGTTCGCTCGACGGCGACCTGCACGCGTTTTCCGCGGCCGACGGCAGCCCGCGCTGGCAGGTCCGGATCAATGCCGAAATCATCACTGCGCCGGCGATCGGTGACGGACTGATCGCCGTGCGCGCGCAGAACGGCCGCCTGTTCGGCATCGACCCGGCCGACGGCACGCGCAAGTGGGTTTACGAACAATCGGTGCCGGTCCTCAGCCTGCGCGGCAATGCCTCGCCGGTGATCGGCAACGGGCTCGTCTACGGCGGCTACGACAGCGGTCGCATCGTCGCCGTGCGCGCCACCGACGGCACCCTGGCCTGGTCGCAGATGCTCAGCGCCGCCGAAGGTCGCACCGAGGTCGAGCGCCTCGCCGATGCCGACGGCCAACTCGTCCTTGATGGCAATGAACTTTTCGCGGCGGCCTATCGCGGCCAGATCGCCTCGTTCTTCGCCGACAGCGGTCGTCCCGCCTGGGGCCGCGAGATGTCGAGCCATGCCGGCGTCGCGACGAGCGCGAACGCGGTCGTGGTCAGCGACGCCGAGGGCAATGTCTGGGCATTCGACCGCCAGGGCGGAGCCAACCTCTGGAAGCAGGATGCCTTGAAGCACCGCTGGCTCAGCACACCGGCCGTGGTCGGCACGCATGTCGTGATCGGCGATCTCGAGGGTTACGTGCACTGGCTCGATCTCGCCGACGGCAGTTTCGTCGCGCGCCAGCGCCTCGGCAGCAAACCGATCGAGAGCGCACCGGTCGTCGCCGGCGACGTCGTCTACGTCGAGGATGTCGCCGGTCGGATCGGGGCCTGGCGCACGCCCTGAGTTGCCCGGTCCGGATCCGCCGCCGCGTCCGCGCCGGATGCGGCAATGCTGCATCGGCGCGATCAGGCCGTGCCTTCTGATTTCACACGCAACGGAGCGCCCGCGATGCTTCCCGTCGTCGCCCTGGTCGGACGCCCGAACGTCGGCAAGTCGACCCTGTTCAACGTCCTGACGCGCTCGCGCGACGCGCTCGTCGCGGACATGCCGGGCGTCACCCGGGATCGCCATTACGGAATCTGTCGGCTCGAGCCGCGCGATTTCGTCGTCGTCGACACGGGCGGCATCGCCGACAGCGAGGAAGGCCTCGCCGGCCTCACCGCGCGCCAGGTCGAACTTGCGATCGGCGAAGCCGATGCGGTCGTGTTCGTCGTCGATGCGCGCGACGGCCTGCTGCCGACCGACCAGGCCATCCTCGGCCGCCTGCGCCGGGCCGGAAAACCGGTCCTGCTCGCCGTCAACAAGGTCGATGGGCTCGACGAGCAGACCGCGCTGGCCGATTTCATGCGGCTCGGCTTCGCCAGTCCGTTGCCCGTTGCCGCGTCGCACAGTCGCGGCGTGCAACCGCTGCTCGCCGCGCTTGCCGGAGTCCTGCCGCCGGTCGAGGAACAGGCGGCCGCCGACGCCGACGAAGGCGGCATCCGCGTGGCCATCGTCGGTCGCCCGAACGTCGGCAAGTCGACCCTCGTCAATCGCCTGCTTGGCGAGGATCGCGTGATTGTCTCCGATGTCGCCGGCACGACGCGCGATTCGATCCGCGTCCCGCTCGAGCGCGACGGTCGGCGCTACACGCTGATCGACACCGCCGGCGTGCGACGCAAGGGCCGGATCGAGGACGCGGTCGAGAAGTTCAGCGTCATCAAGACCTTGCAGTCGATCGAGGCGGCGAACGTCGTGATCATGCTGCTCGATGCGCGCGAAGGCGTCACCGACCAGGATGCCGGACTGATCGGCCACGTGCTCGATGCCGGGCGCGCGCTCGTCGTCGCCGCGAACAAGTGGGATGGCCTCAAGACGTACGATCGCGAGCAGTGCCGCACCTCGCTGCAGCGCAAGCTCGTGTTCGTCGACTGGGCCGAGCAGGTGACGATCTCGGCACTGCACGGCAGCGGCATCGGCGAGCTGATGAAGGCGGTCAATCGCGCGCATGCTTCGGCAAACCGGAAGCTGACCGCGTCCGAGCTGACCCGCGCGCTCGAAGCGGCCTATGCCGCCTACCAGCCGCCGCTCGTGCGCGGACATGCGCCCAAGCTCAAGTACGCGCATCCGGGCGGTTCGAACCCGCCGACGATCGTCATCCACGGCTCGCGCACGAAGCACCTCGCCGAGGCGTATCGGCGCTATCTCGAGAACTTCTTCCGCAAGCGCTACAAGCTGGTTGGCACGCCGGTCCGCATCGCATTCAGCGAAAGCGAGAATCCGTATGCCGGCAAGAAGAACGTGCTGACCGAAGGCCAGCAGAAGCGCCGCCAGCGCATGATCCGCAATGCCAAACGTGGCAAGCGCTGAGACGATCGCGATGCGCGCCGATGCCGGCAGCGATCCGTTGCACGCGAACCGGCCGGATGCCGCGGCGATCACCGTCGCGATCCTCGCCGGCGGCCGCGGCGAGCGCATGGGCGGAGTCGACAAGGGCCTGTTGCCGCTGCACGGTCGCGTCCTCGTCGAATGGGTCCTCGATGCACTTGCCGGCCAGGGCATTGAGCGGCGCCTGATCGTCGCGAACCGCTCGTTCGACGCTTACGCGCGCCGCGCGCCGACGATCGGCGACACCTTGCCGGGCCAGCCCGGGCCGCTGGCCGGGATCGCCGCGGCGCTCGCCGCATGCACGAGCCCGTGGTTGCTCAGCGTGCCGGTCGATTGCCCGGCACCGCCGCCCGATCTCGTGGCGCGCCTCGGCGCTGCAATGCGTGACGGCATGCATGCAGCGGTCGTCGCCGACGATGGTGAGCATCGCCAGCCCCTGTTTGCGTTGTACGCGCGCACGCTCGCCGAGAGTGCCGCCGCAGGCGCGGCGGCCGGTCTCGGCGTGTGGGCGTGGCAGGATACGATTCCGGCGCGCGTGCTCGATTTCTCCGATCGGCGTGCGCATTTCGCCAACCTCAACACGCGCGCCGAACTCGACGCCTACCTGGAGAATGGCGATGGCTGATTTTCCGACCGGAATCAGTGTCGACGAGGCACGTCGGCGCGTCCTCGACCTCGCCGCCGCGCACCGCGTCGCCCCCGAGCGCGTCGCCTTGCACGAGGCCGCCATGCGCGTGCTCGCCGAAGACGTCGTCGCCGCACGCGACCTGCCACCGTTCGTCAATTCGGCGATGGACGGCTTCGCCGTGCGCGGCGACGACCTGCCGACGGCCGGCGAACGCCGACTGCGCATCGTCGGCACGCGCTACGCCGGTGACGGCCAGGCCGCCGTGCTCGAAGCCGGCGAATGCCTGCGCATCACGACCGGGGCGGCGTTGCCGCGCGGCGCGGACACCGTCGTCATCAAGGAGCGCGTGCGCGTCGACGGCGACGAACTCGTCGTCGGCGAGGGCCAAGTCGCCGGTGCCAACGTGCGTGCGGCCGGCGAGGATTACCGCGCCGGCGAGATCGCGCTGCGGGCTGGCCAGCGCCTCGGTGCGGGGCGCCTCGGCGTGCTTGCCTCGCTTGGCCATGCCGAGGTGCAGGTCGCCGCGCGCCCGCGTGTCGTCGTGCTGACGACCGGCGACGAACTCGTTGCCCCCGGCATGCCGCTCGGTCCGGCCCAGATCCACAACAGCAATGGTTACAGCATCGCCGCGATGGTTGCCGAGGCTGGCGCGGCGAACATCGATTCCATGCCGCCGTTCCGCCACGTCGGCGACGACCGCGTCGCCCTGCGTGACGGCCTGCTCGCGGCCGCAGCGGTCGCCGACGTCGTCGTCAGCAGTGGCGGCGTTTCGGCCGGCGAACTCGACCTGCTGCCCGATCTGCTCGCCGGGATCGGCCGCATCCATTTCTGGAAACTGCGCATGCGCCCGGGCATGCCGGTCCTGTGCGGCGCGATCGGCAGGACTCTCGTGTTCGGCCTGCCCGGCAATCCGGTCTCGGGCATCGCGACCTTCCACGCCCTCGTGCGCCCGGTGCTGCGTGCGATGCAGGGCGCCGATGACGCGGCCGGCGAACGCCTGCATGCCCGGCTCGCCGCGCCGATCGGCAAACGCCACGACCGCACCGAGTTCGTGCGCGCGCGGCGCGAGTCCCTGGCGGACGGCAGCATCACCGTGCGCGCCGTGGCCCGCCAGGGCTCGGGCATGTTGCGCGGCATCGTCGAAGCAGACTGCCTGGTCGTGGTGCCCGAATCGATGACCGATCCGGCCGCCGGCACGCTCGTCGAAGTGCTGCCGCTGCCTGCGGCATACTGAGCGCATGAACCCTTCGCAGGGCGAACTGCCCGCCGAGATCGATCCGGCCGATGCGCTCGCGCAGCAGGGGCAGGGTGCCTTGCTGATCGACGTGCGCGAAGACGCGGAACGCGCCGGCGGCATGCCGGCGCAGGCGCACGGGATCGCGCGGGCCGCGATCGCCGATGCGATCGCGTCGATCGCGCCGGACCGCAGTCGACCCTTGCTGACAATCTGCGCGAGCGGCCAACGCTCGCTGCTTGCGCGCGAAACGCTCCTGCAACTCGGTTATCGGGATGTGCGCTCGGTGCGCGGTGGCTATGCGCGCTGGCAAGCCGAAGGCCTGCCGGTCGACGCGGGCATGCTCGATGCCGATGCGGCGGAGCGTTACGCGCGCCATCTCGTGCTGCCCGAACTCGGTGTGGGCGGCCAGCTCGCGCTCGGTCGTGCGCGCGTCGCGATGGTCGGGGCCGGTGGACTCGGTTCGCCGGCGGCGCTGTATCTCGCCGCGGCCGGCATCGGCTCGCTGAGCCTCGTCGACGACGATCGCGTCGAACGCTCGAACCTGCAACGCCAGGTCATGCACGCCGATGCGCGCATCGGGATGCCGAAGACGCAGTCGGCGCGCATCGCGCTCGAGGCGCTGAATCCGCGCATCGCGATCGTTACGCACGAGACGCGGCTCGACGCGCGGAACGTCGAGGCCCTGCTCGCCGGCCACGACGTCGTCATCGACGGTGCCGACAATTTCCCGA
This sequence comes from uncultured Dokdonella sp., assembly GCA_964587775.1. Lineage (GTDB taxonomy): Bacteria > Pseudomonadota > Gammaproteobacteria > Xanthomonadales > Rhodanobacteraceae > Dokdonella. The sequence continues at coordinate 25,046 of CAZPLY010000014.1, forward strand.
CCCGCTACCTGCTCGATGCGGCATGCCGGCGGCTCCGCATCCCGCTCGTGTATGGCGCAGTCCATCGCTTCACGGGCCAGGTCAGCGTGTTCGACGCGCGACGCGCCGATTCCCCGTGCTATCGCTGTCTGTTTCCGGAACCACCGTCGGCGGCCGAGGCGCCGAACTGCAGCGAAGCGGGCGTGCTTGGCGTGCTGCCGGGCACGATCGGCCTGTTGCAGGCGACCGAAGCCATCAAGCTGATCCTCGGACTCGGCCGGCCGCTGGTCGGCCGCTTGCTCTGCTACGACGCGCTCGCGGCGACATTCCGCGAACTGGCGCTGCCGCGCGATCCGGCCTGCCCGGGCTGTTCGGACCGGGCCATCTCCGCAGGCTACCGCGACCTCGAGCAACTTTGCGCCGGCGACCGCTGACCGTTCGCTGCAGCCGCACCGTCGCCGGTGCGGCTGCAGGCGCGATCAGGGACGACTTGCGGCCGGCTTGTTGCCACGCCACGGGCGACGCGACTTGTTGCCGGCGGCATGTTCGCCGGCAGCACGCGGCGCCTGGGTGTGCGGGCGGCGCGCATGGGGACGGCTGGCCGGCTTGCGTGGCGCGGGCGTCGCCGGGCCATCGAGGCGCAGCGCGCCCGACGGTTCGAAGCCCGGCACGGCCTCGATCGCGATGTCCTGCTTGAGCAGCTTGCGGATGTCGCGCAGCAGGCCTTCCTCGGCGCGGCAGACCAGCGAGATCGCGAGCCCTTCGCTGCCGGCACGACCGGTGCGGCCGATGCGGTGCACATAATCCTCGGCAACCATCGGCAGGTCGAAATTGATCACGCGCGGCAGCTGGTCGATGTCGAGGCCGCGCGCGGCGATGTCGGTGGCGACGAGCACATGGATGCGCCCGCTCTTGAAGTCGGCGAGCGCACGCGTGCGCTGGTTCTGGCTCTTGTTGCCATGGATTGCGGCAGCGCGCAGGCCGGACTTGTCGAGCTGCTTGGTCAGCTTGTCGGAGCCGTGCTTGGTCCGGCAGAAGACGAGGGTCTGCTGCGCATCGGCTGCGAGCAGGTGCAGCAGCAGGTCGCGCTTCGCTTCGCCATCGACCGGATGCACGCGATGGGTGACCGTCGCGGCGACGCTGTTCGGCTTGGCGATCTGGATTTCCTGTGGCGCTTGCATGAACTGGCTGGCCAGCGTCTTGATTTCGCTCGAGAACGTCGCCGAGAACAGCAGGGTCTGGCGCGCGCGCGGCAGGGCGCCGAGCACGCGCTTCATCGCCGGCAGGAAGCCCATGTCGAGCATGCGATCGGCTTCGTCGAGGACGAGGATCTCGATTGCCGAGAGGTCGACCGTACGACGCTGCATGTGGTCGAGCAGGCGGCCCGGTGTCGCGACGATGATCTCGACGCCGCGGCGCAGCGCATCGATCTGCGGGCCCATGCCGACGCCGCCGAACACGGTGACCGACCGGGCACCGAGGTGCTTGCCGTACACGCGAACGCTTTCCTGCACCTGTGCGGCGAGCTCGCGGGTCGGGGTGAGGATCAGCGCGCGCGGCTTGCGGGTGGCGTGCTGCGTGTCGCGTTTGCCCGCCGGGTACAGGCGTTCGAGCAATGGAAGCGTGAACGCGGCCGTCTTGCCGGTGCCGGTCTGGGCGCCGGCCATGACGTCGTGGCCGGCCAGCACGAGCGGGATCGCCGCCGCCTGGACCGGGGTCGGATCGGTGTATTCCTGGTCCGCAATCGCGCGCAGCAGTGCAGGCGACAGCCCGAGGGTGTCGAAACTCATGGAGAAACTCCTGATGTTACCCGGAGCGTCCCTGATGAACCGCGCCGCAGGTGATGATGTTTTTCGGCTGCGGGCCTATTGGCCGCATTCCGGTTCTGGGCGTCGTGACCGAACGGGGAGGGATCGGGAGCTGCCGGGGGCAACTCCGAATTTCCTGAAGGGAAATCGGGGGTCAACGCGACGAAACTGCGCGCAGGATACAGCAATGTCCCGATTGCGACCAGCGTCTATGCGCGCAGGCGTCTCCGCTGCTGCATGTCCCGTGACGATGCTCCTTTGACCCGCAGCGGCCACCTGCGTAGGCTGCCGGCGCCATGCGCATCACCTTCGAACTCGACTCGGGCGACCTCAAGCGCTTCCATGCCGCATTCGAGCGGTCGCGCCGGCTCGCCGTCGAAGCCGACGAGATCGACATCCTCGATGCCGCCAAGCACGCGCTCGATACCCTGTGCCTGAGCACGATGCCGAGCTACGTCGGCAAGCGGCTCGTGCATGTGCAGCGCCTGTTGCTGATGTTCGAGGACGACGAATGGGTGCTGCCCGCACCCGAGCGCACCGAGGCCCTCGCCGCGCTCGCCTATTTCGGTGACCCCGAAGACCTCATCCCGGACCACCTCGAGGTGATCGGCCTGCTCGACGATGCGGTCATGCTCGAACTGCTCGCCAGGCGCATGCGCCACGTGCTCGATGCCTACGAAAAGTTCTGCCGTTTCCGCGAGGGCCTCGGTGCCCCGGCGCCCGATCGCGAGGCGCGCCTCGCACGCTCGCGCGCGATCGGCGGATTCCGCGCCGGACTCGTCGAGCAGATGCAGGCACGCCGTCGTCGCGCCGCCGCACGGGAAGAAGCGCCCGGCGCCTGAGGTCGCGGCGCTGCATCGACTCGTCCGAAATGGTAGCCTCGCCGCCCTTTAAGACGCCGGCGAATGCGGAGCCCCGATGCAGATCGAGAACAACAAGGCCGTCACGATCCATTACCACGTCGACGGCGAGGACGGCGCGCGCATCGAGAGTTCGCGCGATCGCGGCAGCCCGATCGAGGTCCTGATCGGACATGGCGGGGTTATTCCGGGACTCGAGAAGGCATTGCTCGGCCGCACCGAAGGCGAACGCTTCACGGTCGAAGTCACGCCGCAGGAAGCCTACGGCGAGCGTCGCGAAGGCAACCTGCAGCGCGTGCCGAAGAAGTATTTCCGCGACGGCGACCGCCTGCGCGCCGGTATGACGACGATGCTTGCGATGAAGCAGGGTGGACAGCGCATGGTCACGGTGCACAAGGTCGGGTCGAGCGTCATCGACGTCGACCTCAACCATCCGCTGGCCGGGCGCACGCTGCGCTTCGACGTCGAGATCCTGGCGGTGCGCGATGCGGCGGCCGAGGAGATCGCCCACGGCCACGTGCACGCGGCCGACGGCGGGCATCACGCCCACTGAGCGCGGTTCAGCGGATCACGCGCTGGCCGTGGCGGAACGTGTCACGCCAGCCATGGTCGTCGAGGCTGTCGAGGCGAACCGTGCCTCCACGGTTCGGTGCGTGGACAAAGCGCCGCTGGCCGACATAGATGCCGACGTGGTCGACCCGGCGTCCGCTCGCGAACAGGACGAGGTCGCCGCTGCGCAAGTCCGCTGACGCCACCCGCTCGGCGTCCATCGCGCCGATGCCGGCCGACGTCCGCGGCAGGGCGATGCCGGCCGCGTCGCGGAACACGTAGCCGACCAGGCCGCTGCAGTCGAATCCGCCTTCGGGCGTGTTGCCGCCGTAGCGATACGGCGTGCCGACTAGGGCGAGGGCGCGGAACAGCACGGCATTCGCGGCCGCGGTTTCCTCGGCGCTCGGCGCCGGCAGCGCGCGCGCCGGGCGGGTTGTCGGGCGTTCGGGCGCATGGCCGCAGGCCGCGAGGGCGGCGAACACGATCGGGATCAGGAGCGGGCGCATCACGGCAAGGTGCGTGAGGGCCGGAATGCTGTCAACCGCGTGGGCGGCGGATCGGCGGATGCCCGGGCGGGCATCCGCAGGGTCTCGTCAGGGCCTGCGACCGGGGTCGGATCAGGCGCAAAGTGTCAGGTGTCGACGCGTTCCGGCGGCTTCGGCGACCGGCTCGGGGTTGCCGACGAGGGCCTCGTGCAAGGTCTGCACGGCCTCTTCGAAGCGCTGCAGGCGGTCCTGCGCTGCGTTCGAAACCGATGCCGGAACTTCGCCTGCATCGAGCAGGTTGCGCAGCAACTGGCGGTGCGAGGCGCTGAAATCGTGGTCGAGCAGCGCTTCGTCGAGGGCGCAGATCACGGCCGCCAGCCAGCCCGAGGTCGGTGCACGCAGGGCGAGCAGGAGTTCGTTGGTCGGTGCGTTCATCGGGATCCCTCGTTGCTGGTTGATGACAAGGGAGAAGCATTCTTTGTGCCAAGGACGACCCACGTTCGACTGCGAAGCGCGCGACGGCAGCGCGGCGATGGCCCGGGCGCGCATTCAACGGAATCCGTGCGCCAGCGGAGCGTGTTCCCACGACGCGCGCGGCCGCAATCGCGTCAGATGCGGACGCACACTGTCGCAACTGCCCAATCCTGCGCCGGTCTCCGGTTTGCCGTGCCGGAAACCGGCAGCGGTTCCGTGCGTGCACGGCGCCCGAGCCGCATCGAATAGAATCCGGGCATGCCGAATGCCGATGCGGATGTCCTGATTCTCGGTGGCGGGGTCATCGGCCTCGCCTGCGCGTACCATCTGCTCGCGGCCGGCCGCGCGGTCACCGTGCTCGACCAGGGCCATGCCGGCTGCGGAAGCTCGCACGGCAATTGCGGCACGCTGACGCCGAGCCACGCGATGCCGCTGGCGATGCCCGGCGTCCTCGCCACCGGCATGAAATGGATGTTCAAGGCCGACGCGCCATTGCGCATCCAGCCGCGATTCGATCCGGGCCTGTGGCGCTGGCTCGCGCGCTTCGCGTCGAACTGCAACTGGAGCGATTTCCGCCGGGTCACGGCGAGCAAGGCGCCGTTCCTCGTCCAGTCGGTCGACATGATCGCGGAACTCGTCGAGCGCGAGCGCCTCGATTGCGAGTTCCGCCGCGACGGCACGCTGTACGTGTATCGCGATGCGCGCGAACTGGCGCGTTCGCAATGGCTGCCGCGCGCGCTCGGCGAGGTCGGCATCCGCATCGACACGCTCGATGGCGCGCAGGTCGAGGCGCTCGAACCGGCGCTGAAGCCAGGCGTCGCCGGCGGTTACTTCAACCCCGGCGATGCGAGCCTGGACCCGCAGGCCTACGTCGCCGAACTCGCGCGTGTCGTGCGCGCCCGCGGCGCCCGCATCGAGGAAGGCACCGCGGTGGAGTCGATCGCGCGCGAGCGCGGGCGCATCACCGGCGTCGGCACCACGCGCGGCACGTTCCGCGCACGCGAGGTCGTCCTCGCGCTCGGCGCGTGGACGCCGAAGATCGCGCGACAGATCGACCTGCGCGTGCCGATCCAGCCGGGCAAGGGCTATTCGATCACGTATTCGCGGCCAGCCCGCTGCCCGCGCCTTCCACTCATGCTGAAGGAGGCGAGTGTCTGCGTGACGGCCTGGCAATCAGGCTACCGGCTCGGCAGCACGATGGAATTCGCCGGCTACGACGCCAGCCTCAATCGCGCGCGCCTCGATGCCTTGCGCCGCGGCGCCGCCGCCTACCTGCACGAACCCGAAGGCGCGGAACGCCGCGAGGAGTGGCACGGCTGGCGCCCGATGACGCCTGACGACCTGCCGATCATCGGCCGCGCCAACGGCATCGGCAACCTGTGCCTGGCGACCGGGCACGGCATGCTCGGGGTGACGATGTCGGCGATGACCGGTCTGCTCGTCAGCGAGATCGTCGGCGGAAAGCCGCCCTCGCTCGACCCGGCCCCGTACCGCCTCGAGCGGTTCCGGTGAGCGCGCGCGAGACGTTCGACGCGATCGTGCTAGGCGCCGGTTCGGCCGGCCTCGCCCACGCGTTGCGCGCGGCCCGGCACGGGGCCAAGGTCGCCTTGCTCGAACCGCGCCTGCTCGGTGGAACCTGCGTCAATGTCGGCTGCGTGCCGAAGAAGGCGATGTGGCTCGCGGCGAGCCTCGCCGAGATGCAGGAACTCGCCCGCCAGGCCGGTTTCGCGGCGATGCCGGGCGCGCTCGACTGGACCGCCTTCATCGCGCGGCGCGAGGCCTACATCGAGCGCATCCATGGCCATTACCGGCAGCGGCTCGACGAAGCCGGTGTCGTCGTCATCGGCGAAGCCGGCCGCTTCACCGGTACCCACGCGATCGACACGGCGACGCGTCGCCTGTCGGGCCGTCACATCGTCATCGCGACCGGCGCACGACCCCGCGCGCCGGATATCCCGGGAGCGCGCCTCGGCATCGATTCGGACGGCTTCTTCGACCTGCGTGCGGCACCCGGTCGCGTCGCGATCGTCGGCGGTGGCTACATCGCAGTCGAACTCGCCGGCATCCTGAGCGGGCTCGGGGTCGAGGTCGAACTGTTCGTGCGCGGCAGCCGCCTGCTCGAACATTTCGACGCCGAAGTCGTCGACGCGCTTGTCGAGCACATGCGTTCCCGAGGCATCGCGATCGCATTCGCGCACGACACGCTCAAGGTCGACCGCGCGCATGATGGCCGGCTCGGCCTCGCCTTCGCCGGCGGCGGTCGGCGCGAGGGCTTCGATGCGCTGATCTGGGCAATCGGGCGCCGTCCGAACGTCGAGTCGCTCGACCTCGAACGGTGTGGCGTGGAACGCGATGCGGATGGCCACGTCGTTGTCGACGACTGGCAGGACACCACGGTCGCGCGCGTGCATGCGCTCGGCGACGTCACCGGTCGGCTCGCCCTGACCCCGGTCGCGACTGCCTCGGCGCGCTGCCTCGCCGATCGCCTGTTCGGCGGCTGCGCCGATGCGCGGCTCGACTACGAGAACATCCCGACCGTGCTGTTTGCGAGCGTGCCTTTGGCCGCGATCGGCCTCGACGAGGCGGCGGCGCGCGAGCGCCATGGGGCGCAGGTCACGGTCCATCGCACGCGGTTCCGGCCGATGCTCGATGCCTTGCTCGATCGCGACGCGACGACGGTCATGAAACTCGTCTGCGTCGGCGAGGACCAGCGCATCGTCGGCATCCACATGCTCGGGCGCGGGGTCGATGAGATCCTGCAGGGCTTCGCGGTCGCCGTGAAGCTCGGCGCACGCAAGGCCGACTTCGACCGGACCGTCGCGATCCATCCGACCTCGGCCGAAGAACTCGTCCTCATGCGCTGATCAGTCGCGTGCCTCGACGCGCAGGTCGACTTCGCCGTCGGCCAGCAGCGCGCGCAGGGCGAGGCCCGGGGTCGCTCCTGCCACCGAGCGCACGATATTGCCGCTGGTGCGGTCGAACAGGATCGCGTAGCCGCGGCCGAGGGTGGCCAGCGGACTCGTCGCATGCAGGGCGCGGGCAAGTGCGGCGAGCGCGGCGCGGCGTCCCTCGAGCGTGCGCGTGATCGCCCGTTGCAGGCTGCCATCGAGTGCCACGAGCCGCTCGCGCAGGCGCTCCAGGCGTCGCCGTGGATGTGCGGCAAGCAGGGCCGCCTGCATGCGAGCGACGCGCGCGGCGCGTCGCTCGCGATCGCGGCGCGCGACCTGGGCCAGGCGGATACGCAAGGCGTGCAGGCGATCGCGCGCGCGCGCCATGCGCGCGGCCGGCCGGCTCGCCTGCAGGCGTGCGTACAGGTGATCGACGCGCTGGCTGATCGCCTCGTGCTGGGTGCGCATGCGCTGGAGCAGCCGGTCGTGCTGGCGGCGCAGCGTGCGCTGCACGTCGCCGCGGTCGGGCACGAGCAGTTCGGCTGCGGCCGATGGCGTCGCGGCGCGCAGGTCGGCGACGAAGTCGGCGATCGTGAAATCGATCTCGTGGCCGATCGCGCTGACGAGCGGGATCGCGCTCGCCGCGATCGCGCGGGCGACCCCTTCGTCATTGAATGCCTGGAGGTCTTCCAGCGAACCGCCGCCGCGCGTCAGCAGCAGGACATCGTGGCGGCGTGCCTGCGAGGCCGCGCGCAGGGTCGCGATGATCGCGGGCGGCGCTTCCTTGCCCTGCACGGGAACCGGCAGGATATCGACCTCGGCGAGCGGCAGGCGCCGTGCGAGCACGTTGAGCACATCGCGCACGGCCGCGCCCGAGGCCGAGGTGATGATGCCGATCCGCCGCGGCCAGGCCGGCAACGCGCGCTTGCGCTCCGACTCGAACAGGCCCTCGCCGGCGAGGCGGGCCTTGAGCCGTTCGAATTCGCGGCGCAGGGCGCCTTCGCCGGCCGGCTCCATGTGCTCGGCGATCAACTGGAACTCGCCGCGCGCCTCGTACAGGCTGACCCGCGTGCGCAGAAGGACCTGCATGCCGTCGGCCGGCTTGAACGGCAGCCACGTGCTGCGCGGCTTGAACATCGCTCCGCGCACCTGGGCCTGGCTGTCCTTCAGCGTGAAATACAGATGTCCCGAGGCCGGTCGCGACACGTTCGACAGCTCGCCTTCGATCCAGACCAGCGGCAAGGCGCTCTCGATCAGTTCGCGCGCGTGCCGGTTCAGCGTCGTCGGGGTCAGGATCGTGCGGGCATCGCGGTCGTCGCTGGCGCTCATCTCGGACAGGTCATCGGGCATGTGGCGGGCGGCAGGCCGTGGAATGGCACGGCGTGGAAAGTCTGCCAGTGTGCGCGATCCGGGCGCCGGGCGCGAATGCATGAACGAACCCGCTGCGATTCGCTGCTTCGGCGCGTCGCGATTTCCCAATCGCCGGAGAAGGCGGTTAGTATCGAACCGGAATCGCATTTGCCCGAGTCGGGACGCGCGCCTCAAGAACCCGCGTCGCGGCGATTGACGAGAGGACGCGCCATGGGGGATACCGGCTTTACCGTGGTCGGAGCGAGTTCGAGGCCGCTCGAAATCCTCCTGATCGAGGACAACCCCGGTGACGTCCGCCTCGTCGTCGAGGCGCTCCGCCACGGCAAGCTGCTGCATCACCTGTGCGTGGCCGAAAGCGGGACCGAGGCGCTCGAGATCCTGCGCCGCGACGGCGCCCACGCCCATCGCGCACGGCCGGACCTGATCCTGCTCGACCTCAACCTGCCCGGATTGTCCGGTCACGAGTTGCTGCGCGTGCTCAAGGGCGATCCGCGCTTCTCGCGCATCCCGGTCATCGTGCTGACCGGGTCGGTGGCCGCCGACGACATCGGGCGGGCCTATGCCTCGCATGCGAACTGCTACATCCGCAAACCGGTCGACCTCGACCAGCTGCTTTCGGTCATGCAGACCATCGGCAATTTCTGGCTCTCCGTGGTCAGCCTGCCGGAAGGCGGCAACGGCGAACGCGCCGGCGCATGGCGGCTGCTCCTGGTCGAGGACAACCCGGGCGATGCGCGCCTCGTCGGCGAGATGCTGGCCCGCCCCGAACTCGAGATCGTCAAGGTCGAACGCCTCGCAGACGCGATCGAGGAGTTGCGCGAAGGCCAGTTCACGATCGCGCTGGTCGATCCGGGCTTGCCTGATTCGACCGGCCTCGAAACGATCAGCGCGCTGCTGCGTGCGGCGCCGCTGATGCCGCTCGTCGTGCTCAGCGGCCTGGCCGACGAGACAATGGCCCTGCGCGCGATCCAGCTCGGCGCCCAGGACTACGTGGTCAAGGGCAGGATCGACGCGAATGTCCTCGTGCGCACCTTGCGCTTCGCGATCGAACGCAAGCTCGTGCACGAGCGGCTCGATTACCTCGCCACCCACGACGGCGTGACCGGCCTGCCGAACCGCCAGGTATTCGTCGATGAGCTGGTCCAGGCGATCGGCCAATGCCATCGGCGCGGCAACGACGCGGCGGTCATGATGATCGCCTTGTCGGGCCTGGCCCGCGTCAACCAGTTGTACGGCCACGACGTCGGTGACCAGGCGATCGCGTCGGTGGTCACCCGCATCCGCGACGTGCTTCCGCAAGGCGTGATGCTCGCCTGCACCGGCAGCGCGGAGTTCTCGGTCATCCTCACCGAAACCGACGCGATCATGGACACCCCGCGACTGGCCGAGGAAATCGTCATCGAAGCCGGCAAGCCCGGCAGCATCGGCGATCAGCAGTTCTATCTCGGCGCAAACGTCGGCATGAGCCTGTTCTCGATCGATGCCGAGGAGCCAGCGGCCCTGCTCAAGTGCGCGGAGACCGCCCTGTACCAAGCCAAGAGCATCGGCACCAACACGTTCCGGTTCTATTCGGCGCAGATGAACTCGGCCGCGCTCGAGCGCCTCACGATCGAGCACGACCTGCGCGGCGCACTCGAGAACGACGAACACGAGCTGTTCTTCCAGCCCGTGTTCGATGTCGGAAGCGGCGAACTCGTCGGCGCCGAGGCCCTGCTGCGCTGGCGGCATCCATCGCGCGGACTGCTCGCGCCAGAGCATTTCCTCGAGGTCGCCGAGCAATCCGGACATATCCTCGCACTCGGGGCGTGGATCATCGGCGCGGCCTGCGCGACTGCGCGCCGTTGGCCGGCGGTCGCCGGCAGGCGACTGCAGCTGGCGGTCAACGTCTCCGCGAGGCAACTGGCGACCCCGGACTTCATCGCAGTCGTCGACAAGGCACTGGCAGACAGCGGTTTCGATCCCGCCTCGCTGATCCTCGAGATGACCGAGAGCATGATGCAGAGCGAGCAATGCCGCGACACGCTCGTCCAACTGCGCCGGCGCGGCATCAAGGTCGCGCTCGATGATTTCGGCACCGGGTTCAGCTCGCTCGCCTACCTGCGCCGGTTCCCGGTCGACATGCTCAAGATCGACCGCACGTTCATGCGCGGGGTGGCCAGCGACGAGCGCGACGCGTCCATCGTGCGCACGATCATCGCGATGGCACGCAACCTCGCCCTCGCCATCGTTGCCGAAGGCGTCGAGACCGAAGCGCAACTGGAGTTCCTGCGCGACCTCGGTTGCGAGAAGGCGCAAGGTTTCCTGCTCGGCCATCCGCTCGCTGCCGAGGCGTTCGAAGCTTCGGTCGTGCGACACGCGCAGAAGGCCAAGCCGCGCGGGGAGCGCTGATGCGCGCGGGCCGGCCGCGCGACTCCGTCTACTTCGCCGCGGTCCTGCTGCTCGCAGCATGTGCGGCCGGGTTCTTCGTTCTCGATGCGTGGCTCGTGCAGGATTCGCTGCGCGTGCGCCCGGCGACCGCCGTGCTGTCCCTGCTTGTCGCGCTCGGCCTGATCCTGCGCCTGCGGCCGCGCATGCGGCCCGGGACGATCGCGATCGGAGCCCTCGTCATGCTGCTCTGCGGCGCGCAGCTCTCGCTTTACGTGCTGGCCGGAACGGCCGCCGCCGGCAGCGAGTTCAACACGATCGTCTCGCAGAATTTCGCCGCCGGGCTGTTCTGGGTCGGTGCCGCGCTCTTCATCGACTCGGTGTTGCCGCGGCACTGGGGCCGCCATCTCGTGATCGGTCTGATCGGCGCGATCGTCGCCGGGGTCGGCGTGCTCGGCCTGTTCGGCATCGTCGCGAGCGTTCTCGATACCCCCGCCGACACGACCTGGCAGGGCATGCGTCTGCCGAGTGCGTTGATTCTCGTGTTCTCGGGCACCGCCCTGCTCGCCGGAGCACGCCTGCACGCCGCGGGCCCACACGTCGCCGGCAGCACCGGTGAGGATGAACTGCGTGACCGCGCCGGCCTCATGGCCGGCCTCGTCATGCTTTTCGTCACGCTCGGGGCGACCGCCCTGGTCTGGCGCGAGGCGACCAACCATGCGGCCGACCAGCGTCTGCTCGCGACGACCCAGGCGCTCGATCGGCTTGGCGCTGCCCTGGCCGCAAATGCGCTCGATTCGCTGACCCTGCTCGATGGCTTGCGCGGCCTGTTCGCCGCCTCCGAGGAGGTGGACGGCCTCGAATGGTCACGCTACATCGGCAACATGCGCCTCGCCGAACGCTTCGTCGGCGTCATCGCCGTCGCCTACATCACCGAGGTGCGGGTGCCGCTTGCCGGGACCGACGGCTTGCCCGAATTCGCCATCGACGGCGAACGGATCCGGCTGTGGCCGGCCGGCGTTCGCGACGTCTACTTCCCGCTTTCGAGGATCACCCCGGACACTCCGTTGACGCGGCGCATGCTCGGCTTCGACATCGGCTCCGACCCGCACCACCGGGCGACCCTCGAAGCAGCCCAGGCGAATGGCGTCGCCGCGATGTCGGGTCGCATCGAGTTCGAGCACTACCAGGATCCGGAGCATCGAGCGGGCTTCGTCATCGTCAAGCCGGTGCCGCGCAATGGAGGCGCGAGCGGCGGTTTCGTCTACACGGCAGTCGACGTCGGCGCCGTGATCGACAAGGCCACGGCGGATTCAGGCATCGCGGCCTTGAGCATCGAGGTCTCCGATGCCGACCTGCCCGCCGACGACGGGCTGCTGTTCCGCGCCACCGATTTCGATACCGGCAGGAACGCGCTGGCGGCGACGATCGAAGTCGCCGACCGCACCTGGAACGTGCGCGCCCAAGTCCGGCCCGGAGCACCGCACGCCGAATCCCGCGTGCCGCTGGCGATCCTCGCCGGCGGCTCGATGAGCGCGCTGATCCTGTTCGCGATCACATGGGTGCTCGCCGGACATCGCGCGCGTGCGCTGCACCTCGCCGCGACGATGACCACCGAACTGCGCAAGAGCCAGCGCGCGCAGCAGGCGATCACCGACACCGCGAACGCCGGCATCATCACGGCCGACCGCGACGGCAACATCCTGTACATGAATCCGAGCGCTGCGGCGAGTTTCGGCGTGTCCGCGTCGGAAATGGTCGGCCGCTCGCTGACCGTGCTGATGCCAGAACGCTTCCGCGAGGCGCATCTCGCCGGTATCGCGCGGGTAGGGGCGGGCGGGCCCGCGCGCGCGATCGGCCAGAACTTCGAGGTCGCTGGCTTGCGCAGTGACGGCAGCGAGTTCCCGATCGAGATCCTGCTCTCGGCGTGGACGAGCGATGACCAGACCTACTTCACCGGGTTCGTGCGCGACATCACGTCGCGCAACGAGGCGCAGATGCTGCTGATGCAGAAGACGCGCGAACTCGAGCGCTCGAATGCCGACCTCGAGCAGTTCGCCTATGTCGCCTCGCACGACCTTCAGGAGCCGCTGCGCATGGTCGCGAGCTACGTCCAGTTGATCGCCCGGCGCTACCGCGGGCGTCTCGACAGCGACGCCGACGAGTTCATCGGGTATGCCGTCGACGGCGCGACGCGCATGCAGCGCCTGATCCAGGACCTGCTCGCCTACGCACGCGTCGGGCGCTCGGGCCAGGCGCCGATCGCCGCGCATGTCGGCCAATGCGCGCACACTGCCGTTTCGCAATTGCAGGAGGCGATCCTCGAAACTGGCGCGACCGTGCACATCGATGCTGACTGCGAGGTGCGCGTCGTGCCGAGCCAGTTGATCCAGGTGTTCCAGAACCTCGTCGCCAACGCGCTGAAATTCCGCGAGCAGAACGCGCCCGAAGTCCGAATCGACTGCGTCGTCGAAGATGGCTGGTGCCACGTCCGGGTCGGCGACAACGGCATCGGCATCGAGCCGCAGCACCGCGAGCGCGTGTTCGCGATTTTCCAGCGCCTGCATACGCGCCGCGAGTATGCCGGGACCGGGATAGGACTGGCGATTTGTCGCAAGATCGTCGATGGTGGCGGAGGCCGGATCTGGGTCGAGTCGGAACCGGGTGCCGGCAGCACCTTCCATTTCACGCTTCCCGCCGTCGAGGAGAAGTCATGAGCAACGCCACGGCGCCAATCGGCCGGGTCGTCGAAATCCTGCTCGTCGAGGACAACGACGGCGACGTGCGGCTGACCCGCGAAGCACTCAAGGAAGGCCGCATCCGCAACCGGCTCAGCGTTGTTTCCGATGGCGAACAAGCGCTCGCCTTCCTCGGCCGGCAAGGAGAGTACGCCGACGCGCCGCGGCCCGACCTGATCCTGCTCGATCTCAACCTGCCGCGACTGGACGGTCGCGAGGTGCTCGCGAAAATCAAGAACGACAGCCGGTTCAAGCAGATCCCGGTCGTCGTCCTGACCAGTTCGCGGACCGAGCAGGATCTGCTGCGCGCCTACGACCTGCATGCGAACTGCTTCATTTCCAAGCCGGTCGAGTTCGAGCAGTTCATCGAGGTCGTTCGCAGCATCGAGGACTTCTGGTTGACGATCGTCGTCCTGCCCCCGAAGGACTGAACGACACCCTCGGGCGGCCAGCGGGCCGATACTGTCGTCGGCCCGGGCATGATCAGCAATTCTTGCGCTTTCGCCGCGCCGCGAGGAAGCGCGCGAACAGCGCGCCTGCGATCCACAGCAGGATGACGCCGAGCGGCCAGGCGACGAGGCGCGGCCAGACGAACGCGACCGTGCCGATCGCGAGCAGGAGCAGGGCGCCGGCACCGAGGATGCCCGATTCGGCCGCGCCGAGAACGCGCCGGTTCGTGATCGCGGCGCCGACCGTGTTGGCGAAGCGCAGCGCGCCGGCGGCCGCACGACCCGAACTGCCGCCCTGTGCACGCGCGACGGCCTGCTCGCCGCGCCGCTGGCGGCGCTCGCGTCGGCGCTGGCGCAACACGATCTCGGTCGAGTTGTCGAGGTCACGTTCGAACTGGGCCTGCATGCGTTCGGCGAAATCGCGGTCCTCGATCGCGACATCGATCTCGCAGTTTCCCATCCAGCTGGCGATATTGAGGTTGCTCGAGCCGACCCGTGCCCAGCGTCCGTCGGTGACCGCGGTCTTCGCATGGAGCATCGAACCGTTCCATTCGAACACGCGCACTCCGGCCTCGAGCAAGGGGCGGTAGCCGGCCCGTGACATCGAGCCGACCGCCGGGATGTCGCTCGTGCCGGGTACGAGCAGGCGCACGTCGACGCCGTCGCGCGCGGCCGAGGCGAGTGCCTGCACGTACGGCGCGACCCCGACGAAATAGGCGTCGGTCAGCCACAGGTGGCTTTGTGCCATCGCCGCGATCATCTGGTCGAGCCGGTACAGGCCTGCCGCGTTGGGTACCGTGGCGACGACGCGCAGGTCGATATCGCCTGCTTGGGCCGTGAGTTCCTCGAACGAGGCGAGGTCGGCCGGCAGCGGATCGCCGAGTTGGCTCCAGGTGTCGGCGAACGCCATCGCGAGTTCACGCACGGCCGGGCCGCGCACGGCGACGCCGGTGTCGCGCCATGCGTCGATCTTGCGTCGCGCATCGCCGAGCCACTTCGCACTGACGCAGATGCCGCCGAGGAAGCCGACCTCCGAATCGACGACGACGAGCTTGCGGTGGTCGCGCGACATCCAGCCGAACGGACTGGCGAGGCGTGGCGGATTGTAGGTGCGCAGTTCGCCGCCGGCGGCAATCAGCGGCTGCCAGAACTTGGCCCGTGATTGGCCGAGGCAGCCAAGCCAGTCGCGGATCACGCACACGCGCACGCCGGCCTGCGCGCGTTCGACCATCGCATCGCGCAGGCCGCGGGCGATCTCGTCGTCGCGGAAGATGTAGTTCTCGAACAGGATCGCGTCGCGCGCGGAGCGGATCGCCGCGAGCCACGCGCCAAAGTTCGCTTCGCCGTCGATCAGGAGCTCGACCGCGTTGCCGCCGATCAGCGGTGCGCCGGCAGCGCGGCTGAAGGCCTGCGCGGCGACGAGGCGCATCGACGCATTCGATGTGGCGCGCGGTTCGACGGGCAGGCCTGGCATGCGCCGAGTTTAGCCGCGCCGCGTGTCGGCGTGTCGAAGGTCAGGCCGGGCGGCGCTCGTCCTCGATGAAGCGCTCGAGCGACCTGCGCGCGCCCGCGCGTATCCTGTTGCGCAGCAGCGGCGTCCAGCCAAGCATCGCTCCGACCGGACCGAGGGCCTGGCGCGACCAGCGCCAGAACGAGAACGTGTCGACCTGATCGTGGATGAGTCCGTCGGCGAAACGGAACCGCGAATGCACGATGTTGTGGACCGCGAGGCCGGTCGCCGAAAACGTGTACCAGGCCTGCCAGTCCGCGCTGCCACTTTCCTGACCCGCCTCGAGATTCGAGTATTCGACGCGCAGGTCGCTGCCGCGCGCGCAGAGCATGCGCCACATCGCACCGACCTCGGCGCCGGCGAGCTCGAATGCCGGATCGCGGAAGGTCGCTTCGCGGTGGTAGCACGCGGCCATCGCCGCGCCGTCACGTTGCTGGAACGCGGTGTAGAACCGCGCGAGGAGTGCGTGATGCGCGTCGCCCGTCATCTCGTTTGCAGGTCGGGTATCGGAGTCGTGATGCATGCCGTTGTTCCCAGGTTCGCTGCGCCGTCCTCCGGATGCGGGTACGCGGCGTCGCAAGCCAGGCGCCCATGCTGGCGGCAGCTCGAAGCAGGTATCCCCGGCCCGCTGCCGACGGGCTGCCGGCGCGCGAGGACGGAAGAAGATTGCGTTGCTTCGTTCAAGGATGTGGCGACGATGCCGGATTGCCGCCGCCGGATGGCGGGGCGCCGTTCGCCTGACCGGCCGGCCGCGCGACCGCGGTGGTCCCCTGGTCGTCCGGATCGTTGCTGACATGCCAGGGCGTGCCGTCGGCCTTGAGGAACAAGCGGCGTGATTCCTCGAGCGTGAACGGCCGCGAGCCGATGCGGCCGAACACCGCGACCTGATGGCCGCTCTCATCGACGGCACGATCGCGTTCGAGCCCGCGCGAGAGCGACAATGCGGGCTTGCCGGTCGCATGCCACGCGATCAACTGCGGTTTCGGATCGGGCGCGAAGCCATAGAACTTCGGCTGCGATTCGGGTGACGTGAGCTGGATCACCTTGAGGCCATTGACGCCATCGGCGACGTAGGCGAACAGCGACGCATTGGTCGTGCCCACGATCACGTCGCGCGCGTCGTTCAGGGAGCTGTCGGCATTGAACATCTCGTACAGCTTCGGCTGCTCGGGATTCGTCACGTCGACGATCGCGAGGCCATCTGCACCATTGGCGATGTAGGCGTACGTACGTGCGACATGCAGCTTGCGTGCGTCGCGCAGCGGCAGCATGGCGCCGGACACTTCGTGCGCATTTTCGGGCAGTGTCACGTCAAGTACATGCAGGCCGTCGGCTGCGGTGACGAACAGGTACCGGAACTGCACCTGGCTCGCGCGAACGTCGGCGATCGGGATCGTCTTGAGGTGGCGCGGCGCGAGCGGATTGTCGAGATCGAGGACGACGATGCCGGCATCGGCGGCGACATACACGGTCGTGCCGGCGACCGTCAGGTGGCGCGCGCCATCGAGCACGCCATCCGCGTTCCAGGTCAGGGCACGCTCGAGGTTGTTGTTGCGCGGCTCGCCGTCGGCGAACGTCTCGATGTCGGTGGCGATCAGGCCTTCCTCGGCATCCGTGATGAACGCGTACTTGTAGATCGGATGCATCGGCTGTTCGGCATTCGGCCCGCGCATGAGTTCGCCCTCGTTGCGCTGCGGAGCGACCGGCTGCGTCGTCGAGAGTGAAACGCAGGTCGCGTTCTTCGAGCGGATCGCGTTGTCCTGGCCGAGCGGGGAAAACGGGGCGGTGATGATTTTCTGCGAAACGCCCTTGTTGGCGATGCTCGCCACGTCATAGACCTGCATGCCGTTCGTGCCTTCGGCGACGAACAGGTATTCGCCGCGCAATTGCAGGCAGTTGGCGACCCCCGCATTGTGGTTCGAGGCGGTCGGCAGGCGCCGGTCGCGCTGCTGGTGTTCGGCGTACCAGTCCGGATACGCGAACTTCTGCAGGTAGCTGCCGATCACCGCCTGCGGTTCGTCCCACTCGGTGACCTGCACGGCGCTGATCTGGCCCTCGCCGCCGACCCAGGCGTTGTAGCCGACGAAATCGATGAACTTCGTGCCGAGCAGCAACAGCTGGGCCATGATCGCGTTGTTGTCGTTGTTCTTCGACAGGTGGCAATCCTCGCAATCCTTGGTCTCGGTCTTGCGCTCGGTGTGCGGGTAGTGCGGTGCGAATGCCTGCGAGCTGTAACCCGACGAAGACACCGGCGGCTGCTGCACGTAGATCTTCTCGCGGTTGATGTTCGTCGAGGACAGCACGAGCGCCGACGACGAGCGCACCGGCGCGATCTTGCCGTCCTTGATGCCTCCATGCTTGCCGAGGAAGAACATCTCGTCGCGCGCGACCTGCGGGTTGTACGTGGCGAAGTTGCGCGTGAAGCCGCCCTCGTACTTGTGACGTTCGGTCTTCCAGTTGGCCTGGATCGGCAGGTGACAGCCGCCGCAACTCGTCGTCCACGAGGTATGGCACGAGTAGCACAGCATCTTGTCCTCGCCGTGCGCACGCTGGTCGACCGGCACATCCTTGCCCCAGTTCAGTTCGTCGGTGCCCATCGCCATCGTGTGCGCGCGCGTCGCCTTCGGGTTGTAGCTGCCCGAAAGCGGATCGACCGTGTCCTTGACGAGGCTCATCGTCCATTCGAGGCCGGGCGTGACCGCCGACCGCTGGATCAGCGTGTCGCCGACCCATTCGAAGCGCTTCTTGCCGTCCGGATTGCGGATCAGCAGCAGGTTCGTGCCGAACTTCGAGGCCGCCGGGCCCGAGGTCTTCAGGGTCGGCAGGCTGTCGGCCGTGCCATGGCAATCCTGGCACTGGATCTCGACCGCGCCCATGACCTCGGCCTTAAGATAGCCGGTGCCGTGGTTGTCCTGCGAGAAATGGCAATCCACGCACTGCATGCCGACGTCGACGTGGATCGACGACAGGTGCACGCCCTTCTTCCATTTTTCCGGATCGTCGTCGGCGATCCTGCCGCCGCCCGCATCGAGCAGGTTGCCCTTGCGGTCACGCTTGTAGATCGCGCGGAAGTTCCAGCCGTGGCCGTGGTAATCGGCGAACTGGGTGTCCTTGAGTTGCGGATTGAGCAACGACACGTCGCGCGAGAATTCGGCATCACCCCACTTGCCGCGAATCGCCGCTTCCTCGGGATTGCGGTCGAGGATCTTGCGCATCTTCTCTGCGTCGGGGTACTGCTGTTTCTCCGGCCACATGAACGGCGCGTCGGACTCGTAGTCCCACATCGTGTAGCCGAGCATCGTGTTGATGAACATGTTCGGCTGGTGCATGTGGCAAATCATGCATTGGCTGGTCGGAATCTGGCGCGTGAACTCGTGCTTGAGCGGGTGCCCCGGCACGTCCTTCGGGATCGTCGGGTCGACCTGCTGGCTCGTGCCCATGTTGCCGAACTTCGCGTAGATCGCCGAATGGCGCGGATCGCGATCGTTGGCATACACGACGTGGCACGAACTGCAGCCCGAGGAACGGAAATCGCCGGGGTTGTCGTTCGTGCCGAGCATCCAGATGAACGGGTCGTTGAGGCGTGTCTTGTGGATGTTGAGGACCGGAATCGACACGCGCAGCCCGGTGCCGGGTCCGCGGAACGACTGCTTGAGGTCGGGACGACCCGGTTCCTCGAGGCGCTGGATCTGGCCGAACTCGTTCGGCAGGCCGATTTCGGCGAACACGTTGTTGATGTTGCGACCACCGCGCTCGAAGACGCGGAACACGTCACCCGGAGGCACGGTTTCCCAGGCCGGCATCGGGCTGATCTTCGGCAGGATGCCGAGCCGGTCCATGTTCGCATCGTTCGGTATGCCGTTCTCGACCGTGATCGCCTCGCCTTCGCGGTTGTAGGCCTCGCCGAGGATCGAGTGCTTGTAGGGCAGGATGCCGTTGTTGTAGGCCGCCGCGCCCCAGAACATTGCGGCGTTCGCCATCAGGCTCTTCTCGTTGGCCTGGATCACCGGCAGGTGGCAGGCACCGCAGGCTTCGCGCGCGATGCGCAGGTCGCCCGGATTGATGAAGCGCACGTACTCGGGCGATTCCTGCAGCAGCCACGTATAGCTGCGCTCGGGATTCGCGCTCGACTCCCAGCGCGCGGGATAGCGCGGCAACACGTGTGCGCGATCGAGCGCCGCGCGGTATTCGACACTGCCCGTGACGCCGGACGGCGCATTGACCGTCGCATCGCCGCCATGGCAATCGGCGCAGCCGAGCACGACCGCGGGCGATGCGTGCATCGTCTTGCGATCGGTCTGCGTGTGGCAGGTGACGCAGCCCGCGGACTTCGCGTCGGCCTGGTCCCAGGTCTGGAAGGCCGGCGCGTGCGGCGCGGTGACGTATTCTCGCTCGACCTTCTTCGGCTTGCTGCTGTCGGCAAATGCAGCCGAAGGCAACAGGGCGATGGCGACGCAAGTGGCAGCGATGGCTCGGATCATGGTTCCTCGCGCCTCTCAGTACGTGAAGATCAGGTTGCCGAGCACCGTGTAGTACCGGGTGTCGTTGCCGTACAGGTCCTTGAGACCCTGGCCCGGCAGCAGGGTGGCCGCCGACAGGCGCAGGATGATGTTCTGCGTGAACAGCGGGCGCCAGATCCATGCGATCGAGACATCGGTGCCGATGCTGCGTCCGACATTCGACTGGTTGCGCGCCGCCTTGAGGATCGCAGTGTCGTCGAACCACAGCTGGTTGATGTTGCCCGACAGCCGCGACTGTGGCGTGAGGTCGAAGTCCGCGCCGAGACCGATCAACTGCAGGCCCGGGTTGTCGAAATTCGACTGGCCCTGCTCCTTTGACGAATGCAGGTTTGCGAGAAGGCCATTGCGTCCGGCCAGCGTGACGCCGCCGCCGCCGATGAACGGGATGTTCTGGCGAATCCAGTAGCTCGTGTCGGCGCCGGCGAAGATCGGGTTCTCGAAGATCGCGTCGTAACCGGCCGAGCGGTCGTCGAACGGGTCATCGTCGCCGCTCGCCCACGCCGCGGAGCCGCGCACGCGGATCCAGTCGAAATCCATCGACGCTTCGGCTGCCACGAAGCCGGCTCGGATATCGGTCTCGTCGGGCACGAAAACACCGGCCGACTGGTCGCCAATCGCCGCATAGGCCGCGACCGTAAGGTTGACGCGACCGATGCGCCCGTCGCCGTTGTAGCCGAGGTAGCCGACGTCATACGTGCGTGGCGCTTCGCGACCGATCGCCGCCGGGCGCTGGATGAAGCCGTTCGAGTCGTAGAAGCTCTCGTCCTCGCGGTTGCGGTTCCAGGCGACGATCGCCTGCGAGGTGAAACCGACGAACGGAAAGTCCTGCCGGTACAGGCTGGCGAGGAAGATGTCGTCGTCACGCAGCCCTTCGCTGATGTCGTTGAGGCCGGAGTTGAAGTCCTTCTCGAGGCGGCGGAACCACGCGAGGTTGTACTGCCACTTGTTGTTGTCGCGGTTGCCGAAGAAGCGCACGCCGGGCTGGTTGTCCTGGAACAGGAAGCCGCGGAAATCCGACGAGAACGGCTGGATCCCGACGCGCACCTCGTCGACGTCATAGCGCGCCGAAACGGTCCGGTAATCCTTGGTGACGAACAGTTCCTGCACGCCGATGAAGCCGTCGTCGCGCGTGCGTCCGCGGCGCGGATCGATCTGTAGCGCACGCACCTCGTCGGTGTGCACGCGGTTGTAGTTGAAGGCGAGGGCGAGCTTGAATTCGTAGTCGGGTGGCTTGAACGCGGTGTCGCCCTTGTACAGGAGGGCACTCGCGATCGCGGTCTGCGCGAAGATCACCTGGTCGCTGTCGCCGAGCACGTCGTTCGAACCCGGCGTGGTACCCGACTGCGGCCCGACCGGCGTCGGAATGCCGCGCGGTTCGATCAAGGTGTCGGAAATGCCGGTGAACGCGAAGAACCAGTCCTCGCCGAATATCGGCTTGTCACCCTTGAGCAGGTTCTGGTTGTACGGGTCGTACCACGGGTGCTTGAAGCCGAGCGACTCCATGATGCGCCAGCGGTCGGGGACGGGCACGAACGTGCCGGCCTGGTCGACCGGTGCCGGATTGACCGCATCGGGGTTCTGCTCGATGAAGGCCGGTAGCGGCACGAACGGGTGGCCTGGCCGGCGACGCGGAATCTGCGAGACGTACGGGTCGTAGGTCGGAGCCGGCAGGACGCCGATCAGCAACAGCCAGTTGACCGAGGCGCCGATGTCCTGGGCCCGGACCGGGGATGTCGTCGCCGACAGCGCGATCAGCGCCGCGATCGAGGAAGCCGTGCGAAGGAACGTTCCGATCCGCATGTCACTTGCCCTCGCACACGAACTGTTCGGTGGATCCGATGAACGGCGATTGCGGACATTGCACGTAGAGCAGGCGCGCTCCTTGCGGGACCAGGGTGTCGGCGCGGATCGCGGCAGGCGCATTGCCGATCACGCCGCCGAGCGCAACACCGGCATTGTGCAGGCCGAGGAACGCGACGAGATCGCTCTGGTCGGTGCCGTCGCCTGACGCCGCGACTGCGCCGACGAGCGTATTGCCGCGGTAGATCGGGAAGCTGCCGCCGAACAGCGTGATGCCGTTCGGCAGGCGGTCGATGCCGGTGCAGTTGCGTGGCGCCTCGCCGAGCGCGGGCAGGTCGCTGCCATCGAGGCTGACCGTGAGGCCGAGCTGCTGCAGATAGAAGATCAGGAAGTTCGCTGCCTGCGCGTAATCGAGGTCGAGTTCGAGGCCGGTCTTGAACACGCTCCAGTCGGTGATCGCCAGGCTCAGCGGACCCGGCGGGCGGCCTTCCACGCCATCCGGGTAGAACGGGCGCGACAGGTTGCCGATCGCGCGATTCGAATACGCGATCGCGCCGTCGCCGAGCGCGCCAGCCTGCGGCAGGAACGCACGCAGCGCGGTCACGTAACTGGCCGGATTGCTGCTCGCGGCCGAGGTGAAGGCGACGCGCAGGTTGGCGAGATCGAGCGCGCCGTTGAAGTAGGTGACCGGTGCCACCGAGGCGATGTCCGCCGCCGCGTAACCGCCCGAGAAGAACGCAGCGGTGCGTGCCTTCTGCGTCGTCACGTCGACCGCGTCGACGAGTGCATCGCGTGAACGCACGATGCCGAGCACGACGCCGTTCGTGTCGACGACGACGATCGTCTCGCCAGCCGGCGAGCCGAGCGGCTTGCGGACCTGCGCGCGTGTGCGGTTCGCGACCTTCAGCGACTCGCTCAGCAGGGTCTGCACTTCGAGCGCGCTGAGTGCGGCGGCGCCATCGGTGCCCGCGCGTGCGGGAAAACGGTTCGTGCCTGTGCCGTCGTCGACGACGAACGCATCGAGACCGGGGAAATTGACCGGATCGGGGCGGATGCCCGATTCGACCTGGCCGAACGCGAGGCCGCGCGAAATCGTGCCGCTGAAGAACGCCGGAATCGCGAACACTTCGCCGACCGACGGGCCGAGCGCGGCAAATGCAGGCGCGCTCGCCGGGTCACGTGACAACTGGCTGAACTCGACGTCGGTGAAGCGCAACGTAAGGCCGCCCGCGGTGATGCGGTCGGCGCGACGGTCCTGCGGCGCGGCGAAGCCGAACGTGCCGGCCAATGCGATGTATTCGTCGATGTTGCGGTCAACGTCGCCGGCGAACGTGTCGACACCGTAGGTGTCGTCGGCCGACACGCCGATCGCCCCGACCGGCACGCCATTCTTGTACAGCGGCACGCCGCCCGGATCGGCTGCGATGCCGATCGGCGAGCGGTGCGGCCCCGCGCTCGGACCGATGTTGTTGAAGCGGGCCGAGATGTCCGAGCACGGCAACTGCGAGAACTGCACGCCGAACAGCGGGCCGGATGGTGCCGTGATGTCGCCCGGATTGAAATGTTCCTGCGCGACCTGACCCGCCGTGCGCGAGGTGAACGCGTTGCCTTCGGACGAGAAATAGACCGACGTGATCGCCTTCGCGATTGCGGTCAGTTCGCTTGGGATGTCCAGGCCTTCGAGGCCACCGCTGATGCCGCGGCCGGAGTTCACCTTCTGCGTGGGGCGCCGGTTCGTCATGCGGTACGCGCCAAGCACGTTGCCGACGCGGTCGACGACCGTGATCGTGGCTGGCGTGTTCTGGCCCTGCGCCTCGTTGACCGCCTGCGCGATGACCTTGCGGATGTCGTCCGGCGTGAGGAAGGAATTCGCGTTCGCGCACGAACCCGCGCAGCCGGAATCACCGTTGACGGGGCCGGGTCCCGGGGATGTGCCTGTCGTGCTGCCTGTGTTGCTGCCGCCGCCGCACGCGACCAGCAACGCCGCGCCGATCAGCAGCGAGCCGAACCTGACGTTCCTCATCCATCCTCCCCGAGCCGGAGCTGTGACTGGCCTGCGGCACCCTGCGCGGATCATAGCTCAGACGCGAACAGCCGCCTATTGGAGTTGCGGTCCGGTCCGCGCGCGCGATGTAGCTTCCGCGCTCGCCCGGGCCTCAGTCGGTGCGTGTCGCGTCGAGCGTCAGCAGCGGCGACCGGTGGTAATCGTGGCATGCGATGCACGTGCTCGACACCTTTCCGCTGGAATTCGCGCCGGCGTGGCACTGGCGGCAGTTGTCGATGCCCGGAATTAACAGATCGTTCGACGCCTTCGACGTGGCGGCCCCATGGTGGCAGTCGGCACAGCCCATCGTCTCGTGCTTCGCATGCGTGAATCTGGCCTCGACATACCAGAGGCCGGAAACGCGCACCGGCGCGACATTCCATTCGGCGCTGGTCGGGCCCGGAGGCGTCACGGTGTGGCACGTCACGCAGGCCTTGCCGGTGAAAACCGTGCGCGCGGCTTCACGCGAGCGGTCGCGGGCCCACGCCAGGGCCTCGACCGTCTCCTGGCGCGACAACGGTGGCGATCCGGGGCGCCGCCGTTCCTGCACGATGGTCGGTGCGCGTGCATCGGCATAGCCGCCTTCAAGCGCGCGCCGCGCGAAATACTCGTCGAGCGTATAGACGACCGCCTCGACCTTGGCATGTGGCACTTCGCGCTCGGGCGCGAGCGTGTCGAATCCGAGCTGGTGGCAGTCGTGGCACATGGTCTCGAACGCGATCGGCTCCATCGCCGCTCCGCCCGCATCCGGCACGTGACAGTTGACGCAATCGAGCGTCTTCCTTCCGCCCGGCGTGTTGAGGCCTTCGGACTTCAGATGGATCTGGTGGTTGAACTTGAGTCCCGAGTTTTCCTTGAGCCCCGCTGTCCACGGCATGGATTTCGGGGTGAACACGTTCGCCGCGCTCCAGCCGGGCAGGTTGACGTGGAATTCGGGATGCGCGTTGCCGAAATCGGCGATGTCGACGACCGCGCTCGCACCGCGCGTGCGGGTCTTGAGGTCGGCATGGCAGTCCGCGCACAGGCGCTGGTCGGTGCTGACCATGCCGCGCGTGCCGTTGTGGTCCTTGTGGCAGGTCGCGCAGCGCGCGTCGCCGAGTTCCGGAATGTTGAACGTGGCGGGATCCGCGTGCGCCTTGGTCTTCACGTGGCAGGTCGTACATGCGGTGTCGCGTACCATCAGGAATGCATTCTGGTGGCAGGTCTTGCAGTCGTCGCCGAAGAATCGGTGCGCCGCGTCGAGCTCGCCGGGATTCCACGCTGCCGTACTCGGCAGCGGCGAATGCGCGAGGATCGTGTTCAACGGCCCGATATAGTGCGAGGCCATCGGCAACAGCAGGAACAGCACGAGCACGGCGGCGAAACCGGCCCACGACGGCCAGCGCTTGCTGATCCAGGTCTGCGCCAGCGTGGTCGGCTTGCTGCGGCTGGCGACGATCGCTGCCTGTTCGCTCTTGTCGATCGCGGCGACTTCGACCGCCGCGTCGTAATCCTGGCGTGCTTCGAGCAAGGTCAGTCGCGTCGAGCCGAGTTCGATGACCGCTCCGGCGCCGACCGTGATCGAGTAGGTGATCTGGCCGTTGACGCGGATCCCGGCGACGATCAGCGATTCGACGCGGTACTGTCCGCGCCCGATCGACGTGACCCGCGCGTGATTGAGCGCGGCGCGCAAGTCGGGCAGGAATATCGCCTGGTCGGCAGCGCGTCCGATCGTCAGGATGTCGCCGAAGTGGATGTCCTCCTCGTACGAGAGCGAGTTCTTGCCCTTCTTGAGTACGCGACGGATCAGCCAGCGCATGCGCGTGCTCCGGTTCGTTGTGCGAAGCGACGCACGCGCGCACCGGGGGCGCGGTTTCCATGGTCACGGCGTGCGATTCTGCTCGACTGCTTCATCGCTGACGCCTACCAGTAGAAGAACACGGAAACGACATGGCCGATCAGCGCGGCCAGCAGCGTCACCGACAACGGCACATGGATGTAGAGCCAGATTTCCATCATTGCCTGGTATTGGATGTCGCGCGCGACGCGGGTCGCAAGATTGCGCTTGCGCGACAGCATGTCGATGAGCTTGCGCAATGCTTCAGTTTGCTTGTCGTCGGCGTTGCCGGCCAGGAAATCGACCATCGCGATGATCGTCTGGCCGGCCTGCAGCGGCGTCGGTGCCACGCCGAGTTCGGTCTTGCGCTCGACGATCGCGGCGCGGATCCGCGCGATCGCGATGTCGGATCCGTCGCGTGCGCGCAGTTGGGTCCACACGCCGCCCCCGAGCCGCGTGTTCTCGATCGAACGCAGGACCACGGCGTGGATCTCCGGCGCGATGCCATCGGCGAGGGCGAGCGCGTTCTGGTCGATTTCGGCGATTTCCTCGAGCATTGCGTCGCGCGTCGCGTTCTCGCGATTGCGCGTCATCAGCGACGGATAACGCAGGTAGGCGAAGACGCCGAAGAAACCGCTGAAGATCACGACCAGCATCAGCACGAGAGCGAGCGTGTGCAGGTTCCAGCCGAACTGGAAGCCGCTGTGAAGGAGGGCCAGCAGGATCAGCGCCGTGCCGAGATAGATGTGCGCCGACAACCAGCCACGCGTGCTGCCGAGTGTCGTCGAGTAACTGCGCTTGCGTATGCCGAACAGCAGCAGCCAGACGATCAGCAGGGCCGAAATCGTGCCGAGCGTATAGCCGAGCCAGGTGCCGCCGTTCGGCGCGATGCCAGGGTCATGCCATACGTACAGCGCGATCGAGACCACGCATAGCGCAATGGCGATCCACAGATAGCGTGACTTCGCGTGGGTCAGGATCGAATCGTGCACGCGGCGCTCCTCTCATCGTGCAGCGATGCCTGAAAGTCCTGACTCGACGAGCGCGTCACTCTTCCTCGCGATGCCGTCGCAGGTAGCGCCTTCAGGCGCGATGTTGCTTTCGTCTCGCCGTATCGCGTCGTGTCGTGTCGAAAAGCAAAGCAGTCACTCGCCTGCGGCGAGCACGTCCCGTCTCGCCGTGCGTTCGTAGGTAGCGCCTTCAGGCGCAGTGTTGCTTTCGTCTCGCTGTATCGCGTCGCGTCGTGTCGAAAAGCAAAGCGTTCACTCACTGGCGGCGGGTAAGTCCCTTCTCGCCGTGCGTTCGTAGGTAGCGCCTTCAGGCGCGATGTTGCTTTCGTGTCGTGGTGTCGGAAAGCAAAGCTTTCACTCGCCTGCGGCGAGCGAGTCACTTTCCTTTGCTTGTCCAAAGGAAAGTAACCAAAGGAAAGGACACCCCACCGTCCACGCCGGCCGGACTCCTGTCCGTCCGGTCCCCTGCGGTGCTCGCCGCCAACCGGCCGGCAAACAACTCGCACGTCCCTGTGCTCAGACAGTTTGCCTATCCCCGGTTGCCGGCTGTGCTCCTCGGCGTGGCCGCAAGGGGACCCGTTCAAAGCAGAGCGCGCGCGTCCTGCGCGCAGAAGCGCATCGCGCGATGCTTTCGTAGGTAGCGCCGTCAGGCGCGGTATTGCCTTCGTTTCGTGGAGTCGAAAAGCAAAGCTTTCACTCGCCAGCGGCGAGCGAGTTACTTTCTTCCGGGCATTCGTAGTTAGCGCCTTCAGGCGCGATTTTGCTTTCGTCTCGCCGTGTCGCGTCGCGTCGTGTCGAAAAGCAAAGCGTTCACTCACTGGCGGCGGGCAAGTCCCTTCTCGCCGTGCGTTCGTTGGTAGCGCCTTCAGGCGCGATGTTGCATTCGTGTCGTGGTGTCGGAAAGCAGAGCTTTCACTCGCCTGCGGCGAGCGAGTCAATTTCTCTTGAGCGGCCAAAGAAAAGTAACCAAAAGAAAGGCCGCCCCGGCGTCCACGCCGGACGGACTCCTGTCCGTCCGGTGCCCTGCGGTGTTCGCCGCCAACCGGCCGGCAAACAACGCGCACGTCCCTGTGCTCAGACAGTTTGCCTATCCCCGGTTGCCGGCTGCGCTCCTCGGCGTGGCCGCAAGGGGACCCGTTCAAAGCAAAGCGCGCGCGTCCTGCGCGCAGTAGAAAGAGCAAAGGTAAATGCAGCGCGACATTCGTCTTGGGCGCGCAGGATGCGCGCTCCATGGGGCCCCTCAGCCGCGGCGGACGGGTGGAGGAACAGCCCGCAGGGGGGCCGGCAGGACGCCGGCCCGTTCGCTGACGGCACACGGATGTGCCGTCAGCGAACCCCGGAGCCCGTTCGCGAAGTCGCAGGGCAGGATGCCCGGAGACCGCGGATGTGGGGTGGCCTTCTCTTTGGTTACTTTCTCTTGGCCACTCAAGAGAAAGTGACTCGCTCGCCGCAGGCGAGTGAAAGCTGTGTTTTTCTACACAAGAAACGAAAGCAAGACCGCGCCTGAAGGCGCTGCCTACGATGGCATCGCGAGAAAGTGACTCGCTTGCTGCTGGCGAGTGAAAGCCTTTCTGTTCGCCAATGCGCGCGACGAGAGTTCGCACAAGCCACACGCGCTCAGCGCCTGGACTGGGCATAGGCCGGAAACTCCTCGGGGCTGATGCGGATTGCGGCGCCGGTCGGGCAGGCGCGCACGCAGGCGGCGCCGCCGGACTGGTCCTTGCACATGTCGCACTTGACCGCCTTCTTCGCCTGGCCGTCCTTCTGCGCGCCGGGGTTGTACGGCGCTTCGCCGGGTCCTGGCCCGCGGCCAAGCAACAGCCACTGCAGGAGTCCAGGCTTCTTCGGCGGCTTGCTCGCCATGTGGATGACGCCGTACGGACAGTTGCGCTCGCAGTTTCCGCAACCGATGCAGTTGTCGGCGATGAAGACTTCGCCATTCGGCGCGCGGCGCAGTGCGTCGGGCGGACAATCCTTCATGCAGTGCGGATGCTCGCAATGCCGGCACGAGGTCGGCACGTGCACGTTGGCGAACGTCGGCCCTGCTTCGCGGTCGAGGCGTGACGTTCCGCCGTGCGTCTCGGCGCAGGCCTTCTCGCAGTTGTCGCAGCGCACGCACAGCGATTCGTCGATCAGCAGGATGTCGGTCGCCTCGCCGGCGCCCTGGGCCATCAGGAACGAGATGATGTCGCCACCGTCCGGCATGGCCTGCATCGCGAGATTGGCTGCGGTGCGCTCCCTGTATTCTTTCTGGAGGCGCAACTTGAGCACCGGGATCTTCGCCAGCAGGTGCTTGAACGATTCGCCGTCAAGCTTGATCGTCTCGGTGGCGATCGCTGCACGCGCGGTGGCCGAGCGCCGCGACTCGCCCATCAGCGCCATTTCGCCGACGTAGTTGCCGGCCGCGACATAGGTCAGGACCACGTCCTTGCCGCCGATGTTGCGCGAGATCGTCAGCGAGCCTACCCGCACGAGATGCAGGCAATCGCCGACTTCCCCCTCCTGGAACACGTTGTCGCCGGCCTTGTAGCGCTCGAGCGTCGCGTTCTCGGCCATTTCGGCGAGCTGCGCGGTGCTTGCCTCGGGGGCAAAGCGTGACTGGATCGCACGCACGATGAAGACGCGATCGATCTCCTTCTTGACCGCTTCGACCGACGCGATCAGTCGATTCATCGATCGGCGCGGGGTTTCGACGAGGATGCAGTTCGGACCCGCGCTGACCGTTGCCGAGCGCCGGCGCCCGGAAATCAGGCTCATCTCGCCGAAGAACTCGCCGCGGCGCAGGATCACCGGTGCCGCCTGGCCCTCGATCGCGATGCGCACCTCGCCTTCGACGATCGAGTAGAAACTGTTTGTGTAGTCGTTGCGCGTGAAGATCGTTTCGCCGGCGGCCGGCGTGCGAATGTCGGAGTCGAGCATGAACTCGCGCATCTGCAGCGGCGTGATGTGCGAGAGCACCGGGACGTTCTTCTGGATGCGCGCGAGCGCCTCCTCGACGCTGCGGAAACCGCTGAGATTGGCGAACTTCGCCTTGAGCAGGGGCGCATCGGCCGGCTCGACGGCGCTGCCGGTGATGTACTCGACGACTTCGTAACCCTGGTTCATCGCCTGCTTGATCAGCGGATAGCCGCCGAGCGCGCCGACGATGTAGAGGCCTTTCACGTTCGATTCGTATTGCGCACTGATCGCCGGCACCGAGGCCGGATCCTTGTTCGGGAACACCACGCCGCAGCCTTCGACGAAACCGCGCGGCGCGGTCGCACCGAGGCGGGCGATTACGCGGTCGACGAGGATCTGCGCGCGGCCGTTGGCGGTGTTGAGGATCATGCGCCCGGGCTTGCGTCCCGCGCTGAGTGCCTCGACGCGCTCGGGCGCCGAGTTGTAGTAGCACTCGATCACGCCGTCGGCGATCGCCTTGAGGATGCCTTCCTCATTGCCCTTCTTCGCGCGCGTGAACTCGTCCTTGCGGTTGATGATGACGACGTTGTTCTGTTTCGCCAGTGCGATCGCGTTCTCGATCGCGGCATCGCCGGCGCCGACGACGACGATCGTCTCGCCTTCGTAGGCCTCGGGGTCGTCGAGCTGGTACTGCACGAACGGGAGGTCTTCGCCGGCCACGCCGAGCTTGCGCAGGTTGCCCTGCAGGCCGATGCCGAGCACGACCGCGTCGGCCTCGAAGGCCGAGCCGTTGCCGCATTTCAACTCGAAGATGCCGTCGTCGCGGCGCCGGATCGAGGAAACCTCGTGGCGGTGCCTGACATTGATCTTGAGACGGGCGGCGGACTCGTCCCAGGCGCCGAGGATCGTCTCGCGCAGCCCGGCCGAGAACGGGATCGGCGAACGCAGCGGCAGGATGCCGGGCTCGTCCATCACGTACTTGCCTTTCTGGTAGCGGTAGATCGTGTTCGACAGGTGCGGCTCGGCTTCGAGCAACACGTGCGATACACCGCGTTCGGCGGCGCGGGCCGCGGCGGACAGGCCACCCGGGCCGGAACCCACGATCGCGATCTTGAAGCGCTCGCCCATTGGAATCCCCCTCGGCCGTCGATCATACCCAAGGATCGCGGCATGTTGCGCATCACGTCGGGATCATCGCGCTGCGCGCAGGGTTTCCTCGCGCCGTCGGCGAGCGTCTGCCGGTGCGGCGCATCGGCGTTTGCCGTTAGACTGCGGCCCATGGAGCCGCACGATGAGTGACTTGCATCGCCGATTGCTGCGAGACGTGCCGGAACGCCGCGCTGCGCGCAGCGGCGACTTCGCGACGGATGCGCGCTCGGTCCGGGCCTGGGTCGCGGCCCTGCCGTTGGCGAACTTCTCCGCGACCGCGCGCATGCTCGTCGATGCATTGCGCGCGACCAACCGCCTGCGCATGCATGCCGGTGAGCGGCTCGAGGCGCTCGAGATCCTGCGTGTGCCGGTCAACCAGCTTGCGGCCCTCGTCGACAAGCAGATCGTCGGCGCGAGTTTCCCGTTGCCGCCGCAGCGCGCCGAACTCGGCACGCTTGCTCTGGAGTTCCAGTCCGAACTCGCGCTCGGCTATCGCATGGTCGTGCACGATTTCTGCGCGCCGCACGGCAACGTGCCGATGCTCAAGGGCAAGTCGGTCGCGCTGGCCGCGATGCGCGCCCTCGTGCACGGCGGCGCGCGCCTGCACAAGGCTTACCTGCTGTATCGCACGCCTCCGCAAGGCGCGTGGCAGACCCTGCACGACGTCTATCGATTCGTCACCTCGCTCGGCCTCGACGATCGCCCGATCGACGACGGCGCGCTCGGTGCCGCGATCAGTTCGCGCCATGCCTACGCGCATTCGCTGATGCTCGCGCTGGCCAATCCCTACCATTTCACCCAGCGCGAACTGATCGACGTCATCGCGCTGACGCGCACGTTCGCGCCGTATTGCGAACTTCGAAAGGTCGGCGCGAACGCACAGACGCATCCGGTCGACACGGACAGCGACAGCGGCCCTGGCTACCTGCCCGAGGAGCGTACGTCGGAGAACGACGGCGTGATCGCCTTGGACCTCGCCGGGGTTTTCACCTTCATCGAGGGCCAGGTCGCGTCATTGCCGCCGGGCATGCGCCTGGCGACCTTCCGCGTGCGTGGCGGCCCGCCCGTGCAGGTCGACATCGACCTCACCCGGCGCCTCATCGACGGCTGGACTTCGGATGGCCTGCGCGGTCACGCGCGCCTGCCGGGCGGGCACGCGCTGCAAAGCGTGATCGGCCTGCACGACCTGCACTTCGTGCTGGCCGGCAACGAGGATTTCGACAGCTTCCTGCGCCGCGTGCGCGGGACCACGATCAGCCTGTCCGACCGCGACGCAGGCGCGTCGTGGGCGACGTCGTCAGGCGAACAGATGCGCACCCAGCGCATGCCGGCGCACATCATCGACCAGGGGCTCGGCGGTTATCGCCTCGCTTGGGAGCGCGGCGGTCCCGGCGAGAACGTGCGCGCAAAAGTCGGCGAACTGGTCGGCTTGTCGATGGCGGACGGCACGAGCGCCGCGCCGGACTGGATGGTCGGCTCGATCCGATGGATGCGCATCGACGATGGCGGACGCATCGACGCCGGCATCGAATTGCTTGCACGGCGCGCGCTCGCGGTCGGGGCCCGTGCGGTCGATGCGGGCGGCCAGGCACTCGGCGACATGCGCGGCGTGCTGCTGACCCCGATGCGTGCCGAATCCTCGGCGGTCTACGGCAGCCTGCTCGTGCCGGGCCTGTTCGAGCGCGACCCGGCGGTCCTCGAACTGACCGTGCCGCAGGATCCGCATCGCTGGCCGTCCTCGGCCTGCGTGCTCGAAGTGCGCGGTGCCGGAATCATGGATACGGCCGGCGCCTATCTCCAGTTCGCGCTGCCGCAACTCGATCTGCCCGACGACGGCATCGAGACAGAGGCCCGCGCGAATGCCGGCGTCCGGCCTGCGGTGGCGGCCGGCCCATCCGCTTGAGTATCCTTCGCGTTCCGCGGACGAAGTTCCGTTCCGCCAGGGTCGAGCGCCGCGGCGCGACAGACTGCAGATGACCGATTTTCCCGAGAGCGCGATGACCCGCCGAGCGAGCATCGGCGTCCGCATCGGTGCGACGACGGTCGGCGCGCACGCGCCGGTCGTCGTGCAGTCGATGACGAACACCGACACGGCCGACGTCGTCGGCACGACGCGGCAGGTCGCCGAACTCGCGCGCGCCGGATCCGAGCTCGTGCGCATCACGGTCAATACGCCCGAGGCCGCCGCCGCGGTGCCGAAGATCCGCGACCGCCTCGCGATGATCGGATCGCAGGTGCCGCTGATCGGCGATTTCCATTACAACGGCCACCAGTTGCTCGCCGCCGAGCCGGCC
Source organism: uncultured Dokdonella sp. (assembly GCA_964587775.1). Classification (GTDB taxonomy): domain Bacteria; phylum Pseudomonadota; class Gammaproteobacteria; order Xanthomonadales; family Rhodanobacteraceae; genus Dokdonella. The sequence continues at coordinate 58,052 of CAZPLY010000014.1, forward strand.
GCCGCCGAGGCGCTCGCCAAGTACCGCATTAATCCCGGCAATGTCGGATTCGGCCGCAAGAAGGACACGCAGTTCTCCTCGATCATCGAGACGGCCTTGCGCCACGACAAGCCGGTGCGCATCGGCGCGAACTGGGGCTCGCTCGACCAGGCCATGCTGGCGATGCTGATGGACGAGAACCATGCCCGTGCCGAGCCGTGGAGCGCGGCCCGGGTCGCCCGCGAGGCGCTGATCCGGTCGGCACTCGATTCGGCCGCGCGCGCCGGACAACTCGGCATGACGCGCGACCGCATCATCCTCTCGTGCAAGGTTTCCGGCGTGCAGGAACTGATCGCGGTCTATCGCGATCTCGCCGCACGTTGCGACTACGCCCTGCATCTCGGCCTGACCGAAGCCGGCATGGGTTCGAAAGGTATCGTCGCCTCGACGGCCGCGCTCGGCGTGCTGCTGCAGGAAGGCATCGGCGACACGATCCGCATCTCGCTGACACCGGAGCCCGGCGAATCGCGCACGCGCGAAGTGATCGTCGCCCAGGAACTGCTGCAGACGATGGGCCTGCGCGCGTTCACGCCGCTGGTCACGGCTTGTCCCGGTTGTGGACGCACGACCAGCACGCTGTTCCAGGAACTCGCGAAGACCGTGCAGGAACACGTGCGCGAGAAAATGCCCGAATGGCGCATCAAGTACGACGGCGTCGAGAACCTGACGCTGGCCGTGATGGGCTGCATCGTCAACGGACCCGGCGAATCCCGGCATGCGGACATCGGCATCTCCTTGCCGGGTACCGGCGAGGCGCCCGCGGCGCCGGTGTTCATCGATGGCCAGAAGGCGATGACGCTGCGCGGCGAAAACATTGCGCAGGAGTTCGTCGGCGTGATCGAAGACTATGTCGCGCGCAAGTTCGCGCAGCGCGGATAGCGGATCGCGTGGCCAAGCAGGGTGAAATCGACTACGTCGCGCGCATCGGCGAAATCGGGGCCGAGCACGCGCTGCTGAAGCCGTTCAGTGCACCCGATTGCGGGCGCCTGCTCGCCGATCTTGGCGGCATCTTCATGGTCCTGCCGCCGGCGCCGGCGCGCCTGCTCGACCTCGGTTGCGGCAGTGGCTGGACCAGCGTGTTCTATGCCCGACGCGGCTATCTGGTAACCGGCCAGGACATCGCACCTGACATGATCGTGCTGGCCGAACGCAATCGCGCCGAGGCCGCGCTCGACAATCTCGATTTCCGCGTCTGCGATTACGAAGCGCTCGATTTCTCCGCCGAGTTCGACGCGGCGGTGTTCTACGATGCATTGCATCATGCCGAGGATCCGGCGCAGGCGATCGCGAGTGCGTATCGCGCGCTGAAACCGGGTGGCGTGCTGGTCACGATCGAGCCGGGCGTCGGGCATGCCGCTGCGGAACTTTCGAAGCAGGCGGTCGAGGCATTCGGCGTGACCGAGCGTGACATGCCGCCGAGCGAAATCGCGCGGCTCGGGCGCGCAGCCGGATTCCGCGAGGTGCGCGTCTACCCGACGCCGAAGATGCTGGCGATGATCCAGTACGAAATGCCGAAGCTTGCGCGCTTGCCGGACTGGCTGTCCGATCTGATCCGCTGGGGCGGCATGGGCTGGCTCATGCTCGGTGCGAAACGCTGGCGCGGCGGCATGGTGGTGTTGCGCAAGTAGCAGCGGCGCAGGCACGCGCAGATCTTCCCGCGAGATCGGAGAGTTCGGTGTTGCGGTTTCGGCTCGGACTCGCTTGCCGCCAGGCAATGCCGAGGCGGCAGCATCTCCGAACGGTGCGGTCAGGCGCGCAGCCGGAAGCTGCCCTGACGCGCGATGTCCAGGCTGCCACGGCACTTGAGGACTTCAACGCAACTACCTGTTTCAGAAAAGGAAACCTGAAGGCGAAGCGCGGCCGGGGTCGACTCCTGGCGGGCCTGCAGCGGACGCATGAGGATGGCCAGCGAGTCGCCGGCTTCGGCGGCCAGCTGCAGGCGGCGCAACTGGCGATAGTCTGCATCCGGCAACCAGTGCAGTACGGCCGCGCAGCAGCCTGCACGCAGGCATTGCTCGGCACTCCAGTGGCGGTCGGCCGAGCCGGCATCGATCTGCACGAGGTGGTCGAGATCGACGCCGGCGGCGGCGAGCGCGGGTGGGTACGGGATGTAGGGCGGGGCGATGACGGCGACGCGACGCCGCGCACGCGTCAATGCGGCGATCGTCGGCAGCAGCAGTTCCATCTCGCCGATGCCGTCGTTCTCGACGAGGATCTCGATCAGCGCGCCGAGCGGCCAGCCGCCACCGGGCAGGCGCGCATCGAGCCGTGCATTGCCGGTCGGATGCGTGCGTGGCGAAGTGGCCGGTTCATTGCCGCGACGCCAGATCCCCGGATGACGCAGGACCTCGCCGAGTGCGGCAGGGCGCGCACTGCGCATTTCGGCGGTGAACGGTGAAGTCAGTACGGCGGCCATCGGGTTCAGGTTCTCCGGATCATGCCGACGTACAGGCCTTCGATCGCGAAGGTCGCGCGCTCGGGATCGATCTCGATCGGCGCGAAGTCGGGGTTGGCGGGCAGCAGGCGGATCCGTCCGCGCTTGCGTTCGAGGGTCTTGACCGTGACTTCGTCGTCGACGCGCGCGACGACGATGCGGCCATCGTCGGCACTGTCGGTGCGGTGCACGGCGATCAGGTCGCCGTCGAGGATGCCGGCGTCGCGCATGCTGAGGCCGACCACGCGCAGGAAATAATCGGGTCGCGGCCGGAACAGGTTCGCATCGATGCCGAATTCGCCCTCGATGTTCTCGGTGGCGAGGATCGGACTACCGGCGGCGACGCGCCCGACGAGGGGAAGCATCGTCGTCGCCGGTGTCCGTGAGCGATGGAGCAGGCGCAGGCCGCGGTGCGGCAGGCGTTCGAGCGCGCCCTTGCGCACGAGCGCCTCGACATAATCCTGCGCCGAACTGTGGCGTGCGAAGCCGAGTGCTTCGGCGATCTCGCGCAGGGTCGGCGGGCGCCCGTGGGCGGCGACGTGATCGCGGATGTGCTCGAACACGCGGCGCTGGTTTTCGGTCAGGTCGAATGCGTCCATACGTACTAATGTACGTAACTGGTGCGCAATTGCAAGCCCCCCGTCGCGCCGGCAATCGCGCTCAGCGGCGCGTATCCGCGGCCCGCGCCGTGACCGCGGCCGTGTCGGGCGCTGCAATCGCACCGGATTGGCGGACCCAGAACGCGCTGACGATCTCGTTCGCGCGGCTCGTTTCGCCGTTGAGGAGCACGACCAGTCCGCGCTGCAGCCGTGGCGAGTAGCTGATCACGCCGACATAGCCCTTCACCCATCCGGAATGCAGCACGATCGGCTCGTCGCCGATCCGGTAGATGCGCCAGCCAAGCCCGTAGTGGGCGCTTGCCAGGACATCCTTCCAGAAGCGATGGCCCATGTCCTTCGGCGTCGCCACGCGCGGTTGGGTCAGCGTCGCGACTTGCGCCGGACTGATGACGTCCGGGTACCGACCCATCTGCGCGCGGACCCACTCGGCGAGATCGAGCACGCTCGCGTTGATGCCCGCGGCAGCCGGCAGCTGGTAGTAGTTCTCGTCGACCTCGACGCGGCGCCAGCCCTCGCCGCGCCGCACGTGCGGCAGGGCATGATCGGCCGAGGCGAGCAATCGATCGCGGCCGAACGACGCCGTGCGCATCGCGAGCGGCCTGAAGATCCGTTCGTCGACCTGGCTCGCAAAGGTCTTGCCGCCGGCTTTCTCGATCGCCTGCGCGGCGAACGCGAACACGATGTTCTGGTAGCTGTAGCACCGACCTGGCACGCAGCCCGGCGCGAGCGTGCGGAACTTCGGCACGATGCGGGCGAGCGCCTGGCCGTCGTCGATCAGGTTGTCGAATGCGTTTGGCACGAGGCCGCTCGACTGGCCGAGCAGATGCTGGAGTTGCAGTCCGCGTTGCGCATCGTTCCTCAGGCGCAACTGCGGTGCGAACGCGCCGAGCGGCTCGTCCCAGCGCAACACGCCCTCGTCGACGAGGATCGCCGCGAGTCCGGCCGTGAAGGTCTTGGACAGCGAGGCGATGCGGAACACGGTGCCGGTGCCGACCGCGCGCGGATCGTCGAGCGCGCGAACGCCATGCGCGCCTGCGCCGAGCAACTCGCCGCCGTCGATGATCGCCCAGGCGCCGCCGGGCACCCCGGCGTCGTCGAGGACCGCATTGAACGACTCGCCGAAGCCCGCCGCGACGCCGTCCGCAGCAACGTTGGCCGCGGCGAACGACGACGTCGCGACGAGCGTGGCGGCGAGGACGATTGTCAGGCCGCCGGCGAACCGGCGGCATCGACGGTGGATCATCGGCTCGTGATCAGCCGGCCTTGTGCCTGGCCAGCTTGAGCCAGGTGTCGACGACGGTATCCGGGTTCAGCGATACCGACTCGATGCCTTCGTCCATGAGCCATTCGGCGAGATCGGGATGGTCGCTCGGGCCCTGGCCGCAGATGCCGATGTACTTGCCCTTGCGCTTCGCGGTCTGGATTGCCATCGACAGCAGCTTCTTGACCGCCGGATCGCGTTCGTCGAACAGGCTCGCGACGATGCTCGAATCGCGGTCGAGGCCGAGCGTGAGCTGGGTCAGGTCGTTGGATCCGATCGAGAAGCCGTCGAAGATCTCGAGGAATTCGTCGGCGAGCAGCGCGTTCGACGGAACCTCGCACATCATGATGATCTTGAGTTCGTCCTTGCCCTGCTCGAGGCCGTACTTGGCGAGGACCTCGACGACCCTGCGACCTTCGCCGAGGGTGCGCACGAACGGGATCATGACCCAGGCGTTCTTGAGGCCCATCGTTTCACGGACCTTCTTCATGGCGCGGCATTCGAGTTCGAAGGCAGGTTCGAAGCTCGGATCGACATAACGGCTCGCGCCGCGGAAGCCGATCATCGGGTTCTCCTCGTGCGGCTCGTATTTCGTGCCGCCGATGAGGTTGGCGTATTCGTTGGACTTGAAGTCGGACAGGCGCACGATGACCGGCTGCGGGGCGAATGCGGCGGTGATCGTCGCGATGCCCTCGGCGAGACGGTCGACGTAGAAGGCCACCGGATCGGGATAGCCGGCCATGCGCTCGTCGATGCGCTTCTTCGTCGCGGCATCCTGCTGGTCGTATTCGAGCAGGGCCATCGGATGCACGCCGATATGGCTCGCAATGATCATCTCGAGCCGCGCGAGGCCCACGCCCGCGTTCGGCAACATCGCGAAGTCGAACGCGCGTTCGGGGTTGGCCACATTCATCATGACCTTGAGGGGAGCGGGCGGCATCTGGTCGAGGTCGGCCGTGATGCGCTCGAAATCGAGCTTGCCGGCATAGACGAATCCGGTGTCGCCTTCGGCGCACGAGACGGTGACTTCGGACCCGTCGGGAATCGCGTCGAGCCCGTTGCCCGTGCCGACGATCGCCGGCACGCCGAGTTCGCGCGCGATGATCGCCGCGTGGCAGGTGCGTCCGCCGCGGTTGGTGACGATCGCGGCGGCACGCTTCATGACCGGTTCCCAGTCGGGGTCGGTCATGTCGGCGACGAGCACGTCGCCGGGCTGCACGCGATCCATGTCCTTGATCGAGCGGATCACCTTGGCGACGCCGGAGCCGATCTTCTGGCCGACCGAGCGGCCTTCGACCAGCACTTCGCCGCGCTGCCGGAGCTGGAAGCGTTCGATCTGGGTCGCTCGGCCGCGCGACTTCACCGTTTCCGGGCGCGCCTGGACGATGTAGAGCGTGCCGGTGGCGCCGTCCTTCGCCCATTCGATGTCCATCGGACGGCCGTAGTGTTCCTCGATCACGAGCGCCTGTTTCGACAGCTCATGCACTTCGGCATCGCTGAGGCAGAACGTTGCGCGATCGGCGGCCGAGGTCTCCTCGATGCGGACGCGTTCGCCCGGTTTGTCCGAATAGACCATGCGCTGCTGCTTGGCACCGATCTGGCGGCGCAGGATCGCCGGCTTGCCCGCGCGCAGGGTGGGCTTGTAGACGTAGAACTCGTCCGGATTGACCGCGCCCTGGACCACGAGCTCGCCGAGGCCGTAGCTGCCGGTGACGAACACGGCGTCGCGGAAGCCCGATTCGGTGTCGAGCGTGAACAGCACGCCCGAGGCGCCGATGTCCGAGCGGACCATGAGCTGGACGCCGGCCGAGAGGAACACCTCCTCGTGCTTGAAGCCGTGGTGCACGCGGTAGGCGATCGCGCGATCGTTGTACAGCGAGGCGAACACTTCCTTGACCGTGTGGATGACGTCGTCGGCGCCGCAGACATTGAGGAACGTTTCCTGCTGGCCCGCGAACGAGGCATCGGGCAGGTCCTCCGCGGTGGCCGACGAACGCACGGCGACGGCAACGTCGGTGCCGCCTGCTTTCGCGCACAGTTCGGCGTAGGCGGCGCGCACGGCCGCGTCGAACTCGGGGATCAACGGCGTTTCGACGATCCACCGGCGGATCTCGGCGCCGGCCGTGGCGAGGGCGGGAACGTCCTCGACATCGAGCGTTTCAAGGCGATCCTGGATACGCCGGGCAAGGCCGCTCTGGGCGATGAACATGCGGAACGCGTGCGCGGTCGTCGCGAAGCCGCCCGGGACCGAAACGCCAAGCTTGGCCAGGTTGCCGATCATCTCGCCGAGCGAGGAATTCTTGCCGCCGACCTTGCCGAGGTCGGACAGGCGCAGCTCATCGAGCCAGAGAACGAGGTCGCTCAAGGGAGGTCTCCACGAAGAAACAACGAAACGCGGCCGCAAACGTGCGGAAAGACATCGATTTTCGGGCTTTGCGCGTGATCGGGCAAGCAGCGGGCGGTTTCGCGCGCGCCGATCGTCGCCGGCATCGTGCAGGATGACGCCAGCGGCCCGCTTTCCTTAGACTCGGGTCGACCGTGTCGTCCAGGGAATCCCATGCGCCGTACCGTGTTCTACATCTCCGACGGCACCGGCATCACCGCCGAGACGATCGGCCACAGCGTGCTGACCCAGTTCGAGGGGGTCGAGCTCGACACTTACCGCATTCCGTTCTGCGACAGCCCGGAGAAAGCCGAGCAGGCCGCGGTGCGCATCAAGACCGCGTACGCGCAAAGCGGCGTGCGCCCGATCGTGGTCAACACGATCATGGACAAGGCCCTCAGCGACATCGTTGCCACGGGCGGCGCCCTCATGCTCGACGTGTTCGCACCGTTCCTCGGGCCGCTCGAGCACGAGCTCGGCACGACACGCTCGCCGCGCGTCGGCAAGGCGCACGGCCTGACCAACTTCGCCGAGTACGAGGCGCGCATCAATGCGACGAACTACGCGCTGAGCCACGACGATGGCATCGACGTCCAGTACGACGACGCCGAAGTGATCCTGGTCGGCGTGTCGCGGGTCGGCAAGACTCCGACGTGCCTTTACATGGCCCTCCACTACGGCGTGAAGGCGGCGAACTATCCGCTGACGGAGGAGGACCTCGAGAACCTGGAACTGCCCAGGCGCCTCGTGCCGCATCGGTCCAAGCTCTACGGCCTCAGCATCGACCCGCAGCGGCTCGCCCAGGTCCGCGAGGCACGCCGGCCGGGCAGCCGCTACGCGAAGATCGAACAATGCCGGCGCGAACTCGAACTCGCCGACAAGCTGTTCCGTCGCGACGGCATCCCGGTCCAGAGCACGACGAACACCTCGATCGAGGAAATCGCGAGCAAGATCCTTTCCCAGCTCGGGATCGAGAAACACATGTTCTGAGTGCCGCGGAGGATGGCCCGCCCGCGGTGACGCCGGAAGTGCCGCAACGTTCATCGAAATCCGCGCCAGGTGTCGGCCCCCGGCGCGATGCAATCTGCGGCATGGTCGGGTCGCGGCCGGGGCCGCTCCTACAAGGTCACGGACGTGCCGCAATGGCCATCGGACCCCGCGCCATGTGTCGGCCCGCGGGCGCGGTGCAATCTGCGGCATGGTCGGGTCGCGGCCGGGGCCGCTCCTACGACGTTGCGGGAGTACCGCAATGGCCATCGGACCAGGCGCCATGTGTCGGCCCGGCGCGGTGCAATCTGCGGCATGGTCGGGTCGCGGCCGGGGCCGCTCCTACGACGTTGCGGGAGTACCGCAATGGCCATCGGACCAGGCGCCATGTGTCGGCCCGGCGCGGTGCAATCTGCGGCATGGTCGGGTCGCGGCCGGGGCCGCTCCTACGACGTTGCGGACGCGCCGCAATGGCCATCGAACTCCGCGCCATATGTAGGCCCGCGGGCGCGGTGCAATCTGCGGCATGGTCGGATCGCGGCCGGGGCCGCTCCTACGACGTTGCGGACGTGCCGCAATGGCCATCGAACCGGGCGCCAGATTTTCGTAGGAGCGGCTCTGGCCGCGACCCGATCAAGGCGGGAGATTGCCGCGCGGAGCAATTCAAGATCGCCACTCGATCGTTCGTGGCGAGGGCCGCTCGATGAACCGCGCGGTCCCGCGCCGTCCGTCGATCGGGTCGTCCATCCTGCACGCATGAAGGCGATCGCGACAGACTGGCCGGTCAAGATCGCGATGCTATGATCGAGCCATGTCCACGCTTCTCGCCGAACGCAATACCCTTCTGCCGAGCCGCTTTGCCTGGCTGATGGGCCTGTATGGCGAGAATTACCATCGACTTGCCCGACTGTTCGCGCCGCAACGTCTGGTCGCCGGAACCTATCTCTCGTCGGTCGACGACCAACTCGACGTGCGGCTCGACGTGATCGAGCATCATCGCTACACGCTCGACCTGCGGCTGACCTATTGTTTTGTCGACGGCGAGACCGGCGCGATGGCGCCGTCGGCGCACCTGCGCATGTACCGCGACGCGCACATGGCCGAAGTGCTGCACTACCACGCCGACCAGCGACTCGCCCGCGTGCTCGGCCCGCTGCCGCCGGCGCGCACGGTGTTCGAGCGCCGCGTGCGCATGAACTCGTTCCTCAACCGCTGGCTCGAGTACCTGGCCGAGCAGGGCCATTCGATCGGGACGCTCGAGACGCTTCCGCTTGCGTCGCGCGGCCAGGGGCAGGCCTCGGCCTAGTTGCCTGTTGCACGTGCCCGCAGAAAAAAACCCGCCTCGGCGGGGTTCTTTCCGGAAGGTGCCGCCATCTGGCTTCAGTCGATGCCGAAACTCTGCAGTTGCACCGGGGTCGCGGTGCGGTTGGCGGCATTGAACAACTGCGCGGTCGCGGAAGCGCCCGGGGCAAGCGCGAAGGTCCACTGCAGCCCGGAAGTGATGTCGCCGGGTCCGAACGGGAAACCGCTTCCATCGAAATTGGTCACGACCGCGTCACTGAGCAAGCCGGGGACGTCGGCCGAGGCACTGAACGGGCGGGCAATCGCCGCGACAGCATTGGGTCCACGCATCTCGGCCTGTCCCGCCGTCGCGTCCGTGATCCGGATGTAGACTGGATCGACGAGAATCCCGCTGTCCCCGGCTGCGGTGCCGTTCACGTCCCAGTCCGTCGCCTGGAACAGGTGCAGCGTGATCGGGGTGGCCCCGGTATTCGTGACGAGCATCGTCGTGGCAACCTCGCCGTTGCCGCCGGACGCGGAAATCACATGGGTCTTCGTCGCGGAGAAGCCGCGACCGCCGACATTCGCCCAGGTGATCGTCGCCGTGTTGCCGGTGTAGTTCTGGGTATCCGGCGCGGGAAAGAAGGTTTCGGCCGTATCGCCCTCGATGCGGAACCACCAGCCCGCTTCGAAAATCTGGTCTCCAGCGCCGACGCCGGTGAAGTTGGCGGCCGGCGTCGCATCGAAATGCGATGCGGGGATCACGTAGTTGCCAGTGCCATCCGTGATCGTTCCCTGTGCGAACGCTTGTCCTGAAAGCGCTCCGAGTGCGAGTAGCCATGCAATCTTGCGAATCTTCATGAGTCGGTGTTCCCCGTTGAGGTCAATGTCGAAGAGATTCTGGACGTGCTCGAGCTCAATCGCGCGCCGCCGGCGCGGTGCGCCGTCGGAGCCGCGCATATGGTGCGCCAATCAAGGCCGAGTGCAAAGGAATTCTGCGTCGAATGCGGTCGCGCATGTGCGCCCCGGGGTCGGGTCCCGATCGCTGCCGCCAGGCAGGTGCACGAACGCGAAAAAGCCCGCGCAGGCGCGCTTTTTTTCGGTACTTTGGGCGCGCGTGGCGTCTTGGTGAAAAGTGGCGGAGCGGACGGGACTCGAACCCGCGACCTCCGGCGTGACAGGCCAGCATTCTAACCAGCTGAACTACCGCTCCACACTTGTCAATCCGCGCATCCTGCGCAAACCGCTATTCTCACCGATCCCACCCGAATTCGCGAGCTGGATCGTCACTGGCGTCCCCAAGGGGATTCGAACCCCTGTTACTGCCGTGAAAGGGCGGTGTCCTGGGCCTCTAGACGATGGGGACGCTTAGAGAAACCGGAAGAACCCTGGTGGAGCCAGGCGGGATCGAACCGCCGACCTCTACAATGCCATTGTAGCGCTCTCCCAGCTGAGCTATGGCCCCGGGAAGAGGCCGCGAAGAATAGAGAGAGAGTGCGGCCTCGTCAACAACTATTGCGCTGCCGGCCACGCCGGCGCGGATCCGCTCAGGTGGTTGTCGCGACCGGCGCGGCATTTTCGACGCTTTCGCGTTGCTGCATGGCCCACAACCGGGCGTAGCGTCCCGCGTGCGCGAGCAGCCCGGAATGCGTGCCGCGTTCGACGATGCGGCCATGCTCGAGGACGATGATCTGGTCGGCATGCACGATCGTCGACAAACGATGGGCAATGATCAGGGTCGTGCGTTCCCGCGCGATCTCGGCGAGTTCCGCCTGGATGATCTTCTCGGTGCGCGTGTCGAGCGCCGAGGTCGCCTCGTCGAAGACGAGGATCGCCGGATCCTTGAGCAACGTCCGCGCGATCGCCACGCGCTGCTTCTCGCCGCCCGAGAGCTTCAGGCCGCGTTCGCCGACTGCCGAGTCGTAACCGTGCGGCAGCGAAACGATGAAATCGTGGATGTGCGCCGACTTCGCTGCCGCGACGACTTCGGCGCGCGTCGCGACCGGATTCCCGTAGGCGATGTTGTAATAGATGCTGTCGTTGAACAGCACGGTGTCCTGCGGAACGATTCCGATCGCCGCGCGCAGCGAATCCTGGCCGACGCTGCGGATGTCGACGCCATCAATCGTGATGCGCCCGGCACTCGGATCGTAAAATCGGAACAGCAGGCGCGCGAGCGTCGACTTGCCGGCTCCGGTCGTGCCGACGACGGCCAGGGTCGTGCCGGCCGGGATCGTGAAATCGACGTCCTCGAGGATCCCGCGGCCGGAGTCGTAACGGAAATCGACGTGTTCGAAACGCACCTCGCCGCCGGCGACGACAAGTGGCGGAGCGTCCGGCGCGTCGCGCACTTCCTGCGCTTCGTCGAGCAGGCCGAACATGCGCTCGATGTTGGTCAAGGCCTGCTTGACCTCGCGATAGACCATGCCGAGGTAGTTGAGAGGTATCGACAGTTGGATCAGGAATGCGTTGACGAGGACGAAGTCGCCGAGCGACATCGTGCCATTGACGACGCCGACGGCCGCGCGCCAGAGCAGCAGGGTAAGGCCGATCGAGACAATCGCGGTCTGGCCGATGTTGAGCACGGCCAGCGTCTTCAGGCTGCGGACGGTCGCTTCCTCGTGGTTGACCAGGCTCGCATCGTAGCGCCCGAGTTCGTGGCGCTCGTTGCCGAAATACTTGACCGTTTCGTAGTTGAGCAGCGAGTCGACCGCGCGCGCATTGGCCTCGGTGTTCGCCTCGTTCGCCTCGCGGTAGAAGCGCAGCCGCCACTCGGTGATCGCGAACGTGAATGCGACGAATGCGAACAGCGTGCCGAGCGTGATGGCGGCGAAGGCCCCGTCGTAACGCACGATCAGGATCGTGCAGACGATCGTCACTTCGAGCAGGGTCGGCAGGATCGTGTAGATCGTCCAGTCGAGCAGGTCGGACACCGCGCTCATGCCGCGTTCGACGTCGCGCGCGACCCCGCCGGTGCGCCGGTCAAGGTGGAAACGCAAGCTCAGGCGATGCAGGTGCTCGAACACGCGCAGCGTGATCCGCCGCGAGGTGCGCGCGAGCACGCGCGCGAACACGACGCCGCGCAGTTCCTGGAACAGGGTCGAGGAAAGGCGCAAGGCACCGTAGGCGACGAGCAGGAACACCGGCACGAGCAGCGGTGTCGGCTCGAGATCGAGTGCGTCGATCAGTTCCTTGAGGACGAGCGGCACGCCGATGTTGGCGAGCTTGGCGACCGCAAGCAGGACCAGCGCGAAGCCGATCCGGCGGCGGTAACGCAGCAGCTCCGGCCACAGGCGGCGGAAGGCGTCGAAGAATCCGCTGCGGGGTGGTGTGGCCGGCATGTTCACCCGCGACAGATGGCGCCGCCAACGGCAAACTCAACCGCGCGACGCGGTCGTGCGCCGGCGTATGATCGTCGTCCGACCACGAGGAGAGTCCGCATGCGCATCGAACTGCTTGCCGGTTGTGCCCTTGCCATTGTCGCGACCCTGGCCGGAGCGGCGTTCGCCGATGACGCAGGACCGGCCGCAGACGCGCGCACGAAGGCGCCGGCTGGGGTCGAGCTTTACTTCATTTCGCCGCAGGACGGCGCGACCGTCGACCGTGAGCTGGTCGTCCAGTTCGGCCTCAGGGGCATGGGCGTCGCCCCGGCCGGCGTCGTAGTCGACAAGACCGGCCACCATCACCTGCTGATCGACGTCGCCAATCCACCCGATGCGGGGCATCCGATCCCGACCGATTCGAACCACGTGCATTTCGGCGGCGGCCAGACCCAGGCGACGATCACGCTCGAGCCCGGGACGCACACCTTGCAGCTCAATCTCGGCGATGCGCTGCATCGGCAGTTCGATCCGCCCGTGTTGTCGCGGAAGATCACGATCACGGTCAGGTAGGCGATGACGCGGCGACGGGAGCCGAGCCCAACGAAGTCGCCCAGGCTTCGATGACCGGGGCGGCGATACCGCTTCGTCGAGCGCCCCTCAAGCCCCACATCGCCGTGTAGGAGCGACCCCGGTCGCGACCGAACCTTGCCGCGAGATTGTTTTCGCGCCAAGGCGCGTTCCCACCGACATCTGCCGCGGGCTTCGATGACTCTCGCGGCGTTGCCGCTCCGTCATGATGAGCCTCAAGTCAACACATCGCGGTGTAGGAGCGACCCCGGTCGCGACCGAACCTTGCCGCCAGATTGCTTCGCGCGCAGGCGCGCTCCTACCGACATCTGCCGCGGGCTTCGATGACCGTGACGGCGTTGCCGACTTCGTCATGATGAGCCTCGAGCCAACACATCGCCGTGTAGGAGCGACCCCGGTCGCGACCAAACCTTGCGGCAAGATTGCTTCGCGCGCAGGCGCGCTCCTACCGACATCTGCCGCGGGCTTCGATCACTCTTGCGGCGTTGCCGCTCCGGCGTTGGTCGCGACCGAACCTTGCCGCCAGATTGCTTCGCGCGCAGGCGCGCTCCTACCGACATCTGCCGCGGGCTTCGATGACCGTGACGGCGTTGCCGACTTCGTCATGATGAGCCTCGAGCCAACACATCGCCGTGTAGGAGCGACCCCGGTCGCGACCAAACCTTGCGGCAAGATTGCTTCGCGCGCAGGCGCGCTCCTACCGACATCTGCCGCGGGCTTCGATCACTCTTGCGGCGTTGCCGCTCCGGCGTTGGTCGCGACCGAACCTTGCCGCCAGATTGCTTCGCGCGCAGGCGCGCTCCTACCGACATCTGCCGCGGGCTTCGATGACCGTGACGGCGTTGCCGCTCCGTTGTATGTCGCGATCGGCCGTGTCGCTGATTCACTGCGAGCGCCGGGCTGTCGACCTGATCGGGCTTGCATGCGCCGACGCGCCGGCGGTTCGCCCTTTACGCGGCATGCGCGCCGGCCTTGCCCGCGAGCGCGCAGCGATCGCGGCGAACAGGCCGAGCAGGCCGGTGAGCAAGCCCGTGCTCCAGCGCGAGCCGGAGGGCAGCGTGACCGCGACGCCGACACCTGCGCCACCCTGGCTTTCGAACGCGCCGATGTCGGCGCTGCCGCCCGATTCGCGCGGGAATCCGCTGCCGCGCTGGTCGGTTGCGAGCAGCTGCGGGTTGTTGCCGCGGTCGAGCGCCGGGCTGTCGGCTGCGAGCGCGTGCGTGCGCGTCGCGCCGCCATTGTCGGCGAGCGGCAACAGCCGCGGATCGGCCACGAGCGTGTCGGCCGGCATCGTCAATGGACCACCCGAGCGGCCGATGAGGTTGTGCGAGCCGGACAGCGCGAGGGCCATCGTGCTTTCGATATCGACGTCGCCGCTGCCGGAACGGTTGCCGGCGATGATCGAACTGCCGACCAGCGAGGGCTGGGCGTGGTCGATGAACGAGACGCCGCCGCCGAACGAACCGGCTTCGTTGTCGCTGATCGTCGAGTTCTCGATGTACACCGCGGTCAGCTGGCGCACGCGCAAGCCACCGCCGTCGTCGTCGCGCGCGCGGTTGCCCGAGACCGTCGCGTTGCGCAGGATCAGGTCACCTTCCTGGGTCAGGCCGCCGGCGAAGCGCATCGCATAGTTGTTCTCGATCGTCGTGCGTTCGATCAGGCCGCCGTTGCGCGCGACGAACAATCCGCCGCCGATTTCCCAGTGGGTGAGCGGCGGATTGTGCGTGCCGATCGCCGAATTGCCGGAGATCGTGCTGTCCTGCAGGTCGACGCCGTACGCGAACGCGCCGCCGCCATACGCAGCCGTGCCATTCGTCGGATGATCGCCGAACGCGGTATTGCCCGAGATCGTGCTGTTGCGCATCGTCAGCGGACCGGACAGCACGCCGCCGCCGTAGGAGCCGACGCCGATGGCCGTGCAGTCGCGCACGATGGTGCCGGTCAGCACGAGGTTGCCGCCCGCGGCGATGCAGCCGCCGTAGCCGATGTCGGTACCACCGGCGACATGTCGCCCGTTCGTGATCGTCAGGTTTTCGATCGAAAGTGTCCCGGCCGAGGCATGGCGCAGCACGCGGTCGCTGTCGTTGCCGTCGATCGCGAGCGCGTCGGCACCGGGTCCGCGCAGGGTCAACGATTCGACACCGATGTCGAGCACGCCCGCGGTCAGGGTGATGCGCTCGCAGGTGAGTGCGCTCAGGTCGATCGTGTCGCCGCTGACCGACGAAGCAACGAGTTCGCGCAGGCTGCCCGCGCTGCCGTCATCGGCGCAGTTCGTCACGGCACGCACGGCCGTGACATGTCCGACCGGCGCAGGCGCGGCCACCTGCATCGCGAGCATGCGTTCGCGCAGCGGAGTCAGGGCGGCACTTCGCTCATGCGTGAGCGGCCAGGCCAGCGGGACCTCGACGGCCGCCGCGACACCGGCGCCTGCGAGCAATCCGCTGCCGGCCGCCAAGGCGAGGCTCGCGGCCAGCCGCGTCGGTCGCGGCGGCCTGGGTCGGTTCACGGCATTCGGCAGACGGGTCATCGGCAATTCCGGAATCAGGGCCGGTGGTTGCACCGGCCCGTGCTGGAGGGTAACGCAGAACGGACGCGCGGCAGGCCATCTTCCGGCGCTTCGGCCGACCGCATTCAGTGCGGCGCGAGGTCGATCGCGTAGGTCGACAGCCCGTCACCGTGGTCACGCAGCAGGCGTACGTTGTCGAGGCCGGCGGCGCGCGCATGCTCGAGCTTGCCGCTCGCCGACGTGAACGTGACCGGCCCGGCCGTTTGCATCGGTACGAAGCGCCAGTTGCGGTCGCTCGCGTCGACGGCCCGGCTCAGGTGCCTGCGCTCGCGGACCCAGTCGATCAGCACGTCGCGATTCATCTGCTGCGCATCGAGCACGGCATGGGCGGCATCCGCATCGGGGAAGCCGCCGCCACCGCTCGCGCGGTAGTTGTTCGTGACGAGGATGAACGACTGCGCCGGCTCGATCGGCTTGCCGGCATACGTCAGGTCGACGATGCGCTCGCCGACCGGCTTGCCGAGATCGATCGCATAGCGGATGCCACCCTGGATCACGTCGAAGTTGTAGCCGGGGAACCTGCGGTCGATCAGCTCCTGCGGCTCGCCGACCGACGCATCGATGCGGTTGAAATAGCCGGCCGATTTCTCGAGCCAGGCCCTGATCGCGGCGCCGTCGAGTTTCAGCGCGGCCAGCGTGTTCGGGAACAGGTAGAGGTCGGCCGCGTTGCGGATCGCGAGCGGGCCGGCGGCAATGTCGGTGTAATCGGTCGGGCCGCCGAACCCGACCTTGAACGGAGCGACCGCCGAAAGCACCGGGATGCCGCGCAGGTGGGGCAGGTTCGCGTCGATGTGGCGTTCGACGAAGCGGCGCTGCGCCGAGTTGACGGGCTCGATCGAGCTGACATCGCCGACCGCGGCGAAATAGCTCGTCATCGCGAAGTCGCTGTCGCCAATCGGCGTCGACACGTAGCGGATCGTCGCTGCATGCTCGGCACCGATCGCGGAGGCAACGGCCGGGTCGGGCGCGACAAGGCTGCCATCGGGTTTGCGGATATCGCGCACCTCCGAATGCGTGGCCGCGTGGTCGATCTGCCAGCGACCGTCGCGCCGTTCGAGCGCGAGTTCGATCAGGCCGAGGCTCTTGCCCCAGAAATTGCCCATCACGGCCGGCTTGCCGCGCACGAAGCCGCGTTCGTTGTCGACCTCGGGCATCGCGGCGAAACGTGATTTCGGGTTGCCCGGGTCGGGGAACACCTGGTGCGAATGGCCGAGCAGCAGCACGTCGATGCCCGGCTCGGCGGCGAGATGCCAGTTCGCGTTCTCCATGGCCTCGCTGTACGGCGACGGATTGAGGCCGCCATGCGAGATCGCGATGACGAGGTCGGCGCCTTGCGCGCGCAGCACCGGCACGTGTTCGCGTGCCGCTTCGACGACGCCTCTTGCGGTAACCCGGCCTTCGAGCTTGTCCCTGTCCCAGACCACGGTCGTCGGTGGCGCGAAGCCGATGATGCCGATGCGGATCGGTGCTTCGCCGATGCGACCTTCGGCATCGCGAACCTTCAAGCGACGATCGAGCAGCGCGGTCGGCGCGAACAGCGGCTTGCCGTCGCGCGCGCTGTCGATGTTGGCGAGCACGAGCGGGAAGTCGGGGCCGTGGCAACGGCGCGGCACCACGCCATCGACATTGAGCGGCGCGTTCGTGACCTGGGCGAGGAACGGCAGCCCGTAGTTGAACTCGTGGTTGCCGATCGTGCCGCCATCGTAGCCGAGCGCATCCATCGCCTTGTACATCGCGAGCTTGTCGCCGCACGCGAGCGGCTCGGCGCGCGCCTGCCAGTCGGCCAAAGCCGTGCCCTGGATCGTGTCGCCGGCGTCGAACAGCAGCGTGTTCGCGTATTCCTTGCGCGCCTCGCGCACGAGCGTCGCGAGCCGTTCGAAGCCGAGCGTCGGATCCTCGGCGAGCTTGTAGTAGTCGTAGCTCAGCACGTTGCTGTGCACGTCGGTCGATTCGAGGATCGCGAGCGTGGCGCGCGTGCCGTCGGCAATGCGCTCGGGTGCGACCTGCGTGCCGGCACAGCCGGCCAGCAGAATGCCCAGGACGAGGAGCGGGGCGGGGCGTCGGAACAGTACGATCATTGTCGAACCTTCTTTTTTTTCGCGGTACGCGGCGACTTCGTTGCCGGCAGCATCGAGGTCAGCGCCTGGTAGCGTTCGAACAGGAAGGACACGCGCTCGGCATCGGTGGCGAGTTTCGGCAGCTTGCGGCCGGCCGCCTTCTCGGCAGCGACATACGCCGCATCGACCGCGCGATCGAGTTGCTGGTGCGCCTTGACCAGCGGCGGCGGCATCGTCACCGGGTCGTAAAGGTCCGCCAGCGTCGCATCGACGAACAATGCGCGCGCATCGAGCACGCCTTGCGCGGCGGTTTCGATCGTGGCGCAGTGCTGGTCGCTTGGAAGCTCTGGCCAGGGAAAGTTGTTGTAGACGATGGTGTTTGAATATTGGTACCGACTTTCGAGCCGACCGCATGTGTAGCGCATCCAGGTCATATGCATCGACGACTGGAGAAGACCAAAGTCATACAGTCGGGCGTGAGGCACAACCAGCACGCTCGGATTTACGATCAGATCGGGTTCGCAGAATCCGAGCGGAACATACCGCCTTCGTTCCGAACTGACCTTTGGGACGACCAGATAGCGATCAGTTGGCTGCCGATCCGCCTGGAACAACGAGGGAGTATCGGCCCAGCGACGCGTGTTCGCATCAACACTCTTGGCGCGTTCAGTCCGAACCTGCTCGAGCCTTCTAACGATTGGCGGAATGAATCGAATCTCGGAAGCGTCTGCACCTTTCAGCCAGAGGCAATAGCGCTTCGTTCCATTCAGGAACTCCTCGGACCCGATGAACTCACGAACGTACTTTTCCGAACCCGGGAATTCTTCGACAAGTTGGCTGCGTTCGATTTCTGAAAGCGTCAAGTGCCCGAAATCCGCAGCCTTGCTGCCGAAATCCATCTCGGGTGACTTGGATATTGGCTTCATCCGCTTTTCAAGCAAGATGGGCGCGGCGTCCACGAGGTAGGGGTTTATCTCTTTGACAGTCTGCTCGATCGGGTCGTCGTCAGGTCGCGCATAGTCGAACAATCGGGGCGCCGCAATTGTCGTCGGTCCGAAACCAACGATCACGCAATGCACCGCCGCCTTGCCGCGCGCCTCATTGCTCCATTTGAACGTACGGTGCGCGAACTGGATATGCATGCCAAGTCGGTATAGCTCGCTCCACAGCACCCCAACCTGCTCCCCCTGCGTGATGGAGTTGGTCGAGACGTACGCGCAGCGGATCGTCGTGTCGTGAACGTACTTCGCTGCAAGCAAGTACCACGCCGCGACGAAGTCCAGCACGCCGCCACCTTTCACGCCTGAAAACACACGCGCCATGTCCGACTTCTGCGCAGCGCCTTGCTCCTTCTTGCCCACGAACGGCGGATTGCCGAGGATGTAGCTCAAGCCCTTCGCCGCCACGACATCATTCCAGTCGATGCGCAGCGCATTGCCGTGCACGATCGTCGCCGATTTCACGAGCGGCAGCCGCGCGAAATACTCGCCGAAGCGTTCGGCGACACGCAGGTTCATCTGGTGGTCCATCAGCCACAACGCGACCTGGGCGATCTGCGCGGGGAATTCCTCGATCTCGATGCCGTAGAACTGGTCGACGTCGACCGCGACGTGGTCAGCGACGCCACGCAACACCGAAGCCTGGCGCGCGTACAGGCGCTGCAGCACCTCGATTTCGAGCAGGCGCAGCTCGCGGTAAGCGATGACGAGGAAATTGCCGCAGCCGCAGGCGGGATCGAGGAAACGCAAGCCGGCGAGCTTGACGTGGAAGCTCTTGAGCTTGCCTTCGTGGCTTCCGATCCTTTCCAGTTCCGCCTTCAGTTCGTCGAGGAACAGCGGGCCGATCAACTTGAGGATGTTCTTTTCGCTCGTGTAATGCGCGCCGAGGTTGCGGCGTGCCTTGGCGTCCATCACCGACTGGAACATCGAGCCGAAGATCGCCGGGCTGATGCGGCTCCAGTCAAGTGCGCAGGCGTCGAGCAGGGCATTGCGCTGCGCGCGGTCGAACGCGGCCGGCGGCAGCGGCTCGGCGAACAGCTTGCCGTTGACGTATTCGAACGCGGCAACCGCTTCGTCGAGCGTCTTCTGGCGCTTCGCACGCGGCGTGTTCAGCGCATGGAACAGTTCGGCGAGGCGCGCGCCGAGGTCGCTGCCGTCCTCGTCGGTGCGGTTCTCGATGAAGTCCTGGAACTGGCGCCGCTCGAAAATGCCGGTGTCTTCGGCGAACAGGCAGAACAGCAGGCGCACGAGCAGCACTTCGAGCGCATGGCCTTCGTAGCCGCTCGCCTTAAGCACGTCATGCAGGGCGCCCATGCGTTCGGCGGCCTTGATGTTGGCCGGGTCCTGCTCGGTGAAGGTGCGCACCTGGTAGCCGGCAATGAAGCCGAACCGCGCGACATTCCTGTGCAGGTCTTCCAGGGTGAATTCGTGCTGCTCGCCGCTGTCGAGATCGAACAGGCGGAATCGTGCGAAGTCGCTGACCAGCACGTAGCGCGGCAGGTCGCGTTCCTTGAGGCCGGGGAAGTAGTCGGTGGCCTGCTTGAACGCACGGTCGAGGTCCTTGCCGCGCGACTTGTGCTCGACCAGCAGGATGCCTTTCCACAGCAGGTCGATGTAGCCGCCGCGGCCGTCGGCCTTGGTCACCGGCTGCTCGAAGCTCGCGACGCGGCGGCGCGTGATGCCGAACACATCGAAGAAGCCATCCCAGAACGATTTCGCCTCGGCGTCTTCCGATGACTCCTGCTGCCACTCGCGGGAAAAGCGCAGCGCGCGGTCCTTGATCTCGTTCCAGCTCAGCGGCATCGCATGACTCCTGATCCTCGGCGGATGGTAGCGCGATGGCTGCAGGCAGCCCACGTCCTGCGCATGCTCCGGTAAACTTGCCGCCTGCCTTGAAGCCCAAGAATCGCAATGACCGTCCGCACCCGCTTCGCCCCGAGTCCCACCGGCTACCTGCATATCGGCGGTGCGCGCACCGCGCTGTACTGCTGGCTCGAGTCGCGCCATCGTGGCGGCGAGTTCATCCTGCGCATCGAGGACACCGACCGCGAGCGGTCGACGCAGGAAGCCGTGCAGGCGATCCTCGACGGCATGGGCTGGCTCGGCCTCGTGCATGACGAGGGTCCGTACTACCAGACCCTGCGCATGGACCGTTATCGCCAGGTCGCCGAGGACCTGCTCAAGGCCGGCAAGGCGTACTACGCCTACGAGAGCAAGGACGAGATCGAGGCGATGCGCGCCGAGGCGATGGCCGCGGGCACCAAGCCGCGCTACAACGGCTACTACCGCGACCGCAACGAACCGCTGCGCGACGATCCGAATCGCGTGATCCGTTTCAAGAACCCGACCGCGGGCAGCGTCGTCTTCGACGACAAGGTCAAGGGCCGCATCGAGTGGAGCAACGAGGAACTCGACGATCTCGTGCTGATCCGTTCGGACGGCTTCCCGACCTACAACTTCGCGGTCGTCGTCGACGACATCGACATGCGCATCAACGAGGTGATCCGCGGCGACGACCACGTCAACAACACGCCGCGCCAGATCAACATCTACCACGCACTCGGTGCCGCGGTGCCGGTATTCGCGCACCTGCCGATGATCCTCGGGCCGGACGGGCAGAAGCTCAGCAAGCGCCACGGTGCGGTCAGCGTCATGCAGTATCGCGACGACGGTTTCCTGCCGCATGCCCTGCTGAACTACCTCGTGCGCCTCGGCTGGTCGCATGGCGACCAGGAAATCTTCTCGCGCGAACAGATGATCGAGCTGTTCGACATCGGCGACGTCAACCGGGCTGCGTCGCGCTTCGATCCCGAGAAGCTCGCGTGGATCAACCAGCAGTACATCAAGTCGGACGATCCGCTCGAACTCGTGCCGCATTTCGTCTGGCACCTGCGCGCGGCAGGCATCGACCCGGAGCAAGGCCCTGAACCGGCCGACGTGATCCTCGCCTTGCGCGAACGCGCGCAGACGCTCAAGGAAATGGCCGAGAAGGCGCGCGTCTGGTATGCGCCGCTGAAGGACTACGACGAAGCCGCCGTGACCAAGCACCTGAAATCGGCGACCGCACTGCCGGCACTCAAGGCCGTGCATGCGCAGCTCGAAGGCGCGGGCGAGTGGTCGGTCGAAAACGTGCACGCAGCGATCGCGGCAGCTGCCGAGTCGATCGGCGAAGGCATGGGCAAGGTCGCCCAGCCGTTGCGCGTCGCGATCACCGGCACCCAGGTTTCGCCGTCGATCGACCATACCGTCTTCCTGGCCGGCCGCGACGAAGCCTTGCATCGGATCGAGGCCGCGATCGCGCGCGCCGGGGCGTGATCACGCGATGACGGATGCATGCACGCTCGCGGGCCTCGCTGCCCTCGACCGCAACGATCTCGCCGCGGTGCAGGCGATGCTCGATGGATGCCTCGCCATCCTGCTGGATCCGTTGTTGTGGAAGTGGGCGATCGCACTGACGGTCGCCTGCGGCCTCGTCGGCGCGGCGATCGGCTGGGTCAAGGGGCGGCCGTTGCCCGGACTGCTCTGGGGTCTCGCCCTCGGTCCGATCGGCTGGATCGTCATCGTCCTGTCGAAATCGAAGTTGCCCGAATGCCCCGACTGCGGGCGCACGAACAGCGACCGCGCGCGCACCTGCCGGCATTGCGGCCTCGATTTCCGCAAGGCCGCGATGCGCACCGCGCGCTCGGGACTCAAGGACGATCACTCGAGCGGCGGCTGGTAAGGCGGGCGTGCTTGTATCGCGGTGCTAGGATCGCCATATCGGACACGCCGATCGACCTGCTCCCCAAGAATGCCGAAGTCCGCCGCCAAGCCGCACGCCGTGCATGCGCATCCGCATGATGCGGGCGGGTTCGTGCGCAGCGTCACCGAGGCTTGCGATGCACGCGGCCTGCGCCTGACGCCGCTGCGTCTGCGCGTTCTCGAACTCGTCGCCGCCTCGGAGAAACCGGTCAAGGCCTACGACCTGCTCGACCGGCTCAAGGACGGACCCGGCATTGCCGCGCCGCCGACCGTGTACCGCACGCTCGACTTCCTGCTCGAGCACGGCTTCATCCACAAGCTCGCTTCGATCAACGCGTTCGTCGGCTGTCACCATCCCGGTGAAGCGCACCAGGTTCCATTCCTGATCTGCGATCGCTGCTCGAGTGCGACCGAGATCTGCGACGACCGAGTTTCCACATTGCTGACGGCGCAGGCACACGAGCACGGCTTCACGCCAGCCGGCCAGACGCTCGAGGTGCACGGTCTTTGCGCGAGCTGCGACCGCGCCTCGGACTGAATGTTGCGGCGCAGGAGCGACCCCGGTCGCGACCGAAGACTTGCGGAAAGATTCATCGATCACCGCAAGATTGCTTTCGCGCCCGGGGGCGCTCCTACCGACATTGGCCGCGGCTTCGATGACCGTGACGGCGTTGCCGCTCTGTCACGTTGACTCAAGGAACCCGTCGTCGTGTGTAGGAGCGACCCCGGTCGCGACCAAACCTTGCCTCAAGATTGATCGAACACCGCAAGATTGCTTTCGCGCCCGGGGGCGCTCCTACCGACATCGGCTGCGGCGTCGATGACCGTGACGGCGTTGCCGCTTCGCCACGATGACCCTCAAGCCAACACATCGCCCCGTAGGAGCGACCCCGGTCGCGACCACAACGTGCCGCAAGATTCATCGCGCACCGCAAGATTGCTTACCGACATCGGCCGCGGCATCGATCACCGTGACGGCGTTGCCGCTTCGCCACGATGACCCTCAAGCCAACACATCGCCCCGTAGGAGCGACCCCGGTCGCGACCACAACGTGCCGCAAGATTCATCGCGCACCGCAAGATTGTTTTCGCGCCCAGGGGGCGCTCCTACCGACATCGGCCGCGGCATCGATCACCGTGACGGCGTTGCCGCTTCGTCAGATGACCCTCAGGGCTACATTTCACGATGTAGGAGCGACCCCGGTCGCGACCAAACCTTGCCTCAAGATTGATCGAACACTGCAAGATTGCTTTCGCGCCCGGGGGCGCTCCTACCGACATCGGCCGCGGCATCGATCACCGTGACGGCGTTGCCGCTTCGTCAGATGACCCTCAGGGCTACATTTCACGATGTAGGAGCGACCCCGGTCGCGACCAAACCTTGCCTCAAGATTGATCGAACACCGCAAGATTGCTTTCGCGCCCAGGGGCGCTCCTACCGACATTGGCTGCAGCTTCGATCACCGTGACGGCGTTGCCGCTTCGCCACGATGACCCTCAAGCCAACACATCGCCCCGTAGGAGCGACCCCGGTCGCGACCACAACGTGCCGCAAGATTCATCGCGCACCGCAAGATTGTTTTCGCGCCCAGGGGCGCTCCTACCGACATCGGCCGCGGCATCGATCACCGTGACGGCGTTGCCCGCTGCGATGCCCTCAAGCCAACACAATGAGGTGTAGGAGCGACCCCGGTCGCGACCAGACCTTTCCGCAGGATTCATCGCGTACCGAAAGATTGCCTTCGCGCCCGGGGGCGCTCCTACCGGCATCGGCCCGGCTTCAATGACCGTGACGGCGTTGCCGCTCCGCAACGCTGAGCCTCAATTCGACGCGGGTGCCTTCGACGTCAGAAGAATGCGCGTACGCCGAGTGTGAACGAGCGGCCGGGGAGGGGCGCGACATCCTTGATGTAGGACGTCGCGAGCCGCGCGGTTTCGTTGCCGAGGTTCCTTGCCTGGGCGAACACTTCCCAGGCGAACCGGTCGCTGCCGCCGAACGCGTGGACGACGTCGGCGTCGACGAGGGTGAATGCGGCCGTCCCGGTCTCGAATTCGGCGACCCGGTCCTGGCGGAAATGATGGACGATGCCGATCCCCGCGCGCCAGGCGTTGCGGTTCCAGATGTACCCGAGACCGGCGCGGGCCGGGGCGATGCGCGGCAGGTTCGCACCATCGCGCAGGCGGGCATTCACGCGGTCGCCCCAGGCGCGCACGACGTGCCTGCCGCCGTGCGTGTCGGTCACGCTCGCCTTCACTTCGGCCTCGAAGCCGCGGAACCGTGCATCGGCCTGCATCCATCGGCGAACGGCGAGGTCGTCCTCGAACTCGCCGGTATCGACGAGGTGGATGTGGTCGTCGAAGCGGTTCGCGTACGCGGCGAGCTTCGCCTCGAGGTGGCCGCTGTGGAAATGCAGGCCGATCTCGGCCTGGTTCGCGGTTTCCTCGACGAGTCCGCGATCGCCGATCTCGTACGCATGGGTGGCGACGTGCGGGCCGTTCGAGAACAGTTCCTCCTCGGCCGGCGCACGCTGCGCGCGGTCGAGGTTCATGCTGAGGTGCCATTGGTCCGACACGCGGAAACTGCCGCCTAGCGAGACACTGAGCGGCGTGAACGCGCGGGTCGCGCCGTCGACCGGGTCGCTCGACTGGCGTTCCAGCCGCGCGCCGAGTTCGAGATCGAGCCGGCCGAACGACGTCTGCTCGATTGCGAACAGGCCGTGACCGCGCGTCGACGTTCCCGGGATGAAGGCTTCATCGCCGATCGCCTTGAACGTACGGTCGAGGAACTGCAGGCCAAACGCTCCCTCCCAGCGTCCGACCGGTTCGTGCACGAGTTCGACACGGCCTTCGTTGCCGCTGTTGCGGAAGATCGTGCCGACCTCGTCGCCTTCGAACTCGGTGTGGCGGTAGTCGATGTGTCCGAGGCGCACGCGCAATGCGGCAAAGCCGGCAAACGGCTGGCGCAGTTCCGCCTCGAGGTCGTGCCGGGTCTGGGCGAGATCGAGGGTCACGCCGGCTTCGCCATCGTCGCCCGGTTCGGCCGGATTGCCGTAGTCGCTGAGGAAGCGCGTCACGGCGAAGCCGATGAAGCCGCTTTCGCCGATGTACGACGCGCCGATCGCAGCGCTGGCGGATTCGACGAAGCTGTTCGCGAGGGTGCCGTCCGGCGTCGCGTAGTCGCCGGCATCGCGCCAGGCCCCGTCGAGATGGAAGGCAAGATTGCCGGCGCCGGCATCGATGCGCAGCATGCCCGTGCGCTCGTCGGCGACCGTGTTGCCGCGCAGCTCGGCGCGGCCGGACAAGCCGTTGTCGGGCAGGCGCCGCGGAATGCGCCCATCGACGATGTTGACGACGCCGCCGATCGCGCCCGATCCGTACAGCAGCGTCGCCGGGCCCTTGAGGATCTCGATCTGGTCGGCAAGGAACGGCTCGATCGCGACGGCATGATCCTGGCTCAGGGTCGACACGTCGCCCGAGCCGAGACCGTTCGAAAGCACGCCGACGCGGGGTCCGTCGAGCCCGCGGATGACCGGGCGGCCTGCGCCGGCCCCGAACGAAGTCGTTTGCACGCCGATCTCGCCGGCGACCGTTTCACCGATCGTCGCCGCGCGCGCGGCATCGAGGGCGGCCCCGGAAAGCACGCTGACCGGCGCGATGATCTTGTCGAGCGCCTGCTTGATCGGCAGCGCGGTCACGACGACGTCGGGCAGGAGCGAACTGTCGGTCGCGGGTGGCGGCGCCGCGACGGGCGCTTCTTCGGTCGGCGTGCCCTGGCCCGGTTCGGCTGCGAAGAGCGGGGGCGCAAAGGGCACGGCAAGGGCGAGCGCAAGGCGTAGCGCACCGTGGGGATGCTTGATGGGCAAGGCCATTCACCGATACGACATCGAACGAAATGTTATAGTATTACGTATGGGCGATCGCGCAAGCGGGTCACAAGTCATGCCGAAGCCGGACATCCTGACGAGACCAGGCCTCAAACCGGGGCGAGGGCGCGAACCGGCGCTCGGTGCCGAGCACGCGTCGCCGGACGGCCCGGACAGCGGGCGCAGGGTCGTGAGTCGCCTCGTCGATCGCTTTGGCGCATTCGCGTCGTTCATCTGTGCGGTCCATTGCGCGCTGTTGCCGATCGTCTTCGGCGTGTTGCCGGCGCTCGGTCTCGCCTTTCTTGCCGACCATGCGATCGAGCGCGCCTTCGTCGCGTTCGCGATCGCGATGGCTACGACGAGCCTGCTGTTCGGGCTGCGCCGGCATGGCAGCTACCGTGCGTTCGGCCTGCTCGTTCCGGGCATCGTCCTGCTGCTCACGGGCTTGTTCGTCGGTGCCGACCATGCCGACGTGCGGCATGCCGTGCTCGTCAGCATCGGCGGCACGCTCGTCGCGCTGTCGCATCTCGCGAACCTGCGCCTCGATCACGTGCACGGACCGGACTGCCGGCACTGAGCGCGACTGTCATTGTGTAACCGGCCGCTGATTGCCTAGCATCCGGCGCCGGTTCCGGGGCTTCGACTGCATGCACGACCATCATCACCACGGGCACGCCGCCCACGACCACCACGATGGGCACGCCGGCCATCCTGCGGACGGCCCGCGCCGCGAGCGCAAGTTGCTGTTCGCGTTCGCGCTGACCACGGTGACGATGGTCGCGGAAGTCATCGGCGGCTGGTTGTCGGGCTCGCTGGCCCTGCTCGCCGACGCGGCGCACATGCTCGTCGATGCCTCGGCCCTGCTGTTTGCCTGGCTCGGCGTGCATTTCGCGCGGCGTCCGGCCGATGCGCGGCGCAGCTTCGGCTATGCGCGACTCGAAGTGCTGGTCGGGTACACGAATGCCTTGACCCAGGTCTTCCTCGTCGCCTGGATCGTGGCCGAGGCGTTCGCGCGCTTCCTCTCCCCGCAGCCGATCCTGTCCGGCACGATGCTGCTGGTCGCCTGCATCGGACTTGCGGTCAACCTGCTCGTCCTGCACGTGCTCGGCGGCCACGATCACGACGACGTCAACACGGCCGGCGCGCGCCTGCATGTGCTCGGCGACCTGCTCGGTTCGCTCGGCGCGGTCGCCGCCGCGCTCGTGATCCGCTATTTCGACTGGTTGTGGGCCGACCCGGCGATCTCGGTGATCGTTTCGCTGCTGATCCTCAACAGCGCCGTGCGCCTGCTGCGCCGCTGCGCGCACATCCTGCTCGAAGGCATGCCCGAAGGCGTCGAGACCCGCGTCGTCGCGGCCGCGCTGCAGGACGAAGCCGAAGGCGTGCGCGATGTTCACCATATCCATGTCTGGCAACTGTCCGGTGGCAACCGCCTCGCCACGCTGCATGCCCGCCTGCACGATGGCGTCGTCCCCGACGTCGCAATCGACTCGATCCTGCGCGTGCTGCGCGCCCGCTTCGGCGTCGCCCACGCCACCGTGCAGATCGAAGGCCTCGACTGCCGACAGGCGGATTGCGGTCATGGGGAACGCGAGCATTGACGGGCGCCGGCTCCGCCGGGATTCGCCGGAAAAGCGCGCTCTCCCGTGCGGAAATCCGGCGACCCCGGGCGCGTGATCGCTTGCGCTTTGCCGCCGCGCTGCTATTCTGCGCCCCCTTTGCAAGCCGAATTGATCGAGAGGAACTCCGATGGGCCGTGGTGACCGCAAGACCCGCAAGGGCAAGATTTCCATCCGCAGCCATGGCAACGTGCGCCCGCACGCCGTGAAGAAGGCGAGCGCGACGAAACCGGCCGCTGCCGCCGCTCCGGCGAAGACCGCGGCGGTCAGGAAGGCTGCTCCGGCGAAGAAGGCCGCGGCGAAGAAGGCGACCTGATCGACGATCCGGCGACACGCTGCACCCGGAACCCCCGCCACGTGCGGGGGTTCTTCGTTTCGGGGCCGCGCGCGGCGAGCGTCCGGTTCAGCGCCTGGGTTCGCGTCCGCCGGCGTAGACGCGGCGGGCGAGCGAACCGCCGATCCAGTAGCAGAGGTCGGCCGGGCGTGCGATGTCCCACACGACGAAGTCCGCGCGCTTGCCCGGCGCAAGGATGCCGCGATCGGCAAGGCCGAGCGCACGCGCGGCGTTCACGGTCGTGCCGCGCAGCGCCTCGACCGGCGTCAGGCGGAACAGCGTGCAGGCCATGTTCATCGCAAGCCGCAGCGACAGCAGCGGCGAGGTGCCCGGGTTGAGATCGCTCGCGACCGCCATCGGCACGCCGTGCTCGCGCAGCGCCGCGACCGGTGGCAGCTGCGTGTCGCGCAAGGCATAGAACGCACCGGGCAGGAGCACGGCGACCGTGCCGGCCGCGGCCATCGCGCGCACGCCGTCGGGACTCGTGTGCTCGATGTGGTCGGCCGAGAGGCCGCCGAAGGCCGCGCTGAGCGCGGCACCACCGAGATCGGACAACTGGTCGGCATGCAGCTTGACCGGCAAGCCGAGATCGCGCGCGCTGGCGAACACGCGTCGTGTTTCTTCGGGCGTGAACGCGATCTTCTCGCAGAACGCGTCGACCGCATCGGCGAGCCCGCCCGCGCCGATCGCGGGCAGCATCGTCGTGCACAGGTGATCGACGTAGTCGGCCTGGCGGCCGCGGAACTCGGGCGGCACCGCATGCGCGCCGAGGAAGGTCGTGCGCACGCCGATGCCGAGCACCTCGCCGATCCGGCGCGCGACGCGCAGCATCTTGAGTTCGCTGTCGAGATCGAGGCCGTAGCCCGACTTGATCTCGATCGTCGTCACGCCGTCGGCAAGCAGGGCCCGCGCGCGCGGCAGCGATTCGGCAAGCAGGGCGTCGTCGTCGAGCGCGCGCGTCGCGGCGACCGTCGAGGCAATGCCGCCGCCGGCGCGCGCGATCTCTTCGTAGCTCGCGCCTTCGAGACGCTGCTCGAACTCGCCGGCGCGGGTGCCGCCGAACACGAGGTGCGTATGGCAATCGACGAGGCCCGGCGTGATCCACGTGCCCGCCACCGATTCGACATGGGTCGCAAGCGTTGCAGGTGGCGCTGGCAGGGCGCTCATCGCGTCGGCGAACACGATGCGGCCATCCTTCCAGCCGAGCGCGGCATGCTCGATCGTGCCGTACGCATCCGCGTCGCCGGCCAAGGTGGCGAGCTTGCAATCGAGCAGCAGCCCGTCCCATGTTGCTTTCGATGCGGGAATGGTCATGCCGCGATTATTGCAGACCGCGTCGCGCGTCGAGCGGCGGCCACGCTTCCGCTGGCGCGCGCGGACGGCGGATAATCGCGGATTGCCACTCGTGGAGTGCATCGATGACGAACCTGGATCTGCATGCACGACATGCCTGGCTGCCGCAGGGCTGGGCCGACGATGTGCGCATCACGGTCGACGCCGGCAGGTATCTGGCCGGTGCCTTGCTCGATGTGCGCGCGAACGCGCCGGTCGATGGTGCGCAGTCGACCGGCCGCTGGGTCCTGCCGGGCATGCCGAACCTGCATTCGCACGCGTTCCAGCGCGCAATGGCTGGCCTCGCCGAGCGCCGCGGCAATCGCGAGGACAGTTTCTGGACCTGGCGGGAAGTGATGTATGCATTCGCCGGCAGCATCGGTCCGGACGAACTGCGCGCGATCGCGACCCAGCTGTACGTCGAGATGCTGAAAGCGGGCTACACCCACGTCTGCGAATTCCACTACCTGCACCACCGGCCCGATGGTCGCCCTTACGACGATCCGGCCACGATGTCGCTGGCCCTGATCGACGCCGCCCAGGAAGCCGGGATCGGCCTGACCATGTTGCCGACGCTGTACATGACCGGCGGCTTCGACGGCCGCGCGCTGGCCGAACGCCAGCGCCGCTTCGCGCATGATGTCGATGGCTTCCTGCGTCTCGTCGAACGCCTGCGGCTCGCCGAGAATTCGCGTGTGCGTATCGGCGTTGCCCTGCATTCGCTGCGCGCGGTGCCGGAGCACGCGATGAACGCCGTGCTCGCCGGCATTGCCGCGATGTCGCCGTCGCGCGATGGCATGCCGGTATCGATGATGCCGATCCACATCCATATCGCCGAACAGATCGGCGAGGTGCAGGACTGCATGGCCGTGCGCAATGCGCGCCCGGTCGAATGGCTGCTCGATCATGCCGAGGTCGATGCGCGCTGGTGCCTCGTGCATGCGACGCACATCGACGAGCACGAGACGCGCCGTCTGGCCAGGAGCGGCGCCGTCGCCGGACTGTGTCCGACGACCGAGGCGAATCTCGGCGACGGCCTGTTCCCGCTCAGGGCGTATCTCGACGCGGGCGGCACGATCGGCATCGGTTCGGACAGCCATATTTCGGTGTCGCCGGTCGAGGAACTGCGCTGGCTCGAGTACGGCCAGCGCCTCGCCACGCGTCACCGCAATGTCAGCGCGACAGTGCAGCAAGCGAGCACCGGCGACGTGCTGTATTCGAATGCATTGCTCGGCAGCACGCGCGCATCGGGCATGGCAATCGGCCAGCTCGCAGGTGGCGATCCCGCGCTGCCGTCAGTCGGCCCGCGCGCCGACCTGCTTGTGCTCGACGAACAGTCGCCACTGCTCGCCGGTCGTGATGCCGCGCATCTGCTCGACACCTGGATCTTCGCGGGCAACGTGCCGCTGGTGCGCGACGTCATGGTCAACGGCGAATGGGTCGTGCGCGATTCCCGTCATCGCGACGAGGAACGCATCGCCGCGCGCTACCGGGCCGTGGTCGAGAAACTGCTGACATCGGCGTAGGGGTAGGGACGTCCCGATCGGCATGCCATCCCGCCAAATACCGGGATCCGGCCGGCTTCCCTCAACAGGCAGCTGGATCGTGACCTCGATCCGGCTGCTTGTACCTGCTCGCCGTCCGCGGACAGTGGACCTCCTACTCGAAGCCGTGCCGGAAGATGATATCGACCGCCGGGCAGTTGCCCGCCCCCGGACCGGCGCATGGATCGCTTGCAGGCAACGCGGTCATCGAGAACTCGGCTGTATCGGACAAGCCGTCCCCATCCGAGTCCTGCAGGTAGATATTCGTCCCGATGACGTGCTCGAACCCGTCGATCAGTCCATCGCCGTCCGTGTCCACCGGCGGATAGGCGTAACCCATAACCTTGTTGCTTCCCGACGGGAACGCCGCCGTGTATCCCTGCGCTTCAAAAGCAACACGCTCGCTTTCGAGGAACGTCGCGCAATCGCCGTCGGCGGTCTTGCAGGCGCGGTAGAACTTCTCGGCGCCGGGCGGAATGCACGAAGGCTCCGGCGTGCAGGCCTGGTAGATGTAGCCCTGGATGGTGCGCAGGTTGTAGCCGGCCACACGAGCCTGCTCGATATGCGCCGTGGTCGTCAGCAGCGTGAAATCCTGGCCGGTGATGACGCAACCCGGTTCATTGCTCGGGCACCCTTTCGGGAAATAGCGTCCGCGATCGGCCATGTAGAGCGGAACGAGGTCTGGCCAGTTCGAGCGCGGTTCGTACTCCGTTGTCAGTACGTAAACGCCTGCTCGCGGCGCAGGCGTAGAACCCGATGCCGTCGGAAACTCGGGTAGCCGGGGACTGTGGCGCCTTGGGGTGAATAAGATCCGACCGCGTACAGCGCGGAATGCGCAAACTGCGGCGAGGCAGTATCCATGTAGTCCTTCGTGGTCGCGCCGTAGAGCCGGAACAAAGGCGTGACACGGTTCTTGACCACGGTCCCTGCCACCTTCCCCAGCATCATCTGTACGGCCGCATCGGCGTCGGGACGTCCATACCCGAACTTGCTGTCCCAGGGCAGGCTCGACTGTGCCTGGAGCGTTGTGTTCGTCAAAACGGTGCGGATGCCCGGTACCTGGCCGACCAGCGGCACCGGCGCACTCGGCGGAACGAATGGATTGACCGAGCGTAGGATGCCGATCAGGCCCGCGACCAGCGGCGAGGACATCGATGTGCCTGTGCACAAGCCGACGCCATCTCCCGAGGGAGTTCCGAAGGAGTCGCCGCAACTGACCGCCGGCTGCCAGTCCTTGCCCGGATACACGCTGGACAGGATCGACTTCGCGCCGGCAACGACTTCCTGGCGAGGTCCGCCCGCAACGATTGTGTAGTTCGATCCGCACTCGCGGCTGCCGGCAAGTGGACAGTTCGTGTAGCTGCCCGGGGACTCGTCCCAGAACGAAACGCCGCTGTCATAACCTCCCACCGCAACCACGCGATCGTCAGCCGCTGGGAACTGAACGAAGTTTCGCCAGTTGCCTGAGGCTCCGACCAGCGTGACGCCACGGCTGTTCGCATAGGAGAGCGCGAGACAGATCATGCTGGACGGGGTTGATGGGCATTGGTTGGCCGGCTCAAGATTGGGGATGCCAAGGCTCAGGTTGATGACCTGGGTGCCGGATTCCGTCAGCCAGCTGATGGCATCGGCTACCGAGCTCAAAGTGAAGTTCGTTAATACCTCTCCGAGCGCCGTGCACGTCCCATAGATAACGCGAGCCATCGCGATCCCGCAATGCTTGCATGTTCCCTTGAACCCCAAGCCGCTGTTGACGTTCGCGCCGATAAGCCCCGCCACGTGGGAGCCATGCCCGGCTCTCGTCACGGGCACGCCGGGCAGTCCGCCGGGATTGCAGATGACCTGCCGGCTTTCTTCGGACGAAGAATTAGTTGAGGACAGCACCCGCTGTTG
>CAZPLY010000015.1:0-79710 GCA_964587775.1 uncultured Dokdonella sp.
GAACGCCGAGCACGTTGCCGCCCTGCCACTCGCCCTTGCAGACGATGCCGTAGTCCGGGATCGAGGTCGCATCGGAGCCGGCATAAGGGCCGGTCAGTGCGAAACACGGGATGTCGCGTCCGTCGGCGAGGCGCGGCAGGTAATGATCCTTCTGTTCCTCGGTCCCGTAATGAAGGAGCAGTTCGGCCGGACCGAGCGAGTTCGGTACCGCCACGGTCGTCGCGACGGTCGCCGACATGCTCGCGATCTTCTGCAGCACCGCGGAATGCGCGAGTGCGGAAAACTGCAGGCCACCATACTGCTTCGGGATGATCATGCCGAAGAACCGGTTGGCCTTCAGGTAGTCCCACATGTCGCCCGGCAGGTCGGCCAGCTCGTGGGTGATCTGCCACTCGTCGATGCGCTTGCACAGACCCTCGACCGGGCCGTCGAGGAAGGCCTGCTCCTCGACGCTCAATGCCGGTTTCGGCTCGGCAAGCAGCTTCTTCCAGTCCGGCATGCCGGTGAACAGCTCGCCTTCGAATCCGACCGTGCCCGCTTCGAGCGCGATCTGCTCGGTCGGCGACAGTTGGGGGGTGATCTTGCGATAGATCGCGAGCAGCGGCGCGCTGATCCGGCTCCGCCGCAACTCGATCAGGTTGAGCGGGACCGCGATCACGGCGAACACGACCAGGGGCAGCGCGACCGCGAGCCAATGCGCACCGACCAGCCAGCCGATGCCGACGATCGCGATCGCCGTGGCGAGGGTCCAGGCGCGCAAGCCGACGCGCAGGTAGGCAGCCGCGAGCGACGCAAGCAAGGCGGCGAGCAACGGAACCAGCTGCAACATGACGAATCCTCCTCGGTACATTGACCCTGCGCGTCCACGGGCGCGCAGGCGAAACGGGTCCTGCCTCAGTCGGGTGGCAGCGAATGCAGGAAATCCTGCACATGACGTGTGAACACGCTGTTCTCGTCGCCCGCGACCATATGCGTGGCACGCGGCACTGTGGCATGCGTCGCGTGGGGCACGAGCTCTAGAAATTCGGCGATCGTCGATTCGGAGACGACGTCGCTCGCGGCGCCGCTGACGAGCAGGCACGGCACACGGATGCGACGCGCTGCATCGGACAGGTCGACCTGGTGCCGCGCGGCATCGTCGGCAATCGGTGTCAGCATGCGCGGATCCCAATGCCAATGCAGGCGGCCGTCCGCCGACTCGACGAGCAGGCTGCGCAGGCGATCGGGCGACTTGCGCGTGCCGCGATGGGCGAGATAGGCCGCGACCGCATCGGCGGCTTCGGCAAGATCGGTGAATCCCTCCGGGTGGGCGCGCATGAAATCGACGATACGCGCGACGCCGGCCGGTTCCCAGCGCGGCGTGATGTCGACGAGGACGAGCGCTCGGCAACCGGGGTCCGCCGCGCCGGCCAGCGCGACGCCGGCAAGCCCGCCCATCGACGCGCCGACGACGACCGGCGCCCGGCTCGATTGGGCACAGACGAGGCGCAAGTCCTCGACGAGCTGGTCGACCGCGTAGTCGCCGCTCGCCATACGGCCGCTTTGGCCGTGGCCCCGCGCGTCGTAGGTGGTCGCGCGCCAGCCGGCGGCAACGATCGACGCGGCGGTCGCGCTCCAGGCCGCGCGCGTCTGCCCGAAGCCGTGCGCGAACACGACCGTTGGTGCATCGGCTGGACCGGATTCCTCGAGGGCGAGGTCAACGCCGCCCGTCGCCGCGATCAGGCGCACGGATGAGGCGGGAACGGCTCGCGCATGCACTTCCATACGGAACAGTATGGAGGCGCCGCCGTGCGGATTTCAATCCCGCGCGGGCCGGCCTGATGGGGGGGCACCGCGCGCGCTTCTCATGGCGCGGGCCCTCGGGCACACTCGACCGCATGAAGGAGCCCGCCCGGACCGCCGAAACGCGTGCGCGCCTGACCGCCGCGGACTGGGAGCTCGCGGCGCTCGACGTGCTGGCCGCATCGGGCGTCGCCGCAATCGCGGTCGAGTCGCTCGCACGCACGCTCGGCGTCACCAAGGGCAGCTTCTACTGGCACTTCCCCACCCGCGAGGCGCTGATCAAGGCGGCCGTCGAGCGCTGGGAAAAGCGCGACGAGGACGAGGTGCTCGGCCGCGTCGAGCCGATCGCCGATCCGCGCGAACGCCTGCGCGAGCTGTTCCGCCGGGTCAGTCGCGAGGTCCAGTCGCACGTGATCTATGCGGGCCTGTTGCAGGCATCCGACCACCCGCTCGTGCAGCCGGTCATCGAACGCATCTCGCGGCGCCGCCTCGACCTGCTCACCGTCGCCTACCGCCAGGCAGGCTTCGATCGGCGCGCCGCAGCCCACCGCGCCCGCCTCGCCTACACCGCATACACCGGCTTCCTGCAACTGAACCAGCGCCACGGCATGCCGCGCATGGACCAGGCCGAGTACGAGGCCTATGTCGAACATGTGATGGAGACGCTGATTCCGGGGTGAGGGGCCTGCGGCGATTCTGCTGACTCGCCATCGGCCCGGGGACCGCGCCGAACCCGCGAATCGTGGCGCCGGATTGGCGGATCGATCGGGTCATTCCCCCGCCGGTTCAGGACGTTGTGTCCCGATGTGCGCCCGTTTCGGCATGCCCGTCCGGCGCCCGGCAGATTGCCGCGTGCTGCGCAAAGCCTTGCCAAGCGGAGGCCTGCTCGCTAGTTTCACGGGCAACCACTTCAATGCCGACGCGGGTCCGGCCCGCGTCAGGGGAAAACATGTCCAGCTCGCTCGAATCCTTGAACCGTTGGGTCGAGGAAGTCGCCCGTTTGACCGAACCCGCGGCGATCCACTGGTGTGACGGCTCGGATGCCGAGAACGCGCTGTTGACGCGGCAGATGCTCGAAACCGGCGACCTCCTCGAGCTGAACCAGGACACGCATCCGGGTTGCCACCTGCACCGCTCGCACCCGTCCGATGTCGCGCGCGTCGAGCACCTGACCTTCATCTGCACGGGCAAGCGCGAGGATGCCGGTCCGAACAACCACTGGATGGCGCCGGCCGAGGCGCACGCGAAGATCGACGCGCTGTTCGCAGGCTGCATGCGCGGGCGCACGCTGTATGTCGTGCCGTACTGCATGGGCCCGATCGATTCGCCGATCTCGCGCTGCGGCGTCGAGATCACCGATTCGCCGTACGTCGTCGCCAACATGCGCATCATGACGCGCATGGGCAGCGCCGCACTCGCGCGCATCGAGCGCGAAGGCAGCTTCGTGAAAGGCCTGCATTCGACCGGCGAGCTCGACCCCGACAAGCGCTTCATCATGCATTTCCCCGAGGAACTCTCGATCAAGTCGATCGGCTCGGGCTACGGCGGCAATGCGCTGCTCGGCAAGAAGTGCCATGCATTGCGCATCGGCTCGTGGCAGGCGCGCAGCGAGGGCTGGCTCGCCGAGCACATGCTGATCGTCGGCATCGAGAACCCCGCCGGTGAAACGCATTACATCGCCGCGGCATTCCCGTCGGCCTGCGGCAAGACGAACCTCGCGATGCTGATTCCGCCCGAGTCCTACCGCGAGGCCGGCTGGAAGGTGTGGACGGTCGGTGACGACATCTGCTGGATGAAGCCCGGTGAAGATGGCCGCCTGTGGGCGATCAATCCCGAAGCGGGTTTCTTCGGCGTCGCTCCGGGCACCGACCGCAAGACGAATCCGAATGCGCTGAAGACGATCCAGCGCGACACGATCTTCACGAATGTCGGCGTCACCGCCGACAACCAGCCGTGGTGGGAAGGGCTCAGCGAAGGCACGCCGGTCACCGACTGGCAGGGCCGCCCCTACGACAAGGCGAACGGTCCGGCCGCGCATCCGAATTCGCGGTTCACGGTCTCGGCGAAACAGTGCCCGAGCTGGTCGCCGAAGGCCGAGGCGGCGCAGGGCGTGCCGATCAGCGCGATCATCTTCGGCGGTCGCCGGCCCTCGCTGATCCCGCTCGTGTTCGAAGCGCGTGACTGGGCGCATGGCGTGCTCGTCGGCGCGGCGATGGGTTCGGAAACAACGGCCGCCGCCACCGGCGCGGTCGGCGTGCTGCGCCGCGACTCGATGGCCATGAAGCCGTTCTGCGGCTACAACTTCGCCGACTACTTCGCCCACTGGCTCTCGTTCGACCACGCCGCGGCGAAACTGCCGAAGATCTTCCACGTCAACTGGTTCCGCAAGGGTGCCGACGGCAAGTTCCTCTGGCCCGGCTTCGGCGAGAACCTGCGCGTGCTCGAATGGATCATCGGCCGCTGCACGGGGAGCGCGCAGGCAACGGACACGCCGATCGGCCACGTGCCGCGTCCCGAGGACCTCGATCTGGCCGGTCTCGCGGTCTCGCCGGCCGCGGCGAACGAACTGCTCGCGGTCGACGTGCGCGCGTGGCGCGACGAGCTCGCGAGCATCGGCGAATACCTCGATTCCTACGGTGCACGCATGCCGCAACGCCTGCGCGACGAGCAGCAGCGCATCGCGGCCGCACTCGTTGCGCAGGCCCAGCCGCTGCCGCGGACGGTGACCGGCTGAGGACCGGCCATGGCGGCCGGCGTCTAAACCCTGCACGCCGGACGTGCATCAAAGCGGGCATCATGAATGCCGCCTGCCTGCCGATGCCCCTTGCGATGATCGACGCGCCGCGGTCCGAACCCGAGGATGCCGATCTGGTCCGCCGCGCGACGGCCGGCGAGGTGCGCGCATTCGAGACCCTGTACCGGCGTCACGCCGGGCGCGTGCATGGAGCCGTCTGGCGGCTGTCGGGCATGAACGAGGCGCGCGCCGAGGAACTGACCCAGGAGGCGTTCGTGCGTGCCTGGCAGAAGCTCGGCAGTTTCCGTTTCGAGAGTGCGTTCACGACCTGGCTGCATCGGCTCGCGGTCAATGTCGCGCTGATGGACCTGCGCAGCCGCGATCCCGAGGATGCGGTCGAGGACGAGGTCCTCGATGCGCTCGCCGAACCGTCGCGCCCGTTCTGCGCCGGCGAGCGTGCGGACCTCGAACGCGCGATCGCCGCACTGCCGCCACGCGCGCGCGCCGTCCTCGTCCTGCACGACATCGAAGGCTGGAAGCACGACGAAATCGGTCGCGAACTCGGCATGGCGACCGGCTCGTCCAAAGCCCAACTGCATCGTGCGCGCGGACTGCTCCAGCGCGCACTTGGAGGAACCCATGACTGATTTCGAACTGCAACGGGACCTGCGCGCATTGCGCGTGCCGCGGCAGCCGCGCAACGACCTCTGGAGCGGCATCGCGGCCCGCATCGAAGCGCCCGCCGCGCAGCAGCCGGCAGCGACCCGACGCCGCTGGTTCCCGCTCGCCGCGGCCGCGAGCGTCGCCGTCGCGGTCAGTGCCGGGATGTTCTCGATCGCCCTGCAAGGCCAGCACGCGATGACCGGCGCGGCCGATGCCGGCGACACGCCTTCGGTGCGCGCCCAGATCGAACGCGCCCACGAACTCGCCACGCGCGGCGATCCGCGCCTGGCCGGAGCCGAAGTCGTCCTCGACGCGGCGAGCGCGGAACTCGAGCAGGCCCTGCAGCAACAACCCGATGCGGTGTACCTCGTCGGACTGATCAATCGCACGCATGCGCAACGACGCAAGCTGGCCCGTCTCGGCATGCATGCCGGCTGAGGACCCACGACATGAAAACCACCCTCCAGATCTTCGCCCCCCTGCTGTTCTCGGCCTGCACGCTTGCATTCGCCGGCACCCCGATCGACGAGACGCGCGCGGTCGACGCGCGCGCGCGCATCGACATCTCGAATGTCCGCGGATCGGTCACGATCAGCGCCTGGGAGCGCGAGGAGGTCGCGATCAGCGGCACGCTCGGCACCGGCAGCAAGGGGCTCGAGATCGAAGGCGGCGGTTCGCGCCTGTCGATCAGGGTCAAGGGCCCGGAGAACAGCGGCTGGTTCAACTGGGGCGCGGGTTCGCGCATGGAAGACTCGATCCTCGTCGTCAAGGTGCCGCGCGAGGCCGAGCTCGAGATCGAGGTCGTCAGCGCCGAGGTCAACGTTTCCGGCGTCGAGGGACGCCTGCTCGCCATCGACAGCGTGAGCGGCAAGATCCGGATCGAGAGCAACGCGGGCGAGATCGAGGTCGGCAGCGTCAGCGGGCGGGTCGAACTGAACGGGCGCAGCGAGCGCGTGCAGGTCGAGACGGTCTCCGGCGAGATCAACGTGCGCTCGGCCACTGCGCGCCTGAAGTTCGAAACGGTGTCGGGGGACGTCACCGTCGAGACCGGCGACTATCGCGAGCTCAATGCGAGTTCGGTCTCGGGCGACATCAGCGTGCGCGGCACGCCGGGCGCGGACGCGCGCCTCGATTCGGAAACGATGAGCGGCGACGTGCGCGTGCGGATGCCGGCCAGCGCATCGGCGCGCATCGAGGCCGAAACGTTCAGCGGCCGCATCCGCAGCGACTTCGGCACGGTCAAGGAACCCGAGCATGGCCCCGGCCGTTCGCTCGAGGCGACGATCGGCGGCGGCAGTGCACGCATCAACGTCGAGACGTTCAGCGGCGACATCGACATCCGCGGCGAATAGCCGGCCACGCGTGTTGCATTGCCCGCTGCGAAGGGGAGAATGAGGCAGCCGCCCCGGAATCGATCATGCTGCCGTCTCGCATCCTCGCCTGCCTGATCGCCGCGTCGACCACGCCCGCGTCCGCCGAAGTGGTCGTCCCGACGGGCAGTGCCGCGATTCCGATCACGTCATTGCCGATGGATTTCGACAACAGCACGGTCGGCGCACCGAACACGGTCGACTCCGTCGCGTCATGCCCCGGGCTCGCGAGCCTGCCCGGCGGCGAAGTGGTCTACACGTTTCTGACGGGCTTCTCGGGGATCGGCAACCACGTCGACTTCGATCTCACGCCACAGCCAAGCTTCGTGCCGGTCATCTACGTGCTGTCAGCCGAAGGCGACGGCAGTTCCTGCGTGGGTTCGTCGACCACGCTGTTGCCGAACGGCATGCTGCGCCTGCACCTCGAGGAAACGCTCGTACCCAACCACCGCTATTACGCCTACGTCGACTCGACCGCTCCCGGCGGCGGAATCTTCCACCTGTTTGCGTGGGAATTCATCGGCGTCGAGTTGCAGTCGTTCTCGGTTGACTGAGCACGCGCCGGGTTGTGCCGGCGCGTCGCGCTGGCAAGGAGCGGGTCCCGCCTGAACCTCCGGGACAGCTCGCGTACAATGCGCGCCCCGCCGGCGGCCGAGTCGCTGGCCGCAATCGTTCCAGGCAAAACCATGACCGATCACGTCAGCGAAATGCGTCGGCGGCGCACGTTCGCGATCATTTCCCATCCCGATGCGGGCAAGACGACGCTCACGGAAAAGCTGCTGCTGTTCGGCGGCGCGATCCAGATGGCCGGATCGGTCAAGTCGCGCAAGACCGCGCGCCATGCGACCTCGGACTGGATGGCGCTCGAGAAGGAACGCGGCATCTCGGTGACGAGTTCGGTCATGCAGTTCCCGTACGACGGCAAGATCGTCAATCTCCTCGACACGCCTGGACACGCCGATTTCGGCGAGGACACCTATCGCGTGCTGACCGCGGTCGATTCGGCACTGATGGTCATCGACGTCGCCAAGGGCGTCGAGGAACGCACGATCAAGCTCATGGAGGTGTGCCGCCTGCGCGACACGCCGATCATGACCTTCATCAACAAGCTCGACCGCGAAGGCCGCGCACCGATCGAACTGCTCGACGAAGTCGAGTCGGTGCTCGGTATCGCCTGCGCGCCGATCACGTGGCCGATCGGCATGGGTTCGCGCCTCAAGGGCGTCTACCACCTGTTGCTCGACGAGGTGCACATCTTCGAGCCTGGCCGCAACTTCACGCGCCAGGATTCGACGATCTTCAAGGGGCTTGAGGACCCGGCGCTCGCCGCGCGCATCGGCGAATCCGCGTGGCGCGAGCTGCGCGACGAACTCGAACTCGTCCAGGGTGCCTCGCACCCGTTCGACAAGGATGCCTACCTCGCGGGTCGGCAGACCCCGGTGTTCTTCGGATCGGCGGTCAACAACTTCGGCGTGCAGCTGCTGCTCGACTTCTTCGTTGAACATGCCCCGCCGCCGAAATCGCATGCGACGACGACGCGTACGGTCGGGGCCGACGAAGCCGCGATGACCGGCTTCGTGTTCAAGATCCAGGCCAACATGGACCCGATGCACCGCGACCGGGTCGCCTTCATGCGCATCTGCTCGGGCACGTTCAGCGGCGGCATGAAGGCCCTGCATGTGCGCAGCGGCAAGGAGATGAAGCTCGCCAACGCCTTGACGTTCATGGCTTCGGATCGCGAGATCGTCGAGCAGGCATTCGCCGGGGACGTGATCGGCATCCACAACCACGGCACGATCTCGATCGGCGACACCTTCAGCGAGGGCGAACCGCTCGCCTTCACCGGCATCCCGAACTTCGCGCCCGAACTGTTCCGCCGCGCGCGGCTCAAGGATCCGCTCAAGATCAAGCAGCTGCAGAAGGGCCTTGCCCAGCTGTCCGAGGAAGGCGCCACCCAGTTCTTCCGCCCGCTCATGTCGAACGACCTGATCCTCGGTGCGATCGGCGTGCTCCAGTTCGAAGTCGTCGCGTACCGGCTCAAGGACGAATACGGCGTCGAGTGCCAGTTCGAGAACGTCGGCGTCGTCACGGCGCGCTGGGTGCACTGCGCGAACGCGCGGAAGCTCGAGGAGTTTCGCGAGAAGGCCGCGCAGAATCTTGCGCTCGATGCGGCCGGCGAACTCGTCTATCTGGCCCCGACCCGGGTCAACCTGCAATTGACGGCCGAACGCTGGCCCGACGTGACGTTCGCCGCCACGCGCGAACATGCGAGCGGGTCGGCCAGCTAGCCGCGTTCACGCGGCGTCGCGGGCCACGCAACGAAAACGCCCGGCATCGGCCGGGCGTTTTCGGGCAAGCGGTTGCTGAATCAGCCGCCGTTGAAGTTCGAGCGGAACACGCCGTCGGCGGCGTCCGTGCCGCTCGCCGACTCGATCGGCGCACTGAAAATGCGGTCGACGCTCGTGAAGATGCGATCGGGGCGCGATGCCGCTTCCATCGCCGCAGCCATTGCCGCTTCCTCGGTCTGGACGCGATGCTGATGCAACCCGAGCGCACCGAGCGCGACGACGAGGCAGGCCGCAAGGCCGGCCCAGCGCAGGGTCGGCCGCGAGCGTGCGGCGTGCGCATGCTGCAGCGTGCGCGAGCCACGGCGATGGCCCGATCGCTCGCGCGCGCCAATGCCGTCGGCAAGCGCCTCCGCTGCCGGCGCGAGATCGCGCAGCAGGCGCACGAGGTCGGTCTGCAGGTCCGAGCGCGACAGGCGCGCGGCCACTTCGTCGCGGCGGTCACCACGCAGCGTGCCGGCCGCGGCAGCGACGAGCGTGTCGGCGTCGAGCAGGTCATGCGCCGGATCTTGCCGCTGCGCGGAAAGGCGGCGATACAGGCTGGACAAGCTGCGGTCAGTCATCGAAATCACCATATCCGAGTTCGCGCAGCCTCGCCTTCAATTCGAGCAGGCCGCGTGAAACGAGTTTTCGTGCCGCTTCGGCCGAGGTTCCGACCACATCGGCGATTTCCTGCAGCGAAAACCCCTGCAGGTGCAACGTGATCGGCAGGCGCCGGCGCTCGGGGATTTCGCCGAGGCAGCGCTGCAGGCCACCCATGCGTTCACCGTCGCTGGCCGATTGCTCGGGGCCGACACCGTCTTCCGGCAACTGGCCGGGCTCGTCGTCGTCCTCGGGCAACGGTTCCGCAGCGCGTACTTCTGCCCTGCGCAACGCGTCGATCACGGTGGTCGCTACCACCTTCTGCACATAGGACGCATGAAAGGCCCCGGAGCGGTCACGCTCGATCGCCTTCCAGAGCCGGATGCGCACTTCCTGCTCGATATCGGCCGGGTCGATGCCGTGCCGGTCGAGGCGATAACCGTGCAGGAGGCCTGCGAGGCGCGTGCCGAAATCACGCAGGACCTGGGCAAGGCGTTCGTCGACGCTGTCGGAAGGTCCAGCCATGGGCTCGCGTCGCAATCGGGGCCGCTATGCTTACCGAGCAGGCCCGACTTGGCAACGATCCGTGCAATGGCGCCTCGGCAAGCCGCGGGATCGCGGCCGTCCGACGCGGCCCCGGTCACGCGGCGACCGTGCGGCGGGCTTCCTGCGCGGTGACCCCGAAGTGCCGCTTGAACACGCGCGAGAAGGCGCATCGATTCTCGAAGCCGCTGGCGAGCGCAACTTCACCGACCGCGAGGGCGCTGTTGCCGAGCAGCTCGCGCGCGCGGTCGAGACGATCCTCGACGAGGGCGGCGTGCGGGGTCTGGCCGTAGACCCGGTGATACGAACGGATGAAATGCGACAGCGAATAGTGGGCCTTGAGCGCGAGCGCCGTGGTGTCGAGATCGAGGTGGCTGTTGGCGAGCATGTAGCGGCGCACGCGTTGCAGGCGCACGAAGACGGCGCGACGCTGGGCCAGCGTGCGCCCGGGGCAGCGATCGACCAGGCGCATCGGATCCGCCTGCAGGTCGGCAAGCGTTTCGGCGAATTCGCCGATGATCGCGGGCTGGCCCAGCGCGTCCGGAAGCGGCCGCAGCGCTGCGCGGGCCAGTTCGAGCGCAAGCTGGCGCAGCGCGCGCGTCGCGACGTGCCGACCCGGCAACAAGACCGGGCCGGGCATGCCGCGCATCCGTTCGGTCCGGTCGAGCAGGTCGCGCCAACCGCTGCGCGCGGCCCGGACCGCGATCCACAACGCCGTTCCGCGCGCACGTGCCTCGGTCGGCACGCCATCTTCGGTGACGAGCAGCTGGCCGCCCGCCAGGACCAGCGACGCGTCGGGCACGCTGACCTGCAGCGACCCGTGCAGGCCGATCCAGACGGTCGCCGGTGTCGCCGCGCAGGCGAGGGTGCTGCCATGGCCGCCACCGACGACGAGTTCGAGTCGCCCGGCCGGCAGCGCCGTCGACCATTCGATGCGCGCTCCGTGCTGCGCGCGTTGTCCCGACAGTTGCATCGTCGCCTCCCGTCTTCGCCGTCCGCGATGGCGGAATGCTCGGCGGGAACAGCGCGAGGGTCAGGAACGGTCGACGAAGTTCGGCCGAATTCGTGGCGAACAGC
The DNA here is from genome assembly GCA_964587775.1 of uncultured Dokdonella sp. Lineage (GTDB taxonomy): Bacteria > Pseudomonadota > Gammaproteobacteria > Xanthomonadales > Rhodanobacteraceae > Dokdonella. The sequence goes on from CAZPLY010000015.1 coordinate 11,097, forward strand.
GCAGTCCTGCTGCCGGCACAGCCAACCAAGTCGTTGAATTCACTGGGCAGGCGTGCGGACGAGCTGGAACGATGCGATATCGGTGTCGTCGGCCGCGACCCGCGCGAGGACGATGCGGTCGCCGGCCGCCGAAACGCTGAAATCGAGGCCGGCGGGCAGCGCGGGCAGGCCGATCAGGACCCAGTCGTCGCCCGTGGTCGGATCGAGGCTGCGCAGTTCGCCGGTGCCATCGACGTTGATCGACACGTAGACGATGTTGCCCGAAACGATTCGCCAGCCGTCGATGTGGAAGCGCGGCGTGGCGACCGTGACGAGCCGCTCGGCGCCATCGTTCGGTTCGAGGCGGAACAGGCCGCGGCCATTCAGGCGCGTGAAGTAGATCGCCCCGGTGGCCGGGTCGGCCTCGGCGCGGCCGACGCCCTTCACGAGCGTGCGCCGTGGCGAGTCCGGTCCCGCGCCATCGATCGCGAGCAGGTCGACTTCGCCGTTGCGGTCGGCGACGACGACGAGATAGCGGTCCGGCTCGATGCCATGGGTGCCGTAGCGGACATCATCGCCTGGCCCGGTCAGCAGGCGCTGCTTGCGCGAGGCCGGATCGATCTCGACGAGCCCGCTCGCGCCATCGACACCGCGCACGGTGACGAGCACGCGCATGCCGTCGGCGCGCCAGGCCGGATCGATCAGGGTCGCGTTCGCGTAGTCGGTCAACGGGTAGATTTCGGCACGGGCCGGATCGTGCAGCCAGAGTTGCTGTGATCCGCTGCGATCGGAGACGAACACGAGACGCGCGTCGACCGGCGAGAGTGCCGGCGCGGTGTCGTTCGCGGTCGAGGCGAGGATGTCGGCCCGCAGTTCGACCCCTTCGCGCAGGCGCACCTCGCCGAGTTGGGTGCGCACGCGCGGGATCTCGTAGACGACGCCGTCGCTGCGCGTCGCGGCCGACGGATTCTCGGCAGGCTGCACGCCGAGCGCGCGCACGCGCGCATCGACGATGTCGACCGTGTACAAGGCCTGGTGGCCGGCATGGTTCGACGAGAACACGAGGGCCGAGCTGTCGCGCGTCCAGTCGTGGCCACGCAGCAAGCTCGCAAAGCGCGTCAGTCGTCGCGCCTCGCCGCCGGTCGCCGGCACGACCCACAGGTCCGCGTACGGACGCGCGCCGCGACGGAACGCGATCCAGCGGCCGTCGGGCGAATAGCGCGGGTCGATGTCCTTGTCCCACGCGGCGTGCGAATAATCGAGCGCCTGCGATTCGCCGCCATCGAGCGGAAACAGGGCGATCTCGAGATCGCCGGCCGCCGCATGCGTGAACGAGGTCGTGATCAGCCGGCTGCCGTCGGGCGTCCAGGCGAAATGATTGACCTCCTCGTTGAAGCACGGCCGCAGCACGCGTTCCAGGCCGCCCATCGCCGGCGTCACCACAATGTCGCAACTGGCCTCGGAATAGCGCAGGAACGCGATCGACGCGCCATCCGGCGACCAGACCGGATGGAATTCCTCGCCGTCTTCGACGACCCCGAGGCGCAAGGGCCGTGCCGGTTCGAGCGTGCGCACGAGCAGGCGGAAATTGCGTTGCGAAGGATCGCTGGCCGAATACGCGATGCGCGTCCCGTCCGGCGCGAGGCGAGGATATTTCTCGGCGCCGGGATCGCTGGTCAGCGTGCGCATGCCCTGTGCGACCCACGCTGCGGCAAGGTCGCTGCCGGCCGCGGGTGCCGCGCGCTCGTGGCGGTCGAGGACTACGGCGACCACGGCGAGCGCTGCCGCCGCGAGCAGCAGCGCGCCGAGTCGGCGCAAGCGGGGCGGCGGCGGGTTCGCCACGTGCGAGGTATCCGCGGTCTCGCCGGCAGTGCCGACCGCGGCGCCTGCGCCGTCGTCGAAGGCAACCTCGGCGACGAGGCGATAGCCGATCTTCGGCACCGTCTCGATGTAGCGCGGCGCGTGCGGATCGTCGCCGAGCGCGCGACGCAGGTCGGTGACAGCCTGGGTCAGCACATCGGGCGTCGGGCAGGTGCCGGCCCAGACCGCGTCGAGCAACTCGTTGCGACTGCGCGTCTGCCCGGCATGGCAGGCCAGTTCGAGCAGGACGGCTGCCGATTTCGGGGTCAGGCGCTGCGCTTCGGGCTGGCCGAGGATGCGCAGCGAACCGATGTCGATGATGTGCCCGCCGACGCGCAGGCGACGATTCGCCATCGCCTGCAGGCGCGGCGAACCTGGAATCGCGGAGTGCGGCATCACGGCCATGCCGTGCATGCTAGCAGCGCCGGTCGCCGGACCGATGTGCGGGTCGGCACGCGGGGTTCGCGTTCGCGGCGTCGCGCCAAGACCGCGTGGCGCTCGCGCATCGACAGCGCCGGCACTGCAGGGCGGCGCAGACGATCCGCGGCAGTCCGGCCGCGGCGATGCCGACGAATCCGTCCGCGCTGATCGTCAGGCCACGCGCGGCGGGTTCCTTGCCGATCCGGCGTTCGATCAGCGCGAGCTGGCGCGCACGATCAGGCGGCGACGACCGCGCCGGCGCGTGGCGCGATGCTCAAGTGAACGAGACTTTCACCGGTTCGCGCTTTTCGGTCGCCTCGATCTCGAGCAGTTGCGCGAGGCCGAAGTCGAACATGTTGGCGACGATCGAACTCGGGAACACCTCGCGCGCATTGTTGTAGTGCATGACCGCGTCGTTGTAGGCCTGGCGGGCGAAGGCGACCTTGTCTTCGGTCGAGGCCAACTCGTCAGCGAGCTGCATCATGTTCTGGTTGGCCTTGAGGTCCGGATAGGCCTCCGACAGCGCGAACAGGCGACCGAGCGTCTGCGTCAGCAGGTTGTCCGCGCCGGCCAGCTGCTGCATCGCGGCCGGGTCGCCCGGCATCGCCTTCGCCGCCGAAAGCCCGGAGACCGCCGAATTGCGCGCGTCGACGACGGCCTCGAGCGTGGCGCGCTCATGCTGGAGGTAGCCCTTCGCGGTCTCGACGAGGTTCGGGATCAGGTCGTAGCGGCGGGTCAGCTGGACATCGATCTGGGCGAACGCATTCCGGTATGCGTTGCGGGCGGTGACGAGGCCGTTGTAGATCGCGATCGCGTAGAACGCGAGGGCGACGAAAATCGCCAGGATGACCAGCAGGCTCATGCGATTTCCTCCCCGGACGCGGAATTCGACGTATGATTTCGAGCATAACATGTGCTCGATGTCGCCCCGGATGCTGTCTTGAAACACTTTTCCAGCTTCGCCCTCGCCCTCATCGTCGTCGTCGCCAGCATCGGCGACAGCTCCGCCGCCCCCCGCAAGAAGGCACTCGGCACGTTGCGACCGGCGGCCAGCGCGCCGCGCGAGCCACCGCCGCAGGTCGATGCGTCGGCGGTCGCGACCGATACCGCGCCGGTCACCGCCGAGTTCGCACAGTGGATCGACCGGCTCGAGCAATCAGGCCTCGTCGCCGGACTCGCGGTCAGCGTGGTCAAGGACGACGAAGTCCTCTACGAGCGCGGCATCGGTTACGCCGACTGGACGAGCCGCGAGCCGGTGACCGAGACGACCGTGTTCCGCCTCGCCTCGTTGTCGAAGGCGTTCGCGACAACCCTGACCGGCCTGCTCGTCGAGGACGGCATGCTGAACTGGGAGACCCGCGTCTCGGGCGTGCTGCCGACCTTCACGCTGGCCGACATCGACGGCAGCCGCAAGCTGACCGTGCGCGACATCCTCAGCCATCGCGTCGGACTGCCGCACAACACGTACGACCACTTGATCGAGCAGGACGAACCCTACCCGCTGCTGGTCCAGCGCCTGCGCGAAGTGCCGCTGACCTGTGCGGTCGGCGAATGCTATGCGTACCAGAACATTGCCTTCAGCCTGATCGGCGACGTCACCTACGCGATCACCGGCGACTTCTTCTACCACCTCGTCGAGAAGCGCCTGTTCCACCCGCTCGGCATGACGACCGCGACCTACGGCCGCGATGCACTCGAGGGTTCGCCGGCGTGGGCACGACCGCATCGGCGCGCGGGTCGCGGCTGGAAGGCGTTCCAGCCGAACGAAACCTATTACCACATGCCGCCAGCCGCCGGAGCCAACGCGAGCCTGCGCGACATGCAGCAGTGGTTGATCGCGCAGATGGGTGGCCGCTCCGACGTGCTCCCGCCTGACCTTCTTGCCGACCTGCAGGCGCCGCTCGTGAAAACGCCACGCGACGTCACCTCGACGCCGTGGCGACGCGGTCGCCTGCTCGATGCCAATTACGCGCTCGGCTGGCGAATCTTCGACTACGCGGGCGAACCGATGGTGTTCCACGCCGGTGCCGTGCAGGGTTATCGCGCCGTGATCGGATTCCTGCCGAACCACCGCTTCGGCATCGTCATGCTGTGGAACTGCGAGTCCGCGGCGCCGCATGGCCTGATGCCGATGCTGTTCGATCGCTACCTCGGCCTGCCGCGGGTCGACTGGGCGAACATCGGCGCCGACGCAGGCGAAACGGCCGCATCGGGCGGTCGCTGAGGGTCGCGACCCGGGCGGCGTGCATGTGCGCCGCCCGATGCCGTAGGATTCGGCCCGGGACCACGATCCGGATCGACCGAGGGATCGCGCGCAGGCGAGGCCGGCGTGCCGCGGAACCTGTCCGCCCGCGCCAGCGACAACATGACGGAGTGGCATGTGCTGATCGCCGAACAGTTGATGTTGCTGTGCATCGATCCGGCTCGCGGCGTGATCGATACGTCGCGCACGCATGTCGACATCGAAGTGCTGGCCGCGGCGGCCCTGATGCTCGACCTCGCCGAACAGAAGCGGCTGCGTTTCAACGCCGACTTCGTCGCGATCGAAACCGACCTGCCGATCAGCCATGTGCAGCTGACTGCGGCCGCGCAGACGCTCGGTGAACACGGCTTGCGCATGGATGCGGCGCTCGACCTGATCGTCGCGCGCATGGCACCGATCTCGCGACACCTGCTCGACGGCCTGTTCCGGCGTGACCTGCTGCACCGCGTGCGCGCCGCGTGGTGGCCCGGGTCCGGATACCGCTATCCGATGCGCTCGCTGCAGGCGCGCAACGAGGCGATCACGCAGCTCGTCGCGGCAACCCGCGCCGGTGCCCACACGCTGCGCGGCGACGGCTTGCTCCTGCTCGTCGATCTTGCCGGCTGCCTGGCCCATGTCGTCGACGGAGCCGCGCATGCGGCCGCGACGGCGAAGCTGCTCGACCTCGCCCATATCCGCGACCGCGAGAACCAGGACCAACGCCTGCTGCGCAGCCTGCGCCAGACCCTGCTCGACTGAACGGTGCGAACGGTGCGCGCGCGCGAACCGTTCGCCGTGCGGCGATCCGCTAGCCGTCGAGCTTGAACTCGATCCGACGGCGCACGGTCGCGTTGACCGGCGTGCCGTTCTCGAGGCGCGGGCGGAATGTCGTGCGTTCGATCGAACGCACGGCCTCGCGATCGAACACGCGCGGCGGATCGGAGCCGACCACGCGCGCATTCGAGACCTGGCCTTCCGCGGTCACCGTGAACTCGACCTCGACCCAGCCTTCGGTGCGGCTGCGCGCAGCCTGGGGCGGATAGCCTGGCGAGGCGGCATTGAGGACGGCGACGTCGCGGGTTTCGCCGGCCGGCTGGGCCGGCGCGGGCGGCGGCGTGACGACCGGCGCCGGGGTCGGGGCCGGTGTCGGCGCCGGCGTCGTCGAAGCCGCTGCCGGTGGCGGTGTCGCGGCGGATGGCGGCGGCTCGGCGGGCGCAGGCGCACTCGCCGCACTCTCGCGTGCGGCCGCGGCAGCCGCGGCTGCGGCCGTCGCCGCTTCCTGCGCCTGCACTTCGCGCTCGAGGACCTTGCGTTTCGCGTCGAGCTTGCTGCGCAGGATCGTCAGCGTGTAATTGCTCGGGTCGGCCTTGGCCAACTGGGCGACGATGCGCGCGGCCTCGTCAAGGTTGCCGACCGTAATCTCCTGCTCGGCCGTGCCGCTCGCGAACGGGAACAACTCGCGCAAGGCCTCCTGTGCGCCCGAATTGCCCGGCTCCTTTTCGAGGATCGCGAGGTAGTACTCGAGCGCATTGTTGCCGGCCGGGATCACCATGCGCTGCTCGGCAAGCGCCTTGCGCGCCTCGCGATACAACTCGTCGACGCTGAGTTCCTCGACTTCGGGCGCGATCGTCGGCGCGACTTCGGCAGGCGGGGCCGCGGCTCCGGATTGAGCCGGCGCGCCCGGTGCAGCGGTCGTCGACGAGTCGCCCTGCGACATGAACCACCAGATCGCGCCAGCAACGACGGCCAGCACGACGATGGCGGCGATCAGCATCGGCGCAGCGGCGCCACGCTGGAACTGCTTTGCGGGATTTTTCGACTTCATTGCAATCACGCGCTCCATGAGGGCATTGGTGATGCGTTGTCGAATCGATGACATGGCGCGCAAGCGCACAGCGCAATCGGCAGGTCGCCGAGGGACTGGCCTGCAACCCCACATGGGTCACGCACCATTCCCCTGCCGGCCTCCGTGCCGCATTGCTCACAGGTGGAATGACCGGCCCTCTGGCCGCCCCATGTCATCCAACGCACGGACGACCGAACAATACGCATTTTCCCGCTTCATGTCACACCCTCGCGCAGCAGGCCGATGCCGAGGTCGGATCGCGGCGCCGGCACTGGCATTGCCAGGCCCAGCCATGCAGGCTTCAGACAGTGCGTGCAAGGATGGTGCGGCGCCGAACGAGCGCTCCCCCCTGATCGAGCGAGGTACCCATGGACACCACACGCGAACCCCGGAAATCCCTTGAAGACGCCGCCGATGCGGCGAGCGCGGGCGCGCACCGCGTCGCCGCGAAGATCGGCGACGGCATCGACGAGGCGGCCCGCACCGCCAACCGCCTCGGCGAGCGCCTGCGCGAAAACGGCGCGATCCTTCAGGAAGAACTCGCCGATGCGAGCGAACGCTTCGCCGATGGCGCGAAACGGATCGGTGACATCGCTTCGGAACAGATCCGCGCCCATCCGCTGGCCGCGTTCGGCGTGGCCTTCCTCGTCGGCGTCGTCGCCACGCGCCTGATGCGCCGCTGAGCAAGCCGTGGACGACGGCGAGGCATCGGCTGGCACGACGAACCCCGCGGCCGACCCGATCGGGCCGATCGAGCACGTGCGCGAGGCGCTGCACGCGGCCGTCCATGTCGCCGAAGCCTCGCTCGGCTTGCTGCGTGCCGAATTGCGCCTCGCCCGCAGCAGCGCGATTTCGCTGATCGGCTTGGCCTTCGTGCTGATCTTCCTCGGCGTTGGTGCCTGGCTCGCGGCGAGCGCGGCGATCGCGGTCGGGATCCAGCACCTCACCGGCAACCTGTTCCTCGGGATCGGTGCGGTTGCGCTTGCCAACCTCGCCGGCATCGCGGTCGTTCTCCTGATGATGCGTCGCTGCTGGCGTGACCTCAGCCTGCCGCGCACGCGTCGCCTGATCTCGGGACGCGGTGTGGCACCACCCGGCGAAGGCAGCGCGATCACGCGCGAACGCGAACCGGCGCAGTCGACATGAGCAAGACCGGCACGAAGATCAGCGCGCGCGCCGCCGTCGTCGAGGCCGAACGCGAACTCAGGCTCGCGCGCCACCTGCACCGGCGACAGATGGACTGGTTGCGCGGCTTGCTCGTGCGCCGCCGCGGCGCGCTCCTCGTCGGCGGCGGACTCGCCGCCGGTGTCCTCGTCGGTCTCGCGCCGGTCAGGCGCTGGACGCACGGCGGCAAGCGCATCCTCGACGCCGTGCTCGCGATCGCGAAGACGCCGCTCGGCCCGTTGGCGATTGGCGCCCTGCTCGGCAAGCGTGCGGCGAACGCGCACGACGAGCCCGCGGACACGTGAGCGTTCGCCCGATCCGGATCAGCGCGGATCGAAGCCGTCGGCGAACAACGCGTCGCTGTCGGGCAGCACGACAAGGCTCGCCGAACGCGGCGGCAGGTCGACGATCGACAATGAACTTCCGGCGAGCGCGCCGCTGCCGAACGCGTGCAGGTTGCTCGTCGCACTGAAGCGATAGCCCTGCCAGGTTCCCGAGAACGCGCGGCCCAGATCGATCGCTGCCGTCGTCGCCGAGGTCGCCTTGTTGAACAACAGGATCATCACGCGCTGACCGGGTCGGTGCACGGCAAACGCGCCGAGTGCATCGCCGTCGGCGCTGATCGCGCGCACGCTGACGCCTTCGACACGGCTGCCCTGGCCGTCGTAGTCGAGGTACAGGCGAAACGCGCGCTCGACGAGCGAATCGGGCCGCGGTGCGACCCAGCGCGCAGCGGCGTCGACGCCTTCGCGCGCGAAGATCGCGAGCAGTTCGGCCTGCGCGAGCGCGCTGCTGGCGCCGTTGTCGGCGCCCCAGTTGTATTCGGTGATCGCGAGACGCGTGCCCGGACAGGCTTCATCGATCCAGGCCCGCGCGCGGCGGATCAGTTGCGGCCGCGCGTAATGCCATGGGGCGGCATTGCCCAGATCGGCGAGCCACGACTGCGAGGTCCAGGCCGGATCGTGCAGTTCCTTCAACGATGCAAGTCGGCGCGTGGCGATCTCGGCCGTCTCGCTGCTGGCCGGCGGATCATTGAAGTCGACGACGCCGCTGCCTTGCGGGTAGTAGTGCAGGTCGACGTAATCGACGAGGCGCACGCCGGTCTGCTGCTCGTGCAGGCAGACCTGCTGCAGGTACCACTTCACGAACGGCGTGCCGCCGTGTGCGGCTCGATCCGGACCGTCGATGCAGTTGTCGGCCGCCGATCCGAACAGGTCGCAATAACCCCAGGTCACCGGACCAAACACCTTCGCGCCGGGATCCTGCTGCTTGATCGCGGTCGCATAGGCCACCGTGCGCTGCCAGATCCCGTCGTAGGTCAGCGGTTGCGGATGCACGTCGCGGTGGGTCGAGTTCCACAGCATCGGCTCGTTGTCGAGCGCGTAGTGGCGCACGCCGCCGGCCGCCGCATTGCCGAATCGTGCCTGCAGGTGTGCGATCCACGCGCGCTGGTCGGCCGGCGCGTCGACCTGGGAGGTGTCGCTCGCATCGTTGCCGACGATGTAGCCGGCGCTGTTGCAGAATCCGGTCTGGTTGTTCGCCTGGGAACAGCGGCCGTTGCCGGCATCGGCCGTGCACCAGTCCGGCGGATTCGCGCCGAAGTAGCTGCACTCGGTCTGCAGCTGCGGCCCGTACTTGATGACCGAGTACGCCCAGCGCTTCTGCTGCACGGGCAATGGCGTCCATCCGATCGTGCTCAGCGTCAGCAGCGGCTGCGAGCCCGCCGCGAGCGTCGAGGCGACCAGCGCCTCGACCGACGAGGCCGATGGCGTGCCGTTGCCGTCGACGATGTTCATGAAGAACCAGTCGCCGGCCGTGTTGTGGATGTCGGCACGCCAGTTGTAGCGCGTTGTCGAATTGCCGCCCCATCGCACGAACGGATAGGCGACCCGCGCCAGATCGGGTGAGCCGCTGACACCGTAGATGGCGGGATCGATCGCGCGACGGTCGGCGGCGAGATCGATCGACACGGCGATCGTCGCCGCACACGCGGCGTCGCCGGCGAACAGCAGCACGAACGGAAACAGCATGCGCGCAGGGAGGGTCATCGGATTGCCCGGGCGGAAGAGCCTCGGCAAACGCTAGCAGGGGCGAATGGCGCCGAACTGCAGCGGATGACTCATTTCCGGAATCGGGTCAGGTCGAGTTGCCGGCGGCCGCCGGATCGTCACGGCGCCGCGGTCGGTGCGGAATGCTTCTGCGCGGACTGCCGGGAACGCGCCTTGATCGAGGGATCGAAATCTCCCCCTGCGCTGGGCATACCGCAGGGGGAGCAGTCCGTTTGCAGGATCAAGTGAAGCTTGTTGTGTCGCTTGGTATCGCGGTGTTCCGTCTCGAGTCGAACCAATCGGCTCTTTCGGGGACGGAGAATGGCGGGCCCTTTACGCCGGCCCGCCGTCGATCAATCACTTCTTCTTGGCAGCTTTCTTGACAGCCTTCTTGGCGACCTTCTTGGCCGCCGGCTTCTTCGCGGCAGACTTCTTCGATGCCGTGGAGGCCTTCGCCTTCGCCGGCTTCTTCGCTACTTTCTTCGCGACCTTCTTCGTCGCTTTCTTCGCAGCGGGCTTCTTTGCAGCAGGTTTCTTAGCAGTTGCTTTCTTGGTGGCCATATCGCGTCTTAGCTCCTCGTCAGTTGGCAGTGGTTGCCCAGTAAAAGCGTGAAGAAATGCTTCACACAGCAAATTGCTGTTGGTGGCGTGGCGCAGGTTGGCGACCTGGCGCCGGGTCCGTTCGTCGGACAAGAGTCGAAGGATGTGCAGCGGAATCGATACCGTGATTTTTCTTACCGACCCGGACTTCAGGCCGTGCTCTATGTACGGTTCGACGAATCTGGATGCAGCCATGATTCCTTTTGAATCCAATGTGTCGCCGTCGCGGAAATTATTCCTGTCGAGTGCGCGTGTCAACAAATTTCTGGCGGGAAAAAACCGGTTCGACAACCGGTCTCGAGCCCGGAAAAACCGCTGTCGTGACGACCGTTGAACCATACCGGCGACATCCATATGGCCGTCCATACATCTGGCCGTCCATTTGTGTTCTTGCATGATTGTCATCGAATATGGCTTCAAACAAGCCATTTCATGCAAACTCGATCGCGCGTCGCGCGATCGAACGGAGATTTCCAGCGCTTGCGCGCGGGACGATATCTGCGCGTCGACGCAGGTCGAAACGGCGCCCGGATGAAACCGAACGCCACCCGAACGGGTGAAAAATATTTTTCGGTTTCGGCCGCAGCGAGGCGCTCGGCGGGTTCCAACGCGTCGGCCGGCGACGTGCGCGAGGGACGCGCGGCGATGTCGGCGGGAACGCTCGCGGCATCGGTCCGGGCACCCGACATGCCGCCGCGATGATCCGGCGCGTGTGCGTTGCCTCGTTCGCGCAGTCGATGCGATCGACACCCGGTGCTGCCGGCGGCAACGATCGCGAACGATCGCAGTCGCGCGATCCGCGCTATCCGGAAAACGAAAACGGGCCGGAAAATCCGGCCCGTCGCTGCTGCATGACCTGCGCGCCGACCGGCGCGCGAGGATCAGTCTTCCTCGTTCTCGATCAGTTCGGCGTAGGCATCCGGATCGAGCAGCTCCTGGAGTTCCTCGCGGCCCTCGAGCTTCACGACGAAGATCCAGCCTTCCCCGTAGGCATCCTCGTTGATCGTTTCGGGCTTGTCGGCGAGGGCATCGTTGACCGCGACGATCTCGCCGCTGACCGGCGAATAGACATCGGAGGCGGCCTTGACCGACTCGACGACCGCGGCGGCCGTGCCGGCTTGGGCAGTGTCGCCGACATTCGGCAACTCGACGTAGACGAGGTCGCCGAGCAGGCCTTGCGCATGATCGGAGATGCCGACGGTCACCGTGCCGTTGTCTTCGGCGCGCGCCCATTCGTGGGACTTCAGGAAAAGCAGATCGCCTGGAATTTCTTTCATGACTGGAGCCCTGGATGACGTGGCCGCGAAGCGCGGAGTCTGCGCCGGGAGATTCTAACAGCCCGTCGCGCGCGTCGTCGTCACGACGGGATGGCCGGCTGGCCGTCGCGCACGAACGGATACCTGACGACGCGCACGGGCAGTTCCCGGCCGCGGATGTCGACCCGCACGTCGTCGGCGACGCCGGCCGGAACGCGCGCGAACGCGATCGCCTTGCCAAGCGTCGGCGAGAACGTGCCCGACAGGATCTCGCCGTCGCCGCGCGCGGTGACGACGCGCTGGCCATGTCGCAACACGCCCTTCTCGTCCAAGACGAGGCCGATCATGGTCCGGCCGATGCCGGCCTGCTTCTGCGCCTCGAGCGCGCCACGCCCGATGAACGCGCGCGCGCCATCGAGCGCGACGGTCCAGCCGAGGCCCGCCTCCCACGGCGTGATCGATTCGTCCATGTCCTGGCCGTACAGGTTCATGCCGGCTTCGAGGCGCAAGGTGTCGCGCGCGCCGAGTCCGGCCGGACGCACGCCAGCCGCGAGCAGGCGCTGCCAGAGCGCAACCGCCTGCGCTTCGGGGACGATGATCTCGAAGCCGTCCTCGCCGGTGTAGCCGGTCCGCGCGATGAACATGCCGTCGCCCTCGAACGCGGCGAACTTGCCGAGTTCGAGCGCCCTTGCGCCGACCTCCGCCGACAGCACGCCGGCTGCCTTCGCGCGCGCGTTCGGGCCCTGCACGGCGATCATCGACAGGTCCGCGCGTTCACGGACCTCGACGCCTTCGAACGCCGCCGCCTGGCGGCCGATCCAGGCCAGGTCCTTGTCGCGCGTCGAGGCATTGACGACGGTGCGGAAGAAATCCTCGCGCACGAAATAGACGATCAGGTCGTCGATCACGCCGCCCCGCTCGTCGAGCATGCACGAGTACAGCGCCTTGCCGGGCCGCTTGAGCTTGTCGATGTCGTTGGCGAGCAGGTGGCGCAGGAACTCGCGCGTGCGCGCTCCGTGCAGGTCGACGACGGTCATGTGCGAGACATCGAACATGCCGGCGTCGCGACGCACCGCATGATGCTCGTCGATCTGCGAGCCGTAGTTGAGCGGCATGTCCCAACCGCCGAAATCGACCATCTTCGCGCCGAGCGCGCGATGCGTTTCGTTGAGGATCGTCTTGCTCGTCATGACCGGCGCCAGGAAGGGGAATCCCGATTATCGGCGCTCGCCGCAGCCATTCCAAGGCGCGGCGGCTGCGCCGCGCCGGCAGGCTAGTCGAGCGCCTTCACGCGCAGGGTCGTGCCGTTGACCGCGACGACCTCGACCGCATCGCCGGGGCCGACATCAGGGCCTTCGGCGAGCCAGACCGAATCGCCGACCTTGACCTTGCCGCGTCCGTTGACGAAGGCTTCGGCAACCAGCACGCGGCGCCCGATCATGCGATCGCCCTTGCGGTTGAGCAGCGGCTGGTCATCGCGGAGTTCGGTCGCCGGCCGGATGAACTTCCAGTAGAGGTAACAGGTGCCGATCGCGAGCAGGCCGAACACCACGGTCTGGACGAGGAATGGCATGCCCGGCACGAGGAGCGTGATGATGCCCATGATGCCGGCCGCGACGCCGATCCAGAGCAGGAAGTAGCCCGGCGCGACGAGTTCGACCGCGATCAGCACGAGCGCGACGATCCACCAGCCGTAGCTCGCGAGCAGGTTCGGGATCAGGTTGTCCATGTCGACACCTGTCAGCGCAGGACCGGCGATGGCGCACGCGGCGGCGGCGGTGGCGCCGGTTCCTTGTCGAACGAGCTCTTCGCGATTTCGGCGATGCCTGCGAGCGAGCCGAGGATCCCGGTCGCCTCCATCGGCAGGATCAGCATCTTCTGGTTCGTCGAGTGGGCCATTTCCTTCAGGGCCTCGACATACTTGTTGGCGACGAAATAATTGATCGCGTTGATGTCGCCGCCGGCGATCGCGTCGGAGACCATGGTCGTCGCCTTCGCCTCGGCCTCGGCCAGGCGCTCGCGCGCTTCGGCTTCGCGATAGGCCGCTTCCTTCTTGCCCTCGGCTTCGAGGATCGCGGCCTGCTTCTCGCCATCGGCCTTGAGGATCGCCGCCTGGCGGAAGCCCTCGGCCTCGAGCACGTTCGCGCGCTTCTCGCGTTCGGCCTTCATCTGCCGCGCCATCGAATCGACGAGGTCGCGCGGCGGCGAAATGTCCTTGATCTCGATGCGCGTCACCTTGACGCCCCACGGGTGGGTCGCTTCGTCGACGACCGCGAGCAGCTTGGCGTTGATCTCGTCGCGCTTGCTCAGCGATTCGTCGAGATCCATCGAGCCGAGCACGGTACGGATGTTCGTCATGATCAGGGCCAGCGAGGCCTGCTCGAGATTGGAGACTTCGTAGGCAGCCTTGGCCGCATCGAGGACTTGGTAGAAGACGACGCCGTCGACGCGCACGACCGCGTTGTCCTTCGTGATGACTTCCTGCGAAGGCACGTCGAGGACCTGTTCCATCATGTTGATCTTGTGGCCGACGCTCTGGATGATCGGCACGAGCAGGTGGAATCCGGGCGTCAGCGTGTGCGTGTACTTGCCCCAGCGCTGCACGGTCCATTCGTAGCCCTGCGGCACGATGCGCACGAGCTTGGACAGCGCAATGAGGACGAGAACAAGGACGATCAGTCCGATGAAACCCTGCATGGCACTTCCCTCCAAGAGTCGTGCACGCACGATAGCAAAATCGCGGCGCCGGTGATGTCGCGACCGGATCAGCCCGACCCGCCCGGTTGCGGCAGGATCACGGCGACGACGAGGCCGCCACCTTCGCGATTGGCCAGTTGCATGCGGCCGCCGTGCGCCTCGGTGATCTCGCGGGCGAGCGCGAGGCCGAGCCCGGTGCCGCTGCGCTTGGTCGAATAGAACGGCAGCAGGGCATTCGCGAGCACGGTCTCGCTCATGCCGGGACCGCGGTCGCGCACCTCGATGCGCAGTTCCCGGCCACGCGTCATCACGGCCAGTCCGACCGCGCCGGCCGGGCTGCCCGATTCGTGGGCGTTCTTGACGAGGTTGATCAGCATCTGCTCGACCTGGCTGCGGTCGAACCACGACGGCGCCGCCGGCAGCGCGCCCTCGACGAGAAACGGGTAGTGCCGGGCGAGCGCGTCGACGAACGGTGCCCACTCGACCGCGACCGGCTGCGGCAACGGCAACTTGGCGAAGTGTGCATAGCCGTGGATGAAGCCACCGAGATGCTGTGCACGCTCCTCGATCGTATCGAACACGCGTGCGAGTCGCGCGATCTCGCCGAGCTTCGCGAGCTCGCGGCCCGAATGCGCCAGCGAGCGGATCGGCGCCAGCGAATTGTTGAGCTCGTGGCTGATCACGCGGATCACCTTCTTCCAGGTCGCGACTTCCTGGCGCGAAAGTTCGCGCGTCATCCGCCGCAGCATGACCATGCGATGCGGACGACCCTGCAGCTTGAACGCGCGTTGCGAGAGATGGAACGTCTCGTCCTGCTGCTCGATCGACACGCTGAACAGCGCGTCGGTGCCGATCGCGAGGGCGGTGGCGAACTCGGGCGCGGCTTCGGCGACGATCGTCTCGAAGCGCTCGCCGTGCATCGCGCGACCGCCGTTGAGCAGCGCGCGTGCGGCGAGGTTGGCGTATACGACATGCCCGCCCGGCTCGACGAGGACGAGCGCGTCGGGCGTGTTCTGCACGACCGTGTCGAGCAGGAGCTCGCGCTGGAACAGGTTCTGGCGCTGCTCGCGCAGCACGCTTCCGAGCGCGTTGTGCGCAGCGACGAGATCCCCGAGTTCATCGCGCCGACGGTTGCTGATCGAGAAGCTGAAGTCGCCGTCGCGGAACGCGCTGACGCTGCCGGCGAGCGTGCGGATCAGTTCGGCGACCGGCTGGGCAAGCTGGCGGGCGAGCAGCAGCGCGGGGGCGAGCATGATGACGAGCGCGATCGCGCCGCCGAGCACCGGGTCGTCGAGCAGGCCGATCGCGAGCGCGGCGAGGCCGATCGCGAGCGCCGCGCACAGGATCAGCGCGGCGGTCAGCTTGCCTTCGAGCGAGAACAGGCGCATGGCGTCCGGGTCGGTGTCAGGGAGACGGAATTCTGCCTGACAAGCCCGGTCGACGCCGAACGTGTTCCGGCGCGCCGGCGGCGACGGCCGCGGGCGTTGCGAAGCGGTGTTCGCGCAGAGCGTCCGCGGTCATTCTGTATAGTGCCGCCGCCACGCCCCCCGTGGCGCCATACCGAACGAAGATGACCCTGATGTCGATCCATGTCCGCGTGCTCGCCTGCGTCGCCAGCCTTTCGTGTGCCTTCCCGGTCCATGCCGAAGCAGCCGACGACGATCGGGATACCGCGCACCTCGGCAGCATCCAGGTCACCGCGACGCGCATCGACGAAGCGGCCAGCGAGGTCCCGCCGGCAATCACGATCATCGACATCGACGATATCGAACGGCAGGTTCCCCTGACGGTGGCCGACTTCTTCCACGGCGAGACGGGCACCTATGTGCAGCAGACCGGACCGGGCCAGGGCAACGTGATCATCCGCGGACTCAAGGGTTCCGAGATCCTGCACCTCGTCGATGGCTTCCGGCTCAACAATGCGTTCTTCCGCAACGCGCCGAACCAGCACCTCGCACTCGTCGATCCGCTCAATGTCGATCGCATCGAAGCCGTGCGCGGGCCGATGTCGACGCTCTACGGCAGCGACGCGATGGGCGGCGTGATCCAGTTCCTGACGACCGAGCCGCGCTTCACGGGCGCGGAATGGCAGAACGACGTCGTGCTGCGCACGCGCTGGTCGAGCGCCGACGACTCGAGCCATTCGCGCGCCGCGTTCCAGGCAGGGCGCGACGGGCTTGGCGTTTCGGCCGGCGTCAGCTACCAGGACGTCAACGACCTGCGCATCGGCGGCGGCAGGACCTTGCCGTTCACCGGATACACCCAGCAAAGCGGCGATTTCAAGCTGTTGTTCGCGCCGGCCTCCGGCCACGAGTTGACGTTCTCGGCGCAGTACTCGAAGCAGCCGCGCACACCGCGCCACGACACGCTCGTGCCGGGCTTCGGCCAGACCGCGCCCGACAACGCCGAATTCCTGTACATGCCGCAGGAGCGCCGTTTCGGCCTGCTGCGTTATCGGCACACGAATCCGCTTGCGCTGGCCGACAGCATCGACCTGCACCTCGGCTACCAGAAGATCGTCGATGACCGCACCTCGCGTGAGTCCGGATCGGCGAACCGCGAGATCGAACAGAACGCGAGCACGCTCTGGGGCCTCACCGCTGTCGCCGTGAAGGCGCTCGGCGAGCGGCACCGGCTTAGCTATGGCGTCGAGATCCACGAGGACACCGTCGACAGTTTCCGCGAACGCCTCAACGTCGACAGCGGCGTGGTCAGCGCGCGTCCGTCGCGCTATCCGGATGGCTCGACGATGGACAGCTTCGCGGTGTTCGTGACCGACGACTGGCGTTTCACCGAGCGTTTCGAACTGCTCGCGGGCCTGCGCTACAGCCGCTTCGAGATCAGGCTGCCGGCCGTCATCAACGGCATCGGCGTGGACCTCGAACCGGATGACGTGTCCGGCCATCTCGGCTTCGCCCATGAACTCGGCAACGGGCTGCGCCTCGTCGGCAATGCGGGGCGCGGATTCCGCGCGCCGAACGTGTTCGACCTCGGCACGTTCGGCGACCGCCCGAGCAATCGCTTCAACATCCCGAACCCGGACCTGAAGCCCGAGACCGTCAACAACTTCGACATCGGTCTCAAGTACGCGGCGAACGACCTCGAGTTCGAGACATTCGCGTTCCGCTCGCACTACCGCGACAAGATCACGTCGGTGCTGACCGGCGAGCAGACCGAGAGCGGGCGAGACATCGTGCAATCGCGCAATGCCACGAAGCTCGTGCTGTGGGGCTTCGAGTCGGGCCTGCGCTGGCGCGCCACCGAGTCGCTCGGCGTGCGCGCGAGCCTGACCTGGACGCGCGGCGACGAGGAGTTCGCCGGCGACGAATACGCCGCCGACCGAATTCCGCCGCTGTTCGGCCGCATCGGACTGACCTGGTCGCCGAACCCGCGCTGGGATTTCGAGGGCTGGACGCTGTATGCCGCGAACCAGGACCGCCTGAGCCCGCGCGACGCAACCGACGCGCGGATCAACCCGGACGGTACCGCCGGATGGGCCACACTCAACGGTCGCGCCGCCTGGCAGGTCAACGACGAACTGCGCGTGCAACTGCTGCTCGAGAACATCGCCGACAAGCGCTATCGCGAACACGGCTCGGGTCTCGACGAACCCGGACGCAACATCAGCCTGAGCCTCGACTGGCGCTATTGATCGCGCGCTGCGCTCGAGTTGGCGCATCGGTCGCGATACCGTACTGCAGACTTGAACGACACGCCGAGCGTCCACTCGCCGCAGGCAACACGAAGTGCGCACGCTCCCCGCACGGATCGGGTCGTCAGGCACGCCGCCGGCGCGCGGCCTCGCGCTTGCGGGCCTCACGCCGGCGATGCGCGCCGAACGGCACCCACCACATCCACAAGCCGCTGATCAGCAGCCACAGCAACGCGATGCCGGAGGGCAGGAACAGGCCAAGGCGTGTCCATTCACCGGCGAAGAACGAGCCGTCGTGCAGCGATTCGATCCAGTCCGAGCGGCGCAGTGCGGTTTGCAGGACGCGGCCGTCGGCAAGGTCGATCTGGACCTCCCACTGGTTGCGCAGGGTGACCTTGGCCAGCCCGCGCGCGGGGCGTACGTCGACCCGGTGCACGTCATCCCAGCTGGTGGCTCCCAGATGCGGCATGTCGACGAGCGCCGCCAGCATCCGGTCAAAGTCGATTCGGGGTGTTGTCGCGCTGCCGCGCTGTTCAGGCGGCTGCACCCACGTCCAGTGCTTCTTCAATTGCAGGGTCAAGCCGGTGACAATGATCACGAGCAGCGGCAAGGCGACGGCGACGCTGATCCAGTAATGGATCTTGCGGTTGAGCAGGTTGAGGTTCATCGGAAATGACGACACGGGACGCGCGGCGCCAGAGCCTGCAGCAGTTGCATGAGCGACGCAAGGAAGTGGTGCGCCTGCACAAGGCCGGACATCGCATCATGGAGATCGTCGCGCTGACCGGCCTCAGCTGGCCGAGCGTGCGGCGCGCGCTTGACCGCTTCGAGCAGGGCGGCGAAGACGCGCTCGAACCGGCCGCGCGCGGAAAGCAGACGGGCGATGGCCGCCGCCTCGATCCGCGGCAGGAACAGCAGCTGTGCGCGATGATCCGCAATGCCCTGCCAGCGCAGCTCGGTCTGGTCGGCGCGTTGTGGGACCGCCACGCGGTCCGCGAACTGATCGCGCGCGAAGCCGGACTCGGCCTTTCAGCGCGTGCGGTCGGCAACTACCTGCAACGCTGGGGCTTTGCGCCGCCGCGCGCGTCGACGCGCAAGACGCCGGACATGCCTGCATCACTCGCGCGCTGGTTCGACGAATCGTATCCGTCGATCGTGCGCGCGGCGCGCGGCAGCGCGGCCGGGATCCACTGGATGAGCGTGGTCGACCTCGGCGCGCTCGATGCGGGCACGACCGACCCCGCGGCACGCGTGGCAGGGCACCTGCGACTCGCGCTATCAGGCAACCAGGGCAAGCTGCGCTGGATGATCGTGCGCGATCCGCTGTCGGTCGCCGAAACGATCCGCTTCCTCGCAGCGCTGCTGCAGGACGTCGACGGCGCGGTCTGCGTGATCGCTCCGGTCGGCGTCGCACCGCTCGCCGACGCGCGAATCCTGCGCTGGCTCGCCAGCGACGGCGCGCGCATGCGCGTGTTCGAACATCCTGCAGCGCCCGCGGCGCGGCCGGCCGGACCGGTGACCACCGAGCCGGCAACGAATGGTCTCGATCCGCTTCCCGCCACTCCTTATATGTATCCCCGGCCGCGCGAGCCAGTCGACCATCCCCGGCCCGCCGCGCCGGACGCGCAGCCACGCGCGCCATCGAACCTTCTCGCTGCGCACACGCGTAAAGGTGATGGACGCGGGATTTCACGCTGGATAGGATCGGTCCAGGCGGCACCCAGCACGCCATTCCGGGGAAACCAGATGCGCCTTCGAACTACCGCCGCTCTCGGCGTCGCTGTCGCTGTTGCCGTCACGATGACGTTCCTTGCCATGCAGCCGGCCGCGAAGGTCAGCATGAAGCCGATGATCGGCGATTTCTGGGCGCATCGCGTCGCCTACCCGACGATGCACTACAGCCCGAGCTGGTACACCGACGCCAAAGTGCAGGACCTGGCCGTTCGATCCGCCGTGCCGGCCGGCGCGCGCAACGTCGAGCGCGCGCTGCACTCGCCGCTGGCGCTCGACACCGAAGCCTGGACGTTCCTCGGCCCGCAACCGCTGCAGAACAGCGGCTACGGCCTCGTGTCGGGACGCACCAACGTGATCGCGGTCGATCCGCGCGGCCCGGACATCAACGGCCAGCACACCGTGTTCGCCGCGTCCGACGGCGGCGGCATCTGGAAGTCGACGAACTGCTGCGGCGCCGGCACGACCTGGCGCAACGTGACCGACCAGCCCGACATCGCAAGCATCGCGATCGGCGAACTTTTCATCGAGCCGAGCAATCCCGACATCATCTATGCCGGAACCGGCGACCTGCGCTATGGCTCGTTCTCGTTCGGCGCGGCCGGCCTGCTCAAGAGCAGCGACAACGGCGAGACCTGGGAGGTGCTCGGCGAGGACGTGTTCACGCCATTCTATCCGCCGTCGGCCAGCCTCGGCTTCCCGCAGTACCAGGCGATCGGCAAGGTCGTCTCGAGTCCGAACGATCCATCGACCCTGATCGTCGGCACCAAGACCGGGCTTTTCGTTTCGAACAACGGCGGCGTCGACTGGACTGGCCCGTGCTACACGAACACGCACGCGAGCCAGCGCCAGGACATCACCGGTCTGATCGCGCAGGACATCGGCGGCGGCCAGACCAGCCTGCTCGCTGCAGTCGGCACGCGCGGCAATCCGACCACCGTGCAACCCGATCTCGCCAACCTCGGCGCGAACGGCGTCTATCGCGCAATCCTGCCCGCGAGCGGCTGCCCGACCGTCGCGGCCTGGAGCCTGCTCAACAACGGCTGGCCGGTCGGCACCGGCGACGGCAACCCGACCGGCAAGGTACTCGGACGCATCGAGATCGCGGTCGCGCGCACGAATCCGCAGGTCATCTACGCGATGGGCGCACATGCGACTTCCAGCAACGTGCTCGGCGTCTGGCGCAGCAACAACGGTGGCGCGGACTGGACGCAGACCGCGGCGACCGCGGGCATCCAGTCCGGCGGCTGTTCGAATGCCACCGGCGGCGGTGCGCAGATGTGGTACGACGCGGGCCTCACGGTTGATCCGAACACGCCCGAGACCGTGCTGCTGAGCGGCGTCGACGTGTACCGCTCGAAGAATGGCGGCGTGACGTTCCAGAACGTCAGCTGCGGCTACGGCAACGGCAACGTGCACGTCGACCAGCATGCGCGCGCCTATCTGCCGAGCGGCGGCGGCAACTACGACAGCGAAAAGGTCCTCGTCGGCGGCGACGGCGGCGTCTACTACACGGCCAACATGGGATTCGGCACCGGCGGCAGCACGAGCGCGAACCGTCCGACGTACATCTCCCTGAACCAGACGATCGGCTCGATCGAACTCTATTCGGGCGACATCACCGCGAACTTCGCGAATGCAGCCTCGCCCGGCGCGAGCGCCGGCGCGCAGGACAACGGCAGCTCGTGGGTGCGCTGGAACAACGCCGACCCCGCGCCGGCGCAGTGGACCGTGCGCAACGGCGGCGACGGCATCTACACGCGCATCGAACCGGTGCTCGAGAACCGCTGGTACTACTCGAGTCAGAACGGCAACATCGTGGTCTCGACGAGCGGGCCGAACAGCGGACCGACCGCGGCCTATCCGAGCGGCTGGGGCGGCGATGTGCTCAGTTTCGTCATGCCGTTCGAGCTCTACCGGCATGGCGCACTCGACGCGGCCGGCAGCGGCTGCACGAGCACGACCGGCTGCACGTTCCTGATCGCGGGCACGACCCGCGTCTGGGAAACGATCACCGGCGCGATCCCGCGCACGAGCTGGTACCCGAACAGCCCGAACCTGACCAAGGGCACGCTCGGCAACCGTTCGTTCATCAACCAGCTCGCGCATGCGACGAAGAATCCGTCCGTCGCGATCGCAGGCACGAACGACGGCAATGTCCAGTACGGACACGGACTCAACCAGGGCGTCGCCAACACGGCGACCTGGGTCGACCTGACCGCCGCGAACGCGGTGCTGCCGAATCGCCCGGTCATGGACGTGACGATCGACGTCGGCAGCGCGGTCACGCCGGCGACAAGCGCGCTCGGCTATGCCGCGCTCGGTGGCTTCGACCAGAACACGCCCACCACGCCGGGCCACGTCTACGAGGTCAGCTGCAGCAACCATTGCTCGACATTCACGTGGCGCAACATCAGCGGCAACCTGCCGAACATTCCGGCGAACGCGATCGCGGCAAACCCGAACGTGCCGGGCCAGGTCTTCGTCGGCACCGACTGGGGTCTCTATTACACGGACGACGCATTCGCGGCGGAACCGGTCTGGTTCCGTTTCGACAACGGTCTTCCGCGCGTGATGATCTGGGACATCGCGATCGATCGCGGCTTCAGCTCTCTCGCCGTGTTCACGCGTGGCCGCGGCGTCTGGGCATGGCCCTTGCCGGTCGGCCCGATCGACGTGATCTTCCAGGACGGTTTCGAAACGTTCTGACCCGCGCGCGGCGCGGGCGGCGAAACGTCGCCCGCGCCATCCGCCGGTCGCCTGCCGGCGTTTGCGGCGTGGCGCGCGTCAGGCGCCGATGCCCATCTTCTCCATGCGCCGGTACAGCGCCTGGCGCGACAAGCCGAGCTCCGAGGCGGCCTGGCTGATCACGCCGCGCGCACGCTGGATCGCGGCCTCGATCATCTCGCGATCGGGTTCGGCATCGGCCGCGATGCGTCCGCTCGCGAGGCGTGGCGCGCCGAGGCCGAGGTCGCGTGCGGTCACCACGCCGTCGCTGCACAGCAGGCTCGCCCGTTCGATCGCGTTCTTGAGCTCGCGCACATTGCCGGGCCAGGCGTGGCCGACCAGGGCCGCACGCGCGCCGGCATCGAGCGTGGCCCGACCCTGCAGGAAATGTTCGGCCAGCGGCAGCACGTCGTCGCTGCGCTCGGCGAGCGTCGGCAGGCGCAGTTCGATCACGTTGAGGCGATAGAACAGGTCCTCGCGGAAGCGGCCCTCGCGGATCGCCGCGCCGAGATCGGCATTCGTCGCGCTGATCACGCGCACCTTCGCCGTGCGTGTCCGGCTCGAGCCGAGCCGCTCGAACTGGCCGGTCTCGAGCACGCGCAGCAGTTTCATCTGGCCGGCCAATGGCAGGTTGCCGATCTCGTCGAGGAACAAGGTCCCGCCGTCGGCGACTTCGAAGCGGCCCTCGCGCGCGCGGTTCGGCGCACCCGTGTAGGCACCCGGTTCGGCCCCGAACAGTTCGGCCTCGATCAGCTCGGACGGCAGGGCGCCGCAGTTGACCGTGACGAACGGTCCCTGCGCACGCGCCGAATTGGCCTGGACGATTTCCGCGATGCGCTCCTTGCCGGCGCCGTTCGGCCCGGTGATGAGAACCGGCACGTCCGCGCGTGCGACCTGGCAGGCCAGTTCGACGACGCGCTCCATCGCTCCCGAGGCGAAGACGATGCCGCGCAGGTCGAAGCTGTCATCGAGATGACGGCGACGGCGGCGGCGCTCGTCGCGGAAGCGCGCGACCTCGCGCGTCGCTTCGGACAGCTCGAGCAGGTTCTCGACCGTGGCCAGCAGCTTGTTGTCGTCCCACGGCTTGCCGAGGTAATCGCCGGCGCCGGCCTTGACCAGTTCGACGGCTGTTTCCAGGCGCGTCCACGCGGTCAGCAGGATGATCGGCAGATCGGGATGATCGACGCGGATCGCGCGATACAGCGCAATGCCCTCCTCGCCCGACGTCGTGTCGGCCGTGAAGTTCATGTCCTGCACGACCAGATCGACGCGCTCGCGCGCGAGGATCGAGAGGCCCTGCCCGGGCGAGGTCGCGTTGAGCGTCCGGATGTCGCGCAACCCGAACAGTACGTCGAGCGCGGTCCCGACCGCGGGGTTGTCGTCGATCACCAATACGGTGCGCATGGTCCTGGATTGCGATGGGCATCGACGCATGAACTGCTTGGATGCAGCCTGGCGCCGAAAGGTTACACGGGCCGCGCGGACCGAACGCAATCCGCACGGGTGAGGTTCGATTGTGCGCGAAGCCCGCGTCGCGGGGAATCCGCGAAGCCTGCCTCAGGCTGCGCGCGTCGCCACCGCGGGCGGCACGCGCGACGCGCGCGTGGCCGGCCCGAGCACGGCGATCTGGCCGAGCAGCCACAGGCAGGTCACGCCGATCGGAACGTAGTACCACGGCAGCTGTGGCGAGCGGTGATTCGCCATGAGCCACAGGTTGAAGCCGTACGTCAGCACGATTCCGACCACGAGGCCGAATGTCGTGATGATGAGATTCTCGGTCAGGAAATATCGCAGGATGTCCAATCGCGTCGCGCCGAGCGCGCGCCGCGTGCCGATCTGGCGCGTGCGCTGGCCGACCCAGAAGCTCGCCATGCCGACGATGCCGAGCGCGGTCACGCCGAGCAGCGCGGCGATCACGCCGCCGAGGATCAGCGTCATCGCGCGATCCTGGCGATACGCCGCCGCGCGAATCTCCTGCATGCTGCGCAGGTTCTCGACGATGCGACTCGGGTTGCTTTCCGCGAGCCTGGCCTCGACGAGGGCCATGACCTCGTCGCGTCGGCCGGGTTCGGCGCGCACGAAGTACGAGTAGCCGTTTCCCGAGGCCGCGTACTGCGGCACGAGGATCGAGTATTCGACGAGGTTGGTGTCACCGGAGCGACTGCCTGCGCGCGGCCATGGCATCTGCATGCGATCGACGACCCCGAGCACGGTGACCGGCGCGGCTTCGATGTTGAGCCAGAACTGGCGACCGACGGCGGACTCGCCGTGATACAGCCGTTCGGCGAGTTTCTGCGTGATCAGCACGCCGGGCGGCCAGTCACTGCTGCGCAACGGGCGCATCGCGACCTCTTCGGGCGTGAAGTTGCGCCCCGCGACGAGTTCGAGGTCGAATGCGGCGAGACCGTGTTCGTCCGCGAAGTAGATCGCCGCGCCGGCCGTCGACGTCGCCTGGGCGCGATCGAGGCGGATGCCCTCGCTCCATCCACCCTGGCTAAGCGGCACCGAATTGACCGGCGTCGCGTCGACCACGCCCGGAAGACTGCGCAACAGCGCGAGGTCGGCGCGGATCGTCGTCTCGATGTTGAAGCCCGGTCCGAAGCCCTGGCTCGTGATGACGAACGTGTCGGCCTCATTGAGGCCCGAGGGGCGTCCCATCAGCTCGAAGCGCTGCGAGATGATGAACAGCGCGTTGCACACGATCGCGAGCGTCAACGCGATCTGCGCACCGATGAGGATCAGGCCGGCCTTGCTGCGCAGCAGGGTGGACAGGATCGGGCGAAGTTCCATGGCGTGTTCCTGGAGGGATCGATCGACGGAGCGCGGGATTGCCCCGCACCTTCTTCACTGCGTCTTCAACTGCACGGCCGGCACGACGCGACAGGCGCGCCAGGTCGGATACAGGCCCGCGATCAGGCTCGCGACGATGGCCAGCACGATCGTCACGGCGACCATCGTCCAGTCAAGCCGGGCCACGCTCGCGAAGTCGTCGTACAGGCTGCGCACGATCGCGAGTCCGGCACCGGTCAGCACCAGGCCGACGAGGCCGCCGCTGATGCCGACCACCGCGGCCTCGACGAGATGTTGTGCGAACACCTGGCCGCGGCTCGCACCGAGCGCGCGCCGAAGGCCGATCTCGCCCGACTTGCGCATGAACTTCGCGAGCAGCAATCCAACCGTGTTGAGCAGGCACACGGCAAGGAACGCGAACGCGAGCCCGGTCTGCACCTCCATGTCACTCGACACGACGCGCTGGTTCTCCATCCACGCGTTGACGTCGGGCAGGCGGTTGTTGAGCGGTCGCTGGAAGCGGCCGAGCTTCTTCTGCTCGGCGGCGTAGCTGTCGATGAAACCCTGGTACCCGGCCGCGCCGGCCGGCGTATCGAACTCGACCCACATCTGCAGCCAGACGCATTCGGAGTCGAGAAACGCTTGCCAGCCATCACCCGAATCCTTCCAGCAGTTGTTGTTGCCCGCGCTGCCGAGCTGGAGTTCGATCGCGGTGCTGAACGGAATGTAGAACGATTCGGGCCGGTCGAGCGTGCCGTTCGTGAGGTCGTAGAACTTGACGCGCGGCTGCCACTCGCCGAGCACACCGGTCACCGTGTAGTCGACGTCCTGCAGGCGAACCGTCCTGCCGACGCTGTCGGCACCGCCGAACACACGCTCGTTGGTCGCCTTGTCGAGCACGACGACGCGACCGTGGCGCGCATCCTGCCCGCGATCCCAGCCGCCGCCGAACGCGAACGGCACCTCGAACATGCGGAAGAAGTCCGCGCTCGTCGCGCGCCCGAGCGCATTGAACGGCTTGACCTCGGGATTCGCCGGTTGTCCCGGCATCGAGATCTTGTACATCACGACCTGGCGGTCGGCTTTCGCGGCCTCCATCAGCGCGGTCGCGTCGCGGTAGGTGAGCTGGTCCGGTGGATCACCGTCGTCGGTGTAGGCGCGGTCGACACTCCAGCCATCGAGTTGCACGTAATGCAGCCGGTCGCTCTTCGACGGGATCGGATCGGCACCCATCAGGTGCATGACGGTCAATGTGGTCATGCTCGCGGCGATGCCGAGCCCGATTCCGACCACCATCAGCACGGTCAGCACCGGATTGCGGCGCAGGCTCGCGAAACCGAGCTGGAGGTAGTAGAGGAACATCGGACCTCTCCGTCGACCGGCTCAGACGCTGCGCGTGGCGACGGCCGGCGACACGCGCGAGGCGCGCAGGGCCGGTCCGAGCACGGCGAGCTGGCCGAGCAGCCACAGGCAGACGAAACCGGCCGGCACGTAATACCAGGGCAATTTCGGCGACTGGAAACTGTTCATGAGCCAGAGGCTGAATGCATACGCGAGGATCGCGCCCGCCACGAGCCCGAACGTCGTGATGATGAAGTTCTCGGTCTGGAAATGGCGCAGGATGTCGCGCCGGGTCGCGCCGAGCGCGCGACGCGTGCCGATCTGGCGCGTGCGCTGGGCGACCCAGAAGCTGGCCATGCCGACGATGCCGAGCGCGGTGATGCCGAGCAGGGCGACGATCACCGTGCCGAGCACGACCGCCATCGCGCGGTCTTCGGCGTAGATCAAGTGGCGCCGTTCCTCGGTCGTGCGGATGCCGCGCAGGATGCGGCTGTTGTTCGCCTTGGCCAGCACCTCTTCGGCCTGCTTGACGAGTTCGTCGCGCCGACCCGGCTCGGCACGGACCAGATACGTCGAGCTGTTGCCGTACGGCACGCGGGCGGGCAACAGCATCGTGTGCTCGACGTCCTCGCTCTCGGGCCACGGCGCCTGCAGGCGATCGACGACGCCGATCACGGTCGCCGGCTCGGCATCGTCGCCCGAGTAGTAATACGATTTTCCGACCGCCTGCTCACCCGGATAGAGCCGCTCGGCGAGGGCCCGGGTCATGATCGTCACGCCCGGCATGCGGCGGTCGTTCATCGTGATATAGCCGATCTCCTCGGGCTTGAAGTTGCGCCCCGCGATGAGCTCGGCGCCGAACGTTGCGAGGCCGTGTTCATCGGTGAAGTAGAACGCCGAACTCGTCGTCGAGGTCTTCTGGCCCGGCTTTAGGCTGATGCCGCTGTTCCAGCCGCCGCCACTGAGCGGCAGCGCGTTCGTCGTCGTCACCGCGGCGACTCCGGGCAGCGCGCGCAGGATCGCGACATCGCTCTGCATCGTCGTGCGCACGTCGAAATCCTGGCCGAAACCGAAGCTCGATATGCTGAACGTGTCGGCCTCGTTCATGCCGCTCGGGCGGTTCATGAGATCGAGGCGCTGGCCGATGATGAACAGCGCGTTGCAGACGATCGCGAGCGTCAGTGCGACCTGCAGGCCGATCAGGACCATCGAGACCTTGCTGCGCATGAGTGCGGAGAGGATCGGGCGGATTTCCATGGTGGGTTCCGGGATATCGGGATTGCAGATTCGGGATTCGACGGAGCGGCGTTCGGTGGACAGCGAGGATTCCGCTTTTCCCGAGTGCCTGATCCCGAATCCCGGCCTTCACATCTTCAACTGGGCGGCCGGCTGCACGCGGCAGGCCCGCCAGGTCGGGTACAGACCGGCAAGGATCGCGGCAGCAATCGACACGGCGATCGTCATCAGGACCATCGTCCAGTCGAGGTTCGCGACGCTCGCGTACTGCGTGTACAGCGCGCGCACGCCGAGCAGGCCGATTCCGGTCAGGGCGAGGCCGATCACGCCGCCACTGAGGCCGACCACGCCCGACTCGATCATGTACTGCGCGAACAGCTGGCCACGACTCGCCCCGAGCGCACGCCGCAGGCCGATCTCGCCGGAGCGCCGGGTGAACTTGGCCAGCAGGAGTCCGATCGTGTTGATCAGGCAGACGACGAGGAATGCGAACGCGAGCCCGACCTGGACCTGCATGTCGCGCGAGACGACCTGCTGGTCGTCCATCCACTCGTTGACGTCGGGCAAGCGGTTGTTGAGCGGGCGCGGGAAGCGGCCGAGCTTCTTCTGTTCGCCGACGTAGGCATCGAGGAACGCCATGTACTCGGCCAGGCGTTCGCGCGAATCGAGCTGCACCCACATCTGGATCCAGATGCAGTCCGAATCGAGATAGGCATCCCACCCTTCGCCCGGAGATTTCCAGCAGCTATTGTTGCCGCTCGCGCGCTGCTTCGTGTCGATCGCGGTCGTGAACGGCATGAAGAATTCTTCCGCCGTGCCGAATGCGCCGTTGGTCAGGTCATAGAACTTGAAGCGCATCTTCCATTCGTCGAGCACGCCCGCGATCGTGTAGTCGACGCCATCGAAGCGCACGGTCTTGCCGGTGCTGTCGGCGCCGCCGAACAGCTTCTCGTTCGTCTCGCGGGTCAGGACGACGACGCGCGCATGCGCGGCATCGGCGCCCTTGTCCCACGGCCCGCCGAACGCGAAACGCGGTTCGAACAGGCCGAAGAAGTCGCTGTAGGTCGCCCGACCGAGTGCAAGGAAGGGTTTCACCTCGGGGTTCGCCGGTTGCACCGGCATCACGATCTTGTACATCGCGGCCTGCTTGTCGGCCTTGCCGGCCTCCATCAGGGCGACTGCGTCACGATAGGTGACCTGGTCGGGTGGACGGCCATCGTCGTAGTACGGGTCGTCGGCACTCCAGCTGTCGAGCTGCACGTAATGCAGGTGGTCGCTCTTCCACGGAATCGGGTCGCTGCCCATCAGGTGGAACACGGTCAGCGTCGTCATGCTCGCGGCGATGCCGAGCGCGATGCCGAGCACCATCAGGGCGGTCAGGACCGGGTTCCTGCGCAGGCTTCGCAGGCCGAGTTGCAGGTAGTAGGTGAGCATGGGGATCCGGGATCGGGATTGGGGGATGGGGATCGTTCGAGCGGATGCCGCGCGGAATTCAGGTCCCGGGTGAAACCGGATCGGCCTTGACCGATTCGCGATTCCCCGTTCCCGATTCGCGCGCACCGCGCAGCCGCGGCTCCTCATCGAAGTCGGTGACCTGGCCGTCGATCACGTGCACGTTGCGCTGCGCGCGCGCAGCGAGTTCGGGGTCGTGGGTGACCATGACGATCGTGGTGCCCTGGCGGTTGACCTCCTCGAGCAGTTCCATGACGCCGCGTGCCATCAGCGAGTCGAGGTTGCCGGTCGGTTCGTCGGCCATCAGCAGGCGCGGCGAGCCGGCGAGTGCGCGCGCGATCGCGACGCGCTGCTGCTGTCCGCCCGATAGCTCGGACGGATAGTGCTTCATGCGCGAGGCGAGGCCCACGCGCGTCAGCGCGTCCTCGATGCGCTTCTTGCGGTCGGCCGCCGCGAAACCGCGATAGCGCAGCGGAACGTCGACGTTGTCGAACAGGTTGAGGTCGGGAATCAGGTTGAAGCTCTGGAAGATGAAGCCGATCTTCTCGTTGCGCAGTTTCGAGCGCGCGTTGTCGTCGAGGCCGCGCACGTCGACGCCGTCGAGCCAGTACTCGCCGCCGGTGAACTCCTCGAGCAGGCCGGCGATGTTGAGGAAGGTCGTCTTGCCCGAGCCGGACGGCCCGGTCACCGCGACGAACTCCCCTTCGCGCACATGGATCGAGAAGTCGCGCAAGGCGTGCGTCTCGATCAGGTGGGTGCGATAGACCTTCTGCAGGTGGGTCATCTTCAACATCGGATTTGCCTCTGTCTTGTAATCGGGGATCGGGAATCGGAAATCGGAAATGCGCGGGACGTGAACGGGCGGGTGTGTCGGGTTCCCTAGTTCAATGCCACGCGCTGGGCACCGTTGAACTGGTCGGTGCCCGAGATCACGATGCGGTCGCCTTCCTTGACGCCCGAGATGATCTCGACCGCATTGAGGCTGGTCGCGCCGACCTCGATCGCGGTGCGCTCGGCGACGTCACCACGCACGACGTAGGCGACGCGGCCTGCGCCCGAGTCGACGAACGGGCCGCGCTCGACGATCAGCACGTCCGGGTGCTCGTCCATCAGGATGCGCGTGGTCAGGCGCTGGTTCTGGCGCAGGCCGGCCGGCTTGTTCTCGCCGAAACGGATGCGGCCGGTGACCTGGCCTTCGATGACTTCGGGCGAGACCGCGCTGATCGCGCCGGTGAACGTGCCGCTGTTGTCACGGATCTCGGCCGGCATGCCGATCGCCAGATCGTGGGCGAACACTTCGGGCACCTGTACTTCGATCTCGAGCGCGGACAGGTCGATGACGGTCAGGATCGGCGCGTTCGCGGCGACGTTCGCACGCTGTTGCACGAGCAGCTGGCCGACCTGGCCGTCGACCGGCGAGCGCACCTTCAGTTCCTCGACCTGGCGGGCGAGATCCTCGGCGAGCAGGCGCTGGCGATCGAGGGCGAGGCGCTTGCTGCGCAGCTCGAACGCGAGGCTTTCGATGTCGAGCTGCATGTCGGCTTCGGCATTCGCGACCGTGATCTCGGCCTTGGCCAGCGCGTCCTGGGTGCGCAGCAGGTCCATCTCCGACATCGCGCCGGCCTTGTGCGCCTTTTCGGTGCGTTCGACTTCGCGCTTCGCGGTCTGGCGGTCGATCAAGGCCTGGTCGAGCAGCTTCTTCGCGGCGAGTTGCTGCTTGCGGTGATCGAGGCTCGCCCGCTGGACGTCGATCTCGAGGCTCTCGCGCGTGGCCTGCTCCTGCTGCAGCCGGTTGCTCAGCTCGGGGCTGACGACCTCGGCGAGGACGTCGTCCCTGGCGACCTTGTCGCCGGCGTTGACGCGCAAGGTGACCGTGCCCGGATTCGGCGAGTACAGCGTCGGGCTGACCGCGGCGACGACGCGCCCCTGGACCGAGACGTCGCGCGTCAGCGTGCCGCGCTTGACCTCGGCGATGCGCAGGCGGCTCGTGCTGGCCGACGAATCGGCCGAGAACAGGCGTGCCGCGACCGGCACGAGGAAGGCGAGGACGACGGCGACGGCGGCGGCAGCGATGCCGATCTTCAGCCAGCGCCTGCCGCGCTGCGGGTCGACCTTCAGTTGCCGATCCTGTGCCGAGGTGTCGCGAATCATCGAGCGTCTCCGGTGCGCGCTTCGTGCGCGGCATGCAGAGACCTCAGCAATGACCGTGCCACCGCGCAGGCCATTGAAATGCAATCATTTTCCTGGCCGTGGCGGGCGTCGGACAGTGTCCGCCGGCCGCGCCGGACAGGCCACGGACAGGGCCGCTCCGCAAGCGCGCGGCGCGTTCAGGCGAGGAATGCGCGGACGTCGGCGAGGTCGCGCGTGCGCGGCATCGCGGGCAGGCTGGCGAGGAACAGCCGTCCGTATCCGCGCGTGGTCAGGCGCGGGTCGCAGAGCACGAGCACGCCGCGATCGTGGATGTCGCGGATCAGGCGACCGGCGCCCTGGCGCAGTGCGATCACCGCATTCGGCACCTGCCAGGCCGTGAACGGATTGAGGCCGGCGTCGCGCAACGCGTCGAGGCGCGCGACGAGGACCGGATCGTCGGGCGCGGCGAACGGCAGCTTGTCGATGACGACGACGCCGAGTGCATCGCCGGCGACGTCGACGCCTTCCCAGAAACTCGCCGCGCCGAGCAGCACGCCATTGCCCGATTCGCGGAATCCGCTCAGCAGCTGGTGGCGCGGCGCGCTGCCCTGCACGAACAACGGATAGTCGATGCGCCCGGCCAGCAGTTCGGCCGCGCGGCGCAGCGCCCGATGCGAGGTGAACAACAGGAAGGCCCGTCCGCGCGAAGCGGCGAGGACGGGCAGTACGGCCTCGATGACCTGCGCGGTGTAGTCGGGCGCGTTCGGGTCGGGCAAGCCGGGCGGGAGATAGGCAAGCGCCTGGCGGGCATAGTCGAACGGACTGTCGAGGGCCAGCGTGCGCGGATCCTCGATGCCGAGCTGGCGCGCGAAATGGTCGAAGCTGCGTTCGACCGACAGCGTCGCCGAGGTGAAGATCCATGCCGCGCGGCTCTCATCGCGCAGGCTGCGCAGTGGCTGCGAGAGATCGAGCGGGGTCGCGTGCAGGGCGAAGCCGTTTGCCGCGAGCTCGTACCAGTGCACTGCATCGCGCGCGTCGCCGTCGACGAGGTCGGCGAGCCGTGCGGCGAACTGGCTGGCCCGCTCGTGCACGGCGGCGAGGCCGCGGCTGCGTTCGGCATGCGCGGACAAGCCATCGGCGAGTTCGCCGATGGCGACGCCGAGTGCGTCGAGTTCGCGCTCGACATCGCGGTCGGCGGCGATGACGACGAAGGCGCCCTTCGGCGGGAAGCGCTCGACCGCGAGGCGCACGCGGCGCAAGGCCGGCACGAGCGCCTCGATCCGCGCCTGCAGCGCGGCCAGCGCGCCGCTGACCAGACCGCATTCGGCCAGCGCATCGTGGGCCAGCTCGGTGATCTGGCGCGAACTCAGCGAGGTCGAGAAGAACTGCCCGGCGAGTTCGGGGATCTGGTGCGCCTCGTCGAGGATGAAGGCCTGTGCGCCGGGCAGGATTTCGCCGAAGCCTTCCTGCTTGATCGCGAGGTCGGCGAACAGCAGGTGATGGTTGACGACGACGAGGTCGGCCTCCTGGGCGGCGCGGCGCGCCTTGACGACGTGGCACTCGGCGAAGCGCGGACACTCGCTGCCGAGGCAGTTGTCGGCGGTCGAGGTCACCCGCGGCCAGAGCGGCGAGTCCTCGGCCAGCTCGGCCAGTTCGGCGCGGTCCCCGCTCGCGGTCTCGCGCGACCACGCATGGATCATCTGCAGTTGGGCCGCCTGTTCGCGTGAATCGAAGCGTCCGTCGTGGCGGGATTGCTCGAGCCGGTGCAGGCACAGGTAATTCGCGCGGCCCTTGAGCAGGGCCGCCGACAGGCGCACGCCGAGCACGCCGCGCACGCGCGGCAGGTCGCGATGGAACAACTGGTCCTGGAGTGCCTTGGTCCCGGTCGAGACGATCACGCGCTTGCCCGAGAGCAGGGCCGGCACGAGGTAGGCGAAGGTCTTGCCGGTGCCGGTGCCGGCCTCGGCGAGCAGCGTGCAGCGCTCGTCAATCGCGCTCGCGACGGCGGCGGCCATCGCCTGCTGCACGGCGCGCGGCACGAAGCCCGGAACCTCGCGCGCGAACGGACCCTCGGCGCCGAGCAAAGCCTCGGCCGAGTCGTCCATGTGGCCTACAGGCGCACCGGCCGCTTGACCGTGCAGCCGTCGCGCTTGGCTTCGGCGGTCGCGCGGTAAGCCGGATCGTTGAACAGCTTGCGCGCCTCGACGACCGTCTGCCAGTTGCGCGCGCAGAGCACGCCGACCTGGGGACCTTTCCGGAAGCTTTCGTAGGCGAGCTTCTCGGCCTGTTCGGTATTGCCGCGCAGGAACTCGATCTCGGCTTCGTGCTGGATCAGGTCGGGCGCGTCGGGAGCGAGCTCGCGCGCGCGCGCGATCGCCGCGAACGCATCGTCGTAGCGATTGTCCTGCTCGGCCGCGTTGGCTTGCGCGATGAAACCGAGCACTGCCGGATCGCGCAACGGCGTGACCTGCAGGGCCGAATCGGTCCCGGCCTCGATCGCGCGGATCGCGCGCACGGCGGCCATCCGGTCAGGATCGGGGCGCGTCACCGACGGCGGCGCGCCCGGACCCGGCGTACAGGCGACGACGCCGAGCAGCGAGCAGAGGGCGAGGGTCACGCGCACCGGCGCGGCATTCACTGGATTCTTCATTTTCGGTTCGATGGCATGGAGAGGGATCGTGCTCAGGGTTCATCGCGGCCAAACCACGCGCGCACGCGATCGAGCGCGCAGCCCTCGCGTTCCCGCGGCGCATAGCCCGCGATGAACGGCAGTTCGCGTGCACCGCTGCAGGCCGGATCGCTGCGCTTGCCGCTCGCGGCGTCGATCCAGGCGTACTCGAGGCCTTCGTCGGAGACAACGAGCGTGCGTCCGGGCAGGCGCTTGAACAGTTCGATCCAGACCTTGAGCGCACCGGTCGAACCGTACAACGTGGTCGGCTTGTTGTCATCGCGACCGAGCCAGACGACGCCGAGCTGGCTGCCGCTGAAGCCGGCGAACCACGAATCGCGCTGGGTGTCGCTCGTGCCGGTCTTGCCGGCTGCGCGCAGGTCGCCGAGGCCGGCGGCTCCGATCGCGCGCGCGGTGCCGTG
This sequence comes from uncultured Dokdonella sp., assembly GCA_964587775.1. Lineage (GTDB taxonomy): Bacteria > Pseudomonadota > Gammaproteobacteria > Xanthomonadales > Rhodanobacteraceae > Dokdonella. Next base: position 45,358 of record CAZPLY010000015.1, read on the forward strand.
GTCGACCGCCTGCTGCATCGCGTGGGTGACCAGGCGCGAGGCGGCGACGTAATCGCCGGTGCCGGGCTTGACCGCGTAACGCGACAGCGTGCGCCCCTGCGCATCGACGACCCCGCGCACTGCACGCAGCGGCAATGCATGGCCGTCGGCCGCGAAGTACTGGTAGAGCTGGGCGACATCGAACGGGCTGAGCTCGACCGCGCCGAGCAGCAGCGACGGATTCGGATTGATCTCGCGACCGAGGCCGAACGAGAGCAGCAGGCCGCGCACTTGCTCGACGCCAAGGCGCAGGCCGAGCTGGACCGTGGCGAGATTCCAGCTGTGCGCGAGCGTGTCGACGAGGTTGACCGTGCCATGCAGTTCGCCGTCGTCATTGCTCGGGGTCCAGCGCGAGCCGTCGCGCTGGGCGAGGTTGACCGGCGCGTCGTCGATCAGGCTGGCCAGCGAATAGCGTTGTGGCTGGGCGAGCGCGACGAGGAACACGAACGGCTTGACCAGCGAACCGATCGGACGTCGCGCTTCGAGCGCGCGGTTGAAGCCCGGCGCGTCGGCGTTGCGCCCGCCGATCAGCGCCTGCACCTCGCCGTCGTCGACGCCGGTGACGACGAGCGCCGATTCGACGCCCGCGTCGCGCTTGCCGAGCGCGGCGAGTGCCTTGCGCAATGCATCCTCTGCGATCAGCTGCGCGGACGGCGCGAGCGTCGTATGGATCGTGAGGCCCGCCGTGTTCAGTTCGGTATCGGGGAAATCGCGGCGCAGTTGCAGGCGGACGAGGTCGAGGAAGGCCGGGAAGCGGTTGCGTGGCAGTGCACCGGCCGCGGTCACCCCGAGCGGTTGCGCGCGCGCGGCGGCGAGTGCCTTCGCATCGATGAGTCCGGTTTCGTGGAACTGCTGCAGCACGCGGTTGCGCCGCGCGAGCGCGCGCTGCGGCGCCCGCCGCGGATCGTGCAGGCTCGGCCCCTGGACGAGGCCGACGAGCAGGGCGATCTCGGCCGTGCCGAGCGTGCCGACCTCGCGGCCGAACCAGAACTCGCTCGCCGCGGCAAAGCCATGCACGGCCTGGCCACCTTGCTGGCCGAGGAAGATCTCGTTGACGTAGGCCTCGAGGATGCGCCGCTTGTCGTAGCGGTATTCGATCAGCAGCGCGATCAGCGCTTCGTTGCCCTTGCGCAGGAAACTCTGGCCACGATCGAGGAACAGGTTCTTGACCAGCTGCTGGGTCAGGGTCGAACCGCCCTGGACGACGCGGCCGGCGCTCAGGTTGGCCCAGCCCGCGCGCAGGATCGCCAGCGCGTCGATGCCGTGATGGTGCTTGAACTCGCGGTCCTCGACCGCCTGCAGGCCGGCGACGAGCAGGGCCGGCAACTGTTCGAGCTGGACCACGCGGCGCTCTTCCTGCTGCGCGCCGTACAAGGTCGCGATGCGCGCCGGATCGAGCACGGCCCGGCCGAGCGCGGCACCCGAATCGGCATCGCTCAGCATGGCCACGCGACCGCCCGACACGCTGACCGCGATGCGCGCGGCCGCATGCTTGCCGTCGAGGCCGACGAACGCGCGGCGGGCGATGACGAAGCGCGCACCCTCGCGCGACCACGATCCGGCCGCGCGCGCATCGGGCTCGGCGCGATAGCGCGCGGCCTCGAGTTCGAGCTGCAGCGCGTCGGCCGTCAGCGGCATGCCGCGCTCGAGCGCGAGCGGGCGCGCGAGCACGCGACTCGGCAATTGCCAACTGAGGTCGTCGAGGCGCGTGCGCACCTGCTGGTCGAGATGGACCACGTACGGCACGAGGAAGCCGGTCAGGACGCCGACGGCGAGCAGGACCGGCACGCGCACGATGCGCCAGGCCAGGGCGAGGAAGGCGAACACGCGTCGAAGCAGGGACAAGCGCAGGATCCGGGACGGTTACGGGCGAGTGTAGCCGATGGGCACGCGCCGCGGCCGCCACGCACGCCGCGTCGATGGCACGCAAGCGCGCGCGGGCCTGTAGCCGCAACGGCGCCCATCCCCGATAATCCGCGTCCACTTCAGAGCGGGATCATCGTGCCCAAGTCGTTCGACGGTCGCGTCTGCCTGTGCGTGCATGGTCCCCTCGCCTGCAGCGACGAATGGTTGGCGGCGGCGCTCGCCCAGTTGCCTCACGACGCCGGACTGATCCTCGTCGGCGCGAGCGCGGCCGCGGCCGCGCATCGCGATGCCGTGCGCCTTGCCGGGCTTGCCGGCGACACGCCGCGCGCCCTGCTGCCGGCGCTCGCCGCGCACCTCGACGGGCGCCATGTCGTGTTCCTGCGCAGCGATGCGGAATTGCCGGCGCATGCCATCCAGCGCCTGTTGCGCGCGCTCGACGCGCCCGACGTGCTCGCCGCGGGCGCGCTCGACAATCTCGATCCCGCTCTGTCACCACTGCCGGCCGGGCGGCGCAGCGACGCATCGGCCGCGCGCATCGATGCGATCTGCCATGCCTGCGCACAGGGTCGCCTGATCGACGTCGCCGACATTTCGCCGCTGGCAAGCGCCTGGCATGGCGAGCGCCTGCACGATCCGGCCCGGCGCGGCCTGCGCACGGTCGTCCTCGACCAGCTGTATGTCGGCGCACGCGGACGCGTGCTCGACGGAGGGCCGGTGTCGGCCGATCCGCGCGATCCATTGCCGCCGTCGCCGCTCGCCGACCTGCGCAGCGGCGTCGCCGCCCTGCTCGCCGGCGGATCGACGCCGGGCTACGCCGGGCTCGACGGCAAACCGGTCATCCTGCATGTCCTGCATGGCTGGGGCGGCGGGGCCGAGCGCTGGGTGCGTGATTTCTGCGCGGCCTTCGATCGCGCCCACCACCGCGTCCTGATCGCACGCGGCAGCCATCGGCGCAAGCGTCACGGCGAATGGCTCGAGCTGCACGATGGCGCGATGGACGGGCCACCGCTGCGGCGCGTCGCGCTGCCCGTGCCGATCGCCGAGACCGCGATCGACGACGCCGGCTATCGCGCACTGTTCGGCGACCTGCTGCGCACGCAGGCGATCGACCTCGTGATCATCTCCTCGCTGATCGGCCACAGCCTCGACGCGCTGCGCAGCGGCTTGCCGACCGTGCGCATCGTGCATGACCACTATCCACTGTGGCCGGTCCTGCATCGCGACTTCGGCGACCGTTCGCTCGCGTTCGATGATGCGCAGCGCCACGGCGACCTCGCCGCGCTCGGCGAGGATCGCGAGTTCGCCGAGCGCGATCCGCTGCGATGGAAGCGGCTGCGCGAGGCGACCGTCGAGGCCCTGCTCGCCGCGCGGGCGACCCTCGTCGCCCCAAGCCGCAGTGCGCTCGAGGCCGATCTTGCGCTTGCCCCCGAACTCGCCGCGCTGCCGGCGCACGTGATCGGACACGGGCTCGCGGCCTGGCCAGCGAGTGCGCCGCGTCCGGGTGATCCGCCCGCGCGCGAACGCCTGCGCCTCGTCGTGCCCGGCCGCGTGCGACACGGCAAGGGCGCCGACCTGCTCGCCCGCCTGCTGCCGCAGCTGACCGGGTTTGCCGACGTGTTCCTGCTCGGCGCCGGCAGCGACGCGCATGCGTTCTTCGGCCAGCGCGGCGTGCACATCGTGCTCGACTACGCACGCGCCGACCTGCCGCAGCGGCTGGCCGCGATCGCAGCCGACGCCGCCCTGCTACTGCCGACCGTATCGGAAACCTTCGGCTACACCTTGTCCGAACTGCGCAGCCTCGGCCTGCCGGTCATCGCGACGCGGCTCGGCGCGCTCGCCGAGCGCATCGAGGACGGCGTCGACGGCTTCCTCGTGTCGCCCGACGCGACGGCGATCGCCGCGCGCATCGCCGCCCTCGCCGGCGACCGCGCCGCGCTCGCGGCGGTGCGTGCCGCGCTGCACGCGAGGCACGATCCCGATCTCGCGACGATGGCTGCGGCCTATGCCCAGGTCCTCGACTTGCCGGCGCCCGGCATGCGCCGCCCCGCCCTGCTCGCGGTCGATCTCGCGAGCCAGCAGCTTGCCGCGACCGCGAGCGCGCTCGACGAGGCGCAGCGCCGCGCGCACGAACGCGAGCAGGCCCTGGTCGCGCTCGAACGCGAGAACGCGCGGCGCGGCGACTGGGGGCATGCGCTCGACCGCGAACTCGCGCTCGCCCGCACGCGCCTCGCCGCGCTGCACGAGGACCTCGCCGAACGCACGCGCTGGGCACGCGCGCTCGACAGCGAACTCGGCGAACTGCGGCCGGCCTACGAGAGCATGCGCATGAGCCGATCGTGGCGCCTGACCGCGCCGCTGCGCTCGGCAGTCGCGCGCCTGCGCGCGATTCGCGCGCGCCTCGTCTACCGCAAGGCGCACCTGGCGGGGATCCTGCACCGCCTGCGCGGCAGCCTCGCCCGCAACGGCGTCGCCGGCACGCTCGCGCGCATCGGCCGCGAGCTCCGCGGCTCCCGCGTGCACGCGGCGCGGCGCACGTTCGCCGCGCCGAGCGAGGCATTCGCCCCGTTCGCGGTCCCGGCCAGCGCCGAGCCACGCGTGTCGATCATCATCCCCGTGCACAACAAGTTCGCCTACACGGCCGCCTGCCTGTGCTCGCTCGCCGAACACGCCGACGCGATCGCGTTCGAGACGATCGTCGTCGACGACTGCTCGAGCGACGCGACTGCCGAGCGCCTCGCCGCGATCGACGGCATCCGCAGCGTGCGCAATGCAGAGAACCTCGGTTTCGTCGGTTCCTGCAATGCCGGCGCGTCGCTCGCGCGCGGCGAGTTCGTCCTGTTCCTCAACAACGACACGGTCGTCACGCCAGGCTGGCTCGCCGCCCTCGTGCGCTGTTTCGACGAGGTCGCCGATGCCGGCCTCGTCGGCGCCCAGCTCGTCTATCCGGATGGCCGCCTGCAGGAGGCCGGCGGCATCGTCTTCAGCGACGGCTCGGGCTGGAACTACGGGCGATTCGACGATCCCGACGACCCGCGCTTCGCGTTCCGGCGCGAAGTCGATTACTGCTCCGGCGCGGCGATCCTGCTGCGCCGCGCGCTGTTCGAGCGGCTCGGCCGTTTCGATACGCGCTACGCGCCAGCCTATTACGAGGACACCGACCTCGCCTTCGCCGTGCGCGCGGCCGGCCTGAAGGCGATCTACGAGCCGCGCGCGCGCGTGATCCATTTCGAAGGGATCACGGCCGGCACCGACACCGGCAGCGGCATGAAACGATTCCAGCTCGTCAACCAGGCCAAGTTCCTCGACAAGTGGCGCGATGCACTCACGCAGCAGCCCGCACCGGGCACGCCGATCGGCAAGGCCGCCAGCCACCGCGCGCGCCGGCGCGTGCTGATCATCGATGCGACGACACCGACGCCGGACCAGGACTCGGGCTCGCTGCGCATGGTCAACCTCATGCGCGTGCTGCGCGGCAATGGCTGCCACGTCGTGTTCATGGCCAGCAACCGCGCCTGGGTCGAACGCTACACGGCTGCGCTGCAGGCACTCGGCATCGAGGTGCTGCACCATCCGCTGTCGCCGGACCCGGTCAGCCTGTTCCGCACGCGCGGGCCCGAGTTCGACGCGATCGTGCTGTCGCGCCACTACGTCGCCGCCGAGTACGTCGGCCTCGCGCGCCTGTACGCGCCACAGGCACGCCTGATCTTCGACACGGTCGACCTGCATTACCTGCGCGAACGGCGTGCCGCGGAACTCGAAGGCCGCGACGACCTTGCCCGCCAGGCCGCGCACACGCAGCGCCAGGAACTCAAGCTCATGCGCGAATGCGACGTGACCCTCGTCGTCAGCCCGGTCGAGCAGGCGATCCTCGCGGTCGACGCGCCCGGCGTCGCGGTCGACGTGCTCTCGAACGTGCACGAGGTCTTCGGCTGCCGGGCCCCGTTCTCGGCGCGCCGCGACCTCGTCTTCGTCGGCAGCTTCCAGCATCCGCCGAACATCGACGCGGTGCTCTGGTACGTGCGCGAGGTGCAGCCGCGCGTGCTGGCCGCCCTGCCCGAGGTCGTCTTCCACATCATCGGCAGCGGCCTGACCGATGCGGTGCGCGCACTCGCCGGCGACCGCGTGCGCGTGCACGGCTTCGTCGACGACCTCGCCCCGTTCATGGACGGCTGCCGGATTTCGCTCGCGCCGCTGCGCTACGGCGCCGGGGTCAAGGGCAAGGTCAACATGGCGATGAGCCATGGCCTGCCGGTCGTGGCGACGCCGATGGCGGTCGAAGGCATGCATGTGCGTGCCGGCGAGGACGTCCTCGTCGCGGCCGATGCCGCCGGATTCGCCGACGCGGTCGTCGCGCTGTACGACGACGAGGCGCTCTGGAACCGCCTGTCGCGCAACGGGCTGGCCAACGTGCGCGAACATTTCTCGTTCGAGGCCGCGGAAACGGCGATCCGCCGCATCATCGGCTTGTGACGCCGCCGCGCGGGAACCGCTATCGATGACGGGCGGCCCGCGGCCACGGAGCGACGCGCACGGCGCGCACGGACACCGGTGATCGCGCCAAGGCGACGACCAGCGCCGTCGCGACCCGCAATGGGACAACTAGTTGCCAGCGGGGTCCAGGTGGTCGCGTACCCATTGCACGATCGCGGCCGCGCCGATCGCACCGGACTGTCGCGCGCGCTCGCGACCGCGCTGAAACAGGATCAGGGTCGGTATGCTGCGCACGCCGAACCGCGCGCCGATATCCGGATGAGCCTCGGTGTCGATCTTTGCCAGGCGCACACGCGGCTCGAGCGCGCGTGCCGCCGCTTCGAACTGCGGCGCCATCGACAGGCAGGGACCGCACCACGGCGCCCAGAAATCGACCACGAGCGGCAGGTCGCCGGCGGCATGGCGTTCGAATGCCGGCGCATCGAGCGCGGCCGGATAGCCATCGAACAAGGCCGACTTGCAGCGGCCACAGCGCGGGCTCTCGTCAAGGCGTGGCGCCGGCAGCCGATTGACGGCTGCGCAGCGCGGGCAGACCACGTGCATGTTTCCGGACATCGTTCCTCCCGCGACCGATGGCGCGGCGCCCAGTGTGCCACTGCCATCGCGGCACGGCGCGCCGCATCGTTGTTCGGGGCCACCCGGCGAAAGATGGACCGAATCGCGCTACGCTGCGGCCGCCTGCACGCGCACGCAAGCTGACGCGGCGAACTTCGGGGAGAAGGAAACATGGCACGTACCGCTCTGGTCGATCTTCTGCGCCGCGCCGCGGCCATCGCGGCGCACGCGCGCACCACCGGCGAACGACTCGACGAAGCGATCGCGCGCGAACGCGAACTGCGCATCGACCACGCGCGCCGGCGCTTCATGCGCCAGTCCGTCGGTGCCTCGGCGACCCTCATGCTGGCCGCCTGCGCCGGCATGCCGCCACCGCGCCGCGCGGGCAGCGACGACGACGTCGTCATCGTCGGGGCCGGCATCGCCGGACTTTCCTGCGCGCATCGGCTGCGCCAGGCCGGCGTCGGCGTGCGCGTCTTCGAAGCACAGGGCCGCATCGGCGGCCGCATGCTGAGCCTGCGCGGGCATTTCGCCGACGACCAGGTCTGTGAACTCGGCGGCGAACTGATCGACAGCGGCCATGTGCGCATGCGCGCGCTGGCCGCCGAACTGGGCCTCGTCCTCGACGACCTCGCCGAGGACCCGACCCACGCATTCGGCGATGTCTGGTTCTGCGGCGGGCGCCGCTACCGCGAAGCGGAAATCCTCGAGGCGTTCGCGCCGATCGCCGAGGCGATCGCGCGCGACGCGGCGAGCCTGCCCGACGAGGACATCACCCATGCGGCGCCGGGCGGCGTCGAGGCGCTCGACCGCGAGAGCATGAGTGCCTGGCTCGATCGCAACGGCGCCTCGGGCTGGTTGCGCACGCTGATCGAAGTGGCCTACACGACCGAGATGGGCCTCGAATGCGAGCAGCAGTCCGCGCTCAACTTCCTGACCTTCATCGATCCGGGCCTCGAGGCCTTCCGCATCTTCGGCGAGAGCGACGAACGTTTCCACGTGCGCGGCGGCAACGACCGCGTCGTGCACGGCCTCGGCGCCATGCTCGAGGACGCGATCGAGACCGGCAGCGTGCTCGAGGCGCTTCGCCAGAACCGCGACGGCAGCTACACGCTCGCGTTCCAGCGCGGTGCCGGCGCGAGCGAGGTGCGGGCGCGGCGCGTCGTCCTCGCCCTGCCGCTGACGACCTTGCGCAAGGTCCCCCTCGAGGTCGACATGCCGGCCGTCAAGCGCCGTGCGATCGTCGAGCTCGGCTACGGCACGAACGCGAAACTGATGATCGGGTTCAACGAACGCATCTGGCGCACGCGCCATCGCAGCGGCGGCGCAACCTTCAGCGACCTCGCCGTGCAGACGACCTGGGAAACGAGCCGGATGCAGGCCGGCAAGGCCGGCATCCTGACCAATTTCGTCGGCGGCCGGCATGGCCTCGAGATCGCCGAGGGCACGCCGAAGCAGCAGGCCGACCTCGCCGCGGGCCAGCTCGATGCGATCTTCCCGGGCCTTTCGGCCGCGCGCGAAGGCGCGCGCGAGGCGCGCTTCGACTGGCCGACCCACGCCTGGTCGCTCGGCAGTTATGCCTGTTTCCTGCCGGGCCAGTGGACCGGCCTGCGCGGCGCGATCGGCGAGCCGGTAGGCAACCTGCATTTCGCCGGTGAGCATTGCGCGCTCGACAACCAGGGTTTCATGGAAGGTGGCCTCGAAAGCGGCGAGGCGGCCGCAGCCGCGATCCTCGCGACGGCCGGCGCGCGCCGCGTGGCCTGAGCGCCGCCGCAAGCAGGCATCGGTTCAGGCATGCCGGTGCAAAAACACGGTTCCCGCCGAAGGAGCACGTGCCATGCAGATCGACCACCTCCAGAAATGCGCGCATGCGCCGTGCCTGTGCGAAGTGACCACGACCGAGCAGTTCTGCAGCGACGAGTGCCGCGCACATGCGCAGTCAGATCACGACACCTGCACGTGCGGGCACGGCGCCTGCGCGGCCGAGCCTGTCGCCGTGCCGGCCTGAGCGATTGCCGCGGACAGACGATCCCGTCCGCTCGCCAAGCGGGTGGCAGTCGGGTCAGCCGCGACGACGGCGCCAGGCGCGCGCCGCCTGCAAGCCGGCCCCGCCGCCGACGCCGACCAGCACGATGCCGACGATGCTGGACGTGTCGTAGCCAGGCGCGAACACGTCGAAGCCGAGCAGATGGCCGACGCCGAATCCGGCCAGCGCACCGACGACGAATCCGATCGCGTCGGTGACGCCCTCCAGCAGCGGTGATTCAGTCATGGCATGTCCGGGTCTGAGCGAGACGGAGTGCGCCTGTGTCTCACGACGGGCCGGTCGCGCGCAAGCGGCGCGGGTGCCGTTCGACCTGCAGGCTCAGCTCGCCTCGCGCAGGCGCTGGGTCGCGGCGGCGTGGCGCACGCGGGTTTCGATCGTCAGCGCCGAACTGTCGTCGAGGATCTGCATCTGTCCATCCTGCACGAGACATTGCAGGCGCATGCCGCGCGCGCACCACGCGGCGAGCGCGCCGCTCGTCTCCGCCGCGATGTCGATGACCGTGAGGTTCTTCGAGCGCAACAGGCCCGCCTGCACGCGCTGCCACCAGAGGTCGGCAACCCGCCCGCCATAGGTGTAGACCGTGACCTCGCGCGCCCGTCCGCACGCGCGCCGGATGCGTTGCTCGTCGGGCAGGCCCAGTTCGATCCAGTGGCTGATCTCGCCGTTCATTTCCCGCCGCCACAGCGCCGGCTCGTCGTCCGCGGCAAGGCCCTTGCCGAATTCGAGTCGCTCGCAGGCATTCAATGCGAAGGCGAGCACGCGCACCATCAGGCGCTCCTCGGTCTCCGACGGATGGCGCGCCAGTGTCATCGCATGCGTGGCGTAGTAGTGGCGATCCATGTCGCTGATCTGCAATTCGGCCTTGTAGACGATCGAATCAAGCGCCATGCCACGGTTCCAGCGAGGTTCGGGAGGCGCGATTGTAAGGTCTCGTGCCGCATCGTGCCGCCAGACACGTGCACCGCAGCCAGCCCGGGGCGCCACCAACGCAGCGCTGACGCGGCGACGCGCATCGAAGCGCGCAGCCGGTCTCGGCATGTTCGCGCCGGCGCGCGAAAGCGATCCCGCGACGCGCAATGCATCGTGCGGCACGGTCGCGGCTACGACGCAGCGTCGACCGCGCCAGCGGCATCGACCTCGACGCGGGATGTCGGCCGGACCCGCTCCTGGCAGGCATTGCCGGGCAGCGCATTGTGGATCGATATCGCCGCGATCGATGCCTGGCCGACCGCGACCGCAATCTGGTTCACCGAACTGACGGCATCGCCGGCCGCATAGCAGCCTTCGATCGATGTGCGCATGCGCGCATCGACGACGAGTTCGCCGTCTTCGTCGCGCGCGGCGCCGATCGCCGACGCAAGATGACCTTTGACATCGGCGCCCAGGACCGGATAAAGCGTGTCGTACACGCGCTCCGAGCCGGCCCAGGAAACGGTGCACGAACGGACGACCTGCGCGGCATCGCGGTCGAGCCGGATCGCGTGTGGAGCGTCCAGGATCTCGACGCCGAGGCGCTCGGCCCGCGCGCGCTCGGACGCCGGCACCTCGCCGGGCTCGGACAACACGACACACACGTCGGGCGAGAACGTGCGCAGGAAGACGGCATGCCCGACCACGCTCGCCGGCGGGCCGAACACCGCGATCCGGTCTCCGCTGGCTTCATACCCGTCGCAGATCGCGCAGATGCGCATGACGCCGTCGGCGATGCCCTGCTCGAGATCCGCGACCTCAGGCAGGCGGTCCTTGATCCCGGTCGCGAGCAGCACCGTGGTCGCGTGCCACACGCGTCGACCCGCCGTGGCGACGAACCTGCCATCACGCCGTTCGAGTGCGTCGATGCGCGCGTGCACGGATTCGATCCCGAACCGGGCGGCCTGTTCGCGCATGCGCGCGAGAAGATCGGTGCCCGAAACGCCGAACGGGAAACCGGGGCAGTTGTGGCTGACCGGGATATGGCGCGCCCGGCTTTCCGCGCAATCGACGAGCGCGATGCGGCGGCGGAATCGGGCAAGATAGGTCGCCGCAGTCAGTCCCGCCGGTCCGCCGCCGATGATCAGGCAATCGAGGGGCTTGGCATCGTCATGCATCGGCGGGGGTCCGGGTCGATCGGGCGCCCGATGGTGCCCACTCCTGCATGAACGCGACATCGCTCCGCGCGCGCGCCGGCGCGGGGTCGAAGTCCGATCGCGCAGCGCCGCCCCGCGCCCTGCCGGATGCCGTCATGTCCTGATCCGGCACCGGATTGCGCCTTGCACGACATCGGGTGATCTGCCCGCCCCCTGGAGACCACGACCTTGCGATTCCCTGCCCTTTCCCTGTTGCTGCTGCCGGTCGCCTGCCTGATCCAGGCCGGCGCGTCGGCTGCGACCTTCACGGTCACCACGACCGCCGACACCGGCCCGGGCTCGTTCCGCCAGGCGATCCTCGCTGCGAACGCGGCGGCCGGTCTCGACACGATCGCGTTCAACATCCCGGGCGCGGGCCCGCACGTGATCGCGCCGTCGACCGACCTGCCCGGGATCACCTCGCCGGTGCTGATCGACGGCTACACGCAGCCCGGCGCTGCACTCAACACGGCCGGCGTCGGCAGCAATGCACAGATCCGCATCGTCCTGGTCGGCTCGGGCAACTCGAACGTGCAGTCGCTGTACCTGCTCGGCGGCAGCGCCGGCAGCACGATCCGCGGCCTCGCGATCAATCGCTTCGGCGGTGGACAGATCGTTGCATTGACCGACGATTGCCTGATCACCGGCAACTTCATCGGCACCGATCCGACCGGCAGCATCGTCTATCCGAGCGCACCTGGCACACGCTACGGGATCGGCGTCAGCGGCGACCGCTGCCGGGTCGGCGGGCCGACCCGTGCCGAACGCAACGTCCTCTCGGGGCACAGCCTGTACGGCGTCTATGTCGGCGCCAGCAATGTCATCGTCGAGGGCAACCTGATCGGGACCGACCGGACCGGCGGCGCGGCCCTCGGCAACTCGTGCGGTGTCCGCATCGGCACCGGGAGCGGTGGGCCCCCGACCCTGAATGCGCGCATCGGCGGCCAGAATGCCGGCGTGTCGACGCCGCGCAACGTGATTTCCGGGAATACGCGTTGCGGCATCGAAGTGGTGTCGGGCGAGGGTCACATCATCGAGGGCAACTTTGTCGGTCTCGCCGCATTCCCGCTGGCGACGATCCCGAATGCCGGACCCGGCATCCGGATCGATGGCGGCAGCGACATGCGCATCGGATCCGCGACACCCGGCGAAATCAGCAACGCGATCGTCGGCAACGACGGGCCCGGCGTCCTCGTCACCGGCAGTTCGGCCAGCACGGGCCAGGGGGTCAGCGTGTTCGGCAACGCGATCTACGGCAATGGCGGACTGCCGATCGACCTCGCCCCGGGCGGTGCGACGGGAATCACGCTGAATGATCCCCTCGACGCGGACAGCGGACCGAACGACCTGCTGAATTTTCCGGAACTCACGTCGGTCAGCCTCGTCGCCGGCGGCACGCGCATCAGCGGCACGCTGCACAGCGAAGCGTCGACCAACTACTACATCGACTTCTATTCGCGCGCGTCCTGCGAAGCGAACGGCCACGGCAGCGCATCGACCTACCTCGGCTTCGCGATTGCCGCGACCGATACGAGCGGCAATGCGACCTTCCAGGCCACGTTCGCCGATGCGCCGACCAGTGGCTTCGCGAGCGCCACCTCGACGCGCAGCGTCGGCATCGCGCCGACCTCGGAGTTCTCGCGCTGCATCGCGCTCGGCGACCTGCTGTTCGCGGACGGATTCGATCCCTGATCGTGCGCCACGCGTGCCGGCCGGCGCCCGGCACGCGGCAGTCTGCATTCAGGGCATCAAGGCCACGAGTTCGAGCAGGCGCCCGGTGATCGACTGCACGAAGAACTGATCGATGCCGCCGCCGATGCTGTTCGACATCGCGATCACGACATGCGGATCCTCGCCCGCGTTCTCGAGCATCCAGGCATGGGTCAGCACGTGCAGCCCGTTCGCACCGGAGGCGAGACTGCCGCCCTTGTACCAGACACGATCCCAGCGCGACCGCACATCGGGCTGTGCGGCCGCCGCACCGAACGCGGCGTCGACCAGCAACATCGCTTCCGAGCCCTGCGGCAGGCGACGCAACTGGCCGAACGCGCGGCAGATGTCGAACGGACTCGCGCGCCAGGAACCGTCGGTATAGAGCGTGGTGTTGTTGAACGCGCCACCGTTGTTCGGGCCGAGCGGCACGATGCGTTCCTGCAGGAACTGGTTCTTGAATGCCTGCGTGCCGTTGACATACGTCAATGACTCGGCGAGCGGAAACGAGCGGAACAGATGGAACTGTTCGCTGATGCCGAGCATCGGCTTCAGCAGGTCCGGTTGCGCGACGCCGAACGCGTCCACGACCTGGCCGATCAGCTCGCGGCCGACCAGTTCGTGCAGGAGGTCGGTCGCCGTGTTGTCGCTGATCCCCATCATCAGCGTGGCGAGATCGCGGACCGGGAACGGCGTGCCGAGCGGCTCGACGTTGATGGCGCCGCCTTGCGCGAGTTCCGAGGCGACCAGCGGCACCGGATCGCTGGCGGCGACAGCACCGGCGACGATGGCCTGCCCGACGCCGCCGAGCACCCAGGTCTTGAAGATAGAGGCGGTTGCGCGCGGGCTGTCGGCATTGCGCCCGATCGTTTCGCTGCACTGGCCGGTGTTGCGGTTGATGCGACCGACGAGCAGGGCCGGAGTCGTCGACAGCGTCGTGAACTTGTCGGCCGCCTGCGCGAGGTTCAATACCCGGTCCTCCGGATATTGCACGCTGCCGCCGTACGTGCTGACCCCGAGCTGGGTCAGGCGTCGCGCACCGGTGTAGCGCGTCGCAATCGTCATGAATCCGGACGGCGGCGGGCTGCCCGGCGAATCGATCACGAGCGTGCCGCGCACCGGCGTGAGGCCGATCAGGTCGGTGATGCGCGCATTCGGGTAGGTCGTGCGCAACGACTGGAAGAACGCCTGCCATTGCGCCGGGGTGACCGATACCAGTGCCGACGGATCGAAATGGGCATTGATCTCGTCGAGCGTCGTCGTCTCGCCCGCAGCGAGTTCGCCGATCACCCACTGCAACTGGTCGGCAGCCGGTCCCGAAGGCAACTGGTAGATGCCGCCGACCTGCGGAAACAGCGGCCGGATCACGGCCGGATCGAAGCCATCGACGAACAACGGGCGAGCCCCGGCGCTGCCAAGCCAGAGCAGGATCAACAACGACAACAACGCGCGCTTCATGCGGAATCCCCCGGGGAACGTGTGTCGACCGGACGGGCCGGACATATCCTGAATGGCGCAAGTCGGCAGGAAAGCGGCTCATGCAGCACAGCTGCAACCTGCGGACGCTACGCGCAAGTCGCCGCCGGCCAGTGTGCATGCTGCGATGCGCCCGCGCGGGCCCGCCTTGCGGCCCACCCGGGTGGCGCGGTCGCGTTTGGCGGCCCGTTCAGGTCGAGCACCGGCAGGCATCGGCCATTCGACGCGGGGAGGCCGGTTTGCCGGCGACGACCCGAATCCTTGAAAAATCCATCATGCGCTGCCGGCGACGCGCTGGCGCGTGCAAATCGCTGCATGCGCGGCAAGCGCTTGCCCGTGCTTCGTCCATTGCGGGCGCAGCGCCGGTTCTCCTTCGAGCGCCACTCTCCTATGATGCCGTGCGAGGGAGGTCGGATGCCTCGCCTCGATGGGGGAGGGGAATGTCCTCGGCACCACGCGACGGCAGCTCGACGCACGACCGGCAAAGCCTTCGTGAACGGCTGCGCGACGATTTCGACTACGCGATCATGTTCTCGATCGGCGGCTTCGCCGCGGTCGTCATCGCGGGCTTCGCCATCTACCGCTACGGAAGCGGCAATGCGTTCGGGGCGCTCGTCAACGTCGTCATCGTCCTGGCCCTGACCTCGGTCCTCGGCTACGGCTGGCGCAGCGGCAACACGGCCCGCACCGGCGCGATGTTCGTGCTGCTGGTGACCCTCGCCTGCGTGACAAGCTCGCTCGTGTTCGGCCGCACCGGCGTGTTCTGGGCCTATCTCGTGCTGTGGATGAACTTCACGCTGTCCCGGCGTGCGGTCGCGCTGAGCCTCAACCTCGGCCTGATCGCCATCCTCGCCGCGAATGCGCCGTTGTTCGACTCGGCTGCCGAGCGCGCGGTCTACGTCGTTTCGGCCTTGATGGTGACCGGCTTCGCCTGGATCCTCTCGTCGCGCTACGCGGCCCAGCGCAGCGAGCTCGAACGACTCGCGACGACCGATCCGCTGACCGGCACCGGCAACCGGCGCGTGCTGCAACGCGACCTCGAACGCGCGGTCGTCGCGATGCGCGAACGACATGCCCCAAGCGTGCTTGCCGTGCTCGACCTCGACCACTTCAAGAACGTCAACGACAGCCACGGCCACGAGGCCGGCGACCAGGTCCTCGTGCGGCTCGCCGCGATCACGCGCGCGTCGATCCGCGGCGGGGACAGCCTCTATCGCTTCGGCGGCGAGGAATTCGTCGTGCTGATGCCGAATGCGCGCATGGACGGGACGCGTCCGATCCTGTGCGACCTGCACGCGCGCCTCAACAGCGGCCTCGGCGAGATGGCCGAATCGATCACCGTTTCGATCGGCGCGGCCGAACTCGTGCCGGGAGAAAACTGGTCGACCTGGCTCGGGCGTGCCGACGCGGCCCTTTACCGGGCCAAGCAAGGCGGACGCAATCGCGTCGTCGTCGCGGGCGACGCCAGCCTCGTTCCAGGTCAGCGCTGAGACCGGATCCGGTGCGCGGGTCGCGCGCGGCATCGACCCGCCGCACGCTGGCGCGGTGGCCTGATGCAGAATACCGCGATGCCATTCCGACTCGCGATCTTCGACTTCGACGGCACGCTGGCCGACAGCTTCCCGTTCTTCGTGCATGCCCAGCGCGTGCTCGCCGAGCGGCACGGCTTCGCCCCGATCGACGCCGCGGGGGTCGAAGCCGCGCGCCGGCGCAGCGTGTCCGAACTGGTCCGGCACAGCGGCCTGCCGCCCTGGAAGCTGCCGCGCGTGGCAAACGATTTCCGCGTCATGATGCGCGACGCCGACGGAATTGCGCTGTTCGACGGCGTCGACACGATGCTCGCGACCTTGTCGGCGCGTGGGGTAAAGCTCGGCCTGCTGACCTCGAATGCGCGCGAAAATGTCGACCGCGTCCTCGGCAGCGTCAACCTCGCACACTTCGCCGACATCGATTGCGGCATGTCGCTGTTCGGCAAGCGGCCGCGCATCCGCTCGATGCTGCGCCGCCTCGGGGTGCCGGCCACCGACGCGATCTACATCGGCGACCAGGACAGCGACGGCGACGCGGCCAATGCGGAGCGCGTCGCATTCGGTGCGGTCGGCTGGGGCTATGCCGCCGCGACGGCCCTGCGCCGCTGCAAGCCCGCGCACGAGTTCACGCGCGTGGAAGACATCGCCGCACTCTGGCCAGCCTGAGCGAGGGCTGCGCCACGAGCCGACGATCCGCGCGTCACAGGACCGGACCGCGCACACCCCTGCCCGGCTCCGGTTTCGGCGCCTGGCGGGATTCCTCTTGGCCTGCGGCAAGGGTGCTGGCCCGCGCGGCCACGCTTGTCCGTGGAGAGCGATCAGGCGCACGATCATGCCGGTCGCGTGCAGACACAAGCGGTCGATGACCGAACGGAGTCCCCGATGAAGCAGCGTGCATCCGTAGCCTTCGCGATCGTGGCTGGCATCGCGACCTCGTGGGGCGTGGTCCACGCCGGTGGATTCCAGATCACTGCACACGGCATTTCCCCCGGCGGTGGCCGCAGCGCCTCGGCGGGTGGCTGCCGGCAGCTCGAGGCGACGTTTGGCGAACCGGCGAACGGACGCTCTGCCGGCGGCGGCTACGTCCTCGCTGCGGGTTTCCGGGAACGCGTGGCCACATACCGCAGCGATTCAATCTTCAATGACGGTTTCCAGGAGTGCCTGTGATGAAACGACTTTCCATGCAGCGCGCGTCGATCCGGAGCATGGCCTTTGCAAGCCTGCTCATGCTGGCGATGGCGGCGCACGCCGCGCCGCAGATCCCCGACTTCGTCTACCAGGGTCGCCTCGAGCAGAATGGCGCCGCGGCGAACGGCAACTTCGATCTCTCGTTCGCGTTGTTCGATGCGCCGACCGCGGGCAACGCAGTCGGTGCGCCGATCACCCAAGCCGACTTCCCGGTCACGGATGGCCTGTTCAGCGTCTCGCTGGCGTTTCCTGGCGCGTTCAACGGCACCCAGCTTTACCTCGAAGTCAGTGTCGAAGGCACCCCGATGCTGCCGCGGCATGCGGTGTCGACGGCACCGGTTTCCCAGTTCTCCTTGAGCGGAAGCGTCAGCGGACCCGCGGGCGGTGCACTGTCCGGCAACTATCCGAATCCGTCGATCGCGTCCGGTGCAGTCGGCAGCAGCGCGATCGCGTCGTTTTCCGTGACCAACTCGAAGATCGCTACCGATGCGGTGACGACCTCGAAGATCGCTGCCGGTGCCGTCGGCAGTTCCGACATCGCCGATGGCGCCGTGGGCGTCGATGCGCTCGCGAACGGCGCGGCGACGACCGCCAAGATCGCGAACGACAGCGTCACGCGCGGCAAGATTGCCGGCGGCTACAGCAACGGCGCGGTGGCGTTCACTGTGGGAGCCAATGACTGCAACGACTACAACATCTCGATCCCCGGCGCGCAGGTCAACGATCTGGTGTTCTTCAATCTGCAATCGGCCGCCACGCTGCCGGCGAACATGCTCGTCCAGCCGCTCAAGGTGAGCAGCGCGGGCATGGTGCTCGTGCGGGTCTGCAATCTCAGCGGCGTGGCGCAGTCCACCGGCAACGTGGCGATCTATGTGCTGACGATGCGCTGACCGCGCGCAACCGCACCGCGCGCGGTCGACGTGCTGGGCGCCGTCCGCCGGCACGCGGCCCGCCAACCGGCGAAGCAGCGGACCGGCGCGCGACGACTGCGCCGGTTCGTCGAAGATCGCCGACGTCGCAAGGATTCGTGTGTGCGCGCGTGACGTGCGTCGCGCCATTACCGACCACACGCCGGTTCGAACCCGGCGCGCGGCAGACCCGCGCAATCGGTGTCGTGTTCTTCCATACGCGTCGCGATTGCCACGTTCGCGCGCCGGCGTCGTGTCATCGAACGCACACCGACCGAACAGAAACCTCTTTCGCGCTAGCGGCTTGCGGGGCTCGTCTCGCACTGGCACGCACCATGCACGGCACGATCACCGCAGGTCGGCCTCTGCCGCCTGCGGTCCGTGTCCATCGTTCGACAACCCACCAGGGAATCCACATGCTCATCCGCAATACGCTCTGCACTGCACTGCTTTCCTTCGCGATCGCGCTGCCGGCCTTCGCCGCCGACCAGTGGCACTTCCGCGTCACCAACGACACCTCGACACGCATCGTCAAGCTGCAGGTGTCCGAGGACCGCCAGAGCTGGGGCGACTTCGACATCGGCAGCGGCATCGGTGCGGGCGACACCGAGACCCTGGTCTGGGACAGCAGCACGGACAACGAGGGTTGCGAGCAGTGGATCCGTGCGAAGTTCAGCGACGGCAGCACGAGTCCGCCGAGCAAGCAGAATTTCTGCGAGGACCTCGACACTCCGCTCGTCTTCTCCGAGGAATAAGCGCACGCGTTGCGGTCGTGCGGGCGCCCGCGCGAACGGGAAACGCTTTGCCGAGGCATCCAAGCTCGAAAAAAGCGGGCGGGAGCGCAAATGCTCCCGCCCTGGTCGTGAAGGTGGACATGCAGCGACTGCGCCGCGTTCATGGCCGTGAACGAAACGGCGACTGTTTCGTCACCTTCCCGTTTCCGGTCCGGCCGGGAACCGGTCGGGTAGACTTTCCCCGCCGCTGATCCGCCTCGGGAATGCGCATGAACGACAACGCCTGCTTTGCCTGCCATCCAAGCACGGATCCAGGCGTCGAAGTCGCTTGGCAATGGCACCTGCCGCGCACGCTTTGTCGGCAACACACCGAAAGGTTGCTCACGCGCGAGGGCGAAGGCTTGTTCAACTACTTCGCGCGACTTGATTTGCTCGCCGATGTGCTTGAGGGTTCGATGATCGGACGCGCGATCAATCCGGTCTTCATCGACACCGAGGATGGTCGCCGATTGACCGCTTGGGCAGGCTACGCTGCAGGAACCTGCATCTGCCACGAAGACCGGTTCGAGGCAACGAACCACTTCGAGGCGCGCGTGATGGAATTTCCGGACACGACCGACCTGCTGTACCTGCTGCGTCATGCGGACCCGCCGCCGTCCGTGGCGCAGATCCTCGCCGATCCCCTCTCGGCGATCCTCGGCGCATTCAGCCGTTCGAACGAACGGCTCGGCGGCTCGGGCAACGCGAACGAAGCCTGGTCGCTCGCCGGCTCCTTCTGGAATGAGCAGCGTCGCTTTGACGACTACCTGTCCCGGCACACGCTGTCGAGCGCCGAAGATGCGCTGCGGTTCAAGTCGGATGTGATTGATGGCCTGCGGCTCGCCCAGATTCCGCAGGACATGCCGGCCTTCACGATGAAACTGTTCAAGCTGGCGAGACGCCGCTTTGGCTGACGCTGCACGAGCCGGCGCTCAAGCGCCGCTGCGATCCACGCCGGCGTATACCGACAGACATTCGCGCATCGTGTTGTCGTGGATGTCGAGCACGCGGCGCAGGTTGGCCTGGTAGCCGCCGGCAAGATTCCAGGCCACCGCGAGCCCGCGCGCCTTGCAGGCCGCGAACACGCGGCGGTCGCGCTCACGCAGTTGCGCCGTGTCGAGCCAGCCGCCGAGCGGATCGTCGACATGCGGATCGGCGCCGGCCTGGTACAGCAGCAGGTCGCAGCCGGCAAAGCGCCCGAGGATGCCCGGGATCGCGGCAAGGAAACGTTCGGCCTGGTCGGGACGGTCCCAGCTCGCGGCGGCCGAGTAGTGTTCGACCCAGTCGATGCCGAACTCGCGGATGATGTCGCTCGTGCCGTTGCCGTAGTGCTGGTCGAAGTCGAGGATGCCGACGCGCCGCACGGCATTCCCGGCGTGCAGGACGAGGGCCGTGACCATGAGGCCGTTGAACGTGCAATAGCCGCCGCCTTGTGCATGGCAGGCATGATGGAATCCGGACACCGGGGCCACGGCGACCCCGTCGGCGAGTGCCGCGCGCGCCGCGCCGAGCATCGCGCCGGTCGTCCATGCCAGGCTTGCGGCGACCCCAGGCAGGCGATTGCCGAAGCCGTTGTCGACCTTCAGGGCGAGCACGCCACGAACGTAGGCGGGATCGTGGGCGAGGCAGAGTTGTTCGACGCTGACCGGCGTCGGCGCGACCACGTCGATCGATGCAAAGCGCTGCTGCCACGAGGCGACTACCGCGCGCGGCTTGAGCGCACTCGGCGAAAACGACTGCGCGTCGGCGACGACGCGTTCGCAATAGACGACCTTCATCTCGGCGTCCCGCGAGCCGCGCAGGACCACCGCGCTCGCGACGCCCGCGTGCCGGTTCGACCCGCAGCGACCTTGCAGCCCTGACCCGCGCCGCGCCGCAAGACCGGGATCGGCCTTGCGGATCCGACCCTCTCGATGCAATGCCGGTTCGTTGTCGCCCCGCCCGCATCCGCCGCCCGATCAGATCGCGCGGACGCGCCAGCGGCAAGCCCATCAAGTTGCGGCGCACCGCTGCCCGGACTCGCTTTCCATACAAATACTTGAACTATAAGCATTTTCTTTGCCAGAGAGCGCTTGTTGCACCGCATAATGCACAACTGTCCAATTCGTGTACAGTTGTCCTCGAGTCGGTCATCAGCGGTTTCCGACCTGCCGGCAGGGGGCCTCGCAGGAACCGGAACGCGCCGGGCTGATCGCAGCCGACCGCTCGCACGTGCTCACCAGATCCATCCAACAACGGGGAGTTCACCATGAATCGCATCGGCACGTTAGCAGGAGGCATGTCACTGGCCATCGGGATGGCGCTCGCAGGCATCGCATTCGCAGCAACCGACCAGCGTCCGGCACCGGCGCCCGAGGACATCCGCTTCTTCCTCGCCGACCCGGAACTCGGCGTCGCGGGCGTCTACACCGGCAACGGCGCCGAGCTCTACTTCGAGGCCCGTCGCGCGGTCGATGCACGATCCGGCGCACCGGGTGCGCTGAGCCTGCGCGTGATCGACGCAGAGGCACGCACCCTCGCCTTCGCCGGCAAGCCGTTCGCCGAACACTGGATTGCGCAAGCCGGCGAATTCCCGGCCGGCGCCGGATTCGCCCACGCGCGCGAACTCGCCGGCCTCGGCGCGGCACTCGCCGCGTCGGACCTGCACGTCGCCCTGGCGGCGGAAAAATCCGCACTCAGCGATCTCGCGCGCCAGGCCGCCGAGGTCCCGGCCGCGAACTACCCGGTGCAGGCCAGCGTCAAGGCGGCAGGCGCTGCCGGCGCCGACGTTGCCGCGATCGCCGATTTCTACCGGGTGTCGCTCGATGGCGTCGAAGTCCATCGCGCCCGCGACGGCATGCTCGAAGCGCGCCTCGGCAACGGCATCGTCATGCGCAACCAGCAAACCTGGATCGCCGATGAGCCCGACGAAAACGGCCGCATGGGCCGCATCGACGCCTACTCGATGGTCAAGGCCGCCGATGGCTACGTACTCGCCGCGGAACTCGGTGGTGACGATGTGCCGCTCGACTGGGCCGAAGACATGGAGAACGAAAACGCGCGGGGCCACCATGACCTCGCCGCCGACTTTGGCCGCGCCGCAACCGCGCTCAATGCGCTCGCCTACAGCGGCAGGTCGATCCAGGGCGATCTCGAGCGTGACAACATCGAGCTGTCGACGATGCAGCGCCTCGCGCAGACGATGACCGGCCACCTGCTGCCCGAACGAGGCGATCGCGCCGATCGTGCGGTCACCGCGTCAGGCCGCTACCAGACCTACATACAGGTCTGGCGCAAGCCGTTCGTCGTCATCGCCGAGCATTCGGGAACCCGGGTCGGCAAGTACCTCTACAGCAGCACGACGTCGAGCGTCAGGACCCATCAAGGATGGGTCAGTTTCTGCAACCACGGAACCTGCGCCGCCGGCGCCAGCATGACCCACAAGTGCACGTACACGGGACCGCGCATGTCCTGGTACCGGCTGCCTTCGCGGCGCACCGATGCCGGCGGCCACACCTGCGCGACGAACTATTTCGCGATCGACCTGATCGGCCACCACAACTGCCACGACGATTCGTCGGTGCAGGTGCGCGCCGTGCGCGGCCAGTCCTACAACGTCAACACGGGCCGTTGCAGCGATTGGGTGTTCTGGTCGCACGCGCCGACCTGCGGCGCCCAGTAAGAACATCGTTGCCGGCACATCGGTGCCGGGGCAGCGCAACACCGACGACGCCGGACCCTGGTCCGGCGTCGTCATTTTTTCCCGCTGCCGGCGTGCATCGCGCGCGCGCCGACGACGATCATCTTGACCATCGTCGTCAGTTCGTCGATCAGCCGCGGGTCGCGTGCGCGCGGCTGGTCCATCGCACTCGCCCCGACCGCGAACACGAGCCGCGTGACCGCGCGTGCGACGAGGGCCGGGGCGTGGACCGGCACACCGGTGATCTCGGCGAGCCGGATCAGGTCCACGCGCAACTCTTCCTCGAAGTAGCTCAGCTGCGCATCGACGGCCTGCTTGAACGCATCGGAGCCGGCGAGGCCCTCGCGCAGAAGCAGGTGCAGCAGCTTGTCGTCGGCGCGGAACTGGTCGAAGAATGCCTCGACCGAACTGCGCACGATGCTGTGCCCGCTGCTTGTGCGGTGGCGCACCTGGCCGATCACCTCGCGCAGCGAGCTGCCGGCCCGTTCGATCAGGGTCACGGCAAGTTCGTCGATGTCGCGGAAATGGCGATAGAAGCTGTTCGGCGCGATGCGCGCCTCGCGCGCGACCTCGCGCAGGCCGAGCGTCGAGACGCTGCGGTTCGGACCGACGAGGGCGAGCGCGGCCGCGATCAGGTCTTCGCGCGTGATCGAGGGCCGGCGCCCTGGAACAGGACCCGAACGCGTGGGCAAGGTGGAATTTGGCATGGGCGGATGGCGCACGGGAGTTGGAAGGCCGCCATGATGGAGCAAAACCGCGCGACAAGGCGCGCTGCGCGGCGCGGATTTTTCTCCTCGACGCATGCGCATCTCTCCAATGCGAAAGCATGCGACCCGACCGCACCTCGAGCAGATGCACGGCACAATGTGGCGCGATCGGGAGAAACTCCCAGGCTTATCGACCGGCCTTCGACATCGATGGCATTCCACACCACGGCGTGCAGCGCGAGCGATCCCCGGCAGCCGTCGTTGAGTTCTGCATCACGATGCCAACGATGCGGACCGCTGCGCCCCCCGCGTGCGTCCTATCGACGCGCGCGGGACGGGTTGGAATCAGCGCGTACGACGCTGCAACGCGACCGCACCGACGAGCAGCAAGACGGTCAGCGCGAGGCCCCATTGCGAAAGCGTAGGCAGGGCCGTGACCGTCGGCAGCACGCCACCCGTCGTGATTGCGAGCGCGTAAGGCAGGCTGCCGGGGCACGACGCGGCGTCGGTCGCCGTGATCGTGAAGTTGAAGTTCCCGGGCGTCGTTGGCAGGCCGGCCAGCTGTCCGGCCGGCGACAGGAAAAGGCCGGGAGGAACAGCACCCGCGCTTACAGTAAAGGTGTACGGAGCGGTGCCACCGCTTGCGCTGATCAGCTGGCTGTATGGCACGCCGAGCGCAGCTCCTGGAAGACTCGTGGGCAGGATCGTGATCACCGGGCAACCTTGCGGCGCACTGATGATCGTGTAGCTGCGCAGGCCGATGCAGCCGGCATCGTCAACCGCGGAAACCGTGAACGTGAACGTGCCGGTGCCGGTCGGCGTGCCCGCAATGACGCCGCCCGCAGACAGGATGAGTCCCGTCGGCAGCGCGCCAGCCGCAAGTGAGTACACATACGGCGCACTGCCGCCGCTGGCGGTGATGGCCTGGGTATACGCTTGGCCCAGCGAGGCATTCGAAAGTACGGTCGGCTGCAGGGTGATCGGTGCACAGCCGGCCGTGCAGACGGCCACCGTATTGCTGTCGAGCGTGACTGCGCCGTTGCGCGCGAGGATCCGCCCGGAGACGTTGGCATTGGTCGTCAGCGTGATGCTCGTGAGCGCGAGGATGCTGCCCGCCAGCGTGCTGCCCGTGCCAAGCGTGGCCGAACTCCCGACTTGCCAGTACACGTTGCAGTTGGAACCCGCATTGATCAGCAGCACATTCGCTCCGCTCGCCGTGGTCAGCGCGCTGCCGATCTGGAAAACGAACACGGCCGCTGGATCACCCTGCGCGTCGAGTGTCAGTGTGCCGGTCAGCGCGGCTGATGACGTGAAACGGTAGACGCCCGGAGCGAGCGTGAGCCCGCCGAGATCCTGGCCGCTCAGATCGGCCGTCAGCGCCTGGCCGGCCAACGCGTTGTAGGCGATCGTGAGGTCCGCCTGCGCCTGCTGCGCGACCGCGTCGTTGAGGTGGATGCTGCCACCGACCACCGTGCCAGGCGGGAAACCGCTGACCGAGTTGGCGGGACTTACTCCAAGCTCGCCGAGGATGCTCGTGCTGCCGGTGTTGGTCACGGCGGAGCCCCCGAGCACGGCAAAACTCCCTGCCTGCCCCATCGGTGGAGCGGTTTGCGCGAGCGCGAGCATCGGCCATGCAATCAAGAGCACGGTCGCCCAGCGCATTGCGCGATTGCGCAAGCCGCCGCGTGAATATACATGTCTCATTGTGGTACTCCGACCTGGAATTTTGGGAAGCGCTTCGTACGTGGATGTCACGGGGGCGTTGGCGTGGGTGCGGAGGGCGCTCGACGGCGCGGTGCACCCATCAACTTATACACGCATCCCCTCGCGCAAACGGCCCGTCGCCATTCCCGTACGGAGACCGTTCATCTTCGACACGCGCAACCCGTCGACCCGGCGCAATCGCGTCGTGCCTGCGGCACAGCGCCGGGCGCGATGTCAGGTTCCACGGCGAGCGCGCGTAATTGCCATGTACACACGCCCTCGATGCGGCAAGGAATCAGGGCGGTTCACGAAGACGTCGAGGACATGGACATGATGAGGATGAAGACAGCACGCGGCGCCCTCGTACTTCTGGGTTGCATCGCAGGCACGATCCCGGACGCCGAAGCCGCGCGCTTCGGCACGCGCTGCCAGAAGGAATACCAGGGCGGCTGGCAGACCACGCTGCCGGAGATGTGGAACCGCTGCGCGTGGTTCAACAACGAACTCGACGACACCGACACCAAGGTCTTCTACTGGAACCTGCACGGCGCCCGCAGCTCGTTCTCGACCTGCGACAGCTGCGGCAACGGCGTCGACGACGTGCACCTGATGTACGTCGGCACGCATGGCGGCGCGGCCAACAGTACCGATGCCCGCCTGGTCATGTGGGACAACGGCGTGCGTGCGCGCTCGATCACCGATGCCTGGCGCTACGGCGACGAGAATTCGCGCGTCGCGTTCTTCGCGCAATATGCGTGCGAGACCTTGAACAACGGCGACGGCAACGTATGGAACCGCTGGAGCACCGCATTCCGCGGTGGCCTGATCATGGCGCTCGGCAGCCACGACAAGCTGTACGACGGCGTCACGACCAACGAAACCGGCGAGGATTTCGCCGACGGCCTGCAGAAGGGCAAGACCGTCAAGTGGGCCTGGTTCGACGGCAACGGCGACTGGTGGGCCGATCAGGATGTCGCAGTGATGGCGACCGGCAGCCGGCAGACCGCGGCCAACAATGCGTCGGCGGACTGCGCGTTCCGACGCGACCAGGTGAAGTGGCAGAACTTCGGCAACTTCGCCCGCTGGCGCGATGGCCAGGTCCACCACTGGTGCCGTTCCTGGATCGACAACAACTGACCTTCCACGCCGAGAACACGGGCCCGCACGCGGCGGCATCGGCGTGCCGCGCCGGCGCGACCCATCCAACCGGAGATAGCCATGATCACCCGCACAGCATTCGTGTTGATCGCACTTGTCGGCGCCGGCTCGGCCGCCGAAACGCACGCGCAGGCGCGCGCCGGGCATTCGGCCTATCTCGCGGGCCTCACCCGGCAGGCGCTCGAGCAACCGTTCCGTTCGAAAACCCTGCCCGTGCTCGAAGTCACCGAAGGCCCGGGCCGCGAGCAGACCGCACGCGCCCTGCTCGCCCTCGTGGCGAATGACGCGCCGCGCCCGCGCCGCGGCGAGGCAGCGCTCGCGCTGGCGCCGGTCACGCTGGCCCGCCAGGCCGACGACGACAAGGTCCTCACCTATGCCGGCGATCGCGGCCATTTCGACGTGATCGCCGACGGCAGCGCGTTCCGCTATCGCGCGGACATCGACGCCGCCGGGCGCACGCGCAGCGGTGCCGAAGAGCGCATCGACCCGCGCGAACTCGAGAAGCTCGGCCGCCGCTTCCTTGCCGGGCCGCTCGCCAAGCTCGTCGTGCCCGGGCGCGGCGAGACCGTCACCTTCCTCGGCGTACGCCGCCTCTACGAGGGCGACGGCACGACCGAAGCCGAGGCAAGCCGGACCGAATCCGCACGCGTCGTGGCGAACATCGCCGTGTTCGGCCGTTCGGTCAACGGCGTGCCGGTCGTCGGCAGCGGGTCGAAGGTCGCGATCTGGTTCGACAACGCGCGCAAGCCGGTCGGCTTCGATGTCGACTGGCCGAAGTACCGCACCACGCGCGCGCGCCAGAGCCTGCTGCCGACCCGCGACCTGCACCGGCGCGTGGCCGCCACCGCGGTCGCCCCGCGCGGCGAGGCGGCGATCGCGGTCGATCGCTTCGAATGCGGTTTCGTCGACCTCGGCGCGACGCGGCGCGACCGCAACGTGCAGGCCGGCTGCTCGATCACGTACCACGGCACCTCGGGCGAGGAACCGTGGGCGCGCATTGATTTCGTGCCGGCCGCGGTCGAGGTCCGCCGCGAACGGCGCTGGCCCCTGGCCAACGCGCTCGCTGCCGGCCACGAAGTGAAGATCGGCAGCGCCGAGTACGAACGCTACCTCGACCCGGTCGAGGCACCGAAGGACGCACCCGCGGAACGACCCGGAAGCTGATGCCCGCATCCGGCGCGACCGCCCGGCCCGGCGATGCGGAACCCGCGCAGCGCCGGGCGTGCTCGCCGGCCATTGCCTGCAGTAACCTGCACGACTCGCCCCAACCGGTCCGACCGAGGAGAACCGCGATGCCCGCCAGGAACACGATATGCCTCTGGTACGACGGCAGCGCGCTTGATGCGGCGACGTTCTATGCCGCGACGTTCGCCGACAGTCGCGTTGATGCGATCCATCGCGCACCGGCCGACTATCCATCCGGAAAGCAAGGCGATGTGCTGACGGTGGAGTTCACCGTGCTCGGCATTGCATGCCTCGGCCTCAATGGCGGGCCGACCTTCAAGCACAGCGAGGCGTTCTCGTTCCAGGTCGCGACCGACGACCAGGCCGAAACCGACCGCCTGTGGAATGCAATCGTCGGCAATGGCGGTCAGGAAAGCGCATGCGGCTGGTGCAAGGATCGCTGGGGCTTGTCCTGGCAGATCACGCCGCGCGCGCTGACCGCGGCGATCACCGATCCCGACCCTGCGGCCGCGAAACGCGCGTTCGAAGCGATGATGGAAATGACGAAGATCGACATCGCCGCCATCGAAGCCGCGCGCCGCGGCTGAGGTCGCGCGCAGGCGGCGTGGACGATTGCCGACGCACCGTGCATCCGCACGCTGCGCGTGTTCAACCTCGCGCGCCGGTTCGAGCGACCCTGGTCGCGATGCCGTTTGCGGCGAAATTCGGTCGCGGCCGGGGCCGCTCCTACTGGTCGGCGGTATCGCCGTAGCGATCATCGAAGCCCGCGCCGTGTTCCTTGTAGGAGCGACCCTGGTCGCGATGCCGTTTGCGGCGAAATTCGGTCGCGGCCGGGGCCGTGAGCGGCAACGCCGAAATGCCATCGAACCCCGCGCCGTGTTCCTTGTAGGAGCGACCCTGGTCGCGATGCGGTTTGCGGCAAGATTCGGTCGCGGCCGGGGCCGCTCCTACGAGTCGGCGGCAACGCCGTCGAGGTCATCGAAGCCCGCACCGTGTTCCTTGTAGGAGCGACCCTGGTCGTGATGGATTCCTGCGGCAGGATTCGGATGTGCGGCGAGATTCGGTCGCGGCCGGGGCCGCTCCTACAAGTCGGCGGCAACGCCGTCGAGGTCATCGAAGCCCGCACCGTGTTCCTTGTAGGAGCGACCCTGGTCGCGATGCCGTTTGCGGCGAGATTCGGTCGCGGCCGGGGCCGCTCCTACGGGTCGGCGGCAACGCCGTCGAGGTCATCGAAGCCCGCACCGTGTTCCTTGTAGGAGCGACCCTGGTCGCGATGCAGTTTGCGGCGAAATTGTGTCGCGGCCAGGGCCGCTCCTACAGGTCAGCGGTAACGCCGTCGAGGCCATCGAAGCCCGCACCGTGTTCCTTGTAGGAGCGACCCTGGTCGCGACCAACCCTGCCGCAAGATTCATCGCGCAGGCGCGCTCCTGGCGCAATCCGCTGCGGTCCGCGATCATCGGTCAGGCCGCCGAACGAAATCGACGACAGGCGCGAAGCACGGTCAAGCACGCGACTGTCGAATTGTCGTCGCCGAGGGCGGATACTCGGATCCGGCACGCGACGTCGATGCCGACAAGGCCCGACCATTCCAACCCTCCACGATGGAGCAGCACGATGACCAGCAATCCGGTTGTCCATTTCGAGATCTACGTGCAGGACATGGCCCGTGCGCGCGCGTTCTACGAAGCCGTTCTGGGCGTGAAGCTCGAAAAGATTGCACCGCCGACGCCCGAACTGGACATGGACATGTGGTTCTTCTCGATGGACGCCGAGTCCGGCATGAGCCGCTACGGCGCTGGCGGCATGCTGGTCAAGGCGGAAGGCTTCGCATCGGGAGGCAGTGGCACCCTCGTCTATTTCGGCTGCGATGACTGCGCCGTGCAGGCCGCGCGCGCGGCTGCGCATGGAGGCAGTGTGTTCCAGGAAAAGACATCGATCGGCGAACACGGCTTCTGCTCACTCGCGCGCGACACCGAGGGCAACCTGATCGGGTTCCACTCGATGGCCTGAAGGGCGCATCGGGATCACGTGTCGAGCCGGTCAACGACGGATACTGGCATTGGCTGAAGATGCCGCGTCTGCACGAGGATGCCAAGGCGCAAGGCTTCCGGTCCTGATCGGGAGAAAGGGGGCAGGTTGAGCGACCCCGATCTCCCGGACAGGTCATTTGGCGGACGCCGTCCTTTCAATGTGCACCCGGAAGCCGAACTCGAGCTGCGGCGGTTTGAGCTGTCGCACGCTCTCGAGTTCAACGGAGGTGATTCGCTCATGCTGCTCAAGCGCGTTCGCCAACACGTGCACATCGGCGTTGCGCAGTGCGGTGCCACGAATCTCGAGCCAGAACGGCGTCGTCGCCGACGCGTCGTCGCGTCGGTCGATCGCGGCCTGCGTGGCGGTGTCGGGCGCGAAGTAGGTGATCTGGCCGCCTGAAGGCATCTTGCCAAGCAGGTACGCCTGGATATCCACCAACAGGCCCGACAGTTCGACGCGCGACATTGCAGCCTCGGGTGCTGCGCGCACGGGTGAGGGTTCCACAGACCAGGTGAAATCCTTCATCGACGCCGGCTCGAGCTTCGCGTAGCGACTGTCGACGAGGCCGGTGCGTACTCTGCCGCCGAAGATCGCTGATGCTGTCGAGAGCGTGTCGTGGCGGAACAGCAGTGCACCCGCCGCGCTTTTTGCCAACCAGATTTCGGTATCCCAGACCTTGGCTTCGCCCGCTGCATTGCGTTCGCCTGCACGCGAGCCATGCTCCACCAGCATCCAGCCCGCGTCGCAATCCTTGGGCGTGATCAAACCGCCACGCGCCGGCAAGGGGCCGAGTTCGAGGATGTCTCGCTCGGCCACGCTCGTTTCGCGCTTCATTTCGATGGCCTGCAGCCAACGATCAACCTGCTCGCGCCATGCCGCATGCCGCGCCGGTTCCGACTCGCGCAGGTCGTTCACCTCGGCAAGAAATGCTTTCTCGTCCATCTTCAGCGTGGACCTGTACCAGCCCTCCGAGGTCGGCCTCAGCTGCACCATGTCCATCTGATGCGGCGGCAACTGGTACGGCGAGAAAAACCCGTACTCCGGTGCCCCCGGTTGCAGACGATAGGTGCCAGTGAGATCCGGACACTTCTTGCGGTCCTGCCCCGTGACTGCAACGGCCACGAACTCGGCCGACGGCGGCGCGTGCGGCGAATAGCATCCGGCGAGGCTCGCCAGGACAATCAATGCAAAGATGGCACGGATGACCGCGTGGTCGAGCATCGAAACGTTCTCCGAAAGTCATCGGAACGCTATCGCATGCCGAGGCGCAATGCATCTGGCCGATCGATCGACGCGAGTCGTCAGCCCCCGATGCCAACGCACGCCAACCGCGATCGGAAGAACGGCGCCCGCGATTCTTGCTTGGCGGGACGTGGATCGCGAATGGAGCCAGGCGCAACGTCTTCGATGGCAGCGCGGTTGCCGGATCGTCGCCAGACGCCAATTCGTCAACGCGGGCCGGTTCCGACACGTTCCGGCGCTTCTATTGGCGGCATGGGTCCGAGGCGCGCGAGGGCAACCCGAAGAGGGCGCCTGAATTACCTATACTTCACCGTGCGATGGTCGACTCCCGCGACGTCCGGCGCTGGAACGGCAAGAGCTGCTGCTGGCGTCGGCCGCGGATTCCCGTCGCAACCGGTTCCGCATCACCTGCTCGATCGGCGTCGACCTGACTTCGACCGACTTTGACATCAGCTGGGCCACCGGCGGCAACTGCCGCGTGCGCCACCCACCAAGGACTTCCCAATGGAACAGGCCATCACCCTGCAGAGCTTCCTCGCGTTCCTGACCTATTTCGGCGTCGGCATCGGCGTGCTGTTCGCGGCGGTCGCCATTGTTCTGCTGATCACGCCGCACAGCGAGATCACGCTGATCCGCGCCGGCAATGCCGCCGCCGCAGTCGCCTTCGGCGGCACGCTGCTGGGGCTGGCGCTGCCGATCCAGGCGGTGATCCAGCACTCGGTCAGCGTGCTCGATGCGCTGATCTGGGGACTGGTGGCCGCGGTCGTTCAGGTGTTGGCGTACTTCATCGCCGACTTCGTCAGCCGCACACTCTCAAAGCAGATCGACAACGGCGTCATGTCGGCCGGCATCTTCAGCGCTGCCGTCGCGATCAGCGTCGGCCTGATCAACGCCGCCGCGATGACGCCGTAGAGCTCCGGAATGAAACGTTCGTAGTGGAGGGGTCACCATTTCGCCACCGCCGTCAATCGGCACGAACGTGGTCCTCCCGTTGCCTTCGCGATACCGACGCCGTTGGTGGCAGCTTGTCAGCCTGGTGCCGATCGCAGGGATGCTGGTGTTGCCTTAAGGTTCTCGAATTGCGACATTCGGGGATCAAGCTCGATTTTTCAGGCCTGACTGACGACGCGCACGGACGTCATGGCTTGGCGGTCTTGATGGAAGTGAGCGGAGTTCACCACGGGGGTTTCGAGATGCGAATTCTGTTCTCGGTGCTGGTGTTGGCACCGCTGTTTTCCGCAGTGTTGCCAAATGATGCGCGAGCGCAAATGACGGCTGAAACCCGCGCTTTCATTGTCTCCGAGCACAATCGCCTTCGGCGCGGCGCAATCGGACCAGGCGGACCCGATGTCGTTTCCCCCGTCACAGCGACAGCCATGCGGGAGATCGAGTACGACCCGGCGCTCGAATGCGTGGCCCAGGCCTACATCAATACAATCCCCAGTGCCGCCCAATTCACGAACAATCCGAACAGCCAAGCCGATTACGCTGCTTGCGGTGGATTCGGCGCAGTCGGTGAAAATTTTTACAGCGGCCAACCGCAAGATGCTCTTACCGGTGGTGCATCTCGCGCGTGGGTTGATTTCATCTGGCCAATTGCGTGGGGCGGCAACGACTGCTCCGAGCGCGAAAACTTCTATGGTGACAGGGGTTGTTTCGGTTCTGTCAAGAACTATACCCAGGTGCTTTGGTCGACCACATTCAAGGTCGGTTGCGGCTATGCACCGGCCGCTGGAACCGTGTGCAATTACTCACCCAACGGTAACATCCAAGGCCTCTCGCCTTTCAACATTGGAGAGGCGTGTTCGGCCTGTCCGACGTCCCATCCATTTTGCAATAACGGTCTATGTTCTTCGGTACAGCCGGAGAGTCCGATATTTTCGAATGGTTTCGAACTGTTGCCCTGAGGAAGATCTGATCAAGCCCTCCCGCTTCGCGACCGTGCGCCCTTCGGAGCCGCCGCAAAGAACGCGGTCAGGTTTACTTCTCGGGCCCGAGGCGAACGGCCGCGCGTAGTCTGCCCGGCCAACCTTTGCACAGCGCCAGCGCATGAGTTCGGCTTCCGAGAGAAGGTCGTGCGGAACTGGACCTGACCCCGTTCTTCTTCGAGCCCAGCAGAGCGCGGCTGCGGGCAATCTGCCCGGCGGATCCCCCGCGCATTGCCCGCCACGAACCAAACAACCGCGGATGGTCATGCGGAACTGAACCTGAAAACTCATGTCGCCGCCGCCTGCGCGTGGCGGTACGTTTGGAATTGCGTGGTTCCGAACAACCGCAACGCGACAGGAGGCAGCCATGTCACTTTACGCAGCGATCGATCTGCATTCCAGCAACAGCGTGCTGGCCGTCATCGACGAGAACGATACCCCCCTTCGGCAGCGCCGACTGCCCAACGAGCTGTCGGCGATCCTCAGGGAACTCGAGCCTTTCCGCGATGAGGTCGCCGGCATCGTCGTGGAATCGACGTACAACTGGTACTGGCTCGTCGATGGCCTCAAGGCGCATGGGTATCGCGTGCACTTGGCCAACACCACCGCGGTACCTCAGTACGCGGGGTTGAAGTACAGCGGCGACGAATCCGACGCCCGTCACCTCGCGCATCTGCTGCGCTTGGGCATCCTGCCTGAAGGCTACATCTACCCCCATGAGGATCGCACCGTGCGTGACCTTCTGCGCCGCCGCTTCCAACTCGTGCGCATGGCGGTCGGTCTGATGCTGTCGATCCAGTCGACCTGGGCGCGGCATACCGGTCAGCGCGTGTCAGCCAATGGCGTTCGGCAGCTCTCGGGCGAGCTCATCGAGCAGACCTTTCCCGACATCTCGGTGCGCTTCGGCGTGCTCACCCATCTGCAGGTCTGGCGCGCGATCCAGGACCAGGTTCGGCAGGTGGAGCAGTGGATCGTCGCCTCGCGCACGCGTTGCAAGGAACAGATCGCGCTGCGCTCGATCCCCGGCATCGGACGTGTCCTGAGCCTGACGATCGCGCTGGAAACCGGAGACATCCAGCGCTTCGCCAGCGTCGGCGACTACGCGTCGTACTGCCGCCTGGTCAAGAGCGAGCGCGTCTCCAACGGAAAGAAGAAGGGCAGCGGCAACCGCAAGTGCGGCAACAAGTACCTTGCGTGGGCGTGGGTCGAGGCGGCGAACTTCGCCCTGCGCCACAGTCCTTCGATCCGCCGCTGGTACGACCGCAAGTGCGGCAAGCGTCACAAGGTGATTGCGATCAAGGCTGTCGCGCACAAGCTTGCGCGCGCCGGCTATCACCTGCTGCGCGACGGCGGCACGTTCGACGTCGATCGCGCCTTCACATAAATCCGTTTGCCGGCGGCAGCGAACTCGAAAAAGGGGTTGGCCTCGAGCCATTACTCTGAATAGTCGCTACCGCCGGCGCCGTGTTCGATGAGGCCGCCCATCGACCGAGCCACCTTGGGTTGATCCGCTCCGGCGAGATCATGCATCTGTGCACCGCATCCGCGGACACATGGACGGAACCGATGGCAACCGACGAGTGTTGACGGCCACCCTCCATGGTGGCCGCCCTCCGGGCCAGCTGCGCTGTTCGGTTTTGCTCCTGCAAAACCGTGGGAGCGCGAGCTCGCGGGCGCCACCACGCCCTAATCCAGAACGGTGACTGGCGCGGACTCAGTTCGCAGCCCACCGACAACATTGCGGCGTCGGCAGACTCGATACACGGCCATCAACACGACCCAGCCCAGGCACAGGGAGGAGCACGTTCGTGCCTGTTGACGGCGGTGGCGAAATGGTGACCCCTGTTTTCTCCTTCCGTCATTGACTTACAATGATTACTATTGTATACAGTTTCCGCCACCCCTTCTCTTTCGAGAATACGTCATGTCATTAGCAAGACAATTGATAACTGTCGCAATCCTAATTTTTGGTGCTAAAGAGCTGGCCCTGGGAATCTGAACAGCCCGATAGGTGGATTACCTGCTCACTGAG
>CAZPLY010000016.1:0-79646 GCA_964587775.1 uncultured Dokdonella sp.
TGCTCGTGCTCGTGCTCGTGCTCGTGCTCGTGCTCGTGCTCGTGCTCGTGCTCGTGCTCGTGCTCGTGCTCGTGCTCGTGCTCGTCAGCGTGTTGTTGAGCGGGAGCGGACGTCGCCAGCAGCAGCAACAGGAGGCTGGTGGCGGCAGCAAGAGGGTGCCGACAAAGGCGGTGGATCGGTTTCACGCAAGTCCTTGGATTCGGCGCCAACTGAGCCAGCGATTGTGATGCACACGTACCGCGGCGCGCCTGGCGCGCTTCGCGAAGGATCCCGATGGCCTGCTTGATCACATGCAGTCCGATCAGCATTTCCGATGACTCCGTATTCCGGACGAATTTGTCAAACCCGAGTCGGTTCGTCCACACCACTCGCTGCGCCAGATACCAGAAAGGCCCTTGGCGGGGCCCTTCTTTTACTTGGCGGAGAGAGCGGGATGTGTTCGGCTCATCCTTGAGCCTCACCCTTCGCGCTCACGCGCTCAGGGCCAGCCTGCGGCTGTCCAAATTCGTTCCCGACGAATTTGTCGAACCCGAGTCGGTTCGTCCACACCACTCGCTGCGCCAGATACAAGAAAGGCCCCTGGCGGGGCCTCTCTTGTATCTGGCGGAGAGAGTGGGATGTGTTCGGCTCATCCTTGAGCCTCACCCTTCGCGCTCACGCGCTCAGGGCCAGCCTGCGGCTGTCCAAATTCGTTCCCGACGAATTTGTCGAACCCGAGTCGGTTCGTCCACACCACTCGCTGCGCCAGATACAAGAAAGGCCCCTGGCGGGGCCTCTCTTGTATCTGGCGGAGAGAGTGGGATTCGAACCCACGGCAGGCTTGCACCTGCGGCAGTTTTCAAGACTGCTGCCTTAAACCACTCGGCCATCTCTCCGAAAATCGTGCTACCACCGCCGGCAGTTTGACTCAGGGCTCCTGCCCCTCGCCCTTCGGGCCATCGACCTGCAGTCTAGCTCAGCCGCGTCACGCCCCCCATGTACGGCACGAGCGCGGCCGGGACATCGATCGTGCCGTCGGCGTTCTGGTAGTTCTCCATGACGGCGATCAGGGCGCGGCCGACCGCGACGCCGGAGCCGTTCAAGGTATGCACGAGTTCGGGCTTGCCGGTTTCGGGTTTGCGCCAGCGCGCGAGCATGCGGCGGGCCTGGAAATCCGTGCAGTTCGAGCACGAGGAAATTTCGCGATACGTCTGCTGGCTTGGCAGCCAGACCTCGAGGTCGAATGTCTTCGCCGCGGCGAAGCCCATGTCGCCCGTGCACAGCAGCATGCGCCGGTACGGCAGGCCGAGCTTCTCGAGCACGACTTCGGCGCAACGCGTCATGCGTTCGTGTTCGTCGTCGCTCTGGTCGGGCCGCGTGATGCTGACGAGTTCGACCTTCTCGAACTGGTGCTGGCGGATCATGCCGCGCACGTCGCGGCCGCCCGAGCCGGCCTCGGCGCGAAAGCACATCGAGTGCGCGGTCATGCGCAGCGGCAACTGCCCGGCATCGACGATGCTGTCGCGCACGATGTTCGTCAACGGCACTTCCGATGTCGGGATCAGGTAGCGGCGCGTCTCGTTGACGTCGGTCGCGAACAGGTCCTCCTCGAACTTCGGCAACTGGCCGGTACCGCGCATCGACTCCTCGTTGACGATCAGCGGTACGTTGGTCTCGGTGTAGCCGTGTTCGCCACCATGCAGGTCGAGCATGAACTGGGCAAGCGCGCGATGCAGGCGCGCGAGCTGGCCGCGCAGGACCGTGAAGCGCGAACCGGACAGCTTCGCGGCGACTTCGCCGTCGAGCCAGCCATTGCGCGCCCCGAGTTCGACATGATCCCTGACCGCGAAATCAAACGTGCGCGGCGTGCCCCAGCGGTGTTGCTCGACGTTCTGCGTCTCGTCGGCACCGGCCGGGACCGATTCGTGCGGCAGGTTCGGCACTTCGAGCGTGATCGCGGCGAGTTGCTGCTGGATTCCGCCGAGGCGCGCCTCGTTCGCCGCAAGCTGGTCGCCGATACCGGCGACTTCGGCCATCAGGGCCGAACTGTCCTCGCCCTTCGCCTTGGCGATGCCGATCGCCTTGGAGCGCGTGTTGCGTGCGTTCTGGAGGTCCTGCGTTTCAACCTGCACCGCCTTGCGCTGCGCTTCGAGCGCCTCGATCGCGGCCGTGTCGAGTGCGTAGCCGCGCACGGCGAGTCGTTCGGCGACGACATCGAGTTGGGCGCGCAGCAGGGCCGGATCGAGCATGGAGGCGAATCCAGAAACGCGAAAGGGCGCGGATTATCGCCGCGCCCCCGCCCCTGCGGCAAATCCGCAGGCTTCAGCGGCGGCCGAGCCACCAGGCGATCGGGATCCCGGCGAGCAGCCAGCCGATACCCTGGTCGAGCAGGCCGCCGATCAGGAAATCGGTCGGGAACCGATACCAGTTCCATTGCGGGAGGATGTTGAGCAGCCAGCCGAACACGCCGAAGCCGAGGCTGCCGAGGACGCGCGCACCGAATCCCCACGCGGTCGCGGCGAGCACGAACGCGATGATCAGTGCGCCGAGGAAATTCGACACGAACTGCTTGCCGAGCTGCGGCCCCATGCTGGCGGGATCGGCCGGCGGATCGGCGACGACGACGAACGAGAAGCGGTGGGCCTTGGCCTTTTCGGCCCAGGCGCGGTTGGCCGATTCGTCCTGCCACTTCTCGGGCGCGATGTACGGAAGCCCGTAGATGCCCGCGGCTGGCGTACCGGTCGCGATTGCCTGGATCACGACATCCTCGTTGGCGGGCGCCCTGAAACCCATTTCGCCGATCGGCAACAGCATGTGCGACGCGAATTGCCAGAAGAACATCACGATTGAACCGAGCAACGCAGCGATGACGATACGCATGGTCAGACCTCCCTCCGGGCTGTGCGCGCACGTTACGCCGGCGCCCGATGGGCGGCAAGCTCAGGGCGCGTCTGGCGCGGGTGTCGCAGGCGTCCCGCTGCGTTCGTCGAGCGAGGCGAGCAGGATCGCGATCGCGTCGAGTTCGGCCGAAGGTCGCGGCATGCGCGTGCCGTTGCGCGGCGGCTGGTAGTTGTTGAGCATCAGCGCGAACGCGAGGCGCTCGTCGGCCTGCGTGCGCACGTAGCCGGCCAGCGACCACGTGTAGTTCATGCTGCCGGTCTTCGCATGCAGGCGACCCTGCGCGGAGGAATTGAGCATGCGCCCGGTCAGTGAACCGTCGACACCGGCTTCGGGCAAGGCGACGCGGAATGCGAGCGCTTCGGGCGCGCGGCCGTGGTGGGCAAGCAAGTCGGTCAAGGCCCTCGGCGTGGTCAGGTTGCGCCGCGAGAGACCGGCGCCGTCCTCGATCAGCACGCGATCAGGGGCAATGCCGATCGAAGCGAGAAAGCGCCGCAAGGCCTCGATGCCACGCGTCGCGCTCGACCGGAACGGCAGGCCGGACGAGCCGCCCGCGCGTTCGTCGGCGGCAGACTTCGCGCCGACCATGAGCAGCAGGTTCTGCATGTACAGGTTCTGGGAAACCTTGAGGCCACGCTCGACGATCTCGGCGATGGTCGGCGACCAGACATCGGCGACACGATGCAGGGCACGACCGTCCAGCGCCTCGTCGCGCTGCGGCCAGTAGACGCTGCGCGAAGGACCGGCGACGACGACGCCCTGGCGCAGCAGGGCAGCACGCAACTGCTCGACGGCGGCGAGGGCCGGATCGTGCATCGCGAGGCGATACGCGTGCGGGCCGGCATCGCGCGCGATCGGACCGAACGCATGCAGCGTGCTGGCGCCGGGCGCGCGATGGAGGCTGATGTCGGTCATCTCGCCGGCGGCGACCGT
The DNA here is from genome assembly GCA_964587775.1 of uncultured Dokdonella sp. Classification (GTDB taxonomy): domain Bacteria; phylum Pseudomonadota; class Gammaproteobacteria; order Xanthomonadales; family Rhodanobacteraceae; genus Dokdonella. The sequence goes on from CAZPLY010000016.1 coordinate 3,811, forward strand.
GCGCATTTCGTTGGCAAGGATCGGCAAGCCGTGTTCTGCGCCGAAACGGATGCGCGCACGCGATCCGACATTCGGCCCCGGCATGACCTCGACGCGGACCACGTTGTCGTCGACGGCGAGGGCCGATGCCGGCGCACCGAACCAGCTTTGCAGGTCGCCGGCTTCCCAACCGTCGCCGTGCAACGGACCGGTGAACCAGGTCGCATCGCCGACGAGTCCGCCGCGCACCGAAACGATGCCGCTCTTGCGGACCGCGATCGCGAGCGTGTCGGCCCAGGACACGCGTTTGTCGTGGCCGAGCATCGGATCGCCGTAGCCGACGAGGACGAGATCGCCGTGCAGGTCGCCGTCGCGGTTCGCCTTCGTCGTCGTGAACAGGCTGGTCGCCACGCGATGGTCGGGACCGAACGTGGCGAGCGCGAGTGCGGCCGTATAAAGCTTGGCTGTCGATGCCGGCGTGAGCAGCCGGTCGGCATTGCGTGCATACACCTGCTTGCCCGAATCGAGCGAGACGACGCTTATCCCCCACGCGGCCGCCGCGAAGCGCGGCTGGTCCAGGTGCGCGTCGATGCGCGCGGCGAGCGCTTCGACCGCGTCGGCCGCAGGCAGCGGCAGCGATGACAAGGACAGCACGAGCAGCGCGGCAAGCCGGCACCGCACACGCGTCATCGCCGTGCTCCGTGCACGCGGCCCCGGTTCATGCGGAGCCGCCGCGCGCGGCCTTGCGCGCTGCCCGCAATGCCGCGAGCTTCTCGCCGATCTTCAGTTCGAGACCACGATCGACCGGCGCGTAGAACTCGCGGCCGACGAGTTCATCGGGGAGGCATTGCTGGTCGAGCGCGATGCCGCCCTCGGCATCATGGTCGTACTGGTAGCCCTTGCCATAGCCGAGCCCGCGCATGAGCCGGGTCGGCGCGTTGCGCAGGTGCAGCGGCACCGCGAGCGAACCGTTCGCCTCGACTTCGGCTTTCGCCGCATTGAAGGCCATGTAGGCCGCGTTGCTCTTCGCCGCGATCGCGAGATAGATCGCGAGTTCGGCGAACGCGAGTTCGCCCTCGGGCGAACCGAGCCGGTCCCAGGTGTTCCAGGCTTCCAGCGCGAGCGTCAATGCGCGCGGGTCGGCCAGGCCGATGTCCTCGATCGCCATGCGCGTAAGGCGCCGGGCGAGGTAGGCCGGATCGACGCCGCCATCGAGCATGCGCGTGCACCAGTACAGGGCCGCGTCGGGATCGGACGAGCGAACCGACTTGTGCAGCGCCGAGATCTGGTCGTGGAACTGCTCGCCGCGCTTGTCGAAGCGGCGCGTGCGGTCGCTCAGCACCTGGCCGAGCGTCGCCTCGTCGATACGCCCGTCGATCGCGAGTTCGGCGGCGATCTCGAGCAGGGTCAGCGCCCGCCGCACGTCGCCGTCGGCCGCCTCGGCGAACTGGAGAAGCGCGGACTCGTCGACGTCGAGCCCGCGCTCGCCGAGACCGCGTTCGCGATCGACGAGGGCGCGTTGCAGTGCGGCGACGATGTCCGCGACCGACACGGCGTCGAGCACATGCACGCGACACCGCGACAACAGCGCGGAATTGAGTTCGAACGACGGGTTCTCGGTGGTGGCGCCGACGAACACGATGATTCCGCGCTCGATGTACGGCAGGAACGCGTCCTGCTGGGTCTTGTTGAAACGATGAACTTCATCGACAAACAGCACGCTGCGTCGCCCGTCCGCGAACCGCGTCGCGGCTTCGGCCAGCGCGGCACGCACGTCGGCGAGCCCGGACAGGACCGCCGAGATCGCCTTGAACTCGGCGTCGGCGTAGCGGGCGAGCAGTAGCGCAAGCGTGGTCTTGCCGCAGCCGGGCGGGCCCCACAGGATCATCGAATGGATCTTGCCGTCCTCGATCGCGCGCCGCAGCGACTTGCCCTCGCCGAGCAGGCGTGACTGGCCGACGACCTCGTCGAGCGTGCGCGGACGCATCCGTTCGGCGAGCGGCTGCAGCGCCTCGGGCGTATCGGACATCGTCGCGTCGGCGGCGGGTTTGCGGCGGGCCATGGCGGTGATGATACGCAATGACGCCGGCGCGCCGATGCGCATCGTGCACGCCGTGCCTCAAGTGCCTGGATCAGGTCCCGCCGTGCTGGCGGTTCAATGCTCGTGCGGTTCGCCGCCCGCCTTCGCCGCGCCCGGCGCCGCCGCCACGCGCCGCGCGAGTTCTCCAGCTGGATGGCGATACCAGCCCGGATCGCGGTAGTCGCCGGCCGCAAGCTCGTCGCGCACCTTGATGACGGTGAACATGCCGCCCATTTCGATGTTCCCGAACGGGCCCTTGCCCATCATCATCGGCAAGGTGTTCTCGGGGCCCCGCATCATCTCCGCATGCTGCTGGTGGCCGTGCATGCCCTCGCGGCCCATCGCCATGTAGCCCGGCAGGAACTTGCGGATGCGCGCCTCGACGCCGTCCTGGTCGACGCCGACCGTGTTCGGCAGGTCGTGGCCCATCGCATTCATCGTGTGATGCGCCATGTGGCAGTGCATTGCCCAGTCACCGGGCACGGCGACGAACTCGAGGTCACGGGTCTGGCCGACGCCGACAATTTCGGTGACTTCGGTCCGCCATTGGCGTTCGGGCCAGCGCCCGCCGTCGCCACCGGTCACCTCGAACTGGACGCCGTGGACATGGATCGGATGGTTCCACATCGAGAGGTTGCCGACCCGGATGCGCACGCGCTCGCCGGTCCGCGCGACGAGCGCGTCGATCGCCGGATAGACCTTGCTGTTGAATGTCCACAGGTCGAACTCGGTCATGATCGACGGATCGGGGCGATAGGTGCCCGGGTGCAGCGCCCAGTTGTGCAGCAGCAGCACGTAGTCGCGATCGATCGGCTCGATCTCGCCGTCCTTCGGATGGATGATGAACATGCCCATCATGCCGAACGCCATCTGGGTCATCTCGTCGGCATGCGGGTGGTACATGTGGGTGCCGTGCTGGCGCAGCGTGAACTCGTAGGCCCAGGTCTCGCCGGGCTGGATCGCCGGCTGGGTCAGTCCGGCGATGCCGTCCATGCCCGATGGCAGCAGGATGCCGTGCCAGTGGATCGTGGTGGGCTCGGGCAGCTTGTTCGTGACGAGGAAGCGCACGCGGTCGCCTTCGACCGCCTCGATCGTCGGCCCCGGCGTCGAGCCGTTGTAGCCCCAGCATTTCGCCGTCGAGCCCGGCGCGAACTCGTGCTCGACTTCCTCGGCGACGAGGTGGAACTCCTTGACCCCGTCGACGAGCCGGTATTCGAGCGTGCGTCCGTTCAAGGTGCGCACTGGCGTGTAGCCGCTGCGTTTCGGCTTCGAGGCAGGAGCCGGCGGAGCCGGCGGCAGCGTGTCCTGGGCCTGCGCGGCGACGAGCGTGGCCGCGGCCGGAACCAGGCTCGCCGCACCGGCCTTCTTCAGGAGTTCGCGTCGGCTCATGCTCATGGCTGTTCTCCGCGGTTGCCGTTGTCGTGATCGTGCCCGTCATGCCGGTGCGCCGGTTTCGGCGGGGTCGCCGCCGGAGCGGGCTGCCGCGCGTGGTCCATCTTCGAGTGGTCCATCTTCGAGTGGTCCATCTTCGAGTGGTCCATCTTCGAGTGATCCATCTTCGAGTGATCCATCGTGCCGTGGTCGTGCGCGTCATCGCCGGCGCGGGCCGCGCCGGCATCGAGGACGTCGGCCGCGCGGACCGTCGCGGTCGCGGACGCGCCCAATTCCGCGCCGACCGCGCGTTCGAGCCTGCTGCGTGCGATCCAGTAGTCGGCCAAGGCCTCGAAGTAGCCCTGCGCAGCCTCGTATTCGGCGATGCGCGCGTCGATCAGCTCGAATACGCCGCGCAGCATGTAGTTGACCTCTTCCTGCGTGCGCGCGACGACCTCCGCACGCTGCGGCAACAGGCGGAGGCGATGGTCCTCGACGCGAGCGCGCGCCGCCGCGACCTGCTCATGCGCGAGTTCGACCGCGGTGGCGACCTCGAGCGTCAATCGCCTGCGCTCGGCCTCGCTCCAGGCCTGTGCCGATTGCGCCCGCGCGAGCACGCCCTGGCCCTGCTGGAACAGCGGCAGCTGGATCGACAAGGTCGGTCCGAGCAGGCGCGAATGATCGGGCTCGCGTTCGTAGTCGATGCCGACTTCGAACTCGCCGAGCCAGCGCAGCCGCTTCGTCGTCGCCGCGCTGTCTGCGAGCAGTCCGACGAGGCCGCGCGTCGCGGCCAGGTCGAGCCGCTGCGCGTCGGCGCGGGCACGCAGGTCGGCGAGCGCTTCTTCGGCCGGCAGCGGTTCGCCGATGGCTTCCGGCGCAGGGACCTGTTCGAACCCGGCGACGCCAAGCAGCCGCTGCACCGCGATCCGCGCGTGGACGACGTGGCGTCGGGCGGCGCGCTCGGCGATGCGTGCTTCGACCGCTTCGGCGTCAATCCGGGCGAGTTCGCGCGCCGGCATGTTGCCGGCCGCGTGGAAGCGCCCGGCGAGTTCGGCGGCGGCGGCGGCCGCTTCGGCGATCGCGACGCGCGCGTCCGCGACCTGGTGCGCCCCGATCCATTCGAACCAGGCCCCTTTCAGGTCGGCGGCGAGTTCGAGGACGCTGCCGGCGAGCAACTGCTGCGCGCGCAGGAACTCGCCTTCGGCCAGGCGCGTGCGCGGGCCGCGCAGGATCAGGTTCGTGAAGTTCTGCGCGATGCCGAGGCTCAGTTTCGTGCCGCCACCGTCGGCGTTCGAGTCGGCCACGCCGAGACTGAGCGTCGGATTCGCCAGGCGGCCGGCCTCGAACGCGTCGGCATTCGCGATCCCGAGGCGCGCGTACTGCGCTGCGAGCGCGGGATTGCACGCCAGCGCGACCTGCACGACGTGATCGAGCGTGACCGGCTGGGCCGCGTCGATTGCGAGCGCGGCGTGCACGCTGCGGCAATCGGCTGCCGTCGCGGTCGCCTGGACCACGCGGCCGCGCGCGGCAGCGAGTTCGCCGGCTTCGGACAGGCCGCGGCGGGCATCGAATGTCGCGCAGCCGGAAAGCACGGCCACGAGGCCGACTGCGGCCAAGCGGAGGGAATCGGATTTCATCTGGATCTCCCGGATCGCCCGCCGGCAGAGGACGGGACGATGTGACGATGACTCAGGCCGTGGACGACCTGCGCGAAGTGCGCGGCATGCGCAGCAGCGCATGCGGGTCGATCAGATCGGAGGTCGCAGCAGGCGCGGCGACGCCGGCATGACGAACAGGTTCGTGATGCGCGGAGCCGCCATTCCGGTCGGTCCGACCGCCAAGGGGATCGAAGCCAACGCGAACAGGACCGGACTCGTGACGCAACCGCAGTCGCACTGGGCCGCGCAGCAGTCGGGAGCGTCATCGGGCACCGGCTGCCGTTCGGGATCGCGATCGGCATCCGCATGGCATGGCGACCGGTCCGGCGTGGCGACACCGGACGTCGCGGCATCCCCGGTCCCGGCCACGTCGATCGCGAACGCAAGACCGCCATCGAGGACAAGCGCGAGCACGAGCAGGCAGCGCAGGACGATGGCGGCGATCGACGGCATCGGCGGCGCTCAGTCCTTGATCGGGAACACTTCGGCGTCGCGGCCCGGATCGCCCACGACATCGACGCCGGCAGGCGGCGTGAACGTGAACGTGTCGGCCGGCAGCCGCGGGTTGCGCTGCCAGTTCGAGAAGCGGATCTCGGTCGTGTTGCCGAGCGGGTCGAGGAAGCGCATGCGGGCGAGTCCGCCCGCGTCGAAACCGAGTTCGGCGTACTCGAAATCGGGTTCGCCCGCCTTCGAGACGAGTTTCAACCACAGCGCGCCCTCGCGCTCGCCGGCCTCGCTCGCGCTGAAATCGCGATCGAGCAGGGAAAGATCGGTCAGCACGGTCAACGGGCTTTGTGCTTCCTCGGAGCTCTGGCTGCGCACGCTGACCTGCTCGAGGTCCGGATCGTGGACCCAGACCCGCGTTCCGTCGGCGACGATCAATTGCTCGAACGGCGAAACGGTCTGCCAGCGGAACTGGCGCGGTGCCTGCAGCGCGAGCGTGCCGGTGGACGGCTCGCCGCGCAGTCCGCGCGCGCCGGTCACCGATTGTTCGAAATCGGCGCTCAGCGAGCGCAGGTCTTTCGAGAACGCCTCCATGCGCGCGCGCGCGGTATCGGCGGCATTCGCGGCGATCGGAAAGGCAATCAACAGGACGGCGAGGAATCGATACATGGGCTGTAGCTCGGGTTTGGAACAGGAGATGGCGAGGGCGATCGTGCCATTGTCAGAGTGACATCCGCCACGCAAGTTCAAACGGGTCGGGTTCCCGGGTTCATCCCGGAATGTGCGCCGATTCGACCACGGAGGCTGGTGATGAAACGTTCCGGAGCGTCGAGGCCGAGGTAGATGCGCTCGATCGAACTCTCAGCACCGAACATGCCGGGTAGCAACAGTGGCGGCGCGAGTTCGATGCACACGTTCGGATCACCCGCTTCGCAGTAGCGCAGGACGCCGGGCGTACGCCGACGCACCGGGATGCGGCTCGGACGGACAGACGCGATGTGTTGCAACGGGATGCGAACTTCGGCCGCAAGGCCGTAGCGCACATACACCGCCTCGCCATCCACGGAAATCGGGCGCCGCGTGCTCGCGCGGTATTCGCCAACGAGAAAGCACAGGCCCCACACCGTCAGCAGCGTGACGATCCAGGCCGCCTGCGCGTGCCAGAACAGGGTTAGCAAGACATGCAGGATCGGCAACTCGATCAGGATCAGCACGATGAAACCCTGCTGGTTCGATGCGTGTCCGTCCTTCAGGTGATACGTGAAATGTTCATCGCCGGCGAACACCTGGGGACGGCGCGACGAGGCAAACAGCGCGTAGAACCACATGCGCGCCTCGAAGGCGAGCAGTCGAGCTACTGGCGCGTCGCCGAACGTCGAATGCACGGCCGAGTCGATCGCCGTTTCGACATTTCCACCCTGCCGGCTCAAACGCCCGATCAGGCGCGCGACGCCGACGATCAGCGCGCCCTCGCCCACCACGATCAACGCGACGACGAGATGGCGCAGCGTGCCGAGCGCATCGAGCCATTGGCGGCTTTCCGCCGGCACGATCCAATCGGCGATCACGATGCCCGTTGCCGCGATCATCCCTGCGCCGATCCAGGCACGCCGGCCGTTGCGCCAGAACGCGATCAGGTACAGCAGCGGAACCGTGACCAGCACGTCGACCAGCACGGGCCATTCCGGAGCGATGCCGTTGGGTGCCACCAATGCGTCCCACGGGTGTCGCACGATCCAGGCGTTGCCGAGATAGACGGCAGCCGCCAGCGGCAGGAACCACGCGAGCCGGTGAAGTTTTTGCGAACGGTTCAAGGCAACCGGATTCATGCGTGCGGCTTCCGATCAATCGCGCGGCGGTGGCGGCGCGATGACCGTGCGGTTGCCGTTGTGTTCGGGGCCGCTGACGACGCCGTCGCGTTCCATCTGCTCGATCAGGCGCGCGGCGCGGTTGTAGCCGATCCGCAGGTGGCGCTGGACGCCCGAGATCGATGCGCGGCGCGATTCGGTGACGATGCGCACGGCCTTGTCATACAGCGCGGCATCCTCGCCGCCTTCGGCATCGCTCGCATCCTGCGGCAGGCCGGTATCGCCGATGAACTTGCCGTCGCCGGTCGCCTGGGTTTCCTCGAGCACCCCGTCGATGTAGTCGGGAGCGCCCTGCGCGCGCAGCCATTCGACGACCTTGTGCACCTCGTGGTCGTCGACGAAGGCGCCGTGCACGCGTTCGGGCGTGGCCGTGCCGGGCGGCAGGTAGAGCATGTCGCCGTGGCCGAGCAGGGTCTCGGCGCCCGACTGGTCGAGGATCGTGCGCGAATCGATCTTCGAGGAGACCTGGAATGCGATGCGGGTCGGGATGTTCGCCTTGATCAGGCCCGTGATGACGTCGACCGACGGTCGCTGGGTCGCGAGGATCAGGTGCACGCCGGCCGCGCGCGCCTTCTGCGCGAGTCGCGCGATCAGTTCCTCGACCTTCTTGCCGACGATCATCATCATGTCGGCGAACTCGTCGATGATGACGACGATGTACGGCAACGGCTCGAGCGGCTCGGCCTTCAGCGACGGCTGCGAGGCATCGGGCCGGAACAGCGGATCGAGCAGCGGCTGGCCGCGCGCGTCCTCGTCCTTGACCTTCTTGTTGAAGCCGGCGAGGTTGCGCACGCCGACTGCCGACATGAGCTTGTAGCGGCGTTCCATCTCGGCCACGCACCAGCGCAGCGCGTTCGCTGCTTCCTTCATGTCGGTGACAACCGGCGCGAGCAGGTGCGGGATGCCCTGGTAGACGGACAGCTCGAGCATCTTCGGATCGATCATGATCATGCGCACGTCGGCCGCGCTGGCCTTGTAGAGCAGGCTCAGGACCATCGCGTTGAGGGCGACCGACTTGCCCGAACCGGTCGTGCCGGCGACCAGCAGGTGCGGCATCTTGGCAAGGTCGACGACGTGCGGGCGGCCACCGATGTCCTTGCCGAGCGCAAGCGCGAGCGGCGACTTGATCGCGTCGTACTTGTCGGAACGCAGGATCTCGGAGAGGTAGACGATCTCGCGGTTCACGTTCGGGATCTCGAGGCCGATCACCGACTTGCCCGGGATCACGTCGACGACGCGCACGCTCATGACCGACAGGCCGCGCGCGATGTCCTTGTCGAGGCTCGAGATCTGGCTGCCCTTGATGCCTGCCGCCGGCTGCATCTCGAAGCGCGTGACGACCGGCCCCGGGAACACGCCGACGACCTGGGCCTCGATGCGGAAATCCTTGAGCTTCAACTCGACCTGGCGCGACAAGGCCTCGAGCGTTTCTTCCGAATAGCCCTTCGCCTGCTGCTTCGGCTCGTCGAGCAGCGCGAGCGGCGGCAGTTCGCCTTCACCGGATGCGCCCGAGAACAGCGGAATCTGGGTTTCGCGATGGGCGCGCTCGCTCTTCTCGATCGGCGCGAGCACGGGCTCGATGCGGATCGGATCGCGCCGCGACTGCTTGACCGTCTCGACCTTGCGCACGACTTCGCGTTCGACCCGTGCCTGCCGCGCCGCGCTCCAGTCGTCGGCGCGCTTGGACTTCGCGCCGATCCAGGCGATGCCGGCGAGCAGGCCGCGACCGATCGCGTCCATCAGCCGGAACCACGAGAGGCCTGTCGCGAGCGTGACCGCGACGAGGAACAGCGCGAGCAGGAACAGCGTCGCGCCGAGGAAGCCGAAGCCCTTGACCAGTGCGCCGCCAACCAGCGCGCCGAGCACGCCGCCGGCCTGCGCGGGCAGCGCGCTCGGACCGCTGAAATGCAGGGAGGCCAGACCCGAGCCCGCAATGAAGAACGCAAGGCCGCCGATCAGGCGCAGGGCCGGTTCGAGCGGCGTGCGCTCGATGTCGCTGCCGCCGCGCAGGATGCCGGCGCCGACGACGAGCAGCAGGACCGGGAACGCATAAGCGAGCGCGCCGAAGAAATAGAACAGCAGGTCGGCGACCCACGCACCGATCGCACCGCCGAAGTTGGCGATGCGATCGGGCTGGCCGGCATGCGACCAGCCAGGGTCCGACGGGCTGTAGGTCCACAGGCAGGCGAACAGGTAGATCGCCAGCGGCAACAGCAACAGGAAGCCGACCTCGCGCAAGCGACGTTGCAACTGGTCGTTCAGCGAGGCCGGGGGCTTCGATTTCGGTTCGCGCGCCACCAGGAGAATTTACCTTGAATCAGCGACGCAAGCGATTGTTTTCACTCAGACGACGCCTTCGAGTGCCGGATGCACGATATTTCCGCCATCGATATTGATGCCGCTCTTGAGCGCGGCATGGTCGCGCCATCCCGGGCCTGCCGCGAGACGCTGGACGTACGGCAGGATCGCCGCCGAAATCGCCACCGACGAGGTTTGCGGCACCGCGCCGGGCATGTTCGTCACGCAGAAATGGGTCACCCCGTGCACGTCGTAGGTCGGCTCCTTCCAGCTGGTCGCGCGCGAGGTCTCGAAGCAGCCGCCCTGGTCGATCGAGATGTCGACGAGCACGCTGCCCTTCTCCATCGTCCTGACCATCGCCTCGGTGACGACCCGCGGCGCCTTCGCGCTCGGCACGAGCACGGCGCCGACCACGAGATCGGCGGTCGCGACTTCCTCGGCGACCGAGGACTCGTAGGCATACAGCGCGGTCACGTTCGGACCCATCGCCATCATTTCGGCGAGGCGGTCCTGACGCTTGTCGAACACGACGACATTGGCGCCGGCGGCCGCGGCCAGCGCCGCGGCATTGCCGCCGGCCGCGCCGGCACCGAGCACGACGACCTTGCCACGCGGCGTCGAGGCCATGCCGCCGAGCAGCTTGCCCTTGCCGCCCTGCGGACGATGCAGCAGGGTCGTGCCGACCTGGGTCGCGATGCGCCCCGCGATCACCGACATCGGCAGCAGCAACGGCAGGCCACCGTTCTCCTCGACCGATTCGAACGCGACGCCGGTCAGGCCGATGTCGAGCAGGCGACGGGTCAGTGCCGGCTCGGCGGCCAGATGCAGGTAGCAGAACAGCAGATGATCCTTGCGCAGGCGTGCGAGGTCGCCTTCGATCGGTTCCTTGACCTTGACGATCAGCTGGCCGGCCTCGTAGAGCTTGTCGGCATCGGCGACGATCGTGACACCGACGCGCGCGAAGTCCTCGTCGGCAAAGCCGCTCTTGAGGCCGGCGCCCGATTGCAGGAACACCTCGTGCCCGCGGCGAACGAGATCGGCGCATGCAGCCGGGATCAGGGCCACTCGACCTTCCAGCGTCTTCGTCTCGGACGGAATACCGATGCGCATCAGATTCTCCAGATCATCGATTGGACGCGCCATGCGAGTGCCGGCGCGGGAATTCGTGGTCGGCCTGCGCGCAACCGCGCACCTGCCTTGATTCATGCCTGCCTTCGCCCCATCCTCCGTGGCTGCCGGCAGTCGTGCGATGCAGGCGCACCCGAACGAACGCCGGAGCCTGCGCAGGACTCGCGCGGTTCCGTCCATTCCCACGTACGAGGCCGGCAAAGCGGCCAGGATTATACATGACGACCCAACAGCACTCGCGCCTCCTCATCCTCGGTTCGGGCCCGGCCGGCTGGACGGCTGCGGTCTACGCAGCGCGCGCAAACCTCAAGCCGACGCTGATCACGGGACTCGCGCAAGGCGGCCAGCTGATGACCACGACCGAGGTCGACAACTGGCCCGGCGACGTCGAGGGCCTGCTCGGTCCGGCCCTGATGGAACGCATGCAGAAGCATGCCGAACGCTTCAACACCCAGGTCGTCTTCGACCACATCCACACGGTCGATCTCGCGCAGCGCCCGTTCCGCCTCAAGGGTGACAGCGGCGAATACACCTGCGATGCGCTGATCATCGCGACCGGCGCGACCGCGATGTACCTCGGCCTCGAATCGGAAGAGAAGTTCAAGGGCCAGGGCGTCTCGGCCTGCGCGACCTGCGACGGCTTCTTCTTCCGCGAGCAGGAGGTCGCCGTGATCGGCGGCGGCAACACGGCGGTCGAGGAAGCGCTGTACCTCGCCAACATCGCGAAGAAGGTCACCCTCGTGCATCGCCGCGACAAGCTGCGCGCCGAGAAGATCCTGCAGGACAAGCTGTTCGAGAAGCAGCGCGCCGGCAAGATCGAGATCATCTGGGACCATGCCGTCGACGAAGTGCTCGGCGATCCGAGCGGCGTCACCGGCTTGCGCCTCAAGAGCATGAAGGACGCCGGGACGCGCGAGATCGCCGCATCGGGCATGTTCGTCGCGATCGGCCACACGCCGAACACGGGCATCTTCGAAGGCCAGCTCGACATGCGCAACGGATACATCACGATCCGCTCGGGCCTCGAAGGCGGCGCGACCGCGACGAGCGTCCCGGGCGTGTTCGCCGCCGGCGACGTCGCCGACCAGGTCTACCGCCAGGCGGTGACCTCGGCCGGCTTCGGCTGCATGGCCGCGCTCGATGCCGAGAAATACCTCGACAAGCTCGGACTTGCGGGCTGACTGGCTGGGCGACGCGTGCGGTCGCATCGCCGGATGCGGCGACCGACCACGCGCCGGACCGCACGATGGCCCAGCTTGAAGTTCGCCTGCACGCGGGAATTTCGGCGATCGATGCCGACAGCTGGGATGCGCTGGTGGTCGGCGATCACCCGTTCGTCTCGCATGCGTTCCTCTCCGGCCTCGAACGGAACGGTTGCATCCGCGCCGAATACGGCTGGCAGGCCTTGCCGATCGGCCTTTATGAAGGTGACACGCTCGTCGCCGCCGCTCCGCTCTACCTCAAGGGCAATTCGCACGGCGAGTTCGTCTTCGATTTTTCCTGGGCCGACGCCTATGCGCGGCACGGGCTCGATTATTACCCGAAGCTGCTCTGCGCGGTGCCGTACTCACCCGTGACCGGCCCACGCCTGCTGGTCGGCGCGGGCAGCGCGGCGGCTGGGCGTCGATCCGCGCTGATCGACGCGCTCCAGCAGCAGACCGCCCAACTGGGCATTTCGTCCGCGCACCTCAACTTCGCCGAGGATGTCGACGCCATCGCGTTCGATGGGTCCGATTGGCTGTCGCGCGGGGACGTCCAGTTCCACTGGCGCAACCGTGGCTGGGCCGATTTCGACGACTTCCTCGGCGCGTTGACGGCCAAGAAGCGCAAGAACATCCGCCACGAACGCGCCCAGGTCGCGCGTGCCGGCGTGCGCTGCGAGATCCGGCACGGCGACGAACTCGATGCAGCCGAGTGGGACACGATCCATCGCCTTTACCTCGCGACCTTCGACGCCCACGGCAACCACGCCGCGCTGACTGATGCGTTCTTCCACCACCTCGGTGCGACGATGCCGCGCCAGGTCGTCGCCGTGCTGTGCCGGCGCGGTCCGCGCATCATCGCCGCAGCGCTGTGCCTGCGCAGCGCGGACACGCTGTACGGTCGCTACTGGGGCGCCGACGAAGCCGTGCCGGGACTGCACTTCGAAGCCTGCTACTACCAGGGCATCGACTACGCCATCGCGCACGGCCTGCGTGTGTTCGAACCGGGCGCGCAAGGCGAGCACAAGGTCGCGCGCGGCTTCCTGCCGACCGGCACGCGTTCGTTCCACTGGATCGCCGACCCGCGCTTCCGCGGCGCGATTGCCGATGTCCTCGCCCACGAGGCGTATGCACGCGAACGCTACCGGCGCGCGATCCTGCAGCACTCGCCGTACCTCGGCACGGCGGGCGACGCGGATGCCCCGCCGTGAGCCGCATCGCGATCCTCGATCCGGCGCAGCGCGAGCCGTTCCCGCCGGTCGAGGCCGCCCTGGCCGAGCCGAACGGCCTGCTCGCCGCCGGTGGTGATCTTTCGCCCGAACGCCTGCTCGACGCCTACGCGCACGGCATCTTTCCGTGGTTCAACGAAGATCAGCCGATCCTGTGGTGGTCGCCCGATCCGCGCATGGTGTTCGAGACCTCGAGGATGCACGTGCCGCGCCGCCTGCGTCGCTGGCTGCGAACGTGCCGCTGGACGGTCGGCGCCGACCGCGCCTTCGGCGACGTCGTGCAGGCCTGCGCGGGGTCGCGTCACGGCCACGACGGCACCTGGATCACGCCGGCGATGCACGCGGCCTATGTCCGCCTGCACGAGCTCGGTCACGCCCATTCGATCGAGGTGCGCGACCAGGGCGAGCTCGTCGGCGGCATCTACGGAATCGCCCGCGGCCGCATGTTCTTCGGCGAATCGATGTTCAGCCGACGCGACCATGCCTCGAAAGTCGCCCTGCTCGCGCTCGCCCACGGGCTCGCCCGGAACGGCTTCCCGCTGCTCGATGCCCAGGTCGATTCGGCCCACCTGCGCACGCTTGGCGCATTCGCCATGCCGCGTCGCGCGTTCGCTGCACGCATCGCCGGACTCGTCGCCGAGCCTGCCTGCGCGGGCGACTGGAACACGCTGTTCGCGACGATCGAGCCGCGCCGGCTTGCCGCCGGCGGGGACGACGCAGGCGGCGATCCGGCGCCCGCCTGCCATGCCGGGCCGTCAATCGTGTAGAATCCCGCGCCTTCTCGACCCGCGTCGAGCCCAAGCCCAGGGACCAATGTCAAAAGACGATGTCATCGAAATGGAAGGTGCGGTCCTCGAGACCCTGCCCAACACCATGTTCCGCGTGAAGCTCGAGAACGGTCACGTGGTCACCGCCCATATTTCGGGCCGCATGCGCAAGAATTACATCCGCATCCTCACCGGCGACAAGGTCAAGGTCGAGATGACCCCTTACGACCTGACCAAGGGCCGCATCACCTACCGCATGAAGTAAGGCGGTTCCACGCTGGAACCGCTGCCACGCCGCGGCGATCCGCGCCGTCGGGCGACACCCATTACCGCGCCAGCGGTCACGCGCCGGCAGATTGCCGGCGCGGTTGACCCCTACTCGACGACGGCCGGCAGCTTCTGGGCTGCCTCGATCTGAACGTCGAGCTTGCCCTCGTGCACGCTCAGCTTGACCTTGCCGCCTTCGGCGAGCTTGCCGAACAGCAGTTCGTCGGCGAGTGCCCGCTTGACGTTGTCCTGGATCACGCGGGCCATTGGCCGCGCGCCCATCTGCGGATCGAAGCCGTGCTCGGCCAGCCACTTGCGCGCATCGCCGTTGACATCGAGGGTGACGTGCTTTTCCTGCAGTTGCAGTTCGAGCTCGATCAGGAACTTGTCGACGACGCGCAGGATGTGCTCGAAATCGAGCGCACCGAACTGGATCACGGCGTCGAGGCGATTGCGGAACTCGGGCGTGAACGCCTTGCGCAGCACTTCCATCGCATCGGTCGCGTGGTCCTGGTCGACGAAGCCGATCGTGCGCCGCGCCGCGGCCTGGGCGCCGGCGTTGGTCGTCATGACGAGCACCACGTTGCGGAAATTCGCCTCGCGTCCGTTCGTGTCGGTCAGCACGCCGCGGTCCATGATCTGCAGCAGCACGTTGTAGACGTCCGGATGCGCCTTCTCGATCTCGTCGAGCAGGAGCACGCAATGCGGATGCTTGACGATCTGCTCGGTCAGCAGGCCACCCTGGTCGAAGCCGACGTATCCCGGCGGCGCGCCGATCAGGCGCGACACCGAATGCGCCTCCATGTATTCGGACATGTCGAAGCGCACGAGCTCGACGCCGAGCTGCAGCGCGAGCTGGCGGGTCACTTCGGTCTTGCCGACACCGGTCGGGCCGGCCAGCAGGAAGTTGCCGATCGGCTTGTTCGGATTGCCGAGTCCCGAGCGCGCCATCTTGATCGCACTGGCCAGCGCATCGATCGCGACATCCTGGCCGAACACGACCATCTTGAGGTTGCGGTCGAGGTTGCGCAGGACGTCGCGGTCGGAGGCCGAGACCTGCTTCGGCGGGATCCTCGCCATGCGCGCGACGATGAACTCGATGTCCGGCACGTCGACGGTGCCGCTGCGCTTGTCCTCGGGCAGCAGGCGCTGGCGCGCGCCGGCCTCGTCGATGACGTCGATCGCCTTGTCCGGCAGCAGGCGGTCGGCGATGTGCTTGACCGACAGGTCGACCGCGGCGCGCAGCGCCTCGCTCGTGTACTCGACGTGGTGGTGTTCCTCGAAGCGCGATTTCAGGCCCTTGAGGATCTCGATGCTGTCGGCGACCGTGGGCTCGACGATGTCGATCTTCTGGAAGCGCCGCGCGAGCGCGCGGTCCTTCTCGAACACGCCACGGTATTCCTGGAACGTGGTCGAGCCGATGCAGCGCATCTCGCCCGAGGCCAGCATCGGCTTGATCAGGTTCGAGGCGTCCATCGTGCCGCCCGACGCCGAACCGGCGCCGATGATCGTGTGGATTTCGTCGATGAACAGGATCGCGCCGGGTTCCTTCCTGAGCTGGCCGATCACGGCCTTCAGGCGCTTCTCGAAATCGCCGCGGTACTTCGTGCCGGCAACGAGAGCGCCGAGGTCGAGCGCGTAGATCGTCGCGTCCTGCAGGACGTCGGGCACCTGCCCCTCGACGATGCGCTTGGCCAGGCCCTCGGCGAGCGCGGTCTTGCCGACGCCGGCCTCGCCGACGTAGAGCGGGTTGTTCTTGCGCCGGCGGCACAGCACCTGGATCGTGCGCTCGACTTCCTCCTCGCGACCGATCAATGGGTCGATCTTGCCCTGGCGGGCGAGCTCGTTGAGGTTGTTTGCGAATTCGACGAGCGGGTTGCCGCGCGGTTCCTCGCCGCCCTCGCCTTCGCGCGGCGGCTCGGCGCCGGGCGCCTGCTGGCCCGGCTCAAGGCCGATCTTGGCGATGCCGTGCGAGATGTAGTTGACGATGTCGAGGCGGTTGACCTCCTGCTGGCCGAGGAAATACACCGCGTGCGAATCCTTCTCGCCGAAGATCGCGACGAGCACGTTGGCGCCCGTGACTTCCTTCCTGCCCGAGGACTGCACGTGGTAGACCGCGCGCTGGAGGACACGCTGGAAGCCGAGGGTCGGCTGGGTGTCGCGTTCGTCGCTCGGCGGCAGGACCGGAACGGTCTCGGCGATGATCGCGCGCAGGTCGCGCCCGAGCTTGCCGAGGTCGGCGCCGCAGGCGCGCAGGACGGCCGTCGCGGACGGGTTCTCGAGCAGGGCGAGCAGCAGGTGCTCGACCGTCATGAACTCGTGGCGCTGCTCGCGCGCCTCCTTGTAGCACTGGCCGATGGTGAGCTCGAGATCCTTGCTGAACATCCGGGTGACCTTCTTGGATGAATACTGCGACGGATATGTGGGGCAGCTCAGGTTTTTTCCATGGTGCACAACAACGGGTGCTGGTGCGTGCGCGAGAACTCGTTGACCTGGGTGACCTTGGTCTCGGCGACTTCGCGCGTGTAGAGCCCGCACACGCCCTTGCCGCGAGTATGCACGTGCAACATGACCTGGGTCGCCTTCTCGCGGTTCATCGAGAAGAACGTCTCGAGCACGACGACGACGAAATCCATCGGCGTGAAATCGTCGTTGAGGATCACCACCTGGTACATCGGCGGCTTCGCGAGCTCCGGCGGCGCGACCTCGATGGCCGCCCCGTGCCCGCGTTCATTCTCGTGTTCGGGTTGTTGCGGCATGGGATCGTGAAGAAGGAAGTCCGGGACCAGTATAGGTTGCGGGACAGCACGATCAAGCGATCGAAAGTGGCATCGGCGAAGTCCTGTAGAATTCGCCGGACATGAAACAGGATCTCCATCCGCCCCTCGTCGAAGCGAGGGGCCAGCGCGCCTGGTACCCGCACGTGACGGTCGCCACGGTCGTCCCCCGGGAAGACCGCTTCCTGTTCGTCGAGGAATCGGTCCGCGGCCAGCTCGTCATCAACCAGCCGGCCGGCCACCTCGAGGCGGGCGAGACCCTGCTCGACGCGGCCGTGCGCGAGACGCTCGAGGAAACCGGCTGGGACGTCGAGCTCGAATGCCTGCTCGGCATCCAGCAATGGACTAGCTCGCGTTCGAACACGCATTTCGTGCGCTTCACGTTCGGCGCGCGCGCGCTGCGGCACGATCCGCAGCGACCTCTCGATACCGGCATCGTGCGCGCCCTGTGGATGCGCCGCGACGAAGTCGTCGCCGCCGAAGCCCGCCTGCGCAGCCCGCTCGTCCTCAACAGCATCGACGACTGGATCGGCGGTCGCCACCTGCCGCTCGATGCGATCCGGTCGCTCGGAGTGGCACGACCCGGGAGCCAGGCAGGCGCGTAGCGCGTTGCTGCTCCAGGACCGTTCATGCGCCCGCGGAAGCGCGCCGATGGGCTCGCGCCGCGCTCTTCCCCACCGTCACAGCGCCGCCATGCCGATGCCCGCAAGCCCCGCCACCACCGCCAGCACGATTGTCGGCATGTCCGGAGGCGTCGATTCCTCGGTCGCCGCGCTGCTCCTGCAGCGCCAGGGCCTGCGCATCGCCGGCCTGTTCATGCAGAACTGGGAAGAGGACGTGCGCGCCGGCGCCTGCAGCGCGGACGAGGACCGCAAGGATGCGCTCGCGGTCTGCGCGCATCTCGGCATCCCGTTCCACGCGCGCAACTTCGCCGTCGAATACCGCGACCAGGTGTTCGCGCATTTCCTCGCCGAGCACCGCGCCGGGCGCACGCCGAATCCGGACGTGCTGTGCAACCGCGAGATCAAGTTCAAGACTTTCCTCGACAATGCCCGCGCGCTCGGCGCCGAGCGCATCGCGACCGGCCACTACGCGCGCAATGCCTGTGTGGACGGCCGCTGGCGCCTGCTCCGCGGGCGCGACGCGAACAAGGACCAGAGCTACTTCCTGCACGGACTCGGCCAGCAGCAGCTCGCGGCGACCCTGTTTCCGGTCGGCGAGCTGCCGAAACCGGAAGTCCGCGCGCTCGCCCTCGCGGCCGGCCTCGGGACCCACGCGAAGAAGGACTCGACCGGGATCTGCTTCATCGGCGAACGCGACTTCCGCGAGTTCCTCGGCCGCTACATCCCGGCCCGGCCCGGCGAGATCCGCACGCCTGACGGCCGCCGCGTCGGCGAGCACGCGGGCGTGTGGTACTACACGCTGGGCCAGCGCGGCGGACTCGGCATCGGCGGCACCTCGGGGTCGAGCGGCGAACCGTGGTACGTGGTCGGCAAGGATGTCGCCGCGAACGTCCTGCATGCCGTGCAGGGCAATGCGAACGAATGGCTGCTGTCACGCCGGCTCGCGGCGAGCGGCCTTGCCTGGGTCGACGGCGCGGCGCCCGCGCGCGGATTCAGCTGCACGGCGAAGACGCGCTATCGCCAGGCCGACCAGCGATGCCACGTGGAGGTCGACGGCGACGCCTGCACGGTCCAATTCGACGAGCCGCAACGCGCGGTGACGCCCGGGCAGTCGGTCGTGTTCTATGATGGCGACACCTGTCTCGGTGGCGGCATCATCGAACGCAGCGATGCTCCGTTGGGCGGCTGGGAGAAACCGGATGCGTGAGGCGCGCGTGATCGCCTTGGCGGGCGTGTTCCAGGCGTGCGCGATGGTCCGCGAACTGGCCGCCAACGGGCGTGCCGATCCGGCCGTCGTCGAATCGAGCCTCGCCAGTGTCTTCCGGGTCGAAAGCGACAGCGCCGCCGACGTTTTCGGCGGGCTCGCCGGAGTGCGCCACGGCCTCGACGTGCTCGTCGCGAGCATCGACAGCGCGCAGCGCGATGTCGCGCTCGCCCAGCTCGCCGTCGGGGTCCTGCGCCTCGAGCGCAAGCTCGCCCGACGCCCGTCGATGCTGCGCGAGTTGCGCACCAGCATCGACGGCATCCAGCGCCAGGTCGATCATCTCGGTGTCGCCCACGCGACCGTGCAGGCGCGGCTCGCCGACCTCTATGCCGAAACGCTGTCGCGGGTGACTCCGCGCATCATCGTGCACGGCAATCCGCTCTACCTCGCCGATCCGAAAAGGGTCGAGCAGATTCGCGCCCTGCTGCTCGCCGGCGTGCGCGCGGCCGTCCTCTGGCGCCAGGTCGGCGGCAACCAGTGGCGCCTCGTCCTGCACCGGCGCGAGTACGCGATGCTCGCGCGCGGCCTGCTCGCCCGCTGCACGCTCGACAGCGGCTGAGCGCCGGTCAGTCCGGCGCGCTCACGCGAATGCTGTCGTCGTAACGCGTCGTCTGCACGCTCGTCGTCTTCTTCCCCATCGCGACGCCATCGGTTTCGGTGCGCACGATGCGGCCCTGGGCGTCGAGGAAGACCCGGTTGCTCGACGACACCGAAATGCCCATGACCTTGCTGTCGACGTCGTAGCTGATCACGCGCAAGGCCTGGCCGTCGATCGTGCGCGTGCCTTCGTCGCGGATGTTCTTCGTGCCGGAACGGACCTCCTCGATGGTCTGCGGCAGCATCGTCTTCAGCATGCCGCCTAGGTCGAACGGCGGCCGGGTCCACTCGCCGTCGGCGCTCGTGCGCATCCAGGTGCCCTCGGGGACGATGATGAAGCCACCGGTGTCGGTGATCAGGCGAATGCGTGCGCTCGTGTCGAACTCGGCGCGTGAGAGCGTCTTGTTGCCCTTGGCATCGGTCGACACCGTTTCATTGACGAAGCGCGAGCCGAGCATCTTCGCGTGTGCGGCATGCAGGTCCTCGTTCGCATCGGCGAGCGCGTCTACCGGGAAGACCGCGAAAAACAGCGTGAAGCCAAGTGCGATGCCGGCGGCGCCGGCACGGATCAGTCGGTTCATCGGATCGTGTTCCTGGGCAAGGGGATCGGGCGATGGTGCCCACCGGCGGGCGCGCCTGCAACCGGCCGGCCGCCGCGATGCCGGCGCGGACCGTGGTTTGTGGGGCCGTCGCCGCGCGGCTAGACTAGCCGCCCCGGCGCCACGGCGCCTGCCGGCACCATCCCCGAAATCCTGTTCCTTCCACGCCCCGACCACCGATTCGAGCAATGCCGCGCGGCGTCATGCGCGAAATCGGCTGCGTCCGGCGGCAGCCCACCGTCTTGCGGAGTCCATCATGATCTTTGAAACGCTCGCCACCACCGGTCACGAAGAAGTGGTGTTCTGCCACAACAAGGACGCGGGCCTGAAGGCGATCATCGCGATCCACAACACCGTGCTCGGGCCCTCGCTCGGCGGTTTGCGCATGTGGCCGTACCAGAGCGAGCAGGAAGCGGTCAACGACGTGCTGCGCCTGTCGCGCGGCATGACCTACAAGAACGCGGTCGCCGGCCTCAACCTCGGCGGCGGCAAGGCCGTCATCATCGGCGACCCGGCCAAGGACAAGTCGGAAGTGCTGTTCCGTGCGTTCGGCCGCTTCGTCAACTCCCTGAACGGGCGCTACATCACGGCGGAGGACGTCGGCATCGACGTCAACGACATGGAATGGGTGTTCCGTGAAACCTCGTTCGTGACCGGCGTCCACCAGGTCCACGGCGGTTCGGGCGATCCGTCGCCGTTCACCGCGTTCGGTGCGTTGCAGGGCGTCATGGCCGCGCTGCAGGCGCGCTTCGGCAACGAGGAAGTCGGCAAGTACAGCTACGCCGTGCAGGGCGCCGGACATGTCGGCATGGAGTTCATCAAGCTCCTGCGCGAGCAGGGCGCCAAGGTCTTCGTGACCGACATCAACAAGGAACTCGTCGAGCGCGCGGTCGACGAACACGGTTGCACCGCGGTCGGCCTCGACGAAATCTACGACACCGACGCGGATGTCTACAGCCCGTGCGCGCTCGGCGGCACGATCAACGAGAAGACCCTGCCACGGCTCAAGTGCAAGGTGATCTGCGGCGCAGCCAACAACCAGCTTGCGAACGATGCGATCGGCGACGAAGTCACGCGCCGCGGGATCTTCTATGCGCCCGACTACGCGGTCAACGCGGGTGGCGTCATGAACATCTCGCTCGAGATCGACGGCTACAACCGCGAGCGCGCGATGCGCATGATGCGCACGATCTACCACAACGTCTCGCGCATCTTCGAGATCGCCAAGCGCGACAACATCCCGACCTACCTCGCCGCCGACCGCATGGCCGAGGAGCGCATCGCGACGATCGGCAAGTTGCGCCTGCCGCACCTCGGGGTGTCGGCGCCGAACTTCCAGGGCCGGCGCGGCAGCTGACCCGCGCATCCACGCCCGCCGCGATCGGCAGGCGCGGATGCGAGAATGGCAACCAGTTTCCCGACGGATGCGAACGATGCGCCCCTTCAAACTCGGTGAAGACCTCGACCTCCTGCGTGAAACGGTGCAGGCGTTTGCCGACCGGGAGATCGCGCCACGCGCCGACCTCATCGATCGCGAGAACCAGTTCCCAGCCGACCTCTGGCGCAAGCTCGGCGAGATGGGCCTGCTCGGGGTCACGATCGACGAGGAGTTCGGCGGCTCGGGACTCGGTTACCTCGCCCACATCATCGCGATGGAGGAAATCTCGCGCGCCTCGGGTTCGGTCGGACTGTCCTATGGCGCGCACTCGAACCTGTGCGTGCAGAACCTCGGCAACAACGGCAGCGATGCACAGCGGCGCAAGTACCTGCCGAAGCTGTGCAGCGGCGAATGGATCGGCGCGCTCGCGATGAGCGAACCGGGCGCCGGGTCCGACGTCGTCGGCAGCATGACCTGCAAGGCCGAGAAGAAGGGTGACGTCTGGGTCGCGAACGGTTCGAAGATGTGGATCACGAACGGCCCCGATGCCGACGTCCTGCTCGTCTACATGCGCACGGCGCCGAAGCCGGCCGGCAGCCGCTGCATGACCGCATTCATCGTCGAGAAGGGCATGCGGGGATTTTCGACCGCGCAGAAGCTCGACAAGCTCGGGATGCGCGGCTCGAACACCTGCGAGCTCGTGTTCGAGGACTGCGAGATTCCCGAGGAGAACATCGTCGGCCAGGTCAACGAGGGCGTGCGCGTGCTGATGAGCGGCCTCGACACCGAGCGGCTCGTGCTCTCGGGCGGACCGATCGGGCTCATGCAGGCCGCGCTCGACATCACCCTGCCCTACGTGCGCGAACGCAAGCAGTTCAACGCGCCGATCGGCACGTTCGGCATCATGCAGGCGAAGATCGCCGACATGTACACCGCATTGCAGTCGGCGCGCGCGTTCGCCTACAAGGTTGCCGAGGACTTCGACCAGGGCGTCAAGTCGCGCATCGATCCGGCCGCCTGCCTGCTGAATGCCTCGCAGAACGCGATCAAGGTCACGCTCGAGGCGATCCAGGCCCTCGGGGGCAACGGCTACATCAACGAATACGCGACCGGGCGCCTGCTGCGCGATGCGAAACTCTACGAAATCGGCGCCGGCACGAACGAGATCCGGCGCATGCTGATCGGGCGCGAGCTCTTCCACGGCAAGTCCTGAGCAAGACCGCTCCCCGCGGCCGTCCGGACGCCTTCCGTCGGCCCGAAATTGCCGTCCGAACGGAAACGCCGATTCACGGCGGTCCATCACACTTCACCTGAATGATTCCCGACTATCTTCCGTTCGCCTTCCGGGGAACGGATCATGACGAAGAATTGGCTTGTGGCGCTGACGCTGTGCGTTGGCGGTTTGTGCGCGCTGCCGGGTCACGCGCTGGTGAACGAGCGGCTTTTCATCAATGGGTTCGACGTTCCTGCCGACCTGCCGCCCGACGACGCCGCCGCGGCGCGTTTCCTGACCCAGGCGACCTTCGGCCCGACCCCGGCCGAGATCGCGCGCCTGCGCCAGATCGGCTACTCGCAATGGATCCGCGAGCAGTTGAACATCCCGGCGACACTCGTGCGGCCGCACATGGAGCAGGTCAACGCGAGCCTGGTCGCCGCGAACCAGGGCGGCGTCAGCCACAACCAGCGCCTCGATCGCTGGTTCCATACCGCGCTCTACGCGCCCGACCAGTTGCGCCAGCGCATGGCCTACGCGCTGAGCCAGATCGTCGTGATCTCCGACCAGAACGGCACGCTCGGCGGGGAACCGATCCAGGTCAGCCACTACTACGACCTGCTCGCCCTGTTTGGCCTCGACAGCTACCGCAACGTGTTGCAGAGCGTCACGCTGAATCCGTCGATGGGCAAGTACCTCAGCCACTTCCGCAACCGCAAGGCGTCGAGCGACGGCACGCGCCAGCCCGACGAGAACTACGCGCGCGAGGTCATGCAGCTGTTCACGATCGGCCTGGTCGAGCGCAACCTCGATTTCTCGCCGATCCTGATCGGTGGCCAGCCGGTTCCGACCTACGACCAGGACGACATCTCGGCGCTGGCCAGGGTGTTCACCGGCTTCAACTACAACAACGCGACGTCGATCAGCAACGGCACGAACACCTACCTGCCGATGACGTGCATCCAGAGCGAGCACGACGTCACCGCCAAGACCCTGTTCACGCCACCGATCCCGATCGCGGCCGGCCAGCCCTGCCTCAATGAGGTGTCCTATGTGCTCGACGTGCTCTCGCTGCATCCGAACGTCGCACCGTTCATCGCGCGCCAGCTGATCCAGCGCTTCACGAGCAGCACGCCGTCCGCCGCCTACATCGAGCGCGTTGCGGCGAAGTACAACGACAACGGCTACGGCGAGCGCGCCGACCTCGGCGCCGTGATCATGCAGATCCTGCTCGACCCGGAAGCGCGCAACGCGCCAGGGCCGAACAGCGGCAAGCCGCGTGAACCGCTGCTCAAGCTGACCGCGATCTGGCGCGCCTGGGGTGCACAGTCACCGGCTGCGGATGTGTACGGCAACATTCCGATGGGCATGACGAATCCGACCGGCACCTTTGGCCAGCGCCCGCTCGGTGCCGACAGCGTGTTCAACTTCTACCAGCCCGATTACAGCCAGCCCGGCGTGGTCGCCGATGCCGGGCTTTACTCGCCGGAGTTCCAGATCCTTAACGAGTCGACCGTGACCTCGACCGCCAACAGCCTCTGGACCTACAGCTTCAACAGCTGGATCGGCATGACGAGCCCGCCGAGCAACCGGCCCCTGCTCGACCTTGCACCGCTGACCGGCCTCGGTACCGGCAATGCGGCGTACGCGGCGATGGTCGAGGAAGCGAACCGGCGCATGCTGTACGGGACGATGTCGAGCACGATGCGCGACGCGCTATACAACGCGGTCAGGCTCATGGACGGCAACGTGAGCACGTCCGAACGTGCACGATCGATCATCTACCTCGTGGCGATCTCGCCCGAATACGCCATCCAGCGCTGAGGCCACGACCATGAGCGGACATTCGAATGCACGTCGCAACTTCCTGCGCCAGCTCTCGTGCACGCTGTGCGCCGGCGGCGCCTCGGCCCTGCTGCCGCAGCTCGACCTGATCAGTTCGGCGGCCGCGCAAGGCACGGTACCCGGCTACCGCGCCCTGGTCTGCGTCTATCTCGCCGGCGGCAATGACGCCTGGAACATGGTCGTCCCGTACGACCAGGCCCGCTACAACGTCTACTCGGCCTCGCGCAGCGGCGTCTACAACGCGACCTCGAACCCCGGTGGCCTCGCCCTGGCCCGGCCCGGCAACACGAACCAGAACATCACCAACAACGCCGACACGTATTTCATGCACCCGGCCATGGCCGAGCTGCGCACGCTGTACAACCAGGGCCGGCTCGCCTTGCTGCCGAACATCGGCACGCTCAAGCAGCCGATCACGAAAGCCGAGTACAACGCGAATTCCTCGCTGCGTCCTCCCCAGCTGTACTCGCACAACGACCAGGAAGAGTTCTGGCATCTCGGGCGGACCTCGGCGTTCAACCGTGGCTGGGGCGGCCTCGTCGCCGATCGCGTGCGCGGCAACAATCTTTACCAGACGCTCTCGCCGTGCATCTCGATCGGTGGCAGCAACCGTTTCGAGATCGGCGCGCAGACGTTCCCGTACCAGATGTCCTCGGGCGGCGTGACGAACCTTTCCGGCACCGGCACCACCGGCGCGAGCTTCCAGCGCGCCACGGCCCTGCAGGACATGCTCGACGCGAGCTATGTCTCGCCGTACCAGCAGGAATACAGGACGATGCTCGCGCGTTCGCGCGAACTGTACGGCACGCTCAATGCGGGACTCGCCACCGGCGGTCCCGGCGAGAACGCGTTCTTCAATGCCGCGTTCAACGGCGTGACCCAGAGCTCGCTGTCGGACCAGCTGAGGATGGTCGCCCGCATGATCCGGCTCAGCAAACGGCTCGGCGCCGGCATCGAGCACCATCGGCAGATCTACTACGTGCGCTACGGCGGCTTCGACCTGCACGACAACCTGATCACGAACAATGGACACCAGAACCTGCTGCAGCGCGTCTCGCAGGCGCTCAACGGCTTCTGGAACGCACTCGGTGCGATCGACGGTTTCGCCCGCGACGAAGTCACGACGTTCACGATGAGCGAGTTCGCGCGCACGCTGTCGACCAATGGCAACGGCTCGGACCACGGCTGGGGCAGCATGCAGATGGTCATGGGCGGGCGCGTCCAGGGTGGCCGCTTCTACGGCACGTTCCCCGACCAGTCGCTCAACGGACCGATCACGTTCAGCCGTGGCCAGATGATCCCGTCGACGAGCGTGGACCAGATGGCGGCGACGCTCGCGCGATGGATGGGCGTCACCTCGCCGAGCGAACTGAACACGATCTTCCCGAACCTGCCGAATTTCGCGAGCAACGACCTCGGCTTCATGCTGCCCTGAAAGACCTGCAACGACGAATGCACATCACGCGCCCGCGCGCACCGCGCCGTTCCACAGCTTCCCTGGCCTGCCTGTTCGCCGCGAACATCCTGTTCGCGGCGACGACCGCGCATGCGACGCCGTCGGGCTGCGAAAGCATCGCCAGCGTGCCGATCACGTGGAACATCGATTATTCGATCGACATCCAGGGCATCTTCTCCAAGCGTTGCTCGAACTGCCACGTCGACCATGCCGGTTCGCCGTCCGGCGACCTCGACCTCGATCCGGAATGGTCGTGGGACAATCTGGTCAACGCGCCGTCGAATTCGCCAACCGGCGGCACGCTCGTCATTCCCGGCAATCCGCTCGCCAGCGTGCTGTTCCAGAAGGTCAATTGCGAAACGCCCGACAGCGGGTTCCGGATGCCGCGTGCACGCCCGCCGCTGCCGCTCACCGAGCAGGCCCTGATCCACGACTGGATCATGCTCGGCGCACCGCGCTTCGCCACCGATTTCATCTTCACGAGCGGCTTCGAACCGCGACCGTGAGCCAGTAGCCCGGGCAAGTCGGTAGCCCGGGTAAGCGCAGCGCACCCGGGGGCTTCTCGGCGAACTCCGCGGCATACCCGGGTGCGGCCTTCGGCCTTACCCGGGCTACGGATTCCCCGAAAAGTCGGTAGCCCGGGTAAGCGCAGCGCACCCGGGGGCTTCTCGGCGAACTCTGCGGCATCCCCTGGTGCGGCCTTCGGCCTTACCCGGGCTACGGATTCCCCGCAACGCCAGTAGTCCGGGTAAGCGCAGCGCACCCGGGGGGCTTCTCGGCGAACTCTGCGGCACCGCGGGTGCGGACTTCGGCCTTGCCCGGGCTACGGATTCCCCGCGCCATCGGCGTGAACCGCGCTTGTGCCGCTCACGCCCGCGAGCGCGGCTGCGCTTCAGCCCATGCCGAGCTGGGACAGGAACGCACCGATCGCGCGCGGCTCCATCGCAGCGAGGAACAGCACGCCATAGGCCGCTCCCCACAGGTGTGCGCTGTGGTTGATGTTGTCGCTGCCGCGCCGGTCCATGTAGATCGAATAGGCGACGTACAGCACCGCATAGATGATCGCCGGACACGGGATGACGAAGATGATGATCGTCGCCCACGGCTGCAGCAGGACGAACGCGAACAGCACGGCCGAAACGGCGCCCGAGGCACCGAGGCTGCGGTAGTTCGGGTTGTTCACGTTCTTCAGGTAGGTCGGCAGGATCGAGACGACGATCGCGGACAGGTAGAACGCAACGAAGCCGATCGTGCCGATGTAGCCGCTGACGAACTGCTCGATCAGGCGGCCGAAGAAGTACAGCGTGACCATGTTGAACAGCAGGTGCATGCCGTCGGCATGGATGAAGCCGTAGGTCAGCAGCCGGTGGTACTGGCCGCCGCGCTTGATCGCCGGCGGCCACAGGATCAGGTCGTCGATGAGCTTCGCGTTCTTGAAGGCGAGGAACGAAACGGCACAGGTGACGACGATGATGGCGAGAGTAGCGATCATGGATGCTTCGGGCCTCGGCGTGGACGTGCGGATGCGATTCAGCGGCTGCGGCCGTCGACCGGCGTGGTTCCGGGTGCAGGGATCGACGCGGTCGGTGTGCCTTCGACGCTGAACGCGATTCCACCACAATGACAACGGCCCCGGTGCAGCCTGGCAATGGCGTCCGCGATTCCGGGGCGAGCGAGTATCGCATTCGGGTTCTGCCTGCGATACATGCGAGCATCGCCGTATGCACGATCATCGACGCAAGCATCTCGCCATCATCGGCGGTGGCCCGGCCGGACTCATGGCCGCCGAGGCGGCACGCGCGCGCGGCGTCGAGGTCGACCTTTACGATCGCATGGGTTCGGTCGGGCGCAAGTTCCTGATCGCCGGCAAGGGCGGCCTCAACCTGACCCATTCCGAACCGTTCGACACGTTCGTCGGCCGCTATGCCGGGCGCAGTCGCGAGGTGGCTGCGTGGTTGCGCGCGTTCGATGCCGACGCCGTGCGCGACTGGGCCCGCGGGCTCGGCATCGAGACCTTCGTCGGCAGTTCGGGGCGCGTGTTCCCGGCCGACCTCAAGGCCGCGCCGTTGCTGCGCCGTTGGCTGCATCGCCTGCGCGAGGGCGGCGTCCGCTTCCACATGCGTCATCGCTGGCTCGGCTGGGACACCGATGCGGCCTTGCGTTTCGCGACCGCTCAAGGCGAGCTCGGCCTGCACGCCGACGCCGTCGTGCTCGCGCTCGGTGGCGGCAGTTGGCCCGTGCTCGGCTCGGACGGCACCTGGGTCGATGCCGTGGCCGCGCGCGGCATCGACGTCGCCCCGCTCTCGCCGGCCAACTGCGGCTTCGATGTCGACTGGAGTGCGCACCTGCGCGAACGCTTCGCCGGCGCACCGGTCAAGCCGGTCGTGGTCAGCTGGACCGGCATCGACGGCCGCAAGATGCGTCGCCAGGGCGAGTTCGTGATCAGCGCGGACGGCATCGAGGGCAGCCTCGTTTACGCGATGTCGGCCGACTTGCGCGACGCGATCGCGCGCGACGGGTCGGCGACGATCTCGCTCGACCTCGCCCCGGCGCGCGAGCGCGAACGCCTGTTGCGCGAACTCTCGCGGCCGCGCGGCAGCCGTTCGATGTCAGACCACCTGCGCCGGCACGCAGGCATCGAGGGCGTCAAGTCGGCCCTGCTGCACGAACGCATCGCGCGCACCGATCTCGCCGATCCGGTCAGGCTCGTCGACGCGATCAAGGGTCTGGCACTGACCCTGCGCCGCCCGCGCCCGCTCGCCGAAGCGATCAGCACGGCCGGCGGCGTGCGCCTCGAGGCGCTCGGACCCGACCTGATGTCGAAAGCCATGCCGGGCGTGTTCTTCGCCGGCGAAATGCTCGATTGGGAAGCGCCGACCGGCGGCTATCTGCTGACCGCGAGCCTTGCGAGCGGCCGGATCGCCGGCGCGGCCGCGGCGGAGTGGCTGCTCGAGACGCCGGCCGAGCCGCGTTGATCAGGCAGGTTCGATTTCCTGCAACCGCTCCTGCGGCATGCGGCCCGCAAACCTGTCTTTTCCGGCCCGCGCGTGATCACCATTCCGTGCGCTGCGGCAGCAGGCCGCGCAATTCGACATCGGTCAGGTTGCGCCATTGCCCGGGCTTGAGCGCGCCGAGGTGGACATTGACGATCCGCACGCGGCGCAACTGCCTGACGCGGTAGCCGAACGTTTCAGCCATGAGCCGGATCTGCCGGTTGAGACCCTGGGTCAGGATGATGCGGAAGCCATAGGGCGCGATCTTCTGCGTGCGGCACGGCTTCGTCAGCTGGCCATGGATGCGCACGCCACGCGCCATGCCGGCGAGGAACGCGGGCGTCACCGCCTGGTTGACGCCGACCAGGTATTCCTTCTCGTGGTTGTTCTCCGAGCGCAGCAGTTCATTGACGATGTCGCCATTGCTGGTCAGCAGGATCAGGCCCTCGGAGTCCTTGTCGAGCCGTCCGATCGGAAAGATGCGCTCGGCATGATCGATGAAGTCGACGATGTTGCCCTTGACCGAGCGCTCGGTCGTGCAGGTGATGCCGACCGGCTTGTTGAGCGCGATGTAGACATGCCTGCGCCCGCGCCGCGCGGTCGTCCGCGCGCGCAGGACCTGGCCGTCGACGAGCACCTCGTCGCCCTCGGCGAAACTGTCGCCGATGCCGGCCACGCGCCCGTTGAGGCTGACGCGACGCGCGGCGATCAGGCGATCGGCTTCGCGCCGCGAGCAGAAGCCGCTTTCACTGATGTACTTGTTGAGGCGCATGTTCGACTTTCGGATTCGACGGAGGCGAAGGCGACCGGTGCGCGCTGCCGCCCCGGAGCGCCGCCGTCGCGGCTGCACGGAAGCGGCAGTTTGCCATGCGGCTGCCGCAGCGCGGGTGCCGGACATGCCCGGGGGCGTCGCAGGGCAGCCTCGCGACGCCCACCGCCTCGCCGAGCGGGATCCTCCGCCCGGGCTGCGACCGTCGTCGCGGAACTGCGGCCGCGGATTCCCGACCATGGCTGCACTTCGTCGAGGATCGGTGACGCCATGAAGGGCCTACTTGCCGGCGCGCTGCTGTTCGCGGCGGCGCATGCGCCCGCAGCCACCTACCCGGTCGGGCCGACCCGCCCGCACACGTCATTGCAGCAATTGCTGACAGCGCCGTTCGCGTTGCAGCCGGGCGACATCGTCGAGGTCGACGGCGGCGCGACCTATCCCGGCGGCGTGATCCTGCGCCAGTCCGGCACGGCGGCCCAGCCGATCACGATCCGCGGCCTGCGCGTCGCCGGCGCACGTCCGATCCTGTCCGGCGGCAGCAACACGATCGAGTTCCGCCAGGCCAACCATGTCGTGTTCGAGGGATTCGAGGTCACCGGCGGCAGCTCCCGCTGCGTGTTCGTGCCAGCCGCCTTCATCACGCTGCGCGACCTGCTCGTGCGCGACTGCCCGCAGATGGGCATCCTCAGTGCCGACCAGATGTCGGGCTCGATCACGCTCGAATACAGCGAGATCCGCAATTCGGGCAGCGGCGACAGCCGGCATGCGCTGTACATGCAGTCCGACGAGATCGCATTCCCGGGCGCGGTGTTCCGCATGCGCTACAACTACGTCCACTCGGGCACCGGCGGCAACCTGCTCAAGAGCCGCTTCGAACGCAACGAGGTCCACTACAACTGGTTCGAGGGCGCGTTCTACCACGAGCTCGAACTGATCGGCCCCGACCAGTTCACCCAGCAGCCGGGCTGGAGCGTCGGCCTCGTGCGCGAGGATTCCGAGGTGCTCGGCAACGTCATCGTCCATTCGGGCACGTTCGGCGCGGTCATGCGCTTCGGCGGTGATGGCACCGGCGAATCGCGCGGGCGCTACCGCTTCGTCAACAACACGGTCGTCGTCGACGGCAGCGGTTCGGGCTACACCGTGTTTCGGCTGTTTTCCGGCATCGAATCGGTCGAGGCGCACAACAACGTGATCTGGCGCAACACGTCCGGGACCCTGAACATCGAGCGCACGGTCGAGGCGGAATGGGTGGCCGGACGACGCGTCGCCGGCTCGAACAACTGGATCCGCAACAGCGCCGCCGTCGTGCCGCCCGAATGGACCGGCACGTTGAGCGGCAGTTCGCCGGGCTTCGTCGATGCGGCGAACCGCGACTTTCGCCCGGCGCCAGGCAGTCCGCTGCTCGGCAGCGGAAACCCGGATCCGTCCAGCCCGGCCGCATGGCCGTTCCCGTCACCGACCCTGCTGCCACTGTCGCTGCCGCCGCGCCGGCAGGCGATCAGCCCGGGCAGCGCGATGCCCCGCCCGCCCGCGACGCCGCCGACCCTCGGCGCGCTCGTCGATGTCGATGCGATCTTCGCCGGTGGCTTCGATCCTTGAGCGATCCACAGCGGCCGCGACGATCCGCCTCTTGCCGAAGCGCCCGATCGCCATCATCTGGATCGATCCAGCCTTGCCGACGTACCCCGCGGCCCCCGCGCATCTGACTTTCGTCATGCGAAATCGGCGGCCCGTTCCCCTAGGCTGGTCCATTCACTCATCCACGGACGCCGACGATGATCCCGAATCGCCTCACCCTCGCCGCGGCACTCGCTGCCACGCTCGCCGTTTCGCCGGGTCCCGGCAACCTGCTGCACGCAGCGGAATCCCCGAAGGCCGCAGCGGCCGGCCAGCCGGCGGCGGTGAATCCGTTGTTCGCGCCGAGCACGCTCGACTACCAGTTCCCGCCGTTCGACAAGATCGGCAACGCCGACTACCTGCCCGCATTCGAGAAGGGCATGCTCGAACACCGCGCCGAGATCGACGCGATCGCGAACAGCAAGGCCAAGCCGACCTTCGAGAACACGATCGTCGCGATGGAGCGCAGTGGCGCCCTGCTGACGCGCGTCTCGCGAATCTTCTTCGGCCTTTCCGGCGCGAACACGAACGACGAGATGCAGAAGATCCAGGCCGGGATCGCCCCGAAGCTCGCCGCCCACGGTGACCAGACGACGCTCAACGCGAAGCTGTTCGCCCGCATCGAGGCCTTGCACGCCAAGCGTGACTCGCTCGGCCTCGACGCCGAGTCGAAGCGCCTGCTCGAGCGCTACCACACCGACTTCGTCCGCGCCGGCGCCAAGTTGTCCGACGCCGACAAGGACGCGCTCCGCAAGATCAACGCCGAGATGGCCACGCTCGGCACCCGCTTCAGCCAGAACCTGCTGAAGGAAACCAATGCGTCGGCCATCGTCGTCGATTCGCGCGACCAGCTCGCCGGGCTTTCCGATGGCGCGATCAAGACCGCTGCCGAAGCCGCGAAGGCACGCAAGCTCGATGGCAAGTACCTGCTGCCGCTGCTCAACACGACCGGCCAGCCGGCGCTGTCCTCGCTCGAGGATCGCGCCTTGCGCGAACGCATGCTCAAGGCCTCGATGGCCCGCGGCAGCAGCGGCGGCGAGTTCGACAACCGCGAGATCGTCGCACGCGTCGTCACCCTGCGTGCCGAGCGCGCCAAGCTGCTCGGCTACCCGACCCATGCGGCCTACGTGCTCGCCGACGAGACGGCCGGCTCGGTCGAGGCAGTGAACAAGCTGCTCGGCCAACTCGCCCCGCCGGCGGTCGCCAACGCGCGCGCCGAAGCGGCCGACATCCAGAAGGTCATCGACGCCGAAGGCGGGAAGTTCGACGTCGCCGCCTGGGACTGGGCCTACTACACGAACAAGGTGCGCCAGCAGAAATACGATTTCGACGTCGAGCAGCTGCGTCCGTATTTCGAGTACGACAACGTCCTGCGCAACGGCGTGTTCTTCGCCGCCACGAAGCTCTACGGCATCACGTTCAAGGAGCGCAAGGATCTTCCGGTCTACTCGCCCGACGTGCGCGTGTTCGAGGTGTTCAACGAGGACGGCTCGGCGCTCGCCCTGTTCCTCATCGACATCTACGCACGCAGCAGCAAGCGCGGTGGCGCCTGGGCGAATGCCTACGTCGCCCAGTCCGGTCTGCTCGGCAACAAGCCGGTGATCAGCAACAACCTCAACGTGCCCAAGCCGCCCGCCGGCGAGCCGACCCTTCTCACCTGGGACGAGGCCAACACGCTGTTCCACGAATTCGGCCACGCACTGCACGGCATGTTCTCGAACGTGAAATACCCGCGCTTCTCGGGCACGAGCGTGCCGCGCGACTTCGTCGAGTACCCGTCCCAGGTCAATGAAATGTGGATGATCTGGCCCGAGGTGCTCGCGAACTTCGCCAAGCACCACGAGACCGGCGAAGCGCTGCCGCAGCCCCTGCTCGACAAGGTCAAGGCGAGCGAGAAATTCAACCAGGGCTTCCAGACGACCGAGTACCTCGGCGCCGCCCTGCTCGACCAGGCCTATCACCAGATCGATGCGAGCCAGGCACCCGGCGCGGACACGATCCTCGCCTTCGAGGCAGCGGCACTGAAGACGGCCGGCGTCGACTTCGCGCCGGTCCCGCCGCGTTACCGGACCGGCTACTTCTCGCACATCATGGGCGGCTACTCGGCCGGGTATTACGCCTACATCTGGAGCGAAGTGCTCGATGCCGGCAGTGTCGAGTGGTTCAAGGCGAACGGTGGCCTTACCCGCAAGAACGGCGATCACTTCCGCAACACGCTGCTCTCGCGTGGCGGCAGCGAGGATGCCCTCGTACTGTTCCGCGACTTCAGCGGTGGCGAGCCCGACGTGCGGCCGCTGCTCGTGCGGCGCGGGTTGACCACGACCACGACCACGACACCGTAAGGCAAGTCGCGGCTCTTGCTGGAACGCATCGCGCACGTCGCGCGATGCGTTCCGTCGCCGCATGACGGGGCGCCAACGCCGTCACGGTCATCGATGCGTGCGCGGATTCCGGCAGGCGCGCGCCCGCGCGCGACGGAATCCGGCGGCAATACCGGGTCGCGCGCACGGTCGCTTCGAAGGGCAACCCGACATTTGCAGCGGACTCCGCTTTCCAATCGGGTGATGCGCAACGCAGCAAGGCGCGGCGCTTGTCGCGGGCCGGCCCAGCACACACAATGCGGCGACCTCCCGCGGAGCCGCATGCATGAAAGCCTCGGATCTGTTCGTCAAGGCGCTCGAGAACGAGGGCGTCGAATACGTCTTCGGAATCCCGGGGGAAGAAAACCTCGACCTCCTCGAATCGCTGCGGACCTCGTCGATCAAGCTGATCCTGACCCGCCACGAGCAGGCGGCCGGTTTCATGGCGGCCACCTACGGGCGACTGACCGGCAAGGCCGGCGTCTGCCTCGCCACGCTCGGTCCCGGCGCCACGAATTTCGTGACCTCAGCCGCGTATGCGCAGCTCGGCGGCATGCCGATGTTCATGATCACGGGACAGAAGCCCGTGAAGGTTTCCAAGCAGGGGCATTTCCAGATCGTCGACATCGTCGACATGATGCGCCCGCTGACCAAGTACACGCGCCAGATCGTCTCGGCCGACAACATCCCCGCGCGCGTGCGCGAATCGTTCCGTCGCGCCGAAGAGGAACGTCCCGGCGCGACCCACCTCGAATTGCCCGAGGACATCGCGCGCGACAACACCGACTCGATCGTGATCCCGGCCAGCTACCATCGACGCCCGGTCGCCGACGAGAAGGCGCTCAAGCGCGCAGCCGAAGCGATCCTCGACGCGAAACGCCCGTTGCTGATGATCGGCGCCGGCGCGAACCGCAAGACCAGCAGCAAGATGCTCTGCGATTTCGTCGGCCAGACCGGCATCCCGTTCTTCACGACCCAGATGGGCAAGGGCGTGCTCGACGAGACGCATCCGCTGTGGCTGGGCAATGCCGCCCTTTCCGATGGCGACTTCGTGCACCGCGCGATCGAGCATGCCGACTGCATCATCAACGTCGGCCACGACGTCATCGAGAAGCCGCCGTTCTTCATGCGCCGCGGCTTGCGCACGGTCATCCACATCAACTACCTCGGCGCCGAAGTCGATACCGTGTACTTCCCGCAGATCGAGGTGATCGGCGACATCGCGAACTCGATCTGGCGGCTCCGGGACACGATCGAGCCGCAATCGCACTGGGACTTCTCGTACTTCGACGGCGTGCGCGAGCATCTCGACGCACACCTGGCCAAGGGCGTCGACGACGCGCGCTTCCCGATCTATCCGGTGCGCATGGTCGCCGACGTGCGCAAGGTCATGCCCGACGACGGCATCCTCTGCCTCGACAACGGAATGTACAAACTGTGGTTCGCGCGCTACTACCGGTGCACGAAACCGAACACGCTGCTGCTCGACAACGCGCTCGCTACGATGGGCGCCGGCCTGCCCTCGGCGATCGGCGCGAAGATCGTGCATCCCGATCGCAAGGTCGTCGCGGTGGTCGGAGACGGCGGCTTCATGATGAATTCGCAGGAGATCGAAACCGCGGTGCGCCTCAAGCTCGACCTGACCGTGCTGCTGCTGCGCGACGACGCCTACGGCATGATCAAGTGGAAGCAGGCCCACATGGACTTCCCGAACTTCGGCATGGACATGGGCAACCCCGATTTCATCAAGTACGCCGAAAGCTACGGCGCGCACGGCCATCGCCCGAAATCGACCGCAGAGTTCGCGCCCCTGCTCGCACGCTGCCTAGAGACGCCGGGCGTGCACCTGATCGACCTGCCCATCGACTACTCGGACAACGACCGCGTGCTCAATCGCGAGATCAAGGAGCTCAGCGCGAAGATCTGACGGGCTCCGCTGAAGGCGAATCACGCGCGATCACAGGACCCAGCACATGCTCAAGCCAAGCTACCCGTACTACCTCGCCAACACCGCCGTTTTCGCCAATACCGACCTCGAGGTCACCGACAAGTACAGCGGCAAGGTCGCGACGAGGGTCGCGATGGCCGATGCGAAGGCCATCGACGCCGGCATCGCGGCGGCCGTCGCGGCGGCCGAACCGATGCGCCGGTTCACGCCGTACCAGCGCCAGGCCGTGCTCGAGCATTGCGTTGCGCGCTTCCGCGAGCGCTACGACGAGCTCGCGATGGCGCTCTGCATCGAGGCCGGCAAGCCGATCCGCGATGCGCGTGGTGAAGTCACGCGCCTGATCGACACATTCAAGGTTGCCGCCGAGGAGGCCGTGCGCATCAATGGCGAGACGATCAACCTCGAGATCTCGGCGCGCGCAAACGGCTATCGCGGCTTCACGAAACGCGTGCCGATCGGGCCGTGCTCGTTCATTTCGCCGTTCAATTTCCCGCTCAACCTCGCCGCGCACAAGGTTGCGCCCGGCATCGCCGCGGGCTGTCCGTTCGTGCTCAAGCCGGCCAGCCGCACGCCGATCGGTGCGCTGATCATCGGCGAGATCCTTGCCGAGACCGACCTGCCGAAAGGCGCGTTCTCGATCCTGCCCGCGCACCGGGACGGCGCCGACCTGTTCACGACCGACGAGCGGCTCAAGCTGCTCTCGTTCACCGGGTCGCCGGCCGTCGGCTGGGACCTCAAGGCACGCGCAGGCAAGAAGAAGGTCGTGCTCGAACTCGGCGGCAATGCGGCCTGCATCGTCGACGCGGACCAGCACGAACGCCTCGATCTCATCGTCGAACGCCTGATCTTCGGCGCGTTCTACCAGTCGGGCCAGAGCTGCATCGGCGTGCAGCGCATCCTCGTGCACGAGCAGCTCTACGTCGAACTTCGCGACAAGCTCGTCGACGCGACGAAGAAGCTCGTGGCCGGCGACCCGAAGGACGAAAAGACCTTCATCGGCCCGATGATCGACGAAAAGGAAGCGAAGCGTCTCGACGACTGGATCCGCGAAGCCGCCGCGGCCGGCGCGACGATCCTGTGCGGCGGCACGCGCGACGGAACGATGCTGCAGGCGACCCTGCTCGAGAACGTCGACCCGAAGCAGAAGATCAACTGCATGGAAGCATTCGGTCCGGTCGCGACGCTGCAGCCGTTCAAGGATTTCGACGACGCGCTGCGCATCGTCAACGACAGCGACTTCGGCCTGCAGGCCGGCGTGTTCACGAACGACATCAACAAGGCCATGCGCGCCTGGGACGAACTCGATGTCGGTGGCGTGCTGGTCGGCGACATCCCGAGCTTCCGCGTCGACAACATGCCGTACGGCGGCGTGCGCGACTCGGGCCTCGGACGCGAGGGCATCCGCTACGCGATCGAGGACATGACCGAGTTGCGGCTGCTCGTGGTCAAGGATCGCTGAGGCCTCGCTTTCGGCGGGCGCGCTGCCATCGCGGTTGCCTCTTTCCGTGACTCGCGGAAAGACACTTCGCATCGATGGCGCGGGAAGCCCGTAGCCCGGGTAAGGCCGCAGGCCGCACCCGGGGATGGCTTGGCGTCCGCGGGATAGACCCCGGGTGCGCTGCGCTTACCCGGGCTACCGACCACGCCGACCGCAGTCGCGCAACGGCACTTCGCATCGATGGCGCGGGAAATCCGTAGCCCGGACAAGGCCGCAGGCCGCACCCGGGGATGGCGTGGCGTCCGCGGGATAGACCCCGGGTGCGCTGCGCTTGCGCGGGCTACCGACTACACCGAACCGCAGTCGCGCTAAGCTTCGCGCATGGGCGAACTCGTGCTGCTCGGCAACCTGATCGATGGTCGCGTGCAATCCGCGCGCAGTGGCCGGACCCTCGAGGTCTTCGAGCCGGCAACCGGACGCGTGTTCGCGCGGTGTCCGGATTCCGACGCGTCCGACGTCGACGCGGCGGTGCGCGCGGCGGTCGCTGCTGCGCCATCGTGGGCGCGCACGCCGGCCGACGAGCGGGCACGGCTGCTGAACCGTCTCGCCGATCTCGTCGAGGCCGAACTCGAATCGCTGGCCGGACTCGAATCGACCGACAACGGCAAGCCGGTCGCACTCGCGCGCAGCGTCGACATCCCGCGCGCGATCAGCAACCTGCGTTTCTTCGCGGCGGCGATCACGCAGTGGCCGGGCGAGTCGCACGCGACCGACACGCGCGCGCTCAACATCACGCTACGCGAGCCACTCGGCGTGGTCGGCTGCATCTCGCCGTG
The DNA here is from genome assembly GCA_964587775.1 of uncultured Dokdonella sp. GTDB lineage: Bacteria > Pseudomonadota > Gammaproteobacteria > Xanthomonadales > Rhodanobacteraceae > Dokdonella. Next base: position 41,815 of record CAZPLY010000016.1, read on the forward strand.
GAACCTGCCGCTGTACCTTTTCACATGGAAGATCGCTCCCGCACTCGCCGCCGGCAATGCGGTGGTCGCGAAGCCGTCCGAAGTGACGCCGTGCACGGCCGCGCGACTCGGCGAGCTCGCGGTCGCGGCCGGCTTTCCGCCCGGCGTGCTCAACATCGTGCATGGCACGGGACCGGCGGTCGGCCAGGCGCTCGTCGAACATGCGGCGGTCAAGGCGATCTCGTTCACAGGCAGCACGCGCACCGGTGCGGCGATCGCGAGCGCGGCCGCGCCGCAGTTCAAGAAGCTCTCGCTCGAGATGGGCGGCAAGAATCCGGCGATCGTGTTCGACGACTTCGATTTCAGCGACGAGCACATGGCGACGATCGTGCGCTCGGGCTTCGCGAACCAGGGCGAAATCTGCCTGTGCGGCTCGCGACTGCTCGTGCAGCGCTCGATCTACGAAACATTCCGCGAGCGTTATCTCGAGCGCGTGCGCGCCTTGCGCGTCGGCGATCCACGCGATGCGACCAGCGATCAGGGTGCGCTCGTCTCGCAGGCCCATTTCGACAAGGTTGTCGCGGCGATCGGGCGCGCACGCGATGACGGTGGCACGATCCTCTGCGGCGGACAGGTACTGCGCATCGACGGACGCTGCCGGGACGGCTGGTTCGTCGAGCCGACCGTCATCGAAGGGCTCGCGGCCGAGAGCGCTACGAACCAGGACGAGATCTTCGGTCCCGTGGTCAGCCTGATGCCGTTCGACGACGAAGCCGACGCGATCCGCATCGCGAACGCGACGCCGTACGGACTCGCCGCCTCGCTGTGGACGCGCGACATCGGTCGCGCGCAACGCTGCGCCGGACAACTCGAATTCGGCATCGTCTGGATCAACTGCTGGATGCTGCGCGACCTGCGCACGCCATTCGGCGGCGTCAAGAACTCCGGCGTCGGTCGCGAGGGCGGCGTGGAGGCATTGCGCTTCTTCACCGAGCCAAAGAACGTATGCGTCGCCATGTCCTGAACCGGCCTTCCCGACTCGCGCTCGGCGCGGCGCTCGGCCTTCTCGTGCTCGCTGCCTGCGCAATGCCGGCGCGCGACATGGATGACCAGGGAACACCGGAGCCGGTTCCGATCACGAAGCGCCCGCCACTGCTCGCGAGCTATCTCGAACTGGCCACGGCGGTCAACACGGCCGCCGAATCGGAATGGTCGATGCTCGCCCAGCGCCTCGCCTTCGTCGAGGCCTCGCTCGGGCTCTACCACGAAGCCGTGCGGCATTTCCCGCTCAACGAGAACCTGCGCGTCCGCGGCGCCTTGCCGACGTCGGCGACGCACCGCGCCACGGATGCCGCCGAGGCGATCAGCACGCTGGCTGCACAGCGGCGCATCGTCATGGTCAACGAAGCGCACCACGATGTCGCCACGCGCCGACTCACGCTCGAGCTGCTCCAGCGCCTGCGCGCCATCGGCTTCACCCACTTCGCGGTCGAGGCCCTGAACGCCGACGACCGCGGCTTGCAGGCCCGCGGCTACCCTACGGAAACGAGCGGCTACTACATCAATGAACCGGTCTTCGGCGAAATCGTGCGCGAGGCGCTGCGCCTCGGTTACAGGATCGTAGAGTACGAGTATCGGGGCACCGACAAGGCGCAGCAGGCGCGCGAAACGGGCCAGGCACGGAACATCCAGCAGCGCGTTTTCGCCACCGACCCCGGCGCACGCTTGTTCGTGCATGCGGGCTACGCGCACGTCGACAAGGCGAAAGGTCGCCTGTGGAACGCCGAACCGATGGCGATGCGGCTTGCCGCCATGAGCGGGATCACGCCGCTCTCGATCGACCAGACCGAATTGCGGTCGGCCGGTGTGGCACGCGAATCCGCGCCGACGAAGGCGTTGATCGAGGCCTTCGCGCCGCGGCGACCCGTCGTGCTGCTAGGACTGGCCGATTCGTCGCCCTGGAGCGCGAATCCGGACGCGCACGACGTCAGCGTGTTGCTGCCCCGTCCGGCGCTCGACGAGGCACGACCGGACTGGCTCGATCTCGAGGGCCGGCGCAAGCCGTGGCCGATCGACATCGAGCATTGCGCCGGGATCCGGCCCTGCCTCATCAGCGCCCAGCATGCCGGCGAGGCGGACGATGCGGTCGCCGCCGACCGCTATGCCTTCGTCGATTCGGTCACCGCGACGAGCCTGTTCCTGCGCCCGGGCCGCTATCGCCTCGGCGTGACCGACAGCGAGGGGCGCGCGCTGGCACGGATGCGCACGATCACGGTGCGCTGAATGAGCGTCCAGCGACATCGACCGGCCCGCGCGCGCGGACTACCATCGGTCCCTACCTTTGCTGCCTGCACCGAGCCGCCATGAACAACGTCTGCCGCTGCCTTCCGCTCCTGGTCGCCACCGGGCTCGCGCTGGCGCCATGCGCGCTCGCACAGAGCGACATCCTGATGCCGAAGGGCGCCGCGATCAGCCAGCAGCGCGCGGCGGTCGAGAAATCCGAACGGATCATGGCCGAGGCACTCAAGCGCCCGGGCATGCTTTCGCAGTACCTCTACATGCGCGACGCCTACGCTGCCGATACCGCCTGGCCGTTCCGCGTGATCTTCAACCAGTACCTGAGCTGGTTCCAGACCTGGGTCGGCGACTATGTCGGCGCGCGCGACAAGTTCTCGATTGCGCAACCGCCGGCTGCCGACGATGCCGACTCGCCGCTCGCCAACCCGGCCCTAAAGGCCGAACCGGCGACGAACGCGATCGCCGCGCTCGCCAGGGGCCGCCAGGCCGTGTTCTTCAACGAGAACCACAGCTACCCACTGACCCGCACGCTGACCGTGCAGATGCTCGAAGCGCTGCGCGCCGAAGGCTTCGACACGTTCGCCGCGGAAACGCTGTACGACACCGACATCGAGGCGCTGCAGGAGCGCGGCCATGCAACGTCCGACACCGGCTTCTACACCGAGGAGCCGATCTACGCCGAGATGGTGCGCACCGCGCTCAGGCTTGGCTATCGCGTGGTCGCCTACGAGGCGCTCTCCGATGCAACCGGCGATGCGCGCGAGGCCGAACAGGCGCGCAACCTGCAGAAGGACGTGTTCAGGAAACACCCCGGCGCGCGGCTCGTACTCAATGCCGGCTACGCGCATATCCAGGAAACCGGCAAGTACCTCGGTGGCGCCTCGATGGCCCAGCACTTCCGCCGGATCACCGGCATCGACCCGCTGACGATCGAACAGACGATGCTCGTGCCGCACGACAAGTCGACCAGCAACCATCCCTACCATGCCGCCGTCATGCAGGCGCTCGCGCCGGCACAGCCGATCGTGTTCCGCGACGGCGACGGCAGGCCCTGGTCGCTGAAGGACGGCGCCTACGACATCAGCGTCTTCTTTCCCGATGAAACGGTCCAGCGAGGACGACCGACGTGGGCGACGATCGGCGGCCTGCGCAAGCCGTACCAGGTCAGCGGCGCACTCTGCGACAGCCAGTACCCGTGCCTCGTCGAAGCGCGCTACGAGGGCGATGGCGACGACGCGATCCCGGCCGACCGCGTCGTCATCGAGTGGATCGGCAAGGACGCCGTGGCGAGCGACATCGTGCGCGAAAGCAGCGACAACGCGCCGCTCGCCGATCTCTACCTGCGGCCAGGGCGCTATCGCCTGATGGTGCGCGATCTCACGAACCAGAAGCGCCAGCGCCAGACGATCACCGTGCGCGCCGCCGGGGAACGTCGATGAGCGGCATCGTGCATGCGACGGGTGCGCCGGCGCCGGTCGGCGCGTATCCGCACGCGCGCCGGGTCGGCAACCTGCTGTTCCTGTCGGGGGTCGGCCCGCGCATGCCGGGCAGCAACGCGATCCCGGGCAACGTGCTTGCGCCGGACGGCTCGCTCGCGAGCTACGACATCGAGGCGCAATGCCACCAGGTTTTCGCCAACGTGCGCGCCGTGCTCGAAGCGAGCGGCGCGCGCTGGCAGGACCTCATCGACGTGACCGTGTACCTGACCGACATGGCGCGCGATTTCGCCGCCTACAACCGCGTCTACGCCGAGCATTTCACCGACGCGCAGCCGTGCCGCACGACACTCGGCATCACGGCCCTGCCGACCCCGATCGCGATCGAGCTCAAGTGCATCGCGGAGATCGGCATTGCCACGTCAGCGTAGGGCGGAACCGACCCAGGAGGTTCCGCCGCATGTCCGCGCCCGCCCCCCTGCGGGAACCCCTGCGCGGGTTCCGTCCTGCGCAATGCGGCGACGGAAAATGGCCGCGTGCGGTTCCGGCCACGCTTCGGCTAGCATCGGCGCAGCCACCGCAGCAGGAAAGGCCCGATGCTGACCCCCGCCTTCAATCTCCAGCAATGGATCGACGAGCATCGCCACCTGCTCAAGCCGCCGGTCGGCAACAAGTGCCTCGTCGATGGCGACTTCATCGTGATGGTGGTCGGCGGGCCGAATGCGCGCAGCGACTATCACTGGGACGAAGGCCCCGAATTCTTCCACCAGATCGAGGGCGAAATGGTCCTCAAGGTCCAGGAAGACGGCAAGGTGCGTGACATCCCGATCCGCGCCGGCGAGGTGTTCTGCCTGCCGCCGCGCGTGCCGCACTCGCCGCAGCGCGGCCCCGACTCGATCGGCCTCGTCGTCGAACGCCGTCGGCTCGCCGACGAGAAGGACGGCCTGTTGTGGTACTGCGAACGCTGCAACACGAAACTGTACGAGGAGTTCTTCACGCTGCGCGACATCGAAGCCGATTTCCCGGCCGTGTTCGAACGCTTCTACCGCTCGCTCGATGCGCGCACCTGCAAGGCCTGCGGGTACCTGAATCCGGCGCCCTCGCGCTACGGCCAGGCCGCCAGCGCAGGCTGATCCAGCGCGCGCCGCGGACGACGCCTTGCGCAGGCGTGACGCAGTCGCCGGTCATGCCCGGCGCGGCGCGGTGTGAGGGTGGCGCCGCGCGCTACAATGCGCCGGCATGCTGAAGATCGACACCCACGCGCACATCCTGCCCGAGCAGTGGCCGAACTTCGCCGAGAAATACGGCGACGACCGCTTCCCGGTCATGGTCAATGCGAAAGGCCGGCGGCGCATCTACAAGGACGGCAAGTTCTTCCGCGAAGTCTGGGCCAACGCGTTCGATGCCGAGGTGCGCATCGCCGAGTACGCGAAGTTCGGGGTCGGCGTCCAGGTCGTGTCGACCGTTCCGGTGTTGTTCTCGTACTGGGCAAAGCCGAGCCAGGCGCTCGAACTGCACCGGTTCCTCAACGACCACACGGCCGAGACCTGCCGGCGCCATCCGCGCAACTATGCCGGCATCGGCACCGTCCCGCTGCAGTCACCGACGCTCGCGATCCAGGAACTCGAACGCTGCATGGACCAGCTCGGCCTGCAGGGCGTGCAGGTCGGCTCGCACATCGAGGGCTGGAACCTCGACGCACCCGAGCTGTTCCCGTTCTTCGAGGCTGCGGCCGACCTCGGCGCGGCGATCCTCGTCCATCCCTGGGACATGATGGGCCGCGAGACGATGCCGAAGTACTGGCTGCCGTGGCTGGTCGGCATGCCCGCCGAGCAGGCGCGGGCCGCCTGCTGCCTGATCTTCGGCGGCGTCCTCGAGCGCCTGCCGAAACTGCGCGTGTGCTTCGCCCACGGCGGCGGTTCGTTCCCGTATTCGATCGGGCGCATCGAGCACGGCTTCCGCATGCGTCCCGACCTCGTCGCGACCGACAATTCGCGCAATCCGCGCGAGTACTTCGGTCGCATCTATTTCGATTCGTGCGTGCACGATGATGCCGCGCTGCGCTACCTGATCGACGTCGCCGGCGTCGACACGGTCATGCTCGGCACCGACTATCCATTCCCGCTCGGCGAACAGGAACCGGGCAGCGGGATCGCGGCGCTCGGCCTGCCGCCGACCGACCAGGCGCGGCTTTTCCACGGCACCGCGCTCGAATGGCTGAACCTGCCCCACGCGCGCTTCGCGCCCGAACACGATACGGAGTGAACGATGAAATCCCTGCTTGCCCTGCTCTTGCTCGCTGCCACCCCGGCGTTCGCGCAAGCGAACAGCGACTATGCGTTGAACGACGGCAAGGTGCGCTTCCATGTGCCGACCGGCTGGACCGCGATCATGGAGAAATCGGACGGCAATCCGCAGGCGATCGTGTTCCAGGTGCCCGATCCGGCCACGACCGGCACCGACGACACGGCCACGATCACGGTCAAGACGCGCCAACTGAAGTCACCGGCCGATTTCGCCGAGGCGGTGCAGAACGAACTCGTGCTCTCGAAGGCACAGACCGGTTACGAATCCGACGCGAATGCGAGCGACAATGGCGTCCACCGTTACTTCGTCATGCGCGGCAACACGCGCTATGCGATCCGTGACCGCTTCGTGCTGATCGGCAGCATCGCCGCCCAGGTCCGTTGCCAGCGTCCATTGCTCGACGCGACGACCCGCGACTGGACGAGCGCGTGGGACGCCGGCTGCAACAGCGTCGCCGCTTCGGTCCAATGACGCGCGGCGGGCACGCCATCGAAGGCGAGGAATGGGCGCTCGCCGCGGATGCCGCCGATCCGTTGGCCGGCTTCCGCGATGAGTTCCATGTTCCGCGCCACGGCGCCGGCGAGGTCACCTACTTCTGCGGCAACTCGCTAGGGCTGCAGCCGCGGGCGACGCGCGCCGCGGTCGAAACCGAACTCGATGCCTGGGCCGAATCGGCGGTCGAAGGCCATTTCCGCGGCGACTTGCCCTGGATGGACTACCACGCGTTCGTGCGCGACGACCTCGCCACCCTCGTCGGCGCGCTTCCGTCCGAAGTCGTCGCGATGAATTCGCTGACGGTGAACCTGCACCTGATGATGGTCGGCTTCTACCGGCCGACCGCGGATCGCCCTGCGATCCTGATCGAAAAAGGCGCCTTCCCGTCCGATCGCCATGCGGTCGAATCGCAGATCCGCTGGCATGGCTTCGACCCGGCAAGCGCCCTGATCGAACTCGCCGGCGACGAAGCCGACGGCACGCTCTCCGACGACGCGATCCTGCGCGCGCTCGACGAGCATGGACCACGCGTCGCGCTCGTCCTGCTGCCGGGCGTGCAATACCTCAGTGGCCAGGCGTTCGACCTGCGCGCGATCACCGAGCGTGCGCACCGGCACGGCTGTATCGTCGGTTTCGACCTCGCCCACGCGGCCGGCAACATCGACCTCGAACTGCACGACAGCCATTGCGATTTCGCGGTCTGGTGCAGTTACAAGTACCTCAACGCGGGTCCTGGCGCGGTTGCCGGCGCATTCGTCCACGAGCGCCACGCGCGCACGCCGCGTCCGCGCTTCGCCGGCTGGTGGGGCCACGACAAGTCCACGCGTTTCCGCATGGGTCCCGACTTCGTGCCGAGTCCCGGCGCCGATGGCTGGCAACTCTCGAATCCGCCGATCCTCGCCCTCGCCCCGTTGCGCGTGTCACTTGAGGTGTTCCGCCGCGCGGGTCGCGAGCGCCTGCGCGCGAAGTCGGTCGCGCTGACCGCCTACCTCGAATCGCTGCTGCGCGAACGCGTCGCCGACCTCATCGACATCGCCACGCCGCGCGAACCGCAGCGGCGCGGCTGCCAGCTCTCGTTGCGCGTCAAGGGCGCGCGCGAAGCGGGGCGCAGCCTGTTCGAGCACCTGCAGCAGGCCGGAATCGTCGTCGACTGGCGCGAACCGGACGTGATCCGCGCCGCGCCGACGCCGTTGTACAACCGGCATGTCGATTGCCTGCGCCTCGTCAGCGAAATCGACGCCTGGGGCAGACGCTGATGATCGACGCGTGCGCGGCGTCCGCGGCATGAAGCCGGCGATCACGATCGTCGGCGCCGGCCTCGTCGGCGGCCTGCTCGCGACCCTGCTCGCCCAGCGCGGCTTCGCGGTCACCGCGTTCGAACGGCGCCGCGATCCGCGCAAGGCCGGCTTCCTCGGCGGACGCTCGATCAATCTCGCGCTCGCCGAGCGGGGCTGGCACGGCCTGCGCCTGGCCGGCCTGCAACAGGCGATGGAGCCGCTCGCGGTCATGATGCGCGGACGCATGGTCCACGACATCGAGGGCCGGACCAACCTGCAGCGTTATGGCCGCGACGATTCCGAAGTGATCTGGTCGGTCAGCCGCGGCGCCTTGAACATGCTCCTGCTCGATGCCGCCGAAGCGGCCGGGGCGACCGTGCATTTCGACCATCGCCTCGATCGCGTCGACTGGCCCAGCTCGACCCTGCACTTCGTCGGCGAGGACGGCGCCGGGAGCCGGCACCCGGCCGCGGTCGTGCTCGGCACCGATGGCGCCGGTTCGGCGCTGCGCGCGGCGATCGCCGGGGTCACCGACCTCGGCGAACGCTTCGAGCCGCTCGGCCATGGCTACAAGGAACTCGAGATTCCCGCGCTCGCCGATTTCCCGCCCGAGGCGCTGCCACCGGACCTGCGCGCGGCGGCCGCGACCGGCGGACGCTGGGCGATCGAGCCGAATGCATTGCACATCTGGCCGCGCGGCAACTACATGTGCATTGCGTTGCCGAACGCCGAAGGCAGCTTCACGGTCACGTTGTTCCTGCCGAACGAAGGATCGCCGAGCTTCGCCACGCTCGCCGACTCAGGCGCCGTGCGGCGCCTGTTCGAGCGCGACTTCGCCGACACGGTGCCGCTGATCCCGCAGCTCGAGGCCGACTTCGCCGCCAATCCGACCGGCATCCTCGGCACGCTCTACCTTGACCGCTGGCACCTCGACGGCCGTGCGCTGCTGCTCGGCGACGCCGCCCACGCGATCGTGCCGTTCCACGGCCAGGGCATGAATGCCGGCTTCGAGGACGCGGTCGAACTGGCCGACCTGCTCGGCGAATCGCCGCACGACACGGCCGGCGCGTTCGCCGAGTTCGAACGGCGGCGCAAGCCGAATGCCGATGCGATCGCGCGCATGGCGCTCGAGAACTACATCGAAATGCGCGACCGCGTCGACGACGCCGATTTCCTGCTCATGCGCGATCTCGATCGCGCGCTGGCCGCGCGCCATCCGGGTCGATGGGTGCCGCGTTACTGGATGGTGACGTTCTCGCGGCTGCCGTACGCGACCGCATTCGCACGCGGCGAAGTGCAGGCCCGGCTGTTGCGCGAATTCGTCGCCGGGCATGCCTGGATCGAGGACTTCGACCTCGCCGCGCTCGACGCGCGCGTCACCGAGGCCGTGCCGCCGCTGCCCGACCCTGCCTGAGCGCAGGCCATGCCGGCGCCCGACGCGCTGATCCGCGCCTATCTCGCGACCCGTTACGACGTCCGCCTGGTCGGTGGCCGGCGCGTATCGCTTCGGATCGGCGACGCGGTGCCGTCGATCCTGCGCGACGGCGGTACCGGGTTCCGCTGCGCGGCAATCATCACGGCCTGCAATCCGCGATCCGAGCGGCTCGATGCCGGCGCCAACCGCCTGCGCCTGCGCCGCCTGCGCGAAGACCTCGAGCGGCTCGACGCACGCTGCCTGGCGGCGGTCGGCCATGACCGCAGCCAGGGCTGGCGCGAGACCTCCCTGTGCGTCATGGGGCCCGCGATCGCGACCCTCGATGAACTCGCCCGGCGGCATGCGCAGAACGCGATCGTCGTGCTCGCGCGGGAAGTGCGCCTGCGGATCGAGCGCACCGACTGGCGCGCGCTTGCAGGCGACGATCCGCGCATCGATTTCGCCTGACGTTTCGCGACGCCGGGGCCTGCGCCAAATGCGCGCAACCGTGGCGTGATCCGGCGCGGGCCGCTAGCATTGCCGGTTCGAATGCATACCTCCCCCGACCACGAACCGGTCCCGCTGCTCGAAGCACGCGGACTGGCCTTTGCGCGCAACGACGAGCCGGTCTTCGGTCCGCTCGATTTCAGCCTGCATGCGGGAGAAGTCGTGCTCCTCGAAGGCGACAACGGATCGGGCAAGACGACCCTGCTCAAGGTGCTTTCGGGCCTGCTCGAACCCGGTCGTGGCGAAATCCTGCTCAATGGCGAACCGCTGACGATCGCGCGGCTCTCGCACCAGGTCGCCCTGCTCGGACACCAGCCGGGCCTCAAGGGCGACCTGACCCCTTACGAGAACCTGCGCTTCGCAGTCGGCGTGTTCGGCCTTCGCGGCGGCATCACCCTCAACATGGCGCTCGCCAGCGTCGGCCTCGAAGGCTACGAAGACGTGCCGACCCGCCAGCTTTCGGCGGGCCAGAAGAAGCGCGTCGCGCTCGCCCGGCTGCTGCTCGTGCCGGCCGCCCTGTGGCTGCTCGACGAGCCGTACGCGAACCTCGATCGTGGCGGCATCGACCTCGTCAACCGCCTGCTCGATGCGCATGCACGGCGTGGCGGCGCCGCCCTCGTGACCTCGCACGGCGCGTATGCATTCACCTCGGGCACGCCGCGCCGGCTGCCGCTGCGGGTCGCTGCATGAGGTACGGAACGACGACGAGCGCGACGGCGGCGGTGGTTCGGCGCGACCTCCTCCTGACCTGGCGCCGGCGCGGCGATGCGCTCAATCCGGTCCTGTTCGCCCTGATCGTCGTCGTCCTGTTCCCGCTCGCGCTGGGGCCTGAACCGAACCAGCTCGCCCGCATCGCCGCCGGCATCGTCTTCGTCGCGATCCTGATCGCCGGCCTGCTCGCCCTCGACACGCTGTTCCGGACCGACTACGAGGACGGCACGCTCGAACAACTCGTGCTGTCGCCGCATCCGCTGCCGCTGCTGCTCGCCGGCAAGATCTTCGTGCATTGGCTGACGACCGCGCTGCCGCTGATCCTCGTCGCCCCGCTGCTCGCCGAGATGCTGCACCTGCCGCGCCACGTGCTGCCGGTGCTGCTCGCCTCGCTCGCACTGGCGACGCCGCTGCTGAGCCTGCTCGGCGCGGTCTGCGTCGCCCTGACGGTCGGCATGCGGCGCTCTGGTATGCTGCTGTCCCTGCTGGTCCTGCCGCTGTACGTTCCCGTGCTGATCTTCGCCGCGGGCGCCTGCGATGCCGCCCAGGCCGGGTTGCCGTACTTCGCCCCGCTGTTGTGGCTCGCCGCGGCACTGGCGATGGCCCTGATCCTGGCGCCGCTCGCATGCGCCGCTGCACTGCGGATCTCGATTTCGTGATGAACACGCTGACCCTCTGGTTCCACAAATTCGGATCACCGCCCACGTTCTACCGCGTCTCGGGCCTGCTGCTGCCGTGGCTGTACGCCGTTTCGCTCGCGATTGCCGCAGTCGGCCTGTATGGCGGCCTCGTACTTGCCCCGCCCGACTACCAGCAGAGCGATGCCTATCGGATCATCTTCATCCACGTGCCGTGCGCGTGGATGAGCCTGTTCGCCTACCTGTTCATGGCCGTCAACGCGTTCATCGCCCTGGTCTGGCGGATCAAGATCTCCGAGACGCTGGCCATGGCGAGCGCGCCGATCGGCGCGATCTTCACCGCGATCACGCTCGCGACCGGCGCGATCTGGGGCAAGCCGATGTGGGGAACGTGGTGGAGCTGGGACGCCCGGCTGACCTCCGAACTCGTGCTGTTGTTCCTCTACCTTGGCGTGATCGGCCTGTACAACGCGATCGAAGACCGCCGCCAGGCCGCGCGCGCGGCCGGCTTCCTCGCCTTGATCGGCATCGTCAACGTGCCGATCGTGCATTTCTCGGTGAAATGGTGGAACACCTTGCACCAGGGCTCGACCGTGCGCCTGATCGGACCATCCGCGATCGATGCGAGCATGCTCTGGCCGCTGCTGCTGCTCGCCCTGGCGACCCACATCTGGTTCTTCGCGAGCGTGTTCGCGCGCGCGCGGGTGAGTGTGCTCGAACTCGAGAGCGGCAAGGACTGGGCGCGTGCCGAAGCGCTCGCAGCGGGAGCCACGCATGAATGACTTCCTTGCGATGGGTGGCTATGCCGGCTACGTCTGGTCGTCGTACGCGATCTTCTTCATCCTGATGCTCGTCGATTACCTCGCCCCGCGCCTGCAGCGGCGCCGCGTCCTCGCCGACATGCGCGGGCGCATCAAGCGCCAGAGAAAGTCCCAGGAGAACGCCCCGACATGACCCCGACCCGCAAGCGCCGCCTGATCGCGGTCGCGCTGATCCTGCTCGCCGTCGGCATCGCGACTGCCCTGACCGTGTTCGCCCTGCAGCAGAACATGACCTACCTGTACACCCCGAGCGAGATTCTCGCCGGCAAGGTGCCGGACAAGGCACGTTTCCGCATCGGCGGCATGGTCAAGGACCAGTCGATCGAGCGCGGCCAGTCGCTGACCGTCGCCTTCGTGGTCACCGATGGCGATGGCGACATGCGCGTCGAATACGAGGGCATCCTGCCCGACCTGTTCCGCGAGAACCAGTCGGTCATCGCAACCGGCTCGATGCAGGGCGACCGCTTCGTCGCGACCGAAGTGCTCGCCAAGCACGACGAGAATTACGTGCCGCGCGACGTCGCCGAGGCGATGGCCAAGGCGCATGCCAAGCACGTCAAGCCCGCGCCCGGAACCGCTCCGGCGCAGGAACCGAAGTAAGGCGGCGCACGTTCCGAACGCCGCGCCGACCACCCTCCCGATCGCCGATCCACGACTCCGGCCTCCTGCATGCTCCCCGAACTCGGTCAATTCGCACTCATCCTCGCCCTGCTGCTCAGTGCAGTGCAGTTCGTGCTGCCGATCGTCGGGGCGCATACCGGCAACCGCTCGCTGATCGCGATTGCGCGGCCGGTCGCGGTCGGCCAGTTCGTGTTCGTCGCGGTGGCCTTCGCGATCCTGACCGAAGCATTCGTCAGCCAGGATTTCTCGGTCGCCTACGTCGCCCAGCATTCGAACCTCGCCCTGCCGTGGTACTACCGGTTCTCCGCCGTGTGGGGCGGGCACGAAGGCTCGTTGTTGCTGTGGATCCTGATCCTCGGCATCTGGACGCTGGCGGTCGCCGCGCTGAGCCGACGGCTGCCCGATGATTTCATGGCCCGCGTGCTCGGCGTGCTCGGCTTCGTCAGCCTCGGCTTCCTGTTGTTCACCGTGCTGACCTCGAATCCGTTCGCGCGGCATGTCCCGGCGCTGGCCGACGGCAACGATCTCAATCCGGTACTGCAGGACTTTGGTCTCATCGTGCATCCGCCGATGCTGTACATGGGCTATGTCGGCTTCTCGGTCGCGTTCGCGTTCGCCGTGGCGGCACTGCTCGGCGGCAAGCTCGACCAGCAATGGGTGCGCTGGTCGCGACCGTGGACGAATGTCGCCTGGGGTTTCCTCACGCTCGGGATCGCGCTCGGCAGCTGGTGGGCCTACTACGAACTCGGCTGGGGCGGCTGGTGGTTCTGGGATCCGGTCGAGAATGCCTCGTTCATGCCGTGGCTGGTCGGCACCGCGCTGATCCATTCGCAGGCCGTCACCGAAAAGCGCGGCAGCTTCCGCGCGTGGACGCTGCTGCTCGCGATCTGCGCATTCTCGCTGTCGTTGCTCGGCACGTTCCTCGTGCGATCGGGCGTACTGACCTCGGTGCATTCGTTCGCGAGCGATCCCGAGCGCGGACTTTTCATCCTCGCCTTCCTCAGCATCACGGTCGGCGGCTCGCTGCTGATCTATGCGCTGCGCGCGCCACGCATCGCCGGCGGCGAGCCGTTCGCGGCGGTCTCGCGCGAAACCGCCCTGCTCGTCAACAACCTGCTGTTCACGGTAGCCGCGGCGATGGTCCTGCTCGGCACGCTGTATCCGCTGATCGGCGAGGCCTTCAATCTCGGCCGCATCTCGGTCGGGCCGCCGTATTTCGGCTTCATGTTCGTGCTGCTGATGGCACCGATCGCCCTGCTGTTGCCGTTCGGGCCGTTCCTCAAGTGGCGCCAGGCGGAAGCACGCGCCACGCTGAAAGCACTTGCACCGGCGTTCGCACTCGCCCTCGTCGCTGCACTCGCTGCCTGGCTGATTGCCGGCGACCTTCCGCTCAAGGGCGTGGCCGGCGTGGCTGCCGCCATCTGGGTCGGCATCGGCATTCTGCTGTTCGCTGTTTCGCGCTGGCGGAATGCGCCGGCCGGCCGGCGCTTCACGCCCGAGATGCTCGGCATGATCTGCGCGCATTTCGGCGTGGCAGTGTTCCTTGCCGGCGTGCTCGTGACCGAATCGACCAGCGTCGAGAAGGACCTGCGCCTGGACAAGGGCGAGACCGCGACGGTCGGCGCGTACGCATTCCGCTTCGACGGCGTCGAACATACCGAAGGCCCGAACTTCAAGGCCGACCAGGGCACGATCACGGTGATGCGCGGAGAAGCGACGATCGCGACCCTGCGTCCGCAGAAGCGCCAGTACGGCAAGAACACGCAGATCCAGACCGAATCGGCGATCGATCCGGGTTTCACGCGCGACCTCTACGTCGCGCTCGGCGAACCGCTCGGCGATGACGGTGCGTGGTCGGTGCGCATCTACCACAAGCCGCTGATCCGCTGGATCTGGCTCGGCGCGCTGCTGATGATGCTCGGAGGCTTCATCGCCGCGTTCGATCGGCGCTTCCGCATCGTTGCGGCCGAGCCGGGTGCGAAGTCCCCGTCGAGGCCCGCAGCATGAATGCGCGACTGCTGCCGCTCGCGGCGTTCGTCCTGATCGTGGCCCTGCTCGCGCTCGGCATTTCGTGGATGCGCGGCAACGTGATGAACGAAGTGCCGTCGCCGCTGATCGACAAGCCGGCGCCGACGTTCGCGCTGCCGACGCTGTTCGATCCGGCACGCACGTTCGGCAGTGCCGATCTCGCCGGCAAGCCGTACCTGCTCAACGTGTTCGCGAGCTGGTGTTTCGCCTGCCTCGACGAGCATCCATTGCTGATGGCCGAATCGAAGCGGCTCGGCATCCCGCTGGTCGGGTTCAACTACAAGGACGAGGCCGACGACGCCAAGCGCTGGCTCGCGCGCTTCGGCGATCCGTACACGATCGTCATCACCGACCGCGACGGCCGCGTCGCGATCGACTTCGGCGTCTACGGCGCGCCGGAATCCTTCCTCGTCGACGCCAGCGGCGTGATCCGCTACAAGCGCATCGGTGCGATCACCCCGCAGGTCCTCGCCGACGAAATCAAGCCGCGGCTCGCCGCGATGGCAGGAGCAAGCCGATGAAGCATGCGCTGCGTGGATGCCTGCTTGGGTTGACCGTGTTGCTGTCGAGCGCAGCGATCGCGATCGACGCCCTGCCGTTCAAGGACCGCGCCGAGGAACAGCGCTTCCAGAACCTGTCGCGGCAACTGCGCTGCCTCGTCTGCCAGAACGAAAGCCTGGCCGACTCGCAGGCCGAACTGGCCCAGGACCTGCGCGAGGAAGTGTTCGCGCAGATGCGCCAGGGCAAGTCCGACGACGAGATCAAGGATTACCTGACGGCACGCTACAGCGACTTCGTGCTGTACGACCCGCCGCTGCGGGCCGGCACGCTGCTGCTGTGGTTCGGCCCGCTGCTCGTGCTGCTGGTCGGCGCCGGCGTGCTCGTGCGGATCGTCCGCCGTCGCAGTTCCGCGGTCGTCGCCGGCGCGGGGCCGCGTGACCTGCCCACCCCGAAAGCCGAGGACGACTGGCAATGAACACCTTCGTGATGTTGGCCGGCGTCATGCTCGCGATCGCGCTCGCCTTCGTCCTGCTGCCGATGCTGCGCAGGCGCGCAGGCGGCGCCGCTGGCAGTCAGTCGCGCATGTTCGAGGCGCTCGACGACGCGCTCGCCGCCGGCGTGATCGACCAGGCCGAATACGCCGCCAAGCGCGCTGCGCTCAGCGCCCGGGTGGCACCGGTCGGTGTCGACGCGCGTGCGGGCCGCGCGACGCGCTGGGCCGCGCTGGCCGTCGCGATCCTGCTGCCGGCCGCATCGATCCTGATCTACCGGGTGGTTGGCGAACCGGCCGCATTCGATCCGTTGCGCATGGCCGTCGCCGCCCCTCCGGGCGCTGAACACGGCATCGACATGGCCGAGGCGATCGCAGGCCTCGTCGCCAAGCTCGAACAGGATCCGTCGAATGCGGACGGCTGGGCCCTGCTCGGCCGCGCCTACCAGGCGACCGGCCAGTTCGCCGAATCGCGTGACGCGTTGAAACGCGCCTACGACCTCTCGCCGGGCAATCACGACATGACGATCGAGTACGCCCAGGCACTCGCCCTCGCCGGCGAGGGCCGCCGGATCGTCGGCGAACCACGCGACCTGATCGAAGGCGTCCTGAAAGCCGACCCGGACCACCAGCGCGCGCTCTGGCTGATCGGCATCAGCGACTATCAGCAGGAACGCTACGAAGCCGCGATCGCCGCGTGGAACCGGTTGCTGCCTGCCCTGCCGCCCGATTCGGACATCGCCCGGAGCGTGCGAACGCAGATCGCCGACGCACAGCAACGCGGCGGAATTGCCGCGCCGGCAAGTCCAGGGCAGGCGTCGACGCCAGCGCAAGCGAGCAGTCCGACCGCGACGACTGCCGGCCCGCGCCTGACGGTGCGGGTCAGCGTCGATCCGGAACTTGCCGCCGACCTCGATCCGCAGGCAACCGTCTTCGTGTTCGCGCGCGCCGCCGAGGGGCCACCGATGCCGCTCGCGATCCACCGCGCGCGTGCGAGCGAATTGCCGCTGACTGTCACCCTCGACGATTCGATGGGCATGATGCCGACGATGAAGCTGTCGATGTTCGCCGAGGTGATCGTCGGCGCGCGCATCTCGCGCAGCGGCGACGCGATGCCGAAGAGCGGCGACCTGCAGGTGCTGTCGGCGCCGATCGAGGTGGGCCGGACCACGCCGATCGATCTCGTCGTCGACGGCAAGATTCCCTGATCCCGCCAATGGCCGACGCGCGCCGGTACTTCGCACTGTCCTCGCCGTTCGCGATGAAGCGCGGCGGCGCGCTCGTCGGGGCCGGACTCGCCTACGAGACCTGGGGCACGCTCGACGCGGCGCGTGGCAACGCGATCCTGATCCTGACCGGACTTTCGCCGAGTGCGCATGCGGCGTCGAATGCGATCGATCCGAGTCCGGGCTGGTGGGAGGAGATGCTCGGCCCCGGCAAGCCGATCGACACGACGCGCTGGTTCGTCATCTGCGTCAACACGCTCGGCAGCTGCAAGGGCTCGACCGGACCGGCCTCGATCGATCCCGCGAGCGGCGAGCCGTATCGGCTCGCGTTCCCCGACCTCACGCTCGAGGATGCCGCGAATGCCGCGCACGAACTCGTGCTGGGTCTCGGCATCGAACGCCTCGCCTGCCTGATCGGCAACTCGATGGGCGGCATGACCGCACTGGCTTACCTGTCGCTGCATCGCGGCAGCGTGGCCGCCCACATCAGTGTCTCGACCGCGCCGCAAGCGCAGCCGTTCGCGATCGCGATCCGTTCGCTGCAACGCGAAGCGATCCGACTCGACCACAACTGGAACGAGGGCCGCTACGACGACGCGCACTACCCGGAAACGGGCATGAGCATCGCGCGCAAGCTCGGCGTCATCACCTACCGCTCGGCGATGGAATGGGTCGGCCGCTTCGCGCGCATCCGGCTCGATTCCGATGTTCGCGAAGACGAGCCGTTCGGGGCCGAGTTCGCCGTCGAATCGTACCTGCAAGGCCATGCACGGCGTTTCGTGCGCAGCTTCGATCCGAACGCCTACCTGTACCTGTCGCGCGCGAGCGACTGGTTCGACATCGCCGAGTATGGCGAAGGCGACGCGCGACGCGCGCTCGCCCGCATCGACGTGCGCAAGGCGCTCGTGCTCGGCGTCGAGACCGACATCCTGTTCCCGCTGTCGCAGCAGGAAGAGATCGCCGAAGGCCTGCGCGAGGGCGGTGCCGAGGTCGACTTCGTCGCACTCGACAGCCCGCAGGGCCACGACGCGTTCCTCGTCGACATCGAGCGCTTCGGCAGCGCGATCGCCCGATTCCTGGGCACGCTGTAGAATCACGCCATCCGCCGGCGCCCGCGCCGCACGCCATCACGAGGACCCGAGCATGCTCGCACTCGAATTCCCGGGCTCGCGTCGCCTCGTCGACGCCATCGACGCAGCCGTGCGCAACGACTGCCCCGAATCGATCACCGACTGCCTGCGCAACAGCCTGTGCCGGCTGATCCGCGATCGCGAGGTGAGCCTGCCCGATTGCGTCTACGAAGCGGCCAGCGACCACTACGCACGCCGCGAGATCTATCGCAGCGAGGAGTTCGGCTACAGCGTCATCGCGATGACCTGGGGTCCCGGGCAAGGCACCTCGATCCACGATCACTCGGGCATGTGGTGCGTCGAAGGCGTCTGGCACGGCCAGATCGAGGTCACGCCGTACGAGATGGTCGAACAGGTCGATGGACGCTACCGCTTCGAGGCGCGCGGGACGACGCTGGCCGGCCCCGGCTCGGCCGGCAGCCTGATCCCCCCGCACGAGTACCACACGATCCGCAATCCGAGCGAGGACGGTGTCGCCGTCTCGGTGCACATCTACCGCGGCTCGATGACCTGCTGCTCGGTCTTCAAGCCGATCGGCGACAACTGGTACGACCGCGACGAACGCCAGCTTTCGCTCGACCGCACGCACTAGTCCGCTATAATCCGCGGCCCACGCCGAAGTGGTGGAATGGTAGACGCGCCGGACTCAAAATCCGGTTCTGGCGACAGAGTGTGGGTTCGAGTCCCACCTTCGGCACCAATGCGCGGTTCCGGCAATCCGCAATCACGACCAGGGCAGGCCGTGGTGCGATGCAGGATCAGCGCGGCCCTGCTTGCGTGCGGTACGGAGCCCACGGCATCATGCCGGACGGTTTGGTGGCATCCGCGGGGTCGGGTGGCACGAACGGAAGCAAACCGCCTTCTCCCAACGGGGCTTGTCGACCGCGCATGATCGAATTCGGCCACAGCACGCACGTCGGCCTGCGCCGCGAGCACAACGAAGACACCTACTACGCCGATGCCGATGTCGGCGTGTGGCTCGTTGCCGACGGAATGGGTGGGCACGAGCACGGCGAAGTGGCGAGCGCGATCGCGCGCGATACCCTGGTCGAGGAGATCCTCAAGGGCACGCCACTGACGCGCGCCGTGCAAATGGCCGACGAGGAAATCATCCGCCATTCGAACCGCCGCAGCGAAGCGCTGCCGATGGGCACGACGATCGCGACGATGCGCCTGGTCGACGAACGCGAGTATGAAATCGCATGGGTCGGTGACAGCCGGATCTACCTGTGGAACGGCGCGCTCAAGCAGATTTCGCAGGATCATTCCTACGTGCAGGAACTGATCGACCAGGGCGCGATCACGGCCGAACAGGCACGCAACCATCCGCACCGCAATGTCGTCACCCAGGCCCTCGGCGTGACCGATCCGCAATCGCTGCGCGTTGAAACCGTGCGCGGCGAGTTCGATCGCGGCATGCAGATCCTGCTGTGCAGCGACGGCCTGACCGAGGAAGTCAGCGACGCCGAAATCGCAGCGATCCTCGCCCGCGAGGAATTGTCGGCCCAGGAATGCGTCGACCAGCTCGTGCTGGCCGCCCTCGATGGCGGCGGCGCCGACAACGTGACGGTGATCCTCGTCCGCAATCGCTGACGCGCGCGCTGCCGGCATTCCGATCGCGACAGGCTTGATCACCGCGTTGCAGGCGCGGCACCTGCAGTCCCTCGGGGCGTGAGCGCCGATTCACCGATCCAACGTGCAGCACCCTGCCCGCTCGGCCGCCTGCCACACCTTCCGTGCTCGATGCGCGATGTAGCGCGCGCACGCGCGGCCCGCCCGCGGCCGGACAGGCCTTCACCCGTACGGGTCCGTGCCGGCTGGCTGGCCGGAGATCGAAAAGTGGAAGATTCGATGCGAGGCGGCGGCGGTCCAGACCGACTTGCCGGGCGAGCCGGTGTCGGCTTCGAGCGCGAAAGTCACGAATGGCGTGCCGCCGCTGCTCCACGTCCAGTCCCGCGTGCAGCTTCCGTCTGCTTTCGGGATCGGCAGGGGGCGACCAGACGGTGGGTGTCGCGGTTGTCGTGGGTGTTTTCCGGCCTCCGCAGCATCATCAGTCCGCGCCACTCCGCATCCTTGCGTCATGCGCCTGCCTGCCGATCCCGCGAAGCCGCCAGATTAGACCGTGCGATTAGGCCGCTTTTTCGTAGGAACACGCCCCGCCGCAGAAACGTGAAGCTGCGGCGCAGCGCGGCCCAACGATTACGTAAAAGGCCTCCTGCCCCCTGCCATTGCCATGAAATCCTGGCCTGCGGGAGTCACCAACAACTGGTCGGTCCACCCGTCAGGGCGTTATGACACGTCGGCTGCAGGAAAGCGTCTGGCCGTCCCAAGTGCAATCGTATATATCGGTATAGTAGTTGTGCCCGGTTCCGATCTGGTGAGCGCCAAGGCGTCCCATCAGCCAGCGGAATCGGGAATAGTTCTCGATCGAATCGAAGCGGAAACGGCCCTGATACCGGGAACTGTTCTCTTCGGGCAATGGAACGCCGCCACTATCCCTTGCGCTTCCTTCGATGTAATCAGCGGGATGATTCAGCGTGATCACGAACTGGATCGTTGACCCGTCGTCGAACTGGACCGTGACGAGAAGTTCGAGCGCACCCGTGAATCCCAGCGCCGCATCGGCATGAGCAAATATCCATTCCAGCAGCGAGGCAAGCGGGTTCGCGGCATCACCCAACGCACGCTGCGTGATCAAGTTCTCGAGGCGTCCTCGATAGGCGTAATCGGTCAGAAAATCGTGCGCCGTTGGGGCGCCGCCGTCTGCCAGCAGCACTCCGACATCACGCGCCCGGACGGTGATGCCAACCTTGTAGGTGCCGCCGGTGGAATGGTAGATCTGCGAGAGGCGATTGGCAGTGTCGATCATCTCGAGCGGAACGGGAGGATAATCGACGATGCGATTCGTGCAGCCGGCGCTTGGTGATGCATCTGATCGGGAGGGCAGCGGAACCTCTGGCGACCGAACGCTCGAATCTCCCCCTTGGGGTGCAACGCCGCACGCCACCCTGTACCGCGATATCTCGCCGTTGACCGGGTTCCAAACGTCCCAAGTACCCGCCCCTCTCTGGAGCGCACGCTGTTCCATCTGCGCCGGATTGCAGCCACGACACTCCGAAACGCTTGCAGCGAGCGCACCATCCGCTGTGAACAGCATGGCCAGCAAACACCAGAAGGACCTGTTCATCGTGTTACTCCCTTTTCGCGCCGCGCCGATGTGTCGGCAACCTACCGTCTTCTTTTTTTTTGTGCAACGTGAATTCGTGACCAAAGCGACTGCCAGGCACTAGTACACCAGGCAGTCAGGAGACGACGCAGCACGCTGGCACCAAGACAGCCAGCATCTGCGCCAACCTCAATAACGAAGTCGTCCCTCGCGCGGAGGATCAGACCCGGATTCGCTGTCTCTAGCTTGGGCAGACGTGCTGCTGGCGTGCGATCGCTGCGCTCGACCTGCTGCAACTGGATTCTCGCGAGCATCCGAGCGGCGCCGATCGGAGTCTACGTCGTCCATGGACGCCGACACGATATTCAAAGGCGGCGGCGTCGGCGCGAAGCGATCTGCTCAACGTCCACCACGGGAAGGAGGCGTGCTCGCCATGCTGCCGGATGGCGTTGATACGGTCCGCGTCGCGCACTGAGGCGAGGCCTGCAGCTGACTCCGGACTTCGTCGTCCGCCGCTAGTTCTTCTTCTCGATCCTGGCGTGCGTTTCGTTGACCTGCATCAGCGCCGCGGATCCGTAGTAGACATGGTATTCGGCGATCATTTCGCCGGCGATGACGACCGGGTCGGTCGCGACGAGCTTCTTCGCTTCCTCGATGTCGGTGACCGCGAGCACGAACAGCCCGCGCCAGCCGTCCACGCCATCGAGCGGTCCCGCAAGCGCGAGTTTGCCTTCGGCGGCAAGCCGGTTCATGTTCGCGAAGTGGCCCTTGAACATCGCGTCGCGCGCCTCGCCCTTCGCGACCGGCGTCGGTCCGGTCTTGAGGATCACGAGCACGTACCTGCGCATGCCGTGATCGTCGGCACCGAGTGCCTGGGCCAGTTTCGCGTCGTAGACGGATTCCTGCGGCGGCACCGGTGCGGAAGCCTCGGCGCCGCACACGGCGGGGAGCAGCAGCAGGCCAAGCGCTGCTGCAAGACACATGGGCCTTACCATCGTGACCCCTCCGGTTGAGATTGATCGTCGAGCGCGGGAAGCCTGGCCCCTCGCCTCCCGTCCCTCACCGCGCGGGAGAGGGACGGACTTCCGGTGCGGCTCGGCTGCCCTACGGAGCCGCCGCGCGCAATGCCGCGAGAGCCGTGTTGAACCGCTGCGGCGACCACGAATCCTCGTTCTTGATCGTGTCGTACAGGCCGTCGAGGCGCGCACGCAGCACGGCAGCCTTGTCGGCATCGACTTTGCCGTCGTTCTCGAACGCGACAACCACCGATTGCGCGGCCATTGCGACCTGTTCTGCCGACGCATAGTCTCGGTATTCGCCGCGCTTCGCATCGGCTTCGATGCTCGCAAGGATCGCATCGAGGTGATCGGCGCCGTAGGCAAACGTCGCGACCTTCGGCAGCAGTTCGTCGATCGTCGCGCGCAGGCGGCGCGCGGCAGCAAACGTCGCGTCGCGGCTCTGTGTCGTCGCCTTGTGCAGGCCGCGCGTCTGCTCGAGGATGCGCGACGCAGCTGCCTGGTCGACCGGCGCAAGCACGTGGCGGAACATCAGCAGGTTCGCGTCATTGAGGCGCACGACGCCGGGGCCGAGGCCGGTGCCTTGGCGTGGTCCCCATTTGTTGCCCGACATGACCTTGTGGCAGGCGTGGCAGTCGAACAGCACGAGTTCGGGGAAGATGCCCTGCCAACCGGCTTTCTCGTCGACGACGAGCTCGAGCAGGTTGCCGGCCGCGACGCCCTGGCCGACCGCCCAGTCGCGCACGCCGTTCCACTCGCCCTTGCGCTTCGTCCAGGCCTCTCCGATCTTGTAGTGCGGATGCAGCCAGGTGAACGTGTCGAGTTCGAACGACAGGCGCGGATGCCCGGCACCCATGATGCGATGGGTGATCATGCGGTCCTTCGTGCCCATGTGGCAGGAAAGGCACAGTTCGGCACGCGCGATCGGCTGGTCGGTCGGGTACATGCCCTTGGCGACGTTGTCGGCGTGGCTGACGCCGCTGTCGGCATGCGCATTGAGCCACAGTTCCGAACCGCCATGGCACGACTCGCAGCCGACGCCATCACTGATCTGGAAGCGCTCGCCGCGCATGTCCGTCGCGATCGAATCGGCGTGGCAGTCGAGGCAGACCTTTGCGGTCGTCGCGTCGCCGATGCCGAGCTTGCGCGCGATGTCCTGCGAGGCCTTGTTGCCGAGTGTCTGGTAGGCCTTCGCGTGCGGGTCGAATTCCTGCCAGATCGCGAACTCGTTCTGCAGCACGTTCGACTCGCGGAACGGTTGCGACGCGCCGTGACAGACGCTGTTCGAGCAGCTGGCCACGCCGAGGTGCCGGTGCGCCTCGATTTCGGCGACGGCGGACGCCGTCGCGGTGCCCGTTGCACCCGTTCCAAGAAGCAAGACAGCCAGTATCGCCAGCCCACGATGCTTCATTGCGCTCTCCCCGCAGCTATCCCGTCGGAATCCCGTTCGGGCGTGTCCCCTGTGACATTATGCATCAGATCGGATGCGGTTCTCACGCCCCCGCGAGCCGGCTCCAGAGGCACTGCCCCTGTGAAGCGGCCTCGATCGCCTCGATGCGCCGGGCATGCAATTGCAGCTCTTCGGCATTCGCGATGACCACGCGCAGGCGGGCGCGATCGACAAGCACCGGGACGACGACCGCATGCGCCGTCTCGCCGGCCTCGCTGGCGAAGCCGAGGTCGCCCTGCCCGGCCGTCATCGCGAGGTATGCATCGGCGAGCAGGTGGGCGTCGACGAGGGCGCCGTGCAGTTCGCGATGGCGGATGTCGACGCCGAGGCGCCGGCACAGCGCGTTGAGGCTGTTCTGCTGGCCCGGGTATTTCTCGCGCGCGAGCTGCAGGGTATCGAGCACGCGCGCATTCTCGCGCAGGCGCGGCAGGCGCGCGTCGTACAGGGCCAGTTCGTTGTCGAGGAAGCCGACATCGAACATCGCGTTGTGGGCGATCAGTTCGGCCCCGGCGATGAACGCGAGGAAGTCGGCGGCGATATCGCCGAAGCGCGGCTTGTCGGCGAGGAAGTCGTCGCCGATGCCGTGCACCGCGCGCGCGCCTTCGTCGACCGCGCGACCGGGATTGAGATAGCAATGGAAGGTGCGCCCGCTCGGCCGGCGTTCGAGCAGTTCGACGCAGCCGATCTCGATGACACGGTGACCCTTGCCGACCTCGAGGCCGGTCGTTTCCGTATCGAGCACAACCTGTCTCATCGCGATCTCCCGGCTTCGTCTCGCACGCGTTCGGCGGCAGCGCGGGCGAGCGCGTCGACGCGCTCGTTCTCGACATGGCCGCTGTGCCCGCGCACCCATCTCCACTCGATCCGATGGACATCGGCGGCCGCCGAGAGGCGTTCCCAGAGATCGCGGTTCTTGACCGGGCCGCCATCGGCCGTACGCCAGCCCTTCGCGATCCAGCGCGGCATCCATTCCTCGACGCCGCGCATGACGTACTGCGAGTCGGTCGTCAGCACGACCGCACAGGGCGTGCGCAAGGCCTCGAGGCCGCCGATCGCGGCCATCAGTTCCATGCGGTTGTTCGTCGTCAGCGGTTCGGCGCCGCTCAACTCGCGTTCGCGCGTGCCGCGCCGCAACAGCGCGCCCCAACCGCCCGGCCCGGGATTGCCGAGGCAGGCCCCGTCGGTGAACAACTCCACTTCGGTCATGCGCGAAGGCGCCCGCTCGACGACGGCACCAGGCTTGGTGCGAGGGCCGCACGCCGGGCCGTGCGGCGCAGCGGGATCGGACGGACCGAGGTCGCGCGCTTGTGCACGACGAGGAGCCAGGCGCCGTGCCAGCGCGAACCGTCGCCCTCGGCGGCAAGTTCGATCGCGTTGCTTGCCCGGCGCGGCCAGAGGCCACCGACGAAAGCGCGATCGACGACGTCGAGGCCGAGCGCGTCGAAGCGGCGCCCGACCCACGCGGGATTGCTGGTCGCCGGCGCGCGCAGGCCGTTGCGGCATTCGCGCGACCACCACAGCCGCCACGGGCTGAGCGGGTTGAGGCCGGCGAGGATCAACGTGCCGCCCGGCGCGAGCACGCGCGCGAGTTCGGCTTCGATCGCGCAATCGGGTGGCAGGGCATCGGCGACGTGACGCGCGACGACGAGGTCGAAATGCCCTTCGGCCCACGGCAGCGCATCGGGCGCGCAGGCCTGGCTGCCGGCCAGGCGGCGCTCGACGACATGAAGGCGAATCGCGGCATGGCGCGCCGACGCGAGCACCGGCGTGCAGTCCGCGTGCGGATCGATCGCGAGCACGCTCGGAGCGGCCAGGCGCGCCGCGCGCCGGTCGATCAGGCGGCGCTCGTCCTCGAGCAGGGCCTGCATCTGCGGAAACGCGAAAATGCTGTTTGGCACGGATTGCACGCAAGGACCGCCGGGATCGCGAAGGACCTGCCACGGATGGCAGCGGACGAAGTCTACCGCACCTGCACTTGCCTGCCGCGGGCATCAGCCGGCTATAGTCGGCGCGCATGAAAGCGATCCGCCTGCTGCCCGTGCGCGCACTGCGCGACAACTACATCTGGATCGTCGCCGACGCGGCCGGCGACGCCGTGCTCGTCGATCCGGGCGAAGCCGCGCCGGTCCTCGCCGTGCTCGAGGCCGAGCGCCTGCACCTGCGCGCGATCCTGTTGACCCATCATCATCCCGACCATACCGGCGGCGTCGAGGACCTCGTCGAGGGCCGCGCTGACGTCGTCGTCGCCGCGCCGCACGATGCGCGCATCGCGTGCGCGACGATCCGCGTCGCTGACGGCGAGACGCTCCGCCTCGACGCGCCCGACCTCGCATTCGACGTGATCGGCGTGCCGGGGCACACGCTGAGCCACATCGCGTTCCACGGCAACGACCTGCTGTTCTGCGGCGACACGTTGTTCAGTGTCGGCTGCGGACGCCTGTTCGAGGGAACACCCGCGCAGATGCTCGCCTCGCTCGATCGCCTGGCCGCGTTGCCACCATCGACCCGCGTCTGCTGCGGCCACGAATACACGCTCGCCAATTGCGCGTTCGCCCTGACCGTCGATGCCGGCAACGCGCACTTGCGCAGACGCGCTGCCGATGCGCGCGAGCTGCAGGCACGCGGCGAGCCGAGCCTGCCGACCCTGCTCGCCGACGAACTCGCCTGCAATCCGTTCCTGCGCGTCGATGCGCCGCCGATCGTCGCCGCGCTTGGCGCGGGTGACCGCGTCGAGCGCTTCGCCGAATTGCGCCGCATGAAGGATGCGTTCCGCGCATGAGCGGCGCGATCCCGATCCGGCACGGCCTCGCCGTGCTCGGCGCCCTTGCCCTCACGGCCTGCGTGTCGAATGCGCCACCGCGGAGCGATCGGCCCGATCCGCCGCCGGTCGTCGCACCGGCACCCGTGGCCACGCCGACGGCCAGGACCGCAGCCGAACCGGTGGCGACCGAGGTGGCCCCGGCATCGCCGTGGCAGCGCATGCGCGAACGCCTGCGCATGCCGGGCTGCGACTACAGCAGCGCCGTGCAGCAGCGTGCCGCGCAGCTGGCCAGGTCGCCGCAGCGGTTCGCGGCGAGCTGGCGTCCGGCGATGCCGTTCCTGCTGCTCGCCCTCGACGCGATCGAGCGGCGCGACCTGCCCGGCGAATTCGCCTTGCTGCCGTACGTCGAGAGCAACTACCGCCCGATCGCGACGCAGGGCATGCGTCCGGCCGGCGTCTGGCAGCTGATGCCGCACACGGCGCGTGCACATGGCCTGCACATCGATCGCGCGTATGACGGCCGACTCGACATGCCCGAGGCGACCCGCGTGGCGCTCGACCTGCTCGAACGCCAGGACCGCGAGTTCGCCGATTGGCGGCTCGCGACGATGGCCTTCAATGCCGGTGAATACCGGGTCAAGAATGCGCTCGGCCGACGCAATCCGGCCGCGCTCGACGCCGAAGCACTGGCCCGCCTCAAGCTGAGCCCGACCACGCACGAGCACCTCACGCGCCTGCTCGCCCTGGCTTGCATCGTCGCCGACCCGCAACGCTTCTCGATCGAACTTCCGGAGCCGCACGACGCTGATCACCTGCTTGCGACGCCGATCGAGGGAACCCTGGACCTGCGCATCGCGGCGCGCTTCGCGGGCATGCCGGAGGCTGAACTGCGCCGCCTCAACGCCGGCCATCTCGGCGAGCGCACCGCGGCGAGCGGACCGCCGCGACTGCTGCTCCCGCGCGATCGACACGCCCGCTTTGCGGCCGCGCAGGAAGCCGGGCCCGGACTGCTGCAGGCACACTGGATGTCGACCCGCATCGCGCGGACGGCGCACCTGGCCGCGTTCGCCGACGACATGTCGATCACGCCTCAGGCCCTCGCGCTCGCCAACGGGATCGAAGCCGATGCAACGCTCGAGGCCGGTGCGACCCTGCTCGTTCCGGGCCACGCGAGTGAACCCGCGCCGGCCGCGGACACCGGCAGCGCCGTGCACGTCGTTCGCCACGGCGACACCTTGTCGGCGCTCGCACGCCGCTATCGCGTGCGCGTGGCGCAACTGCTCGACTGGAACAGGCTGACGGTCGACTCGACCTTGCGCCTCGGTGCGCGCTTGCGCGTGCGCGCGCCCTGAGTCCACCGCTCCGGGACGACTCGGTTACACTTCGCGCGGGCGCCGCCCGGGCGACCTGCATCCGATGCCGCGGCATCGCCAAGAAACCGGAGGACTCATGGGATTTCTGCACGGGAAACGCGCGCTGATCGTCGGCATCGCGAGCACGCGTTCGATCGCATGGGGCATTGCCAGCGCGATGCATCGCGAGGGCGCTCAGCTCGCCTTCACCTACCAGAGCGAGAAGCTCAAGAGCCGCGTCGACGAAGCCGCGAACGAGTTCGGTTCGAACATCGTGCTGCCGCTCGACGTCACCGATGATGCGCAGATCGACCAGGTCTTCGCCGACCTCGGTAGCCATTGGGACGGACTCGACATCCTCGTCCACTCGGTCGGCTTCGCCCCGCGCGAGACCCTGCAGGGCGGCTTCCTCGACAACCTCACGCGCGAGGGATTCGGCATCGCGCACGACATCTCGAGCTACAGCCTCGCCGCCCTTGCCAAGTCAGCCCGGCCGATGATGCAGGGGCGCAACGGCGCGATCCTGACGCTGTCCTACCTCGGTTCGCAGCGCGCGCTGGCGAACTACAACGTCATGGGCCTGGCCAAGGCCAGCCTCGAGGCGAACGTCCGCTATCTCGCCTACAACCTGGGCCCCGAAGGCACGCGCGTCAACGCGATTTCGGCCGGGCCGATCAAGACCCTGGCTGCGGCCGGCATCAGCAATTTCCGCAAGATGCTCGACCATGTCGACCAGAATGCGCCGCTGCGGCGCAGCGTGACGATCGAGGAAGTCGGCAACGTCGGCGCGTTCCTCTGCTCGGACCTCGCTTCGGGCATCACCGCTGAAATCACCTACGTCGACGGCGGCTACAGCACGGTCGGCATGACCGGCATCGTCTGATCGCGGGCGCGAGGTTTCCTCGGCATCGAAAAAGGGCCGCGCTGCGGCCCTTTTTCGTTTCGGCAATCGCGCGGGCGGCGCCCGCCGCAGCCGCCCTCACATGCGTTCGGCGGCAACCTTGATCTTCATGCCGGCACGCAGGGCGGCGATGAATTCACGGACCGCAGCATAGGTCCTCGACTGTTCGAGCGTGTTGCGCGCGGCTTCACGGGTCGGCGCGTCGAGCGTCGACGGATCCGCATCGGCGACCTTGTCGAGCGCGACCAGCACGTACTCGTCATTGGCCAGCGCGACGAGTTCGTGGGCCGGCGTGCCATCGGCGACGCGCGGCATCTCGAACACCGCCGCGACGAGGGCGGGATCGAGGTTGATCGCGTTGCGCCCAATCGCGGTTTCCTGCTTGACCTCGGCCCCGGCCTCGGTCGCGAGCACATCGAGCGTCGTGCCGGCCTTCAATCGCGCGAACATTTCATCGGCGCGCTTCTTCGCCTCGGCGGCGATCCGTTCGGCGAGGATGCGCTCGCGGATCTCGGCCTTGACGTCGTCGAGCGGGCGCGGCGTGGCCGGCTTGTGTTCGGCAATCCGCACGATCGCGACATGGTTCGGACCGAGGTCGATCGAATCGGAATTGTTGCCCTGGACGAGGACCTGGTCCGAGAACGCGGCCCGCAACACGGCCGGATTCGCCGCGATGCCGAGGCCGCCGTCGCGCGTGAACAACGGTGTCGTCTTCACTTCGATGCCGAGTTCGCGCGCGACCGGATCGAGCGAGGTCGAATCCTGGTAGGCGAGGTCGATCAGGCGGCCGGACCTTTCGTTGTACACGCGCTCGTGCTCGGACTCGGTGTATTCCTTGACCAGTTCTTCACGCACTTCCTCGAACGTGCGCGTCTGGCCGGGACGGATGTCGCGCACCTGGATCACGTGATAGCCCTCGGACGACAGGACCGGCGCGGAAATGCTGTCCTTCTCGAGTGCATACAACGCACTCTCGAACGCCGGGTCGGTCATGCCCTTGTCGAGCCAGCCGAGGTCGCCACCGAGCGCCTTCGAGCCGAGGTCGTCGGATTCCTGCTTCGCGAGCTCGGCGAAATCCTTGCCGCCCTTCGCTTCGTCGGCAATCTTCTGGGCCTTTTCGAGTGCCTTCTTCTGTTCGTCCGGGCCGCCGTTGCCGCCGACCTTGACCAGCACATGCGAGGCGAGCCGCTGCTCGGGCATGACGAAACGGGTCTTCTCGCGCTCGTAACGATCCTTCAGGGTCGACTCGTCGGGGGTCAGTTCGACTTCGACCGACGAAGCATCGAGTTCGACATATTCGAGCGAGACCTGTTCCGGATTCATGAACTGCTGCTGGTTCCCGGCGTAGTACGTGCCGATCTCGTCGTCGCCGACCGCCGTGTCGGCCGGCGTCGGCCTGGCCAGGGTCACCGTGCGGAAATCACGCAACTGCCCGCGCAGGCGCAGGTAGGCGTCGATCTCGGCATCGGTGACGAACACGCTCGTGGCGATCTCGCGCGGCAATTCGCCGGCCGCCATCTCGCGCCCGACCCGTTCGGCGAAGCTGACCGGGGTCATGCCCTGCGAGGCGAGCACGGCGCGGTACTGGTTCTCGTCGAAGCGCCCGTCACGCTGGAATGCCGGGATCTTGAGGATTTCGCCACGCAGGCGGTCGGCCGGGATGACCACGCCAACTTCGGCATTGGCCGCGAGCAGGACTTCCTCGTCGATCATCTGGTCGAGCACCTGCATCTTGAGCTCGGGCTGCTCGAAATAGCTCGCGTCGATCTGGCCGCCGAAGCGTTGCAGTTCGCGCTGGCGGTATTCGTCGAAGCGGGCGCGGAATTCCTGCTGGCCGATCTCGCGGTCGCCGACCTTGGCGACGAAGTCGTCGGTACGCGAAATGAAATACGACTCGATGCCGAAGAACGAAAACGCGATGACGATCGCGCCGAGAACGATCTTGGCGAGAATGCCGGTGGTTTTTTCACGTAGGGCCTGGAGCATGCAACCGCCTGTAAGGTGAAGGTCCCGGCGACCGACAAGCCTTGTCGATCGCGCTGGACGACGCTGCGCATTCGCACGAAAGACGAGGGCGCCACTCGGGCGCCCTGCTGGAGATCCCTCGGATGGGAGCGGAACCGGTTCCGCTACTCCCGGCGCGGCAGCACGGCATTGTAACCGAGTGCGCGCCCCGTACACGGGGTGGTGGGTGCTGAGGGTTTCGAACCCCCGACCCTCGCCTTGTAAGGG
The DNA here is from genome assembly GCA_964587775.1 of uncultured Dokdonella sp. Lineage (GTDB taxonomy): Bacteria > Pseudomonadota > Gammaproteobacteria > Xanthomonadales > Rhodanobacteraceae > Dokdonella. The sequence continues at coordinate 72,572 of CAZPLY010000016.1, forward strand.
CGACGCTCTACCGCTGAGCTAAGCACCCCGACTCGTGTCAGTTGATCGCATCCTTGAGCGCCTTGCCCGGCTTGAAGGCAGGCACCTTCGAGGCAGCGATCTCGAGCGTTTCGCCCGTGCGCGGATTGCGGCCGGTGCGGGCCGCGCGCTTGCGCACGGTGAACGTGCCGAAGCCGACCAGCGAGACGTCCTCGCCTGCCTTCAGCGCCGACTTGACGACCTTGATGAATGCCTCGGCCGCGCGTTCGGCGTCGGCCTTCGAAATCCCCGCCGCTTCGGCGATCTCGCCAACGAATTCATTCTTGTTCATTCTCAACTCCCTTTCGAAGAAACCTGGGACACGAAACGATGTATGGGTCGATGCAATGGAACGATCGACGTCGGGATGGCTTGCGGGGGATTCGCGTGCATCCCCGCATTCGCGTCGTCAGGACGTGCCTGGCGACTGCGGGGCAACCTTTATACCAGCGCCCCATACCCCGCGCAACACGGAATCCGGCACGATTTCAGCCTGTTTTTGTCGACCTGCACGATGATCGGGCCGCCCGCCGGACACGCCGGCCGGGCCGTGTGCAGCCGCGCTCCAGCCGCCGGATCGACGCGATCAATGCGGGCGGACCGGGCTTTCCTCATTGCGGCCGTCGCGCTGCCCTTCCAGCGCGGGCGCCGCGCCTTCGCTGCGAACCGCCACGTCGAGCGGGCGCTCGAGCGCGATGTCGAGCACTTCGTCGATCCACTTGACTGGCCGGATCTTGAGCGACTCGGTCACGTTCTTCGGAATGTCCGCGAGATCCTTGCGGTTCTCCTCCGGGATGATGACCGTGACGACGCCGCCGCGATGCGCGGCCAGCAGTTTTTCCTTGAGCCCGCCGATCGGCAACACGCGCCCGCGCAAGGTGATCTCGCCGGTCATCGCGACATCCGAGCGCACCGGGATCTTGGTCAGCGCCGAGACGAGCGCCGTGCACATCGCGATGCCCGCGCTCGGGCCGTCCTTCGGCGTCGCGCCTTCGGGTACGTGGATGTGCACGTCGAGCTTCTGATGGAACTCGGGATCGACACCGAGTCGATCGACCCGCGCGCGCACGACACTGAGCGCGGCCTGGATCGACTCCTGCATGACGCCGCCGAGCTGGCCGGTGTGCAAGAGCTTGCCCTTGCCGGGGACCGTGGTCGCCTCGATGCTGAGCAGATCGCCGCCGACCTCGGTCCAGGCGAGCCCGGTCACGAGGCCGATCTCGTTCTGCTGCTCGGCGAGTCCAAAATTGAATTTGCGCACGCCGAGGTACTGGTCGAGGTTGCGCTCGCCGACCGTGACCTTGGTGCCCTTCTTCGACTTCGCGGTTTCCGCGGGCACCTTCGCGCCGGGCCTGGCCTTCTTCGCCTTCGCCGCGGGCGCCTGCAAGCTCAGCTCCTTGACCACCTTGCGGCAGATCTTCGAAATCTCGCGCTCGAGGTTGCGCACGCCCGACTCGCGCGTGAAATAGCGGATGACGCCGCGGATCGCGCCTTCGGTGATGCTCAATTCGTTGGCCTTCAGGCCGTTCGCCTTGAGCTGCTTCGGGACGAGATAGCGCGTCGCGATGTTGACCTTTTCGTCCTCGGTGTAACCCGGGATGCGGATCACTTCCATGCGATCGAGCAGCGGGCCCGGGATGTTCAGCGAGTTCGCGGTCGCGATCCACATGACTTCGCTCAGGTCGAAATCGACCTCGAGGTAATGGTCGGCGAACGCGTGGTTCTGCTCGGGATCGAGCACTTCGAGCAGGGCCGAAGACGGGTCGCCGCGGAAGTCCATCGACATCTTGTCGATCTCGTCGAGCACGAACAGCGGGTTGCGCGTGCCGGCTTTCGACATGTTCTGGATGATGCGACCGGGCATCGAACCGATGTAGGTGCGGCGATGGCCGCGGATTTCCGCTTCGTCGCGCACGCCGCCGAGCGACATGCGCACGAACTTGCGGTTGGTCGCCTTCGCGATCGACTGGCCGAGCGAGGTCTTGCCGACACCGGGCGGCCCGACGAGGCAGAGGATGGGCCCCTTCATCTTCTGCACGCGCTGTTGCACGGCGAGGTATTCGAGGATCCGGTCCTTGACCTTCTCGAGTCCGAAGTGGTCGGCGTCGAGGACTTCCTGGGCCATGCGCAGGTCCTTGCGCACCTTCGTGCGCTTCTTCCACGGCGCACCGACCATCCACTCGATGTAATTGCGCACGACGGTCGCCTCGGCCGACATCGGCGACATCTGCTTGAGCTTGTTGAGTTCGGCGCGCGCCTTGGCCAGCGTCGGCTTCGGCATGCCGGCCGCCTCGATCTTGCGCGAGAGTTCCTCGAGTTCGTTCGGCGCGTCCTCCGCATCGCCGAGTTCCTTCTGGATCGCCTTCATCTGCTCGTTGAGGTAGTACTCGCGCTGGCTCTTCTCCATCTGCGTCTTGACCCGCCCGCGGATGCGCTTCTCGATCTGCTGGACGTCGATCTCACCGTCGACGAGGGCGATCAGGCGTTCAAGTCGGTCCGCGACATCGGGCGTCTCGAGCACCTGCTGCTTGTCCTGCAGGCGGACCGAGAGATGGGCGGCGATCGTGTCGGCCAGACGCGAGGGATCGTCGAGTCCGGCCAGCGTGGCCATCAGCTCGGGCGGGATCTTGCGCGACAGCTTGACGAGCTGCTCGAACAGCGAAACGAGCGAACGCGAGATGACCTCGACTTCGCGCTCGGTGCGCGTCATCACCGGATCGAGCGTGCGTGCCCGCGCATGCAGCAGGCCGTCCCGCTCCGAGTAGCCGATGATCTCGGCGCGCGAGGTGCCCTCGACGAGGACCTTGATCGTGCCGTCGGGCAGCTTGAGCAGCTGCAGCACCGAAGCCATCGTGCCGATCGGATAGAGGTCGCCGGCGACCGGCTCGTCGACATCGGGGCTGCGCTGGGCGACGAGCATGATCTGCTTGTCGCCTTCCATCGCCGCATCGAGCGCGCGCACGGACTTCTCGCGGCCGACGAACAGCGGTATCACCATGTGCGGGAAGACCACGACATCGCGCAGCGGCAGGATCGGCAGTTCGATCGTGTCGCCGCCGGCGGTCGGCGCGGTCTTGCTCGGCTTGTCCATCATCGAATCCTGAAGAATGCGGCGGCAACCAACCCGAATGGCAGCGTGAAGCCACGCTGCCGTCTGGTCAAGTGCGGCCAGGCCGCCTGCAATGCAAGGGAAGCCCGGGTTCAGGCTCGGCTATTCGGCAACCGCACGTGATTGCATGTTGCCCTGGTAGATCAGGTACGGCTCGGCCTGGCCGTTGATCACCGCTTCGTCGATGACGACCTTGCTGACATGCTCGAGTGACGGCAGGTCGAACATCGTGTCGAGCAGGATCTGCTCGAGGATCGTGCGCAGTCCGCGCGCTCCTGTCTTGCGGCTCAATGCCTTGCGCGCGACCGCGACAAGCGCATCGGGACGGAACTCGAGCTCGACGCCTTCCATGTCGAAGAGGCGCTTGAACTGCTTCGTGATCGCGTTCTTCGGTTCGGTCAGGATCTTGACGAGCGCCTGCTCGTCGAGTTCCTCGAGCGTCGCGACGACCGGCAGGCGGCCGACGAATTCGGGGATCAGGCCGAACTTGATCAGGTCGCCGGGCTGCACGTCGGAAAGCCAGCGGCCGCTTTCGGCGCGCTTGGCGCTGCTGCGGATTTCGGCGGCGAAGCCGATGCCGGTCGTTTCCGAACGCTGCTGGATGATCTTCTCGAGTCCCGAGAATGCGCCGCCGACGATGAACAGCACGTTCTTCGTGTCGACCTGGAGGAACTCCTGCTGCGGATGCTTGCGCCCGCCCTGCGGCGGCACCGAGGCGACCGTGCCTTCGATGAGCTTGAGCAGGGCCTGCTGCACGCCTTCGCCGGAGACGTCGCGCGTGATCGAGGGGTTCTCGCTCTTGCGCGAGATCTTGTCGATCTCGTCGATGTAGACGATGCCGCTCTGCGCCTTCTCGACGTCGTAGTCGCACTTCTGCAGCAGCTTCTGGATGATGTTCTCGACATCCTCGCCGACATAACCCGCTTCGGTCAGGGTCGTCGCATCGGCGATCGTGAACGGCACGTTGAGCAGGCGCGCGAGCGTCTCGGCGAGCAGCGTCTTGCCCGATCCGGTCGGACCGACGAGCAGGATGTTCGACTTCGCAAGCTCGACCTCGTCGCCGCGACTGCGCGACTCGAGGCGCTTGTAATGGTTGTACACGGCGACCGCGAGCACCTTCTTCGCGCGCGACTGCCCGATCACGTACTGATCGAGCACCTCGAGGATTTCCTTCGGCTTCGGCAGGTGGCTGCGCGCCGATGCGGCCTTTTCCTCGAGTTCCTCGCGGATGATGTCGTTGCACAACTCGACGCATTCGTCGCAGATGAACACCGACGGGCCCGCGATCAGCTTGCGGACCTCGTGCTGGCTCTTGCCGCAGAACGAACAGTAAAGGATCTTTCCGCCGTCGCCCGATCGGCCTTGTCGCTCGTCTGTCATGCCCCGCCTCGGGTGTCTGAACGTGGTGCCGGCCGAGAATAGCACAGCCCGCCGCGGACACCGGCCAGGGCGGCCGGGGTGGCGGAAAGCGTACGGAACGCGGTCGGAACCGTGGGAATCAAACCGCGTGGATCGTCTCTTGCGGCCGCTTTTCGAGGACACCGTCGATCAGGCCGTAGGCCTTGGCGTCCTGCGCATTGAAGAACAGGTCGCGCTCGACGTCGCGCTCGATGCGCTCGATCGGCTGCCCGGTGTTGGACGCCAGTTCCTCGTTGAGCCGCTTGCGCAGGTAGAGGATTTCCTTGGCCTGGATCTCGATGTCGGAGGCCTGGCCCTGGGTGCCGCCGGACGGCTGGTGGATCATGACGCGCGAATTCGGCAACGCGTAGCGCTTGCCCTTCTCGCCGGCCGCAAGCAGGAACGCGCCCATGCTCGCCGCCTGGCCGATGACCATCGTGCTGACGTCGGGCTTGAGGAACCGCATCGTGTCGTAGATCGCGAGACCGGCCGTGACCGAACCACCCGGGCTGTTGATGTAGAGGTTGATGTCCTTGTCCGGGTTTTCCGATTCGAGGAACAGCAGCTGGGCAACGACGACGTTGGCGACGTAGTCGTCGATCGGGCCGACCAGGAAGATCACGCGCTCCTTGAGCAGGCGCGAGTAGATGTCGTAGGCACGCTCGCCGCGCGAGGTCTGTTCGACGACCATCGGCACGAGGTTGAGGCCCTGGATCGGGGTATGGCTGGACATGCTCGCTTTCTCTCCGCTGGTCCGGCGACTCAGCCGCCGGGACGCATGACGTCGTTGAAGGTCAGGGCCTGTTCACTGACCTTGGCGTGCGCCGCGATCCAGTCGACCACCTGGTCCTCGAGCACGCGGCTCTGCAGACCACTCATCATCTGGGGATCCTTCGTATAGAGTTCAACGACCTGGTCGGGCTCTTCGTAGGTCGATGCGATCAGCGAGAGCGCATCGGCGACGCGCCGCGTGTCGATGCGGATGTCGTTCTGGCGCGCGATCTCGGCGAGCAGGACGCCACCGGTGACCCGACGACGCGCGCTCGGGACGAACGGTTCATGCGGACCCGCCGCCTGGCCTTCGCCGGCCGCGCGGCGGGCGAGTTCACGCGCCTCGTTGTCGACCATGCCCTGCGGCATTTCGAGGTCGGCATGGGCATCGACGAGCTTTTCGACCGTTGCCGCCTTGAGGCGCGCATTCAGCGCGGCCGTCAGTTCGCGTTCGAGGTTCGCGCGCACGTCCTCGCGGAAGCGCGCCATGCCGCCTTCCTCGACGCCGAAGGCGGCGAAGAACGCGTCATCGAGCGCGGGCATCACGGGTTCCTGCACACGCACGATCTTGAAGGTCGCGTGGGCGGACTTGCCGGCAAGGCCCGGGATGCGGAAATCAGCCGGGAAATCGAGGTCGGCCTCGAACTCGTCGTCGACCTTGCGGCCAGCCAGGCGGTCTTCGAGGTCCTTGAACAGCGCATTCGAACCGACGATCGTGCCGACCCGGTCGGTCCCGCTGTCCGGATACCGGAAATCGCTGGCCTGCGCGGAGAATTCGAACAGGACCATGTCGTCCTTCTGCGCGGCGCGGTCGACCGGTTTCCAGGTCCGGCGCTGCAGGCGCAGGGTTTCGATCATCTGGTCGATGTCGGCCTCCTCGACCTTGGCGACCGGCCGCGTGATCTCGAGCGTGCTGACATCGACGGTGCCGATCTCAGGCATCACCTCGAACGTCGCGATGTACTCGATCTCGCCGTTCTCGGGCATGCCGCTGGTCGAGATCGACGGCTGCACGGCCGGGCGCAGCTTCTCGTTGTTGACCGCTTCCTGGAACGTCGACCCGATCAGGTCGGAAAGGACCTCGCCGCGGATCTGCGCGCCGAAGCGCTGCTCGATGACCCTGGTCGGCACCTTGCCGGGGCGGAAACCCTTGAGGCGCGCGCTGCGACCCATCTCCTGGACGCGATTGCGCACGGTATCCTCGAGGCGCTCGGCCGGGATGCGTACCGTCAGCTTGCGCCCGAGATTGCCGACGCTCTCAACCGAAACTTGCATGGATGCTCCTTGGAACTGGGAATGTCCGGCGCTCGCGCCGGAGGGACAGCCGGCAATGATAATGCATGCGGGGCCTGATTCGGAGTGCCTGCGCTCCGGAATTCGGGCTCGACCCTCCGGTTGCGCGCCGCGGATCGCGCATCGCCCACCCGCGGTGGAACCGCCTTCGGCGTTTCACGATCCTGCGGCCTCGGTCAGGCCGTGCAGCCCGTCGTTCGGGCCGCCGCGATCACGGTGGCAAAGGCGTGTCGATCGGCGTTGCGTGGGGTCGGGCGCAGGGCCCGCGTGACGGAGGCGGATCGCGCGGCGGTGGTGCGAACGGAGAGACTTGAACTCTCATGGGTTGCCCCACTGGAACCTAAATCCAGCGCGTATACCAGTTCCGCCACGTTCGCGACGTCCGCCCGGCGCCCCATCCGCCCCTCGGTGCCTTGCGCACCGGATGCGTGTCTGTTTGGTGGGTCGTGAAGGATTCGAACCTTCGACCTATTGATTAAGAGTCAA
>CAZPLY010000017.1:0-76839 GCA_964587775.1 uncultured Dokdonella sp.
GCGCCGCGCGGTTGAATCGCGACCAGGGTCGCTCCTACCGAAATACGGCGCGGGTGTCGATGCGATGTACCGCGTCACCGCGCCGTTGCGATGGCCGGCGCAGGTTTCGATCGGAATGAATGGCGTTGCCGCTCACCCGTAGGAGCGGCCCCGGCCGCGACCGTTCTTGCCGCAGATCGCATCGCGCCGCGCGGTTGAATCGCGACCAGGGTCGCTCCTACCGAAATAAGACGCGGGTTTCGATGCGATGTACCGCGTCACCGCGCCGTTGCGATGGCCGGTGCAGGTTTCGATCGGAATGAATGGCGTTGCCGCTCACCTGTAGGAGCGGCCCCGGCCGCGACCGTTCTTGCCGCAGATCGCATCGCGCCGCGCGGTTGAATCGCGACCAGGGTCGCTCCTGGCGAAATACGGCGCGGGTTTCGATGCGATGTACCGCGTCACCGCGCCGTTGCGATGGCCGGTGCAGGTTTCGATCGGAATGAATGGCGTTGCCGCTCACCTGTAGGAGCGGCCGCGGCCGCGACCCAACCTCCGCGAAAATTGCACCGCTGCGCATCGTTGAATCGACGCGACCATCCGATCCGTGGCGCATGGCGTCATGCGCTCGCCGCAAGATGAACGCCGGCGACCGAACGCCCCGATGGATCGGCCGCGTTCGCGAAGGCCGGATCCCAGGCGATCGCAGCCGGCGACGAACACGCGATCGACTTGCCGCCCGGAATCGTTTCGGCGCAGGCATTGCCGGGAAAGTGCTGCTCGAAAAGGCTGCGATAGAAGTACGCCTCCTTCGTCTGCGGCGGATTGACCGGGAAACGCGCCGCGGCCGCGGCGAATTCGCGATCGCCGACCTGGATTTCGGCATGTGCCTTGAGCCCGTCGATCCAGCCATAGCCGACGCCGTCGCTGAACTGCTCCTTCTGTCGCCAGAGGATCTCGTCGGGCAGCACGCCGGCGAACGCTTCGCGAAGGATCGCTTTTTCAATGCGGCCGTTGCCGGCCATCTTCGCGGTCGCGTCGATCGACATCGCGACATCGAGGAACTCGAGGTCGAGGAACGGCACGCGTGCCTCCACGCCCCACGCCATCATCGACTTGTTCGCGCGCAGGCAGTCGTACAGGTGCAGCGCGTCGAGCTTGCGCACGGTTTCCTCGTGGAACTGGCGGGCGTCGGGCGCCTTGTGGAAATACAGGTAGCCGCCGAAGATTTCGTCGGAGCCTTCGCCCGACAGCACCATCTTGACGCCCATCGCCTTGATCCGTCGCGCGAGCAGGTACATCGGCGTCGAGGCACGGATCGAGGTCACGTCATAACTCTCGATATGCCGGATCACCTCGGGCACGGCATCGAGGCCCTCCTCGAACGTGTACTCGAAGCCATGATGGACCGTGCCGAGCGCCTTCGCCGCGATCGCGGCCGCGGCGAGATCGGGCGAGCCGTGCAAGCCGATCGCGAACGAATGCAGGCGTGGCCACCAGGCTTCCGACTGGTCGTCTTCCTCGACGCGATGACGCGCGAAACGCGCCGCGCAGGCCGCGACGAGTGAGGAATCGAGACCGCCCGACAACAGCACGCCATACGGAACATCGGTCATCATCTGGCGATGGACCGCGGACTCGAACGCATGGCGCAGCGCGTCCGCCGCGATCGTCACGCCCTCGGTTGCTGCGTGCTCGCGCCAGGGCCTGTCGTGGTAGCGCACCGGTTCGCCGACATGGCTGTCGAAATAATGACCCGGCGGAAACGTCGCGATGTCGGCACAGACGCCGACGAGCGCCTTCATCTCCGAGGCGACGAACAACCGGCCTGCGCGGTCATGCCCCCAGTACAACGGACAGACGCCGATCGGATCACGCGCGATGAGGCAGCGCCGCGCAACGCTGTCCCAGAGTGCGAACGCGAAGATGCCGTTGAGCCTGGCGATGCCGGCCGCGCCCTGCTCGCGATACAAGGCATTGATGACTTCGCAGTCGGAACCGGTGAGGAATTCGTACGGCCGCTCGAGTCCGCGTTCGAGTTCGCGGTGGTTGTAGATCTCGCCGTTGACGGCAAGCGCGAGCGTGCCGTCGGCCGAGCGCAACGGTTGCGAACCGCCGGCGGGATCGACGATCGCGAGGCGTTCATGGACGAGGATCGCGCCGTCGTCGACGTACACGCCGCTCCAGTCGGGTCCGCGATGGCGCTGGCGCTGCGAGAGCTCGAGCGCGAGCCGGCGCAGCGCGGGAATGTCGTCGCCGGCCTGCAGGCCGAAGATGCCGAGGATCGAACACATCGCACTCTCCTTGATGGAAGCCGAAAACGAAGAAGGCCCGCTCGGTGGCGGGCCTTCTGCACGTTCGTCGGGATGGAAACCTTCAGCGTGCGCCGGCCCTCTGCTGCTCGCGCGCATTATTGTTCGAGCCGTTGACGAGAACGGCGAATCGGCGAAGCATGGCAGCGACCGTGAACATGATCCGCACTAGAACAGATGAGCTGCGCCGAGGCAAGTGCGCCGCCCGCGGCCGGTGCCGGCGCTGGATCGCCGGCCTTGCCTGCGCGCTCGTGCTCGCTTCGGGCGCCGGACCCGGTGCGCAGGAGCCGATCCGGCGCTGCATCGGCAGCAGCGGCGAACCGGTTTTCAGCGATCAACCGTGCGCGCCCGGAACGCGCCGCGAATCGGCGGTCGTGCAGGGCGCGACCGCGCCCGACCTGCTCACGCGCACCTGCGCGACGTCGGCCGAGGCCTTGCGCGATCGCATCGCCGAGGCGTTCGCCGCGCGCAATGCGCTCGCGTTCTCGGGCCTGCTGCTATGGGACGACTATCGCCGCGGCGAGGCGACGCCGCTGTTGCAGGACCTTGCCCGCCTCGTCGAGGAGCCGCTCGTCGCGATCGAGATCATCGGCGACCGCGCGCAGCCGGCGTTCGCCGACGCGCGTGATCGGCCGTTCCGGCAAGCGATGTGGAGCCTCACGATCCGCACGGCGCGCAATCTCGATCACGTTCCGCACGAGGCGCAGACGAGCTTCACGCTGACCGACAACGGTGGCTGCTGGTGGCTGGTGCCCGGCTATCGCGACGAGTCCTGATCGCGGTCATGCGCCGGGCCGGCTATCATGCAGGGCTGCAAATCGAAGGCGAACATCATGGCGAAGTATCCCGAGTACATCTGGCAGAACGGCGCGATCAAGCCCTGGGCCGAGGCGACCGTGCATGTCATGGCACATGCGGTGCACTACGGCTCGTCGGTTTTCGAAGGCATCCGCAGTTACGAGACGCCGGACGGCCCCGCGATCTTCCGCCTGACCGACCATCTGAAGCGCCTGTACACGTCGGCGAAGATCTACGACATGCAGATCCCGTATCCGATCGAGGAACTCGCCGAAGCCTGCCGTGCGGTGATCCGCAAGAACGGCCTGACCAAGGCCTACCTGCGCCCGGTCGCCTATCGCGGCCTCGGTGGCTTCGGCCTGTCGGCGGAAACGCCGATCGATGTCGCGGTCGCGACCTGGGAAATGGGGCCCTACCTCGGGCCCGGCGTGCTCGAGCAAGGCATCGATGCCTGCGTGTCGAGCTGGCAGCGCTTCGCACCGAACACGATCCCGGCCGGCGCCAAGGCCGGCGGCAACTATCTGTCGGGCCAGCTGATCGCGCGCGAGGCGCGCCGGCTCGGGTTCGGCGAAGGCATTGCGCTGGCCTCGACCGGCCTGCTCAGCGAGGGCGCCGGCGAGAACCTGTTCCTCGTCTTCGACGGGCAGTTGCACACGACCCCGGCGAGTGCGGCGATCCTCAACGGCATCACGCGGCATACCCTGATCACGCTGGCCCGCGCCGACGGCATCGAAGTGATCGAACGCGACATGCCGCGCGAATACCTGTACCTCGCCGACGAGATCCTCATGTGCGGCACGGCGGCCGAGGTGACACCGATCCGTTCCGTCGACGGCAAGCCGGTCGGCGCGGGCAAGGCGGGCCCGCTGACGCGCAAGCTGCAGGCACTTTATTTCGGCCTGTTCGAAGGCAACACCGAAGACCGCTGGGGCTGGCTCGAACCGGTCGGCTGAGCGCGCTCAGGCCTGGTTGCGTTCGCCGAATTCGAGGGTGGCCACCGCGCCGCCCTGCGGACGCGGCGCGAGTGAAACCCGCCATCCATAGAGTTCGCAGAGGCGCTTGACGATTGCGAGTCCGAGGCCGGCGCCCTTGACGCTCGTCGTGCCGCGCTGTCCGCGCTCGAACAGGCGTTCGGCATCCTCGGCAGCGATGCCGGGGCCGGTATCCTCGACCGCGACGCGGCCGTGGCCGACGATCACGTTGACCTCGCCCTGCAAGGTGTACTTGAACGCATTGCCGATCAGGTTGGTCAGGGCCACGGCGACGACCGACGACGGTGCCGCGGTCGACAGGCGATCCTCGATTTCGAGCTTCACCGTGACCGGCTTGCTGCCGAGGTGCGGGCGGCTGATGTCGATGACCTGTTCGGCGACGCTCGCGACATCGGTCGTCTCGCCGTCGGTGGGGCCCTGGCGCTCGCTGCGCGAAAGCAGCAGCAACGCGTCGGTCAGTTCGGTCGACTGCCGTACCGCGCGCTCGATCCGCTTGAGGCGTTCGTTCGCCTTGTCGGAAAGGTCCTGTCCCATCAGCAGTTCGGTCGTCGTCGCGATCACCGCAAGCGGCGTGCGCAGTTCGTGGCTGACGTCGGCATTGAATTCACGGTCGCGCTCGACGAGATGGGTGAGGCGCGCCGCGTAGTCGTCGAGCGCCTCGGCGAGCTGGCCGACCTCGTCGTCAGCGAAGTGCGGCGCGAGCGGCTTGTACTGGCCGCCCTTGCGCAATTCACGCAGGCGACCGGCGAGGTCGATGACCGGGCGCATCACGCGCGTGGACAGCCACAGGCCCATCAGCAGCGAGAGGAACGCGAACAGCGCGACCGCGGCAACCAGCGCAATCACGAGCTGGCGTTCGCTGAGCTTCTGCGGGCTGACGTCCTGGCGAAGGAAGGCCCAAAGCTCGCCGTCCTTGTAGACGGCGAGCTTGTACGGCTTGTTTCGCTCGCGATCGACGATGTCGTACACGCCCGATTCGTAGCGCTGCCAGTCGAACGGCACGTTCGCGAACTTGCGTGCGCTGTAGATCGACAGGTCATACATCGAGATGCCCCACAGGGCGTCAGGCTGCGGGTTCTCGCGCTTGAAATCGGCGAAATTCTTGACTTCGCGTTCGAGGGTGTCATTGATGAGCTGGTCTTCGAGGCGCGCGCGCATCGAAATCGTGGCGACCGCGAACAGCGCCGTCAGCCCGAGGCCGAACAGCGCGAACGAGATGATGATGCGGCTGCGCAGCCTACGCCGCGACCGCATCCGGATCGACCATGCGGTAGCCGATGCCGTGGCGCGTCTGGATCAGCGGTTTGTCGAACGGCTTGTCGATCGCCGCACGCAGGCCGTGGATGTGCACGCGCAGCGAATCGCTGTCGGGCAGTTCCTCGCCCCAGACGCGCGTCTCGAGTTCCTGTCGGGTGACGACCGAAGGCGCCGAATCCATCAGCGCCTGAAGCAGCTTGAGCCCGATCGGATTGAGCTGGATCGACTTGCCCCCGCGCGTGACGACGAGCGTGTCGAGGTTGTAGGTGAGATCGGCGAGCTGCAACTGGCGACTCTTGACGCCCTTGCCGCGGCGACCGAGCACCTCGACGCGCGCGGCGAGTTCCTGCAGCGCGAACGGCTTGACCATGTAGTCGTCGGCACCCGAATCGAATCCGGAGAGCTTCTGCTCGAGCGCATCGCGCGCGGTCAGCATCAGCACCGGTGTCTGCCGGCGCGCATCCTGGCGCAGCTTGCGGCAGACCTCGAGCCCATCCATTCCGGGCAGGCTGAGGTCGAGCACGATCGCATCGAATTCGTTGACGACGGCCAGGTGCAGTCCGGTCACGCCGTCGCCGGCGAAATCGACCACATGGCCCCTGTCGGCGAGGAAATCGCCGATGTTCGCAGCGATATCGCTGTTGTCTTCTATGACGAGTATGCGCATGGCGGGCTTAGCTTAACGCGGAAGTCCGGGGATGCGGAAAACGGCGGAAGGGGATCATTCAGGGATGGCGGGCAAAGAAAATGGCCCAAGCGAGGTGCCATTGGGGGAACACACCTCGGCTTGGGCCAAAAGCTACTGCCCCGATTACCGTAATCTGCCAGTCACCTGACCTGACTTAGGAGTGTCGAGCAGAACTTACAGTGGGCCGACTATAGGAACCGCGTACTTAAGACCTCGTTAAAGCTGCCTCAGGGTTCCGTTAACCCGCGTCGCTTGCGGACCGCGCCCGTCGAGCCCTTGCCCGCACGCGGCGCATCCGCGCCGGCGCGGCGTGCCACCTCGTCGGCGACATGTTCGATGATCGCGCCGGCGACGTCGACGCGGCTTGCCGCCTCGATGCCTTCGAGCCCCGGCGAGGAATTGACCTCGAGCACGAGCGGCCCGCGGTTCGAACGCAGCAGGTCGACACCGGCGACCGCGAGGCCCATCGTGGCCGCCGCGCGCAGCGCGGTCGCTTCCTCGATCGCGCTGAGCTCGACCGCACTGGCCTTGCCACCGCGATGCAGGTTGGCGCGGAAATCGCCTTCCGGTGCCTGCCGGTGCATCGCGGCGGCGACGCGCCCACCGACGACGAAGCAGCGGATGTCGCCGCCCTGCGCCTCGGCGATGAATTCCTGGACGACGAAGTTCGCGTACAGCCCGCGCAAGGCCTCGATCATGCCTTGCGAGCCCGAGCGCTTCTCGGCGAGCAGCACGCCCTGCCCCTGGGCGCCTTCATTGAGCTTGATGACATGCGGCGGGTCGCCGAGCATGCGCAGCAGGTCGCTCGTGTCGTCGGGGTAATCACCGAACACGGTCGTCGGCAGGGCGATCCCTTCACGCGCGAGCAATTGCAGCGAACGCAGCTTGTCGCGGGCGCGCAGCACGGCGTCGGAGGTGTTCGGCGTGTACACGCCCATCATCTCGAACTGGCGCAGGACCGCGGTCCCGTAGAACGTGATCGACGAGCCGATGCGCGGGATGACCGCGTCGACACCGGTCAGGGCACGACCCTTGTAGCGCATTTCGAACACGCCGGCAGCGATGCGCATGTAACAGCGCAGGGGATCGAGCACGCGCACGATGTGGCCTCGCGCGCGCCCGGCCTCGACGAGCCGGCTCGTCGAATACAACGAGGCATTGCGGGACAGGATCGCGATCTTCATCGGTGCGGCTCGGCTCGGACGGACTCACGCGCGGGCACGCGACGGTGGCAACGGCAGGTCGCGGCGCGGCGGTCCCTGCGCGAATCGAGCGGGTGAAGGGAATCGAACCCTCGTCAGTAGCTTGGGAAGCTACAGCTCTACCATTGAGCTACACCCGCAGGCGACGAAGATTAGCGGCGCCGGGGCGTCCGCGGCAATCCTCGCCGCCCCCCGGATCCCGCCGCTGACGGGATGGTCGCCAACCGCCGGCCCGCCGGCGCGCCACATCCGGCGTTCAGTCGGACGGTGGCCGAATGTAAGCGGACGTAAAATGTTGTCGGCTCCGGGCCAAGCCGCGTGCGTGGAAAGTTTTCATTCAGCCTGCTTGCGCTGATATGGCCATGCGCGCACTGTTCCGTGCAGGATTCGGGGAATCGTCCCCTCCCACGGAATGTGCCTTGAGGAGAAATGCGATGTCCACGCGAGTCCGATCCACTACCCGACATTGGCTGGCGGCTGCCGCGCTTGCCTTGACCGTGGCGGCAGCGCCGGTCCTTGCGGATCCACCGAGCAGGGTCGTCCGCCTCGGCTACATCGGCGGTGATGTGAGCCTGCAACTGGCCGGGGACGAAGGTCGCTGGGTGCAAGCAAACCTCAACCGTCCGCTGATACCCGGTGACGCGCTCTACACCGACCGCGCCTCGCGCGTCGAGATGCAGCTCGGATCCGCCACGGTGCGCCTCGACGAGCGCAGTCATTTCCGCATGCTCGCGCTCGACGACAGCTTCGCCCAGATCGAACTGACCGAAGGCGTGCTCGACTTGAACGTGCGCCGCGTGTTCGACGGTGACAGCTACGAGATCGACACCCCGACCCTGGCCTTCGTGGTTGACCGGGCCGGTCGCTATCGCATCGACATCGCCCCGGACGGCAGTTCGACGATGATCAGCGTGTTCGACGGCAGCGGCACGGTCTACGGCGAGAACGACGCCCGCTACACGGTGCGCGACCGCCAGTCGTACCGGTTCCATGACGCCGGTCTGCGCGACTACGAGGTGTTCGACCTGCCGCGCGAGGACGATTTCGACCGCTGGGCCTACGAACGCGAGGACCGTTACGCGCGTTCGGAGTCGCGCCGCTACGTCTCCGAGGAAGTGATCGGCTACGCCGACCTCGACCACTATGGCAGCTGGAGCACGGCTGCGACCTACGGCTCGATCTGGTATCCGACCCGCGTCGAGGCCGGCTGGGCGCCGTACCGCCACGGGCACTGGTCCTGGATCGATCCCTGGGGCTGGACCTGGGTCGACCGCTCGCCCTGGGGCTTCGCGCCGTTCCACTACGGACGCTGGGCCTATGTCGGCAGCCGCTGGGGCTGGGTGCCCGGACCGCGCCATGTTCGCCCGATCTACGCGCCCGCGCTCGTCGCATTCGTCGGCGGCAACAACTGGGGCGTCAGCATCAGCGGCGGTGGCCCGGTTGGCTGGTTCCCGCTCGGCCCGCGCGATGTCTACGTGCCGTGGTATCGCGGCTCGCGCGACTACTTCAACAACATCAACGTGCGCAACACGACGATCATCAACAACACCTACATCACGAATGTCTACAACGACTATTCGCGTGGCCGCAGCGTGAACAACTTCAACTACGCCTATCGCAACAACGAACGTGCGTTCACCGCGGTCCCGCGGGAAGCGTTCGTCAATGCGCGCGGCGTCGAGCGCTCGCGCCTGGACATCGACCGCGCGCAGTTCGGCCGCGGCGAAGTGCTGACGCGGGTCAACGTCAAGCCGGTCGCGGCGAGCTTCACCGGTGGGGCCGAGGTGCGCAATCGCCTCAACGTGCCGTCGGCCGACGTCTCGCGCCGCGAAGTGATCGCCCGCAAGGCGCCGCCGCCGCGCCCGCTCGGCGTCGAGGGCCGCATGCAGGCGATCGAACGCAACGACAACCAGCCGATCGCGGTGGACCAGATGCGCCGCTTGTCGACCGAGCGTTCGCGCGAAGGCAATGCGCGCGCCGAGCGCATCCGTGTGGTCGGCAATCCGGCGGCGAACGCGGCGGCACCGCAGCCGCTGCCGCCCCGCAGCCCGTCCGAGCGCGTGCGTCGCGATGGCGCGACGCCTGGCGACCAGCGCATCACGCCGATCGAGCGCGCCCCGGCCGCCGACGCGCGCAACGGGCGCGACAACGGTGCCCGCACGCCGGTCGAACGCGCGCGCCGCGACGACGTCTCGACGCCGGCCCGCCCGGCGCCTGGCGACCAGCGCATCACGCCGATCGAACGCGCGCCGGCAAGCGACGCGCGCCGTGGTCGCGACGACGAAGCGCGCACGCCGGTCGAGCGTGAGCGCCGGCTGCCTTCGAGCGGCTACGCACCGGGTCGCGACAATGTCGATCGCGGCCGCAGCGACCTGCCCGAGCGGCGCCTGACGCCACGCAACGAGGCGACTCCGGCCGCGCGCCAGCCGCAGGTCGAGCGCAGCGCGCCGGTGCGCGAGATGCCGCAACAGCGCGCCGCCCCGCAGCCGCAACAGCGTGCTGCGCCCCAGCCGCAGCAGCGTGCAGCTCCGCAACCGCAACAGCGCCAGCGCGAGATGCCGCAGCAGCGTGCTGCCCCGCAGCCGCAGCAGCGTGCCGCTCCGCAGCCGCAGCAGCGTGCCGCTCCGCAGCCGCAGCAACGTGCGGCTCCGCAGCCACAGCAGCGTGCCGCTCCGCAGCCACAGCAGCGTGCGGCCCCGCAGCCGCAGCAGCGTGCTGCCCCGCAACCGCAGCAGCGTGCTGCCCCGCAACCGCAGCAAAGGGCGGCCCCGCCGCCGCAGCAACGGGCGCCGCAGCAGGCACCGCCGCGCGAGAACCGCAAGAAGGATGCGGATTCCGAGGACAAGCAGGAGCGTGCCCGCCGCCGCAACGATTGAGTGCGGAACTGTCCGGTCGTGCGCGACCGGACATCCCGGGAAGCGACAACGCCGCGCTCGTCGCGGCGTTGTCGTCTGTGGCGGTCGAGGTGTCCGCTGCGCGTGCGGGCGGCTAGAATGCACCGATGAAGATCATTCTCAACGGCGAGGAACGCGAGATCGGCGAGGCGCTGACCGTCGGCGAGCTGCTCGTCCTCAGCGGGCACGCGGACCGGCGCGTCGCGGTCGAGGTCAATCGCACGATCGTGCCGCGCAGCGCACATGGCGAGCACGCCTTGCGCGCAGGTGACCGGGTCGAGATCGTCCACGCGATCGGCGGAGGCTGACCATGCGACCGGAACGGCGATCCTTGGTCATTTCCAGCAGGATTCCGGGCCACGACGCCCGCCGGACGCTCCCCTGCACCACCGACTGCCTGAGCCGGACATCCCGATGAATCGCGCCCACGACGACACGTTCACAATCGCCGGTCGCCAGTACCGCTCGCGGTTGCTGACCGGAACCGGCAAGTTCAAGGATTTCGAGCAGACCCGCGCGGCCACCGAAGCGGCCGGCGCGGAAATCGTCACCGTCGCGATCCGGCGCAGCAACATCGGCCAGGATCCCTCGCAACCGAACCTGCTCGACGTGCTGCCGCCTTCGCGCTACACGATCCTGCCGAACACCGCGGGCTGTTACACGGCCGACGAAGCCGTGCGCACGCTCGAACTCGCGCGCGAGCTGCTCGACGGGCACAAACTGGTCAAGCTCGAAGTGCTCGGTGACCCGAAGACACTGTTCCCGGACGTCGTGCAGACGCTTGCGGCGGCCGAGCGGCTCGTCGCGTCAGGCTTCGACGTCATGGTCTACACATCCGACGATCCGATCATCGCGCGGCGCCTCGAGGAAATCGGCTGCGTCGCGATCATGCCGCTGGCCGCGCCAATCGGCTCCGGACTCGGCATCCAGAACCGCTGGAACCTGCTCGAGATCATCGAGAACGCGAAGGTACCGGTGCTCGTCGATGCCGGCGTCGGCACCGCCTCGGATGCGACGATCGCGATGGAACTCGGCTGCGACGGCGTGCTCATGAACACGGCGATTGCCGGCGCCCGCGACCCGGTACTCATGGCCCACGCGATGAAGCTCGCGATCGAGGCCGGTCGCGCCGCGTTCCGGGCCGGGCGAATCCCGCGCAAGCGACATGCCTCGGCGTCGAGTCCGATCGACGGCACCCTCGGCTGAGCCCGATGAACGATCCCGGCCACGCGGAACGTGAGCGCGGCGGCGTGGCGCAGAAGCGCCGCGTGCGCAGTTTCGTCCTGCGCCAGGGCCGCACGACACCGGCCCAGCAGAATGCCTTTGACCTGCACTGGTCACGCTTCGGCGTCGATTTCGACGGACGCGAGCGTGATTTCGCCGCGCTGTTCCCGCGCGCGGCCCCGCTCGTGCTCGAGATCGGTTTCGGCAATGGTGCCCAGTTGCTGCATGCCGCGCTCAACGAGCCGCAACGCAATTTCCTCGGCATCGAGGTACATCGTCCCGGCGTCGGGCGCCTCATGAATGCCCTGGCCGAGGCCGGCGTGGACAACGTGCGCGTCTATCGGCACGACGCGGTCGAGGTGCTCGAGCACGAGATTCCCGATGCAAGCCTCGCCGAGGTCCGCATCTATTTCCCCGACCCGTGGCCGAAGAAGCGCCATCACAAGCGTCGCCTGATCCAGCCCGGATTCGTCGAACTGCTGGCCCGGCGCGTGCAGCCGGGCGGCCTGCTCCACCTCGCCACCGACTGGATCGAATACGCCGAGCACATGCTGGCCGTCCTCGACGCCTCGCCGCAATGGCGCAACATCGCCGGCACGGGCGCCTGGTCAGAACGTCCGCCGACCCGCATCGACACCCATTTCGAGACGCGCGGGTTGAAACTCGGCCATGGCGTGCGGGATCTCGTCCATGCAAGGATCTGATCCACGCCCGTTTTTTTCCTTGCTGCATTCCCGGGATCGGTGACGCCACGCGATGGACACGAGCCTCAGCCTGACCACCGACATGGCCCTCGTCCTGGGCCTGCTGATGTTCACCGTCGTCATGCTGGTCCTCGAGTGGATCCGCGGCGACCTGGTCGCCCTGCTCGTCATTGTCGTCATTGGCGTGACCCGGTTGATGCCGGTCGAGCAGTTGTTCGACGGCTTTGCCGGCAATGCGGTCATGTCGCTGATCGCGGTCATGATCATGGGTGCCGGACTCGACCGTACCGGCGTGCTCGGAAAGGCCGCTTCGTTCATCCTGCGTCTTGCCGGCGGCGTCGAGACGCGCGTGTCGAACCTCGTCAATGCGATGGTCGGAAGCATGTCGGCGATCATGCAGAGCCAGGCGCTGGCGACCCTGTTCGTGCCGGTCGCGAGCCGCATCAGTTCGCGCACCGGCATCCCGCTCAAGCGCCTGCTGCTGCCGATGGCGTGCTGCATCCTGGCCGGCACGAACATCACGATGATCTCGAATTCGCCGCTGATCCTGCTCAATGACCTGATCGCGAGCGCCAACCGCAACCTGCCGCCGGGCGCCCAGAGCATCGATCCGTTTCCGCTGTTCTCGATCGCGCCGATCGGCATCCCGCTGCTGATCGTCGGCCTCGCCTGGTTCGCGTTCGTCACGCCGCGCCTGTGGCCGACCGAAGAGGAACGCCAAAAGGTCACGCCGGGCCGCACCGAGACCTACTTCGCCGAAATGTACGGCATCGACGGCGAGGTCATGGAGTTGATCGTGACCGCGGAGAGCCCGCTGGTCGGCATGAGCGTGCTCGAGACCGAGCAGCTGCACGGCGCACCGTTGATCCTCGCCCTCAAGACCGGCAACGAGGCACGCCTCGCGCCGCCGGGCGACCAGATGATCTGGGTCGGCAGCGTGCTCGGCGTGCTCGGCAAGCGCGAGGCGATCAACGAATTCGCCAACAACCAGCTGTGCCGCGTGCAGTCGCGGCTGCGCAACTTCGGCAACATGTTCAACCCGACCCGGGCCGGAATTTCCGAAGTCGTCGTGCCGCCGAATTCGCGCTGGATCAAGCAACTGGTCGGCGACCTGCGGCTGCGCAAGCGCTTCGGCATCAGCGTGCTCGCGGTCACCCGCGGCGACCAGGTGTTTCGCGAGGATGTCCGCCAGGTTGCGCTGCGGCCCGGTGACACGCTCGTCATGCACAGCCTCTGGCGCGACCTCGCACTGGCCGCCGAATCACGCGACTTCGTCGTCGTCACCGACTACCCGCAGGAAGAGCAGCGCCCGAGCAAGATCTGGCACGCGGTGTTTTTTTTCAGCCTCGCGATGGGACTGGGGCTGTTCACCGACATCAAGCTCGCCGTGGCGATGCTGGTCGGCGCGGTCGGCATGCTGCTGGCCGGCGTCCTCAGCATGGACGAGGCCTACCACTCGATCAACTGGAAGACGATCTTCATCCTCGCCTGCCTGATCCCGCTCGGCGGGGCAATGGATTCGACCGGTACCGCGGCCTGGATCGCCCAGGAAGTGATGGCCTGGCTCGGCGACCTGCCTCAGTGGGTGCTGCAGACCTTCATCGCCGTGCTCGCGCTGGCCCTGTCCCAGGTCATCTCGAATGTCGGCGCGACCGTCATGATGGTGCCGATGGCGATCAACATCGCGCTCGCCTCGGGCGGCAATCCGTCCGCCTATGCGCTGATCGTCGCGATCTCGACCTCGAACACGTTCCTGCTGTCGAGCGCGAACCCGGTCCTGCTCGTCATCGCCGGCCCTGGTGGCTATCGCCGCAGCGATTTCCTGCGCGTCGGCCTGCCGCTGACCGTGCTGATCCTCGTGACGACCCTCGTCATGGTCAACATCGTCTTCAACCGCGCCTGAGTGCGCCGGCGCGGTCACGCATCACGGCGGCCCGTTGAAGGCGAACGAATGACCGCCGATGGCCGGATGCGATGGCCGGCCGCGACATCGCCCGCCGACCGGTCTGGATCGCGCGACTGACTGCTCAGTTCGTTCCGCCGCCGGTGCCGGCCAGCGGAGCGTCGGCGCCGCTCTGCAACGCAGGCACCTGCGCCTTCTCGCGGAGCGACGGTCGCGTCGCGATGCCCGCGAGCGATCGGGTCGCGACCTGCGGCTCGGCGACATCGACTTCGGTCGTCACCCCGGTATCGCGTGCGGGCCGGCACAGGTGCGAACCGGTGCCGCGCAGGCAGATCGGATCGTCGCTGACCGCAACCTTCGGGGTGACGCCGACGAAAACGAAATCCTGGCGGAAGCGTTCACCGGCGTGCGCCCGGGCGCGGTGCGGCGCGAAGCGCCACTGGCGCAGCGCGCGCCGCGCGGCGACCGCGAACGCGCCAAGCGAGTCACCCGAAACGACGTTGATGTCGCGCACATGGCCGGCGTCGTCGATCGCGAATTCGAACTCGACGTGGCCGCGCGAGCCGCTCAGGTTGATGTCTGGATAGACCGGATCGACGCGGCGCACGAGGCGCGGTGCGTCGCGCGCGGGCACGACCGGCGCCTCGACCTCAGGTGATCCGGCCCCGGCAAGAATGACGGCGAGATCGGCGACGTCAAGCGGCACGTTTCCGATGAGTTCCGGAACCAGCGCGGGCGGCAGGGCCGGCACCTCGACGCGGGTCACCGCATCGGTCACGAACGGCGCGGGCGCTTCAAGGCTGGGCGGCTTCGCCGCGGCGTCGTCCGCGCTGGCCCGCAACGGCGGCAGGCGTTCCCATGCCGGTTTCGCGATCGCGTCGATGCCGAGATCGGCGATGACGGCGGTATCGGCGCGCCACGTGGCGGAAACAGCGGGATAGGTGAACGCGATCGCCGGTGGCGGCGCGTCCCGGCGCGAAACGAGCGCGGCCACGGTCAGGCTGCCGGCCGCGACGAGCGTGACGAGCCAGGCGCCGATGCGAGGGCGCCGGCGCGATTCACGCGACGACGACGACGACGACGATCCGATGATGCGGCGCACGCGATCGAGCAGCATGCCGCCCGAGGCGGCGACCACCAGTTGCGGCGACATCTGGCGCAGCCCTTCGAGCGCGGCCAGCGTGCGCGCGTACTCGCGCGGCTCGCTGTCGGTCAGGCGCAGGACGAGGTGGTCGCAGCAGACCTCGCGCTCGTGGCGCACCTCGCGCGAAATCCAGTGCACGACCGGGTGATAGAACAGCAGGGTCTCGACGACCGCCTGTCCAAGGTTGACGAGGTGGTCGAGGCGACGCAGGTGGCCGAGCTCGTGGGCAAGGATCAATTCGAGCTGCTGGCGCGGAAAGCCGAGCGCGACCGCGGTCGGCAGCAGGATCACCGGATTGAACCAGCCGATCAGGGTCGGCGTGTCGATGTGCCGTGAAATCAGCACGCGCACGCGCGAGAGGCCGCCGATGCGCGTGGCGACCGAACGCAGCATCGCGTCGATCGCGTCGTCGCGCCAGGCGAGCCGGTTCGCGATGCGCTCGAGCGCGCGCCACTGCAGGACCGCGCGCGTGAACAGGACGAGGACACCCGCAAGCCAGGCCGCGACGAGCACGGGCAAGATGCCGTCCCGGCCCAACCCGGATGGGGCGGGCATCGCCGCCGCGACGGCAACCGGCGCCACTCCGGCAGTCGGGGCTTCGAGGCCCGCGACGACGACCGCGTCGGGCAGCAGGCCGACGAACGTGGCCAGCGGGCACACGGCGAGCACGCCGAGCGCGAGCAGGCCGCTCGCGTAGCGCAAGGCACCGTGCTCGCGCGGAATCAGCGCGCGCGCGACGGCGAACCCGAGGCCGACCAGGGCGCCCTGCCATAGGAAATGGACGAGGCTCCAGCCGAGCGCCACGACCCAGACCGGCACCTCACCGGGACTCACTTGCGGATCCCCGATTCGATGCGGTCGAGCAGCGCGCGGATCTCGTCGAGTTCGGCGCGGCTCGCGTGCGGGCGGCCGCCGAGCGCCTGCAGCACGAGCTGCGAGGGTGAGCCGTCGAAGACACGCTGGACTATGTCGCTGAGGAAGCGCTTCTGGGTCGATTCCTTGCTGATCGCCGGGGTGTACACATGGGCACGCTGGGAATCGTCACGCTCGACGAGGCCCTTCGCGTGCATGATCTGCAGCATCTTGAGCGCCGTCGTGTAGCCGGTGCCGTCGTCGCGGTAGAGCGCTTCGTGGACATCCCGGACCGTGCTGTCGCCACGCTCCCACAGGACGTTGAGGATGCCGAGTTCGGACTCGGTCGGTTTCGGGATCTCACCGGTCTTCATGCGCATCGCCACCCCCGTTCAGCACACGGACAATGCGCCGGAAGACCACGCCGGCGCAAGTCGAACCGCCCTCGATCAAAGACCGCTGCCGCGCGTCCCGAGCGGACGACGCTCGCGCATATCGGCTTTCGCCGCTTCACGCGCAGCGTTTCGCTGGGCCACCGTGAGGCAGACCTTCTCGGTCCGGTTCGAACCGAGCTTGCGCACCTGTTCGCAGATCAGCTTGTCGTCCTCGTCACCACTGAGCACGGCATTGATTTCTTCGGTCGCGTTGACGAGGACGACCTGATCCTTGTTGCTCGTCGAACCGCCTGCGGCACGCTTGTCGTAGATCGCCTGCAGGCGGTCGAGCTGCTTGCCGACGCGGGCCTGGTCGGCCGCCGAGAGCGTCGCGTACTTGCCACCGGGCGCCATCTCGCTGCGCAGCTCCTGCGACTGCTTGCGGAAGTCGTCGGCGCTCGTCGCCGTCAACGTGAACACTTCGCTTGCCGCGGCTGCATGCGCGAGCGAGCAGGAAAGAAGCAAACCGAGAACCAGCCAGGACTTGCGCAACATGCGATCGACTCCAAAGGGTTGTATGCGGATGACTCGCCGGATCGGCCACCCGCGCACGGGGTCGGGCCACGACGTCGGCGCAGGATAATGACGCCGGCCGCGGCTGTCAACGACAATCCTCGTACGTCGAGCGTCGTTCAGTCGCGGCGGGGCAGACCGGTCAGGGCGGGTTGCCGCGCAGCGAACTGCCGCGCTCGAGGTCACGCAACGCGGCCTGGTGTTCCTCGCGCTGCAGGCGGCGCTCGCGCACGGTCAGGCATTGCTTGCTGCGCCGATGGCTGCCGGTGCGCGTGACGAACTCGCAGACGAGTCGCTGTTCGTCGTTGCGCGCAAGGATGGCATTGATCTCGCCTTGCGCATTGAGCACGGCAAGCCGATCAGCCTCGTCGAGCGCATCCGCGCTGCCACGCGACTCGAACAGCGCCTCGATGGTCGCCAACAGCTCCTCGACACGTGCCCGCTCGTTCGCGGTCGCATCGCCATGACGCGCACCCGGCGCCATCGAGGCGCGCACGCGATCGGCCTGCGCGCGGAATCCGGCCGGCGTCGCGACCGTCACTTCGAACCCGATTTCGTCGAGGCTTTGCGCGTGCACGACCTTGCCCGGCACCCAGGCGGCCAGGACCAGCAGGACGAGGACGGGGACGCGATCGAGGTTCATCGGGAAGCTGCCCGTTGCGAGACGCGACGATACTGCAGGCTGGGCGCGGTTGCGTTCAGGATCCGTTGCGCGGCGCGAGCACGGCGCCATCGACGACTTCGACCGGAACGCCGACCAGCCCGTTGCGGCAGGGCCCGCCGAGGCAGGCGCCCGACTCGACCGCGAACACGGCGCCATGGGCCGCGCAGACGATGCGCCGTTCCTTGACGAGGAACTTGCCGGGTACGTAATCGAGTTGGCGGCCCGCATGCGGGCATTCGTTGTGGTACGCGAACACGCGATCGCCCTCGCGCAGCAGGATCAGGCTGAATCCGCCCGTGCTCGAATCGACCTGGACCGACACCGCTCCGTGATCGGGAATTTCCTCGATCCGGCAGAGCACTCGCGCTTCATTCATGCCAACCTTCGACACTTGCACGCCGGGCGCGTAGCCCCAAGAGTAAACTGACGCGCAACGCGGGCGATAGGCTGCCGCCGTGGCGCCCGCACCGCTTGAAGGACCTGTCGATGTTGCTGCACGCCCAATTCCGACCCCGCAATCCGCTCGCCCGCCTGCTCGGCGGCCTGCTCGGCATCCTCGCGGTGGCCGCGGTGCTCGCGCTCGGCCTCGTCGCGCTCGCCGCGCTCGTCACCGGCGGCGCGCTTTACTGGCTCTATCGCGCGCTGCGCCCGCCCCGCAAGGGCGCCGCAAGTGCGTCGGCGGCGCCGGTCCCCGGCATCATCGACGGCGAATTCAGGGTCATCAGCACGCGCACGGACCGCGCCCCGCTGCACTGACCCGCACTCCGGCATGGCTCCATCGAGTCGTGCCGCAGGCGGTACTGGCCGCCGTGCCCCGCTTGCTGCAGATTCGCGCCGGCGCCCACGCGCGCCGAACTTCCTTCCGCCCCGAGCATCGACATGGCCCTCACTCCGCGCCTGCTCATTCCCCTGGCGCTGCTGTCGGTGTACCTGATCTGGGGCTCGACCTACCTCGCGATCCGGGTCGCCCTCGAGAGCTGGCCGCCGTTCATCATGGCCGCGATCCGTTTCATCATTGCCGGCACCGCGCTGTATGCCTTCCTGCGCTGGCGTGGCGCGCGCGCACCGACGCGTGCGCAATGGATCAATGCGGCAATCACCGGCACGCTCCTGCTCGGCCTCGGCAACGGACTCGTCTGTTACGCCGAGCAATCGGTGCCTTCCGGGATCGCGGCCGTCGCGGTCGCCTGCATGCCGCTGTTCGCGGCGGTGTTCGGCGGCATGTACGGCGAATGGCCACGGCAGCGGGAATGGCTCGGGCTCGCGATCGGATTCGCCGGCGTGATCCTGCTCAACCTCGGCGGCAACATGAGCGCCGCGCCGCTCGGCGCGCTCGCCCTCGTCGTCGCCTCCGCCGCCTGGGCGTTCGGCTCGGTCTGGAGCCGTCGTCGCGACATGCCGCCGGCGGCAATGAACACGGCGGCCCAGATGCTGTGCGGCGGCGGCGTGCTGGGCATTGCGGCATTTGCGTTCGGGGAACGATTTCCACCCGCGCCAACCGCGGACGCGACGCTGGCCCTGCTTTACCTGATCGTTTTCGGCTCGCTCGTCGCGTTTTCGGCCTTCGTCTACCTGCTCAACACCGTGCGCCCGCTGCTGGCCAACAGCTATGCCTATGTCAATCCGCCGGTCGCGGTGCTGATCGGCGTGCTGTTCGCCAGTGAGCAGGTGGGCGGACTCGATGTCATCGCGATGGCCGTGATCCTCGCCGGCGTCGCGCTGATCACGCTGACCCGGCAGAAGGCGGCGACGCGCTGAGGCACGTCGCCGCACCTGCGCTCACGACTCGCGCAAGGCCGTCGTCACCGGCAGGCGGGCCGCGCGCAATGCCGGGAAGATGCCGCCGACAAAGCCGATCGCGAGCGCCCACTTGAGACCGTTCCAGACCAGTGCGGGCGATACCTTGAACGCGAACACGACCTGGCTAAAATTCGAGCCGAGCGTCGACACCGTGTAGTTGTTGAAGATCAGCCACGCGATCGCCGCGCCGAGCAGCCCGCCGGCCAGCGCGAGCAGCATCGTCTCGAGCAGGATCGATACGACGACGGGCAGGCCGCGGAAGCCGATCGCGCGCAGCGTGGCGATCTCGCGTGCGCGCGTCGCGATCGCCGCGTACATCGTGTTGAGCGCACCGAACACGGCGCCGATCGCCATGATCACGCCGATCACGATGCCGATCACGCGGATGACCCGGGTCAGTCCTTCGGATTGTGCGCTGTAGTAGTCGCTCGTCGTCTTGGCCTCGACCTTCAGGCGCGGATCGCTGGCCAGCGCGGCCTTGAACTCGTCGATGGCCTCCGCTGAGGTCAGGCGCACGGTCATCGACTGGTAGCCCGCCCGCCGATAGGTCGCCGACACGGTCTCGACGTCGCCCCACAGCTCCGAATCGTGCGCATCGCCCGACTCGAACACACCCGTGATCAGCCATTGCTGATTGGCCAGATCGAGCGTCGAACCGGGGGCAAGTCCGACGAACTGGGCCAGTGCACCCTTGCCGACCACGAGTTCGCGCATGCCACGGGCGAACGGGCGCCCTTCGATGATCTTCACGTTCGGACGCACCGCGAACGCCTGTTCGCCGACGCCGCGGATCTCGACATTGGCATCCGTGCCGGTGCCCTTCTTCGGGATGTTGGCGACGACGACGAGTTCGGGCGAGGCCAGCGGCTTGCCCTGCGCGTCCTTGAGGATGCCCGGCTGCTGCTCGATGATCGTCGCGCTGTCGCGGGCAACCCCCGAACTCAGTTCGGCGGTCGCGCCACCGCGCAGCACGATCGCGGTTTCCGCATCACCGGTCTGCTGCAGGGTCTGGCGGAATCCCTCGCCCATCGCGAGCAGGGCGACGAGCACGCCGACGACGCCGGCAATGCCGACGACGACGACCGAAGATGCGCCGAGCCGTTGCGGGATCGTCGCGATGCCGACGCGGGTGACCGACCAGGCCTGGCGACCCGTGCGGGTCAGGGCCATCCACGCCGCGAGCAGGACGACGAACGCGGCGAGGACCGGCCACGGCAGCACGACGAGCGCGGTGATCGCGACGCCGACGAGGAGCAAGGCGAACAGCGAGATCAGGAAATTCATCGGTATCTCCTCAACGTCCGGCCAGTTGGTCGACGATGCGCAGGCGCATGCCGCGAAGCGCCGGCAGGATGCCGACGACGAGGCCGATCCCGACCATGAGCGCGAGTCCGGTCACCCACGTCGAGGCGACGATCGGCGGGAAGTTCATGCTGCCGCCACTCGCTGCATTGACCGCCGGCAGCAGGATCTGGGCGAGGCCGAGCCCGAGCACGCCGCCGAGCACGATCAGCAGGACCGATTCGGCGAGGACGAGGCCGAGGACCGAGCCATTCGAGAATCCGAGCGTCTTCAGCACGGCGAGTTCGGGGATGCGCTCGCGCACGGCCTGCGCCATCGTGTTGCCGGTCAGCAGGATCAGGGTGAAGAACACCGCGGCCATGATCGCGCCGACGATCAGGCCGATGTCGCCGAGCTGCTTGATGAAGGCGAGGTTGAACGCCTGTTCGGTCTGCGACTTCGTCTCGTGATCGGAATTCGCCGACAGCGCGTCGATCGCCGCGGCGATGCGCTCGGATTGCTTCGGGTCGGCGACGCGAACGATGTACCAGCCGATCGTGCCGTCGCCGAAGCTTCGCGCCTCGTCGAAGTAGTCCCAGCGGAACAGCATCTGGTTCTCGAGGCCGCGCATCTTCTCGTCGCCGGCCTCGAAGATGCCGACGATGTCGAAAGTCCAGGTCGTGTCGCCGCTGGCCTCGTTGGCGAAGATCGCGCCCTTGATCGGCAGCTTGTCGCCGACCTCGAGGTCGAGCGCCTTCGCCGCCGCCGCGCCGACGATCGCGCCGGTGCGCGTCTGCTCGAAGGCCTGGCGCTGTTCGGCGGACAGGACGAATTCCGGATAGACGTCGAGGTAGGCCGGATTGATCGCGACCTGGAACATCAGTTGCTGGTTTTTCGGCTCCTGGTAGTAGCCACCGAACCAGTTCGCGAAGGCGACCTTCTCGACGCCGTCGATCGCCTCGATGCGCGCGAGCAGGCTCTGCGGCAGCGGCTGGATGATCGAGACACGCGAACTGACGACGAGGCGGTTGACTCCGGCCGCGCTCGGCGGCGCATCGAACGCGCTGCGCACCGCATCGAGCATGCCGAACAGCAGGAACGCGGCGAGCACCGACAGCAGCGTGAAGATCGTGCGCGTCTTGCGCCTGAACAGCGCGGCCCAGACCAGATGGAAGTATTTCATGGCGACACCTCCAGTGGTCAGGCCGCGGCTTGTTCGACGAGGGAGCCCTTGTCCAGGTGCAGCGTGTGCGTCGCGTACTCGGCCGCCTTCGGATCATGGGTGACCATGATGATCGTCTTGCCGTGGTCGCGATTGAGCTGCTGCAACAGCAACAGCACGTCCTCGGCCGACTGCCGGTCGAGGTCACCGGTCGGCTCGTCGCAGACGAGCAGGGCCGGATCGGAAACGATCGCGCGCGCGATCGCGACGCGCTGCTGCTGGCCACCGGAAAGTTCGCCTGGCTTGTGGCTCGCGCGATCGGCCAGGCCGACCAGTTGCAACGCGATCGCGGCATTGCGCTTGCGCTGCGCGGCCGACAGGCGGGTCAGCAGCAAGGGCAGTTCGACGTTCTTCTGTGCGCTCAGCATCGGCAGCAGGTTGTAGAACTGGAAGATGAAGCCGACGTTCGCCGCGCGCCATTTCGCCAGCGCGCCGGCAGCGAGGGTGTCGATGCGCCGGCCGTCGACCGCGATGCTGCCCGCGCTCGGCGTGTCGAGTCCGCCGATCAGGTTGAGCAGGGTCGTCTTGCCGGAGCCGGACGGTCCCATCAGGGCGAGGAAATCGCCCTTCTCGATGTCGAGCTGCACGTTGTGCAGGACCTCGACCTTCTGCTTGCCGCGTTCGTAAACCTTGCTGACGTCACGGATCTCGACGAGGTTGCTCATGGCGTACTCCTGTTTCCGGTGGCACCGCGCTGCGCGCGGCCTTCGCTGAATCGGACACCGCCGGCGGACACGGCCGCGGCGAGCGTCGTGCACTGTTCATTTCGCGGTGGCCAGTTCGACCCGCGCGCCGTCGGCCAGCGCCGGAGGCGGCGCGCGCACGACCCTGGACGCCGCAGGGATGCCTTCGACGAGACGCAACTCGCCGTAAGCCTGGCCCGCGACGACCGTGCGCATCGATGCGCGCGAATCCTCGACCACGAAGACGACCGTGCGGCCGTCGCGCTGGACGATCGCATCGGCCGGCACGAGCACGCCCTTCGGCACCTTGGCCGGTTCTCCCGATGTCGATTCCTCCTCGAGGAAGGAAACGCGCGTGCCCATGTCGGGAAGGATGCGCGGATCCTTCTGCTCGAGGCCGATCCGCACCTTGACCGTGGCCTTGCCGCGGTCGGCGGTCGGGATGATCGCGATGACGCGGGCCGGGATCGTCCAGTCCGGGTAGGCATCGAGCACGGCCTGCGCCGGTGCGCCGGCCTTGACGCGATTGATGTAGGACTCGCTGACATCGACTTCGACCTCGAGCGAATCCATGTCGACGATCGTGCCAACGCCCGTGCGCGTGAAGCCGCCACCGGCCGACAGCGGCGAGACGATCTCGCCGACCTGGGCCGCCTTGGCGATGACGACGCCGGTGAACGGGGCGCGCACGGTCGTGTAGTCGAGCTGGACCTGGGCGCTGCGCAATTGCGCCGCCGCGAGATCGACCTGACGCTGCTGGGCGATGCGTTGCGACTCGAGCGAATCGACCTGGGTGCGTGCAGTCTCGACGGCCTGGGCCGAGACGAGCTTGCGCCCGACGAGATCCTCCTGGCGCGCGAGATCGCGCCGCGCCTGGGCGAGCTGGGCGCGGAACTGCCCGACCTGGGCACGCGCCTGGGCGAGCTGGGCCTCGGCCTGGCCGAGCGTCGCCAGCTGGGCGGCATTCTCGAGGCGGGCGAGCACCTGGCCGGCCTCGACGCGCTCGCCCTCCTCGATCAGCACTTCCGAGAGCGTGCCGGTGATCTGCGCCGAAACGGTGGCCTGGCGACGCGCGGTGACGTACCCGGTCGCCTGCAGCACGGCCGTCCCGCCACTGCTTGCGCTCGCCGGCGCGGCAGCCGATGCGGTCTCGACGACGACGGCCTTGTTGCCGGCGAGCAG
Source organism: uncultured Dokdonella sp. (assembly GCA_964587775.1). GTDB lineage: Bacteria > Pseudomonadota > Gammaproteobacteria > Xanthomonadales > Rhodanobacteraceae > Dokdonella. Next base: position 23,729 of record CAZPLY010000017.1, read on the forward strand.
CCACCAGGCCGCGGCGGCGAGCATGGCGACGAGAACGATGCCGGCGACGATCCATGGCGTTTTCGAGCGCGGTTCCGGTGCATTGCGGTCGATGCGCAACTGGTTCAGCAGCTCTGCCTTGTTGTCCATGCCTGGTCCTGCGCGCTTCGTTCGGGGCGGCGAGTCTGCCATAGACTGGCGAGCGCACGACCGCACCGCAAGGCACGAATGGCATGCCGCGCGGATGACGATTGTCAGGCGCGGCAGCCGCGGCGATGCCACGGCACGCATCCGCGGCGGCGTGGCGACCGACGGCGGGCATTGCCGACCGGCGCCGGCGCCGGCACAGTGGGACGCCGCCGCACGGCAACGGCCCGCCCTTCAACCCGACTCCAGGATCCTCGTCCATGACCTATGCCCTCGCCCCGCATGCGCTGCCGAGCGTTCCGGTGGCCGGAACCGACCTGCGCTTCGCCGTGCACCGGATCTACTGCATCGGCCGCAACTACGCCGACCACGCACGCGAAATGGGCGTCGAAGTCAGCCGCACGCAGCCGATCTTCTTCACCAAGCCGGCCGATGCGATCGTCATCGACGGCGACGTGCCGTATCCGATGGCGACCTCCGACCTGCATCACGAAGTCGAGATGGTCGTTGCCCTCGCCACTGGCGGTCGCGGGATCGCGGTCGAGCATGCGCTCGGCCATGTCTATGGTTACGGGGTCGGCCTCGACCTGACCCGTCGCGACCTCCAGGCCGCGGCCAAGAAGAACGGCAATCCGTGGGACACCGCCAAAGGCTTCGATTGCTCGGCACCGATTTCGAGCCTGCAGCGCGCCAGCGCAATCGGCCACCCGACCCGCGCGCGCCTGTCCCTGCACGTCAACGGCGAACTGCGCCAGCAAGCCGATATCGAGGACATGCTGTTCAGCGTCGCCGAGATCATCCACGAGTTGTCGAAGCTCTACGAACTGCGTTCGGGCGACCTCATCTTCACCGGCACGCCGGCCGGCGTCGCCGCGCTCGAACGCGGCGACCGCTTCCTCGCTGAACTCGGCGGGATCGCGACGCTGGAAGGCGACATCGTGTGAAGTTTCACATTCGCACGCGCGCACGCCGGCCACGAATTCGGTAGATTGCATCGGACGGCGGCTCGCGCCGGATCACGCGTTCCCAGCGACGGAGGCCAACATGAGTTTCTTTTCCGAGTTCAAGGCATTCGCGATGCGCGGCAACGTCATCGACCTCGCGGTCGGCGTCGTCATCGGCGCCGCGTTCGGCAAGATCGTGTCCTCGCTCGTCGACCAGGTCATCATGCCGCCGATCGGCTACTTGATCGGAGGTGTCGATTTCTCGGCCTACAAATGGACCCTCGTCGAAGCCGGCGCCGACGGCAAAGGCGAAGTCGCGATCCTCTACGGCGCATTCCTCAACACGCTGATCCAGTTCGCGATCGTCGCGTTCGCGATCTTCCTCGTCATCAAGCTCATGAACCGGATGATCCGCAAGGAGGAAGCAGCGCCGGCGCCACCGGCGGCCGATGTCGTGCTGCTGACCGAAATCCGCGACCTGCTGCGGCAGAAGACGCCGTAACGATCGGGTGAGCCGCAGGCGTTGGCGGCTCGCACTTCGCGCCATACCCGCGTCACCGCGGCAAGATCCTTCGAGCCCGGGGCGCGGGCGAAGCGGATCGGGGCCTGACCATCGGCACGGCTTGGCCATGGTCGGCTCTGGCATCATCGAGGCTTTCCCTGCCGCGGAACCTCGTGATGCCACGCCTGCCATCGTTCGCCCTCGCGTTCTCGCTGATTTCCGTATCCGGCATCGCGGCCGGTGCCGTGACGACGATTCCCGAAGAGGCATTCGCGGCCGTGGAAACGCTGCGCGAACGCGCGCTCGCGGACACGCTCGCCTGGGACCTCACCGAACGGCTGACGACCGAAGTCGGTCCGCGCCTGGCCGGCAGCGAAGCGGATGCGCGCGCGCGCGACTGGATGATCGCCACGTTCAAGTCACTCGGTTTCGACAAGGTCTGGAGCGAACCGGTCACCTACCCGAAGTGGGTGCGGCGCAGCGAGCATGCCGAAGTCGTTTCGCCATTTCCGCAGCCGCTCGCCGTCAGCGCGCTCGGCAATTCGGCGGCGACGCCGGCCGGAGGGCTCATCGCCGAGGTCGTCGCCTTCGATTCGCTCGAAGCGCTCGAGGCCGCACCGGCCGAACGCGTTCGCGAGCGCATCGTCTACCTCGCCAACGCACGCATGCAGGCACACGTCGACGGGCGCGACTACGGCAAGGGTTCGCGGGTCCGCACGCGTGGCCCGGCCCTCGCCTCGTCGAAGGGCGCAGCCGCCTTCCTCATGCGCTCGGTCGGATCGAGCAACAACCGCACGCCGCACACCGGCGTGACCCATTTCCCCGAAGGCGTCAATGCGATCGCGGCTGCCGCGCTGTCGAATCCCGACGCCGACCTGCTCGGTGCGATGCTCAGGCGCGGCCAGCCGGTCAGGATCCGCCTCGCCCTCGATTGCGGGATGGAAGGCGAATACGTCGGCGCGAACGTGATCGGCGAAATCCGCGGGCGCAGCAAGCCCGACGAATACTTCCTGACCGGCGGCCACCTCGATTCCTGGGACCTCGGCACGGGCGCGATCGACGACGCGAGCGGCATCGGCATCACGACCGCCGCCGCCCACCTGATTGCGCAATTGCCGAAGCGGCCGGCGCGCAGCATCCGGGTCGTCGCGTTCGCCAACGAGGAAGCCGGCCTGCACGGCGGCAAGGCCTACGCCGAACGACATCGCGAATCGATCGGCAACGCCGTGCTCGGTGCCGAATCCGATGCCGGTGCCGACCGCATCGTCAAGCTGACCGCGACCGTCAAACCCGAGGCGCGTGCCGCGATCGACCGCATCGCCGCGGTCCTCGCCCCACTCGGTGTCGCTTACGACGCAACGGCGCCGGGACGCGCCGGCTCCGACCTCTCGGCCGTGCACGCGGTCGGCATGGCCGGCCTTTCGCTGCACCAGGACACCTCGCGCTATTTCGAATGGCACCACAGCGCGAACGACACGCTCGACAAGGTCGACCTCGAACAGCTGCGCCAGAACGTGGCCGTCTACGCGATCGCGATGTACCTCGCGGCCGAAGCCGATGGCGATTTCGGATCGGCACCAGGCGCGTTCGCGCCGCCCCCGGCCCCCAATCCGGATGCGTCCCGCCCGAAAACATCGGCCGCGGCCGCGCCGCGTGGCGCACCGCGGCACGAAGCGGCAACGCATTGAGAGACACCTGAGCAAGGCCCCTTTCCTGCCCTGGACGCGGACACCCGCGCATGCTCCGCTACGCACGCGGCAAACGGTCAACGAAGGGCAAGGCAGCGGCAGCGACTGCCCGAAGCATCTGATGGCGGCGCAGCGGGAACCGGCGCCGCCCGAAGCGAACCGGACCGACCGGCACCGAGCGGTTTGCCGAGCCGGCCACGTGGCCGCGCTCGGGATCGCCTGAGGGCGAGTCGAGCGCTCCGCCGGAGCGGAGCGCTCGTCGCGATGAGGTGGCGGCGGAATCCGGGAAGAAACCGCCGCCGAAGCCGGCACCGTGGGGAGGGGAGTACGGCACCGGCTTGACTGGCAATCGGCGCCGGAACAGGACCCGGCGACGACCGTTGAGAACGTTTACCCGATCTATGGGCGCCGTGACGCAGTACAAGGGCCGCTACGGCCGCTTTGCCGCCGTCACGCGCCCGGCACGTGTTCGGGAAAGCGCGCAGCCTACGCGTCGGCTTTCCATCCATCTAATTGATTGTTATCATCCGATTGATAGTCTCTATCAATGACGATCCATGAACCTGCGTGATCTCCGTTACCTCGTCGCGCTGTCGGAGCACAAGCATTTCGGGCGCGCCGCCGAAGCCTGCTTCGTCAGTCAGCCGACCCTGTCGACCCAGGTCAGGAAGCTCGAGGACGAACTCGGGGTCGCCCTCGTCGAGCGCGCGCCGCGCAAGGTCCTGTTGACCGATGTCGGGCGCGAGATCGCCGACCGCGCGCGCGTGGTCCTCAACGATGTCGAGCAGATCCGGTCGATCGCGCGGCGCACGCACGATCCGGAATCGGGCACGCTGCGGCTCGGCATCTTTCCGACCCTCGCGCCTTACCTGCTGCCGCACGTCATCCCGCGCATCCGCGAACGCTTTCCGCGCCTCGAGCTGCTGCTGACCGAGGAAAAGACCGAGACGGTCCTGCGCCTGCTGCGCGAAGGCCGCCTCGATGCGGGCATCCTCGCCCTGCCCGTGCACGATCCGCAATTGCATGCCGAGTTGCTGTTCGAGGAGCCGTTCGTGCTGGCCGTGCCGCGCGGAAATCCGCTGTCCGCCCACAAGTCGCTGACCCTCGACGACCTCGCCGAGCAGAGCCTGCTCCTGCTCGAGGATGGCCATTGCCTGCGCGACCAGGCGCTCGAGGTCTGCCAGCTCGCCGGCGCGAACGAACGCAGCGGCTTTCGCGCGACCAGCCTCGAAACGCTGCGCCAGATGGTTGCCGCGAATGTCGGCATCACCTTGCTGCCCGCGCTCGCGGTCCGGCCGCCCGTTCCGCAGGTCGACGAGATCCGCCTGATCGGCTTCCGCGGGTCGGTGCCGAGTCGCCAGATCGCGATGGTCTGGCGCAAGAGTTCGGCGATGCACACGTTTCTCGGCGAGTTCGCCGGACTGCTGCGCGACGTGCCGCGCGAGCTGCTCGATCCGCGCGCACCGGAGCCGCTCGCGAACCGGCCGTGAGGCGCGCGGGCTCGCGAATCCGGTCATTCTTGGTCCGTGCAGGCTAGACTAGCGCGGCAGCATTTCACCATTCCCATCAGGACGTCGTCATCGTGAAACGGAACACCCCGGCCATCACCGTATCCAGCCTCGATCTCGAGCGCATCGAACAACTGCTCGAAGTCTCGCCACATCGCGACTACGCCGGCGCCGAGTCGCTGCGCACGGAGCTGTCGCGGGCGACGATCGTTGCTCCGGAGGAAATGCCGCGCGATGTCGTCACGATGAACTCGACCGCGCTCGTCGAGGACGAGGGCAATGGCGAATCGCGCGAACTGACCCTCGTCTATCCGCGCGACGTGGACGGTTCGCCGGGCAAGGTGTCGGTGTTCGCCCCGGTCGGCAGTGCCATGCTCGGCCTGCGCGTCGGCCAGTCGATCGACTGGCAGGTTCCGGGTGGACGCCGCCTGCGCCTGCGCGTGACTGCGATCAAGTACCAGCCCGAAGCGGGCGGCGAACTGCACCGCTGAGCGGCACCCACGCCGGACGCCGGCGGTCAGCCGAACCTGATCACCGCATGCAGGTCGGCCCTGCGCGCCCAGCGTGCGCGACCGCCGAGCGCGGGGATCTCGGCAACGACCGCAGCCGCGACCAGCGAGGCTCCCGCGCGTTCGACCAGCTCGGCACCGGCGAGGAGCGTGCCGCCGGTCGCGAGGACGTCGTCGATCAGCAGCACGCGCGCGTTCGCGGCGAGCGCGTCGGCGTGCATCTCCAGGCGGTCACTGCCGTACTCGAGCGCGTAATCGACGCCGATCCGCGCGGCCGGCAGCTTGCCCGGCTTTCGCATCGGCACGAAGCCGCAACCGAGGGTCAGGGCAGCAGCCGCGCCGAAGATGAAACCGCGCGCCTCGATCCCGCAGATGCGTTCGATGCCGGCCGAGCGGAATGGCGCGACCAGCGCCTCGACCATCGCACGGAACGCCTCGACATCGCCGAGCAGCGGGGTCAGATCCTTGAACACGATCCCCGGCTTCGGGAAACCGTCGACATCGCGGATCCAGCGCTCGAAATCCATCACGCGTCTTCCACGTCCGGTTCGGCCGCCGGCGCGGGCCGGTACGTGCCGATGAAGATGCCGACCAGCGATATGCCGACGCCGACCCAGTCGAGGCCGCTGGTCGGCCGCTCGAACAGGATCACGTCGAACACGAACGAAAGCGCGGGCTGCAGCAACAGCAGCAAGCCGACCGTCGATGCCGGCAGGTGCGGCATCGCGCGCAACAGCAGGATCCAGCCGAGCACCTGGCCGAACACGGCGAGGCCGATCAGCGACCACCAGGCGCGCGCGCCCGGCAGCACGAAGCTCTCGCCCTCGACGACGACCGCGACGCCGAGGACGAGCGCCGACATCAACGTGCTCGCGCACAACAGTTGCATCGTCGGCACCCGCAGCTGGCCCGAACGCTGGGCGTGCCGCGTGCCGAGCAGGTAGACCGCGTAGGCGATGCCGGAGCCGATGCCGAGGATCACGCCGAGCCGGTACTGCGCGCCGAGTTGCGGCCAGTCGAGTCCGACAAGCAGGTAGAGGCCGATCAGCGCAAGCACGACGCCGACGGCAAAATTGATCCCGAGCCGTTCCCGGTAGACGAGCCAGCCGGCCAGCGCAAGCAGGAAGACCTGGAAATTGCCGAGCAGGGTGGCGAGTCCGGGGCCGACGTGGAGGATGCTCCGGTGCCACATCATGAGGTCGGCCGCGAACGCGAGCGCCGGCACGAGCATCCAGAGCAGGTGTGCCGGACGCAGCGATTGCCAGCGACGCAGCATGACGAGGCCGGCGAGCAGGATCGCGCCGCCGATCGCCATGCGGTAGAACGCCGACACGGTAGGGCCGACCCCGGCGAGCTTGACGAAGACGCTCGTCGTGCTGATCAGGGCCGCGCCGCAGATCATCCCGACCAGCGCATGCTGCGACACGCGGGCGCCGCCGGCAGTCTGCATGAGGTGTGTTCCGGCGCTGCGACTCAGGTCGCGACCACGGAATCGGAGTCGTCGATCCGCGCATGGCGGGCCGCTTCATTCAATGCGGCATCGATTTCGGCGACGACCGGACGCGCGCGCTCGAGGTCGATCGCGGCGACCATGACGGTGACGAGGTCGCTCGCCGGCAAATGGCCGACACCGCCGGTCAGGTAGCTGCCGCTGACGAAAGCCGGGACGCCGGCCTGTTCGAGCACGCCCTTGACGAGGTTCGCATCGATGATGTTCGCGGCGCGATAGACGATCTGCATCGGCAGCCTCCCGGGCGTAACCGGCACGCTACCCGATCGGACCGCCATCGACAAACACGCTGCGCCGCGCCGAGGACCGCGCCGGCGATGGTTTCGCCCGAAACAGACGCGCACGGGGCAGCGCGCTATGATCCGCCGTCGCCGGGCAAGAGAAGCCGGTCGACGAGCGCGGGCCAGGAGGCCATGCGTGCGCGGACGAGGGAGTCATTCCAACCGGTCCTGGTGGACACATCCCATACATGAGTTCGCAATTGTCCGACGACGTGCTCGCGCAGCGCATCCGCGAGTGCATGCTCGAACTGCTCGTCGCGCGGGGACCCGGCCGCACGATCGGCCTCGGCGAAGCAGCCCAGGCGCTCGGCGTCCGCATCGGTTACCACTGGCACGACCTCATGCGTCCCGTTCGCACGGTGGCCGCGGTGCTTGCCGAAGCCGGCACGATCGAGGCGGTCCAGCACGACGCGGTCGTCGACATCCGCGACGTGCGCGGGCCGGTCCGCCTGCGCCTGCGCGCACTGCCGGGCTTGCGCAGCGCGGTGCGCTGAACCAGCGTCGGCGCAGCCGCGCCCGAGCGCCCGGCGCTTCCGGCTCATCGCATCGGCTAGACTTGCATCCTTTCCCGAACGCTCGCGCCGCCACGCGGCCGCATCCGCATGACCGAAGAAAGCGCCCCGAACAACTTCATCCGCCAGATCGTCGTCGACGACAACGCAAGCGGCAAGCACGGCGGGCGCGTCGCCACGCGCTTTCCGCCGGAGCCGAACGGCTACCTGCACCTCGGCCACGGCAAGAGCATCGGCCTCAATTTCGGCATCGCGCGCGATTTCGGCGGGACCTGCAACCTGCGCTTCGACGACACCAATCCGGCCCGCGAGGACGTCGAGTACGTCGACGCGATCAAGGCCGACGTGCGCTGGCTCGGATTCGACTGGGCCGAACTGCGCCATGCATCGGATTATTTCGAAGCGTTCTACCTGTGCGCGGAAAAGCTGATCCGCCTCGGCGTGGCCTTCGTCTGCGACCTCAGCGCCGAGGAAGTGCGCGCGACGCGCGGCACGCTGACCGAAGCGGGCAGCAATTCGCCGTGGCGCGACCGCGGCGTCGAGGAGAACCTCGACCTGTTCCGCCGCATGCGCGCCGGCGAGTTCGCCGACGGCGCGCGCACGCTGCGGGCAAAGATCGACATGGCCGCCGGCAACATCAACATGCGTGACCCGGCCATCTACCGGATCCGCAAGCTGACCCACCAGAACACCGGTGATGCCTGGCCGATCTATCCGATGTACGACTACGCGCACTGCGTTTCCGACGCGCTCGAGAACATCACCCATTCGCTGTGCACGCTCGAGTTCGAGGACCACCGCCCGCTGTACGACTGGTTCCTCGACCAGCTCGACCTGCCGAACGATCGCGCACTCAGCGAACCGGTGCGCCGGGCCGGCCTCCACTGCGAACCGGGCAAGCCGCGCCAGATCGAATTCGCGCGTGGCAACCTCGACTACACGGTGATGAGCAAGCGCAAGCTCATGGCCCTCGTCCAGGACCGTCTCGTCGACGGCTGGGACGATCCGCGCATGCCGACCCTGTCCGGCGTGCGCAGGCGCGGATTCCCGGCAGCGGCCGTGCGCACGTTCTGGGAACGGGCCGGCGTCACCAAGCAGAACTCGGTCATCGAATACGGCGTGCTCGAAGCCTGCGTGCGCGATGAACTCGATGCCGCCGCACCGCGCCGACTCGCCGTCATCGACCCGGTCCGGCTCGTCCTCGTCAACCTGCCGGCCGGCCACGTCGAGTGGCTGCGGGTCGCCAACCATCCGAAGAACGAGGCGTTCGGCCAGCGCGAGCTGCCGTTCTCGCGCGAACTCTGGATAGAGCGCGAGGATTTCCAGGAAGTCCCGGTCAAGGGCTTCCATCGCCTCGTGCCGGGCGGCGAAGTGCGCCTGCGCGGGGTCGGCATCGTGCGCTGCGAGGAGGTCGTCAAGGACGCCGACGGCGGCATCGTCGAATTGCGCTGCACGCTCGACGTCGACACGCGCCCTGGACTCGCGGGCGCCGATCGCAAGGTCAAGGGTACGATCCACTGGGTCAGCGTGGCCCATGCGGTGGCCGCCGAAGTGCGCCTGTACGATCGTCTTTTCAACGTCGCCGATCCCGACGACGACAGCGACGGCAAGTCCTATCGTGACCACCTGAATCGCGATTCCAAGCGTGTCGTGCAGGCCTGGCTCGAACCGTCGCTGGCCGATGCGGCCGTCGAATCGGCCTGGCAGTTCGAACGCCTCGGTTATTTCGTCGCCGATCGCCACGACCATTCGGCGGCGGCGCCTGTCTTCAATCGCGTCGTCACGCTGCGCGATGCGTGGGCGAAGGCCGCGGCGCGATGAATCGCCTGCGCCTCGTCGCGTTGCTCGTGGCCGGCCTGCTCGTCGGCGCCTGCGCCTCGGCGCGCACGCCGGCCGCGGCGGCCGGAGAAATCGACCGCAGTTGCCGCAGCGATGCCGATTGCGCGGTCAAGGATGTCGGCAACTGCTGCGGCTACTATCCGGCATGCGTCAATCGCGACAGCCCGGTGTTTCCCGAACGGGTCAAGGCCGAATGCATCGCGAAGAACCAGTCCGGCATCTGCGGCTTCCCCGAGATCAAGGGCTGTGCCTGTGTCGACGGCACCTGCAGCGACCTGCTTGATCGACCGACCGACTGAAACCGGGCGAAGCGTTCGCCCTGCCCCCGCCACCCGGATCTCCGCCATGCTCCATCTGCAGATTGCGCTCGCCTTGCCCGCCTGGATCCGCGAGGAAATCGACATCGATGCGACCTATGCCGACGACGAGACACGCGTCGCCCTCGCGATCGCGCTGGCCAGGCGCAATGTCGAACTGCAGACCGGCGGCCCGTTCGGTGCCGCCGTTTTCAGCGGCGAAGGCCGTCTTGTCGCGGCCGGCGTCAATCGCGTCGTGCCGCAATCGTGTTCGGTCGCGCATGCCGAGATGATGGCGTTCATGGGCGCGCAGGCGTGCCTGCGGCGCCATCGCCTCAACGAGGATGGTTCGCGCTACACGCTCGCGACCAGCGCGCAGCCGTGTTCGATGTGCTACGGCGCGAGCATCTGGGCCGGCATCGACGAACTGCTGATCGGCGCGCGCGCCGAGGACGTGATGCGGCTCAGCGAGTTCGACGAGGGACCGCTGCCGTCCGACTGGATCGGTGAACTCGAGCGGCGCGGCATCCGCGTGCGCCGCGACATATTGAGGCAGACCGCCTGCGACGTGTTTGACCTTTATCGCGAAAGAAATGGTTCCGCATACTGAGCGGGCCCGCGCGGGCGGCGCTGCCGCGTCGGCGCAAACGCCATGAACGGCGTGCTCGCCTATTGCCGGCCCGGATTCGAGGCCGAATGTGCCCAGGAACTCGCCGCGCACGATGCGGCGCTTGCCAGCGGCGGCTTTGCCCGCAGCAAGCGTGGCAGCGGCTTCGTCGAGTTCGTGCTCGCCGATGGCGCGAGCGCGGCCCGCTTCAAGGCCACCGTACGCTGGCGCGAGCTCGTGTTCGCGCGTCAGCTCGTGCAGGTATTCGCACGCATCGGCGCGCTGCCGGCCAGTGACCGCCTCGGCGTGCTGATGCCGCCGATCCGCGCACACGGTCGGCGCTGGAGCGATGCCTGGATCGAGTCGCCCGACAGCGACGCCGCACGCGAGCTGTCCGCGCTGTGCCGCGCGCTCAACAACGCACTCGTGTCGGCGATGAAGCGCGAGCAGCTCATCGATGCGCAGGCGCCTGCACGCCTGCATGTCTGCCTGGTCGACGCGCAGACCGCGTTCGTCGGCGAGGCGCCGATCGGCAACTCCTCGCCGTGGCCCGGCGGCATCCCGCGCCTGCGCTTTCCGGCCGCGGCACCGAGCCGTTCGACGCTCAAGCTCGAGGAAGCATTGCTGGTCCTGCTCGACGAAGGCGAGCGCGAGCGCTGGCTCAAGCCCGGCATGCGCGCGGTCGACCTCGGTGCCGCACCGGGCGGCTGGACCTGGCAGCTCGTGCGGCGTTCGCTGCACGTGACGGCAGTCGACAACGGGCCGATCGCGCAGGACCTGCTCGACAGCGGGCTCGTCACCCACCTGCGCGAGGATGGATTCCGCTACCGGCCACCGGCAGCGGTCGACTGGCTCGTCTGCGACATGGTCGAACAGCCGCGGCGGGTCGCCGCGCGGATCGCCGAATGGCTGGCCCAGGGCTGGTGCCGGCACGCGATCTTCAACCTCAAGCTGCCGATGAAGAAGCGCTACGACGAGGTGCAGCTGTGCCGCGGCCTGATCGCAGACGCGCTCGACGCGGCCGGCAAGCGCCATGACTGGCGCGCGCGTCACCTGTACCACGACCGCGAGGAGATCACCGCCTTCGTGCGCGTGATGTGAATACCGCCCGGCCACGCCCGTCATGACACGTCTGTGTCAAAATGCGCGGCTAGATTGTCCGGTCTGTTGCAACCAGTGCGGGGAAACCATGTTTCGATCGTTCAGGCTTTTCGGCGCAGCGCTGCTGCTTGCCGGCATTTCGTTCGGCGCCAGCGCGCAGGTCGTCATCAGCCAGGTGTACGGCGGTGGTGGCGGCACGGGTGCCTCGTACACGCACGACTTCGTTGAGCTTTTCAACCGCGGCGCCACGACCGCAAGCGTTGCCGGGCATACGGTGCAGTACGCGAGCGCAGCCGGAACCGGCCAGTTCGCGGTCGGCGCGACGCTGACCGGCAGCATTCCGCCGGGCGGCTATTACCTCGTGCAAATGGCCGGCGGCGTCAACGGCACGCCGATGCCGACGCCCGACGTGGTCGGCAGCTCGAACATGGGCGGTACGGCCGGAAAGGTCATCCTCGCCAACAGCACGACCGGCATCGGCTGCAACGGCGGAAGCATCGGCTGCACCCCGGCCCAGCTTGCCCTGATCGTCGACCTCGTCGGGTTTGGCACAACGGCAAACTTCTTCGAAGGGACCGCGCCCGCACCGGCGCCGAGCACCACGACTTCGATCCTGCGCGCCGCGAATGGCTGCACGGACTCCGATCGAAACCATCTCGATTTCACCTCCGGAACGGTTGCACCGCGCAACAGCGCGAGCACGCTCAACGTCTGCGGCGGCCCGCCCGTGCCGACGATCGCGATCAGCAACGTCTCGGTGGCCGAGGGCGACAGCGGACTCACGCCGCTGACGTTCACGATCAACGTGACGCCGGCCGTCGCCGCCGGCGGCCTCACGTTCAACTTCGCCACCGCCGACGGCAGCGCGGTCGCGCCGACCGATTACGAGGCGACCTCGGGTTCTCGCACGCTCAACGCCGGTGACACGACGACGACGATCACGGTCAATGCCGTGGCCAACACGACACCGCAGCCGAACCGCTCGTTCACGCTGAACCTGACCGCGATCAACGGCGCCTTGCCGGCCACCCTGAGTGCAACCGGCACGATCCAGGACGACGACGTCGCGACGCGCGCAATCCACGAGATCCAGGGTTCCGGCCTCGCCTCGCCGATCGAAGGCCAGCGCGTGCAGACCGTGGGCAATATCGTCACCGCCATCGGACCGCAGGGCTTCTGGATGCAGACGCCCGATGCCGCCGTCGACGGCAATCCGCTGACGTCCGAAGGCATCTACGTGTTCACCGGCAGCGCGCCGGGTGTCGTCGTCGGCGACGCGCTCACCCTGACCGCGACGGTCACCGAGTATTTCGAACTGACCGAACTGACCAGCGTCAGCGGCCTGAGCATCACCAGTACCGGCAATCCGGTGCCGGCACCGATCGCGTTCGACGAGAACACGCCATCGCCCGATCCGGCCAACCTCAGCTGCGGCACGCTGAGCAATCTCGAATGCTTCGAGGGGATGCGCATCAGCGTGGCCGACGGCATCGTCGCGCGCGCCAACCAGTACTTCAGTTCCGATGAATACGGCCAGGTGTTCGTCTCGGCCGGTGGCACGCGCTCGATCCGCACGCCCGGCACGCTGTATCCGCTGGTTCCCGGCGTCGGCAATCCGGCTGCCGGCGCGTTCCTCGGAAACCCGCACATCTTCGAGCTCGATGCCGATGCGCTCGGCGCCGTTCCGCCGGATACCGAAATCACCGGCGGCACTCGCTTCAGCGCCACCGGCGTGCTGACCTTCAATTTCGGCGACTACGACCTGCTGCCGACGACGTTCAGCGTCACCTCGGCGGCGCCGATCCCGCGTGCAGTTCCGGCCGGCCAGGGCAGCGCCGAATTGCGCATCGGCGCGTTCAACATGCTGCGCCTGTGCGACACGCAGTCGAACACGACGTTCGTCTGCGGCAATGGCGGAGAGCCGAGCGCCGCGGCGCTCGAGCTGAAGCTCGTGCGACTCTCGGACTACGTCGGCAACGTGCTCGAACTGCCCGACGTGCTCGGCGTCGTCGAGGTCGAGAATCTCGCCGTGCTGAACGAGCTCGCGGCGAAGATCGCGACCGATCATCTGGTCACCTACACGGCGTACCTGGAGGAAGGCAACGATCCGGGTGGCATCGATGTCGGCTATCTCGTGCGAGGCGATCGTGTTGATGGCGTCGTCGTCACCCAGCTCGACAAGAACGAGATGTGGCTCGACCCGGACGACAACGCGATGGATACACTGAATGACCGCCCGACCCTGCGCCTCGAAGCGACGTTCCAGGGGCAGCCGTTCGCGACGTTCGTCGTCCATCCGAAATCGCGCAGCTGCGTCGATGCGCCGACCGGTGCCAACTGCACCCAGGCCGATGTCGACCGCAATCGCGCCAAGCGCTACAACCAGGCGAAGTCGATCGCGTTGCGCGTGCAGGAGCAGCAGACGCTGCATCCGACGCGTCCGCTGCTCGTGATCGGTGACTTCAACGACTACGTCGCGAGCGACGGCTTCGTCCACATCACCGGCCTGATCCAGGGCACCTACGACGATGCGGCCAACGTGATCGACCTCGGCGCGCCGAACATCGTCAATCCGCCGCTGTGGAACGCCGTGACCTCGCTGCCGCTCAACGAGCAGTACTCGTTCCTGTTCACCGAGAACTTCGGCGCGATCTTCGGCTACACGGCCCGCGACGTGCCGATCATGCAGGTGCTCGACCATGCCCTGCTCAACGCGGCGGCGAAATCATGGTTTGCCGGCTTCGACTACGGCCGCGCCAACCTCGATGCGGCCGATCAGACGATGCGCACGAGCACGAATGCGGTCGGAGTGTCCGACCACGACGGCTTCGTCGTGCGCCTGGCCACCGATCGCCTGTTCGCCGATGGTTTCGGCGGCGACTGAGTAAAGGTCCCCGGCTCCGGCGCGGCGCGCCGGAGCCGTTGCAATCGACTGCTTTAATTGCATCGGCCCTGCGGGGCCGATGTGCGTTCCGGGGCAGGTCGGCAGCTGAACTCAGCCGTCGTCGTCGGCCGCGTACAGTTGCTTGCGCGGCGCGCCGCTGATCGCGGCCGCGAGCTTGGCCGCGCGGGCCGGCGACAGCTCATCGCGCAGCAGCGCGTACACGCGCCGGCCTTCGGCCAGCGTCGCATCGGCCTGTTCGTCGCTCGCCCCGGCGACCAGCACCACGAACTCGCCGCGCTGCTGGTTCGCGTCACCGCGCACCTGCGCCAGCAGTTCGCCGAGCGGCGCCGCCAGCACGGTTTCGAACAGCTTGGTCAACTCGCGTGCGACCACGGCCGCACGGGCCGCGCCAAACACCGTGACGAGATCCGCCAGCATGTCGACGATGCGATGACTCGATTCGTAGAAGATCAGCGTGCGCGCCTCTGCGGCGAGCGTCGCGAGCTGTTGCCGGCGCGCGACACCCTTGGCCGGCAGGAAGCCTTCGAACACGAAGCGGTCACTGGCCAGGCCCGCGACCGACAATGCCGCGATCGCGGCGCAGGGGCCCGGCACCGGCGACACGGCAATGCCGGCTTCGCGCGCCGCACGCACGAGGCGGAAACCCGGATCGCTGACCAGCGGCGTGCCCGCGTCGGCGATCAGGGCGACCTGCTCGCCGTTGCGCAGGCTCGCGACGATGCGTTCGGCCTGGTCGCGCTCGTTGTACTCGTGCAGCGCAAGCGCGCGCGCACGGCTGCCGACCCGGGCCAGCAACGGCGCGCTGTGGCGCGTGTCCTCGGCCGCGACCAGATCGACGCCACGCAGGACCTCGGCCGCGCGCGGCGACAAGTCGTCGAGATTCCCGATCGGTGTCGCAACGACCCACAGGCGGCCCTGCTTTGCATTCATTCCACTCTCCGCGCCGGAACGCGAGGATAGCGCCCCGGCCGTTCATCGGTGAACGTCGCGGCTGCGGTGGTCGTCGCGATTCGCATCCGGGCTATCATCGGGCATCCCTCCAACGTCCGCGCCCGCCATGCCCGTGACCGTTCCGCGCCTGCATCCCCTGCTGTGGCTGATCCTCGTCGCGCTAACGCTCGTCGCCAGCGGCTGCGCGACGACCGGCAGCGGTCCCGCCGTCGTCGACGATGCCGACGCGCGCCAGGCCGAACAGCTCGCGAGCGACGGCGATCTCGAGCGTGCTGCGGCCGCGTTCCTCGAATTCGCCCGCCGCGGCGGCGAGCGCGGCTCCTGGTACCGCCTGCGCGCCGCGGAGGTTCTGCGTGATGCCGGCGACGTCGCCGGAGCCGAACGCGCGCTCGCCGACATCAAGCGCCGGCGCCTGCGTGGCGACGAACCGTTGCGCCTGGACCTGCTCGAGGCCGAGATCGCCCTGCGCAACAACGACCCGCAACGCGCCGGCGCGCTGCTGCTGACCGCCGGTGACGACGTGCCGGAAGGACTGCGCGTGCGCGTGCTCGAACTTCGCGCCCGCGTCGAGACCGCGAACGGCGATCGCTTTGCCGCGGCGCGTATCCGCGCGCGGCTCGACGAACACCTGGACGGTCCTGACCGCGAGCTCAATCGCGGCGAGATCGTCGAGACGCTCGCCGCGCTCGACGGCGCCGCGCTGAAGGCACGGGCGGCCAGCCTGCGCCCCGACGACGCGCTGCTGCCGTGGATCGAGCAGGCCTTGCGCCTGAAGGGCGGGATGCTGCCGCGCGAAGTGCCGCATCCGCAGCGCCCGGTCGGCACCTTGATCCCCGGCAGCGACGACTCGCTGCAGCGCGAAGGCTTCAACGCGATCCGCCAGGTCGCCTTGATCCTGCCGCTGGCCGGCCCGATCGCGAGCGTCTCGCGATCGATCCGCGACGGCTTCCTCGCCGCCTACCACGACGACGACGGTGGCCATCGTCCCGAATTGCGCATCTACGATGCCGGGCAACGCAGCGAGGACATGCAGGTCGCCTACGCGCGCGCGGTCGCCGATGGCGCCGGCTTCATCGTCGGTCCGCTCCAGCGCGAAGCGGTCGGGGCCTTGTTCCGCCAGTCGCTGCCGGTCCGCGTGCTCGCCCTCAACCATCCCGACAGCGGCGAGGTACCGCCGCGCGGAAGTGCCGAGTTCGGCCTGCTGCCCGATGCCGAGGGTGCGCAGGCGGCTGAACGCATGCATGCGCGCGGCATCACGCGGGTCGCCGTCATCGCCGCCGAAACGGACTGGGCCGAACGCGCGGCGCTCGCGTTCCGCGCCCAGTTCGAGGCGCGCGGCGGCACGATCGTCGGCGAGGCGCGCATCCGTGAGTCCGAGGTCAATCATCTGGGCGCGATCGAGCGCGCGGCGCGCGCCATCGGCGACACGACGACGACCGACGCGGACGGCACGCCGCGCCGCGCGCCGCCGGCCGACGCCGGCATCTTCGTCAGCCTGCTGCCGCAACAGGCGCGCATGCTCGCGCCGCAATTGAAGCTGGCCGCGATCAATGCGCCGATCTTCGCGACCTCGCACATCAACGCGGGGGAAACCAGCCCCGGCCTCGACCGCGATCTCGACGGCATCGAGTTCTGCGACGCGACCTGGTTGTTCGCCGCGGTACCGGGCCGTCCTGACCGCAACGCGATCGCCAATCATCTCGACAGTGCGCGCGGCCTCGGCGCTCGCCTGTTCGCGTTCGGCATGGATGCGTATGCCTTGCTGCCGTACATGGACTGGCTGCTCGCCAATCCCGACACCTATCTCGACGGCGCGACCGGCCAGCTCGCCGCGGACAGCTTCGGGCGCATCCATCGCCTGCTGACCTGGGCACGCTACTCGGGCGGCGTCGCCCGACCCGTACAGGGCACGCTCAGCCCGGCGCCGGCCAACTAGCGCATCGTGCGCAGTACCGGCACCCGCTTCGAGGATCTGGCCCTGGCCTGTGCCGTGCGCTGCGGGCTTGCCCTCGTCGCGCGCAACTTCGCCTCGCGCTACGGCGAGATCGACCTCATCCTGCGCGACGGCGCGATGATCGTCTTCGCCGAAGTGCGCTACCGTCGCAGCACGCGCTTCGGCGGCGCGGTCGATTCGGTCGACGCGGCGAAGCGCGAACGCCTCGTGCGGACCGCGGGCATGTTCCTGCAGTCGCGTCCCGAACTGGCCAGCCGCACCTGCCGGTTCGACGTGTTCGCGATCAGCGGCAGCGCCGATGCCCCCGAGATCGAGTGGCATCGCGATGCATTCCAGACCGAGTGAGAGGAAACCGATGCGCCGCCAGAGAATCGCCCTGTTCGCCCTGCTCCTCGCCAGCCTGCCGTTGTTGGCCGGCTGCATCGCCGCGCTCGCCACCGGCGCGGTCGCGACCGGATCGTCGGTCCACGACCGGCGCGGATTCGGCACCGTCGTCGACGACAAGCGCATCCAGCTCGGTGCCTACGACACGCTCAACCGCGACAAGCAGCTCGTCCTCGAGAACCGCGTCATGATCGCGGTCTACAACGGCGTCATGCTGCTGATCGGCGAGGTCCGCACGCCGGACCTCAAGCAGCGCGCCGAGCAGACCGTGACCGGCTTCGAAGGAGTGCGCCGGATCGTCAACGAGATCGAGGTCATGGAACCCGAGGGCTTCTGGGCGCGCCGCAACGACAACCAGATCACTGCGCGGGTCAAGCTCGCGCTGGCCGACGCGGTCAGCGTGCCGGGCTTCGACCCGACCCGGGTCAAGGTCAGCACCGCGCATCGCGTCGTCTACCTGCAGGGCCTGCTCAGTGCCGAGGAAGATGCGATCGCGACCGAACTCGCGCGCAACGTGTCCGGCGTCGAGCGCGTCGTCAAGGTGTTCGAATACACCGACGGCTGAACCGCGCGCGGGCGCTGCACGCGCGCGATCGCGCCGCGGTTGCGCCGGTGCGCGCGGACCCAGCATAGTGCGGCGCATGCAGCATGCCGATTCCGCCCTGGCCGCGCGACTCGCCGGATTCCTCGCCGCGGATGCGTTCAGCGTCGATGCCGGCGAGCGTCTCGTCTACGGCTACGACAATTCCCGGCGCGAGGCGCTGCCCGATGCGGTCGTGTTCCCGACCACGCATGCCGAGGTCGTCGCCCTCGTGGCGTTGTGCAACGAACTGCAAGTTCCGCTGGTCGCGCGCGGCCGCGGCACGAACACGACCGGGGCAAGCGTGCCGGTTGCCGGCGGGATCGTCGCGAGCTTCGAGCGCATGAACCGGATCGTGCGGATCGATGCCGGCAACCGGGTCGCGATCGTCGAGCCCGGCGTGCTCAATGCCGATCTGCAAAGTGCGCTGAAACCGCTCGGCTTTTTCTGGGCGCCCGACCCGACCTCGGCGCCGTACTGCACGATCGCCGGCAACATCGGCTGCAACGCGGGCGGCCCGCGCGCGGTGAAATACGGCGCGACGCGCGACAATGTGCTGGCCCTGCGCGCGGTCGACGGCCATGGCCGAGAATTCCGCTGCGGCAAGCCGACCACGAAGGGCGCGACCGGCTACGACCTCGTGCGCCTGCTGACCGGTTCGGAAGGCACGCTCGCGGTCATCACCGAGGCGACCCTCAAGCTGACCCCGCTGGCGGCCGCGAAACGCAGCTTGCAGGCGACCTACGTCGACATCGCTTCAGCGGCAGCCGCGGTGGCCCGAATCATGGCCCAGCCGGTCACGCCGTGCGCGCTCGAGTTCCTCGACGATGAAGCGCTGCGGCTCGCGCGCGCGCACGCCGGCGCCGCGATCCCGCAGGCCGGCGCAATGCTCGTCATCGAAGTCGACGGTGAGCCCGATGCACTCGCCGGCGCGGTCGAGGCAATTGCCGCCGCCGCGCGCGGCGACGGCCTGCTCGAATGGCGGGCCGCGAACGACGCCGGTGCGATCGACGCGATCTGGGCCGCGCGCAAGGCGCTGTCGCCGGCCTTGCGTACGCTCGCGCCGAACAAGATCAACGAGGATGTCGTCGTCCCGGTCAGTCGCCTGCCCGAACTCGTCGCTGGCCTGAAAGCAATTTCGGCTGCGCACGGCATCCCGATCGTCAACTTCGGTCATGCCGGCAACGGCAACATCCACGTCAACCTGCTCCATCGTCCCGAGGATCCGGCCCAGGCCGCGCACGCCCCCGCCTGCCTTTCGGCCGTGTTCGACCTCGTACTCGCCCTCGACGGCACATTGTCGGGCGAACACGGGATCGGCCTCGCCAAGCGCGCCTTCATGACCCGCGCACTCGATCCGGTCGCGCTCGAGCTGATGCGCGGGATCAAGCGCACCTTCGATCCAGCGGGAATCCTCAATCCGGGCAAGTTGCTGCCCGACGCGGACGCCAAACCGCGCATCGCGGGCGTGCCGGCCCCAGTCGGCGCATCCTGAGGCGCTGAAGCGGGCGAAGTGAAGTAGCCCGGGTAAGCGCAGCGCACCCGGGGTCCTGCATCGACATCGCACCGTCCCCGATTTCCACGCCATCCCCGGGTGCGGCCTGCGGCCTTGCCCGGGCTACGGATTTCCCGCGACATCGATGCGGAGCACCTTTGTAGGCAGCGCCCCCCACAGGAGCCTGGCCGATTCGGGATCTGCCGGACGTTCGTGGACTGCGAAAACAGGAACGGGCGCCCTGAGGCGCCCGTTCGACTTTGCCGCCGTAATCGGAAGCGGCCGGTCAGGCGACCTTCTTCCACTGGCCGAGTGCGGCGAGGCCGTTCTCGCGCGCTCGCTGGGCGACCGTCTTCTGGGCGTCGGCGAAATTCGCGGCCATGTCCTGGCCCCACAGCTTCAGGGCCGCCTGCTGCATCGCGCGGCCGTACGAGAACGACAGCGGCCACGGATGCGGCCCCTGCTGGTTCATCGCGTTGAGGTTCGCCGTGGCCTGTTCGTCGGACTGGCCGCCAGAGAGGAACACGATGCCCGGCAACGAAGCCGGGACGGCCGACTTGAGGCAGCGGATCGTCATCTCGGCGACTTCATCGGTGCCCGCCTGCTCGGGACAGTTCTTGCCCGAGATGACCATGCTGGCCTTGAGGATCGTGCCTTCGAGCAGGACGTTCTGCTCGTACAGCGAGCCGAACAACGCACGCAGCGTCGCCTCGGTCACGTCGTAGCACTCGTCGATGTCGTGTTCGCCGTCCATCAGCACTTCGGGCTCGACCATCGGCACGATGCCGGCTTCCTGGCACAGCGCCGCATAGCGCGCGAGTGCATGGCAATTCGCCTCGATGCAGGTGCCGCTCGGAGCGTCGCCACTGATCGTGATGACCGCGCGCCACTTGGCGAACTTTGCGCCGAGGCGCGCGTATTCGTTGAGGCGGTCACGCAGGCCGTCGAGGCCTTCGGTGACGAGTTCTCCGGGGAATCCGGCGAGCGGGAACGGGCCGCGATCGACCTTGATCCCGGGCAGGATGCCGGCATCGAGCATGATCTTCGTGAACGGGACGCCGGCCTTGGTCGACTGGCGAATCGTCTCGTCGTACAGGATCGCGCCGGAAATATGCTGGTTGATGCCGGGGGCGGTAAGCAGCATTTCACGATAGGCGCGGCGGTTCTCCTCGGTGTTCGGCACGCCGACCGAATCGAAGCGCTTCTTGATCGTGTTGTTCGACTCGTCGATCGCGATGATGCCCTTGCCCGGCGCAACCATCGCCTGGGCGATGCTTTCAAGCTGCTCGATACTCATGGACTGCTCCGAAAACGAAACCGCACCGGCACCGCGGCGCGGTGGCCGATGCAAGGGAAAGGATCAAGGGGCGCGGATTATAGGCCAGATCGGCCAGGGCTGCAGTCGGAGCCGGATTGTCGCAGGACGGTCTCAGGATTGCGGTTTTTCCGCATCGAGCCGGGCGGCCGGATCGCTCCAGCGGAGCGGTTCGATGACGCAGTTCTGCAGGACCGCGCTGCGCTGCGCGGGATCGGCCGGCAGGTTGAACGGCAGGATCAGCGAACTGAACACGCGGTCGCGCCCCGCGTTCGCGATCGTCGGCTCGAATTCGAGGCTGGCGACCGCACTGACCGCGACCGCGCCGAGATCGCCGGGCGGGTGGACCTTCTGCGCCTTGATGTTGCTGGCCTTGCCGTTCTTCTCGACGACGAACGACACGCTTGCGCAACCTGGCTGGTCCATGCCCTTGCCACCGAGCGGAACGCTGGCCTCGAGCGTCGAATGGATCATGATCCAGTACTTCTCGAGCGTCTCCGGCGTGACCGAACGCGGCGCCTGCTGGGCGAACGCATGAGGCGCCAGTGCAAGCGCGCCGACCAGCATGATCGTCTGACGTATGGACATGGCCGGCTCCGGTGCGAAGGACTCAAGCATACCGAATCCGCGGCGACCGGACGGGCGTATCCACTCGTGCGGTTCAGCTTGCGCAAGCTCCGGCGGGCGCCGTCTCAGAGATCGCCGAGGCCCTCGGCGACGCCGCCGCCACCGACACGCAGCAGCTTGAGCGTGTTGGTGCCGCCCAGCTGGCCCGTGTGGTCGCCCGTGGTCAGGATTACGCGGTCGTCCTCGGCGAGATGGCCGAGGTTGTAGAGATGCTGGATCGCTTCGCGCGCCGCGCGCGTCGGGCCGACATCGTGCGGATCGAACGCGATCGGGTGGACGTCGCGGAACAGCAGCATGCGCCGGCGCGCCGCATCGTTGCGCGACAGCGCATAGATCGGCACGCTCGAGCGGTGCCGCGAAAGCCAGCGCGCGGTCGCGCCCGATTCGGTCAGTGCGACGATAGCGCGCACGCCGATGCGCCCGGCGAGGAACATCGTGGCCAAGGCGATCGCCTGGTCGGTGCGATCGAGAGGGTGCACGCCGGGGGCGAGGTCATCGCTCGGTTCGAACTGGCGCTCGGCGCCGAGGCAGACGCGGCGCATCGCTGCGACGGCCTTGTCCGGATGGCGACCCGAGGCGGTCTCCTGCGAGAGCATGACCGCGTCGGTGCCGTCGATGACCGCGTTGGCGACGTCGAGCACCTCGGCCCGCGTCGGGATCGGCGATTCCACCATCGACTGCATCATCTGGGTTGCGGTGATGACGACGCGGCTGCGCTCGAGCGTTTCACGGATGATCTTCTTCTGCAGTCCCGGCAGTTCGGCATCGCCGATCTCGACGCCGAGATCACCGCGCGCGACCATGACGACATCGCTCGCATCGATGATCTCGCCGAGCGCGGCGATCGCCTCGGTGCGCTCGATCTTGGCGACGAGCGCGGCCTGGCTGCCCGCTTCGCGCAACAGTGCGCGTGCTTGTTCGACATCGGTCGCACCCTTGACGAACGAGACCGCGAGGAAGTCGACGTCGAGTTCGGCCGCGAGCCCGATGTCGTGGCGATCCTTGTCCGACAGCGCGGCGACGGTGAGGCCGCCGCCGAGGCGGTTGATGCCCTTGCGGTTCGACAGGCGCCCGCCAATCGTCACCCGGCAACGTACTTCGTGCGGCACGACCTCGACGACGTCGAGCGCGATCAGGCCGTCGTCGAGCAGCAGTGCATCGCCGGGGCGCACGTCTCGCCACAGATCGTGGTACCCGACGCCGACGCGCGTCGCGTCGCCCGGCGGCGCATCGGGTCGGCAATCGAGCACGAACGGCGCACCGACTTCGAGGTGGACGGCGCCTTCGGCGAAATGCTCGACGCGGATCTTCGGTCCCTGCAGGTCACCGAGCACGGCGACCTCGCGCCCGAGCCCGGCCGCGATCGTGCGGACGGCCGCGGCCCGCATGCGGTGATCGTCGGCATGCCCGTGCGAGAAATTGAGCCGCACGACATCGACGCCTTCCGCGAGCACGCGTTCGAGCATGCCGGGCGCATCGGTGGCCGGGCCGAGCGTTGCGATGATTCGCGTGCGACGCAGTTGTGCCGACATCATTGCCTCCTTCGCGGAAGCACAAACCTACCACAGCAGGTCGAGCCTGCCCGAGCGTCGGTCCGCATCGTTCGCGCGCCGCGCAGCGAAGGGTCCGAGCCGTGGACTACAGCGCGGCGAGCAGGTCCCGCGGTGCATCGACGATTGCATCGGCTGCCGCTTCGCGCAGCTCGGCGCGGCTGCCGAAACCCCAGGTCACGCCGATCGCGCGCACGCCGTTCGCGCGGGCGCCCTCGATGTCGAAGTGGCGATCGCCGATCATGGCCACGTCGCCCGCGGACGTAGCGAAATCGGCAAGCGCCGCGGCGATCATCGCGGCCTTCTCGCTGTGCCGACTGCCGACCGCGGCGGCATACACGCGCTCGAAGCGCGACCCGAACGACAGGTTGGCGATGATGCGTTCGGCATGCGTGCGCAGTTTCGTCGTCACGATCGCGAGGCGGGTGCCGCGCGCGGCGAGTGCATCGACGACTTCGGCGATGCCCGGATAGACGACGTGCTCGGACCAGCCGGTCGCCTCGAAGCGCTCGGCGTAATGGGCGACCGCGGCTTCGATCCGCTCGGGGTCGTCACCGAGCACGTCCGGGAACGTCGCGCGCAGCGGCGGCCCGATCCAGCCACGCAGAACGGCCGCGTCCGGAGCGTCGACGCCCATCGCCGCGAATGCATGCCGCATCGAGCCGGTGATGCCGGCCTCGGAGTCGATCAGGGTGCCGTCGAGATCGAACAGGACGAGGCGCATCAGGCGCCGCGCGCAAGCAGCGCTGCGACGGCCGGCAATTGCTTGCCTTCGAGGAATTCGAGGAAGGCGCCGCCGCCGGTCGAGATGTAGGAAACCTGGTCGGCGATGGCGTACTTGTCGACCGCAGCAAGCGTGTCGCCGCCGCCGGCGATCGAGAATGCCGACGAGGCCGCGATCGCGCGAGCGAGCGTCTCGGTTCCGCGCCCGAACGCGTCGAACTCGAATACGCCGACCGGACCGTTCCAGACGACCGTGCCCGCGTCGGCGATCAGCGCGGCATATTGCGCGGCCGTACGCGGACCGATGTCGAGGATCAGGTCGTCGTCGGCGACGTCGGCGACAGCCTTGACGGTCGCCTCGGCATCAGCGCTGAACGACTTGGCGACGACGACGTCGACCGCGACCGGGATCGCGGCGCCGCGCGCGCGCGCGGCCGCGTCGATGCGCCTGGCGGTATCGACGAGATCGGCTTCGGCGAGCGACTTGCCGATCGGGAACCCGGCCGCAGCGAGGAACGTGTTCGCGATGCCGCCACCGACGATGAGCTGGTCGACCTTGCCGACGAGATTCTCGAGCAGGGCGAGCTTGGTCGAGACCTTCGAGCCGGCGACGATCGCGAGCAGCGGCCGCGCGGGATCGTCGAGCGCCTTGCCGAGCGCATCAAGCTCGGCCATCAGCAGCGGCCCGCCAGCGGCGACCTTCGCGTGGCGGATGACGCCATGGGTCGAAGCCTGCGCGCGATGCGCGGTGCCGAATGCATCCATGACGAAAATGTCGCACAGGGCCGCGTACTTCTTCGCGAGCGTTTCATCGTCGCTCGCCTCGCCGACGTTCATGCGGCAATTCTCGAGCAGCACGATCGACCCGGCGGCGACCTCGACGCCGTCAACCCAGTCGCGCAGCAGCGGCACGTCGCGGCCGAGCAATGCGCCGAGTCGGGCGGCGACCGGCGCGAGCGAATCGGCGGCCGTCCATTGGCCTTCCTTCGGGCGCCCCAGATGCGAGGTGACGAGCACGGTTGCGCCTTTTTCGAGTGCGAGCTTGATGGTCGGCAACGCTGCGCTGATGCGCTGTTCCGAGGTGATCCGGCCGTTCTCGATCGGGACGTTCAGATCCTCGCGGATCAGGACGCGCTTGCCGCGCAGATCGAGATCGCTCATGCGGACGACGGACATCGTTGACTCCTTGCAGGAAAAGGCTTGCGGCAATGCGTCATTACAGCGGCAGCATGGCGCTTTTGCAAACCGGATTGACATGGATCAATGCAGCAGGTCCGCCCCGATCGCACGATGCGGGGCATGTCCACAGTCACGCTCAATCATCCGGCGACGAGTCGCGTGCCGGTGTTCGACGGCAACCTCATCGCGCGCTACGCGATCACGGGCCCGCGCTACACGTCGTACCCGACCGCCCTGCAGTTCCAGCCCGGTTTCGGCGAAGCAACGCTGCGCGGGATCGCGCGCGCGTCGAACGAAGACCCGATCCCGCGCGCCTTGTCGGTCTACGTGCATGTCCCGTTCTGCCTGAGTCCGTGCTTCTATTGCGGCTGCACGCGGATCATCACCCGCGACCGCTCGCGCGCGGACGTCTATCTCGAACACCTGCTGCGCGAGATCGAGATGACCGCGCCGCTGTTCGATCGCGACCGGCGCGTGCTCCAGTTGCATCTCGGCGGCGGCACGCCGAACTTCCTCGACTCGGCGCAGATGGCCCGTCTCGTGGACGCCCTGCGGCGCGGCTTCCTGCTCTCCGACGAGGACGACCGCGAGTTCGGCATCGAGGTCGATCCGCGCTATGCCGATGCCGGCATGATCCGCGATCTCGCCGCGTGCGGTTTCAACCGGCTCTCCCTCGGCATCCAGGATTTCGACCACGACGTGCAGGTCGCGGTCAATCGGGTGCAGAGCATCGAGCAGACCCGCGAAGTGATCGAGGCGGCGCGCGAATCGGGATTCCGTTCGGTCAGCGTCGACCTCATCCACGGCCTGCCCAAGCAGACTCCGGAACGCTTCGCGCGCACGCTCGAGGAAGTCATCGCGCTGCGTCCCGACCGTGTCGCGACCTACGCCTACGCGCACATGCCCGATCGCTTCCGCGCCCAGCGGCGGATCGACAAGTTCGACTTGCCCGACGCGAACACGCGCCTGGCCCTGATCGGCCTCAGCGTCGAGATGCTCGTCGCGGCCGGCTACCGCTACATCGGCCTCGATCATTTCGCGCTGCCGGGCGACGATCTCTCGCATGCACAGCGCAACGGCACGATGCAGCGCAACTTCCAGGGCTATTCGACCCACGGCGATTGCGACCTGATCGGCCTCGGCATGAGTTCGATCGGCCACATCGGGCGCAGCTTCCACCAGAATGCGCGCGACCTGCCCACCTATTACGCGGCGATCGCAAGTGGCTGCCTGCCCGTGCAACGCGGCATGCTGCTCGGCGAAGACGACGTGATCCGCGCCGACGCGATCTCGCGGGTCATGTGCGATGGCATGCTCGACATGCGCGCGTTCGGCGACGCCCACGGCATCGATTTCGCGGCCTATTTCGGCGAGGAATTGCAGCGCCTGCGCGCGCTCGAGACCGACGGCCTCGTCAAGGTCGGCGCGCGTCGGATCGAGGTCACCGCACGGGGCCGTTTCCTGCTGCGCATCATCGCAATGGTCTTCGATGCCTACCTCGCCCGGCCCGATTCAGACCGCACCCGTTACTCGCGTGCGGTCTGAACCGGCCCGCTTCGACTGAACCGCGTCCGGATCCGGACATGACCGATTGCGGCAGGCGTGCCAGAATGCCGGCATGCCGAGGCCAAGCAATGTCGTCATCCTGCGCGACCTGCGCCAGTCCTGCGTCGATTGCGCACTGAACCAGTTGTGCCTGCCCGCGTCGATCGATGGTGCCGATCTCGCACGCCTCGATTCGCTGGTCAGGCAGCGCCTGCCGCTCGATCGCGGCGAAATGCTGTTCCGGGAAGGTGCCAGCCACCAGTCCCTGTTCGTCGTCCGCTCGGGTTCGCTGAAGACCTACGTCACGCTTCCGGAAGGCGACACCCAGGTGCTCGGCTTCCATATCGCCGGCGAGCTGGTCGGGCTTGACGGCCTCGGCGGGGACGGCCACCGCTGCAATGCCGAGGCGCTCGAGCGCTCGAGCCTGTGCGAAGTCCCGCTCGTCGCGTTCGGCGAGATCGCGACCGACGTGCCCGGGCTGCAGCGCCAGTTGTTCCGCATCATGAGCCGCGAATTCTCGCGCGAGCAGCAACATCCGGTCATGATGGGTCGCAAGCAGGCCGTCTCGCGCCTCGCGATCTTCCTGCGCGGCCTGTCCGAACGCCTGCGCGCGATCGGCCATGACCCGAACGAGATCAACCTCAGCATGTCGCGCCAGGAACTGGCCAATTACCTCGGCCTCGTGATCGAGACCGTAAGTCGCGTGTTCACGCGCATGCAGGCGCTCGGCATCCTGCGCGTCGAACGGCGCAGCGTGCACATCCTCGACCATGCCGGTCTTGCCGCCCTCGCCGAAAAGGCCGACGACGAAACCGCGCGCCAGGCGCTCAACTAGCGTCACCCGCAGTCGAACGGCAACCAGCCCTGCAGCCACGGTGCGTGGCCGACCAGCCACGGCGAAAGCGCGGTGAGCGCGGCGCTCGCGAGCAGGATCACGCCGGCCGTGTGGCGCACGGCGCCGCGGTTGACCCAGCCGGCCAGGCGCGGCGCCGCCCATGACGTCGCGAGCATCGCCGGAAGCGTGCCGAGTCCGAACGCGGCCATCGTCGCGGCGGCCTGGACGGGCTGGGCGCTCAGCGCGGCGACCAGCAGGATCGTGTAGACGAAGCCGCATGGCATCCAGCCCCAGATCGCCCCGAAGGCGAGCGCGCGCGGCATCGTCTTCACCGGCAACAGGCGGCGTCCGAGCGGCACCAGCTTCGGCCACAGGCGCTTGCCGACGCGCGAACCGGGATCGCGCACGACGCCGAGCATGACGAGGGCGGCCAGCAACAGGGCCGCAGCGCCGGCGATGCGCAGGCCGAGCCGGACCTGCTCGACGTCGAGCAGGGCGATCAGGGCGCCGCCGACCGTGCCGATCAGCAAGCCGGCCATCGTGTACGAGAGCACCCGGCCGAGCTGGTAGCCGACCAGCAACGAGCGCCGCGGCCGTCCGTGCGCATCGTTCGCGGTGGCGATGCCGAGCGCCGAAGTGATGCCGCCGCACATCAGCACGCAGTGACCACTCGCGAGCAATCCGAGCAGGAGCGCGGCGAGCACGGTCAGCTCGCCGCTCATCGTGCGGGCCTCGTCTGCTCGGTCGCATCGGCACCCGGCGCCGGTCCGTCGGCCGGGTCGGCGGGTCCGGCCGCCGGCTCGTCCTCGGCGAGCGGACTCAGCGCCGGCGTGTCGAGATCGTCGAACTGCGCATGGTTGACCGCCCAGAAGAACGCCCATATGCCGAGCGCGAGGAAGACGATGCTGAGCGGGATCAGCAGCAGGATGATGTTCATGCGCGAGCCGCCCGGGCCGCCGGCGCTGCCGCGGTCGCCGATTGGCGACCGATGCGCAGCGAGTTGAGGATGACGACGATCGAACTCGCCGACATGCCGAGTGCGGCGAGCCACGGCGGCACCCAGCCGAGCGCCGCGAGCGGCACCGCGGCGAGGTTGTAGGCGAGCGCCCAGTTGAGGTTCTGGCGCAGGATGCGCCGGGTCTGGCGTGCGATCGCGCGCGCGTCGACGAGTGCATCGAGGCGTCCGCTGCCGAGCAGGATGCCGCTGGACGCCTGCGCGAGCGTCGTCCCGTCGCCGATCGCGAACGCGACATCGGCCGCAGCCAGGACCGGCGCGTCGTTGATACCGTCGCCGACCATCGCGACGACCCGGCCCTGCGCGCGCAGTTCGCCGAGACGGGCAAGCTTGGCCGCCGGATCGGCCGCCGCCTGCCAGCGCCCGATGCCGACGCGCGCCGCCATCGCGCCGACCCGGGCCGGCGCATCGCCGCTGAGGATTTCACAGGCGACGCCGTCCGCGGCGAGCGCGGCGAGCGTCGCCGCGGCGCCCGCACGCGGTTCCTCGGCGAGCGCGAAACGGGCGATCTCGCCATCGGCATCGCGCAGCACGAGCGCATCGTCGACCGCTTCGACGTTGTCGCGAGCCACGGCCGCGCCGGCCAGGCCGGCCGCGAACCCGGCGAGGCCGAACCGGTAGCGACGACCCTCGATTTCGCCTTCGACGCCGGAGCCGGCAACCGAACGCAGTCCGCGTGCAGCCGGAATCGTCACCTCCCCGGCCGCCGCGCGCACCGCGCTGGCGAGCGGATGCGTGCTGCCCTGCTCGAGCGCGGCGGCGAGCACGAGCGCGGCGTGCAGCGAACCACGCGTCGCCGTGCTGCGCGCGAGGTCGACGCGCGGCTCGCCGAGCGTCCCGGTCTTGTCGAACAGGAAATGATCGACGCGAGCGAGCGTCTCGAGCGCATCGGCATCGACGACGAGCACGCCGCGCCGGGCGAGTACGGCGACCGCACGGGTCAGTGCGGCCGGCACCGCGAGCGCGAACGCACACGGGCAACTGACGACGAGCACGGCGATCGCCGCGGCGAACGCGCGCGACGGATCGATCCAGAGCCAGGCCGCCCCGACCAGCGTGGTCAGCACGAGCACGCGCAGGACGAAGCGCGCGGCGTGCGCGTCGGCGAGACGGGCGAGGCGCGGACGCTCGCCGGCCGCGCGCGTGACGAGGCGCACGATCGACGCGAGCACGGTTTCGGCGCCGACGCGTTCGACCTCGACCAGCACGGGCCCGTCGAGGGCGATGCTGCCGGCGATCACGGCCTCGCCCGGCAGGCGCATGCGCGGCGTCGACTCGCCGCTGACGAGGGCTTCGTCGACGCGACACGGCGCATCGACGAGCACGCCATCGGCCGGGATCGACGCACCGGCGGCAACCCGCACGCGCTCGCCACGCACGAGTTCGTGCACGCCGACCGTTTCGAACCCGCCCGCCACGGCGTTCGCGATGACGCGTTCGGCGAGCGCCGGTTGCAGGCGCGCGAGCGCATCGACGACATCGGCGGCGCGATGGCGTGCGCGCATCTCGAGCGTGCGCCCGGCCAGCAGGAACAGGACGAACATGCTGACCGAATCGAAATAGATTTCGTGGCCGCCGCGCATCGTCTCGACGATGCTGGCAACGTAGATCAGGGCGATCGCGAGTGCGACCGGCGTGTCCATCGACAGGCGCCGCGCGCGCCATTCGCGCAGGGCGCCGGCGAAGAACGGCCGCGCCGAATACAGCACGACCGGCGTTGCCACGAGCAGGCCGAGCCAGCGGAAGAAATCGCGAACCGCCGGATCGATGCCGTCGAACACGCCGGCATACAGGGCGACCGCGTACATCATCGCCTGCATCGCCCCGAGTCCGGCGACGACGAGGCGCTTGAGCGCTACGCGGGACTCGGCCTGGCGCAGCGAATCGAGCGCCTCGGCGGTCAGCGGGTGCGGCCGGTAGCCGAGGCGGGCCAATCCATCGAGCAGGACCGACAGCCGCGTTCGGCGCGGATCGAAGGCGAGCTGCACGCGCCGCGCCGTCGCATTGACGCCGACCTCGATGACGCCGGCAGCAGGCCCGAGCGCGCGCTCGATCAGCCACGCGCAGGCCGCGCAGCGCAGGCCGTCGACGAGGACGACGACTTCGGCGCGGTCGGCGGCGACCTCGCGCACATGCAGGCGCGCGAGCTCCGGCCGATCCCAGGCCGCATGGTCCGACCGCGTCCCGGCGCGCGCCGCCGGTTCGCTGCGCAGGCGGTAGTAATCGGCGAGACCGAGGCCATCGATCCATTCGACCGCGGCCGCGCACCCGTGGCAGCAGACGGCGCGGTCGATCTTGCCCTGGCGCACGCTGATGCGCACGTCGGCGGGCACCGGTTCGGCGCAATGGAAGCAGGTCGCCGGGCCGCCGGCGATGGCCGGCGCCGACATGAGTGCTTCAGCAGGCAGGACTGTTCGCGCGCTCGTCATCGTTGCGTTCCGCGCCGCCCGCGCTCATCGCGGATCGGTGGCGGCCGGAGTCGGCGCCGTGGCCGGCGACGTCGGCGGGATCTTGCTCGGCCGTGGCACGTCGTTCGGCACGCGCAGGTGGGTGTCGGGCGTGCGCATCGCGAGTTCCATCATCACGAACGTGCCGACCACGGTGGCGACGATCAGCAGGATGAACAGCCAGACTTCCGGAACCCGGTACCAGGCGAGTCGGCGGGTCGGGGCGGGCGTCATGGCTTTTCCGGAGCAAAGAAGTGCGAAGGACTGGTCGCGAGCACCTTGCCTTCGGCATCGACGACGACGAGCTCGATCGAGCTGCGGCCCGAGGCCGCGCCGGCTTCGGCGCGCAAGGTCAGCGGCAGCGAGAATACCTCGCCCGGGCCGAGGCTGACCTGCGGCTTGCCGATCGTGCGCAACGGCAGCCCGCTTCGCACCTCGACGGCGAGATCGAGCGCGGCGTCGGACTTGTTGACGAGCTTGACGTTGTAGCTGTTCTCGATCGCGTCGTGGGCGATCGTGCGGAACATTGCATTGCGATCGCGCAGGACCTCGATGATGACCGTCGAGCGACCGGCCACGCTCGCGATGAAACCGAGGATCAGGGCGACCAGGACACCGGCATAGATCCACGTGCGCGGGCGAAGGATGCGGCGCGGCTTGCCCTCGAGCATGTTCTCGGTCGTGTAGCGGATCAGGCCACGCGGGTACTGCATGAGGTCCATGACCGAATCGCAGGCATCGATGCAGGCCGCGCAGGCGATGCATTCGATCTGCAGCCCGTCGCGGATGTCGATGCCGGTCGGACACACCTGCACGCACGCGTAGCAGTCGATGCAGTCGCCAAGGGGCCGGGAATCGGCAGCCGGCAATCGGGTGTGTCCTGAACCGGCAGCACCGGCATCGGGCATCGTCGGCGCCGGGTTGCGTGCGCCAATGCTGCCTTCCCGATTCCCGGTGCCCGGTTCCCGATCGCCGGCCTTCAAGCGCTTCCGGTGTCCGCGCGGTTCGCCGCGGGCGACGTCGTAGCTGATGATCAGCGTGTCGCGATCGAACATCGCGCTCTGGAAGCGCGCGTACGGACACATGTACTTGCAGACCTGCTCGCGCAGGACGCCGGCGTTGCCGTAGGTGGCGAAACCGTAGAACACGATCCAGAACGCCTCCCAGCCGCCGAGCGAGGCATCGAGGATGGCCGGGCCGAGTTCGCGGATCGGCGTGAAGAAGCCGACGAACGTGAACCCGGTCCAGGCCGAGAACGTGATCCAGATCGCCTGCTTGGTGAACTTGCGCCAGATCCTGTTCGCGTTCCACGGCCCCTTGTCGAGCTTCATGCGCGCATTGCGGCTGCCTTCGACCCAGCGCTCGACCCACAGGAACACTTCGGTCCAGACCGTCTGCGGGCAGGCATAGCCGCACCACAGGCGCCCGGCCAGGGCCGTGAAGAAGAACAGCGTCAGGGCGGCGATCACGAGCAGCAGGGTCAGCAGGAAGAAATCCTGCGGCCAGAACGTCAGCCCGAACACATGGAAGCGGCGCGCCGGCAGGTCGAACAGCACGAGTTGCTGGCCGCCGATGCTGATCCACGGGAACACGTAGAACATGCCGAGCAGCCAGAACACGGCAGCGATGCGCATGCGCTGGAAGCGGCCGTCGATCTCGCGCGGGTAGACCTTCGGCTCCTTCGCGTAGAGCGAATCGCCGCCGCTTTCGACGACCTTGATGTCGAGTCTGCGGTCAGTGGCCATGGATGCGATGCCGGTGCGCGCGGCGAATGCAGCGTCCGCCGCACGCGAGCGCCGCGGCGGGCGTTCCGGCGAACGGGGCCGACCGTGTCGGCGCGCGGTTGCTGCCGCATGTGCGAATCACGTTCACGGCGTTGCGGCGGGATCCCGTTCGCTTTCGCGCAGCGGAGGCGCGATCAGGAGTGCCGTGAACAGGCAGGCCGAAAGCGTGCACAGCCAGAACATGAAGAACCCGATCGTGTAGCCGGCCTGGCGCGTGATCTCGACCTTCGGCCACGTGATGAGGGCGAGCTCGAGCGGATCGACGATCGCGAAGAACACCATCGTGGCGACGCCCGCGGCGAAGAACGAAGGCCACACGATCGCACCGATGCGTCGCGCAGCCGAGTCGCGCGCGCTTTCCGGTCGCGCGCGCAGGGCACCGGGCGGTGGCCGATAGGTACTCACGGGATCGTCGACGAAACAGCCGGCGTGCTTTCGGCCGCGTCGGCGCCCTGGGCGAGCAACCACGCGACGACGAGGCGCGAACGGTCGGTGCCGATGATCGGCTCCCAGGCCGGCATCGCGCCGCTTCGCCCGTAGGTGATCGCGTCGCGGATCGAGTCGAGGTCGGCATTGCCGTGCAGCCAGACATCGTCGGTCAGGTCCGGCGCGCCGAGCGCCTGCATGCCCGTGCCGTCGACGCCGTGGCAGGCCGAGCAGACCGCCTCGAACTTCGGCTTGCCGAGCGCGGCCAGGCGCTGGTCGTGGTCGAGGCCCGAAAGGCTCAATGCATAGTTGGCCACTTCATCGACGCCGGTGCCGGGCAGGGTCGCGACGAGCGGCGGCATCATGCCCTGGCGCCCGTGCAGCACGCTGGCAAGGACGACATCCGCATCGCCACCGTACAGCCAGTCGGCGTCGACGAGATTCGGATAGCCCTTCGCGCCGCGCGCATCGGTACCGTGGCAGGCGGCGCAGTTGTTCGCGAACACGTTGCGCCCGACCTTGACCGCGGCCGGATCGGCGGCGAGTTCATGCAGTGGCCGGTCGCGGAAACCCGCGTAAAGCGTCTCGAGACGGGCCCGCGACTGCTCGAGCTCGGCCTCCATCTCGCTACTCGACGTCCAGTTGAACGTGCCGCGCCATGTGCCGAGGCCCGGGTACAGGACGAGGTAGATGACCGTGAACACGATGGTCAGCACGAACAGCACGAACCACCAGCGCGGCAGCGGATTGTCGAGTTCGGTGATGTCGTTGTCCCAGACATGCCCGGTGTCCTTCGAGGCGACCGCATCCTTCGGCAGCTTGCGCGCGTTCGCGAACAGCAGCCAGCTGATGCCGATCGTGAAGGCGACCGTCAGGACGATGATGTACCAGCTCCATGACGTGCTCATGCTTCCGGCCCCGGCGGATGGTTGCGGTCTTCCTCGAGCGGCAGTTTCGAGGCGGCGGTGAAATCGCGCGAACGCCGCTTGCTCCAGGCCCAGATGACGAGGCCGATGAACACGACGAGCAGGATCGCGGTCAGGATCCCCGACGTCATGGCATCGCCTCCGGGGCCACCCTGCCGAGCCCCTGCAGGTAGGCGACGAGCGCATCCATCTGGGTCTGGCCGGTCACCGCGTCCTTGATGCTCGCGAAGTCGGCCTCGGTGTACGGATGGCCGAGCGCGGCCAGAACCCGCATCTTGCGCTCGACGAGCTTCGGATCGACGAGCGACTCGGTCAGCCACGGGTAGCCCGGCATGTTCGATTCGGGCACGACGTTGCGCGGGTTCTTCAGGTGCTCGCGGTGCCAGTCGTCGGAATAGCGGCCGCCGACGCGGGCGAGGTCCGGCCCGGTGCGCTTCGAACCCCACTGGAACGGTCGGTCGTACACCGATTCACCGGCCAACGAGTAGGCGCCGTAGCGCTGGGTTTCCGATGCGAGCGTGCGAATCATCTGCGAATGGCAGCCGTAGCAGCCTTCGGCCACATAGATGTCGCGACCGGCCAGCTGCAGCGGCGGATGCGGCTTGACGCCGGGGGCCGGCTGCACGGTCTGGGCCTGGAACATCAGCGGCACGATCTCGACGAGACCGCCGATCGCGATGACGACGACGATCAGCACCGCCATCAGTCCGATGTTCTTCTCGATCACCTCGTGCTTGATCATCGTGCGCTCCTCAGCCGTGGGCCACGGCCGGAGCCGGGATGCGCACCGGCGCGAGCTCGCGCGCAGGCATGCAGGTCTTCCACATGTTCCACGCCATGATGAACATGCCGGCCAGGAACAGCACGCCGCCGAGGAAGCGCGTGATGTAGTACGGGTAGGTCTGGCGGACCGACTCGATGAACGTGTAGGTCAGGGTTCCGTCCGCATTCGTCGCGCGCCACATGAGGCCCTGCATGACGCCGGCGATCCACATCGCGGTGATGTAGAGGACGATGCCGATCGTCGCAACCCAGAAGTGCCAGTCGACCGCCTTGATCGAATGCATGCGCTCGCGGCCGTACAGGCGCGGCGTCATGCTGTAGACCGCGCCGATCGTGATGAACGCGACCCAGCCGAGCGCGCCGGCATGCACGTGGCCGACCGTCCAGTCGGTGTAGTGCGAGAGCGCGTTGACCGTCTTGATCGACATCATCGGTCCCTCGAACGTCGCGATCGCGTAGAACGACAGCGACACGATCATGAACTTGAGGATCGGATCCGATCGCAGCTTTTCCCACGCGCCCGACAGCGTCATGAGGCCGTTGATCATGCCGCCCCAGCTCGGCGCGAGGAGGACCAGCGAGAAGACCATGCCGAGCGACTGGGCCCAGTCCGGCAAGGCGGTGTAGTGCAGGTGGTGCGGGCCGGCCCACATGTAGAGCGAGATCAGCGCCCAGAAATGCACGACCGACAACCGGTACGAATAGATCGGCCGCTGGGCCTGCTTCGGCACGTAGTAGTACATGATGCCGAGGAAGCCGGCGGTCAGGAAGAAGCCGACCGCATTGTGGCCGTACCACCACTGGACCATCGCATCGACCGCGCCCGAGTAGATCGGATACGACTCGGTGAACGAGACCGGCACGGCGAGGCTGTTGAAGATGTGCAGCACGGCGATCGTCAGGATGTACGCGCCGAAGAACCAGTTGGCGACGTAGATGTGCTTGATCTTGCGCTTGACGATCGTGCCGAAGAACACGACCGCATAGGTGACCCAGACCGCGGCGATCAGGATGTCGATCGGCCAGATCAGTTCGGCGTATTCCTTGCTCTGCGAGTAACCGAGCGGCAAGGTGATCACGGCGGCAACGATGACGGCCTGCCAGCCCCAGAACGTGAACGCCGCCGCCTTGTCGCCGAACAGGCGTGCGTGGCAGGTGCGCTGGACGACGTAGTACGAGGTCGCGAACAGGCCGCAGCCGCCGAATGCGAAGATCACCGCATTCGTGTGCAGCGGGCGCAGGCGGCTGTAGGTCAGCCACGGGATGTCGAAATTGAGGGCCGGCCAGGCCAGTTGCGCGGCGATGAACAGGCCGACCGCCATGCCGACGATGCCCCAGACGACCGTCGCGATCGTGAACTGGCGGACGACCTTGTCGTTGTAGGTTTCGATCGCTTGCATTGACGTTTTCCGCTTTCCTGCCCTGCCCAGTGTTGCATGCAGTTTGCGGCCCGGGGTTGACATCAATCAAGGCCGCGCCGGCGAAGCGTGGCATCGTGTCGCGCCGCGTGCGGGTCCCGGGTGGCGGGTTCCACGCCTTCACGTCCGGGACGCGATGATCGCGACCAAAAAAAAGGCACGCGATCATGCCGCCAGCCGGCGTCGCAGGAGCAGCCCTGGTCGCGAACCACGATGCCGCAGGAGTGCATCGCGGGCAGGCGCGCGACGCCTCGGCAGGCCGGCATGGCCAACGGAACGCCGCGCGGACCGATCCAGGGCACGTGCGCCAGGCGCGCGCCGCGATCCGCGCGACCCGACGACGCAGGCGCGATCGCGCGCGGCCCGCGTTATCATGCCGCGAGCACGATTGGCGAAAACCCCGATGAGCGCGACAACTCCGCCGGCCCGGCTCGCGCCGCTCGATCCGGGATCCGGCGATGGCGACGAACTGACCTTCTGCTCGACCTGCGCATTCGGCGCAGTCTGTCTGCCGGGTGGCTACGACAAGGCCGCCCTGACCGAACTGCATTGCCTCGTCCAGCACACCGGCCCGCTGCATGCGGGCGACACGATCTTCAACGCGAACGACCGCTTCGAATCGATCTACGCGGTGCGTGCCGGCACGGTCAAGACGCGCGTCATCGATGCCCAGGGCCGCGAACAGATCCTCGGTTTCCACCTGCCCGGCGAAGTGATCGGGCTCGGCGCGATCCATCCGGCACGCTACCCCTGCGATGCGATCGCGCTCGACACGGTCTACCTGTGCCGGTTCTCGTTCCCGGCCCTGTCGATGCTCGCCACGCGCATGCCCGGCGTCCAGCAGCAATTGTTCCGTCTGCTCAGCGCCGACATCGGCAAGGCGGTCGTGCTGTCCGGCGACTACAGCGCGAGCGAGCGCATGGCCGCGTTCCTGCTCATGCTCGCCGCGCGCTTCGCCGCGCGCGGATTCTCGGCCACGCGCTTCCGTCTCGGCATGCCGCGCAGCGACATCGCCTGCCACCTGCGTCTCGTTCCCGAGACGGTGAGCCGCGTCCTGCGCAGGTTCCAGGACGACGGCCTGATCCGTGTCGACGAGCGCGAAGTCGAACTGCTGCAGGTCGCGAAGCTCCGCGAGATCGCGAGTTGCATCGTCACCGAATGATCCGCTGAAACCGTGCCTGCTTGATGCAGGTCAGGGCACGAGCGCGATCGCTTGCCGAAAATCGCCGCGCTTTCGGCCGCGCGGCGACTTGCACGCATCGCGCGCGGCGTCCACGATCGAAACGCCCGCGCCTTGCCGCGCGCACTGTTCCGCTCGCGGCGACGCAGCGCGTCGCCGGCAACGATCCATCGCCACCGACCGAGGCCGCCCAGCCACCGATGAATGCCCGTCCCGAACCACCCGCGCGCAAGACCGCGATGCCGACGCTCGCCGAACTGCCGGCCCTGCTCGCGACGGCACCGCATCGGCTGATGTTCTTCGCCGGCGCGAGCGCCGTGCTCGTCTCGATGCTGTGGTGGGCTTGCGTGCTCGCCGGCTGGCGTCTCGGCTGGACCCATGTGCCGCAGCCGCCGCCACCGGTCCCGGCCGGCTGGGCGCACGCGATGATGGTCAGCTACGGCATGCTGCCGATGTTCATGTTCGGGTTCCTGCTGACCGTGTTTCCGCGCTGGATGGGCCAGCCCGCGCTCGCCCGGCGCGATTACGTGCCGGTCTTCGCCGGCGTGTTCGGTGGCTACCTGCTCGTGCACACCGGCCTGCTCGGCTCGCATGCCTTGCTCGTCAGCGGCCTCGTGCTGATGCTGGCCGGTTATGCGGCCGGGCTGCGCGCGCTCGGTCGCGTGCTGTTCGCTCATCGCGGGCGCGACATGCATGCGCTGAGCACCTGGGTTGCCCTTCTGATCGGGGGACTCGGCCTCGGCCTGTTTCTCGCCTTCGTCCTCGGCGCTTCGCCGCGGCTCGCGCTCGCCGCGATCGAGATCGGGGTGTTCGGCCTGCTCCTGCCGGTCTATTTCACGGTCTGCCATCGCATGATCCCGTTCTTCAGCGCGAGCGTGATCAAGGACTATCGCGTCGTGCGCCCGTCATGGAGCCTGCCGCTGCTGTGGCTGCTGCTCGGCGTGCATGTCGCGTGCACGCTGTTCGATGCGCCGCGCTGGCGCTGGCTTGCCGATGTGCCGCTGTGCCTGTTCTTCCTCTGGCACGTGCTGGCCTGGCAACCGTGGAAGGCACGCCGTCCCGGCCTGCTCGCGGTCCTGCACCTCGCCGTGTCTTGGCTGCCGGTCGCGTTCGCGCTGTATGCGGGGCAAAGCCTCGCACTGTTCCTGGCCGACGAGGCGATCCTCGGTCGCGCACCGGTCCATGTGCTTTCGATCGGCTTCTTCGGCTCGATGCTCGTCGCGATGGTCACGCGCGTGACCCAGGGCCACTCGGGCCGGCCGCTGCAGATGGACGCGATCGCATGGCTGACCTTCATCGCGCTGCAGGCGGTCGTGCTCCTGCGCGTGTGGGCGGAGTTCTCGCACGACAGCGGCGCCTGGCTCGCGCTCGCCGCATTCGGCTGGGTGCTCGCGTTCCTGCCGTGGGTGCTGCGATCATTGCGCATCTACATGACGCCGCGCATCGACGGCAGGCCGGGTTGAGGCATGGGCAACTATTACCTTTCGATCAAGTCGCTGCACATCCTCTGCGTGGCGCTGTCCGGCGGCCTGTTCGTCGTGCGTGGCCTGCTCGTGCTGGCCGGGCGCGCGGTCGGCAACCATGTAGCCCTGCGCCGGCTCTCGATCGTGATCGACACGATCCTGCTCGTCTCTGCCCTCGTCCTCGTCGGCATCGTCCGCCAGTATCCGTTCGGACACGCCTGGCTGACCGTCAAGGTGGTCCTGCTTGCCGTCTACATCGTGCTCGGCGTGTTCGCGCTGCGCCGCGCCCGCACACGGCGCGCGAAAGCCGCGTTCTTCGTCGCGGCGCTGGCCGTGTACGCCTTCATCATCAGCGTCGCGCGCAGCCATCATCCACTCGGCTTACTCGCCACGCCCTGAGCGTACGGCGACGTCGCGGCGCGGGTAGACGCGCTTTCCGCCGACCCAGGTCTCGAGCACGACCGTCGACCACAGGCGCGATGGCGCGACCGCGAAGATGTCGCGGTCGACGAGGATGAAGTCGGCCTGCTTGCCGTGCTCGAGCGTGCCGATGCTGCGCTCGGCATGCTGCGCATACGCCGCATCGAGCGTGAACGCGCGCAGTGCCTCGGTCAGCGTCATCGCCTGGTCGGCATGCCATCCGCCCGGCGGCTTGCCGGCGTGGTCCTGCCGCGTCACCGCGGCATGCAGGCCGAAGAACGGATTCGCCGATTCGACCGGGAAATCGGAACCGGCCGCGATGCGCGTGCCCTGGTCGAGGAAGCGACGCCAGGCATAGGCACCGGCGATGCGCTCGCCGCCGACGCGGTCCTCGGCCATGTTCATGTCGGATGTCGCATGGGTCGGTTGCATCGAGGCGACGAGGTCGAGCTCGCGGAAGCGCGCGATGTCGTCGACGGCGACGACCTGGGCATGTTCGATACGGTTGCGCAACGCGCGGCCTCCGACGCGCGCGTATGCCGCCGCGAACGCGTCGAGCACCTCGCGGTTGGCGTGGTCGCCGATCGCGTGCACGCAGACCTGGTAGCCCTTGCCGAGCGCCTTGGCGATCATCGCCGTCATCCCGGTCGGCGCATGGAACAGCAGGCCGCGGTTGCCGGGATCGTCGGAGTACGGCGCGAGCATTGCCGCGCCGCGGCTGCCAAGCGCGCCGTCGGAATACAGCTTGACGCCGCGCACCTCGAGGAAGCCGCCGCCGTAGCCGGACAGCGGGCCGGAGCGGCTGATCGCGTCGAAGTCCTCGCCGGTCCCGCCGATCAACGCGTAGATCCGCGTGCCGAGCTTGCCCGCATCGGCATGGCGCTTGTACAGCGCGAACGTCGCCGCATCGATGCCGGCATCGACGACCGCGGTCAGGCCGAGCCGCGCCATTTCGGCGAGCGCGGCGTCGAGCGCGAACGCGCGCTGTTGCGCGGTCAGTGGCGGGATGCGCCGCGCGACGAGATCCATCGCGGCGTCGACGAAGATGCCGGTCGGGCGACCTTCGCCATCGCGCTCGATGCGTCCGCCCGGTGGATCGGCCGTTTTTTCGTCGATGCCGGCGCGTTCCATCGCAGCGCGGTTCGCCCATGCCGCATGGCCGTCGACACGCTCGAGCCAGACCGGACGGTCGCCGACCACGGCATCGAGTTCATCGGCGGTCGGGAAACGCCCGAGCTTCCAGACCGCCTGGTTCCAGCCGCGCCCGACCACCCAGGCACTGTCGGGGTTCGCGCGCGCAAACGCCTCGACGCTGGCGAGCGCTTCCTCGAGCGTGCGGCTCGTGCTCAAGTCGGCCTGCATCTTCATCGTGCCGAGGCCCATGACATGCGCATGCGCGTCGATCAGGCCCGGCAAGAGCGTGCGGCCCTTGCCATCGATGTGGCGGGCACCGTCGGCGCGCTTGCCGATGTCCTCGCGCGTGCCGGTCGCGACGACGCGGCCGTCCTCGACGAGCATCGCCGCGAAGCGCTGCAGCTCGCCTTCGGCATCGAGCGTGTAGCCGTTGACGTGGTCGACGTGCAGCTTTTCCGCGAACGCGGGCAGCATTGCGCAAAGGCCGGCGAGCAGGACGCACCATCGATACGGTCGGTTCATGACAGGCTTCCAGGCAGCGGGGAGCCAACGATACGTCAGCGGCGGCCGCGGCAGTTCGCCGCGGAATCGGGCCGTCGGGTCCTGACTGAATGAAGATCGGCACGAACCTTGCTGCCTTCACCGCGTTTTTTCCCCTGTACGGAACCATGCGTCGCCTGCTCGCTTCCCTGTCCGCGGTCCTGTTCGGCCTGATCGTCGCCTGCCCCGCCCCTGCCCTCGATCCGGCCCGACCGGTCGGGGAGTACAGTGTGAGTGCCTGGTCGATGCAGGACGGCTTGCCGCACAACCTCGTCCACCGCATCGCGCAGGATCGCGACGGCTTCCTGTGGGTGGCGACCTGGGAAGGCGCTGCACGCTTCAACGGCCGCACGTTCACGCGCTTCGACGCCCGCAGTGCGGCCGGGTCCGGCATCGTCGGTGTACGCGGCCTGTTGCCCGAAGACGACGGCTCGATGCTGTTCGGCACGACCCAGTCCGGCGTCCTGCGCTACCGTGCCGGCGCGTGGGACACGCTCGGCGGACCTGACGCCCAGCGGCTCAAGGTGACGACGCTCGTGCGTGATCGCGAAGGTGCGCTCTGGATCGGGACCGAGGAATCGCTGTTCCGCCTCGACCGCGAAGACGTGCTGCACGCGGTCGGCGTCGACGCCGGCCTCGAAGGCAACATGGTATTCAGCATCCTCGCCCTGCCGCACGGCGAACTGCTGGTCGGCACGAGCGCTGGTCTGCAGCGGCTTCGCAACGGCCGCTTCGAGCCGATCGGCACGCTGCTCGGACTGCCGGCGACGAACCTGCGCAGCCTGATCGCGCGCGCCGACGGATCGGTCATCGCCAGTGGCGACAGCGGCGCATGGGTCATCGGACCCGCACTCGACGTCGCCCGACGCCTTTTCGACGCGCGCGTCGAGGCCCTGATCGAGGACCGCCATGGCGCGATCTGGCTGTCGACGACGGCCAGCGGCCTGCTCCGCTGGCAGGACGGCAAGACCGAAACGATCGACCGCAGCGCGGGCCTCGGCGGTCGCGGAAGTTCGGCCCTGTTCGAGGACCGCGAAGGCCTCGTCTGGGTCGGCTCGACGATCGGACTGTTCCGGATCAGCGACGGGCCCGTTCACGGCATCGACATGGCCCGCGGGCTCGGTGACAACTACGTGCGCACGCTCGTGCAGACCGACGACGGCACGATCTGGATCGGCCATTCCGTCGGCGTCGATCGCTGGCAGGACGGCCGCATCGAGAACATCGATCTCGCCGCCCATGGCTTGCCGCCTTCCTCGATCCTTGCGCTCGCGCCCGCCCGCGGCGGCGGGATCTGGCTCGGATCCTACGACGAGGGCGTGCTGCGCCTCGTCGACGGCGGGTCTGCAGACGACGGGGCGCCGCGCCAGCTGACGCGCGAGCACGGCTTGCCGTCGATGCATGTGCGCGCGCTCGCCGAGACCGACGACGGCAGCCTGTGGATCGGCACGACCGAGGGGCTCGCCCGATGGCGCGACGGCGTCATGCAGCGCTTCTCGCGCAACGAGGGGCTGCCCGCCGAATTCGTCCGCGCCCTGCACGAGGGTGCCGATGGCAGCTTGTGGATCGGCACTTCGGCCGGCATGGCCCGGCGCGAACCCGACGGCCGCATGCAGACCTGGCGTGCGGAAATCGACTTCCCCGCATTCGGCGTGTTCGACTTCCTCGAGGACGCCGACGGCACGCTGTGGATCGCGAGCGACCGCGGCCTGTTGCGCCTGCGCGAAGGGCGTTTCACGCGCTACGACCATACGCTCGGACTCCCCGCCGACACCTTGTTCCGCGTCCTCGACGACGGCCACGGCACGCTCTGGCTGTCGAGCAACAGCGGACTGTTCGGCGTGCGCCGCAGCGAGCTCGACGAAATCGATACCGGCGCGCGCAGCGAATTCGTCGTCGACGTGATCGACCACAGTGACGGCATGCCGAGCAGCCAGACCAACGGTGGCAGTTCGCCGGCCGGCCTGCGCGCGCACGATGGCCGGCTGTGGGTGCCGACCCTCGCCGGCGTCGCCGTCGTCGATCCGCGTGTGGCCGGCGAGCCGGCCAACGCGCCGGTGCCGGTCGCGTTCGAGAAATTCGTCGTGGACGGCGAGGCCCTCGCGTTCGATGCCTCGCACGTGCTCGCACCGGGCACGCGCCGCCTCGTGGTCGGCTACGCCGGCATCAACCTGCGCGCGGCACACGACGTGCGCTACCGCTATCGCATGATCGGCTTCGACGAGCGCTGGCTCGAGGCCGGCACCGACACCGAAGCGGTGTTCACCAACCTTCCGCCCGGCACGTACCGTTTCGAGGTGCAGGCGATGCTGAGCCAGGCCAGCTGGACGCGCACCTCCGAGCCTGCCGCGGCGACGATCGGCTTCGAGATCGTCGCCCCGTTCTGGCGCAATGCAGTTTTCGGCGGCGCGCTCGGGCTGCTCGCGGTGCTCGCGCTCGGTGGCAGCCATCGCTGGCGCGTCGCGAGCCTGCGCAAGCGCGAACGCCAGCTCGGCGAGGTCATCGACCTGCGCACGCGCGAGCTCAGCGAGAAGCACGCCGCGCTCGAACAGGCCCATCGCCAGCGCGAGGACCTGCTGCACCGGCTCGCCCACCTTGCCCACCACGATTCGCTGACCGGCCTGCCGAACCGCCGGGCCGGCGATCGCCACCTGCTGCAGGCGATCGCCAGCGCACGCGCGACCGGCAGCGGCCTGTGCATCGGCCTGCTCGACATCGACCGTTTCAAGCGCATCAACGATGAACACGGCCACGACGCCGGCGACGCGACCCTGAAGATGGTCGCCGATGTCCTGCGCAATGGCCTCGGCGAGGACGGCTTCGCGACGCGCCATGGTGGCGAGGAATTCATGCTGAGCTTCACCGGGCTCGATCAGGCGGACGCGTTCCGCCGCTACGACGCGTTGCGCGAGCGCATCGCGGCGACACCGGTGCATGCGCTCGATGGAGCAGTCCTGTACTGCACCGTCAGCATCGGCCTTGCGTTCTGGAACAGCCCGCACGACGCGCGCAGCCTGCTCGCGCTGGCCGACAAGCGGCTCTACCGCGCCAAGCAACGCGGGCGCGACCGCGTCGTCGCCGAGGAACGCGGCATCGACTGAGCAAGGCCGGCGGTCGCGTGGAACAATGCCACCGACCACGCCGACCCGATGCCCGCGATGGATTTCGCCGACGCCCTGCTGACGCTCGAATGCCCGCGCGTACGCCTGCGTGAACCGGGCGACGGCGATGCCGACGCGCTGCTTGCGGTGTACTCCGATCCGCGCGTGATGCGCCACTGGAGCCACGCGCCGTTGCGCACGCACGAAGACATTGCCTGGTTGCTGCGCGACGGCGAGGCCGGCCGCCGCACGCATTCGCACTTGCGCTGGGCCATCGCCCTGCGCGCCGATGACCGCGTGATCGGCACCGTGAGCCTGTTCGGATTCGACCGCGCGAACCGCGAGGCGGCGATCGGCTACGCGCTCGCATTCGCCCACTGGGGCCAGGGCCACGCCGCGGCAGCCCTGCGCACGCTGATCACGTTCGCGTTCACGCAGTTCCCGCTGCAACGACTCGTCGCCGACATCGATGTGCGCAACGCGCGCTCGCGCCGCGTCGTCGAACGGCTCGGCTTCCACCGCGTCGGCCTTGGTGCGCCGGGCTCGGCCGATCGCGGGCGCCGGCGCGGTTTGCGCCACGTGCTCGCGCGCGAGGCATTCGCCGCGCACATGAACGGCGATTCAAGTTGCTGAACCCGTGCGGACCGCGCGGCGCGCAACCCGGTCGTATTCAGTTGCGGGTCGCGCAGTGCGCGCGAGACTGCCGGCCGAGTGACCGCGACCGCCATGCATCGAATGCCGGCGGTCGCATGTCCCGCCCGCTCCGCGCCCGGAGCCTGTCCCACGAGGAGACTCCCATGA
The DNA here is from genome assembly GCA_964587775.1 of uncultured Dokdonella sp. Classification (GTDB taxonomy): domain Bacteria; phylum Pseudomonadota; class Gammaproteobacteria; order Xanthomonadales; family Rhodanobacteraceae; genus Dokdonella. The sequence continues at coordinate 68,633 of CAZPLY010000017.1, forward strand.
AGAAGACCCCAGCACTCACCCCGATCCTTCTCGGCATCGCGTTCGCGATCGGCGCGTCGACCAGCGCGATCGCGGTCGGCCCGGCCACGCCGGACGGCAATGCCGCCGACAAGGATTCCGACCAGCCGATCTCCGACACGTGGATCACGACCAAGGTCAAGGCCGACCTCGCGACGACCGACGGCGTCAAGAGCACCGAGATCTCGGTCGAGACGACGAATGGCGTCGTCACCCTGATCGGCGTGCTCGAATCGCAGACCGCGGTCGACAAGGCCATCGCCGTCGCCAAGGGCATCAAGGGCGTCACGAGCGTCGACTCGTCTGGCCTCAAGGCGCGCTGATCGCAGGCGAAACATCCCGAGTGATTCGCCCTGCAGCACGGAAAAAGCCCCGCGGAAGCGGGGCTTTTTCTTGGCGGTCGCGGTTCAGCGCTCCGTCTTCGACGCGGCCGGATCGAGCCAGCGCGCGAGCCAGGCCTGCACCTCGTCGTAGAAGAACCGGCTGTTCTCGCCGTTGAGGACCCAGTGGTTCTCCTCGGGAAACACGATGAAGCGACTCTCGACTTGCTGGCGCTGCAACGCTGCCCAGTATTCGAGCCCGTTGTTGACCGGCACGCGGTAGTCCTTCTCGCCGAATGTGACGAGGACGGGCGTCCTGAAGTTCGCCGCGAGGCGGATCGGATTCTGTTCGCGCCAGACCGCAGCCTGCTCCCAGACCGGCCCGCCGGCGCCGACTTCGCGTCCGTAGATGCTGTCGCTCGTGCCCCACTGCGATTCGAGGTTGACGAGGCCGGCATGGCTGACGAGGCAGCGGTAGCGCGTCGTCGTGCCCTGCAGCCAGTTCGCGAGGTGGCCGCCGTAGCTCGCCCCGGCCGCGCACTGGCGACTACCGTCGATGTAGGCGAAGCGCCGGATCGCCTCGTCGGCTGCAGCATTGATGTCGTCGGCCGGTCCCTTGAACGGATCGCCCTCGATCGCCTGCGAGAACGCCTCGCCGAAGCCGGTCGAGCCGACATAGTTCGTCAGCAGGACGACGTAGCCTTGCGCGCCGAGCAGGTGGTAATTCCAGCGCAACACGAACTGGTCGCGCCACTGCGAGTACGGGCCGCCGTGCATCAGGACCAGCAGCGGATACTTCTTCGCCGGATCGAATGCGGGCGGTCGCACGAGCATGCTGTGCACGCGCTGGCCGCGTGCATTGTCGAACCAGAAATTCTCGACCGCGGCGAGATCGAGCTTCGCGGCCTGGTCGACCGCGAAGCGGGTCAATCGCGCATGCGGCTTGCCGCTCGCATCGAGGCGGACGATTTCGGCCGGCTCGGTCGCGCTTTCGTAAGCCGCGAGCAGGACCGGCGCGCGCTCGCCGCCGATGCTGAGGTTGGCCCAGGTGCCGTGCGCAGGCGCGCCTGCCAGGCGGGCAACGCCGCCCGAGGTCGCCGCGGCATAGAGTTTTTCCTGACCGGCGTCCTCGGCCGTGATGTAGACCGTCCGCCCGTCGGGCGAGATGTCGAAGCTGCCGACATCGCGCCGGTCCGGCAGTTCGATGCGGCCGCGCTCGCGCATCGACGGCCAGTCGAACGCGACGATGCGGCTCGCGTTGTAGACCTTGCCGGTCATCGGGTCCTGGACCGCAAGCAGGGTCTTGCCGTCGCGGCTGAAGCGCGGCCGGCTGTACGAATCGGCCGCGTCGAGCGCATCGGTGCCGGTCAGGCGGCGCGGTTCGCCGCCGTCGGCCGGGACGACGAACAGGTCGGAATGGGTGAACGACCATGCGCTGCGGTCGCGGTTGCGGCTGGCCGCGAACACGACCGACTTGCCATCCGGCGTCCAGCGCGCGCCGCCGTCGTGCAATGAATAGCCGGCGAGCTTGACGAGCGCACTGCCGGCGAGCAGGTCGCGCGCGCCGTCGGCGCCGATCGCCTGCACGAACAGGCGGCCCTGCTTGTCATCGAGCCACTTGTCCCAGAAGCGGATCGGGAAGGCCGTGTAAACGCGCGCCTTGTACTTGCGCTCCTCTTCCTCCTTGGCCAGACGTTCGTTGTCGGCGTCGGTCCTGCTGTCCGGATGCACGCGGCTCGTGAACAGCAGGCGCTTCCCGTCCGGCGAAAACGCGGGCACACCGGCGCCGGTCGACAGGTTCGTCGCGCGCTGGGCCTCGCCGCCGCGGGCGAGGTCGAGCACGTACAACTGGGCCTGCTTGTCGTCACCGCGCTTGGCCGAGAAGGCGATGCGCCGGCTGTCCGGGCTCCAGGCCGCGCCGCTCTCGCCTGCCTTGTCGGCCGTGATGCGCCAGGCCCCGGCGCTGCCATCGGTCGGCACGAGCCAGAGGTCGCTGACTGACGCGTCCTTCTTGTACGACGGTTCGCTGACCGCGAAAACGGCGAGCTTGCCGTCCGGACTCGCCAGCGGCGCGCCGACGCGCGGCATCGTCCACAACGCTTCGTGGGTGATCGCCGTGGGCCCGGACGCTTCGGCAGCGAACGCGGCGAGCGCGGCGAGGAACGCAACAAGGAACCAGTGCTTCATCATCGACCCTCGAACAAGGACTGCGCTCGTGATACCCGAGCCGCCAGCGACGGGCAAGTGTCGATCGTCCGCCTCAGCCGCTGCCGGCGCGCCGTCGCAGCCCGGCGATGCGCCGGTCGAGGGCGATCCGGTCGGAGCGGTCGCGCCGTGCGGCGCCGGCGGCCGCGTCGAGTTCGTTGCGCGCACGCGCGCGCTCGCCGCCGCGCAGGGCGAGTGCCGCGCGCAGCAGGTGGGCCTCCGCAATCAGGGCCGGTTTCGTCGCGGCCTCGACGACGATCGGCAAGGCCCGCTCGGCGAGGTCGGCGAGCTCCGGCTCGTCGACAGGCTGCGCGCGCGCGAGCAGCGTGCCGGCGAGCCGCAGGCGGGCTTCGGCGACGTCGAGATGGCCCTCGCCATACAGCGAAACGAGGAATGCGAGCGTCCGCCGCTGCAGGACGATCGCTTCGTCGAAGCGGCCCTGCAGGAAGCGCAGGCGACCGATGACCGAGCCTGAATACCCCGCTTCGTAGGAATCGGCCGGCATCGTTTCCGCGACCGCGGCGGCCGCCTTCGCGCCGAGGCGCTCGGCTTCGGCGAGCTCGCCGGCGACCGCGAGCGCCTCGACGAGCGCGAGTTCGGTCAACAGCGTGTGAGGGCTGTCGCCGGTCGCCTTGCGGAACGCGTCGACCGAGATGCGCAGGCGGTCGATTGCGAGCTGGCGCTCGCCCGTCGCGGCGGCGAGCGTCGCGTATGTCTGCATGAGCTGGGCGTACTGCGGCCCGCCGGCCGGGGCAAGCAGTCCGGCGGACTCGGCGAACGAGAGCGCGGCATCGTCGAGTCGACCCATGCGTCGCTGCGTGTCGGCCAGGCGGTGCAGCAGGCTGCCGATCATCGGATGGTTCGCCGGCAACTGCGCGCGGGCGATGCGCAGGGCCGACTCGACATGCACGAGGCCTTCATCGAAACGGCGCTGGTAGCGCAGCAGGTCGCCGAGCTGGGAATGGAACGCGATCGTGCGCACGTGGTCGGCACCGAGATGCCGCTCGACGATCGCGAGGCCCTTGCCGAGCGTTGCGCGCGCGTCGTCGTAGCGCGCCATGTTGCCTTCGGCCAGTCCGATCTGGAAATGGGCCGGCGCGGTCTCGAGGTGGCCCTTGCCATGCGCTGCTTCCGTGACCGCGAGCGCATGCCTGGCGAGTTCGAGTGCCTCATCATGGCGGCCGGTGACGACAACAAGCCGCGCGAGCACGGTTTCGGCCTTCGCGACCTGGACGTGGTCGCGGCCGAGCACTGCCGCGAGTTTCACGATCGCCTCGCGCAGCAGCCGTTCGCTTTCGTGCACGCTGCTGAACATGAGGGAGTCCGCATACGCCGCCTGGGCCCCGGCAGCGGCCACGCTGTCGGCGCCGGCGATCGTCGACAGTTGTTCCCAGGCGCGCTTGAGCGTCGCGCTGCCGGTCGTCGTTTCGCCGAGGCTGACCTCGATCTCGCCGAGATCGCGCAGCAACTCGCCTTGCAGGGCCGGATCGCCGGCGAGCATCGCATCGACCTGGGCGATGCCGTCGCGGATCAGTTCGCGCGGCGTGCGCGCGGCGGCCTTGGCCCGGCTTGCCGGATCCTGCTCGCGGAACAGGGCGAGCACGAATTCCTTGACGCGTTCGGCGCGCAGCGCCTGCTGGCGGGCGAGGTCGCGTTCGGCGTCCGCGCGCAGCGCGGCGTCCCGCGCACGATCGGCCTGCCAGACGGCGGCACCAAGTCCGCCGAGCAAGGCGACGAAGACGAGGAGGGCTGCGCCGACCGCGACGCGATGCCGGCGGACGAAACGCCCGAAGCGGTAGCCGGCACGGTCACCGCGCGCCATGATCGGACGCCGCCCAAGCCAACGTCTCAGGTCGTCGGCGAACGCCGCGACCGTGGCATAACGCCGTTGCGGGTCACGGTGCATCGCGGTCGCCACGATCAGGTCGAGATCGCCGCTGACCTCGCGCGACAGGCGCTTGCGGTCGGTGTGCCCGTACGACGCCGCGCAGTCCTCGAGCCGGGCAAGTGCATGGCTCGCCTTCTCGCCCGTTTCGTGGTCGAGCCCGGCAGCAAGCCGGTCTGGATCGCGCGATGTGCGCCGGTGCGGCAGCTGGCCGGTCAGCAGTTCGTGCAGCAGCACGCCGAGCGCATAGACATCGGCGGTCGTCCCGACCGCCTCGCCGCGGATCTGCTCGGGCGCCGCATAGGCCGGCGACAGCACGCGCATGCCGGTGCCGGTCATCGTCTGTTCGCCCGAAGGTTCGAGCAGCTTGGCGATGCCGAAATCGAGCAGGTGCGGAACGCCTTCGCCATCGACGATGACATTCGAGGGCTTGATGTCGCGATGGACGACGAGCTGCGCATGCGCGTGGACGACCGCGTCGGCGATCGCCGCGATCAGGCCGACGCGGGCGCGCACGTCGAGTCGCGCGCTCGCCGCGTAATCGGTGACCTTGCTGCCGCGCACATGCTCCATGACGAAATACGGGCGGCCGTCCGCGTCCATGCCGCCGTCGATCAGGCGCACGATGCCCGGGTGCTGCAGGCGCGCGAGGATGCTGCGCTCCTGCAGGAAGCGGTACAGGATCGCCTGGGTATCCATGCCGCGCTTGAGCAGCTTGACTGCGACGCGCTGGGCGAACTCGCCGTCGGCGCGCTCGGCGAGCCAGACTTCGCCCATGCCGCCGCTGCCGATCCGCTCGATCAGGCGATAGCGCCCGAGCACGTGCCCGGCGCGTGTTTCCCAGGTTTCGTCGAGCAGGCTCTCGTGCAGGCGCGGGGCGACCTGGTCGAGCGAGCGCTCGAGCGGTCCACTCGGCGCGGCATCGGCCACCAGCAGGGCTTCGAGGCGCGCGGCGAGCTCGTCATCGCGCAGGCGCAGGGACGCGAGCCGCGCGTCGCGTTCGCCGGGCTCGAGTTCGCTGATCTCGTCGAACAGCGTGGCGAGCTCCGCCCACAGCCGGGGGTCGGAAAGTGTCATTCGATCCATTTCCCCGATCCACGACGAACCGCGCCACGCCGGGCCATGCGCCGATCGAGGGACGCGTCCGTGCCGCGTGCTGGCCGGTGCGCGACCGAAGCCTAGGCCGGCAGCGACGAGGAGCCATCGGCATCACCGATCTCGGCGTACAGGAACGCGCGCGCACGCCGCCAGTCGCGCTTGAGCGAGCGTTCGGACCGATCGATGAGTGCGGCGATCTCGGCGAGTTCGAGGCCCGCATAAAAGCGCAGCTCGACGAGTCGGCCAAGGGCCGGATCCAGCACCATGAGCTTCTCGAGCGCTTCCTCAAGGGCGAGCACGTCCTCGCCGCGCTGTTCGGCGACGACCGCGAGCGCGCCGCTGTCGAGGCCGTTCGGCCGCACCCCAGCGCCGCGCCGCTGGGCGTCGCGCGCGCGCACGTGGTCGATGATGATCTGGCGCATCACGCGAGCCGCGGTCGCATAGAAGTGTTCGCGGTCGCGGATCGCGACGTCGGCGCCGCGGGCGAGCTTGAGGTATGCCTCGTGGACGAGGGAGGTCGCATGCAGGGGCGCATCGCCACCGGCGAGCTGGCCGCGTGCGACGTGCTTGAGTTCGGCATAGAGCGACGCGAACAGGCGCTCCGAAGCCTGACGGTCGCCATCCCGGGCCTGGCCGATCAGCTCGGTGATTTCCACCCTGCAGGATCCCCCGTACGAAGTGGCTCGATGATGCTACGTGCAATCCGGCGTCGCAACGCTTCGACGCGCGCGCAGGCGGCGCACGTCGTTCGCGCGCACGCAAGGCCGGCCGCGTGAATCCGCCGCGACGACACGCCGGATGCGGGAATCGGCTCCGTCCGCACGCACGGAACCGGCGCTGGCGGGCGCGCCCGGGCGAGTCCATGCTGCGCGTCCGGATGTCACGAGGAGCACGCGATGGGCGAGTACGCCGCAACGATCCGCTGGCAGGGCGACCCGCAGGCCGCATACGCGCGCGGCCAGTATTCGCGTGTCCACGAATGGCATTTCGACGGCGGCAGCGTCGTGCGCGCATCGGCTTCGCCAAAGCTCGTGCGCGCGCCGTGGTCGGCGGCCGATGCGGTCGACCCCGAAGAGGCCTTCGTCGCCGCCTTGTCGAGCTGCCACATGCTGTGGTTCCTGTCGATCGCGGCCGGTGCCGGATTCGTCGTCGAACGCTACGAGGACGATGCCGTCGGCCGGATGGCCGCGGACGCGGCCGGGCGGATCGGATTCACCGAGGTCGTCCTGCGCCCGCGCGTCGCGTTCGCCGGCACGCCGCCCGATGCAAGCGGCATCGAGGCCCTGCACGCGCAGGCGCACGCAAGCTGCTTCATCGCCCATTCGGTCACGGCGCGCGTGCGCATCGAATCCGGGGACGGGGCAGCGGCAACCCGCTCCTGAGTGTTCACGTGATCCGGTGCTGGCCGTGCCGTCGCTGCCGGGCCATCCAGACCGGCTGCACGATGATCGAGCCGAGCATCGCGAGCGCCATGTCCTTCTGCGCGTCCCAGGTGTCGCCCTGGGTCCCGAGATAGGCCTCGCCGAGGTCGCCGCCGAACACGCTCGCGGCAAGCCATTCGAACAATTCGTAGACGACCGCGTGCGACATCATGAATGTGACCGGCAGCAGGAACATCCATGCACCGCGCGGCCTGACCCGCGCCGCGATCATCTCCGATGCGGCCGGCGTGACGAGCAGGCCGTACAGGAAATGGACGAAGCGATCGTACTGGTTGCGTTCGAAACCGGGCAGCGCCTCGAGCAGGCTGCCGCCGCCGAGCGCGGCGATCCAGGCGTCGTACGGAACCAGCGAGTACTGGTAGTGGGAACCGATCTCGTGGAACACGCCGAACACGAACAGCAGCGTGTACGCACCATTCGACAGCCGCAGGCGTCGGTAACCGATACACAGGAACCCGATCGCGGCGACGACGAGCACGTTCTCGAGCATCCAGTCCTCGCGCATCGCCGGCGCGATGCCGAGCACGATGAAGACGATCCCGAACAGGCCGAGCAGCAGCAACGGATAGCCGGGGCCCTGGCGTGCCGGCGCGTTCACAGCGGCAACCGCAGGCGCGCCACGCAGCCCGGTGCATCGGCGCGGTTCTCGAGCGTCAGCGTGCCGCCGTGCGCCTCGGCGATCTGTCGCGACAGCACGAGCCCGATCCCGGAACCGCCGGGCTTGGTCGTGAAGAACGGCACGAACAGGTTTCCGCTCGGCGGCACGCCGCGGCCGCCATCGATGATCTCGATCCCGATCATCGCGCCGTCGCGCCGCCAGCCGAGCGTGACCTCGCCGCCGGTCTGCAGGGCGGCATCGACCGCGTTCTTCAGCAGGTTGATCAGCGCCTGTTCGACCTGGTCCGGATCGGCGCGGATCTCGAGCTCCGGTCCGTCCGCGATCGTGACCGCGAGGCGCTGCTCGAGATGGACGACGCGCCGGGCCAGATCGGCGAACGCGAACGCGCGCGGTGTCGGTGGCGGCAGGCGCGCGAACGCGGTGTAGCGCGCCATGAAGCGCGCGAGCGCCTCGGAGCGCTCGCCGATGACGCCGAGCGCGGCACGCGCATCTTCGCGCCAGTCCGCCGCTGCCGGCTCGGCCGCGAGCAGCTTGCCGAGCGTCCCGGCCATCGACCGGATCGGCGCGAGCGAGTTGTTGAGCTCGTGGCCGAGCACGCGCAGCAGGCGTTGCCAGGCCAG
>CAZPLY010000018.1:0-72654 GCA_964587775.1 uncultured Dokdonella sp.
TGTCGGTGATGTGCAGCAGGCCGTCGATGCCGCCGAGGTCGACGAACGCGCCGTAATCGGTGAGGTTCTTGACGACGCCCTTGACGACCGCGTTCTCCTGCAGGCGGTCGAGCAGCTGCTCGCGCTCGACGCTGAATTCGCTTTCGACGACCGCACGGCGCGAAACGACGACGTTGTTGCGCTTGCGATCGAGCTTGATGATCTTGAACTCGAGTTCCTTGCCCTCGAGGTACGACGGGTCGCGCACCGGGCGCACGTCGACGAGCGATCCGGGCAGGAACGCGCGGACGTCCTTGATGTCGACCGTGAAGCCACCCTTGACCTTGCCGGAAATGCGGCCGATCACGCTCTCGTTCTTCGAGTGGATTTCCTCGAGTTCGTCCCAGACCAGCGAGCGCTTGGCCTTCTCGCGCGAAAGCATTGTTTCGCCGAAACCGTTCTCGATCGAATCGAGGGCGACCTTGACCTCGTCACCGACATTGATTTCGAGCTCGCCCTGATCGTTGCGGAACTGCTCGATCGGGACGATGCCTTCGGACTTCAGGCCGGCGTTGATGACGACGACGTCGGAGCGGATCTCGACCACCGTGCCGAGGACGATCGAGCCCGGCTTGAGCTTGGCGATCGACTGGCTTTGCTCGAACAGGTCGGCAAAGCTTTCGGTCAGGATGGGTTCGGCGAGGCTTGCATTCATGTGGAGTTTCCAATGGGGACAACAGGTCGTTCTCCGGTGTGGCACGCTGGCTCACGGACGCGGAATCGACCCACCTGTCGAGGGCATGGGTTTCATGCCATTGCTGTTACCGGCGAACTCGCCGGACCTTGGTTTCCTTGTTGCGACGGCTCAGGCCGGACGAACGACCGACAACACGGCAGCGACGACGCCGGCGACCGGGATACCGGTGGTATCGATCGTCAACGCATCGACCGCCGGACGCAGCGGCGCCACGGTCCGCGTGGCATCCCGCTCGTCGCGCCCCTGAATCTCGCGCAAAAGGGCGGCAAGCGTAACATTCAACCCCTTATCCTTCAACTGCTTATAGCGCCTGCGCGCGCGCTCCTCGGCGCTCGCCGTGAGGAAGACCTTGTAGCGGGCATCAGGGAAGATGACCGTGCCCATGTCGCGCCCGTCGGCAACCAGTCCGGGCGCCTTGCGAAAGCCGCGCTGCTTGTCGAACAGGGCCGCGCGCACGCCCGGGAAAGCGGCGATCGCCGAGGCCGCGGCGCCGGCCGTCTCGGTGCGCAATTCGTCGGTCGCGTCGAGCCCGTTGACGATGACCCGGGTCTCGCCGCCATCCTTCGGGTCGCGGAACGAGATCTTCGTCGATTCCGCACAGCGGGTGACCGCCTCGGCATCGGTCAGGTCGAGCCCGGCCATGCCGGCGGCGAAACCCACCGCGCGGTACAGGGCGCCCGAATCGAGCAGGTGCCAGCCGAGCTGCTCGGCGGCGAGGCGGCTGATCGTGCCCTTGCCCGAGCCCGAAGGGCCATCAATCGTCAGTACGGGCACGTCGATCGGCATGGAGGCAGGAGGTCCGGATGCGGGACCGCCATTGTAGACGCCGGGCCGCGTGCCGGGCACGCGATCGGCGCGCTCAGGCGAGCCTGATCGCGAATCCGCAGCCGTTTGCGAGCGCGACGAAGCCCGGGAACGAGGTCGAGACATTCGTGCAATCGCCGATCCGCACCGGCTCGCGCGCGAGCAGGCCGGCGACTGCGAAGCTCATCGCGACGCGGTGGTCGCCATGACTGTCAACCACGCCGCCACCCGGCACGCCGCCATGGATCGTCGCGCCGTCGGCCTGCTCGACGACATCGATGCCGAGTTCGCGCAGGCCGAGCGCCATCACGGCGATGCGGTCGGATTCCTTCACGCGCAGTTCCGCGGCACCGCTGATCCGCGTGATCCCGCGCGCCGCGGCGGCGGCGATGAACAGGATCGGGAACTCGTCGATCATGTCCGGCACGAGTTCGGCCGGCACGTCGATGCCATGCAGGGGCGCATGGCGCACGCGCAGGTCGGCGACCGGTTCCGCGCCGTGTCCGCGCGGATTCTCCTCGACGATGTCGGCCCCCATCAGGCGCAGCGCGGCAAGCAGGCCGGTGCGTCGCGGATTCATGCCGACATCACGCAACAGGAGTTCGGAGCCCGGCACGATCGTCGCGGCGACAATGAAGAATGCGGCCGACGAGAAATCCGCCGGCACGCTCACGTCGGCCGCGTGCAGGCGCTGACCGCCGGACAGGCGTGCCCAGCCCGGACCGAACTCGATCGGCCAGCCGAACGCGGCCAGCATGCGCTCGCTGTAGTCGCGGGTCGGGTGGACCTCGAGCACCTCGGTTTCGCCGTCGGCATACAGGCCGGCGAGCAGGATCGCCGACTTGACCTGCGCACTCGCGACGGGCGGCGTGTAGCTGATGCCGCGCAGCGCTCGAGCGCCGCGGACATGCAGCGGGGGGCGCCCGCCCTCTCCGGTCGCGATGTCGGCGCCCATGGCCGCCAGCGGTTCGGTGACGCGAGACATCGGGCGCCGCGACAGCGACGCGTCGCCGACCAGGGTCGAATCGAAGGCCTGGGCCGCGAGCAGGCCGGCCAGCAAGCGCATGCCGGTGCCCGCATTGCCGCAGTCGATCGGACCATCGGGCGCGCGCAGGCCGTGCAGCCCGACCCCGTGCACGATGCGTTGCGAGGTGGACGGCGTCTCGATGCGCACGCCCATGCGCGCGAACGCGGCGGCGGTCGCCCGCGTGTCCCCGCCCTCGAGGAAGCCTTCGATATGCGATGTGCCCTCGGCCAACGCGGCGAGCATGATCGCGCGATGCGACACCGACTTGTCTCCCGGCACGGTGACTTCGCCGCGCACGGTTCCCGCGGGAAGGCTGATCCAGTCGATCCGCGCGCTCATGCCAGCGCCGCGAGCAGATGTTCGTTTTCGGTGCGGCTGCCGATACTGACGCGCAACGTGTGCGCAAGACCGTAGCCGGCCATCGGACGCACGATCACGCCGCGTTCGAACAGCCGCCGCTCGAGGTCCGCCGCGTCGCGACCGAGGTCGACCAGCAGGAAGTTCGCCTGCGAAGGCAATACGCGCAAGCCGCGTGCGGCGAGTTCGCCGGCAAGCCAGGCGCGCTCGCGCCAAGTCCATTCCCGCGACAGCTGCAGGTGCGCACGATCTGCCAGGGCGGCTTCCGCACCCGCCAAGGCGACGGCATTCACGTTGAACGATTCGCGCAGGCGCTCGAGCACGCCGACCACGCTCGGATCAGCCACGAGATAGCCGATCCGCAAGCCCGCCAGCGCGTACGCCTTCGAGAACGTGCGCGTGACGACAAGGTTCGGATTGCGGTCGGCGAGCAGCAGTGCGCTGGCCGGCCCGTCGTCGTCGACGAACTCGTGATACGCCTCGTCGACGACGACAAGCGTCGATCGGGAAACGCGCGCGAGCAGTTTTTCCAGTTCCGCCAACGCAAACCAGCTGCCGGTCGGATTGTTCGGATTGGCGAGGTAGACGATCCGCGTGTCGTCGCGCAGCGCAGCCGCGATCGCCGCAAGATCGTGACCGTAGCGCATCGCGTGTCCATGGCCGAATGCCGCAACGCGGATCGGTCGCGCTCCGGCCGCTGCGGTCGCGATCGGGAACACGGCGAAGCCGAACTCCGGGAACACGACGGACGTGTTCAGGTCGGCGAAGCACTGCGCGAGCAGCATGAGCAGTTCATGCGATCCGTTGCCGAGTGCGATGCGTTCCGCGTCGACCGCGAGATGCGCGGCGAGCGCACGCTTCAGCGACCCGCCCTTCGGGTCCGGATAGCGGTACGCCGAATCGAGGGCGGCCCGCATCGCGGCGATCGCGAGCGGACTCGGACCGAGCGCGTTCTCGTTGGAGCCGAGTTCGGCGAGATCGGCCGCATGCAGCAGGCGCAATGCCGGCAGGTCGTGACCCGGATCGTAGGCGCGCAAGGCGGCAGTCGCCGCATTCGCGAGCAGGCCCGCGTCAAAGCTCACGGCACGGCGACCGGATACGAACCGAGGACCTTGATCTGGGCCGAATACTCGACCAGCTCGGCCAGGGCCCTCTGCATCGGCGCGTCCTCGACATGGCCGGCGAGATCGATGAAGAACGCGTATTCCCACTTCGCCTGGTGCGAAGGTCGCGACTCGATGCGGTTCATGCTGATGCCATGGCGCGCGAACGGACTCAGCACGTTGAACAACGCGCCGGGCTGGTCCTTGATGAAGACGAGGACCGACGTGCGGTCGTGGCCCGATGCCGGAAACAGCTGGCGGCCGAGCACGAGGAAGCGCGTCGTGTTGTCGGCATTGTCCTCGATCGGCCCGGTGATGACCTTGCGCAGGCCGTACACATGCCCCGCGGCCTCGCCGGCGATCGCCGCCGCATCGTCGGCATTGCGCGCGCGCCGCGCGCCCTCGGCATTGCTCGAGACCGGAATCTTCTCGACGTTCGGCAGGTTGCCGCGCAGCCAGGCCTGGGTTTGTGCGAACGACTGCGGATGCGAATAGATGCGCTCGATGTCCTCGATGCGCCCGCTGCGCGAGAGCAGGAACTGGTGCACGCGCAACTCGACTTCGCCGCAGATCTTCACGTTCGAGGTCAGGAACATGTCGAGCGTGATCTGGATCGTGCCCTGCCCCGAGTTCTCGACCGGCACGACGCCGAAATCGGCATTGCCGTTCTCGACCTCCTGGAAGACTTCCTCGATGCTCGCCATCGGCATGCCGTGCGCCGAGCGACCGAAATGCTTGAGCACGGCCTGCTGGCTGAAGGTTCCTTCGGGTCCGAGGAACCCGATCTTCAACGGCTCCTGCTGCGCGAGGCAGGCCGACATGATCTCGCGGAACACGTGCACGAGCACTTCGTCGCTGAGTGGCCCCTGGTTGCGGTCGACGACCATGCGCAGGACCTGGGCCTCGCGTTCGGGCCGGTAATAGTCGACGGCGGCACCCAGCGGCCCCTTGGCGAGGCCGACCTGGCGCGCGTAGCGTGCGCGCTCGGCGATCAGTTCCTGGATCGTGCGGTCGATGCCGTCGATGCGCGTGCGCACGTCGGCGAGGGCGGGCGGCGGATCGGCCTTGTCGTGCTCGTCACTCGTCATGGTTGCGAACCTGTGCGATCGATATGGTCGTGCGGGGCGGCGCGCGGGGCCGGGTCAGCCATGGCGGCGGGCAAAATCGGCCATGAAGTCGACGAGGGCCTCGACTGCTGCGAGCGGTACCGCGTTGTACAGCGAAGCGCGCATGCCGCCGACGAGCTTGTGGCCCTTCAGCGCGAGCAGGCCCGCTTCGCTCGACTCGGCAAGGAAGAGCGCGTCGAGTTCGGGCCGTGGCAGCGTGAACGGCACGTTCATCAGCGACCGCGAAGCGGGTTCGACCGGATTCGCATAGAAACCGGACTCGTCGATCGCCGCATACAGCAGCTTGGCCTTGGCCCGATTGCGCGCGCCGATCGCGGCGAGCCCGCCTTCGGCCTCGAGCCACTTGAAGACGAGTCCGGCGAGATACCAGCCGAACGTGTTCGGCGTGTTCAGCAGCGATCCGTTCGCCGCATGTTCGGCATAGTTGAAGATCTTCGCGATGTCGCGTGGGCAACGGGCAAGCAGGTCCTCGCGCACGATCATGATGACGAGGCCCGAGGTACCGATGTTCTTCTGCGCACCGGCATAGATGAGGCCGAAGCGGGACACCTCGAGCGGCCGCGAAAGGATGTCCGAGGACATGTCGGCGAACAGCGGCACCTCGCCGACGTCCGGAATCTCCTGGAATTCGACGCCGTGGATCGTCTCGTTCGTCGTGCAATGCACATACGCGGCCGCCGGATCGAGGTCCCACTGCGCGCGCGGCGGAACCCGCGTGTAGTTCGCGTCGAGCGAACTCGCGGCAAGTCGCGTGCGCACGTACGGCGAACCCTCGCGCACGGCCTTCTCGCCCCAGGCGCCCGTCACGAGGTAATCGGCGACGTCGCCGGGCCGCGCGAAGTTCATCGGGATCTGGGCGAAGTGCTGGGTCGCCCCACCCTGCAGGAACAACACCTTGTAGTTGGCCGGGATCGCCAGCAGGCGCCGCAGGTCGCGCTCGGACTCCTCGGCCAGGGCCATGAAGTCCTTGCCGCGATGGCTGATTTCCATGACCGACGCGCGCGCATCACCCCACTCGAGCAATTCGTCGCGCGCCTGGCGCAGGACCGCTTCGGGAAGCGCGGCCGGGCCGGCGCTGAAGTTGAACGCACGTGTCACGGGATATTCCTTCGCGGGCCCGGCGCAAGCGCCCGCGGTCGCGGGCGACGGGCCGGCCGTGCATTATGCCGCTGCGCAGCATTGCCGCAAGCGAGCGAACGATCGGCGCCGGCGCAGGTCCATCGCAGCTGCGTATGCTGGGCGCATCGCCGTGGCGCCATCACGCACGCACGAATCTCCGAGGACCCGCCGCCATGCGCAGAAATCTTCCGCCCCCGATCGCGCCATCGGAAATCACGCCGGAACCGATCTACCGCGGGCGTCGTGCACTCCTGGAAGGAATGCTCGCCGCGCCGCTAGTGCTCGCCGCGTGCGGCAGCCGCGAGGAAGCGGCCGCCAATGTCGCGCCGGCCGCAATCGAGCCGGCAGGTCGGCCACTTGCGGTCGGCGCGCGCAGCACCTTCAGCACGCAAGAGCCGCAAACGCAACCTCGGGATGCGACGACGTACAACAACTATTACGAGTTCGGCACCGACAAGGCCGATCCGGCCCGCAATTCGACCCGCTTCAAGCCTGAGCCCTGGACGGTCGAGATCGCCGGCCATGCCGAAGTGACCGGCACGTTCGCGCTCGAGGACGTGCTCGAGCCGCACGCGCTCGAGGAACGCATCTACCGGCTGCGTTGTGTCGAGGCGTGGTCGATGGTGATTCCCTGGCTCGGCATTCCGCTCGGGGACGTACTCAAGCGATTCAGGCCGACCTCGCGGGCGAAGTTCGTGGCCTTCACGACGGTCGAGCGGCCGCGCGAGATGCCCGGGCTGCGCTACCCGGTCCTCGATTGGCCGTATCGCGAAGGCCTGCGCATCGACGAGGCGGTGCATCCGCTGACGATCCTCGCGACCGGCATGTACGGGCACACCTTGCCGGCCCAGAACGGCGCGCCGCTGCGACTCGTCGTGCCGTGGAAGTACGGCTTCAAGAGCATCAAGTCGATCGTGCGCATCGAGTTCACCGAAACGCAGCCACCGACTTCGTGGAACCGGTCCGCACCGAACGAATACGGTTTCTACTCGAACGTCAATCCTGACGTCGATCATCCGCGCTGGAGCCAGGCCACCGAGCGGCGCATCGCGGGCGACGGGTTCAACCTGCTCGGAAACCGCATCCGCACGTTGCCGTTCAACGGCTACGCGGAACAGGTCGCGTCGCTGTACACCGGCCTCGACCTGCGCAAGAACTTCTGATGCCGCGCAGCTTCGACCGCGTTGCGGCGAGCAAGCCGTTCGTGTTCGCGCTGGCCCTGCTGCCGCTCGGCCTGCTCGTGCTCGATATCCAGCGCGGCACGCTCGGCCCTGATCCGGTCGCGCGGCTCGAACACGCGAGCGGGATCTGGGCGCTGCGCCTGCTGCTCGCGACGCTCGCGATCACGCCGCTGCGTGCCCTGACCGGCTGGAGTGCGCTGATCCGCTACCGGCGCATGCTCGGCCTGTTCGCGTTCTTCTACGCCAGCGTGCACATGGCGATCTATCTCGTCGTCGACCTCGGCGGATTCTGGTCGCAGGTCTTCGCCGAGATCGTCGAGAAACCGTTCATCACGGCCGGGTTCCTGGCCTGGCTGCTGATGGTTCCGCTCGCGCTGACTTCGACGCGCGGAATGGTCCGGCGCCTCGGCCGGCGCTGGCAGACCCTGCACCGGCTCGCCTACGCGGCCGGGCTCGGCGGCGTCCTGCATTTCCTCTGGCAGGTCAAATGGGGCGAGACTATCGCGGCGCTCGAACCGGTCGTCTACGCGGCGATCTTCATCGTGCTGATGCTGGCGCGCGTGCCGGCCTGGCTCGCGCGGCGTCGGCATTCCCGCGCGCCGCGCGGACACCATCGCGGAGCGGACTCGCCGGGTTGAATCAGCGGCTGCCGAGCCAGAGCAGGCCGGCAATGCCGAGACCGATGATCGCCGCGGCGGCGATCAGCCACCAGACGCTGCTGCTGCGTTCCGTTTCGACCGGCGGGGCCGGGAAATGGATCGCCGGAACCGTCTGCGTGATCGCCGGGGCGAAATTCGCCGGCGTCGGCGCCTTCTGGCCGCGGGCCGGGAAGCCGGGCGCCTCGAGCACGAAGCGGTTGCGTCCGAACGCGAGCTGGTCGCCCGGATGCAGGACCGCATCGCGTACGCCGATCCCGTTGACCGAGGTGCCCGACGCCGAGCCGAGGTCGCGCAGGACGATCATGTCGCCGACCGCGTCGATCGAGGCATGGCGATCGGCCATGCCGGGCTCGTCGAGTTCGAGTCCATGCGCGCCGCGACCGATCACGAGTTGCTCGCCGACCGCGATCGTCTTGCCGAAATGGGCGCCCGACACGCCACGCAGGACGACGCTCGCGATGCCGGGGCGGACGCCGGGCGGCCGGTCCTGCGGCACGTGCGTGTCGATGACGTCGTCGTGGTCCGCCTTGAGGACGATCGCGACCGCATCGACGCTGAGGATGTCGCCGAGGCGCAGGATGGCCTTTTCGAGCACCGGGCGCGCATTGACGTGCGTGCGTGCCTGCGGGTCGACGACTTCGAGGATCGCGCCGCGCTGGTCGAGCACGATCCGCGCATGCTCGGGACGTACGCCTGCCGCCTTGACGACGATGCTGTTGCCTTCCGCGCTGCCGATGCCGACGACCCCGCTCGTGGCGATGACGTCGGCGTGCTCACCGTTGGGAAAGCTCAGGCGCATCGGCGCACCGGTGTTGGAAAGTGAACGCACTCTAGCAGGATGCACGCAGGCTGACACCCCGGGTCCGGCGCGCAAAACCCGGGTTCGGCGCGGCCACGCACTTCATCCGCGCCCGCATCTTGGGGCATCATAGCGATCGCCGCGCGACGACCCGTCGCCGGCCGCACCCCTGCCGGAGACCTGAATGGCGCGCATCGACATCCGCCGCAAGCATGCCCTGCCGCTGAAGGACGCGCGCAAGGCGGTGGACAAGCTGGCCAAGCAGATCTCGAAGGAGTTCGACGTCAGCTGCAGCTGGGAGGGCAACGTGCTCGCGTTCTCGCGCGGCGGCGTCGACGGGCATATTGCGCTCGAGAAGAACGAAGTCCATGTGTATGCCGACCTCGGC
Organism: uncultured Dokdonella sp.; assembly: GCA_964587775.1. GTDB lineage: Bacteria > Pseudomonadota > Gammaproteobacteria > Xanthomonadales > Rhodanobacteraceae > Dokdonella. The sequence continues at coordinate 9,301 of CAZPLY010000018.1, forward strand.
TTCCTGATGGGCGTGCTCAAGCCGAGCATCGAGCGCGAGATCAACCGCCACCTCGACGAACACATCGGCTGAGCAATGCTGGCCGTCTACGCCGCACCGCAGCCGGTCAAGCCGCGCAAACGCGCGCGCGTCGGACTCGCGGTCGCCGGCGGAGGCCCGATCGGCGGCATCTACGAGGTCGGCGCCCTGCGCGCGCTCGACGAGTCGATCGAAGGCTTCGACGTCAACGCGCTCGATGTCTATGTCGGGGTGAGTTCGGGCTCGTTCGTCGCGGCCGCGCTGGCCAACCGGATCGACACGGCCGAGATGTGCCGGGCGTTCATCACCGGCGATTCGGACCAGTTCCGGTTTTCTCCCGAGGACTTCGTGCGCCCCGCGCTGTTCGAGTACCTGCGCCGGCTCGCCGGCGCGCCGCGCAAGCTGCTCGACTGGCTCGGCGAGATCGCCCGCCATCCGTTCGACCTGCGCGTTTCCGACAGCCTGCTGCGCATGGGCAGCATGTTGCCGACCGGCCTGTTCGACAACGAGGCGATCGAACGCTTCCTGCGCCACGCGTTCACGACCCACGGGCGCAGCAATGATTTCCGCGCGCTCGCCCGCCAGCTCTACATCATCGCGGTCGACCTCGACAGCGGGCAGGCCGTGCGCTTCGGCGCGCCAGGCCACGACGACGTGCCGATCTCGCGTGCGATCGAAGCCAGTGCCGCCCTGCCCGGCCTGTATCCACCGGTCTGCATCGACGGCCGCTACTACGTCGACGGCGCACTGCGCCGCACCCTGCATGCGTCGGTCGCCCTCGATGCGGGTGCCGATCTCGTCATCGCGATCAATCCGCTCGTTCCGATCGACGCGACGCACGCGCATGCGCACGGCAAGGGATCGCCGGCCAGTCTCGTCGAAGGCGGCATGCCGGCGGTCCTCTCGCAGATGTTCAGGACCTTGCTGCAGTCGCGCATGAGCGTCAGCATGCCGAAGTACGAGAGCATGTATCCGCATGCCGACCTGCTGCTGTTCGAACCCGACGGCGACGACACCGAGATGTTCTTCACGAACGCCTTCAGCTTCGCCCACCGCGGCCGCCTGGCCGAGCACGCGTACCAGAAGACGCGGGCCGACCTGCGCGCGCGCCGCCGCGTGCTCGCACCGTTGCTCGCCCGGCACGGGCTCGGCCTGCGCAGCGACGTGCTCGCCGACCGGACGCGCACCCTGATCGCGGGCCTGCAAGGCAAGCCGCCACGACGCACCCAGGCGACCTCCCGATTGCATCGCGCCCTCGACGATCTCGATCTCGCCCTCGATCGCGGTCCCGCCTCGGCCAAGGCGCCGCGCAAGGCGCGTGCGAAACGCGCGCAGCCGAATGGCGGCAGGCAGGCGTGACGCCGGGCGCGGTCCCCATCGAATACTTGCTCCAACCACGTCGACTACGCTGACAACCATTCGGACCCGAGGTCCGGCTCATCGAAGGAGGGACCAGTGAACAAGCCAAGACTGAAATCGAAAGGTGCGTCCAGCGCCGCGAAGCAGCCCGCGCGCGCCGCCGGCAAGACGATCGTCGAGTCGGCCCAGCACATCTGGCTGGCCGGCCTCGGCGCGTTCGCCAAGGCGCAGGACGAAGGCACGCGCCTGTTCGAAGCACTCGTGCGCGAAGGCGTGGCCCTCGAACAGAAGACGCGCAAGCTGACCAGCGGGCGCGCCGACGAGGCGCGCAATGCGGTCGAGAACGCGGTCGGCCAGGTCAAGGAGCGAAGCCAGGAAACCTGGGACAAGCTCGAGAAGGTGTTCGAATCCCGCGTGTCGCGCGCGCTCGGCCGCCTCGGCGTGCCCGGCAGCCAGGAGCTGAAGGCGCTGACCGCGCGGGTCGAGGATCTTGCCCGCGAAGTGCACAAGCTCAACGCGAAACCGGCAGCCCGCAGCGGTGCGCGCGTCGCCCCGAGCACGGCCGGGGCGACCCGTGCGGTCGCGCGGGTCAAGGACGAACTCGCCGATGTCGCGCGTGAACTCGAATCGGCCCAGCTCGACAAGGCGAAGGCCCGGCGCAGCGCCAGCGCGGTGAGGAAGCCGGCGCCGAAGAAGGCACCGGCGAAGAAGGCCGCGCCGGCGAAGCCGGTCGCGAAGAAGGCCAGGAAGAAGTAGGCAATCGCGCCTGCGGTCGCCGCGCAGCAGACCTGCTCGCGGCGATCGGCCCGCGCGGCCGGGATCACCGGCGTCCGCGTCGCTTCCCGCTCACCAATGCACGCCGCGCATCAATGCGGCGAACGCCACCTGTTCGGTCGACGGCCCGGCCTGGGCTTCCTCGCGCATGCCCTTGATGCCCTTGGCGGCCGGCGAATCGGGGAACAGGCGGAACGCCGTGTTCATGACGATCTCGTAGGCGCGCGGTGCAAGCGCATAGAACAACTGGGCGAAGACGCCGGTCCGCGTGGCGACGCGGACCGGACGCGAGATGATCGCCTCGACGACGAGATCGGCCGCTTCCTCGGGCGACAGCGTGGGTACCGAATCGTACATCTTGGTCGGCGCGATCATCGGCGTCTTCACGAGCGGCATGTTGATCGTCGTGAAGTTGATGCCGAGGTCGGAGTATTCGGCCTGGGCGCAGCGCGAGAATGCATCGAGCGCGGCCTTCGAGGCGACGTAGGCCGAGAAGCGCGGTGCGTTGGTCAGCACGCCGATCGACGAGATGTTGATGATGTGGCCGCGATGGCGCTCGGTCATCTTCGGAAGGAAGCCCATGATCAGCCGAAGCGAGCCGAAATAGTTCAGTTGCATCGTGCGCTCGAAATCATGGAAGCGGTCGTAGCTCGAAGCGATCGCGCGGCGGATCGAACGGCCGGCGTTGTTGACGAGGATGTCGACTCCGCCGTGCTCGTCGACGACCTGCTTGACGAAGGCATCGCACGACGCGAGGTCGGCGAGGTCGACGACGTAGGTGTGGCAGGTGCCGCCGGCGTCCTCGATCTCCTTCTTGGTCGCCGCGAGCTCGTCTTCGCCGCGCGCGCAGATGACGAGCCTGGCGCCGGCCGCGGCGAGCTTCAGCGCCGCCGCCTTGCCGATCCCCGACGAGCCGCCGGTGACGACGACGACGCGGCGCTTGACCTTGCCCGACAGCGAGTGGTCGATGAACAGGTCCGGGTCGAGATGGCGCTCCCAGTAGTCCCAGAGCCGCCAGGCATAGGTCTCGAGTTTCGGCAGCCTGATCTTCGAACCGCGCAGCGCGCGCTCGGTCTCGCGCGAATCGAAGCGGGTCGGGTAGTTGACGAACTTGAGGACCTCGGCCGGAATGCCGAAGTCGCGCAGCAGCGTCCCGACCATTCGCCGCACCGGCGGCAGGCTCGACAGCGCCTGGCGGACCGCCCCGGGCACGAAGGCGAACATGCGTGCATCGAGCCGCATCGTCATCTGCGGCGCATGCCCGGCGCGCGCGAAGATGTTGAGCACCTCGCCGATGCGCCGCGGCGCGGGATCGGTCAGGTGGAAGCATTGGCCGTCGAGCTTCGGCACGTGGGCGATGTGGTCCATCGCGGCGGCGACCCAGTCGACGGGAACGAGGTTGATGCGCCCGCCCTCGAGACCGACCGTCGGCATCCACGGCGGCAACAGCTGGCGCATCTTCTTGATCATCCGGAAGAAGTAGTAGGGCCCGTCGATCTTGTCCATTTCTCCCGTGGTCGAGTCGCCGATGACGATGCCGGGCCGATAGATGCGCCAGGGTCGCGTGCATTCGCTGCGGACGATGCCTTCGGACTCGTGCTTGGTGCGGAAGTACGCATTGTCGAGGCCCTCGGCCTCGGCAAACATGTCTTCGCGGAACACGCCTGGGTAGAGCCCGGCCGCAGCGATCGAACTCGTGTGGTGGAAGCAGCCCGCGCCGAGCGCTTCGGCGAGTTGCAACGCATGGCGCGTGCCGTCGATGTTCGCGGCAACCTGGCTCTGCTCGTCGGCGGAGAGATCGTAGAGTGCGGCGAGATGGAAGAAGTGGGCGACCTTGCCGATCTTCTTCAGCGTGGCCGGAGCGACCCCGAGGCGCGGCTTGGAAAGGTCGCCGGCGACCGCGACCAGGCGTCCCTTGTCGGCACCGAGGCGTTCGACGAGTTCATCGAACTTCGCCATCGACTCCTTGCGCACGAGGCAATGGATCGTGCCCTTGCGCAACAGCAGCTTCGCCAGCAGATGGCGCCCGATGAAGCCGGTCGCGCCGGTCACGAAGTACGTCATTCCATTCTCTCCCCAGTTGTCGAATCTGGCCGCGTCCGGCGCGCGCCGGACGCCACGCGAGCGCTTCGATCACAGCATAGTCGCCCGCGCAGGGCGTTTCCATGCGCTGCCGTGCTCGCGTTGACCGTATCCGGAGTGCGTGATAGAAGAACTGCGCGCCGGGGGGCGCCACCGCACAGGTAACGACACATGGCAAACCTGAAATCGAGCTTCGAGAAAGCCGCCGCGGACATCAAGCTGCTTTCGGAACGGCCCGACAACGACACGCTGCTCAAGTTGTACGCGCTGTACAAGCAGGGCGCGGAAGGCGACGTCTCGGGACCGAAGCCCGGTTTCTTCGACTTCGTCGGCACCGCCAAGTACGAGGCGTGGGCCAAGCTCAAGGGCACCAAGCCCGACGAGGCGATGCAGAAGTACGTCGATCTCGTCGACAAGCTGCGCGGCTGACGCGCGCGCACGGGCGGCAACCGCCGATGGCGCGCCAGACCCGCGAGCGCATCCTCGAAACCGCCCTCGCGATGTTCAACGCGCAGGGCGAGCCGAATGTCACGACGAATCACATCGCCGATGAACTCGGCATCAGCCCGGGCAACCTCTACTACCACTACCGCAACAAGGACGACATCATCGGCCAGCTGTTCGCACGCTACGAACAGCGGATCGACGACGCACTCGTCCCGCCCGACGACCGCCTGCCGAACCTCGAGGACATCTGGCTCCAGTTGCACGTCGTCTTCGAATGCATGTGGGACTACCGGTTCGTCTATCGCGACCTCGTCGACATCCTCTCGCGCAACCGCAAGTTGCGCATGCACTTCTCGCGCATCCTCAAGCGTGCCTCGGAGAATGCCGCCGCGGTCATGCGCGGCCTCGCCGCGGCCGGAATCCTGCGCGCGAGCGCCGATGAAATCCGCGCGACCGCCGACAACATCGTCCTCGTGGCGACGTTCTGGCTCAATTTCGACTCGGTCCGCAACGGCCGCCAGGGCAGCGACCCGATCGACATCGGGCGCGGCATCCACCAGGTCATGATGCTCGTTGCCCCGTTCCTGCGCGACGCCGAACGCCTGCACCTCAACACGCTGGCCGGCGCCTATCTGCGCTGAATCGTGCGCAGGCGGGCAGCGCCGGTTCGCGTCGGGCGCCGGCAATTCCTGACATTGCACGCGGTCGGCGGCAACGGCCGGCACGGTCCGGGGGCTGGCGCACCGCGCCGGGCTACTCCGGTCGCGTCCGCGCAGCGACAGCACGCGCGCCGTTAAGTCGCGTGTTACCTTAAACAGGTATCGTAACAATATGATATTAAGAGTAAATTCCGATGGGAAACGCGTAGCACACGCGACGCCCACGGTCGCGCGGCCAGTGCGTACCGGCCGCACGACCGCCGCGACGCGCCTCGATGAAATGGCATGACTGCTGCATATCCAGCGCACCCCTGATTGATTCGCCGTAGACGATGTCCAGCCAGATCCCCGCCGCCGCGCCGTTGCGCGTGCATCCGATCCTCGGTTCGCGCTTCGGCCACCGCGTGACCGCCCTGTTCCTCGCCGTCGTGATCGTGCTGTCGGCCGTCGCCGTCCAGGTCTATCGCGTGGTCGGCGAGTTCGTCGAGGCGAGTGACTGGGTCGCGCACACGTTCGAGGTCAAGCAGGCGATCACGTCGACGCTCGCCGCCCTGCGCGATGTCGAAGCGAGCCAGCGCGCCTACATCATCTCGGGCGACAACCAGCGCCTCGCCGATTACCACGCCGGCCTGCCGCGGATCGCCAACCAGCACGTCCGGCTCGGCGCACTGGTCTCAGGCAATCCCGCGCAATCGGCCAAGGTCGCCGAACTCGGCGCCCTGCTCGCGCGGCGCCAGAACTCGATGGAGGAGATCCTGCAGATCTTCCACGAACAGGGCATCGTCGCCGCGCGTGATTCCGTGCAACTGCGCCGCTCGCGCAGCGAGGACCGCGACATCGAAGTGCTCGGCCAGGAGATGATCCTCCACGAGGCCGCCCTGCTGAGCGAGCGCCAGGCGCGGACCGCCGGCAAGTCTGCGCTGACGCGCGGACTGACGATCGGCGCGATCATCTTCTGCATCGCGATTCTCGCCATCGCGCTGGTCGTCGTGATCCGCGAGCAGCGTCGCCGGCTCGGCAGTGAACTGGACGCCCGGCGGTCCAACGCCGGACTCGCCACGAGCCTCGAGGAATCGCAGCGACTCGGCCACACGCTGCGCCAGTTGTCCGAGCTCGGCGAGATGCTGCAGGGTTGCCGCAGCCTCGACGAGGCGATCATGGGCCTGCGCGTGACCCTGCCGCGCCTGCTTCCCGGCGAGGCCGGCTCGGTCAGCCTCGTCAATGCCTCGCAGAACCTCGTCGAAGCGGTCGCCGATTGGGGCGACGCCGCGGTTGCCAGCGAGAAGGTGTTCGGTCCCGACGACTGCTGGGCCTTGCGTCGCGGCCAGGCGTATCCGCCGGCCGGCACCCTGCCCGCGTTCCGCTGCTCACACATCCATGACGCGCCAGGGCAGACCGACCAAGTCGCCCACCTGTGCGTTCCGCTCGTCGCCCAGGGTGAAATCCTCGGGATCATGACGCTTGCGGCGGGCGCGGCAATCAGCCAGGAATCGCGTGCCGTCGCGCTCGCCGCCGGCGAACAGGTCTCGATGGCGCTGGCCAACCTAAAGCTGCAGGAAACCCTGCGCACGCAGTCGCTGCGCGATCCGCTGACAGGACTGTTCAACCGGCGCTACCTCGAGGTCTCGCTCGAACGCGAGATCCAGCGCGCGATCCGGCGCGACCAGCCGCTCAGCGTGCTGATGCTCGATGTCGACCATTTCAAGCGCTTCAACGATCGCCATGGCCACGATGCCGGCGACGCCCTGCTGGCCCAGTTCGGTGCCCTGCTCGCGCGCACGGTGCGCAACGAGGATGTCGCCTGCCGTTACGGCGGCGAGGAATTCACGATCGTGCTGCAGGAAACCGATGCCGAACAGGCGCTCGCGCGCGCCGAACAGATCCGCGTCGCGGTCGGCACGCTCGACCTGCAGCACCGCCGGCAGACGCTCGGCCCGGTCAGCGTATCGATCGGGGTGGCGACACTGCCGGCGCATGGCTCGACGCCGGCCGAACTGCTGCGCAATGCCGACCGCGCCCTGTACGCGGCCAAGCACGCGGGCCGCGACCAGGTCCGGCTCGCCGACTGACCGCGCCGGAGACGTTGCCGCGGTCGCCCGCGCGTTCCGGCGTGCGGGCCGCGCTCAGCGCAGGCCGGTCTCGTTGCGGGCAATGACGAGGCGCTGGATCTCGCTCGTGCCTTCGTAGATCTCGGTGATCTTGGCGTCGCGGAAATAGCGCTCGAGCGGCATTTCCTTCGAGTAGCCCATGCCGCCGTGGATCTGCACGGCCGCGTGCGTGATCCACATCGCCGCTTCCGAGGCGAACAGCTTGGCGACCGAGGCCTCGGTGCTGAAGCGCCCGCCGTTCGCTTCGGCCTCGCCCTTGGCGAATGCCGCGCGCAGGGTCAGCAGGGTCGCCGCATCGAGCTTGCACTTCATGTCGGCGATTTTCGCCTGGATCATCTGGAATGAGCCGATCGCCTGGCCGAATGCCTTGCGCTCGCGTGCGTAGTCGAGGCTCGCCTCGTAGGCCGCGCGCGACAGGCCGACCGCCTGGGAGGCGATGCCGATGCGACCGGCATCGAGCACGCCCATCGCGATGCCGAAGCCCTTGCCTTCCTGGCCGAGCAGGTCGGCCGCCGGGCAGACATAGTCGCGGAACTCGATCTCGCAGGTCGCCGATGCGCGGATGCCGAGCTTCGGCTCGGTCTTGCCGGCATGGAAGCCCTCGCGCGAGGTGTCGACGATGAAGGCCGAAATGCCCTTCGCGCCGATGCCCGGCGTCGTGATCGCGAACAGGACGATGTACCTGGCGACCGGGCCCGAAGTGATCCAGCTCTTCTTGCCGTTGATGACCCAGTCGCCGGCGGCGTTGCGGGTCGCCCGCGTGTGCATGGCCGAGGCGTCCGAACCGGACTGCGGCTCGGTCAGTGCGTACGCGCCGATGTGCTCGCCGGTCGCGATCGCGCGCACGTACTTCTGCTTCTGCTCCTCGTTGCCGTACTTGAGGATGCCGTTGCAGTAGAGCGAATTGTTGACCGACATGATCGTCGAATGCGCGGTGTCGGCTGCGCCGATCTCGATCATCGCGAGCGCATAGGCGACCGGGTCGAGGCCGGCCCCGCCGTACTCGACCGGCACCTCGATGCCCATCAGGCCGAGCTGGCCCATCTCGCGGATGTTGTCGAGCGGGAACTCGCCGAGGCGGTCGAGTTCGGCCGCCATCGGCGCGATGCGCTTCTGTGCGAAGTCGCGCGCAATGGCCTGGATCGAGCGCTGGTCGTCGCTGAGTCGGAAATCCATCGGCAGTCCTGTGGCATGTCTGGATCGCGATTTTACACGAGCGCTCCGTGCCGCCTCGTTGACGGCGCCTGCCGACCTCGCTAGGCTCCATCCATCTTTCAATCTGGATGAAAGGATAAAACGTGGATCTGGCTGCCACCTCGGCGCTGCTGCGCCTGCTGTCCGATCCGACCCGCGTGCGCCTGCTGGCCCTGCTCGAGCGCGAGGAACTGACCGTCGCCGAGCTCTCGGCGGTATTGCGTCTCGCCCAGCCGCGCGTCTCGACCCATCTGGCCAAGCTCAAGGAAGCCGACCTCGTGCGCGACCGGCGCGCCGGGGTGTCGTCCTACTACCGCTTCAACGGCGAACTCGACCCGCGCGAAAGCGCCCTGTTGCGCGCGCTCAAGGAAAGCGTCGACGATGCCCTGCTGCGCGATGACGAGCGGCGCATGCCGGCGATCCTGCAGAAGCGCGCACGCGCCGAAGGCTGGGCCGACACGGTCGCGGGCGACATGGAGCGACACTATTCGCCGGGCCGGACCTGGGAGACGCTTGCGCGCTCGATGACCCGGCTCGTCGATCCAGGTGATGTCCTCGACATCGCCTCCGGCGACGGCGTCCTCGCCGAACTGCTCGCGCCCTCGGCCCGATCGATCGTCTGCGTCGATGCGAGTCCACGCGTCGTCAGTGCCGCGCAGGAACGACTCAGGCCTTTCACCAACGTCGAGGTCGTGCACGGCGACATGCATGCCCTTGCCCTCGGCAAGCGCCGCTTCGACCTCGTCCTGCTCATGCACGCACTGACCTTCAGCGAGCGTCCGGCGCTCGTGATCGCCGAGGCCGCGCGCGTGCTGCGCGCGGGTGGACGCCTGCTCGCCGCGACCCTCGCCCGGCACGCCCATCGCACCGCGGTCGAGCCGTTCGATCATCGCAACCTCGGCTTCAAGCCCGACGAATTGCGCGCCTTCGCCGGCGATGCCGGACTCGAGGTCATCGCCTGCGAACGCATCACGCGCGAAGGCAAGGCGCCCCATTTCGAAGTGCTCTCGCTGCTGGCCCGCAAACCATGACCCTGCATTCCCTGCCCTGGCTGCGCGCCGATCGTGTCGCCGCCCTCGACGACGCACTCGCCCGCCGCATCCTGATCATCGACGGCGCGATGGGGACGATGATCCAGGGCCGCAGGCTCGACGAAACCGACTATCGCGGCGAGCGCTTCGCCGCGGGCCACGACGCGAACCACGCCCACGCGGGTGCCTGCAGCCACGACCTCAAGGGCAACAACGACCTGCTCTCGCTGACCCGCCCAGACCTCATCGCCGAGGTGCATTCGGCCTACCTCGAGGCCGGCGCCGACCTGGTCGAGACGAACACGTTCAATGCGACCGCGATCAGCCAGGCGGACTACCACCTCGAGCACATCGTCCGCGAACTCAATCGCGCAGGTGCACGCATCGCGCGCGCCTGCTGCGATGCGATCGAGGCGAGGGATCCGGGGCGGCCGCGTTTCGTGATCGGCGTGCTCGGCCCGACCAGCCGGACTGCCTCGATCAGCCCGGACGTCAACGATCCGGGATTCCGCAACACGAGTTTCGACGCGCTGCGCGCGACCTACCGCGAAGCGGTCGAGGGACTCATCGATGGCGGTGCCGACACGCTGATGGTCGAAACGATCTTCGACACCCTGAATGCGAAGGCGGCCCTGTTCGCGATCGAGGAGGTGTTCGACGCGCGCGGGGGTCGGTTGCCGATCATGATCTCGGGCACGATCACCGACCGTTCCGGGCGCACGCTGTCCGGGCAGACTGCCGAAGCGTTCCATGCCTCGATGACGCACGCGCGGCCGCTGTCGATCGGCTTCAACTGCGCGCTCGGCGCAAAGGACCTGCGCGAGCACATCGAAACGCTGGCCCGGGTCGCCGGGTGCCATGTCAGCGCCCACCCCAATGCGGGCCTGCCGAACGCGTTCGGCGAGTACGACGAGACCCCGGCCGAAACGGCGGCGACCTTGCGCGAATTCGCGACCTCGGGCCTGCTCAACCTGGTCGGCGGCTGCTGCGGGACGACTCCTGCCCACATCGAGGCGATCGCCGAGGCGATGCACGGGCTCGCCCCGCGAAGGCTGCCATCGGCGGCGATCGGACGCGCGGCATGAATGGATCCGCGCGATACATGCGCCTGTCGGGCCTCGAGCCGCTGGTGGTCACCCCCGAGCTCAACTTCATCAATGTCGGCGAGCGCACGAACGTCACCGGCAGCGCGCAGTTCCGCAAGCTGATCAAGGAAGACCGCTACGCCGAAGCCGTCGAGGTCGCGCGCCAGCAGGTCGAGAACGGCGCGCAGATCCTCGACGTCAACATGGACGAGGGCCTGATCGATTCGGAAGCGGCGATGACGCGCTTCCTCAACCTGATCGCTTCCGAACCCGACATCGCGCGCATTCCGGTCATGGTCGACTCCTCGAAGTGGAGCGTCATCGAAGCCGGCCTGAAATGCCTGCAGGGCAAGGGCGTGGTCAATTCGATCTCGCTCAAGGAGGGCGAAGCCGCATTCATCGAGCACGCGCGCAAGGTGCTGCGCTACGGCGCCGCCGCGGTCGTCATGGCTTTCGACGAGGATGGCCAGGCCGATACCTGCGCGCGCAAGGTCGCGATCTGCACGCGCGCCTACCGCATCCTCGTCGACGAAGTCGGATTCCCGCCCGAGGACATCGTCTTCGACCCGAACATCTTCGCGATCGCGACCGGGATCGAGGAACACGACAACTACGCGGTCGACTTCATCGAGGCGACCCGGATCATCCGCCGCACGCTGCCGCACTGCCACGTCTCGGGCGGCGTCTCGAACGTGTCGTTCTCGTTCCGCGGCAACGAGCCGGTGCGCGCGGCGATCCATGCGGTCTTCCTCCAGCACGCGATCGCTGCCGGCATGGACATCGGCATCGTCAACGCGGGCGCGCTGCCGATCGTCGACGACCTCGATCCGGAGCTGCGCGAGCGCGTCGAGGACGTCGTCCTCAACCGGCGCCGCGACGCGACCGAGCGCCTGCTCGAGATCGCCGCTCGCCACAAGGGTGGCGCACGCGAGGGCGGAGCCGGCAACCGCGACGAGCAGTGGCGCGGACTGCCGGTCGGGAAACGGCTCGCGCACGCGCTCGTGCACGGCATCGATGCCCATGTCGATGGCGACACCGAAGAAGCGCGCCTGCACGCGAAGCGGCCGCTCGACGTCATCGAGGGGCCGCTGATGGACGGCATGAACATCGTCGGCGACCTGTTCGGGGCCGGCAAGATGTTCCTGCCCCAGGTCGTGAAGTCCGCGCGCGTGATGAAGAAGGCGGTGGCCTGGCTCCTGCCGTACATCGAAGCGGAGAAACTGCGCACCGGCGATGCCGGCAAGTCGAACGGAAAGATCGTCATCGCCACCGTCAAGGGCGATGTCCATGACATCGGCAAGAACATCGTTGCCGTCGTCCTCCGCTGCAACAATTTCGAGGTCGTCGACCTCGGCGTCATGGTGCCGGCGCAGCGCATCCTCGACGTCGCCCGTGCCGAGCGTGCCGACATGATCGGCCTGTCCGGGCTGATCACGCCTTCGCTCGAGGAAATGGCCCACGTCGCCCGCGAGATGCAGCGCCAGGATTTCAGCCTGCCGCTGCTGATCGGCGGCGCAACGACCTCGCGCGCGCACACTGCGCTGAAGATCGATCCGCATTACGCATCGCCGACGGTCTGGATCAAGGATGCCTCGCGCGCGGTCGGCGTCGTCCAGTCGCTGATCTCGAAGGATCTCGTCGACGGCTTCATGGCGAGGATCCGCGCCGAATACGCCGACATCCGCGCCCGCCACAAGGATCGCGGCAATGCAAAGAAGCTCGCGGGCCTGGCCCGGGCACGCGAACAGCGCTTCAGCGGCGACTGGGCGAACGAGCACGCGCCGGCGCCGAACCGGCCCGGGATCAGCGTGTTCGACGACTTTCCGCTCGCCGACCTGGTCCCGTACCTCGACTGGACCCCGTTCTTCAACGCCTGGGAACTTGCCGGGCGCTTCCCGGCAATCCTCGACGATGCGGTCGTCGGCGCGCAGGCACGCGACCTGTTCGGCGATGCGCAGGCAATGCTCGCGCGCATCGTCGACGAAGGCTGGCTGAAGGCACGCGGCGTGATCGGACTGTGGCCGGCACAGGCGGTCGGCGACGACGTCGAAGTGCATGCAGCGGATGGCTCGGGCGAACGCATCGCGACGCTGCATTTCCTGCGCCAGCAGGCCGAAAAGCCGGTCGAGCGCCCCGATTTCTGCCTCGCCGATTTCATCGCGCCGAAGGAAGCCGGAGTCGAGGACTGGATCGGAGCGTTCGCGGTCACGGCCGGCATCGGCATCGACGAACATGTCGCACGATTCGAGCGCGACCACGACGACTATTCGGCGATCATGCTCAAGGCGCTCGCCGACCGCCTCGCCGAAGCATTCGCCGAATGCCTGCACGAACGCGTGCGACGCGAGCACTGGGGTTATGCGCGCGACGAGGCCCTCGACAACGAGGCGCGGATCGACGAGAAGTATCGCGGCATCCGGCCGGCGCCCGGTTACCCGGCCTGCCCGGACCATACCGAGAAGGCGACCCTGTTCCGCCTGCTCGACGCGACCGCGAACGCGGGCATGACGATCACCGAGAGCTTTGCGATGCTGCCAACCGCGGCGGTCTCGGGCTGGTATTTCGCCCATCCTCGCAGTCAGTATTTCGTCGTCGGCCGGGTCACCCGCGAGCAGGTCGACGATTACGCGAAGCGCAAGGGCTGGACGTGTACCGAGGCCGAGCGCTGGCTCGCGCCGATCCTCGACTACGACCCGGAATGAGCGCGCCGCGCGAGGCTCAGACCGGTGCCTGGCCGCGCCGGTGGCGCAGGTCGACCACGAGGTTGTAGATCGCGACAAAGGCCGGGAACAGGTTCGAGAGCACACCGACCGAATCGTTCTTCCCGAACGTGAAATAGCTGACCAGCAGCAGGCTGCCGGCGACCGAGAGCCACCAGAACGCGACCGGCATGTGCACGCGCCCGAGCTTGCGCGTCGCATAGAGCTGGACGAACCAGCGGCTCGTGAACAGCAGCACGCCGAGGTAGCCGACGAGCTTCCACGGCGTCACGCCGATGGCGTGGACGTTGAACAGGACTTCGTTCATTGGCAAGGACCGATGGCGGAATCCGCGCATCTTAGCCTGCCGTCATGTCGCGGATACGTCGAAGCCGCGGGCCACCCGCAGCACGCGACGGCGACCCGCCGGATCAGCCGGCGCGCCGCCTCGCCGCGGTCAGCTGCGCGCTGCCAGCCATTCGTGGATCGCCGGCGGCACCTCGCGCTGGGCGCGACCGGAAACATAGATTCCGATGTGGCCACCCTTGAATGCGATCTGCGTGTAGTCGCTGCTGCCGACCGCGTGTTCGAGCGCACGCGATGCCGCCGGCGGCACGAGGTGGTCCTGCTCGGCGAAGATGTTGAGAACCGGCATGCGGATGTTCCTGAGGTCGACATCCTTGCTGCCGATCTTCAAGCCGCCCTTGACGAGCTTGTTGCCCTGGTAGAAATCGCGCATGAACTGGCGGAACGCCTCGCCGGCCTGGTCCGGTGAATCGAAGATCCACTTCTCCATGCGCAGGAAGTTCTCGAGTTCCTGCTTGTCATCGAGGATGTCGACCATGCCGACGTACTTCTGCTGTAACAGGCGCATCGGCTTCAGCATGAGGTAGCACATGTTCATGAGGTCCGACGGGACGTTGCCGATCGTGTCGACGAACAGGTCGGCATCCATCGTGCGGGTCCAGTTCGACAGCATGTTGTCCGGCGTGTGGAAATCCACCGGCGTGACCATCGTGATGAGGTTCTTGACCTTGTCGGGATAGATCGAGCTGAAACACAGCGAGAACGCACCACCCTGGCAGATGCCGAGGATGTTGATCTTCTTCACGCCCGCATCGCGCGCGACCGCGTCGACGCTGCGGCGCAGATAGCCATTGATGTAATCGTCGAGCGTGAGCCAGCGGTCGGCGCCGTCCGGATAGCCCCAGTCGACGAGGTAGACGTCCTCGCCCTGGGCGAGCAGGTTGCGCACGAGCGACTTGTCTTCCTGCAGGTCGACCATGTACGGGCGGTTGACGAGCGCGTAGACGATCAGCGTCGGCACCTTCGCGGTCGGCTTGCGCTCGCCGCGGTAGCGGTACACGACGAGCTTGTCCTCGCGATAGACCTCGTCCTTCGCGGTGACCCCGAACTCGACGTCGTCGAGCTGGCGCAGCACGCTCATGCCTGCGACGAGCTTGTTGCGGAACTTCTGAGCCTCGTCGAACAGCTTTGCCGGCTCGATGCGGATCGGACCCATGGACTACTCCTCAGCGCTTGCCGGATTTTCGCGATTTCTTCCTGGACGATGCCGCGTCGGCGCTCTCGCGTGCGAAACGGGCGATCTGGGCGGCGAAACCCTTGTTCGCTGCGCCGGCCGTCGATGCCGGCGCGGCGCGGTCCGCCCGCGCTTTCGCCTTCACGGGTGCCCGCTTCCCCGCCGGCGGGGTGGCCTTGCTCGCCGCGCGGACGACCTGGCGGACCGATTTCGCCCTGGTTTTCGCGGCGCGCTTGGCGCGCGTCTTCGCGGTCGCCGGCGCAGCCTTCTTCATCGGCCTGCCGAACGGAACGACATTCGAGGCTGGCTCGACCGCCCCCGACTTCGCCAGCGCGGCAAGCTGCGCACGCAGGCTTGCGACTTCGGCCGCGAGTTGCTCCATGCCTGCTTCCCGTTCCTCGCGGAATGCGCGACGCAATTCCTGCAGGCGCTTGCCGATACTGTCGATTTCGCTGCGGGTCGGCACGCCGAGGTCGCTGCTGACCCGCTCGACTTCACGCTGGACGTTCTCGCGCACGCGCATCTGCGCATTGACGAGCGCGCCGTAGATGTCGCGGAATTCTTGCGACAGCGCGATCTCGGCGTAGGCTTCTTCGGCTGCATCGATCCACAGGTCGTAGATCCCGCGCACCGAATCGACCTGTCGGCCCGGTTCCTCGCGCTCGGCGAGCTTGAGCTGGAACCGCGCGAAAGCCTTTTCGGCGACTACGAGCATGATGCGGTTGTAGCGCGCCATCTGCTCCTGGTACTCGATCATCGCCTTGGCTGCCTTCTGCGCGTTCTCCTGGTGCTCGCGCAAGTGGCCGAATGCCGGCAACGACAGCATTTCCTTCGCATTGCCGACAATCGGCGCGGCGGCCGAACCGAACCGCTGCATCATCTGCTCGAAGCCCTGCGCGCCGTGGCCACCGAAATTGCGCATCGCATCGCTGATCGGGTTGTTGAACCACGACGGTGAAGCAGGGGCCGTACCGAAACTGCTGTTGAACGCGTCGGACCACGGCGCCGTCGGCATGCCACCCGGGACGCCCGCGGCTGCGGCCATTCCCTGCAGCATGCCGAGATAACCCTGCGCGCCGGCGAGCACGCGCTCGATCAGGTCCGATTGCGCACCCTGGCCCGTGAACGGACCCGTCCTTTGCGACGACGCCGGTGCGGAAGCCGGCATCTTCGCCAGGAACTCGCGCGACATGGCTTCCCAGTTGCGTGCCCATTGGGCGAAGTCCATCGTGTCGCTCATGCCGGAATCTCCGAAACGGGTGGACGCGACGTCAGCGTCGCTTGTCCGGATGATAGTACGGTGCCTGCATTGCAGCGAGCCGGCCACGCAAGCCGGTGTCCTCGCATGCGCGGCCGTCGAACGCCGGACGGCTCAATCGCCGGGAATTTCCCCGAGTTGCGCCGCACCGAGCACGTCGTTGCCGCGCGGAGTCGTCGCGATGTCGCGACCCGGCGGCATCGCGCTGCCGGTCGCGAGGTGCGCCCACAGGTGATCGAGTGCGGCATACGCATACGGCAGCAGCGGCACGTAGCGATCGCCGAATCCTGGAAACGCGAGGAAAGCATCGAAATGCTGGGCATGGCCGACCCGCCAGTAGGTCGGCGTGCGTCCGTTCGCCTGGAGCCAGCGGACGTACGGATCGGCCGTGAACGCGATCGGCACGAGGCCATCCTCGATGCCGTGCACGATGACGATCGGCAGGTCCGCACGCGGCAGCGTGGCGCGCGTCGCGGCAACGCCGTCCGCGAGACGCGCCGCCAGAGTCCCCGATTCGCTCCACAACTGACTCAGGCAGAGCAGGCCCGGCAGTGCGGGATCGTCACCCTGGGCCATCGTGTCGACGATGCCGACCGCCGCACCGGGCGGAATGCCGGTCGCTTCGGACCACCATGCCGCGCGTTCCGACCGAGTCGGCGCATGCATACGTCCGCCGGCATCGAATGCCGCAAAACCATAACCGCACGGCATCGGGCCGCTGCCGGTCCGCGCGTAGGCCGCGGCATAGGTCACCGCGATCGAACGCCAGAGATCGAGCGCACTGCTGGCAGCGGCACTGCGGATCGCCGCATCGGTCCAGCCGGTCCCGCGCAGGCGATCGTGGGCTTCGCGCACCCGTTGCGCTTCGTCGGCGCCCTGCAGGTATCCGCTGGCATGCAGCGCATTGCAGCGCGCGCGCCACGCGGGCGGTGCGGCTCCTGCAGTCCGCGCGAACGGAACGTCGTCGAAACGCGCATCGAGCAGCGCACATGGCGCCAGCAATGCCGCCTCGGTCACGTAGTCGTACAAGGCCCGACCGCCCTCGCCCGCCTGGATGTTGGGCTCGACCGCGACGACGCCGTCGAGCATGCCAGCGTCGTCCTCGGCGGCGCGCAAGACCGCACCGCCGCCGTTCGACAGGGCCGTCGCGATGATGCGCGTGTTCTGCGCGGTGAAAGGAGCTGCGTCGGGATAGGCCTCGTCGAGCACGCGCAAGGCGAACCGCGCCGCTTGCAGGACATGGCGGCCCCAGTCGGCCTCGGGGTTGTCGCCTGAATGCGCGTGCTTGACCAGCACCTGGTTGGCCGGCGCAGGCACCGTGCCCGGGGCCGGCTCGAATTCGAGGAACGTGCCGTTCGCCTCGCCGCGTGTCCCGTCGAGGCGCGCGCCGGTTTTCGAGGCGACATCGAAATAACCACTTCCGGCGCCCTTGTCGGTGTACGCCACCGCGCAACCGCGCGGCAATCCCCAGGCCCCGGCCAGCGCGATCGCACCGTAGATCCCGCGCGATCCCGAGGAAGCGGTGACGACGACGCAACGCCGCTCGCGATCGAACAGGTCCGGGACCTGGACCAACACGCGATGCGGCGCCTTCGCGCCGGGCAGGCGAGCGAAGGCGGTGTATTCGCGGCCGGTGACGACCGGCACGGCCCCGTAGATTTCCCCGTAGCCGCCAAGCGGACCCAGGTCGGCGATGCCGCGCCAGCTCGCGTGGATCGCACGACGGCGAAGTTCGGCCGTGCCCGGATGTTCGGAAGCGGCGAACGGCGGAACGCCGCCGCGCAAACCGGCGAGGCCGAGCCCGGCACTGAGCAGGTCGTCGCCGACGCGGTGCTCGGTCATGCGGATCTCGCCGAATTCGTCCTCGGCCATCGCCGTTCCCTCCACAGTGACGGGGGCCCGCGCGCACGCCGCGACGACGGCGAAGACGGGAACCAGCAGGGCAATATGCAGGATCGGTTTCATCGCGACACCCCAGGGATACTCCGATCCAGTCTGCACACGCGGCATGACATCCACAAGGCGCGCCCGGTGGCCTGCGTGGCGCGGCCCGGCCTGGTTGCACGGGCAAACCGCGCCGCGCTGCGCCGGAAACGCTACAGTGCGGCCGATGACGCGCATCCTGATCGCCGACGACCATCCGCTGTTCCGGCTCGCCCTCGCCCAGGCCGTGCGCAGCGTCGTCGACGACGCCGTCGTCGAGGAAGCGGATGGCTTCGAATCCGCGCGGCAGGCCCTGATCGCCCGGCCGGACACCGACCTCGTCCTCCTCGACCTGCACATGCCGGGCAGCCACGGGCTCATGGGCCTCGTGGTCCTGCGCACCGAATTCCCGTCCGTCGCGATCGTGATGATTTCGGCGCACGACGACCCGGCCGTGATCCGCCGTGCACTGACCTACGGCGCGGCCGGCTTCGTGCCGAAACGCAGCGCGCTCGGCGACCTGCAATCGATGCTGCGCGCCGTGCTCGCCTGCGAGGCGCCGCCGCCACTGCCCGAGGGCGACGAGCAGGCGCAGCGTTCGCATGCCGAGGACGAACGCCTCGCCGCGCGCCTCGCCTCGTTGAGCCCGCAGCAACTGCGCGTGCTCGGTCTCGTCGCCGACGGTTTGCTGAACAAGCAGATCGCCGATCGCCTCGACATCCAGGAACGCACGGTCAAGGCGCACATGAGCGCGGTGTTCGAACGCCTCGGCGTGCGCACGCGCACCCAGGCGAGCCTGCTGCTGCGATCCCTCGAGATCGCCGATCCGGCGCGCTTCATTGCCGACGCCTGAGGCGCCGGCTGTCAGGCCAGCCGCGTCCGGGCGCCGCGCCTCGTGGCTGTCCCGTGCGCGTGCCATTCGCCGTGCATGATATTCAAGTCGCTGTCGATCGCGCGTGCCGCGCGATCCTGCCGACCCGGAGACCACGATCATGCGTACGGCAATCCTGCTGACACTGTTACTGCTCGCCGGTCCGGCGCTCGCCGACTCGGTCAAGGGCCATTGCGAACGCGACGGCAAGCGCCTCGAGTTCAGCGATGGCCTCGCCTTCGTCGACGCGCGCGACGCCGAGGGTGTCGTGACGACGACGATCTACCTGACCGTGAAGCCGATCGATCGCAAGGCGGCTGCCGCGTGCGCGGAGTGCGGCGCGGCGCCGGGCGAGAACACGTTCGACAGTCCGCGTGGCGACTTCATCGAGGCACAAGCGGCGACGAAGGCCGGCTGGGTCGAAATGCAGCATGTCGCCGGCGAACTCGACATGACGACGATCGTCAACCTGATGTACCTCGCCGACGACGGCGTGCTGACCGGGCTCGACGGCGGCAACGGCAAGGTGACCTTGCAGGCGAACGAGGCTAAGCGCATCGCCGGCACGCTCGGCTCGGAAGCGCGCGGCGAGGGCTACGACGAAACCGACATGACCTGCTCGGTCGCGTTCGACCTGACCCCTGGCTGGCCCGGCGGGCGATGACGCGTGGCGTCCGGTCGCGGCAGCGAGTGCATGCCGCGACGCTGCCGCAGGCGATATGCTTGCCTGCATGTCGACAGCTGCGCCGCTCGAGTTCCAGCCCATCGCTGTCGTGCGGTCGCCGTATGCGAAGCGCATCGATGCCCCGCACCAGTCGACCGTCGTGCAGGGCACCGAGAGTGGTGACGCGGCCGACGCGATGATCGAATTCGTGCCGGGGTTCCCGGCGGTCGCGTTTCGCGACCTGGCCGGCTTCGACCGCATCTGGCTCGTCTTCGCGTTCGACCGCAGCGAAGGCTGGAAGGCCGAAGTGCGCCCACCGCGCGGCGGGCCGAAACGCAGCGTGCTGGCGACGCGCTCGCCGCATCGGCCGAACGCGATCGGCCTGTCGGCGGTCAGACTCGTCGCGGTCGAACCGGCTGCGCTGCGCGTGCGCGGGATCGACCTCCTCGACGGCACGCCGATCCTCGACATCAAGCCTTACGTGCCCTATGCCGATGCATTCATCGATGCGCGCGCCGGCTGGATCGACGAGGTCGATGCGGCCCACGGCCGGCACTCGGCGCCCGGGCCGCGCAAACCACGCTGACCCGCAGGCACCGGCGCGCGCGACCGCGACCGGTTGCTGGCATTCCGGTTCGGCGGCGCTATGCTTCGCCCCTGAATCCGCGCCGCACGCCGCACCGTCATCCGGCGTGCCGGCCCTGTCCCCGATGACGGCTACAGCGAGTGACGATCATGAGCAAGGGCATGGACCAGAAGAAGTCGACGAAGAAGAAACCGGAGAAGACGCTGAAGGAAAAGCGCGCGGCGAAGGATCTGAAGAAGAAGAGCAAGTGAAGTCGCTGGCGCGCAGGCTGCAGCGCTTGCGCGCCGCTTTCGGCGCGTGCGGGCAATCCCCTCCATGAAATCCCGCCCGCATCCAGCGGCCAGGCGTGTGCTGGCGATCTGCGCCGCGCTCGGCGCCATCGCCCCGGCAGTCGCGCTCGATGCGCCGCTGATGAGCGAGGCCGCGCGTCCGCCAACCCGCATCGGGCATGTCGTCGTCAACGTGTTTCCGCACGATCGCGGAGCCTTCACCCAGGGCCTCGTCTTCCGCGACGGCCATCTGTACGAGAGCACGGGCCTCAACGGACGCTCGAGCGTGCGCAAGGTCGAACTCGAAACCGGCAAGGTCGTGCGTCAGCACGATGTCGACGCGAAGTATTTCGCCGAAGGCCTGACCGACTGGAACGACCGCCTGATCCAGATCACCTGGCAAGCGCAGACCGGGTTCGTCTACGACCTCGACACGTTTAAGCCGCAACGCACCTTCAGTTACACCGGCGAGGGCTGGGGGATCACCCATGACGGCAAGCGCCTGATCATGAGCGACGGCAGCGCGACGCTGCGTTTCCTCGATCCGCGGACCTTCGCCGAAACCGGCAACCTGACGGTCACCTACCAGGGCCAGCCGCTGGCCCGGCTCAACGAACTCGAGATGGTCGACGGCGAACTGTTCGCGAATGTCTGGGCGACGCCGCACGTCGTCGTCATCGACCTCGCGAGCGGGCGCGTGACCGGCCAGATCGACTTCAGCCAGTTGCTGTCCGCGGCGGACCTCACGCCGCCGGTCGACGTGCTGAACGGGATCGCCTGGGATGCGGCAGGCAAGCGCCTGTTCGTGACCGGCAAGCTGTGGCCGAAGCTGTTCGAAGTACGCCTGCTGCGCGCGAACGGCCCCACGCGCTGACGACACGCCGCGACGGGCCAGGGGGCTGCCGATTGCGCATGGCGCGCTGAACGCGCGGGTCGCCGAAATGCCGCGGCAATGCGAGAATCGCCGACCTTTCCCGCGGCGCGACCCCGATGGCCTCCAGCCTGCTTGCCCTGATCGACGACATCGCGACCCTGCTTGACGATGTGTCGGTCATGACCAAGGTCGCCGCCAAGAAGACCGCCGGCGTGCTCGGCGACGATCTCGCCCTCAATGCCCAGCAGGTGTCCGGGGTCAAGGCCGACCGCGAGTTGCCGGTCGTCTGGGCCGTCGCCAAGGGCTCGTTCATCAACAAGGCGATCCTCGTGCCGGCGGCGCTGCTGATCAGCGCATTCGCGCCGTGGGCGGTGACGCCGCTGATGATGGCCGGCGGCGCCTTCCTCTGTTACGAGGGTGTCGAGAAGCTTGCCCACCGCTTCCTGCACAAGGGCGACGAGGACCGCGAGCACGATCAACGCCTGCATGCCGTCGCCGACGAGTCGGTCGACATGGTCGCGTTCGAGAAGGAGCGCATCAAGGGCGCGATCCGAACGGACTTCATCCTCTCGGCCGAAATCATCGTGATCACGCTCGGCACGGTCGCGAACGCCGAATTCGGGTCGCGCGTGGCCGTGCTCGCGAGCATCGCGCTGCTGATGACGGTCGGCGTCTACGGTCTCGTCGCCGGCATCGTCAAACTCGATGATGCGGGCCTGCACCTGAGCCGCCGGCCGGGATCGGGCGCAATTGCCCGCGCCCTGCGCGCATTCGGCCGCGGCATCCTGTACAGCGCGCCGTGGCTCATGAAAGGCCTGTCGGTCGCCGGCACCGCCGCGATGTTCCTGGTCGGCGGCGGCATCCTCGTCCACAGCGTTCCGGCCCTGCATCACCTGATCGCCGGGTTCGCCGTTGAAGGCTTCGCCGGTACGCTCGTCTCGATGGCGTTCGATGCCGTCGTCGGCATCATCGTCGGGATCGTGGTGCTCGCCGCGGTCATCGCGATCCGGCGCCTGCGCGGCAGGTCGGCCGCATGAGCAGACATGCCAACCCTGCCGGAGCGCTTCGACCATGACCTTCGTCGTCGTCTCGAGCCATGAAAGCGTCAATGGCAAGGACCTGCAGCAACCCGGCGATTCGGTGTCCGTGCACGCCTCGCCGGGCGTCGCCCGCGAACGCTACGCGAGCCGCGTGCAGGCGCTGGCCGAAGCCGCGCGCGGCCTCGATGCCCCGACCCAGGGTCGGGAGGCCGGCAGCATCGCGTGGGTCGCGCTGCTGAAGTTGCCGGTACCCGCCGAAGACATCGACGAAGCACTCGAGACACTCGAGATCATCATCGAGGAAACCGATGACGTCGCCGGCGAACTCGACGACCTGATCATCGAGTACAGCGGGATCGTGCATGCCGACACCGGCGACCAGCCGTATCCACGTGAGCGCGCGCTCGACAACCTGGAGGCATGGCTGCGTTGAAGGCACGCGACGCGACCGCCGCGACGCCGGCATGAGCAACGACGCGACCGCGACCGACCGGCGCAGGCAGCACGCCGAAGCGTCGAGCGGGCCATGGCTGTTTGGCTACGGCTCGCTGATCTGGAAGGTCGACTTCGAATTCATCGAGCAGCGCCGCGCGCAGGTCGCCGGCTGGACGCGGCGCTTCTGGCAAGGCTCGCACGACCATCGTGGCACGCCGGCGGCGCCGGGTCGCGTGCTGACCCTCGTCGAGGAACCCGGTGCACGCTGCCACGGCATCGCCTACCGGATCAGTCCGGCCGTGTTCGGCCATCTCGACGCGCGCGAGAAGAACGGCTACCTGCGCCGGACCTTGCCGCTCGCGTTCGACGACGGCACGCGCGTAGACGGACTTGTCTACGTCGCCGATTCACGGAACCCGGCCTGGCTCGGTCCGGCGCCGACGCGCGAGATCGCCGGACACATCGCCGGCGCGGCCGGGCCGAGCGGACCGAACCGCGATTACCTGACCGAACTGGCAAGCGCGCTGCGCGCGCTCGACATCGACGATCCGCACGTGTTCGCGATCGAACGGGCGCTGCGCATGATCGACCTCGGCAAAGCACCGGTACATCCATGAGCCCGCTGCGCCGGCCCGAGGGAAATCCCGCGAGCCGCAACGGGCGATCCGTTCATCGGGCAGACCGTGCGGCCGGCGCAGGATGGCGCCGGTCATGCCTGCTCCACCCGATCCGGCGCGCGATGCCGTTTCGACCATCCGCCACGTCATCGGCCCAGTCTCCAATGATGCCCAGCCTCGTAACCGGGAACCCGCCATGAGCCGATCGAGCGTGCATGCCGAGGACCTCGGTGACGAAATCGACGACATCGATGTTTCGGTTTCGTGCGCTTCCTGCGATGCGGTCTGCTGTCGCCTGACCGTCATCCTGATGCCCGAAGATCGCGTGCCGCCACGGTTCACCGCGGTCAACGAGCGCGGCGTCGAGGTCATGGCGCACAACGAGGAAGGCTGGTGCGCGGCGCTCGATCCGCTGCACATGTGCTGCTCGATCTACGACGATCGCCCCGCGATCTGCCGCAAGTTCGCCATGGGCGGCGCGTATTGCCGTTCCGAGCGCGCCGGCTACCGCGAGGCGATGACGCGCGGAATTCCGCTCAAGGTCTGGTGACGCTGGCGTCGCCCGGACCATGACGGGAGGCGTCCTGCACGGTCCGGTCGCCGGCGGCATTCGCCGCGCCGACGGATGGCGCTGCGTTTCAGGCCTTGCGCAGGAAGCAGGTCTTGAGGACGAGGCCCCTGATCTTGTCCGAATGGCCTTCGATGTTTTCGTCGTCGTCCTCGATCAGGTGGATGTTGCGGATCATCGTGCCGCGTTTGAGCGGAATCGATGAACCCTTGACCTTGAGATCCTTGATGACGATCACGCTGTCGCCTTCCGCGAGCGCGCTGCCGTTGCTGTCCTTCACTGCCATGCCGCACCGCCCCGGGGAAAATGGTTGCCGGCGCCGATTGTAGATCGTCGCGCCAGGTCGCACCGACATGCCGGTTCAGTACGGACGTTGGCCGACGTAGTTTCCGGGCGGTCGATAGTTGCAGACGACCAGGGTCCAGTCGTCCGCACCCCACGGCGAACCGCTGCTGCAGCGTCGGATGCCGCAACCGAGTTCGCTCGTCGAGCGCCAAACCATCTGGGTGTAGTGCCCGCATTGACGACCGCTCGCGCAGCGGTTCGTCGCGTAGTCGTAGTGGACGCTTTCGCCGGCCCATGATGTCGCCGCTGCATGTTCGGCATCGCTCCAGCCACTGCGCGCATAG
The DNA here is from genome assembly GCA_964587775.1 of uncultured Dokdonella sp. Classification (GTDB taxonomy): domain Bacteria; phylum Pseudomonadota; class Gammaproteobacteria; order Xanthomonadales; family Rhodanobacteraceae; genus Dokdonella. The sequence continues at coordinate 34,031 of CAZPLY010000018.1, forward strand.
AGGTTTTCGCCGAGACCCGAAGTGCCGCTGTGGGTCCACAGGCAGCGGTCGGCATGCGCTTGGGCGGCCGCGGCGACACCGGCATTCCATTGCAGCGCGACGAGGGCCGGCACGGCGGCCGGCGTCACCCCCGCGCGCACCGCATTGTGCAGGTCGAGCGCGGCCTGCCAGTTCGCGGTCAGCGCCCCGACGCCCTCGAAACCATCGCTGTAGACCGGATCGGGCAACTGGGCGCGCGCGCAGGGAACCTGCACGAGCAGGACGAGCGGGACGAGCACGGACAGGAACAGGCAACGCAAGACGGCACTCCTCGGACGAGGCCGGCACGCTCGGGATTGAAGCGGCGGCGAGCAGGCATGTTCGCCTGCGTCGTGTTGAACCGATGTTCGATGAATGTCAGCAATTCATCACGTCGGCATCCGCGCAAACGCGAACGGCCGCACGCAGCGGCCGTTCGCGAATCCCGGAAAAGAATCAGCGCGTCGCGCGCAACTGGCGGGCGAGGCCGTCGATGCGCTTGATCAAGGCATCGACGTCGGCCTTCGAAGGCACGCCGACGTACGAAAGCGCGCGACCGAGACCACGTTCGAAACGCGCCGCCGCTTCGTCCCGGAGCGCATCGAGGCGCCGCTGGACCGGCGCGAGTCGCGCGAGCAAGACCGACCGCGTCTCGACTTCGAGCGACCGCGCGAGCCTGGCGCCGCGCACCTGCAGGTGCTTGCCTTCGGCGACGAGCGCATCGATTGCCGCGGTGCCCTGCTTCTGCGCGAACGAGACCGCACCGAGTCCGGCCAGCCAGACCTTGTTCACCGGGTCGACCGCAATCGGAGCCTTTGCCGGAACCTTCGCCTTGACCTGCCTGGACTTGACCTGCTTCGTCTTGACCTGCTTGCTCACGATGCCTCTCCTCGGGGGTAAGTCGCCGCTCCCGGCGATGACCCATGATCGACACAAGGGCTTGAGCATTCACACTAGCGGCGACACCGTTCGCACGCGCGCGCCCCGGTTCGGCGCGCTCACCAGTTCGGACGGATCTGCGCGCTTTCCTGCTTGCGGTCCCAGGCCCGCAGCTCGTCGCGGATATGGGCGATCCCCTGGCGACCGAGCGCATTGCGTTTCTCGTCGAGCAGGTTCGCGTCGAGCAGTTCGGCGAGGCGCTGGGCTGTCGGCAACAACGCGTCCCAGGCATCAAGCGCGGGCATCGGGCCCGGCAGGGCCATGAAGAAGATCACCCCCGGCGTCGCCATCGTCTCGATGCGCGCCATGTCGAAATGACCAGGCTTGAGCATGTTCGCCATGCTGAAGATCGGCCCATGCTCGTGCTTGCCGGCCAGCATGCGATGGAAGATGCCGCGATCACCGAACACGAGACCGGCCTTTTCGGCGGCGACGACGAGATCGCTGCCGGCGATCTGCTGGTCCGGGCGGGCACTGACGTGCAGCGTGACGATGCGCTCGATCGGCCGGTCCGGGCGCGCGCCGACGAGCGGCCTGGCCGGGTCCATGCGCGCGCGCGGCGCGGCATTCGCGCTTGCCTCGTCGAGGCCGAGCAGGTCGAGCTGCTCGCCCGCGGCGGACCCGGCGTCCGCCGGGTCGAGGCCGTTCTCGCCGTCAAACGTCGGTTCGACGCGCTCGCTGGCAGGCTTGCGGAACAGCGTGCGCTTGCCCTGCCCCGGCTTTCGTGGACGGCCGAAGAAATAGATCAGGGCCAGCACGATCAAGCCGATCACGAGGATGATCATGCGCATCTCGCCGGTGCCGAGGACCTGCTGCTCCATGGTGCTGCTCCTGCTCAGGCTGCCCCGGCCAGTTTAGCCGCTTCGGCGAGATCGACCTGGACCAGCCGCGAAACGCCCGGTTCGCGCATCGTCACGCCACACAACTGGCTGGCCGCTTCCATCGTCGACTTGTTGTGGGTGACGAAGATGAACTGCACGCGGTCGCTCATTTCGGTGACCATCGCGGTGAAGCGGCCGACGTTCGCCTCGTCGAGCGGCGCGTCGACCTCGTCGAGCAGGCAGAACGGCGCGGGGTTGAGGCGGAAGATCGCGAACACGAGCGCAACCGCGGTCATGGCCTTCTCGCCACCGGACAGCAGCGAGATCGAGGTGATGCGCTTGCCGGGCGGTCGCGCCATGATCGCGACGCCAGTCGAGAGCAGGTCGTCGCCGGTCAGTTCGAGGTGCGCGTGGCCGCCGCCGAACAGGCGCGGGAACAGTTCCTGGACGCCGCTGTTGACCCGGTCGAAGGTTTCCTTGAAGCGCTGGCGCGTCTCGCGATCGATCTTGCGGATGGCGTTCTCGAGCGTTTCGAGCGCGGTGCCGAGGTCGGCGAGCTGCGCATCGAGATAGCTCTTGCGCTGGGACTGCTCGTCGTATTCCTGGATCGCCGCGAGGTTGACCGGCTCGAGGCGACGGATCTTCTGTTCGATCTCGGCGAGATCGGCGAGCCAGCGCGCGGCCTCGATGTCCTCGGGCAATTCGGCGAACAGAGCCTGCAGTTCGAAGCCGGCCTCGACGATCGCGGCCTCGAGCGCCTGCGCGCGCAGGCGTTGCTCCTGCTCACCGAGGCGCAGGTCGCTGACGCGCTGGCGATGCTCGGTCAGCGCCTCGACGATCGCATTGCGTTCGGTCTCGAGCCGGCGCAGGTCGCCGTCGCAGTCCTCGAGCGCCTTGCGCGCCTCGACGAGCTGGCGATCGACGAGCAGACGCTGGTTGAGGCAGGCCTGGCGCTCGCCTTCGAGTTCGGCCAGCGGATCGCCGCCGTGCACGAGCTGGGTCGCGATCTCGCTGCGGCGTGCATCGAGTTGGGCGAGCTGCGCGTGCATGCGCTGCGCAGCCTGCTCGAGCGAGGCGAGCGCGGCACGCTTCGACTCGACCGACAGGGCCGCCTGGTGCTCGGCATCGCGCGCCTCGCGCAGGTTCATGCGCGCTTCCTCGCGCGCCTCGAGGCGGCGCCGGCGTTCAGCGTCGAGCTGCTGGCGCTGTTGTTCGAGTTCGCCCATGCGCGAAATCGCCGTGTCCAGGCGCCCGCGCGCTTCGCGCGTCTGCGCGCGACCCTCATCGAGCTTGCCGACGAGGTCGGCGAGTTCGCCGTCAACGCGCACGAGGCGTTCCTGCGCGCTGTCGAGGCGGCCCCGCTGGCTCTGCAGCTGCCCGGCGAGTTCGGCCAGGCGGCGGTGCGAGACGTAGACCTCGCGCTGCGCATCGTCGCGCTGGCGCTCGGCCTCGATGCGGGCCAGGCGCGAATCATCGAGCGCGCGCGCGTGTTCGTCGATCTCGTGCTCGAGCGCAGCGATCCGCCCGGCCAGCGCGACGATCTCGCGCTCGCGCGCGAGCACGCCGACCTGCGAACCCTGGGCACGGGCGACGCGTACGAATCCGGCGCCGAACCATTCGCCATCGGGCGTGATGACCGACTCGCCGGGACCGAGCTGCGCGAGCCGCGTCCGCGCCTCGGCCACCGATCCGGCCACTTCGACGCGACCGAGCAAAGCGAGCGCCGCCGCGGGCCCGCGCACCTTTGCCGCGAGCGACGAGGACGACGCCGGCGCGGGACCGGGTGTCGCGGCAAGCAGGGTCAGGTCAACTTCGCGCAAGGATTCGAGCTCGCCGGCCAGCGCGGCCGGTTCGTCGACGAGGGCCGCATCGAGCCAGCCCTGCAGCACGGTCTCGACTGCGACTTCCCAGCCCGCTTCGACCTCGAGTGCTTCGCCGAGCCGGCGCGAACGGGCAAGTCCGAACCGTTCGAGCCAGTCCTTCGCGGCGCCGCCGTCTTCACCAAGCGCGGCGTGCTGCAAGGCTTCGAGCGAGGCGTGGCGGCCACGCGACTTCTCGACCTCGCTGCGCTTGCCGCTCAGCATCGACTGCAGCTGGCGTTCGGCTTCGAGCAGGCGCTCGAGTCCGGAACGGCGTTCGTCGAGCACGCCGGCGAACGTCTCGACCTGGCCGCGCAAGGCGGCATGTTCGTCGTCGAGCACCTGCAGGGCCTGGCCGAGCGCCCCGAGGTCGGCAGCCTTGCGCTCGGCCTCGAGCGCTTCCCGGCGACGGTCGGCTTCGACGAGCTGGCGGTCGAGGTAGTCGAGGCGCGTGCGTTCGATCTCGGCGGCCTGGGTCGCCTGCGAACTCGCGGTGGCGTAACCGTCCCATTGTTCCTGCCATTCGGCGAGCGCGCCTTCGGCGACGGCGCTCGCTTCGCCGGCCGCGGCGACCGCTTCGGCGAGCGCCTCGCGTTGCGGCGCAGAGTCCGCGAGCGTCGCATGCAGGCTTTCGATCTGGGCCGCGTCGGTCGCGATGTGCTCGGCGAGTTCGGCGTGCGCACGCTCGGTTTCGCTGCGCGCGCGCTCGAGCTGTTCGGCAAGCACGCGGTTGTGCTGGATCTGCTGTTCGACGCGCGCGATCTCGGCGCCGACCTTGTACACCTCGCCCTGCGCCGCATTGAGGTGTTCACTTGCCTCGCCATGGCGCTCGCGGCTCACCTCGATCTGCGCCTCGAGCTGGCGCTGGGCGGCCAGTTGCTGCTCGATCGCGAGCTCGGCCTGGCGCAGGACGCCGGACTGGCCGTCCAGATCGGCCTGGGCGCCGCGCAGCGTGACCGCCTTCAGTTCGGCTTCCTTGCGCTTGTGGCGCGCCTGCAGTTCCTGCCAGCGCTCGGCCGCCTTGGCCTGGCGCTTGAGGTGTTCGAGTTGCTTGTCGACTTCGTCGCGCACGTCGCGCACGCGATCAAGGTTCTCGCGGGTCGCCTTGATCCGGCTTTCGGTCTCCTTGCGCCGCTCCTTGTACTTGGAGATGCCGGCCGCTTCCTCGAGGTGCACACGCAACTGCTCGGGGTCGGCCTCGACGATCTGGCTGATCATGCCCTGCTCGATGATCGAGTAGCTGCGCGGACCGAGGCCGGTACCGAGGAACAGGTCGGTGATGTCGCGGCGCCGGCAGCGTGTCCCATTCAGGAAGTACTGCGACTGGCCGTCGCGTGCCACGACGCGCTTGACCGAGATCTCGTTGTAGTGGGCGTACTCGCCGGTGACCGTGCCATCGGAGTTGTCGAAAACGAGTTCGACGAGGGCCTGGCCGACCGGCTTGCGCACGCTCGAGCCGGAAAAGATCACGTCGGTCAGCGAATCGCCGCGCAGGCGACTCGCCGCGCTTTCGCCCATGACCCAGCGGATCGCGTCGATGATGTTCGACTTGCCGCAGCCGTTCGGGCCGACGATTGCCGACATGTTGGTCGGCAGGTGCAAGGTCGTCGGATCGACGAACGACTTGAAGCCAGCCAGCTTGATCGTGGTCAGTCGCATGGAAGCGCCATCATCCCTGGGGTGGGTTCTTTGCCTCGGCCGCCGGGGCGGCCGGGGTCGCTGCAGCGGGCGCGGCAGCCGCGGCCGGCGGCGGCGTCTTCATGTCGATCTTCGCCTCTCCGAGCAGCTTTTGCAGGCGCTGGTCGGCGAACTGGCCGAGCACGCTCGCACGGATGCTTTCCCTGACCTCCTCGAACGGCGGCGGCGTGACCGGATTGACGGCGCTCACGTGGACGACGAACCAGCCGAACTCGGTCTTGACCGGCAACTTCGAACTTTCGCCGGGCTTCAGTTCCGCGAGTGCCTTGGCCAGCGGTTCCGGCAGTTGGCCGGGGCGCACGCGCGAGAACGAATTGCCCTGGCGGGCCTTGTCGCGCCATGCCTGCATGACCTGCTCGAACGGCGTATCGACCGCTTCGCCGGCCGCCTTCAGCGCGTCGTTCTCGTTGTCGAACAACAACTGGCTGAAATCGTACTCGACGCGCCCGGCCCGTTCGAGCTGGCGATCGTACTCGGCCCTCAGCGCGGCATCGTCGATGCGCGCGTCGGCACGGAATCGCTTGATCGTTGCGTTGGCGATGCCCTGCAGGCGGTTGAGCTCGACCTCGGCGGCAAACGCGGCGTCGCCCGCGTAGTCCTGCTTGCGCGCTTCCTGTTCGAGCACGATGTACTGGCGCATCTCCTGCACGGCCTGCTCGCGCTGCTCGGGCACGGCGAGATCGAGACCGCGTTCGCGCGCAAGCAATTCGAGCAGCAGGGTCGGCACGGCCTGGCCGTTGATCGTTTCGGTGACCGGCAGGTCCGCCGGCAGTCCGCTCGCGGGCGCGCCGCCACCGCCGCAGCCGCCGACCAGCAGGGACAGTGCGACAAGAGTCGCCGCCGGCATCGTACGCATCGTCGTCATCGGGTTTCCTCGGGGGCGCGCGCGACGATCGCGAGCGCGTGGATATCGGTCTGCATGAGATCGCCGAGCGCCGCATACACGGCGCGGTGGCGCGCGAGCGACGGCAATCCACGGAACGCCTCGCTGACGAGGCTGACATGGAAATGCCCGCGGCCATCGCGCGCGCCCTCGTGGCCGGCGTGGCGCGCGCTGTCGTCGCGCACTTCGAGCGCGAGCGGCTCGAAGCGTGACACGAGGCGTTCGCGGATCGTCGCCACGCGATCGATCACGGCAACACCTTGCGGAACGGACGTACGCTGACCTCGCGATAGACACCGGCGGCCAGGTATGGATCGGCATCGGCCCACGCGCGGGCTGTCGCGAGGTCGCCGAATTCGGCCACGATCAGGCTGCCGCTGAAGCCGGCAGGTCCCGGGTCCTCGGCATCGATCGCCGGGAACGGACCGGCCAGCAGCAGCCGCCCGGCATCCCGCAGCGCCTCGAGCCGGGCCACGTGCGCCGCGCGCGCCTGCTGGCGCCGGGCCAGGGAATCAGCATGGTCGAGTCCGACGATCGCGTACCACATGGGGGCGTTCTTGGCAGGGGGCGCACATGTTAGCCGATGGCGATCATCGCGCCGACCCCGCAGCGCGCTGGACTTCGGCATGCGATCGGCTTAGGCTTGCGCACGAGCCGTCATGGCGCGGCGTCGCCCGCGATCCCGGGCGGCACCAGCGGCCCCGGGTTGCGATGGGTTCCGCGGAACAGGTCAGCGTGCGTCACCTGCCAGCGCAGCGACGCACGACCGGACCGATCGCCAGGCGATCAACTCCGGTTCATCGCGCATCCGACCGGCACCGACCGGCCAGTTGCGGCCACACCGTTTCGATGAGCGGTCGCGGAGTTTCCGCCGACCGGCCTTCAGGGATTCGATTCAAGACGATGACGCGCGGCGCGCACACGCGGCTCGCGCCATCGACAGTCGCATGGTGCCAGGACGGAGCCGCGCTCGCTTGCGGCGACGATCATTGACCACGCAAACGCCCGCACGGTGAAGCCGCCGGGCCCTGCCCAACTCGAAGAATGCGCGCACGATCCACGCCGTGAGGCGTCGGGCGACCCGATCGGAAATGAATAACCCGATAGCCGAACCACAGATCCAGCCCGACGAGCCGCCCGCGACGTTCGCGCCGGTCCCGCAGCAGCAGGAAATGCCGCTCGCGATCGTGCGTGGCGAGCCGGTGCTGCAGATGCCGCAGGACCTCTACATTCCGCCCGATGCGCTCGAGGTCATCCTCGACGCGTTCGAAGGGCCGCTCGACCTGCTGCTGTACCTGATCCGCCGGCAGAACCTCGACATCCTCGACATCCCGGTCGCCGAGATCACGCGCCAGTACGTCGACTACATCGATCTCATGCGCGAGATGCGCCTCGAACTCGCCGCGGAATACCTCGTGATGGCCGCGATCCTCGCCGAGATCAAGTCGCGCCTGCTGCTGCCGCGGCCGCCCGAGGCCGAGGGCATCGAGGATGATCCGCGCGCCGAGCTGATCCGCCGCCTTCAGGAGTACGAGCGATTCAAGAAGGCCGCGGCCGACATCGATGCGTTGCCGCGCATGGAACGCGACACCGCGATCGCGTCGGCCCATGTGCCGGATCGCAACATCATTCGCCTGCCGCCGCCGGTCGACCTGCGCGAACTGCTGCTGGCGCTGAAGGACGTGATCCAGCGCGCCGAACTGTTCGGCCACCACGCGATCCAGCGCGAAGCGCTGTCGGTGCGCAACCGCATGAGCGACGTCCTGCGCCAGCTCGGCAACGGCGAGTTCCACCGCTTCGAGAACCTGTTCGACCTCAGCGAAGGACGCCGTGGCGTCGTCGTCACCTTCCTCGCGATCCTCGAACTGGCCAAGGAACAACTGCTCGAAATCAGCCAGGGCGAAGCGCTGGCCCCGATCTACGTCAAATCGCTGGCTGCAGCCGGCTGAACGCGAGTCCCGATGATCGAACCCGAAACCCTCAAACGCATCGTCGAAGCGGCCCTGCTCGCCGCCGGCAACCCGCTCTCGACCGCGCAGTTGCTCGCCCTTTTCGGCGAGCAGGAACAACCGAGCCACGACGACATCGCGCGCGCGCTGGCCGAACTGCAGGCCGATGCCGAACCGCGCGGCGTCGAACTCGTCGAGGTCGCCTCGGGATTCCGCTACCAGGTACGCGCCGACGTGCATGCCTGGGTCGCGCGCCTGTGGACCGAGCGCCAGAGCCGCTACTCGCGCGCCCTGCTCGAGACGCTGGCCCTGATCGCCTACCGTCAGCCGATCACGCGCGCCGAGATCGAACAGATCCGCGGCGTCGCAGTGTCGACCCACATCGTCAAGACGCTCGAGGAACGCGACTGGATCCGTGTCGTCGGCCATCGCGACGTGCCCGGCAAGCCGGCCCTGTTCGGCACGACGCGTGGCTTCCTCGACTACTTCAACCTGAAATCGCTCGACGAACTCCCCTCGCTGAGCGACATCCGTGACATCGACGAGATCGATCCGCAGCTTGCCCTCGGTCCGCCCGGCGAGAGTGCGCCCGACGCGGTCGTCGACAACGATGTCGCCGGCCTCGCCGATGCGGCGCTGGCCTTCGCCGGCGACGCCGCGGAAGTCCGGAACGAAGCACCGGAACGCGAAGACGACACCGATCCCGGTTCCACGCACCCCCTTTCGCCCGCCGCCGCCAACGGCGCGGATACCTCGGAGCACACTTGATGACCTCTTCCGTACGCAACGTACTTTCCCTCAAGCGCGGCGCGAACGACGCCGAAGCCGGGACGATCGAGGAGCGCCTGCACAAGGTGCTCGCGACGGCCGGGCTCGGTTCGCGGCGCATGCTCGAGACGCGCATCGAGGCCGGCGAAGTGCAGGTCAACGGCGTGGCCGCCTCGATCGGCCTCGGGGTCAAGGCCGGCGACCGCGTCGAAATCGATGGCAAGCGCTTCGTCGTCATCAGCGACAACGCCGAGCACGCCCAGGTGATCGCCTACAACAAGCCCGAAGGCGTCGTCACGACACGCGACGATCCGGAAGGCCGGCCGACCGTGTTCGAACAGTTGCCGCGCCTCAAGGGCGCGCGCTGGATCGCCGTCGGGCGCCTCGACATCAACACGACCGGCCTGCTCCTGCTGACCACCGACGGCGATCTCGCAAATGCGCTCATGCATCCACGCTCGGAGCTCGAGCGCGAATACATCTGCCGCGTGCACGGCGAGGTGCCCGACGAGGTCATCGAGCGCCTGCGCAGTGGCGTCGAACTCGAGGACGGCCCGGCCCATTTCGACGAGGTCGCCGTGATCAGTCGCGGCGGCAGCCATTCGTGGTTCCGCGTCGTCCTGCGCGAAGGGCGCAACCGCGAAGTGCGCCGCATGTGGGAAGCGGTCGGCCTCATGGTCAGCCGGCTCAAGCGCATCCGCTACGCGAACATCGAACTGCCGCGCCTGCTCAAACGTGAAAAGAGCGTCGAACTCGATGCCGAGCAGGTCAAGGGCCTGCGTGAGCTCGCCGGTGCCGGCGAGGCGAGCGCCCACCTGACCCTTGCTCCCGTGATCGGACAGCGCCGCGCAGCGCCGACCGAGTTCCGCCCCGATCCGAAAACCCAGCAGGCCTGGACCGGCACGCGCACCGAGGAAGCGCGCGAGTTCGCCCAGTTCGACCGCATCCGTGACGATGGCTGGCGCGCACCCGGCGCGAACAAGGGCAAGCGCTCGCGCGGCGGCGGCGGCCCGCGACCGAGTCGTCCCCGCGGCAATCCGCGCGCTCCGGCGGCCGGTTCGCAATACGTCGACCCGGGCCTCAATCCGGCAATCCTGCGCAGCTGGTTCCCCGATTCGCCCGTTCCCGGCGCGCGCAAACGCGGCGGACCGCGCCCGCACGGCGGCGGCGGCATGCACGGCGGTCAAGGCAATGCGAATGGCAATGTCGCGCACGGCAATCGGCCGCCGCGCGCGGGCGGCCAGGGCCCCGGCGGCCCGCCGCACGGCAATCGCCCGCAGCGCCAGCAGGGACCGCGCGACGATGCGTTCGGCAATCGTTCGCCACGCCACCAGGGTTCGCGCGACGACGCGTTCGGCAATCGCCCGCCGCGCCAGCAGGGCCCACGCGACGACGCATTCGGCAATCGCCCGCCGCGCCAGCAGGGACCGCGCGACGATGCGTTCGGCAATCGTTCTCCACGCCACCAGGGCCCGCGCGACGACGCATTCGGCAATCGTCCGCCGCGCGAGCAGGCGCCACGCGACGACGCATTCGGCAATCGCGCCCCGCGCAATGACGGCAATCGCGGCAATGTCTGGAACAATCGCGGCAGCGGCAACCAGGCCTCGCGCGGCAACACCGCACCGCGATCGGGCAATGTCGCGCGCGGCGACGGTGCGCATGGCAATGCGGGCGGACGCGGTGCACGCGGCCCCGGTGGTCCACGCGGCAATGCCGGTCCGCGCGGTCCCGGTGGCCCAGGTGGGCCGCGCGGCAATCGTCGCGGCCCCGGCGGTCCGCGCGGCCGCTGACGTTCATCGGCAATGAAAAAGCCGCGGCGCTTGCGCACCGCGGCTTTGCGGATGGCTCGTGACGCGGGTCAGTCGAGCTTGAGGCCCTTCTTGTTGCTGTCGCGGCGCTTGCGCTCTTTCGCGGCGTAGTCGCCTTCGCAACCGCCCTTCTCGACCATGACGCAACTCAGGTAATCGGTCACTTCGACGAGCACGGCGCGGATCGCCTTGCCGGCCGGGGTGTTCTTCTCGTTGGCGAGGGTGCCGCCGAATCCACCGCGGAACACGCCGACGCTCACGCCGCCGCCCGAGGTACGACCTTCGACGGTGCGCGAGAAATCGACTTCGCCGGTCGTCGCATTGACGACGCGGACATCGACCGCGATATAGGCCTCGCTCTTCTTGCCGCCGAGCGCGATGCCCTTGAAACTGATTCCGCCGCCCGTGCTCGCGGTGTTTTCCTCGTATGAGGTGACCGTGCCCATGACGAGGTAATCGGCGCCGGTGAGCTGGCCCATCTTCGCGCCGCTGCCCGAGCGGACGCGTCCCGATGCGGCGAGGTTCTGCTCCTCGAGCACCTTCTCGAGCTTGGCCCGCTCGACGACGCGGAAATTGCCCGTGCTCGACAGCTCGTTCGACAGCATGCCCGAGAGTTCCCAGCCGACGCCGCCGCGCCACCAGCCCGCACCGGACTCGTTCTTGAACTCGGCGACGCCGATCGACGGCTTGCCGCCTTGGGCGAGTGCCACACCGGACACGGCGAACGAGGCGATCGCCATCGCGGCCACGACTGCAAACTTCTTCATTGTCTGTGCTCCCATTGGATTCCGACCTTCACACCCCTCGCCCGGTCAGGTCATCCGGCGGGGCTGCAGCACGTGCCGCGCGGCGGGTTGCCCCGCGTTGCCCACCCTCACCACCGAAACGATCGGGCTGCATTCTAGCAGGGCGCCAGAACGCTTATGCGCGCCAGCAGGCAGGCCGGACCGGCAGCCGGTCACGCCCGCGCTGTGCGCCGGTTCACACCGACCCGACGCGTCCTGGTGCGCGCATAACCGTCACGCAACGTGCGATTAACCGCGCCGACACGTGCGATCGATAGGCTCGCCCGACCTCCAACTCATGAGGCTGCCTGCAATGTCCGCCCAGCGCCTGACCGAACTGAACATCCTTGGCTACCGGATCGACCGCATCTCGCCCGAGTCGTCCGCAGACCGGCACTACGCGGTGATCGGGCCCGAACGAGACGAACTGCTCGGGACCTTCGCCGACCGTCCCGCCGCCGAGCGCTTCGTGATCATGCGTGAACTGCGCTCGCTCGAGGCGCGCCCGCGCAGTCCGGCCTACTGAAGCCGGCAACGGCTTGCCAGCATCGTGCATTCGGCTACAGTGATGCTCCGCCCGTGGGAAGCCCGCCGTGGACGACGTCATCGTGCTGCACAATCCGCGTTGTTCGAAATCGCGCGCGGCGCTGGCCCTCGTCGAAGCGAGCGGACGCAAGCCGCGCGTGGTCGACTACCTCGCCGAGCCACCGACGACTGCCGAGATCGAGCGCCTGCTCGCCCTGCTCGACATCGGACCGCGCGAGCTGATGCGCACCGACGAAGCCATTTACCGCGAACTCGGCCTCGCCGACGAGGCACTCGGGCACGATGCGCTGGTCGCCGCGTTGCACGAGCATCCGCGCCTGCTGCAACGACCGATCGTGCTCGCCGGCGGCAAGGCCGTCATCGGTCGTCCGCCCGAACGCGTGCTGGACATCCTCTGATGGACAAACTGCAGGCCATGCAGCTGTTCGTCCATGTCGTCGATGCGGGCAGCTTCACGGCCGGCGCCGAGCAGATGGGAATCTCGCGCGCGCTCGCCAGCAAGCTGATCCAGGCCCTCGAGGATTCGCTCGGCGTGCGCCTGCTGAACCGGACGACGCGGCGGATCAGCCTGACCGATCCAGGCAAGAACTATTACGAGCGCGTCAACAGCGTCCTCGAATCCCTCGCCGAAGCCGAGGCCGAAGCGGCCGAACTCCAGATCGAACCGCGAGGACGCATGCGGGTCAGTGCGCCGATCTCGTTCGCCGTGCGCCACCTCGCGCCTGCGCTGGCCGAATTCCAGCGGCGCTTCCCGCGCGTCGAACTCGAACTCGGCCTCAACGATCGCCTCGTCGACATCGTCGACGAAGGATTCGACCTGGCGATTCGGATCAGCCGACTCGCCGATTCGAGCCTCGTCGCGCGCCGGATCGCGCCGGCCAGCCTTGTCCTCGTCGCCGCGCCCGCATACCTCGCCCGCGCCGGCACGCCGACCGAGCCCGCGCAGATCGCCGCCCACAACACCCTCGTCTACACGCTGTCGTCGAAACGCGACGAATGGACGTTCCGCCGGAATGGCGAAACGCGCAGCGTGAAGCTCGACGGCAATCTGCACGTCAACAATGGCGATTTCGTCTGTGCCGCCGCGATCGAAGGTTGCGGCATCGCGATGCTGCCGACCTTCATCGTGTTCGATGCGCTGCAGAGGGGAGAGCTCGTGCCGTTACTCGCCGACTGGGACGTTCCGCCGATCGGCATCCACGCGGTCTATCCGCAGACGCGCGCCTTGCCGGCCAAGACCCGCGTGCTGATCGATTTCCTCGTCGAGCATTTCGGTCCGCAACCGCATTGGGAGCGCGTCTGCAGCGAACTGCGCGGGCGCCCCGTCACGGCTCCAGGGTGAACGAATCGGCGTCCATCCAGGCCGGGAAGCGCTCGCGGTGCGCGGCAAGCGCCGCTGCATCGAGGCTGACCGTGACGACCTGTTCCTGTGCCCCGCACTCGACGAGCGGCTGGCCGAGGAAATCGAGCGCGACGCTGTCGCCGGAATAGGCCAGCGCATTGCCGTCGACGCCGACGCGGTTGACGCCCACGCAATAGGCGAGGTTCTCGATCGCGCGCGCGCGCAGCAGGGTCGACCAGGCGTGCCGGCGCGGACTCGGCCAGTTGGCGACGAACACGAGCAGGTCGTAATCGAAGCGGCCGCTGTCGCGATCGTGGCGGTTGCGCAGCCAGACCGGGAATCGCAGGTCGTAGCAGACTTGCGGGCAGATCCGCCAACCGCCGATCTCGACGACGAGGCGATCTGTCCCGCCCGCATAGCGCTCGTGTTCCCCGGCCATGCGGAACAGGTGGCGCTTGTCGTAGAGGTCGAAGCTGCCGTCGGCGCGCATCCAGACGAGCCGATTGACGCACCGGTCGCCTTCACGAATGACAAGGCTGCCGGTCACGACGGCGCCGGTCCCGGCGGCGAGCGCCGCCAACCAGCGCAGCGCTTCGCCGTCCATCGTTTCGGCATGGTCGAGCGTTTCGTTCGTGAAGCCGCTGAGGAAGGTCTCCGGCAGCACGACGAGGTCGCTCTGGCCCGCCAGAGGACGCACGAGCCCGGCGTAATACGCACGGTTCGCATCGGCGTCGTGCCAACGGGTCGCGCCCTGGACGAGGGATACACGCAAGGGCTTCATCGTGGCGTCCCGGATCGAAGCAGACCGGTCACAGGCGCTGCAGGCGTTCGGCGCCGGCACGCAGGATCGCGTCCGACTTCGCGAAGCAGAAGCGGATCAGTTTCATGCCCGGTGGCGGCGTCTCGTAGAACGCCGACACGGGAATCGCGGCAACACCGGCCTGGGCGACGAGCCATTCGCAGAAGCTCAGGTCGTCCTTGTCGCAGATCGCCGAATAGTCGGCGACCTGGAAGTAGGCGCCGCCGACCGGCAAGAGCCTGAACTTCGAACCGGCAAGCAGCGACGCGAAGAAATCGCGCCGGGCCTGGTAGAACGCCGGGAGTTGCAGGTAATGCCCGGGCAGCGTTTCGAGCACTTCGGCAAGCGCGACCTGGGCCGGCGTGAACGTGCAGAACGTCAGGTACTGGTGGACCTTGCGCAGCTCGGCGCTCAGCGCGCGCGGCGCGACGCAGTAGCCGACCTTCCAGCCCGTGCAATGGTAGGTCTTGCCGAACGAACTGACGACGAAACTGCGCGCCGCGAGCTCGTCGTGGCGCAGCACGCTCTGGTGCACGGCACCGTCGAAGACGATGTGCTCGTAGACCTCGTCGGACAGCACGACGATGCCGGTATCGCGCGTGATCGCGGCGAGCGCGTCGAGGTCGTCGGCGGAAAACACCGATCCGCACGGGTTGTGCGGCGTGTTGACGATGATCATCCGCGTGCGCGGCGTGATCGCGTCGCGGACGCGCTGCCAGTCGACGCTGAAATCGGCCGGGTCGAGCGCGACGTGCACCGCCACGCCACCGTTCAACTCGATCGCCGGCTCGTAACTGTCATAACACGGGTCGAGCACGATGACCTCGTCGCCCTGGTGGACGACGGCCGCAATCGCCGCGAACAGGGCCTCGGTCGCGCCCGAGGTCACCGTGACCTCGGTATCGGCATCGATCCGGCGGCCGTACAGGCTTTCTGTCTTGCGCGCGATCTGCTCGCGCAAGGCCGGCCATCCGCTCATCGGCGCGTACTGGTTGCGCCCGCTGTTCATCGCCACCGCGAGCGCATCGCGCAGTGCCTGGGGTCCCTCGAAATCGGGGAAGCCCTGGCCGAGGTTGACCGCATCGTGGGTCGCGGCGAGCTGGCTCATGACCGTGAAGATCGTGGTTCCGACCTTCGGCAACTTCGTGTCGATCTGCATGCCTGCCCGTCGTCTGGATGGCCAAATGGCAGGCGATGGTAGCACGCGACCCGCATGCCGCCGCCGCATGGAGCAGGCACGCGACGCGCGTTGACCTGCGGCCGCTTGCGCAGCCGCAGGTACCGGTCCTCAAGCCGCCGGGTCGGGACGGTCGAGGATCACGCGATTGAGGCGCTGCACGAAGGCGGCCGGGTCATCGAGCTGAGCGCCTTCGGCGACCTGGGCCTGTTCGAGCAGGAGCAAGGCGAGGTCGCCGGCGCGTCCGGTGTCGGCTTCGGCGTCGAGGCGCTTCAGCAACGCATGCTGCGGATTGATCTCGAGCACGGGCGCCGCTTCCGGCATCTCGTGGCCGGCCTGTTTCAGCGCGCGGCGAAGATGCAGGGCCATGTCGTACTCGTCGAGCACGAGGCACGACGGCGAATCGGTCAGGCGCTTGCTGACCTTGACGTCGCGCACGCGCTCGCCGAGCAGGTCCTTCAACTTCGCGACGACGCCGGCCGCGGCCTCCTCGCTCGCCTTGTGTCGCTCGCTCGCCTCGGCATCGAGTTCGATTTCGCCCTTGCCGACGTGGCGCAGCTTCTTGCCCGCGTATTCGGTCAGATAACCGCTCATCCATTCATCGATGCGGTCGGACATCAACAGCACCTCGACGTCGCGCTTGCGCAGCGACTCGAGCTGCGGACTGCCCTTCGCCGCCGCGTGCGAATCGGCCGTGATGTACCAGATCACGTCCTGGTCGAGCGGCATGCGGCCGATGTAGTCGTCGAGCGAGACGGTCGGCGCGGTGCCGTCGGACTTCGTCGACGCGAAGCGCAGCAGCTTCGCGATGCGCTCGCGGTTCGCCGCGTCCTCGGCAATGCCCTCCTTGAGCACGCTGCCGAACGCGTTCCAGAACGTCGCGTACTTGTCGCCGCCATCCGCGACCAGCCGATCGAGCAGGTCGAGAACGCGCTTCGTGCAGGCGCCACGGATCCGTTCGACCTGGCGGTTCTGCTGGAGGATCTCGCGGCTGACGTTGAGCGGCAGGTCGTCCGAATCGACGACACCGCGCACGAAGCGCAGGTAGGCCGGCAGCAACTGTTCGCTCGCGTCCATGATGAAGACGCGGCGGATGTACAGCTTGAGGCCCTTGCGCTCCTCGCGGCTGTTGCCGAAATCGAACGGCGCCTTGGCCGGCACGAACAGCAGCGAGGTGAAGTTCTGGTTGCCCTCGACCCGATTGTGCGTCCATGCGAGCGCATCGCTGAAGTCATGGCTCAGCGACTTGTAGAAGTTCTGGTAATCCGCATCGGCAAGCTCGTTCTTCGGGCGTGTCCACAGCGCCGACGCGGAGTTGACCGTGTCCCACTCGCTGCCCGGCTCGCCATCGACCTCTTTCGGCATGCGGATCGGGAACGCGATGTGGTCGGAATAACGGCCGATCAGGCTGCGCACTTTCCAGCTTTCGAGGAACTCGTCCTCGTCGGGCTTGAGGTGCAGCACGACGGTCGTGCCGCGGCGGTCGAGGGCGACCTCCTCGAGCGTGTATTCACCCTGCCCGTCGCTTTCCCAGCGCACGCCCTCGTTCGTGCCGGCACGCCGGCTCGACACACTGACCTTGTCGGCGACGACGAAGGCCGAATAGAAGCCGACGCCGAACTGGCCGATGAGGCGGGCATCGGCCTTGTGCTCGGTCGACAGCGATTCGAGGTAGCGGCGCGTGCCGGAGCTCGCGATCGTGCCGAGGTTGGCGACGAGTTCGTCGCGGCTCATGCCGATCCCGTTGTCGTGCACGCTGAGCGTGCGCGCAGAACGGTCCAGCGTGATCTCGATGCGCAGTTCAGGGTCGTCGGCCAGCCACTCCGGATGCGCGATCGACTCGAAGCGCAGCTTGTCGCAGGCGTCGGACGCATTCGAGACAAGTTCGCGCAGGAAGATTTCCTTGTGCGAGTACAGCGAATGCGTGACCAGGTGCAGGACCTGGGCGACTTCGGCTTCGAACTTGCGGGTTTCGGTTGCGGTGCTCATGCGATGCGGGGCCTCCATGGATCAGGTCATGCGCGCGAGATGGGTTTTGCGGACGTCGAATTCAATGCGTTCCGCGCGGGGCCGCGGAAGCGCGGCCGCGACAGGCCGGGAGGGCCGATCCTGGCAACGGACGCCGCGATCGGGCTGGCGGCCTGGAACAGCGATGGCGGAAACAATACGGCCGCCTTTCGGCGGCCGTATTGCTGACGAGGAGCACAGACGCGACTCGATGCTCCAAGACGGGTTTTCTTCAATCCTGTGCGGCGATCGGCGTGCCGAGGTCTTCCTTGATGCGCGCGGCCTTGCCCTGCAGTCCACGTAGGTAGTAAAGCTTGGCGCCGCGCACCGAACCGCGGCGCTTGACGACGACGGACTCGATGACCGGGCTGTGCGTCTGGAACACGCGCTCGACGCCGGTGCCGTGCGAGATCTTGCGCACCGTGAACGCCGAATTGAGCCCGGAGTTCTTCTTCGCGATGACCACGCCTTCGTAGGCCTGCACGCGTTCGCGGTTGCCTTCCTTGACCTTGACGTTGACGATGACCGTGTCGCCGGGGCTGAACTTCGGCAGGGTGCGGGTGATCTGTTCGGCTTCGAACTGCTGGAGGAGGTTCATGGCGTTCACCAATATCGATTGTTTTGTCGTGCGCAACCTTGCAGCCACTGCGCTATTTCATCGCCGCCCGGTGTTCGTGGCGGAATTCTTCAAGCAGCGTGCGCGCCTCGTCATCGAGTTGCACACGCGAGAGCAAATCCGGGCGCCGCAGCCAGGTGCGACCGAGCGCCTGCTTGCGTCGCCAGCGGCGGATCGCCGCGTGATCACCCGACAACAACACGGCCGGCACCTCGCCGAAGGCATCAACGACCGGCCGCGTGTAGTGCGGGCAGTCGAGCAGGCCATCCGTGAAGGAATCCTGCTCGGCGGACTGCGCGTCATTGAGCGCGCCATCCTGCAACCGCCCGACCGCGTCGATCACGACCGCTGCCGCCAGTTCGCCACCCGACAACACGTAATCGCCGACTGAAACCTCTTCGTCGACCATGTTCCCGAGCAGGCGTTCGTCGACACCTTCGTAGCGTCCGCACAGCAGGATCATCCGATCCGCGCGCGCGAACTGCACCACTTTTTCCTGCGTGAGCCGCACTCCCTGCGGACTCAGGTAAACCACGTTCGCCGCACCGGCCGCCGCGCGTACCGCATCGATCGTCGTGCGCAACGGCTCGATCGCCATCAACATCCCGGGACCGCCGCCGAATGGCCGGCTGTCAACCGTCCGATGGATGTCGGTGGCGAAACCGCGCGGATTCCAGCACTCGACCTGCAGCAAACCGCGTTCCCGTGCCCGGCCGACGACGCCGATCCTGGCGCATTCGTGCATGAACTCCGGAAACAGCGTGATGACGTCGATGCGCATCGCGCGTTGTTCCGTCGGATGTCGTGCTAGAACTCCGGATCCCAGTCGACCGTGACGCGCCGGGCGTCGAGATCGACCGTCTTGACGCAGTCTTCGAGGATGAATGGCAGCAATCGCTCGCGCCGTTCATCCTTGACGACCATCACGTCGTTGGCCCCGGTCGCGAGCAGATGCGAGATCCGCCCGAGCGCGACGCCTTCGGTCGTGACGACCTCGAGTCCTTCGAGGTCCGCCCAGTAATACTCACCTGCCTCCGGTTTCGGCAGCAGCGCGCGATCGATCCAGATCTCGCTGCCGACGAAGCCTGCCGCCCGGTCGCGATCAACCACGTCCGGCAGCACGGCAACGATGCCCTTTCCGTGCGCCCTGCCACGACATCCGCGAATCTCGCCTTGTCCCGTGGCCGACTTCAACAACCACGGCTGGTAGCTGAAAATCCGCGTGCGCGGCTCGGTGTACGACTCGAGCTTCACTTCACCCGCAACGCCGTGCAATCCGACGATCCGGCCGACCAGGATCAACCGGTCCGGCACGGCAGCCACCTTGCTCAGGCAGCCTGCGCCTGCTTCGCTGCGATCTTGTACAGCGCCTTGACCTTGTCGGTCAGTTGCGCACCTTTCTCGACCCACTGCTTGACGCGCTCGGTATCGAGCTGCAGCGCCACATCCTTGCCCGAGGCGACCGGATTGTAGAAGCCGATGCGCTCGATGTTGCGGCCATCGCGCGCGTCGCGCTGGTCGGCAACGATGATGTGGTAGAACGGACGCTTCTTGGCGCCGCCACGGGACAGGCGAATCTTGACCATGATATCTCTCTGATATTTCAGGAATTTCCGGCGCGATCGCCGGACAGTTTCCGGGTCGGACCAAGGGAGCCGCGCATTGTAGCGGTTTCGTCGAAAAAGGGAAGCCTCGCAAGCGCTTACGCGGTTCGCGGCAGGACAGTCCCGTGAAGCGCGAGCTGCACGCCGGGCCACGCCCCCGGCCGCCGCTCCCTATTGCGGCCTGAACCCTCCGCCGCCGCCCATTGCGCCCATTGCGCCCTTCATCTGGCGCATGAGGCCCTTGACGCCGCCGCTGCCGAGCTTCGACATCATCTTTTCCATCTGCTGGTACTGCTTGAGCAGGCGGTTGACGTCGGCCGGCTGCATGCCGGAGCCGCGCGCGACACGCGCGCGGCGCGAGCCCTTGAGCAGATCGGGGTGACGGCGTTCCTTCTTCGTCATTGAATTGATGATCGCGATCATGCGCTGCACTTCCCTGTCGTTGACCTTCGACTTGACCTGATCCGACAGGCCACCCATGCCGGGCAGCTTGTCCATCAGCGAGGCCATGCCGCCCATGCTGATCATCTGTTCGAGCTGGGTCTTCATGTCGTTGAGGTCGAAGCGCTTGCCCTTGATGACCTTCTCGGCGAGCTTCTGCACCTTCTCCTGGTCAACCTTGCGCTCGACTTCCTCGACCAGCGACAGCACATCGCCCATGCCGAGGATGCGCTGCGCGATGCGATCGGGATGGAATGGCTCGAGCGCATCGGGTTTTTCGCCGGCGCCAATGAACTTGATCGGCCGTCCGGTCACGTAGCGCACCGACAGCGCCGCGCCACCGCGCGCATCACCGTCGGTCTTGGTCAGGATCACGCCGGTCAGCGGCAGCGCCTCCGAGAATGCCTTGGCGGTATTCGCCGCATCCTGTCCGGTCATCGCATCCACGACGAACAAGGTCTCGACCGGATTGAGGAACGCATGCAGCGCCTTGATCTCGTCCATCATCCCGACGTCCACCGCGAGGCGCCCGGCGGTGTCGACGATCAGCACGTCGGCGAAATTCTTCTTCGCTGCATCGAGCGCCGAACGTGCGATCGCGACCGGGTCCTGCTCGCCGGTCGACGGGTGGAACAGCACCTCGACCTGCTCGGCGAGGGTGCGCAACTGTTCAATTGCCGCGGGACGATACACGTCGCAGCTGACGACCATGACCTTCTTCTTGCGCCGCTCGCGCAGGAAGCGCGCGAGCTTGGCCACGGTCGTCGTCTTGCCGGCGCCCTGCAGGCCCGCCATCAGGACGACCGCCGGCGGTGCCGCGGCGAGGTTGAGGTCGGTATTGACCGAACCCATGACCGCCGTCAGCTCGTCGCGCACGACCTTGATCAAGGCCTGGCCCGGAGTCAGGCTCTTCATGACTTCCTGGCCGATCGCGCGCACCTGCACGCGCTGGATCAGCGCCTGCACGACCGGCAACGCGACGTCGGCTTCGAGCAGCGCGATGCGCACTTCGCGCATCGACTCGCGGATGTTGGCCTCGGTCAGGCGACCGCGGCCACGCAGGCGCTCGACGGTCGAGGAAAGGCGCTCGCTGAGGGATTCGAACATGGATTGGCGGCAGGCACGAATACGGCCGCGCAGTATATCAGCGCGACTGCACGCGATCGCGCGAGGCCTGTCGCCGGCGGCGCGATCGCCGGTCGCGCAGGTCGGACGCTGCGCCTTCGCGTGCAATTCCGGTCCGCTGGCCGCTGTGCCAAACTGGTCCGATGCCGACCACCCTGCTCAGCGCATTCGCGATCCTCGCCTATGTCGTCGCGGCGATGCTGATCGTGTTGCCGATCGCGCGACTGCCGGCGCCGGCGCGCGGCATCGCGTCCGGAATGGCCGCCATCGCGGCGATCGCCCACGCACTGCTGCTCTTCGGGCTGCACGGACGTGGCCTCGACCTGCACTTCTTCGCGGCATTGTCGCTCGCCGGCTTCGGCATCGCCGCCGTGACCCTCGTGGTCAGCCTCGCGCGTCCGGTGGCCGGCCTCGGCGTCATCGTCTTCCCGCTCGCCGCCGCGTTGCTCGCGATCGATGTCTACTTCGCGCCGTCGACCGCTCCGCAGCCGCTCGAATGGCAGATCAAGCTGCACGCAGCGCTCGCCCTGATCGCCTACAGCCTGCTCAGCATCGCGGCCCTGCTCGCGATCCTGCTCGCCCTGCAGGAGCGCGCCTTGCGCCGGCGCCGGCTCGATTCCGGGCTGATCCGTGCGCTGCCGCCACTGACCCTGACCGAAGCGCTGATGTTCCGCCTGATCGGCACCGGCTTCCTGTTCCTGACCCTGACCCTGCTCAGCGGCGTGCTGTTCGTCGACAACCTGTTCGCCCAGCACCTAGTGCACAAGACCGTGCTGTCGATCGCCTCGTGGTTCGTGTTCGGCTGCCTGCTGTTCGGACGCTGGCGCTGGGGATGGCGCGGCCGTCGCGCTGTGCACCTGACCCTGACCGGCATGACGATCCTGCTGCTCGCATTCTTCGGAACGAAGTTCGTCCTCGAACTGCTGCTCCAGCGCACGGGCTGACCCGCCGCTACATCTCGCGCACGGCGGCGAGCGCGTCGGCGAGACGCTCGACCGCGACGATCGCGAGTTCGCCGATGCGCGCCTTCTTCGGCGCATTCGCCTTTGGCACGAGCGCATGCCGGAATCCGTGCGTGGCAGCTTCGCGCAGGCGTTCCTCGCCGTTCGGCACCGGGCGGATCTCGCCCGAGAGTCCTATCTCGCCGAATGCGACGAGCTTGTCCGGCAGCGCCCGGTCGCGAAAGCTCGACTGCACGGCAAGCAGGACCGGCAGATCCGCCGCGGTTTCCTGCACGCGGATGCCGCCCACGACGTTGAGGAAGACGTCCTGGTCGTGGACGGCCGCGCCACCGTGGCGATGCAGGACCGCAAGCAACATCGCGAGCCGGTTCTGCTCGAGGCCGAGCGCGACGCGGCGCGGATTCGGCAAGGCCGAGGCATCGACGAGCGCCTGCACCTCGACCAGCAGCGGTCGCGTGCCTTCGCGCGTGACCATGACCGCGCTGCCCGGGGTCGGTTGCGAATGCACCGACAGGAAGATCGCCGACGGGTTCGGCACCTCCTTGAGGCCTTTTTCGGACATCGCGAACACGCCGAGTTCGTTGACCGCGCCGAAGCGGTTCTTGAATGCGCGCAGGATGCGGAAGCGACTGCCGATCTCGCCCTCGAAATAGAGCACCGCATCGACCATGTGCTCGAGCACGCGCGGCCCCGCGATGCCGCCTTCCTTGGTCACATGGCCGACAAGGAACACGCACGTTCCGCTCTCCTTGGCGAAGCGCACGAGGCGGGCCGCCGATTCGCGAACCTGGCTGACCGAGCCCGGCGCGGCGGTCAGCAGTTCGGTCCAGATGGTCTGGATCGAATCGATGATCAGCACGTCGGGCTTGCTGTTCGCCGCTTCGGCGAGGATGCGTTCGATCGAGGTCTCGGCCAGCGCTTCGAGGCCCTCGAGCGCAATTCCGAGGCGCTGCCCGCGCGCGGCGACCTGGGCGAGACTCTCCTCGCCGGTCACATACAGGCTGCGCATGCGCTGGCCGATCGCACCGAGCATCTGCAACAGCAGCGTCGACTTGCCGATGCCGGGATCGCCGCCGATCAGTACCACCGAACCGGCAACAAGTCCGCCGCCGAGCACGCGATCAAGCTCGCCGATCCCGGTCGCGCTGCGCTGCTCGGTCTCGGTCGCGATCGATGCGAGCCGCGTCACTTTCGGCGCATCGCCGGTGCCGGCATAGCCACCGCGACGCGCGCCGGCCGCTGCATTCCTGGCCGGTTCGACGACCAGTTCCGACAACGTGTTCCACGCGCCGCAATCCGCGCACTGACCCTGCCACTTCGAATGCTCGGAACCGCATTCGGTGCAGACGTATGCCATCCTGGCCTTGGCCATCGCTCAGTTCCCGTCTTCGAGAAAACGTACGCGGCGCGTCATGCCGCAGGTCAGCTCATAGCCGATCGTGCCGGCGTGCGCCGCGACTTCCTCGATCGGCAGGCCTTCGCCCCAAAGCACGACGCGGTCGCCGACGCGCGCATCAGGCGCGGCGCGCAGGTCGATCGTGATGAGGTCCATCGAAACGCGCCCGACGAGCGGCACGCGCACGCCGCCGACGAGCACGGGCGTTCCGACCGCTGCCGATCGCGGATAGCCGTCGCCGTAGCCGATCTGGACGACTCCGATGTCCATGTCGTCCGGACAGGTCCAGGTCGCCGCATACCCGACCGCATCGCCACGCGTGACGCGGTTGATCGCGACGAGCTTGCTCGACAGCGTCATCGCCGGCCGGAAACCGAAGGCGTCCGCGCCGCGGCCTGCGACGACCGAGATGCCGTAGAGCAGGCCGCCGGTGCGAACCCAGTCGCCGCGCGCGCGCGGCCAGCCGAGCACGGCGGCCGAGTTCGACAGCGCGCGTTCGCCGGGCACGTCGGCGAACGTCTGCTCGAAGCGCTCGATCTGCAACGCGGTCTGGTCGTCGTCGAACACGTCCGAATTCGCGAAGTGCGTCATGAGTCCGATCGCGGGATCGACGTTCGGCAACGCGCGCAAGCGTGCATGGGCCGCGCGCGCGGCGCCGGGCGCGAAACCGAGTCGATGCATGCCGCTGTCGAGCTTCAGCCAGACGCGCAGCGGCCGCGGATCGCGGTCGGCGGCAAGCCAGTCGATCTGCGCGGCGTGGTGGATCGACGATTCGAGTTCGAGCCGATGCATTTCGGCGATGTCGGCGGCCTCGTCGATGCCCGAGAGGACGACGATGCGCTGGCGGACGCCGGCGGCGCGCAGGCGCTGGCCGTCGGCGATGCAGGCGACGCCGAATGCATCGGCCTCGGCGAATGCGCGGGCGACGCGTTCAAGCCCATGGCCGTAGCCGTCGGCCTTGACGACAGCCATGACCTTGGCGCCGCCGGCAAGTTCGCGGATGCGCCGCAGGTTTGCGCGCAACGCGCCGAGATGGATCGTCGCGCTGGTCGCTCGACTCACTCGAAGTGGCCCGCGTAACGATCCGAGGCGAGGTTCTCGAACTTCGTGAACTGGCCGAGGAAGGCCAGCTTGACCGAGCCGGTCGGTCCGTTTCGCTGCTTGCCGATGATGATTTCGGCCGTGCCCTTCTCCGGCGAATCGGCGTTGTAGTACTCGTCGCGGTAGATGAACATGATGAGGTCGGCATCCTGCTCGATCGCGCCCGACTCGCGCAGGTCCGACATCACCGGCTTCTTGTCCGTGCGCTGTTCGAGTGAACGGTTGAGCTGGGACAGGGCCACCACGGGCACCTCGAGTTCCTTGGCCAGGGCCTTCAGTCCACGCGAGATTTCCGATATTTCGGTGGCGCGATTCTCCTTGTTTCCGGGCACCTGCATGAGCTGCAGGTAGTCGATGACAATCAGGCCGAGGTCGTGTTCGCGCTTGAGCCGCCGCGCACGCGCACGCAGTTCGCCGGGCGAGAGCGCCGGCGTGTCGTCGATGAAGATCTTCGCCTCGCTCAGCATCGTGATCGCGCTGGTCACGCGCGGCCACTCTTCTTCGGCCAGATCACCGGTGCGCAGATGCTGCTGGTTGATCCGGCCGAGCGAGGAGATCAGGCGGAACGCGAGCTGCGAGGACGACATTTCCATGGAAAAGACCGCGACCGCCTTCTTCGTGCGCATCGCCGCGTTCTCGGCCATGTTCAATGCGAGCGCGGTCTTGCCCATCGATGGTCTCGCCGCGAGGATCACGAGATCGGACGGTTGCAGGCCGGTCGTCATGTCGTCGAGTTCGCTGAAGCCGGTCGGCAGGCCGGTGATCTGGCCCTTGTTCTCGTAACGGTGGTGCAGGATCTGGAACGCATCCTTGACGGCCGCGCGCATCGACACGAAACCCTTGCGTCCGCGCGCACCGGCTTCGGCGATGCGAAACACCTTCTGCTCGGCCGTCTCGAGCAGTTCCTGGCTGCTGCGCCCCTCGGGCTGGAATGCATCGCCCGTGATTTCGGTGCCGGCATCGATCAGTTGGCGCAGCACCGACTTCTCGCGCACGATGTCGGCATAGGCGACGATGTTCGCCGCGCTCGGCGTCGAATTGGCAAGTTCGATCACGTAGGCCATGCCGCCGACCTGGTCGGCGAGTCCCTGTGCCTCGAACCATTCGCCGAGCGTCACCGCGTCGCACGGCATGTCCTTCGAGGTCAGTTCGTTGATCGCGCGAAAGATCAACCGATGGTCGCGGCGATAGAAATCGTCTTCGTTGATGCGGTCGGCGACCCGCTCCCAGGCATCGGCGGCCAGCATGAGGCCACCGAGCACGGCCTGTTCGGCCTCGATCGAATGCGGCGGGACACGCAGCGTCTCGATGCTCGGGACGGACTTGCGTTCGGGAAAGGCGGAGGGCATCGGCGGCGGAGTCCGGCAGTGACGAAGGCCATCATCGGCAGCGCCGTCTCATCTGTCGAGACAACAACCCTGTGCATAAGCTGTGGGATGTCGCCGGTGCCGCGGCGATTCGAACCGCGCACGCCCTCCCCGAACCTGCGGAAAGGGCGTGCGTTCGGTCACTACAGCTGCGGGTCGAAGCCGTTCGAGAAGATCGCGTCGGTCCGCAAGGCGATGTCGTCGTAGTAGACGACCGAGGCGCCGTTGGCGAACAGGTCGAGCGCGCCGATCGTCAGCGTTCCGGGCGTGCTGCCGGTGTTCGGCGGGAACTGGGCGGTCCAGCTGCCGCTGTAGAGCAGTGCGCCGTTGTAGTAGAACGACTGGTTGTTGGCATCGAGATCGATGACAAGCGCAATATCGGACCACGTGTTCGTCACGAACGGCATCGAACCCGGGTTCGCCGCACCGGTCGAATTCGCGAGCGTGCCGAGCGCACCGCTGAAGATCACCTGCACGGACCAGCTGAGGTCGGTGCCCGCGTCGTTGTAGCGGTTCTGCACGATGAAATACGAATCGCCGGTGAAGCCGGTCGGGATGAACTGCTTGGCGGTGAGCACATGCACGCCGCTCGTGTATCCGCTGAACGGCTGCACGATGTCGCTCGGGCCGACGATCGCGACCGAATTCGGCGCGCTCAAGGCCTGGGCATTGCTGACGAGGGCGCCGGCCGTGGGGTCGTTGAACCAGCCTTTCCAGCCGCCCTGGCCATGCAACTGGCTGCCGGTCGCGTAGCCGTCGAAGTTGTCGGACCAGGACGCAACGATGCCGCGCACGTCCGGATCGTCGGCAGGAGCGGTGGAGGGCCAGGCCGAACCTGCAGGCCAGTACGAGGCGCTTGTGGCGGCGGCGGCGTTCGAAGCGGCGCCGGCGAACGGAATGAGTACGGCAAGGCACGCAGCGGAACTGAACATGTTCATTCTGGCTCTCCCAGCTGAGATGTCGACTTCCCCGTCCTGTCGTTTTACCGCAGTCCTCTCGCCGTGCGCAATGACGAGGGCTGGCAACGACGAGGCCGCGCATCGGCCCGTCGCGCGATCGACCCACGAAAAAGGGCGCCCGAAGGCGCCCTTGTCGACTGTGTCGCGAAGCGGATCCGCTCAGGATTCGGGTACGACGACGACCTTGACGGTCGTGTGCACGTCGGCGTGCAGGTTGACGCGAATCTCGAATTCGCCGATGTGGCGGATCGGACCTTCGCCCTGGACCACTTCGCTCTTGTCGAGCGCGAAGCCGGCGGCGGTGAATGCTTCGGCGATGTCGCGCGGGCCGACCGAACCGAACAGCTTGCCTTCGGTGCTCGCATTCGCCTTGATCGTGACCGCTTCGGCGCCTTCGAACTGGGCCTTGCGCGCCTCGGCACCGGCGAGCTGGGTGTTGGCCTTTGCCTCGTAGTCGGCGCGGCGCTGCTCGAACTCGGCGAGATTCGCCTCGTTCGCGACGGCGGCCTTGCCCTGCGGCACGAGGTAGTTGCGCCCGTAACCCGGCTTGACGTTGACCTTGTCGCCGAGGTTGCCGAGGTTCTTCACTTTTTGCAGGAGGATCAATTGCATGGTTTGCTCCAATTCGTTAGCGCCGGATCACCCGGCGCAGCTTGCGCTGTCCGAATCGGCCCGCGATCGCGGGCCGGGCGGGTTCAGTGGCTGTCGCTGTACGGCAGCAGGGCGAGGAAACGCGCGTGCTGCACGGCCGTCGTCAGCTGGCGCTGATAACGCGCCTTCGTGCCGGTGATGCGGCTCGGCACGATCTTGCCGGTTTCGGTGATGTACTGGCGCAGCATGTTGAGATCCTTGTAGTCGATCTCGACGATGTCTTCGGCGGTGAAACGGCAGAACTTCTTGCGGCGGAAGAACTTGGACATGGGAAGTGCTCCTGGGGACGGGGTCGGTTATTCGGCGCTGGCTGCGGCCGGCGCGGCGGGAGCCGCGTTGCGCTCGCCACGGTCACCGCGATCGCCGCGGTTGCCGCGGTCCTCGAAATCACCGTCGCCACCGAAACCGCCTTCGTCGTCACGACGACGGCGGTCGCCCTTGTCATCCTTGTTCTTCATGATCGCCGACATCTCGGTGACCGCGGCATCGCGCTTGATCACGAGATGACGCAAGACCGCATCATTGAAGCGGAAACCCGAGACGAGCTCGTCGAGCACGCCCTGTCCGACTTCGATGTTGAGCAGCACGTAATGGGCCTTGGCCAGGTGCTGCATCGGAAACGCGAGCTGGCGACGACCCCAGTCCTCGAGACGGTGGATCTTGCCGCCATCGGCTTCGATCATCGACTTGTAACGCTCGATCATCGCGGGGACTTGCTCGCTCTGGTCCGGATGGACCAGGAACACGACTTCATAGTGACGCATCGATTTTCCTTGTGGGTGTCCGCAGGAATGCGGGGTCAGCCTCCCGGCGTCCGGTGAGGCAAGAATCCTCGCCAGGCTCTGGCGAAGGGGCGCGGATGGTAATGGATTCAGCGATTTGGGACAAGCCTGAGGGGCCGGGAGTCGGGCGGCTGCGGCATCCTTCCAATCCCCATCCCTTGTTCCAGACCTTCAATACGCGTGCACGGTCGCCGGCGGATCGCGCAACCAGCGTGCCCAGTCGGCGGCAAGCGCGGCCAGCCCGCCCGGATAGTGCACATCGAGCAAGCCGGGCGCATCGACGGCGACGCACGAATCCTCGCGCTGCGCCGCGAGCACGGCGGCCAACGCGGCACGGCCCTCGGCCCGCGCCATCATCGTCGCGATGAGGGCGAACGCGCGCTGATAGCGCACTTCGCGACCTTCGGCATAGAACGCGGCCGGATCGCGCGCGAGAAGGTCAACGAGTTCGTCGCCGCCGTCCATGCTGACCGGCGCGGTCCGCGGCATGCCATGGCCATGGCCGAGGGCGACCTGGGCGCCGAGCCCCGCCACCGCGAGGCGCTCGAAATAGCCGGCCAGTCCCTCGTTGATCGCGACCGGAAGATTGCCGATGCGCTCATGGACGAGCGCATGCGTGATCTCGTGGCGCAGGATCGTGAACGCGGCTTCCTCGTCGGCCTGCCAGCGGACGTGGATCGTCCGCTCGCGCGACGAGTAGGCGCCAGCCGACCCGGCCAGCGCGGGCGACGGCACGAAGCGCGCGTATGCCTCGGGCGCCTGCACGAAATTGATGTCGAGGACGAAACCCGGCGCACCGTCGATGCCGAGTGCTTCACGCAGCACGCGTTCGATCGTCTGCGCATCGGTCCGTACGCGTTGTTCGAGCAGATCCGGCAGGTTGACATCGTGGCCGCGTGCACGGACCACGATCGGCGGCACGCCACCGACCTCGATGACGCGATGGTCCCGGCTCGCCGCGGTGGGCGGTTTGTCCGAAAAATGCGTGATGCCATTCGCATCGACCCAGCGATGAACGGCGAGACGCCGTCCGCCGAGACCGTCGCCGGTTGCGGCCAGGCAGCGCGCCGGATCGGGTCGCGCATGCGCGACGAGCGCCTCGGGCATCCGCAATGCCGCGTCCGCGTCCGCTTCCGGGTGCGATTGAGGCGTGTTTGTGTGGTCGGCCTGTCGAGACCCGGCCGGGGCCGAAGGGGTCACTTCGACCCGGTCCGCCGTCGGCGCCGGCTCCGCAGCGGGCGCCGGCATCGGCGGCTCGCTTTCGCGATGCAGCGACTCCTCCTGCCAGTACCCACGCAGACTCGCCGCGAGCACGCCGGCGACGATCAGTGCCGCGATGAGCTTCAGGACACGCTTCATGACCTGCCGCCCTGCCTGCGCGCCGGCGCATGCCGGCCTGCCGAAGCATCAAGCGTCATGATCGAGGAGTCGAAGTGGCTGCGCATTGGCGAAGGATAGTCCGCAACGCTCGCGCACGCAGGATCGGGCGCAATGTCCATCGAACGATGACCGGGAAACGACAACGCCGCTGGATTTCTCCAGCGGCGTTGTCGTTCAAATGGCGCGCCCGGAGAGATTCGAACTCCCGACCACCAAGTTCGTAGCCTGGTACTCTATCCAACTGAGCTACGGGCGCATTTTTGTCGTTTCCTCGGCGAGTGCGCTGCGTTGCGCAGGCGGCCGGTTCGGCGAGGGGCGGCATTATTCGGTGCCGGCGCAGTTTCGTCAACTGCCGCGTGCGGTGTACGGCCGGGGTCAGCGCGGGCGCTTTTTCGCGCGCACGTACAGCACGAGGCTGTGCTCTTCGATCACGTAACCGTACTTGTCGGCGATCTCGCGCTGCAGGCGCTCGATTTCCTCGCTCGTGAACTCGATGACCTTGCCCGTGTCGAGGTCGACCATATGGTCGTGGTGCTTTCCGCGATCGAGTTCATAGACAGCCTGGCCGCCTTCGAAATTGTGCTTGAGGACGAGGCCGGCGGACTCGAACTGGGTGAGCACGCGATAGACCGTGGCGAGGCCGATGTCGTCCTCATGGCTCAGCAGGTGGCGGTAGATGTCCTCGGCGGTCAGGTGCTTGCCGTCGTTGGATTCGAGGATCGCGAGGATCCGCATGCGCGGGTGGGTGACCTTCAGGCCGGCCTTCTTGAGTTCGGTCGATTCCATCGGAGTGCTCCTCGTTCCATGCGTCCTGCACGCTTTTCGAATGCGGAATTCACGTAGTGTATCATCCGCCTCTTCTCCACCGACCCGGTCAAACCGCATGCGCCTTGCCGTTATCGCCCTGCTCACGCTGATTCCGCTGAGCGGCTGCGGGATGATCTACAAGCTCGACGTCCAGCAGGGCAACCTGTTCGACCAGGAGCAGGTCGAGACGCTGAAGCCCGGCATGACCAAACGCCAGGTCCTGCTGATCATGGGGTCGCCTTCGGTCGTCAGTCCGTTCGACCAGAGCCGCTGGGATTACGTTTCGAGCATCCGTCGCGGACGCGGCAACATGGAAAGCAAGGATCTCGTGCTGCACTTCGAAGGCGATGCGCTTGCCCGCATCGAAGGGGACTATTTCCCCGAGGACCCCGACGTGCTGATCCGCGATGCGCGCAAGTACAAGCGCCAGTACCCGGACGAGAAGCGCGAGGACGAGAAGAAGCCGGGCGAGGGCCAGGGCTGACCTTCAGCCGCGGCGTTTCGCGCGCTCGCGCCGCGCGTCCTTCGGATCGATCCGCAACGGCCGGTACAGTTCGACCCGATCGCCGTCGACGAGCACGCGCTCGCGCGCGGCAGGTTTCGACCAGATGCCTGCGTCGAGCGAATCGACATCGATGTCCAGGATGTCAGCGACACCGGATGCGGCAATAGCGTCGGCGAGCGTCGACCCCGCCGCGATTTCGAGTCCGCGCAGGAACTGCCGCCCCGGCTCGGCGAAGGCGACCTCGACGCGGATGTTCTCAGGCATCGGATGAGCGGGCCGCGGCAACGAAGTCGTCGACCATGCGATCGGCCAGCGACTGGAAGCCGAGACGCAGGGCCGGCGCGGTCAGCCGACCTGAATAGTCGAAGTCGAGTGCGAATGCGATCTTGCAGCCGTCCTCGCCGAGCGCGAGGAAGCTCCAGTCGCCGACCAGGGCGCTGAACGGTCCGTCGACGAGATGCATGAGGATGCGTTGCGGGCGCAGCAGCGCGTTCCGCGTCGTGAAACTCTGGGTGATGCCGGCCACGCGCACGTCGAGGCGCGCCGTGACCGCGTCCTCGTCACGGGCGAGCACGGCCGAACCGGCGCACCAGCCGAAGCGCCTCGGGTATGCTTCGACATCGTTGACGAGGTCGAACATGCGCTCGGGCGTCTGCCGTACGAGCGCGCTGCGACGGATCCGGATCACGCCGCGACCCGCCCGGACCGATCGACGCATGCAATGAACGGGAAAGACTTGCGGATCACGCAACACGCTCCATTTCGGCCGGCCCGGCAGGCGCCGGCAGGCCGCGCGACCGCGCGCGGACACGCACCCGACCGATCGACGAGGCGACGATTCTAACCAAGATGGCCAAGCCGAAGAACACGGACAAGAAAGGTGGCGGCACGATCGCGCTGAACAAGCGCGCGCGCCACGAGTACCACATCGACGAGCGCTACGAGTGCGGGATTGCCCTGCTCGGCTGGGAAGTGAAAAGCCTGCGCGCCGGACGGATCAACCTGACCGATGCATACGCGATCGTGCGCAATGGCGAGATCGTCCTGTTCGGCGCCTCGATCCCGCCGCTGATCTCGGCGTCGACCCATGTCGTCGCGGACGACCGCCGCACGCGCAAGCTGCTGCTGCATCGCGCCGAAATCGACAAGCTGATCGGCGCCGTGGAGCGCAAGGGCTACACGATGGTGCCGATGGCGATGTACTGGAAAGGCAACAAGATCAAGATCGAGCTCGGCCTCGCCCGCGGCAAGCAGGACCACGACAAGCGCAACGCGGAGAAGGACAAGGACTGGGCCCGCGACAAGCAACGCGCGATGCGCGCGCACAACAAGAACGCCTGAACCGGGCGGAGCGGTACCCGCGCCGATCTTGAAATTTGGGCACGCGCCACCATCACGATCCCCGATGCGACCCGCGTGGTAGCATCGCGGTCCCCGGGGGTGTCATGGCTTCGACGGGGGTTGTGAGATGGCTTGGTGCATGCCGAGGGGGCGACTTTCCTCGTTAATCCAGTAGCAAACTTTAGTTGCCAACGACGACAACTACGCTCTCGCCGCTTAAGGCGTAAGCCGGGAACCCACTTGTGCCCTTGCTCGTGGATGTACCGTCATTATCAGGGGATAGCCCGAATCCGCGGTCTGACGGAGCACGGCGAAAACTTCCAGACTGGTCAACCGGTGCGTTTAGCACGCCGTACTGCCGGAAGACGAGATCGAACGGTGAGCTAAGCATGTAGTACCGGGCGTTGATCGCCTTCGGACGCGGGTTCGACTCCCGCCACCTCCACCATACCCAAGGGCCCGGATTCTCTCCGGGCCCTTTTCGTTTCCGATCACGCGGCGAACAGTTTCGGATTGGCGCGACCGGCCCAACCGATGGCGATGTCGCAGTGCATCCACGACGAGGCGTCAGGCGAGGCGCGCATGCGCACGGGTTTGTTTACACTCGGCCGATTCCCCGTTCAGGATCGCGACACGATGCATTGGTCGTTCGTCTGGTTCGCCTGCTGCCTGTTCGCAGTTCCCGCGCTGGCGAACGATATCGAAGTGGCGCGGCTTGCCGATCGCACTGTTCCGACGACCTTCGAAGCCGTGCGCGCGGCCGACGCATCCGCCTGGCAACCGGTCGATGCAGTTCGCCTGCAGGACGAGGCACCGAGCTGGTGGCGGATCCGGGTCGCGCCGGCCGGCGATACGGCGACCGACATCGTCGTCGCGATCAAGGAGGCCTACGACGCCGAGTTCGTCATCCATCTGCCGCCCGACTACGCGGCGCGCCCGGTCTGGGCGTTCGACCCGAACTGGCAGCAGATCGGTTCGAGGCATCGACTCAGCCTGCGCTTGCCGGCGAGCGCGGGCGATGCGCCGGTCTATCTGCGCCTGCTGAGCGGGCGCCATCAGCCGATGCGGATCGAGGCGATGCCGCTGGCCGAGTATGTCGACGAGGATCTCGACCGCGTGCGCTTCACGAGCATGATCCTGAGCGCCTTGTTGCTGCTCGGCGTCGTCGCCGCGATCTACTCGGTCGCGTTGCGCCGTTGGCACCTGCTGCTGTTCGGATTGTGGGTCCTGAGTGCGCTGATCTACGTGCTCGTCATGAGTGGCGAAATCGTCACCCTGCTGAGCAATCAGCCGCAGCTGTTGCGCCATGCGATGCGCCTGCTGTCGATCTCGATCAACTTCGGTCTCGTCGCCGCATACGCGTTCATCATCCAGTTCCTGTCGATTCGCGCGCACTATCCGCGTCTCGCGCGCATCATGACGTCGATCCTGATCCTGACCGGCTTGCTCGTCGTCATCTCGATCGTCAATCCGCGTTCGCAGTTCGCCAACCAGTTCGTCAACCTGGCGGTCGTCGTCATGGCGCTATTGTCGCTCGGTGCAGCAGTCGGACGCGCGCGCGCCGGCTCGGCCCAGGGCTGGTTCTTCCTCGCCGGCTGGAGCGGGCTCACCTTCGCCGGAGTGACCCGTGCGGTCCATTTCCTGCAACACCGCGGCACGCCCGACTGGCTCGAAATCGTCCATCCGATCGCCCAGGTCATAGGTGCTCTCGTCCTCGTGCTCGCGACCGCGCGCGCCGCACGCTACGCCGAGCGTGAACTGCACGTGGCGCGCAGCGTCGCCCGGACCGATGCGCTGACCCGGCTGCCGAACCGCATCCAGCTCGACCACGACCTTGCCGAACTGATGCACGCTGCCGAGCGCGACGGCGCGCCGCTGAGCCTCATGTTCCTCGACCTCGACAATTTCAAGGCGATCAACGATCGCCACGGCCACGCCATCGGCGATCGATGCCTCGTCACGGTCGGCAACATCCTGCGTCGGCATGTGCGCGCGAGCGACCTCATCGTGCGCTACGGCGGCGAGGAGTTCGTGCTCGCGCTCGAAGGCGCGGGACGCGAACGCGGCATCGCCGCCGCCGAAGGCCTGCGGGCCGCCATCGAGCACGAGGCGCGCGAGATCGATGGCCATGCCGTGCACCTGACCGTGTCGATCGGCCTTACCGATCATCGCGCCGGCGATCGCATCGAAAGCCTGCTCG
The DNA here is from genome assembly GCA_964587775.1 of uncultured Dokdonella sp. Lineage (GTDB taxonomy): Bacteria > Pseudomonadota > Gammaproteobacteria > Xanthomonadales > Rhodanobacteraceae > Dokdonella. Next base: position 68,670 of record CAZPLY010000018.1, read on the forward strand.
CGCGCGCCGATGCAGCGCTGTACCGGGCCAAGCGCGATGGCCGCAATCGCGTCGTCAGCGACCTATCCTGATGAAGACCCGCGGCAGATTGCCCGGCTCGCCCGCGCCGTTGTTCAGCTGAGCGTTCAGATTCCGCGCCGTCGCATACTTACAAAATCGGCGAAAGGGACGATTGACACCGCTCGAGCCCGCCAGCGGGCCCGCTTCGGCGTTGCGAAACAGGTTGGCCCCGAAAATGCAAGTGTCGGCGCACGAATTCCAGACCCCGGCATTGGCGGCATCCGAATCATGTGGCTCAACCGATTTCGCGACGACTTCAGCCTCGCCCTCGTGGTGACGTTCGGCATCATCACGAACCTCGTGATCCTTCCGTTCGCGATCTACCGGCTGTCCATCGGGCAGACCCTGGTCGGGATCGTCGACCTGCTGATCATCACCTGCATAACGGTCGGATCGACCCGCGCCTACGTCAGCGGCCGCACGCGCGGCGCATCGCTGTTCCTCGCGGTGACCTATTCGATCGGCTGCGTCGCGGTCGCCTATCTCGGCGGCATGGCCGGCGCACTCTGGATGTACGCGGTCGTGCTGTCGAACTTCCTGCTTGTCGATCAAAGGCGCGCAGTCGTGCTGTCCGCCGCCGCGATCGCGGCCGTCGCCGCGAGCCCGATCGCGCTGCCGGCGCTCGCGCACAAGGCGATCTTCGTCGGCTCGAGCATCGTCGTCAGCCTGTTCGCGTTCTTCTTCACCTGGCGCACCAACCTGCAGCGGAACCAACTCGAGAGTCTCGCCTCGCTCGATCCGTTGACCGGCGCCTGCAACCGCCGCGGCATGCACGCCGAGATCGCGATCGCGATTGCCTCACACGCACGCAGTCGCGCGCCGCTCGGGCTCATCATTTTCGATCTCGACCATTTCAAGCGTGTCAATGACCGGTTCGGCCACGAAGCGGGCGACGTGGTCCTCGTCCAGATGGCAAGCGTCGTCCGGCGCAACACGCGCAAGGGCGATCGCCTGTTCCGCCTCGGCGGCGAGGAGTTCGCCCTGCTCCTGCCCGATACCGACACCGCAACGCTGCACGAGGTGGCCGAGAAGATCCGGCTCGCGATCGCCCGCGACGTCAGTTGCGGCGGCTTGCCCGTCACCGCCTCGTTCGGTGCCGGCGTGCTGCGTGACGGGGAAAGCGAAGCGCAATGGCGCGAGCGCGTCGATGCCGCGATGTACCGGGCCAAGCACGAGGGCCGCAACCGGACCGTGACCGAGCCGGAGCTGCAACCGCCGGACCGTATCGGTCCGGGATCGAGCTGGCGCACCGAGTGCGCGAACGACACGACGATCGATCGCCCGCCGAGCGCGGACGCACGCAGCGGACTCGGGAGCCTGCTGCCGCCCCCGACACGCACGCCGCCGACAATCAGGCATTTCGGACGCTGAGTCGAGCCGAACGAGGAAGACGCCCGACCGACGCATCGACGCAGGCAGCGGTCAGGACCGTTTCGTGCCAGGCCCGGGCGGCTCGGGACGCAACCACAACCAGGTCGCCACGGTCACCATCATCAGGCTGACCGCGGCCGCGAGCCACCAGCGTGGCGAAAAGATGAAGAGCATCACCGCGGTCAACGCCATCATCGCGGTCGCCAGCCATTTTGCGTTGCGGTTCACCGCGCCATTCGCGTTCCAGTCGCGGATCATCGGTCCCATCACCGCATGCGCGAGCAGCCAGCCGTACAGGCGTTCGGATCCGCGCGCCGCCGCGAACGCGGCAAGCAGGATGAATGGCGTCGTCGGCAGGACCGGGAGCACGATACCGGCCAGGCCGAGCGCGAGACTGAGGTATGCGAGCAGCCACCACGCCCAACGCCAATGACGGGGGTATCGGGGAGGCGGCAGGTCGGTCACGTCGGCTCGCTGAAAGAGGTATGTGCTCAGGTTACCGGCCCGAAGGCCGGGTCGGATGAGTTCGAGCAGGGCACGTGGGTCGCCCGGCCCAGTTCATTCTTCCAGTGCCGTCGAGCCGGCGATGGATTCCCTCCGTCGAATCGCGGCATCGAGGCACCTGGTGGACCGGGACACTTGAAACGTGGACGGGGCGCGCATCGAGCTCGACGCGCACGCTTCTGCGTAGTGCGGGCTCGCCGCGTGCGGAAGACCGCGTTACCTCAATCCACCATTGATCGTTTCCAGCACCTTCCGCCCCGGACTCAACTCCCCCGCTCCCAACGCATTCAACGGCTTCGCCACCGTGCCCAGGTGCGCGTGGAGGTCGGAAGGTTCCGGATCGACATACAGCAAACCGGTCACGACCTCCCCCATCGCATGATGCTTCTGTACATGGTTGCTGGCCGCAATCCGGTCGCGAGGGTCGTAGTCGGGGTCGATCTTGTGCAGGCGCAGCGTTGTGCCGTCGTGCTGTTCGACGTCGATGGTCTGGCCGGGTTCGAAATCGACGACGATTTCTTCGCGGGTCGGGATCACGTCCATGCGGTTGACGGCGTCGTTGTGTTCGCGGACGTATTCGTAGCTCTTCGTGCTGCCGGCGTGGTTGTTGAAGGCGACGCAGGGGCTGATGACATCGAGGAAGGCGGCTCCCTGGTGCAGGATGGCGCCCTTGATCAGCGGCACGAGCTGTTTCTTGTCGCCGGAGAAACTGCGCGCCACATAGGTCGCGCCGAGTTGCAGGGCGAGGCCGATCAGGTCGATCGGTGAATCGGTGTTCCTGACGCCCTTCTTCGACATCGAGCCTTCGTCGGCGGTGGCCGAGAACTGGCCCTTGGTCAGGCCGTAGACGCCGTTGTTCTCGACGATGTAGACCATGTTTACCCCGCGGCGCATCGCGTGGACGAACTGGCCCATGCCGATCGAGGCCGAGTCGCCGTCGCCCGATACGCCGAGGTACAGCAGTTCGCGATTGGCAAGGTTGGCGCCGGTCAGCACCGAGGGCATGCGTCCGTGGACGGTGTTGAAACCGTGCGACTGACCGAGGAAGTAATCCGGCGTCTTCGAACTGCAACCGATGCCGGACAGCTTGGCCACCCGGTGCGGCTCGACGTCGAGTTCCCAGCAGGCCTGGATGATCGCGGCCGAAATCGAATCGTGGCCGCATCCTGCGCAGAGGGTAGAGATCTTGCCTTCGTAGTCGCGCCGGGTGTGGCAGAGCGCGTTCTTCGGCAGGGTCGGATGGTGCAGTTTCGGTTTGGTGATGTACGTCATGCCACGGTCTCCGAGGCTTGCGCGGATACACACGCGCCGCGCATGTGCTCGGCGATGGCGCGGACGATGAAGCGCGCGGTGACCGGCGTGCCGTCGTAGTGCAAGATCTTGATGACGCGGGCCGGATCCAGGTCGAACTCGTTGATCAGCAGGCTGCGCAACTGGGCATCGCGGTTCTGTTCGATGAGGAACACGCGCTCGTGCGAAAGCACGAACTGGCGTACCGACTCGGGGAACGGAAACGCGCGGACGCGCAGGGTGTCGAGGTGCAGGTCCTGCGCTTCGAGCACGCTGATCGCTTCGTCCATCGACGGGCTCGTCGAGCCGTAGTAGATCGCCCCGAACGCCGCCTTCTTCTTTGCCGTGCGCAAGATCGGTTGCGGCACCAGGGCCTTGGCCGTGTCGAACTTCTGAAGCAGGCGCTCCATGTTGTAGATGTAGTCGGGGCCGCGTTCGGAATAGCGCGCATACGGATCGCGTGAGGTCCCGCGCGTGAAATAGCTGCCCTTGGTGGGGTGCGTGCCCGGATAGGTGCGATACGGAATGCCGTCGCCGTCGACATCCTTGTAACGGCCGAAGTCCCTGCCCGCCTCGAGTTCCTCGGCGGTCATGATCTTGCCGCGGTCATAGTCGCGCGCGTCGTCCCACGTGAACGGCGCGCACAGGCGCTGGTTCATGCCGATGTCGAGATCGGTCATGACGAAGATCGGGGTCTGCAGGCGATCGGCGAGATCGAGCGCCTGGGCCGAGAACTCGAAGCACTCGTGCGGATCCTCGG
>CAZPLY010000019.1:0-69231 GCA_964587775.1 uncultured Dokdonella sp.
GACGTGCCAGCTGTCGCGCAGGTTCCATTGCATGCCGGCGACCAGCGCATGCATGAGCAGCAGGCGGCGGTCCGCCTCGACCAGTTGGGCCTTTGCCCGCCGCGCCGCGCCGATGCCGTCGGCGTGGTAGATGCCGAGCAACTGCACGGCGGTTTCCTCGCTGGTGCGGTCGCGCGGCACCGGCTCGTGGCCGAGCGCGCGGATCATTCCCTCGGCGACCGACCAGGTCGACCACGGGTTCTGGCCGGTGACGAGACGACCGTCGATGACCGTATTGTCGAGGTAGAGCGGACCCTCGACGAAGCGCGCGCCGTATTCAGCGAGGCGATCCTGCAACAGGTACGGAAACAGCGTCCGCGCGTTCTCGATCAGGAACAGCTCCTCGGCGTTCGTGAAGCCGGTAAGGCGCCGACCGTCAACGAGGCGGGTGCCGTCGTCGAGGCGGACTTCGAGCAGGGCCGCCGGTCCGTGGCAGACCGCACCGATGACTCCGCCGCGCGAATGCACGTCGCCGACGATGCGCTGGATGTCGGGATTTCCGGCGAAGTCGAACATCGTGCCCTTGCCGCCTGCGAAATAGACGGCCGCATAGGCGCTCGCATCGACCTCGGCGAGCGGCAGCGATCCGGCCAGCTTGCGCTGAGCGTCGCTGTCGTTGAGGAACGCATGGTCGGCGGCGACGAGTCCGTCATCGAGGCTCATCGGTGGCATGCCGCCGCGAGGACTCGCGATGTCGACTGCGTAGCCGTTCGCGACGAACACGTAGTAGGCGCGTGCGAGTTCGGTCAGTTCGAAGCCGGCCTTGCGCCCCGAATCACCGATCTCGGCCGTGCTCGTGACCACCGCGAGCACGCGCCCGCGCGGCTCCCGCATGCCGTCGCGCACGAAGTCGAGATCGGCGACCGTGCTGCGTGGATCGGCGCGCAGCTGTCCCTCGAGCTCGAACCCGCGAACGTATAGGTGGCCTGCCGCGACCACGATCACGAGGACCGCGAACGTCGCGAGCGCGCGCCGGATCCACTTCGATTGCCTTGCCATCATCGTCTCCCGTCATTGAACGAGTGACGAGGCTAGGCGGGCCGATGTGAAACAGGGATCAAACGGACGCGACCGGGGCGAGCCGCGCGCAGGTACCGTCGGCAGCGCTTCCGATGTCGAGCTCGATCGCATGGCGCTCGCAAAGCCGGGCGACGATCGCGAGCCCGAGCCCCCAGCCCGTGCTCGCGTGGCCCTTCGCGAATGGCGAGGCGGCCGCGTTGGCGAGCCCGCCAGCGATCGGTTCGCTGTTGGCGATGCGAAGGTGCACGCCGTCGAGATCGATCCGCACGCGGCCGCCATGCGTCGTATGCGCGAACGCATTGCCGATCAGGTTGGCGAGGACGATGCGCAGGACGAGCGGCGGCGCATTCAAGCGCGCCGTCGTCGGCACGTCGACGACGATCTCGACCGTCTTGCCTTCGAGCACGACGGCCTGCTCAAGCACGACCTGTTCGACGAGCGGCAGCACGGCGACCGCTTCGGCCGGCAGGGCCGCGTGCTCCTCGCGCGCGAGCGTGAGCAGCAGCTCGACCGTGCGCTCGAGCTGCCAGACCGATTGGCGCATGAACTCGACCTGGCGACGGGCCGACTCCGAAAGCGAGTCGTCGTGCCCCAGTCGTTCGCAGGCGCTGTGGATGACGGCCAGCGGCGTGCGCAATTCGTGGCTCGCATCGCGGGTGAATTCGCGCTCGCGCAGGATGAACGCGTGCACGCGCGCGGCCAAGGCCTCGAGCCCGGCGGCGAGCACGCCGACCTCGCGTGTCGCCGCCGGGCCGGCCAGTGCCTGCGGTGGATCGGATGGCCGCATCGTCTCGATGCGCGCGGTCAACGCGGCAAGCGGCGCGGTGGTCCGACGGGCGAGCGCATAGCCGATCGCGAGGGCGAGGACGAGCACGACGAGCGCGGACCAGGCAAGCCAGCCGAGCATCTCGCCGCGGAGCCGCCGGACCACCAGTTGGCGATGGACTTCGGCGACGAGGAAGGCCGGTGCCGCCTCGCCCTGGTCAGGAGAGAGACGCAGGACATGGTAGTGGCGCCCCTGCGTACCGGCGAACTCCGAGCGTGAGGGATGCTCGCGAAACCGTTCGCGCAAGTCGGCGGGGAACGCCGCCGGGTCGGTGTAGACGCGCATGACGTCGCTGCGGGGCGCCGTCCACTGGCCGCGGGCCGCGTGGTGGCTGAGCTGCGCGTCCGCCTCGTCGCGCAGCGCGTTCTCGAAGAACGTGTCCTCGACCGCGTAGGTGAACAACACGGCGAACATGCCGAACAGCATTGCGACGACGACGGCGAAGATCGCGAACGCGAGCATGAGCTGGCGGCGCATCGGCCACGCGCTCATGCGTCGCTCACGAGGCGGTAGCCGACGCCGTGCACGGTTTCGAGCATCGGCACCGCGAACGGCTTGTCGAGCACCTGGCGCAACAGGTACAGGTGCGAGCGCAACGGATCGGACTCTGGCGGATCATCGCCCCACAGGCGCTCGACGAGTTGCGAACGCGTCAGCGTCCGCGGCCACGCTTCGGCGAGTTCGACGAGGATGCGCTGGCAGGTCCGGTGCAGGGCGAGCGGTCGCCCGGCGCGGGTCGCCTCGCCATTGCGCCGGTCGACGCACAACGTGCCGATCCGCAGCACGTGATCGCTGCCGGCGCGATGGCGCAGCGACAAGGCCTGGCAACGGGCGAGCAGTTCGGCCTCGGCAAACGGCTTGGCGAGATAGTCGTCGGCGCCGGCTGCGAAGCCGCGCAGGCGGTCCGCAAGCGCATCGCGCGCGGTCAGCATCAACACCGGCACATGACGCTCGGCCTGCGCGCGCAGCCGTTCGCAGACCTCGACGCCGTCGAGGCGCGGCAAGCCGAGGTCGAGGACAACGACATCGGGCCGCGTTTCGAGGGCGAGTCGCAGGCCGCTCACGCCATCGCCGGCGAAATCCGCGACATGCCCGCTGGCCGCGAAGAATGCCGCCATGTTCGCCCGCAAGGCGGCGTTGTCCTCGATGATCAGGATGCGCAGCGGCGCAGGCTCCACGATGGCGTTTCCCCGGGGATGGTGAGCGACCGGTCGGACCGGACCGTGATTCTGACCCCAACGCGCGCCCTGATCCATGCCGCTCCGGGTTGTCCGGCCTGCGCCACGAGTCGCTATGCTTGGCACCTCGCCCACCTGGCCGCCATCCGCATGAACCGAACGCCGCGCTGCGATCGCACGTCCGCATGGAGCGCCTTGCGCGAGCACCGCGATGGCGTGGGTGGCCGCATTGACCTGCGCGAAGCGTTCGCGGCCGATCCGGGGCGTTTCGACGCGCTGTCGGTGCAGGCGCCCGAGGTGTTCGCCGATCTTTCGAAGAACCTCCTGGATGCGAGGACCCTCGCGATCCTGCTCGACCTCGCCCGCGAGTGCGGTGTCGAGGCCCGCCGCGATGCGATGTTCGCCGGCGCACCGATCAACCTGACCGAAGGTCGAGCGGTCCTGCACACGGCTTTGCGCGCGCCGCGCGACGCCAGCCCGAACCGCGCGGCCGTGCACGAGGTGCTCGAGCGCATGCTCGCGTTCGCCGAGACCGTGCGGGATACCCGCACGAGCGGCATCCGCGATGTCGTCAACATCGGCATCGGCGGCTCCGATCTCGGGCCGCGCATGGTCGTGCCGGCGCTCGACGCATTCGCACAGCGCGACCTGCGCATTCATTTCGTCTCGAACGTCGATGGCCACGACATCACGCCGGTGTTGCGTGGACTGGAACCGGCGAGCACGTTGTTCGTGATCGCGTCGAAGACGTTCACGACCCAGGAAACGATGGCGAACGCCGAGGTCGCGCGCGCCTGGTTCCGTGCCAATGGCGGCGGCGACACGCGCCGGCACTTCGTCGCGACGACGACGAATGTCGAAGCGGCGGCGGCCTTCGGCATCGACACGACATTCGGCTTCTGGGATTGGGTTGGCGGACGCTACTCGCTGTGGTCGGCGATCGGCCTGCCGATCGCGATCGCGATCGGGGCGCGCAACTTCCGCGATTTCCTCGCCGGCGCCCACGCGATGGATCGCCATTTCGCCACGGCAGCGATCGAACACAACCTGCCCGTCCTGCTCGGCCTGATCGACGTCTGGTATCGCAACTTCCACGGCTTCACGAGCCGCAGCGTCGCGCCGTACCACGAAGGCCTCGCACGCCTGCCGGCCTACCTGCAGCAGCTTGAAATGGAAAGCAACGGCAAGCGCGTCGACCTCGATGGCGAAACCTTGCCGTTCGCGACGAGTCCCGTGATCTGGGGCGAGCCTGGCACAAACGGCCAGCACGCCTACTTCCAGATGCTGCATCAGGGCAGCGACGTGATCCCGGTCGAATTCATCCTCGTGCGCAAGCCGACCCATGACCACCCCGGCCTGCATTCAAAGCTGCTCGCCAACGGCCTCGCCCAGGCGCAGGCGCTGATGCTCGGCAAGAGCACCGCCCTGGCTGCAACAGAGCGCACGCCGACCGCGTCAGCCGATATCGACGCGACCGTACTCGCGCGCCATCGGACATTCCCGGGCAACCGCCCGAGCACGACCTTCATCCTCGACGCGCTGACCCCGCGCGCACTCGGCGCATTGATCGCGATGCACGAACACCGCGTGTTCACGAGCGGATCGTTGTGGAACATCAACAGTTTCGACCAATGGGGCGTCGAACTCGGCAAGGCGTTGTGCAACGACTTGCTGCCGCGCCTCGCGAGCGGCGATGCAGACGGCCTCGATGCGTCGACCGCGGGGCTGCTGAGGCGCCTGCGCGGCTGACCCGATGCGCTGCGGCCGCATGCTCATTGCCGCATTCGCCGCGACGATCGCATGCGCGACGGCCCGTGCTGCACCGAACCTGATCGTGCTGATGGCCGACGATCTCGACGAAGAGACCCTCTCAAGGGCCCGCGATCTCGGCCTGCTGCCGAATTTCGACAGCGTGCTGCACGCAGGCGGCATGCGCTTCGGCGAATCCTTCGTTTCCGATTCGCTGTGCTGCCCGTCGCGCGCGACCTTCCTGACCGGCCAGTACGCGCACAACCACGGCGTGCTCAACATCACCTACGACCCGGCACGCCCCGAGGGTTCGTTTGCCGCATTCGATGACCGCGAGCATGTCGGCGTCTGGTTGCAGCGCGCGGGGTATCGGACCGGGCTGATCGGCAAGTTCCTCAACGGCTACGGCTACGTGCCGCCGCAGCAGTGTCCGACCTGCGACTGGATGCGCTACGTGCCACCGGGCTGGCACGACTGGCAGGCGCTGCCCGACTACGGCGAGCTCAACGGTTCGGCCGGCATCGGCTACGCCGGCGCGTACTGCATGTACAACTACACGATCAACCATGACGGCAGCCTCGTCACCTACGGCAGCGCGGATGCCGACTACCAGACCGACGTGATCGCGCAGCGGGCAGCGACGTTCATCGATGCTGCCGCAACCGATCCGCGTCCGTTCTTCCTCTGGCTCGCGCCGCTCGCGCCGCATTTCGAGTTGTGCCTGCCGGCCGCCAGCGAGTTCGAGCGCGATGTGCGCGGACCACCGCGCTACGCCGGCAGCCTGCCGCCGAGCATCACGTTCGACACGTTCAAGCCGTCGTTCAACGAGGCCGACATCGGCGACAAGCCCGCCTGGTTCGGCCATCAGTATGCAGCGATGACGTCTGGCGACGTCGACGCCCTGCAGCGCGGCTTTCGCCATCGCATCGAAGCGCTGCGCGCGCTCGATGACCTGATCGGCACGCTGCGCACGCGCCTGCAGGCGCTCGGGCAATGGGACAACAGCGTGCTGGTTTTCACATCCGACAACGGCTGGTTCAATGGCGAGCATCGCGCCTGGGGCAAGGTGCTGGCCTACGAGGAATCGATCCGTGTGCCGTTGCTGATACGCGGCCCCGGCATTCTGGCCGGTGTCTCCCATGGCGCGCTCGTTCTCAACAACGATCTCGCGCCGACGCTCGCTGCGCTCGGCAGCGCCCAGCCGATGCTCGCCGTCGACGGGGCCGACTTGCGCGCGCTGTTCAGCGGCGAGGTGCCGGCCGGCTGGCGCCGGCGCGCGTTGATCGAGCACTTCCGCGATGCAGCCTGGGCACCGGTGTCGTTCGCCGACTATTTCGCCGTGCGCACGGCGGCAAACGAAGTCGCCGGCGCCGGCAATCGCGTGCTGATCGACTGGCGCATCGACGAAGCGCGCAACGGCAGCGAACACTATGCGCTCGACGTCGATCCCTATCAGGTATCCAGCATCGCCGAATCAAGCGGCGAGCCCGCCGCCGGCATCCGTGCGCATCTCGCCGCATCCCTCGCCGCATTGCGTGACTGCGGAAGTCCGCAGCGCATGAGCTGCCGCGATGCCGAGTTCGGGATCGAAGGATTGTTCCACGGCAGTTTCGACTGAGCGCCATCCCCGGGTGCGCTGCGCTTGCCCGGGCTACGAGGTTCCCGCGAATAGCCGCGGAAGATCCAGCGCGTGAGGTAGCCCGGGTAAGCGCAGCGCACCCGGGGCTCTGCATCAATGCCGTGGTGTTTGACGAATCCCTTGTCGCAAGCCCCGCGCATCGAAAATTGCGTCATGACCAAACACCAAGCCACCCGGATGTGCTGCGCTTGCCCGGGCTACGGGGTTCCTGCGAAAAGCCGCGATGAATCCTCATCGCGGCGACGACCTTTGCTCTCGCTGCGCCCCACGCCAGCCTTGCCTGGGCAATCCGTCCGGTGCGTTCAGGGACTTGCCGATGCGCCGATGTTGCTGTCGAGGAATGCGATGACTTTCTCGTACATGTCGGCGACGTTCGCTTCGTCATAGAAGCCGTGCGACTCGGTGCGCTGATACAGCCAGACCGGCGCCTGGCCCTTGGCGACGAGTGCGCGCTGCAGGTTCTCGCCCTGCACCGGCGGCACGATCTTGTCCTGGCCGCCCGCGATCAGCATGACCTTGGCCTTGAGGCGATCGACCTGGTTGATCGGCGAGCGCTGCGCGAGCGACGCGTCATCCGTACCGAGCACCATGTCGAGGAAAGCAGCTCCCCCGGCCGACTGCGGGATCGCACCACGCGACTTCATGAGGCGCAGGTCATAGACGCCCGAGTCACCGATTGCGCAGCGATAGAGGTCCGGCTCGCGCACGGCACCCTGCAGCGCCGCATAGCCACCGTAACTGGCACCAACGATGCAGATGCGCTTCGGATCGGCGATGCCTTCGGCAATCGCCCATTTCGTCGCGTCGGTGACGTCATCCTGCATCTTGCCACCCCACTCGCGATGACCGGACTTGACGAACGCGTAGCCGTAGCCGCCCGATCCACGGAAATTCACCTGCAACACGGCATAGCCACGATTGGCCAGCACCTGGACCACGCGATCGTAACCCCAATTGTCGCGGATCCCGTACGGGCCTCCATGCACGAGCACGACGAGCGGGAGGTTCTTCGATTCTTCCTTGCCGACCGGCTTGCTGAGATAGCCGTGCAGCGGCGTGCCGTCGCGCGCCTTCAGCGAAATCGGTTCCATCGTCGCGAGGTCGTCGGCCTTGAGCCACGGCGCGCGAGCCAGCAGGCCGGTCAGTTTCTTGTTCGCGACATCGTACAGATGGAACGTGCCGGGATTGAGGTCGCTGCTGACCTCGAGGACGATCTTCTTGCCGTCGGCGCTCCGCGATGCGATGCGCACGTCCTCGCCCGGGAACTGCTTGATCAGCTCGACGAGCATCTTCGATTCGGGTGCCGACTTGTCGAGCAGGCTGACCGCCACGCGACCCGGCATCGAGCGCACGGCGAAGGCATCGCGTTCGTCGAGCGTCATGACGAGTTCGATCGGATCGGCGCCACCGGCGTTCCACACCGATTCCATCGTGCGCTTCCCGATATCCCAGCGACACACGCCACCGCACGAGAAATACACCGAATCGCCCGCCCGATTGAACATGATCGGCGCGACGCGCTCGCCGGTCGCGGCCTCGTCGATGACGAGTTCCCACGGCTTGTCGTCCGCGGCGCGGTAGTAGACCTTGCGCTTCTGGGCGACGTCGTTGCCGTACGCAAAGCGCACGACGCCGTCGTGGTCGGTGACGAACTCGGCGATGCGCATCGGCGCCGTCGCGACGACGCGCGTCTTGCCGTCGCGCAGGTCGATCCGCCGCGCCTCGGCGAACAGGCCGTCGCTGCCCGCGACCGCGACCATGCCCCAGTTCCAGCGCTGCACCGTGATAAGCGCGGAGGCGTCGTCATCGCGCAGCTTGTCGAGCAGCCAGGCGCTCGCGCGTTCACCCTCCTTGCGCTGGATCCGCGTACCGGTCGTGCCGGCACCGGCGCGATAACCGAACAGCAGGTCGTTGCCGCTGCCGTCGGCGTTGACGACATGCAGTTCGCCGTTCGAAACCGGCGCCTCGAGCCCGCCGACGGCCTCGCCGACCGTGTACATGACCCGTTGCGGGCCGACCCACCACAGGTCGATGACCTGCGCGTTCTCGCGCGGGCGCACGTTGACGGCCTTGCTGTCGGCGAGGTTGATCAACGAGACCGAGCGCTGGCCGTCGATGACCGAGACGGCCGCGAGATATTTTCCGTCCGGCGAGATCTGGACGTCGTCGAACTTCATGTGGCGGGCGAAATCGGCCAGCGGCACCTGCGCCGCCGTGGCGCACAACGCGGTGAATCCGAGAACGGGCAACAGCACGCGCAACAGCTTCAACATGACGAACTCCTTGTCGTTGCAGTGGACGGGTGGAATCAGGCCCTGGCCGGCACGCGACCGTAACGATCCTCGAGGCGGACGATGTCGTCCTCGCCGAAATAGTCGCCGCACTGAACCTCGATCAGGTGGATGTCGCGGTCGGTCGGGTTCTCGAGACGATGCACGGTATTCATCGGGATGTACGCCGACTCGTTCGCATTGAGCAGGAATTCCTGTTCGCCGATGCGCACCTTCGCGGTACCGCGCACGACGGTCCAGTGCTCGCTGCGCCGATGGTGCAACTGCAGCGAGAGCACCTGGCCCGGCTTGACCGTGAGCCGCTTGACCTTGCAGTCGTCGGCATCCTCGAGGATCGTGTAGCTGCCCCAGGGCCGGTGCACGGTCGTGTGCACGCTCGCCGACTGGTGGTTGCTCGCGCGCAGCCGATCGACGACGAGCTTTACCTGCTGCGCGCGATCGCGGGCAGCGACGAGCACGGCGTCACCGGTGTCGACGATGACGAGATCCTTGACCCCGACCGCGGCGACCATGCGCGCATCGGACTGGATGTAGCAGTTCTCGCTCTCGACGATGACGGCCTGGCCACGCACGCGGTTGCCGGCCTCGTCGGACTCGGCATCGATGTCGCTGATCGCCTTCCACGAACCGATGTCGCTCCAGTCGAACGTCGCCGGCACGACGGCGACGCGCGCGGCACGCTCCATGATCGCGTAGTCGATCGAGATGTCGGGTTGGGCGAGGAAGCTCTCACGCGTGAACTCGACCGGGCTCGCATGGCTCGTCTCGCTCGCATGGCAGGCGAGTGCGGCGGCAAGCACGTCGGGACAGGTCGCTTCGGCGGCGGCGAGCAAGGCATCGGCACGGAAGCAGAACATGCCCGAGTTCCACACGTAGTCGCCCGATGCGACGTAGGATTCGGCCGTCTGCCGATCCGGTTTCTCGACGAAGGCGGCGACCGCGCGCCCGAGCGTGTCGTCCGCACTGCCATCGGCGATGCCCTCGCCCATGCGGATGTAGCCGAAACCCGTCTCCGGATGGGTCGGGCGGATGCCGAACGTGACGAGCCAGCCGTCCGAGGCAAGCGCGGCCGCGCGGCGCGCATCGGCGGCGAACGCGTCGAGGTCGCGGATCAGGTGGTCGGCCGGCAGCACGAGCAGGGTCGCATCGGCACCGAGCTGTTCGCGCGCGTGCAGGGCGGCGAGGACGACGGCCGGCGCGGTGTTGCGTCCGGCCGGCTCGAGCAGGAACGGCAGGCGATCGAGATCGGCGGACGGATGGCTCGCGTACTCGTCGCGGGTCAGGAAGTAGTAGTCGCGACCCGTGACGGTCAGGACCGGACCGCCGTCGGCGAGCGCAAGTGCACGATCGAGCGTCTTGTACAACAGCGACTGGCCGTCACCCATGCGCATGAACGGCTTCGGGTAGGCGCTGCGCGAGACGGGCCACAGGCGCGTGCCGGCGCCGCCGGAAAGGATGACTGGGACGATCATGCTGGTTCTCCGTTCATGCGCGCGAGGTCGTCGATGACTTCGCGCAGGCCCCGCCCCCATTCCGGCAATTGTATACCGAACACGAGGGCGAGCTTGCTGGTATCGAGGACCGACCACGCCGGACGCGGCGCGCGCGTCGGGTAATCGGCCGAGGGGATCGCGACGACGCGCGGCGCCACCGCGACCAGGCCGACGGCAGCGGCCTGGCCGATGATGGCCGTCGCGAACGCGTGCCAACTGCAGTGCGATGACGCGGCGAGGTGATACGTGCCGAGCGCCCGGCCGTGGTCCGCTGCGTCCATTGCGTGCAGGCGGCGCAGGACCTGCGCAGTCGCCGCAGCGATCCAGTGCGCCGGGGTCGGGGCACCGAACTGGTCGGCGACCACGCGCAGTTCGTCACGGGTCGCGGCGAGGCGCAGCATCGTCAGCAGGAAATTGTGCCCGCGCGCGGCGTAAACCCAGGCCGTGCGCAGGATCAGGTGGCGCGCGCCGCTCGCGCGCAAGGCGTTCTCGCCGGCGAGCTTGCTCTGCCCGTAGGCACCGAGCGGCGCGGCTGCATCGTATTCGCGATACGCGCGCCGCGCGCTGCCGTCGAACACATAGTCGGTCGAGTAATGGACGACTAGCGCACCGTGGCGCGCGGCCCAGGCGCCGATTTCCGCGACTGCCGCGTGATTGACGCGATCGGCGCGGGCCGGCTCGTCCTCGGCCCGATCGACGGCCGTGTATGCGGCTGCATTCACGACGAGATCGGGGCGAACCGCATCGAGCGCCGCGGCGAGCCCGGTCGCGTCTTCGAGATCGACCGCATGGCCCGTCGTGCCGTCGTCGAGCCTGCCGTCGCGGCTTGCAGCGACGAGGCCGCCGAGCGCCGCGAGCGGCCCGCGCAGGGCCGAACCGACCTGGCCATTCGCACCGAGCAGGAGGATCTTCATGCCGGTTCGATGCATCCGCGCGTGCCGCGATCGCGACTCATCGATACACCGGCAGTCTTTCCGGCGGGACGTCGGCGAGGAACGGGGCCTTCAGGTCCTTTTCGGAAAGCGAAGGATTGGCCAGCGGCCAATCGATCGCGATGCTCGCATCGTTCCAGCGGATCGAGGCATCGGCCGCGCGGTCGTACAGGGCCGTGCACTGGTAGACGAAGGTCGCCTGTTCCGACAGCACGGCGAAACCGTGGGCGAAGCCGGGCGGAATCCAGAAATGGCGCTTGTTCCCGGCCGAGAGGATGGCCGCGGTCCAGCGCCCGAAGTCCGGCGAGCCGACCCGGATGTCGACCGCGACGTCGTAGACCTCGCCTTCGAGCACGCTGACGAGCTTGCCCTGCGGATTCGGCCACTGGTGATGCAGGCCGCGCAGCACGCCGTGCGCCGAGCGCGAGACATTCGTCTGCACGAATTCAAGCGGGAGTCCGGCTTCGGCGAAGCGCCGGGCGTTGAAACTCTCATAGAAGAATCCGCGCGCGTCGCCGTGCACGACCGGTTCGATGACGAGGCAGCCGTCGAGCGGCGTGCGGATCAGCTTCATGCGTCGCGGCCTTCGTGGACGAGTTGCTGCAGGTATTGGCCATACGCGTTCTTGGCGAGCGGCGCGGCGAGGCGCAGGACCTGCTCGGCGTCGATCCAGCCGTTGAGGTAGGCAATCTCTTCGGGGCAGCAGACCTTGAGGCCCTGGCGGTTCTCGATCGTCTCGATGTAGCTCGAGGCCTCGACCAGCGATTCGTGGGTGCCGGTATCGAGCCAGGCGAAACCGCGGCCCATGCGCTCGAGCATCAGCGAGCCGTCATCGAGATAGCAGCGGTTGAGGTCGGTGATCTCGAGTTCGCCGCGCGTGGAAGGCTTCAGCGCAGCCGCGAAATCGGCGGCGCGGCCATCGTAGAAATAGAGGCCCGTGACTGCCCAGTGCGACTTCGGTCGTGCAGGCTTTTCCTCGAGGCCGACGACCCGCCCGTCGCCATCGAATTCGGCGACCCCGTAGCGTTCCGGATCACGCACGCGATAGCCGAACACGCTCGCGCCGTGGGTGCGCCGGTCGGCGGCATCGAGCAGTTCGGTGAGCCCCTGGCCGTAGAAGATGTTGTCGCCGAGGATCAGGCAGCTCGGATCGGTGCCGACGAAGTCGCGGCCGATCAGGTAGGCCTGGGCGAGCCCGTCCGGCGAGGCCTGCACGGCATAGCGGATCGACAGGCCCCATTGCGAGCCATCGCCAAGCAGCCGCTGGAACAGGGCCTGCTCGTGCGGCGTGTTGATGACGAGCACGTCGCGGATTCCGGCCAGCATCAATGTGCTGAGCGGGTAGTAGATCATCGGCTTGTCGTAGACCGGCAGCAGTTGCTTGCTGACCGCCTGGGTCAGCGGATACAGGCGCGTGCCGGAGCCGCCGGCGAGGATGATGCCGCGTCGTGCAGTCACGAGTGACCTCGGATCGATTCGGGGGCCGTATTGTAGGCGGCGGCGAAGGCGCCTGCTCGCGCGGCCGATACCGTGCGCGGCATTCGCGGCTGCGCCGCGAGTGGTCGGGACGGCGGGATTCGAACCCACGACCCCCTGCCCCCCAGGCAGGTGCGCTACCAGACTGCGCTACGCCCCGATTGCTTGCTTGTGGCTTTTTCGCGAGGGGCGCGGAGTGTAGCAGGCTTGCGCCTGCCCGAGGCCCCGCACGTGTCGTTCAACGACGCAGGATCTGCAGGACTTCCTCGAGTTCCATGCGCACCTGGCGTGCGATCTGGCCCGAAATGCTGACTTCCATGCGCGCCTGCGGACCTTCGAGGCGCTGGCGCGCCCCGGTGATCGTGAATCCCTGCTCGTACAGCAGGGAGCGGATCTGCCGGATCATCAGCACGTCGTGGCGCTGGTAATAGCGGCGATTGCCACGCCGCTTGACCGGCTTGAGGTTCGGGAACTCCTGTTCCCAATAGCGCAGCACATGCGGCTTGACGCCACACAGCTCGCTGACCTCGCCAATCGCGAAATAGCGCTTCGCCGGGATGGCCGGCAGTTCGCTATTGCTCCCCTGATCCAGCATAGGCTTCGACCCGGACCTTCAGTTTTTGTCCCGGACGGAACGTCACCACCCGCCGCGCGGAGATCGGAATCTCCTCGCCGGTCTTGGGATTTCGTCCCGGACGCTGATTCTTGAACCGCAGATCGAAGTTTCCGAAGCCGGACAACTTGACCTGCTCCCCGTTTTGCAACGCGTCACGCACCGACTCGAAGAACGCGTCGACAAATTCCTTGGCTTCGCGCTTGTTCAGACCGACGTCCAGGAACAGACGCTCCGCCATCTCCGCCTTCGTCAACGCCATCCTACCCTCGCAACCTGGCTTTGCAACCAACCCCCAGCGCCGAGACCGCGAGCGCCACGCAATGATCTGCGTCCTGATCGGTAAGCGTGCGTGAATGGTCCTGCAAAATCAAGCCCATAGAGAGACTCTTGACGTCGTTTCCGAGATTCGCACCGACATACCGATCGAAAATGAAGACGTCACGGATCAGCGGTCCAACGGCCTGACGAATGGTCCGCTCGATCGTCGCATACTCGACCTCGAGCGGGACGACGATCGAAATGTCGCGCAGGACGGTCGGGAACCGCGAGAGCTCTCCGGCGGCCGGCACGCCGCGTCGCACGAGGCCTTCGAGCTCGAGTTCGAACACGTAGACGTCCTCGTCGAGGTCGAGCCGGCGCTGCAGGCGCGGGTCGAGCGCACCGACGTACCCGATCGCGACACCGTCACGCAGGATCGTCGCCGAGCGCCCCGGATGCAGCCAGCCAGGACCGCCGGCTTGCAGTTCGAATGCGGTCGCTTCGGCCCCGGCAAGGGCAAACAGCGACTCGAGGTCACCCTTGACGTCGAAGAAATCGAGCGCGCGCTGTTCCTCGCCCCACTGCTTGACGACGCTGGCCCCGCTCGCCACGGCCGCGATGCGATCGGTCTCGACCGGGGCACCCGCCTTAGAACGGTAGCTGCGGCCGATCTCGAACAGGCGCACGCGCGGCTGCTGGCGCTTGCGATTGGCGGCCAGCGCGTCGACGAGACCCGGCAACAGACTCGTGCGCATGATGGCGAGATCGGCCGACAGCGGATTCGCAAGGCCGATCGCGTCGTCCGCGAGCGCCCAGGTGTGCAGCCGTTCGGCGGCCACGAACGCATAGGTGATCGCCTCGAAGTAGCCGCGCGCAACCATCTGTTCGCGCAGCACCGGGACGCCGATACGCTCCTCGGAAATCACCGCCGGCGTGAGCTGTCCGCTCGGCGGCCGGGCCGGGATGTTCGCGTAACCGTGGATGCGCGCGACTTCCTCGATCAGGTCCTCCTCGATCGCGAGGTCGAAGCGCGCCAGCGGCGGCGTCGCGCGCCAGCCGTCGGCAACCATCTCGACGCGCATGCCGAGGGCGGCGAGGATGCGCTCGACCGCAGCGTCGTCGATCGTCGCCCCGAGCACGCGCTGCAGGCGCGCGCGACGCAGGCCAATCACGTTCCGCTCCGGCAGATGCGCCGCCTCGACCGCCTCGCAGGTCGGGCCCGCTTCGCCGCCGGCAATCGCGAGCAGCAAGGCCGTCGCGCGTTCGATTGCCTGCCGCGGCAGGTCCGGATCGACGCCACGTTCGAAGCGATGCGAGGCATCGGTGTGCATGCCGAGCCGGCGTGCCCGGCCGCTGATCGCGGACGGGGCGAAATGGGCGGCTTCAAGGAAGACGTCGCGCGTGGTCTCGGTCACTTTCGACGACGCGCCACCCATGATCCCGGCCAGCGCCAGCGCGCCCGCATCGTCGGCGATGACGAGGTAGTCCGCGTCGAGCGTGACCTCGCGTTCGTCGAGCAGGCGCAGCGTTTCCGCATCACGCGCGCGGCGCACGACGACCCGACCGGTGATCGCGCCGGCATCGAACGCGTGCAGCGGCTGCCCGGTTTCGAGCATCACGTAGTTGCCCACGTCGACGAGCGCGCTGATCGGTCGCACGCCGGCCCGGCGCAGGCGTTCGGTGAGCCACGCCGGCGAGGCCGCGGCGGCGTCGAGACCGCGCAGGATGCGCCCGCAATAGCGCGGACAGTCGGCCGGTGCCTCGATGTGGACCGGAATCGTCGCGTCGAGCGTCGCCGGCACCGGTGCAATCGCGCCGAATTGCGCGGCCGTCGCGAGTTCGGCAGCCACCTCGCGGGCGAGCCCGCGCATGCCGAGGCAATCGGGCCGGTTCGGGGTGAGGCCGAGTTCGATCGTCGTGTCGGGAAGGCGCAGATGCCGGGCCAGCGGTTCGCCGACCACGGCATCGGCAGCCAGCTCGAGCAGCCCGCTCGCGTCGGCATCGAAACCGAGTTCGCGGGCCGAACACAGCATGCCGTTCGAGTCGATGCCACGCAGCTTCGCCGCCTTGATCTCGATCTCGCCGACCCGGCTGCCGACGAGCGCGAGCGGCGCCTTGAGCCCGGCGCGCGCGTTCGGTGCGCCGCAGACGATCTGCAGTGGCTCGCCGCGACCGATCTCGACGCGGCAAACCTGCAGCTTGTCGGCGTCGGGATGGCGCTCGGCAGAGACGATCTCGGCGACGACGATGCCCTCGAGCGCAGCGCCGACCACGGCGACCTCCTCGACCTCGAGACCGCTCATCGTCAGCCGCGCAACGAGTTCATCGGTGGCGACCGGGATGTCGACGAGCTCGCGCAGCCAGTTTTCGCTGAATTTCATGGGTGGAAGACCGGGATTGGTGGATCGGAAGTCGGAAATGGGAAACGGAAAAAGTCAGGAGCCGGATGGTGCGGATCGTGGCGCGGGAATGCGTGGCGTCCGGGAATCAGCGATCGCGTTTCCGATGCCCGACTCCCGATCCGGCATTCCTGGCTGTCACGCAAACTGCCGCAGGAAGCGCAGGTCGTTGTCGTAGAACGCGCGCAGGTCACGCACGCCATAGCGCAGCATCGCGAAGCGCTCGACGCCGAGGCCGAAGGCGAAGCCCGTGAAGCGTTCGGGGTCGATGCCGCAATTGCGCAGCACGTTAGGGTGGACCATGCCGCAGCCGAGCACTTCGAGCCATTTCGTCGAACCGTCGGCATCCGTCCAGGCGATGTCGACTTCGGCCGATGGCTCGGTGAACGGGAAGAAGCTCGGGCGCAGGCGCATGTCGAAGTCGCGCTCGAAAAACGCGCGGATGAATGCGGCGAGCGTGCCCTTGAGGTCGGCAAACGTCGAGGTCTCGTCGACCAGCAGGCCTTCGACCTGGTGGAACATCGGCGAATGGGTCTGGTCCGAGTCGCTGCGATAGACCTTGCCCGGCGCGATCACGCGGATCGGCGGCGTGCGGCCCGACATCGCGCGGATCTGAACCGGCGAGGTGTGCGTCCGCAACAGGCGCCCGTCCGGAAACCAGAACGTGTCGTGCATCGTCCGCGCCGGATGATCGGGCGGAAAATTGAGCGATTCGAAGTTGTGCCAGTCGTCCTCGATCTCGGGCCCGTCGGCACGTTCGTATCCGAGGCGGGCAAAGATGTCGCAGATGCGGTCCATCGCGCGCGTGACCGGATGCAGGTTGGCGCGCTCCGCGCGACGGCCCGGCAGGGTCACGTCGATGCGGTCGGCGGCGAGGCGTGCCTCGAGCGCCGCCTCCTCGAGCAGGTTGCGGCGTGCCGAGATCGCGGCGAGGACGTCGTCGCGCGCGACATTGATCCGTTCGCCGGCCGCCTTGCGCTGTTCGGCCGGCAACTTGCCGAGCTGCTTGAGCTGCTCGGTCACGAATCCCGACTTGCCGACGGCCGCGACCCGCTCGGCATCGAGCGCCTCGAGGTTCGCCGCGGCAGCGATCGCCTGCAGCGCATGCCCGATGCGCGTTTCCAACTCGTCCATCGTCAACTCCCGTTCCCGGAAATGAAATGGGGAGCGAGGCCAGGGCCCGCTCCCCACGTTCATCGATCATCCCGTGCCGGCCAGCCGGGGCCGGCCGCAGGGATCACGCAGCCAGGGCGGCCTTGGCCTTTTCAGCCAGCGCGCCGAACGCCTTGATGTCGTGCACGGCGATGTCGGCCAGCACCTTGCGGTCGACATTGATCTCGGCCTTCTTGAGGCCGTTCATCATGCGGCTGTAGCTCATGCCGAACATGCGCGCGCCGGCATTGATGCGCACGATCCACAGCGCGCGGAACTGGCGCTTGCGCTGCTTGCGGCCGATATAGGCGTACTGGCCCGCCTTGATGACGGCCTGCTTGGCGACGCGGTAGACCTTGCGACGCGCGTTGTAGTAACCCTTTGCGCGCGAAATGAGCTTGCGATGCCTGCGGTGGGCGGTGACGCCACGTTTCACTCTTGCCATGGGTCAGTCCTCCTTACAGGTACGGCAGCATGCGGGCGACACGACCTGCATCCTCGGCACGGACGTGATTCGCTCCGCGGAGGTTGCGCTTGCGCTTGGTCGACTTCTTGGTGAGGATGTGGCTCTTGAACGCGTGGCCGCATTTGAACTTGCCGGACGCGGTCTTGCGGAACCGCTTGGCAGCGGCCCGATTGGTCTTCATCTTGGGCATGACCCAACTCCTGGTTCGTTTTTCGTTACTGGCGCGAGCGGCGGGCATTCCCGCACTTTCCATCCTGCTCGTTCCGGCTTGTGTGGTCCGGATCCCGGACCTGCTCCTTGTACCTTTGCGCTCGTCCCTGACTGCGCGAATCAAACAGCGACCGTCCTGGCCACACTCGATCAACCTTTGCGCTCGTCCCTGACTGCGTGAATCAAACAGCGGCCGTCCTGGCCGCACTTTCAAAAAGGGGCTACTGCTTCTTCTTCGGCGCGATCATCATGACCATGAGGCGGCCTTCCATGCGCGGGTACTGCTCGATCACGGCCTCCTCGGCGATGTCGGCCGCGATCTTCTTGACCATCGCGTCGCCGAGTTCCTGATGGGCCATTTCGCGACCGCGAAAGCGGATCGTGATCTTCACCTTGTCGCCTTCCTCGAGGAAGCGCCGCAGGTTGCGCATCTTGATCGCGTAGTCGCCGACGTCGGTGGTCGGCCGGAACTTCAGTTCCTTGATTTCAACCTGTTTCTGCTTCTTCTTCGCCGCATGCGCCTTCTTCTGCGCATCGAACTTGAACTTTCCGAAGTCCATGATGCGGCAGACAGGCGGATCAGCCGTGGGCTGGATCTCGACCAGATCCAGGCCGAGCTCCTGCGCCATGCTCAGGGCCTCGTCGCGCGTGAGAACGCCTACCTGTTCTCCGTCTGCGCCGATGACACGTACCCGCGGGACACGGATTTCGTGATTCCTGCGGTTAGCCTTTTCGGTTGCGATACTTCGTTCTCCTGGCTGGTTTCTTGTCGACCGCGCGCCGTGTCGATCAGGCGGCGGCGTGGTCGGATTTCAGGCGCCCGGCGAATTCCTGGACCGTGAAAGTACCGAGGTCTTCACCCGAACGCGCACGCACGGCAACGGCCCCCGCCTCCTTTTCGCGGTCACCGACGACCAGCAGATAGGGGACCTTGCCCAGCGTGTGTTCGCGGATTTTATAGCCGATCTTCTCGTTTCGCAAATCCGCCTCGACCCGGAAGCCTTGTGACACAAGGGTTTGCGCCGCCTCGCCGGCAAAATCGGCCTGGGCGTCGGTGATGTTCATGACGACGGCCTGGACCGGGGCCAGCCAGGCCGGGAATTGCCCGGCATGATGCTCGATCAGGATGCCGATGAAACGCTCCATCGAACCGACGATTGCACGATGTAGCATGACCGGCACGTGGCGCGCGGAGTCCTCGCCGACGTACTCCGCGCCGAGCCGGCCCGGCATCGAGAAATCGACCTGCATCGTGCCGACCTGCCAGGCCCGGCCGAGCGAATCGCGCATGTGGTACTCGATCTTCGGGCCGTAGAACGCACCCTCGCCCGGCAGTTCCTGCCATTCGACGCCGGAAGCGCGCAATGCAGCGCGCAGCGTTTCCTCGGACTTGTCCCAGATCTCGTCGGAGCCGATCCGGTTGTCGGGACGCAACGCGAGCTTCAGTCCGATCTCGCTGAAACCGAAATGCGCATAGACCGCCATGGCCTGGCGGTGGAACGCGACCACTTCGGCTTCGACCTGCTGCTCGGTGCAGAAGATGTGCCCGTCGTCCTGCACGAAGCCGCGCACCCGCATGAGGCCATGCAGGGCGCCCGACGGCTCGTTGCGCGTGCACGAGCCGAACTCGCCGTAGCGGATCGGCAGTTCGCGGTAGCTGTGCAGGCCGTGGTTGTAGACGAGGACGTGGCCCGGGCAGTTCATCGGCTTCAGCGCGTAATCGCGGTTCTCCGACGAGGTGACGAACATGTTCTCGCGGTAGTTCTGCCAGTGCCCGGTCTTTTCCCAAAGCGACTTGTCGAGGATCTGCGGGCAGCGGATCTCGTGGTAACCGGAGTCACGGTAGACCTGGCGCATGTACTGCTCGACGACCTGCCAGATCTGCCAGCCCTTCGGATGCCAGAACACGAGGCCCGGCGCCTCCTCCTGCAGGTGGAACAGGTCGAGTTGCCTGCCGAGCTTGCGATGGTCGCGCTTCTCGGCTTCCTCGATGCGCGTGATGTAGGCGGCGAGTTGCTTCTTGTCGGCCCAGGCCGTGCCGTACACGCGCTGCAATTGCTCGTTCTTGGCGTCGCCGCGCCAGTACGCGCCGGAAATGCGGGTCAGCTTGAACGCCTTGAGGAATCTCGTGTTCGGCACGTGCGGACCGCGGCACATGTCGACGTATTCCTCGTGGTAGTACAGACCCATGGCCGTTTCGTTCGGCATGTCCTCGATCAGGCGCAGCTTGTAGTCCTCGCCACGCGCCTTGAACTCGGCGATCACCGCGTCGCGCGGCGTCACCTTCTTAATGACGTCGTAGTCGCGATCGATCAGCTCGACCATGCGCGCCTCGATCGCCGCGAGGTCTTCGGGCGTGAACGGGCGTTCGTACCAGATGTCGTAGTAGAAGCCTTCCTCGATGACCGGCCCGATCACCATCTTGGCCGACGGGAACAGCTGCTTGACCGCGTGGCCAACCAGATGGGCGCACGAGTGGCGGATGATCTCGACGCCTTCCTCGTCCTTCGGCGTGATGATCTGCAGCTTCGCATCGTGGTCGATGCGGTCGCTCGCGTCGACGAGCTTGCCGTCGACCTTTCCGGCGACCGTGGCCTTGGCGAGGCCGGCACCGATCGAGGCGGCGACGTCCTGGACGCTGACCGGGCCATCGAAGCTGCGGATGCTGCCGTCGGGAAGGGTGATGTTGATCATGGCCGTATCTCTGGAGCGGAAAAACAGAAGGGCGCCGAAGCGCCCTTTGTCTTGTGCTGGCCTGCTTCGCGTACCGGAATCGTCAGAGGTGGAAAGTTCGCGTCATGGTGATCGTGTTCGTTGGAACTACGACTCTCCGGGAAGTCCGATACAAGCAGGTGGTGGGCGCGACAGGGATCGAACCTGTGACCCCTACCATGTCAAGGTAGTGCTCTACCGCTGAGCTACGCGCCCCGAAAAGCGGGGCCGCGAAGCCTAACCGAGTCCGCGGCGGCGCACAAGGCCGGGGTGTGCCGTCGCTCGATGCATCCCGCGACCCTGGTGCGGCTTCGCCGGTCGCAGCGACCGGCCTTGGCCCCGGCCGATCCTCAACTCCTCAAGCCCTGCTCGCGCAAGCGGTGGATCTCGTCGCGTACGCGCGCGGCGTCCTCGAACTCGAGGTCCTGCGCGTGCTTGTACATCTGCGCCTCGAGCTTGCGGATGCGCGCGCCGATCTGGTCCGGAGTCAGGCCCGCGTAATCGGCCGTTTCCTCGGCAATCCTGCGCTGTTCGGCCGCGCCACGGCCGCGCTTCTCGCGGCGGCCCGCGCCTGAATGCGCGTCGTGGCGCGCGCCTTCCATGATGTCGGTGATCTTCTTCGTCACGCCAACCGGCGTAATGCCGTGCTCGCGGTTGTACTCGACCTGCCTGGCACGGCGACGGTCGGTCTCGTCGATCGCCACCTGCATCGAGCGCGTGATGCGATCGGCATACAGGATCGCCTTGCCGCGCAGGTTGCGCGCGGCGCGGCCGATCGTCTGGATCAGCGAGCCGGACGAGCGCAGGAAGCCTTCCTTGTCGGCATCGAGGATCGCGACGAGCGAGACCTCGGGCATGTCGAGCCCTTCGCGTAACAGGTTGATGCCGACCAGCACGTCGAACTTGCCGAGCCTGAGGTCACGCAGGATCTCGACGCGCTCGACCGTCTCGATGTCCGAGTGCAGGTAGCGCACGCGCACGCCATGCTCCTCGAGGTACTCGGTCAGGTTCTCGGCCATGCGCTTGGTCAGGGTCGTGACGAGCACGCGATCGCCGAGCCTGATGCGCTCGGTCGCTTCGGAAAGCAGGTCGTCGACCTGGGTGCGCACGGGCCGGATCTCGACTTCGGGGTCGACGAGTCCGGTCGGCCGCACGACCAGTTCGACGATGTTGCCGGCCGATTTTTCGAGTTCGTACGGTCCCGGCGTCGCCGAGACGAAGATGCTGCGCGGGGCGCGGTTCTCCCACTCCTCGAACTTGAGCGGGCGGTTGTCGAGCGCCGAGGGCAGGCGGAAACCGAACTCGACCAGGGTTTCCTTGCGCGAACGATCGCCCTTGTACATGCCGCCGAGCTGGGGCACGGTCACGTGCGCCTCGTCGACAACGAGCAAGGCATCGGCCGGCAGGTAGTCGAACAGGGTCGGCGGCGGTTCGCCGGGCGCGGCTCCGGTCAGGTGCCGGGAATAGTTCTCGATGCCCTGGCAGTAGCCGATCTCCGCCATCATTTCGAGATCGAACTGGGTGCGCTGCTGCAGGCGCTGCGCCTCGACGAGCTTGTTCGCGGCGTACAGCTGTTCGAGCCGCACACGCAGTTCTTCCTTGATCGTCTCGACCGCGTTCAAGGTCGCCTCGCGCGTCGTTGCGTAATGGGTCTTCGGATAGACCGTGAAGCGCGGCACCTTGCGCAGCACTTCGCCTGTCAGCGGATCGAAGATGCTGAGGTTCTCGATATCGCCGTCGAACAGCTCGATGCGCAGCGCTTCGGTCTCGGACTCCGCCGGGAACACGTCGATCGTCTCGCCGCGCACGCGATAGCTGCCGCGCCGCAGGTCGATGTCGCCGCGCGTGTACTGCAGTTCGGTCAGGTGCCGGATCAGCTTGCGCTGGTCGGTGTGCTCACCGCGGGCGAGGATCAGGCGCATCTGCAGGTAATCCTCGGGCTTGCCGAGGCCGTAGATCGCCGAAACGGTGGCCACGATCAGCGCGTCGGAGCGCGAGAGCAGGGTCTTGGTCGCCGACAGCCGCATCTGTTCGATGTGCTCGTTGATCGAGGCGTCCTTCTCGATATAGGTATCCGAGGCGGCGACATAGGCCTCAGGCTGGTAATAGTCGTAGTAGCTGACGAAGTACTCGACCGCGTTGTGCGGGAAGAACTCGCGGAACTCTCCGTACAGCTGTGCGGCCAGGGTCTTGTTCGGCGCGAGCACGAGGGTCGGCCGCTGGATGCGCTCGATGACGTTGGCGATCGTGTAGGTCTTGCCCGAGCCGGTCACGCCGAGCAGGGTCTGATGGGCCAGTCCGGCTTCGAAACCGGCACTGAGACGCTCGATCGCCTGCGACTGGTCGCCGGCCGGGCGGTAAGGCGATACGAGCCTGAAACGATCGCTCATGCGTTCTTCCGTTCAGCAAGGTTCGGCGCGACGAGTGTGGACGAGAACCGCGCGACCCATCGACATATCGACGATTTCCTACAAGCACAAGTGGCCGACTGCCATCGTCGATGCACGCTGGCGCGTCCAGCATGGTCTCCGGGTTCCCCGACTGGACAGCCACCATGCAAGGCACGCCTCACGACTTTAACGGCATCACCCTGATCGAGCTTCTGATCGTCATCGCGATCGTCTCGACCCTCGCCGGCATCGCCCTGCCCGCGTTCGGCAACATCGGCCAGTCGATTGCCGCGCGATCGAGCAGCAGCGCGATCTCGGTTGCCCTGAGTCAGGCCCGCAGCGCGGCCGTCATGCGTGGCGACGACGTCGTCGTCTGCCCCTCGAGCGACCAGTCGACCTGCAGCAACGGCCTGCGCTGGCAGCAGGGCTGGCTCGTGTTCGCCGACCGCAACCATGATCGTCGTCGCGATCCGGACGAAGTCCTGATCGCGGTCGCCCAGGCCCAGTCCCGCGGCGTCGCAATCGTCAGTTCGGTCGGGCGGCGCAACGTGCGCTTCGAACGCGACGGTACGGCGGGAGGCAGCAACATCACGTTCACGCTTTGCGACCGGCGCGGCGCGGCGCAGGCCAGCACGCTCGTCATCAACAATGCAGGACGCCTGCGCAAGGGCGTCCCGACCCCGGCCCAGGCCGCAGCCGCCTGCGCGGCGATCGACACCTGAGCGATCGGGCTTGACGATCCCGCCCCCAGTCACGAAAATACGCGGCTCGCCCGAATAGCTCAGCTGGTTAGAGCACTTGACTGTTAATCAGGGGGTCGCTGGTTCGAGTCCAGCTTCGGGCGCCAGACAATGAAGGGCCGCAGCAATGCGGCCCTTTTTTCTTGTCCGCTAGTCGACGATGACGCGGTAGCACGGCACGTAGGTCGCCCCGCCCGGCAGCTTCATGCGCTGCTGCTCGACGAAGCTCGCGAGCAAGGCATCGAGGGCGAGCATGATCTCGCCGTTGCCGCGGATCAGGAACGGCCCGTGCTGCTCGATCGCGCGCATGCCCTCGATCTTGACGTTGCCGGCGACGATGCCCGAGAACGCGCGCCTGAGGTCGGCGGCAAACAGGTGCCGTGGCTGTTCGCGGTGCAGGTTCAATCCGGCCATCGCCTCGTGGGTCGGGCGGAACGGCAACTGGAACACGTCGTCGATGTGCAGCGCCCAGTTGAAGAAGAACGCATCCTTGTTGTCGAGCCGCGAGAGGCGCACGCGTTCGATGCCCTTGCCGATCTGGCGTGCGACCTGGGCCGGGTCATCGATGATGATCTGGTAGTGCTCGGCAACCTCGTCGCCGAGGGCAAGGCGCAGGAAACGATCGATCTGCTCGAAATACGCGGCCGAGGCACGCGGCCCGGTGAAGATCAGCGGGAACGGGATCTTCTCGTTGTCCGGGTGCAGCAGGATGCCGAGCAGGTAGAGGATCTCCTCGGCCGTGCCGACGCCACCGGGGAACACGATGATTGCGTGCGCGCAGCGCACGAAGGCCTCGAGCCGCTTCTCGATGTCCGGCATGATCACGAGGTTGTTGACGATCGGATTCGGTGATTCCGCGGCGATGATGCCGGGCTCGGTGATGCCGATGTAGCGATTCATGCGTCGCCGCTGCTTGGAATGCGCGATCGTCGCGCCCTTCATCGGGCCCTTCATCGCGCCCGGGCCGCAACCGGTGCAGATATCGAACGCGCGCAGCCCGAGTTGGTAACCGACGAGCTTCGTGTAGTCGTATTCCTCGCGCGAGATCGAGTGCCCGCCCCAGCAGACCACGAGGTTCGGCTCGACGTTTGCGCGCAGCACGCGCGCATTGCGCAGGATGTCGAACACCGCGTGGGTGATGCCCTCGGAATCATCGAGGTCGAAACTGCCGGCCTCGATCTGGGTCGACACGAACACGATGTCGCGAACGACGGCAAACAGCAGTTCGTTGATGCCGCGGATGATCTTTCCGTCGACGAAGGCATGCGCCGGGGCATGGGTCAGTTCGAGGCCGACGCCGCGATCGCGCTGCAGGACCTGGATGTCGAAATCGGCATACATCTCGACCACGGTGCGCGGGTCATCGCTGACGTGGCCCTGGGTCAGGACGGCCAGTGCGCAACGCCGCAGCAACTGGTGCAGTCCGCCTGAACTCGCGTCACGCAGCCGCGCGACTTCCTGGCGGGACAGCACATCGAGGCCGGCGGCCGGCGCGATGCGCGCGCTGACGGTCGCTGCCTTGGGCAGATTCGGGGTTTTCGTGTTCATTCGTTCCTTGTTGTTCCTCGCCGCGCCATGCGGCCCTGCGGCATCGATTCCGGGCCTCGGAACCGCGCGGGTCGGCTAGCTTCCGTGAAGGCGGGCATCGCGGTCAACAGCATGCACGCCGCGCTTTCCGCGCCACAAAAAAAAACCGGCGTCCTCGCGGACGCCGGTCGGATGCTGCAGACCCCTGGGGTCGAATCAGAACGAGTAGCGCACCGTGGCCATGACCGACCAGCGCTGCGACGGATTGAACGACTCGTTGACCGGCAGGCCACGCGGCGTGTAGTTGCCGTTCTGGTTGTACGACGAACCCGAGATGTCGTAGATGTAACGACCCTGCGAGTCGACGCCGCGCACATCGGCAAGGTTGCGACGCAGCGGGAAGTCCGCACGCGTCTCGACGCCCCAATCCTTGTTGAGAAGGTTCGTGAAGTTGAAGATGTCGAGGCGGAACTCGGCCTTGTTGCCCTTGAAGAAGCCCGGGAACTCCTGGCGGAAGCTGACATCGAGCTGGTTGAGCCAGGGCGCGCGCGCCTTGTTGCGCTTGAAGACCTTGCCCTTGTAGTCACTCAGGTACTGGTCGCTGTCGATGTAGTCCATGAACTGCTGCTGCATTTCCGGGGTCACGCCGGGAGCCCAGGCGACATCGCTGATCGAGGCCGGGATGTAGGCCAGATCGTTGAGGTAGCTGTCGCCATTGGCGTCATTGCCGAACGTCCAGCTGTACGGCGTGCCGGAGTGGCCGTCGAAGAAGCCGCTGACAGAGGTCTGGTAGTCGCCGAACAGGGCCTTGCTCCAGGTCAACTGCGCGATCACGCGACGCGGCACGTCGTAGTTCGAGGTCGACTCGTAGTCGGCATTCGGATCAATCCAGGCGCGGTTCGAGAAGCTCGAATTGGCCACGCTCGAGGTGCCCGGATTGACGTCGGTCGCGCGGCTCCAGGTGAAGCCGAGCATGCCGGACCAGTTGTCGGCGAACGGCTTCTTCAACGAGAACGTCGCGCTGTTGGAGCCACCCTTCTTCGTGTTGGTCAACAGGATGACGTTGTTGAACGACGGGTTCTGGTTGTAGCGAACCGTGTTCGAACTGCCCGGCGCACCGTTCGGATCACGCGCGAAGGTCGGACGTCCATCCGGCAGCGTGCCGGTCGGCGCACCGATGTTGAGGTTCTGGTACCAGATGCCCTTGTACACATCGAGATGCTGGAATTCGGCGGTCGCGACGAGGCCGAACCACGGCAGTTCGTGGTCGACGCCGAGGGTGACCTTGAACACGGTCGGCAGCTCGAAATCCTTGTCGACGACGTCGACGCCCATGCGCGAGCCACCGAGACCCGGCGTGGCGCTGCTCGGCGGGACGTTCTGGTTGAACGGATCCGCGCTGAACGCCGGATCGGTATCGAGACGCAGGCGATTGATGTCGTACTGCGCCACCGCAACGCCGTTGTTCGAGTACGGATTGGCGATCCACACGCCCGGCGTGTTCGAGATGAACATGCCCGCACCGCCGCGCACCTGGGTCATGCGTTCGGTGTCGAGTGCGTAGTTGAAGCTGAAGCGCGGTTGCACGACGCCGTTGCCGTCGATCGTGTTGCTGTTGCTGAAGCCGTAACCGCCGAACGCCGCGGCCGGATTCGAGGTGCTGCGCTGCAGGCCGCAGGCACCGAGGTTGCCGGTACTGCCCGGCTCGGATGCGAAGCACGGGTTGAAGGTCGGATCGCTGCCGAGCATCGGCAGGTCATAGCGGATGCCGTACTGCAGCGAGAGGCGGTCGCTGGCCTGCCAGGTATCCTGCAGGAAGAAGCCCCACTGCTTGAGGTCGAACACGGCGGCGACGTTGCCGAGCGAGTAACCGGCCGCCGGCTGGCGCAGTTCGTAACGGCGGTACCTGCCGTCGATGAAGTCCTGGATCGAGTTGAACTGGTACGAGCCGTTGTAGCCCTGCAGGAACAGGTTGTAGTAGTCGTCGTTCTGGTAATCGAAACCGGCCTTGACGGTGTGGTCGCCGAGGAACCAGTTGCCGGCGAAATACGCGTTCCAGGTTTCGACGCCGAGCACGTTGGCCTGCGAGCTGAACTCGGTACCGAGCACGACGCTCGGAACGCCCGACTCGCCACCCATGCGCACCGTCACCTGCGGCTGGTAGCCACCGACGAGCGGACCGCGGGTCTGTTCGAAGTTGTTGTAGCCGATCGACGCCTCGGTCGAGAACGAATCGGTCCAGTCGTCATACAGGCTCAGCGCGTAGCTCGTGTTTTCCTTGTCGAACAGATACCAGTTGCTCGACAGGTTGAGGCGGCTCGTGTTGCCGACCACGATGACGGGCTGGGTTTCCTCGGTGCGGCTGGCGCGGAAGCTCGCGCGATGCGCCGCATTGATGTTCCAGTCGATCTTGACGAGTCCACGCTTGCTCTCGAGGTCGACGTTCGATGCCGACGTGCTGCCGGCGTCGATGCCGTAGGTCGCCGCGGCAGCGATCACCTGGTCGACCATCGACTGGGTCAGGCCGCCGACGATGTTCGTCGCACCGGAGCCTTCCGGACCCCAGACCGCGCCGGGCGCCTTCTGGCTGCTTTCCTCGTAGGACGCGAAGAAGAACAGCGTGTCCTTGATGATCGGACCACCGAACGTGGCGCCGGCCGTGTACTTGCTTTCCCAGCCGCTCCAGTCGTTGCCGGCTTCGTTTTCGCCGACCATCGAGTCGGCATCGACGTACGAGTAGTACGCCGATCCCTTGAACTCGTTCGTGCCGCTCTTGGTGACCGCATTGACGCTGGCGCCGACACCGCGGCGCGAGGTCACGTCGAAGTTCGCCGTCGAGATGTTGTATTCCTCGATCGCGTCAGGCGAGATCGGGCTGCCGAGCGTCGGCAGGCCGTTGTCGTTGAGGCCGAACGGGTCGCCCGCATTGACCGTGTCGACGGTGATCGAGTTGTAGCGGAAGTTCTGGCCGGACGCCGAGAACGCGCCGCGGTCGCGGTCGGTGATGACGATGCGCGGATCGCTGCGCACGACGTTCTGGATCGAACGATCAGGCTGCGGCAAGGCGATCAATTCGCGTTGCGAGAGGTTCGTGCCGATACCCTTGTTGTCGGGCGAGAACGTCTCGTACAGCGCGCTGGCCGTGACCGTGATCGTTTCGAGCTCGCCTTCGATGGCCTGCTCGGCGAGGTTGATCGTCGTCGTTTCGGCGAGGCGAAGGTAGACGTCTTCAGCCGAGACGGGGCTTACGCCCGACTTTTCGGCGACGACGCGGTACGGACCACCGACGCGCAGGCCCTGCGCCTGGTAGCGGCCTTCCGCATTCGTCGTGACGGTCGAAACGGTGCCGGACGGGACGTGCATGATCTGCACGGTCGCGCCAGCGACGGGCTGGCCCGTGGCATCGACGACGCGGCCGTTGAGCGCGGAAGACGTGTTCTGCGCATAGGCGCCGGATACTGCGAAAAGCGAGGTAAGCACCAGCGGCAGGAGCCGCATCGTCAGTCGCTTGGTCATCACTACGATCCTCTAGGGTTGCTTGTTGCTGATGCGTTGTGCGTCCGCACGCCCGGCACGCGGCGCGAAGTCGGCATGAAACGATGGATTCGGACTCGATGCCTGGTACAGGTCGAGGGGCAACGCACCCTGCCCCGCCCGGCGCGCTGATTAACCGGAGTTTAACCCGACTCTATGACAGATTTCTAACAGAATCCGCACGTCGCAAGGCTTGTTGACCGTTGTTTTTCGCGTCAGGACGTCGCATGGGTCGTCCCGGGTCCCGCGCCGAACCGCAACGCCGATCGAAATCAAGGCATTGCGACGCATTCCGCAGGAGATCCGGAGATTCAGCGGACCAGTTGCAGGTATGCCACCACCCCGTCGAGGAACATCTGCACGGACAGCGCGACGAGCAGCATGCCCATCAGGCGCTCGAGCGCGACCAGCACGCTGTGGCCGAGCCACCGGTACAGGTACGTCGACGAAACGAGCAGCAGCGCGGTCGCGAGCCAGGCGAGAAAAAGCGCGATGCTCCAGTCGACCGTACGGCCCGGATCGCTGTTCGCGAGCAGCATGACCGCGGCCATCGTCGAGGGCCCGGCGACCGCCGGGATCGCCATCGGCACGATGAACGGCTCCTCGTTCGAGTCGCCGCCGAAAATGCCGTCCTTCGGCGGAAAGATCATGCGGATGCCGATCAGGAACAGGACGATGCCGCCGGCGATGCTGACTGACTGCTGCTTGAGCTGGAGCGCGGCGAGCAGGTACTTGCCGGCGAACAGGAACACGAACAGAACGACCAGCGCGATCAGCAATTCGCGGACCAGAACGAACCGGCGCCGCTCCGGCTTGACGTTCTTGAGCAGGCTCAGGAACAGCGGGATGTTGCCGAGCGGATCCATGATCAGGAACAGCAGGATTCCGGCTGACAGCGTGCTCATGGTCTGCTCCGGTCAGGTCGTCCGCGGGGGGCGACCGCCCTTCATCGATCCGCCTGCGCCGGCTCGCGCAGGTCGAGTGTCCTGCCGCGCAGGCCGGCTGCGTCGGCGCCGAGCAGGTATGCGACCGCGCTTCCAGCCTGCTCGGGGGTCGCCCGCTGCAGCGCATCTTCGCCGAAATAGGCCATGCGCCGCAGCGCGGTTCGCATCGGCGCCGGCAACAGCGCATGGATGCGCACGGGCCCGTTCCCGGTTTCCTCGTTCAGGATCGAGGCGAGTCCGGCGAGCGCGAACTTCGACACCCCGTAGGCGCCCCAGTACGCCTTGCCGACCCGCGCCGGATCGTCGAGCACGAACACGACGGCCGCATCGTCGGCAGCGCGCAGCAACGGCAGGCAGGCCTGGGTGAGCAGGAACGGCGCGCCGAGGTCGACGTGCAGGGTGCGCGCCCAATCGGCGGGCTTGATCTGTCCGACCGGGCGCAGGCCGTCGAACTGCACGGCGGCATGCACGAGGCC
This sequence comes from uncultured Dokdonella sp., assembly GCA_964587775.1. Lineage (GTDB taxonomy): Bacteria > Pseudomonadota > Gammaproteobacteria > Xanthomonadales > Rhodanobacteraceae > Dokdonella. Next base: position 30,068 of record CAZPLY010000019.1, read on the forward strand.
GTCGAGTCGTCCGCATTGCTGGCGGATCGATTCGGCGAGTGCATCGAGATCGTCGGGCGTCGCCCCGGCGAAGTCGATCGGATAGATCGCCGCCTGAGGGGCGCCGAGCGCTTCGATTTCGTCGTACACCGCTTCGAGCGCGCGGACCTTGCGTCCGGCGAGCACGACCGTCGCGCCGGCCCGCGCGCAGGCGAGCGCGCTGGCGCGGCCAAGCCCGCCTGCAGCCCCGGCCACGAGGACGACGCGATCGCGCAGCGATCCTTCCGCCGGCGCAGCTTCGCCGACGCGCGCGAGCGGCAACATCATGCTCACGCCTTGTCGATGTCCCGGACGATGCGCTCGAGTTCGCCACTCTCGTAGAGTTCGAGCGTGATGTCGCAGCCGCCGATCAGCTCGCCGTTGATGAACAACTGCGGAAAGGTCGGCCAGTTCGAATAGCGCGGCAGGTTCGCCCGCACTTCGGCGTCCTCGAGGACGTTGACCGAGACGAACGGCGCGCCGACCGTCTTCAGCGCTTTCGCGGTACGGCTCGAAAAGCCGCACATCGGAAATTGCGGCGTGCCCTTCATGAAGAGGACGATCGGCGCGGAACCGACCATGGACTTGATGCGTTCGATGATTTCCATCTGCTGACTCGACTGGTGGCTGCACGGGCAGCGGAGCAAACGCGTATTTTAGCAGGAGCGCCCCGCGCGGCGGTTGCTTTGCGCGCGGTCGCGTTCGTATGCTGGCGAGCTGTCGTGTCATGCGACCTCCGCGGCCACGCCGCCGCCTGCCGACCGGTTCACGCCGGATGCGGGCGAGCACCGTGACAATCACGGTTGCGGCGTCAACCGCGCACCGCCCCACACCCATCGGCAAGGAGAAAAGGAAAATGGCTATCGAACTTCCCCCGCTTCCCTGGGCGCGCGACGCGCTGGCGCCGCACATCTCGGCTGAAACGATCGATTTCCACTACGGCAAGCACCACCAGGCTTACGTCACGAACCTCAACAACCAGATCAAGGGCACCGAATTCGAGGACCTCGATCTCGAGGACATCATCCGGAAGTCGAGCGGCGGCATGTTCAACAACGCGGCACAGGTCTGGAACCACACGTTCTACTGGAACTGCCTCGCCCCGAACGGCGGCGGCGAACCGGGCGGCCGGCTCGCCGACGCGATCAACAAGGCGTTCGGCGACTTCACGAAGTTCAAGGACGAATTCACGAAAACGACGGTCGGCACGTTCGGTTCGGGCTGGGGCTGGCTCGTGCAGCGCCCAGACGGCGGCCTTGCGCTCGCGAGCACGTCGAATGCCGGCACGCCGCTGACCGGCAGCGACCGCGCGCTGCTGACCTGCGACGTGTGGGAGCACGCGTACTACATCGATTACCGCAATGCGCGCCCGAAATACGTCGAGGCGTTCTGGAACCTCGTCAACTGGGAATTCGTCGAAAGCAGGCTCGCCTGATCGACGGACTCGACGCCCGGCCTCAACGGGCGTCGAGCGCCTCGAGCACCGGGGCGACCTGCTCCTCGCGGTCGAGCGCGCGCCCGATGCGGGCGAGGGATTCGGCGAGCGAGCGCGGATCATCGGCGCACAGGGTCGCGTGACCGACCTTGCGCCCGGCACGCGGCGTCTTCCCGTAGTCGTGCCAGTGGCCGCGCGCTTCAGCGAGCACGGCGTTCGCGTCGGGCAATTCCCCGATCCAGTTCAACATCACGCAGGTCGCACGCGCCGCGGTGTCGCCGAGCGGCTGGCCGAGGACCGCGCGCACGTGGTTCTCGAACTGGCTGCAGGCCGCGCCTTCGATCGTCCAGTGTCCGGAGTTGTGCACGCGCGGCGCCATCTCGTTGGCGAGCAGGCGATCGCCGACGACGAACATCTCGAGCGCGAACGTCCCGACATAATCGAGGCGCTCGGCGAGCGCGCGCGCATGGACCACCGCGCGGCGTTCGAGATCGGCCACGCCCGCCAACGGCGCGAGGCTGGCCGAGAGGATGCCGCTGCTGTGCCAGTTGCGGGTCAACGGGTAATGGCGGAATTCGCCACTGCGCGACCGCACCGCGATGACCGAGATTTCGCGCTCGAACGCGATGAAGGCCTCGAGGATCAACGGCACGCCGCCGAGCGCCTGCCAGGCGGCGTCGACGTCGCCCGGATCGCGCAACACGAACTGGCCCTTGCCGTCGTAGCCGAGCCTGCGCGTCTTCAGCACGGCCGGCAGGCCGATCCGATCGACCGCGGCCTGCAGTTCGTCGCGGCTGTCGACAGTCGCGAAGCCCGGCGTGTCGAGGCCGATCGCGCCGAACAGGGTCTTCTCGACGAAGCGGTCCTGCGACATCGCGAGCGCCTGCGGATTCGGGAAAACGCGTGTGTGTGCGGTCAACCACTGCGCGGTTTCGGCCGGGACGTTCTCGAAATCGAAGGTCGCCACGTCGATGCGACGGGCAAACTGCTCGAGCGCGGCGAAGTCGCGCCAGTCGGCGCGCACGAGCGGCGCGACCTGGGCCGCGCAGGCCTCCTCGACACTGTCGACGATGAGGAAGCGGTGACCGAGCGGCGCGCCGGCCAGCGCGAGCATTCGCGCGAGTTGTCCGCCGCCGAGGATGCCGACCGTCGCCACGTTCAGTCCACGCGAGGATCGCTGCCCGCCAAAACCGCTTCGGTCTGTTCGCGACGGAACGCGTCGAGACGCGCGGCGAGCGCGGCGTCATGCACGGCGAAGATCGCGCCGGCAAACAATGCCGCATTGACGGCGCCGGCCCGACCGATCGCGAACGTCGCGACCGGCACCCCGGCCGGCATCTGCACGATCGACAAGAGGGAATCGAGTCCGTTCAGTGCCTGCGACTGGACCGGCACGCCAAGCACCGGCAGGCGCGTCTTCGCTGCCAGAATGCCCGGCAGGTGCGCGGCTCCGCCGGCGCCTGCGATGATCGCGCCGAGGCCGCGCGCCACGGCCTGCTCGGCGTACTCGAACAGGAGGTCGGGCGTTCGATGGGCCGAAACGACGCGTACCTCGTGCTCGATCGCGAGACGCTCGAGCGTCTCGACGGCGTGCCGCATCGTCTCCCAGTCGGAGCGCGACCCCATCACCACGCCGATTCTTGGTCCCGTCGTTGCGCCCACGTTCATGACCGATGCATCCGAAAACGACTATTGTACGCGGATTGCCGACCCTGTTCGTCACGGACAGGAAGGCGTTCCGGCGAACGAACCCCGATGGACAAGCGCCTGCTCGAACTCCTTTGCTGCCCGGTTGCACGCACTGCCGTGCGCGTCGCCGAGCGCGCCGAACTCGATGCGCTCAATCGCGCGATCGGTGCCGGCGGCGTCCGCAATGCGGGCGGCACGATCATCGACCGGCCGTTGCCCGCCGCACTCGTGACGGTCGATCGCGCGCGTGCGTATCCGGTCGTCGATGACATCCCGGTCATTCTCGCCGACGAGGCGATCATCGCCGCGGAGGTCGAAGGCTTCGCGGAACGGTGAACCGATCGACGTGAGTTGTGATGCACATCACACTTGCGGGACGGTCGGCACATGATGAACGACGCGGACTGCGTCAAGCTCTACTCGTCGCCGGCGGCGATGGACTGGTGAGGAAAACGCGGCAATGAACACCCCCGAGGACAAGCCGAGCAAGGTCTTCGACTTCAAGCAGAAGCTTGGGCAATCCGGTGGTGCCACCGATCGGCTCGGCGAGTTGCTCAAGCTCGTGCGCGGCATCGCCCTCAAGCGCGTCAACGGACTCGTCAGCACGTTGTTCGAGAACGTCGACGACGCCCTGTTCCACCTCGCCGAACGCGCCGAAAGCAACGCCGTGCAGGTGCAGTTCTTCGACGGCATGCGCGAAGTGCGCAAGAAGCGCCAGCTCGTCGAGCGCATGTTCCAGGAACAACTGTCGAAGATCTTCAGCGATTTCGCCGACGGCAAGCTCAAGCCGGTCAAGCCCGAGCTGAGCCCGCAGAGTTCGGCCGGACTCTCGCTGGTCGACGACCAGGAACTCGAGGAGTCACTGGCGATCTCGAGCATGGTCTCGAAGGCGGAGAACCGCCTGTCGCGGCCGCTGTACCAGGTCAACCAGCGCCTCGCGGTCATCAACGGCGGGACCGCCGTCGAGGATTCGAGCAATCCGATCGGCCCGGCACCGCTGTGCAACGCGTTTCGCGTGGCCGTGCGCGAGTTCGACCTCAATGTCCAGGTCAAGCTGATCATCTACAAGCTGTTCGATCGCTACGTCATGTCGGGGCTCGAACCGCTCTACGACGAAGTCAATGCCGAACTGATCCGGGCCGGCGTACTGCCGCAGATCCGCCATCAGATCCCGCAAACGCGCGGTGCGGCGGGCGGCGGCGGCGGCGCGGCGCGTGCGCCCCAGGCCTCAGCCTCCGAGCCGGTCGCCGTGGGCGGCAACTACGCCGGCGGCGGCGCGACCTACGATCCGGTCGCCGCCGAGATCCAGGCGGAGTTGTACGGAACCTTGCGCAACCTTCTCGCCGGGCGTCGCGGCGGCGGCCACGACTACGCCGGTGACATCGGCGACGGCATCGGCGGCGGGCATGGCGTGCTCGTGCCGAACCTGAGTCCGACCGACCTGCTCAGCGCCCTGACGATCCTGCAGAACCAGACCCTGGCTGCGCAATCGCAGGCGAACACGGCAGCCGACGCAGCCCAAGCCGTGCAGCAGATCAAGCAAGAACTGCTCGAACAGGTGCAGAAGCTCGGGGGCGAAACGCACGGCCACCACGTCTCGACGGCCGATGAAGACACGATCGATCTCGTCGGCATGTTGTTCGAGTTCATCCTCGAAGACCGCAACCTGCCGCCGGAAATCCAGGCCCAGATCGGCCGCCTGCAGATCCCGTACCTCAAGATCGCGATCCTCGACAAGCACCTGTTCGCGCAGAAGTCGCATCCGGCGCGGCGCCTGCTCGATGCGATCGCCGATGCGGGCAAGGGCTGGTCCGAGGAATCGGATGCCGACCGTCGCCTGTTCGACCGCATCAAGGCGGTTGTCGAGACGGTGCTGACCGAGTTCGACGACGATCTCGCCGTCATCGAACACGAAGTGGCCAGCTTCGACCAGTTCATCCACCAGCATCGCAAGCGCGCCGAACTGGCCGAACAACGCGCGGCCGAAGTCACCCGCGGCCGCGAAAAGCTGCACGCGGCGCGGCGCAACGCGGCCCGCGAGATCCTCGTGCGGATCGGCAACCGCGAGCTTCCTGCAGTCGTCCACAACGTGCTTTCGCGGCCGTGGGCGAACTACCTCGTGCTGACCGAACTGCGTCATGGCAGTACGTCCGACGAGTGGAAGAATGCGCTGCGGTTCGCCGACGAGTTCGTCTGGAGCGCGGTGCCGAAAACGAGCGAAGGCGAGAAGGCGCGCTTGCGGGCCTTGTTGCCGCAGCTCGAAAAGGCCCTGCGTCACGGCCTCGGCACGGTCGCCTACCATGAAGGCGACGTGCGCGTCCTCATGCAGGAGCTCTCGCAGTTCTACCAGCGCATTCTCAACGGTGAAGCGCTCGAGTTGAAGACCGCCGAACAGGTCATCGCCGACAACGTCGCCGAGTCCACCGGTGGCGGCGCGTCCGACGCGACCGCGCAGGCACCGAGCCCGGTCGAGGAAATCGTCATGAGCTCGGGCACCGGCGAAGCTGCCGACCCGGTCGACGCCGCCGAGGACGACGAGTACAGCGAAACCGCCAGGCAGATGAAGGTCGGCACCTGGGTCGAGTTCATCGACGAAACCGGCAACCGCGAACGCGCGAAGCTGTCGTGGATCAGCCCGATCACGGCGAAATACCTGTTCGTGAATCGTCGTGGCCTCAAGGTTTGCGACAAGACCGTCGCCGCGCTCGCCGTCGAACTGCGCCGCGGCACCGCCTTGATCCTCGAGGAAGTGCCGCTGTTCGATCGCGCACTCGACGCAATCGTCGAGCGTTTGCGCCATACCCAGGCGAATCCCGCTGCGGCGGCGGCCACGACACCGGGCACGACCTGAGTCCGTTGCGCGAGCGCCGCGACTGCCGGCGGTGATCGGTCCGACCGCGACCGATTGACCGCAATCGGGCAGCCTCCTAGGCTGGTCGGGACCTGCCTGACGGAATGCCCGCACCGATGACCCTGCCTGCCCTCGAAGAAATCCGGCGTGATGTCGACCGCGCGCTTGGGGAAGATGTCGGCGGCGGCGACCTGACCGCGCAACTGCTGCCGGCGGACCGGTCCGCGCAGGCACGCGTGATCACGCGCGAAGCGGCGGTGATCTGCGGACAGGCCTGGTTCGCGGCGTGTTTCGAACGTCTCGACCCCGACGTGCGCATCGATTGGCGGGTCGCCGAAGGTGCAACGGCCACGCCGGGCAGTCTCCTCTGCCAGATCGACGGCAATGCACGCGCGCTGGTCACCGCGGAACGCAGCGCGCTCAACTTCCTGCAGACGCTGTCGGCGACCGCGACGACGACGGCAACCTACGTCGAAGCCGTCCGCGGCACGCGCGCGCGCATCCTCGATACGCGCAAGACACTGCCGGGACTGCGCCTCGCCCAGAAATATGCGGTCCGCGTCGGCGGCGGCGGCAACCACCGCATGGGCCTGCACGACGCGATCCTGATCAAGGAGAACCACATCGTGGCAGCCGGCTCGATCAGCGCCGCGGTGGCCCGGGCACGCGAGCTGCATCCGGCGGTCATGGTCGAAGTCGAGGTCGAGAACTTCAGTGAACTGCGCGAATCGCTCGCGAGCCGGGTCGACCGCGTCATGCTCGACGAATTCGAACTCGACGAACTGGTCCAGGCGGTCGCCGAGGTCGACGGCCGGGTCGCGCTCGAGGTTTCCGGCGGCGTGGCGATCGATCGCGTCCGTGCGATCGCCGAGACCGGGGTCGATTTCATTTCGGTCGGCGCGCTGACCAAGCACGTGCGCGCGATCGATCTCTCGATGCGCATCGAGCTCGCGAAACCGGCAACCTGAGCGGGCTCGGGCTCAGATCTTCCCGAGATAACGCAATACGCCGAACACCGCAGCCGCGGCAACGAGCAGGCCGGCGACAACGATCCAGCCGACCGGCGATCGACTCGAGGTGGTCGGGGCGACCGTGTCGCTCGGCACTTTCGCCGCCGAGGCCGGCACCTGGGCACCGGGTGCGAGCAGGATGAATCGCACCGTATCGAGACGAAGTTCCTCGCCGGGCCTGAGCATGCCGGTGTGCACGCGCTTGTCGTTGATCCAGGTGCCGTTCGCCGAACCGAGGTCCTCGACCATGACGCCGTCCGCGGTGACCTGCAGGCGCGCGTGGTGGCGTGAAATCTCCTCGGCCTGGATCGGGATGTCGCAGTCGCTCTGGCGACCGATTGTCATCGACCCGGTCAAGGCGAAATTGCGGCCGAAGGTCGTGCCGGAGACGCCGCGCAACATGAACTTCGGCAGGGCCATGCGCACGCGCGTGCGGCCGTCGTCGTCGGCCGTTTCGCGCGGCGCCGCCGCGGCCTGAGCCGGCGCGGCGGCCGCGCTGCGGTCGACCGCGACGACCCGGCAGCCGATGCGGCCGAACAAAAGCAGGTCGCCGGGCTTGAGCGCCTCTTCGTGTGCGATCTGGCGGCCGTTCAACACGGTGGCCACGCTTCGATCGCGAACCCGCACGATCGCATTGCCGTTGCGCGACTCGATCTCGCAATGATCGACCGAGACACCGGGTGCCACCAGCACGACCTGGCAGTCGCTTCCGGCCCCGACCCGGGTGACGCCGTCGCCAAGCGTCACCGCCTCATGTTCGCCGTTCGGAAAGATCAGTTTCATTTGGTCCCCATGTCCCCGTGATTCGCGCCGATCACTTGCCGAGTTCCCGCACCACGCGGAAACCGAGGCTGTTCAAGGCGACGTCTTCGGCATAGCTGTCGCTTTGGGTGATGCTTTCCTTGTCCGCCGACGACAGCCAGCCGCGCCCACGCACGCCGTGCTCGCGGCAACCGTTGGCAAGCGCCGCGTTGCGGCCGCATGCGCCGACCCATTCGCGCACGTTGCCATCGATGTCGAAGATGCCGCCCACGGCCGGATAGCGGCCGACCGGCGCCGTCGCGGCGTGGCCATCTTCGCACTCGGCGCCGGAGCGCGAATCGTACGCCCGCTTGAACATGGCATCCGCGAGATTCGCCGACGCGCAGGCGCCCGCGGGCGCCTGCCGTGCAATACGATCCCACTCGTCCGGCGTCGCCAGGCGGTAGCGCTCACCGGTCTCCCGGGAGAGCCATGCGGCGTACGCGCTCGCCTGCTGGAAGCTCACGCAGACGACCGGATGCGAATCGTCCTGGGTGATGTCGGCGGATTGCCACGTGCGCTTGCGCGAGGAACGGAATACCGACTCCCGATCACGGCACGACGGTTCCTTGCCGGCAAACATTGCCTGGCCGCCGCTGCGCCAGAATCGGGCGAACTCGCCGCGCGTGGTTTCGCGCCGTGCGAACGCGATGGAATCGTCGACCACGACGAGTTCGGGCGCATTGCCGGCACCGGCGTCGTCGCGGAACACGAATCCGGGCTTGCCGATCCGATCGACACCGGCGAGCGCATCGCGCGCCTTGCGGTTGCCGCTGTCGAAGGCGAGGATCTTTTCGTACGCGGCGCGTGCCGCGGGACGGTCCCAGCGCCTGGCCGCCGCTTCGGCGATGGCAAGCTGGGCGTCGACTTCGCGCGCCCGGCGCGCCTTCGCTGCCGCCACGACCTCGGCCCCTTCCGCGATCGAGCCACCCACTTCGGCGACCTTGTCGAGATACGTCGCGAAATCGCCGGCATTTCCCGCATTCCACGCCTTGTCGGCAAGCTCGAGGTACGCGCGTGCGGTGGCGATCACGCCATCCTTCGCGGCGGCCGATTTCGGATCGATGCGCAAGGCAATGCCGAAGCGCTCGAACGCATTGTTGCGCGGGGGACTCGTCAGGCGCATACCGCCCAGGTCGATGCGGCCGAGGCGCACCTGTTCGACGACCGGATCGAGCACGGTCGGCACCTGGGAGAGATCGAGTTCTTCGAGTCCATCGTCGAGGAAATCGGGCACACTCGCGCCCGCATCGGCGGGCGCAGCCGCATCGGTGTCGACAGTCGGCGACGCCGATGCCGGCACGATCTCCCGTTTCCGCAGGTCGGCACCGGTTTCGGCCACCACGGCAGGGCTGGACGCGGGCCTTTGCGCCGTTGCCGGCGTCCCGGCGTTGCGGCCTGCGAGCAGTGCATAGGCGACGAGGGCGAGCAGGAGCAGGCCGGCCGAGGCAATCCCCCACGGCAACCACCGTCGGCCGTCGGGCGCCGTTGCGGTTTCCGGGTCGGCGCGATCCGCCGGTTCGTCGAACGCCGGGATAGCGCCGACCCGGGTCGCCGCCTCCTGCGCCGCGACCGCGCCGGCCAGCGCCTCGCGCTTCATGATCCGTGTCGGCGCCTCGGCGTCGACGACGGCCGGGCCGGTGTAGGGGGTGACCGCGCCGAGCGCCGCGATGAAATCGTCCGCACTCTGGTAGCGCGCGGCCGGATCCTTGGCCAGCGCCTTGTCGATGAGCGGCTGCCAGTGCGCCTGGTGCGGCGGCAGGCGCGGGATCGGCTCGAACACATGGGCATACGAAACCGCGAAGCCGTCCGCACCCTCGTACGGCGGCTTGCCGGTCAGGCCGAACCAGGCGAGCACGCCGAGGCCGTACAGGTCCGAACGTGCATCGACGTCTCCGCCGCGCGCCTGCTCGGGACTCATGTAATGGCTCGTGCCGATCGAGATCCCCGCGCTCGTGATGCGTGCGGTCTGGCTGATCGCGCGGGCGATGCCGAAATCGGTCAGGACCGGCGTGTCGTTGACGTCGAACAGGATGTTGCCGGGCGCGACGTCGCGATGCACGTAACCGCGCTGGTGCGCGTAGCCGAGTGCGTTGGCGACTCCCTCGAGGATGCGCAGGAGGTCCTTTTCACTGACCCCGCCGCGGACGCGCTGGCTGAAATCACCGCCGGCGAGATACTGCATCGAAAAATAGTTGAGCTGGCCCGGGGTCACGCCGACGTCGTAGACCTGGACGATGTTCGGATGGGCCAGCGACGCGAGCATGCGCGCTTCCTGCAGGAAGCGTTTCGAGAACGTCGGATCGGCCGCGAGTGCCGGTGCCATGACCTTGAGCGCGACCTCACGCTCGAGCGAGGTCTGCAGGGCGAGGTAGACGCTCGCCATGCCGCCCGTGCCGACTTCTCGGCGGATCAGATAGCCCGGAATCTCGATCGCGGTCACCGCCAGCCTCCCTCGCCCTTGTGCGATTGTAGCGAATCATTGCGGCCGATCCGTGTTCAGCATGGTATTTGTCGTGTGCCGTACGCGGCGCCGCGGTCGCCACGACTCGACGCGCTTGTCTCGCCTGCGCCGCACCAGCACACTGCGCCGATGCTTGGAACGATGACCCTGATCCTGCTCGCCGGCGTCGCCGTCGCCCTTTGGCTCGATGCACTCGCTGCGCGCGAACTGGCCTGTGCGCACAGCCGCCGGCTATGCCAGGAAGCGAACCTGCAGCTGCTCGATCAGACCGTTTCACTGCAGCGCTGGCGGATCGGGCGCAGCAATGGCCGCCTCGAGCTCCATCGCCGCTACGGATTCGAGGTCAGTTTCGACGGCACCGATCGTCATTCCGGCACGATCAGTTTCCTCGGCAGGCGGCGCGGTGCCTACACCCTGCCGGTGCGCCCCGAACCCGAAAGCCTCACCTGATCATCCGGCCGCCGCGAGCTGAAGCTACTTGACGACGCGCAGGCGCGGCCGCTTCGGTGCCTCGTCCGGAACCGGCGGTTCGGGCTCGGGGGAGTTTTCGGCCGGGAACATCATGCCCTGGCCATTCTCCTGCGCGTAGATCGCAAGTACCGCCGTGACCGGCACCTCGATCGAGTGACTGACACCGCTGAAGCGCGCGAGGAAGCTCACGCGCTCGGTCCCGATGTCGAGCTGGGCGACCGCACGCGGGGCGATGCTGAGCACGACCCGGCCGTCCTTGATCGCGGACGCCGGCACGCGCACGCCGGGCGCCCCGGCTTCGACGAGAAGGTAGGGCGTCAGGTCGTTGTCATTGATCCATTCGAACATCGCCCGCAACAGGTACGGACGATTCGAAGTCATGGCCGTCGTCGACACGCGGAGTCCTCAGTGGCGCAGGTTGCGCTCGTCTGGGGTGAGGCTGCGGGCGAATCCCTGGCTGCGGAAGATCCGCTCGCCGTAGTCGAGGATCGGCTGGGCTTCGCGCGGCAACTGCAGCCCGAGCGACTCGAATCGCCAGATCAACGGCGCGAGCGCGCAGTCGGCGAGGCTCATTTCGGGGCTCAGGAAGAATTTCGAGGCACGGAACGCCGGGGCATTGCGCACGAGTTCGTCGCGCAGCGTCTTGCGTGCGGCCTCGGCCGGGCGCCCGCCGGCCTCGATCTCGTCGACGAGGGTCAGCCAGTCGTTCTCGAGCCGGACCACGGCCAGGCGCAGGCGCGCGCGCGAGAGCGGGTCGACCGGCATCAGCGGCGGATGCGGATAGCGCTCGTCGAGATACTCGCAGATGACGTTCGTGTCGTAGAGGACGAGATCCCGGTCGACGAGCGTCGGTACCGAATTGTAGGGATTGAGGTCGATCAGGTCTTCGGGCGGGCGATCGAGGTCGACCGTCACGTGGTCGTAACTGACGCCCTTGGCCGCCAGCACGAGCCGTACGCGGTGGCAATGCACGCAATCGGGAGCCGAAAAAAGCGTCAGGACCGCACGCGAACGCTGACTCAAGGCCATGTCGGAACACCTCCCCCTGGCGGGTTTTCAGCCCGCACACCCACGGAAACCGGGTCGAATCCCGGCTTTTCCCTGCCGCGGGGGCACTTTACTACGCCATGACGAAAGCGCATAGGCAGGGCCGGACCGGTCGACCGCCGTGCGCCGGCGCCCCCGGCAGCCGGGGGCGCCGGCGGGCGGGGTCAGTGGACGTCCTTCCAGTATTCCTGCTTGAGGAACCAGGCCAGCAGCGTGAAGCCGGCCAGGAACAGCAGGACCCAGATCCCGATCGCCTTGCGCTGGAGCGCGGCCGGTTCGGCGGCGTACTGGAGGAAATTGGCGAGGTCGCGGGCGACCACATCGAACTGGCGGGCGTCGAGACTGCCGGCCTGGTGCAGCTCGAACCGGTCAAACACCGGCTCGGCACCCTGCCCTTCGCCGGGCTTGAACACGGCCGTCTGCAGGCCCTGCAGCTCCCACAGCGCATTCGGCATCGACACGTTCGGGAACACGGTGTTGTTCCAGCCGAGCGGGCGGCTCGGGTCGAGGTGGAACGATTTCAGGTAGTTGTAGATGTAATCGACGCCCTTCGCGCGCGCCATCAGCGAAAGATCGGGGGCCGGCGCACCGAACCATGCCTTCGAATCGGCCTGGCTCATCGACGGCGGAATCTGCTCGCCGAAGTTCGCCCCGCTGAAGTTCAGGTTCTTCATCACCTGGGCTTCGCTGAGACCGAGATCGCTCGCGATGCGCGAATAGCGCATGAGCTTCAGCGAATGGCAGCCCGAGCAATAATTGAAGTAGAGCTTCGCGCCCTCGCGCAACGAGCCGACGTCGGAGAGGCTCGCATTCGCCGACGGCATCGGCCCGGCCGAGGCCGCCATCGCCAGCGGGGCCGCGAGCAAGCCGAGGGCGGCCACGAGCCCGGCGATCGAATGACGCATCTGGCGCATGTTGACCTCAATCATGGCTCGTCACCCGTTCCGGCACCGGCTTGGTCTTCTCGAAACCGAAGTAGGTATAGACGAAGAGGAAGATGAAGAAACCGAAGTAGGCGAGGGTCAGCACGCGGCCGATGATCGTTTCGACCGGGTCGGTGCCGGGACCGGCGCCGATCTTGCCGAGCCAGACGAACGAAATCGCCAGCACGAACAGCGCGATGCGGAATCCGGTCCCGCGATAACGCCACGACTTGACCTTGCCGCGATCGAGCCAGGGCAGGAAGAACAGGACGATGATCGCGCCGAACATCGTGACCACGCCGAGCAGCTTGTCCGGGACCACGCGCAACATCGCGTAGAACGGCGTGTAGTACCAGGTCGGCTTGATGTGGGCCGGGGTGACCAGCTTGTTCGCCTCGACATAGTTGTCATGTTCGAGGAACAGGCCGCCGAAGGTCGGTTCGAAGAACAGGATGAACGCGCAGATGAACAGGAAGCATCCCGTGTAGAAGATGTCCTTGACCGTGTAGTAAGGGTGGAACGGAATGCCGTCGGTCGGTGCCTTGTCCGACCAGCGATTGCCCTTCGGTCCCTTCTTGATCTCGACGCCGTCCGGATTGTTCGATCCGACTTCGTGCAACGCGAAGATGTGCAGCACGACGAGCAGCAGCAGCACGAGCGGCAATGCGATCACGTGCAGGGCGAAGAACCGGTTGAGGGTCGCATCGGACGGCAGGTAGTCGCCCATGATCCACTCGGTCAGTGCGCCGCCGATGTAGGGCACCGCGCCGAACAGCGAGATGATCACCTTCGCGCCCCAGAACGACATCTGGCCCCACGGCAGCACGTAGCCAAGGAACGACTCGGCCATCAGCACGAGGTAGATCAGCATGCCGAGCACCCAGACGAGCTCGCGCGGCTTCATGTACGAGCCGTACATGATGCCTCGGAACATGTGGATGTAGACGACGACGAAGAATGCCGAGGCGCCGGTCGAGTGCATGTAGCGGATCAGCCAGCCCCAGTCGACATCGCGCATGATGTACTCGACCGAGGCGAACGCATCGGCAGCGCTCGGCTTGTAGAACATCGCGAGGAAGATGCCGGTCACGATCTGGTTGACCAGCACGACCATCGACAGCACGCCGAAGATGTACCAGATGTTGAAGTTCTTCGGGGCGTAGTAGCCCGTCATGTGCTTGCTGTAGAACGGCCCGAACGACGGCGCACGCTCGTTGAACCAGTCCTGCACTCCGGTGATCGCCCGGCTCATTCGATTGGCCATCACGCTGCTCCCTCGCTGACGCCGATCATGATGTGGCCGTCGTCGATGAACTTGTAGGGCGGGACGACGAGGTTGGTCGGCGCCGGCATGCCCGAATAGACGCGGCCGGCCATGTCGAACCGCGACTTGTGGCAGGGACAGAAGAAGCCGCCCTTCCAGTCGGGGTCGAACGGTTCCGGCTTCAGCTCGGCATGCAGCTTCGGCGCGCAGCCGAGGTGGGTGCACAGGCCGACCAGCACGAGCACTTCCGGCTTGAGCGACCGGTATTCGTTCTGGGCGAAGGCCGGCTGCTGCTCGGTGTTCTCCGATTTCGGATCGCTGAGCAGCGGATCGAGGGTCGCGAGGACGTCGAGCTGGGCCTTGGTCCGGCGGATGATCCAGATCGGCTGGCCGCGCCATTCATACATCACCATCTGCCCGTCTTCGAGCTTGCTGATGTCCGCTTCGACCGGTGCGCCGGCAGTTTGCGCGCGCGCGCTCGGCTGCCAGGACTTGATGAAAGGTACGGCCGCCGCGACGACTCCCGCGCCGCCAACGACAGCCGTCGTCACGGTGAGGAATCTGCGGCGGCCCTTGTCGACGCCGTCATTTGCCATCCGGCACTCCACGAGAACATGCGACTGCGAAAGGAATGGCCCGCGCGCAACCGCGGCGAGCCGTAAAATCGTGTTAGTTTAACGAAGCGCCCCCAGCCGCACAATCGAACTTCGCGCGGCGCGATGTCACCCGAGCCGCCGGTACGATCCAGCAACGCCATGTCCAGCGCAAGCCGTCGAATGTTGTCCTTTGTCCTGCGCTTCGTCGTGCTCGGGCTCGCGATCGCGTTCGTGCTCAGCACGTTCGCGCCAGGCTTCGTCGAGCGACTGCGCGGCGGCAGCCCCGCGACGCCCGCCGTGCCGGCGGTCGCACCGGCCAGCCACGGCCGCGGTCCGGTTTCCTACTCCGATGCGGTGACGCGCGCCTCGCCGGCGGTGGTCAACATCTATGCGAACAAGATCACGACCTTGCGCGAATACCGTTACCGCGTCGTGCCCGATCCGTTGACCAAGAAGCTGTTCGGCGCGATCGTCGCCGGCCCGCCGTACAACAAGCCCGAGCAGAGCCTCGGCTCCGGAGTCGTGTTCAGTGCCGACGGTTACGTGCTGACCAACAACCACGTGATTTCCGGCGCCGACGACATTCAGGTGCTGCTGTTCGACGGCCGCGTCGCCCAGGCGCGCGTGATCGGCTCCGACCAGGAGACCGACCTCGCCGTCCTCAAGATCGAGGCGGCGGATCTGCCGACCATCGCGATCGCCGAGCAAGGCACCGTGGTCGGCGATGTCGTCCTCGCGATCGGCAATCCGTTCGGCATCGGCAAGACCGTGACGATGGGCATCGTCAGCGGCACCCAGCGCCAGTTGCGCCTGTCGAACTACGAGGACTTCATCCAGACCGATGCCGCGATCAACTCGGGCAACTCGGGCGGCGCGCTCGTAAATGCGCTCGGCGAACTGGTCGGCATCAATACGGCGATCTACCGCAACGCCGGCAGCGATGCGCGGGCGAATCCGGCCCAAAGCGCCGAAGGCATCGGCTTCGCGATCCCGGTCGCGACCGCGAAAGCCGTGCTTGACCAGATCGTCCGCCACGGCATGGTCATCCGCGGTTCGCTCGGCATCGATTACGCGGACAGCGCGCTGGCCCATCCGGCGACGACCGGCACCTCGCACGGGGTCGTCGTCCTCGACGTCGAGGACGACGGTGCCGCCGCCAGGGCCGGGCTGCGCCCCGGTGATGTCCTGCTCAAGCTCGCCGGCGACGAGATCGTCGACCAAGCCGACTTGCGCAGCCAGGAAGCGTCGATTGCGCCGGGCACGCTCGTGCGCATCGACGGCTTGCGCGACGGCACGCCGTTCTCGATCGACCTGACCTTCGGTCAGCGCCGACCGCGCAGCATCGGCACCTGATCGCGTTCCCCGGCCGCGCCGGCTGGCGTCAGAGGGCCTTCGTGTAGCGCTCGCGAAGCGTCGCCACGCGCTGCACGTAGACCTGGGTCTCGGCATAGGGCGGCACGTCGCGGTACTTCTGCACGGCACCGGGACCCGAGTTGTATGCCGCGGTCGCGAGCCGCACGTCGCCGTTGAAGTTCTTCAGCATTTGCGCGAGGTAGCGCGCGCCTCCGCGAATGTTCTCGGTCACGTCGAATGCATCGACGACGCCGAGGTCGCTGGCGGTGCCGGGCATCAGTTGCATGAGGCCCTGGGCGCCCTTGTTCGACAGGGCCATCGGGTTGAACGCCGATTCGGCATGCATGACCGCGCGCAGCAGCGCCGGATCGACGCCGAAGTCGGCCGCCGCCGAAGCGATTTCGTCCTTGAATGCCTCGACATTGAGCCGGGTGCTCGAAAAGTCGATCTTCGAATGGATATCGCATGCGACACAGGTCGAGATGTAGCTGAACAGCAAGGCATAGCGACCGTTGGATGGCCGCACGTTCGTGTATTCGGTGATTCCGTCGGTGCGGTCGACGCGATACACGGCGCCGCGCATCACCTTCGGTCCGGCCTTCGCGGTCGTCGGCCCTGTCATCACGCGCGACCCCGTCTCGGCAGGCGCGACCGGCGTGACCTCGACCGGGCCGGACCTGGCCGGGCTCGTCAGCATCGCAGCCGTCGATGCGACCCCGGAACTTTGCGCGCGCGGGTCGGCACGCTCCTGGTAATCCCAGGTCTTGCGCGCCTGCGCGCTGCCCGCGGCCGGTTTCTGGTTCGCGTAGCTCGCCACGGCCTTGCAGGCCTTGAACGAGTTCTTCTTGTTCGTGTACGCGACGCTGCCGCCCGGACCTTCGCATTTGTACAAGGTCTCGGCGCGCACGGTCGGCGCCGCCGCCAGGGCGGCGACGGTCGTCAGGGCAATCGCGAATGACAGGCTCTTGCGCAGCATGGTCTTCATTGAATCACGCCTGGCGGCCGCAATTCCGCCACGGGGATCACGCCAAAGGTACCGCCCGGATCGCTGGCGATACCGGCATCCGGTGCGTAAACTACTGGGTTCGCTGACACTTCTCCAGTCTCCATGGCCGGCAAGCTGTACATCAAGACGCACGGGTGCCAGATGAACGAGTACGACTCGGCGCGCATGGCCGACGTGCTGCGCGCCACCGACGGACTCGAGCTGACCGAGAACGAAGCCGAGGCGGACGTCATCCTCGTCAACACCTGTTCGATCCGCGAGAAGGCCCAAGAGAAGGTCTTCAGCCAGCTCGGGCGCTGGAAGCAGCTCAAGGCCGCCAACCAGGCGCTCGTCATCGGCGTCGGCGGCTGCGTCGCCAGCCAGGAGGGCGAAGCCATCATCAAGCGTGCGCCGCACGTCGACCTCGTGTTCGGCCCGCAGACCCTGCACCGCCTGCCCGAGCTCATCGCCGCCCGCCGCGCGAGCGGCAAGCCGCAGGTCGACATCAGCTTCCCCGAAATCGAGAAGTTCGACCGCCTGCCCGAACCGCGCGCCGAAGGGCCGGCGGCATTCGTCTCGATCATGGAAGGCTGCTCGAAATACTGCACGTACTGCGTCGTGCCGTACACGCGCGGCGAGGAGATCAGCCGCCCGTTCGACGACGTCGTCGCCGAGATCGCCGTCCTTGCCGAACAGGGCGTGCGCGAGATCACCCTGCTCGGCCAGAACGTCAATGCGTGGCGCGGGCCGATGCACGGCGGCGGCGTCGCCGATCTTGGCCTGCTGATCCATGCGATCGCCGAGATCGACGGCATCGGCCGTATCCGCTTCACGACCTCGCACCCGATGGAATTCGGCGACTCGCTGATCGACGCCTATGCGAACGTGCCGCAGCTGGCCAACTTCCTGCACCTGCCGGTGCAGTCGGGCTCGGATCGCATCCTCGCTGCGATGAAGCGCGGCTACACGGCGCTCGAGTTCAAGCAGCGTATCCGCAAGCTGCGCGCGGTGCGGCCGGACATCTGCATCTCCTCGGATTTCATCGTCGGCTTCCCGGGCGAAACCGATGCCGATTTCGACAAGACGATGAAACTGGTCGCCGACGTCGGATTCGACCAAAGCTTCAGTTTCATCTTCTCGGCGCGGCCCGGCACGCCGGCCGCGAGCCTCGCCGACGACACCCCGGCCGAGGTCAAGAAAGAGCGGCTCGCCCGGCTGCAGGACGTCCTGAACGCGAATGCGCGGGCGATCAACGAGGCGATGATCGGCACGACCCAGCGCGTCCTCGTCGAAGGACCGAGCCGCCGCGATGGGCGCGAATTGACCGGGCGCACCGAGAACATGCGCAAGCTCAACTTCGCCGGGCCGTCGCATTGGGCCGGGCAGTTCGTCGATGTGCTCGTCACCGAGGCGATGAGCAACTCGCTGCGCGGGCGCGTCGCGACCCCGGCCGGCGAACGCGCGGCCTGACGCCGCCGGATCAGTCCTTCGCTTCGCCCCGGTACTTGCGCTGGTACTTTTCGTGCAGGCGCGAATGCCTGTTGTTCGCCAGATCGACCTCGCGGCCGCGAATCCAGGCGCGCTCGACCCGAGTCCGCGCATCGAACACGTCACCGTCGGCGACGAACAGGGTCGCATCCTTGCCGGCTTCGAGCGAACCGAGGCGGTCGGCGACGCCGAGCAGTTCGGCCGCGCCGAGCGTGATGGCCCGCAAGGCCGCCGGCGCGCCGAGACCGAATGCGACGTAGCTCGCCGCCTGATACGGGAGGTTGCGCTCGTTCGACGAGGACATGCTGTCGCCGTCGTTGGCGATCGCGATCCTGACTCCGGCCGCGGCGAGCTTGCCGGCCGCCGCATAGAGCGTCTCGTAGCCTTCCGATCGGCGCAGGGGCATGTTGTGCGCGGAGCCGAGGATGACCGGAATGTCGCGCGCCGCGAGCGTCGTCGCGAATCGCCAGGCATCCGCGCCACCGACGAGGATGACGCGCAGTCGCTCGCGTTCGGCGAATGCGAGCGCTTCGCGGATCTCGACCGCGCTGTTGGCGTGCACGAGCACGGGCATGCTTCCGTCTAGCACCGGCAGCATCGCCTCCCAGCGCAGGTCGACCGCGCGTTTCGCGGGCCCGCGCGCGGCAGCCGCGTAGGCGCGCGCATCCCGCATCGCGGCGTCGAGCGCCTCGCGCTTGCGGCTCGCGGCTTCGAGCGCGCGATCCCGGGCCGCCTGCGGCATCCACGCCGGCGTTCGTCCGCTCGGCCAATGCAGGTTCATGCCGGCGGACGCTTTCAGCGTCATTTCTTCGGCGGTCCAGCCATCAGGCTGCATCAGCGCCGACTGTCCGGTGAGGACGCCCTCGTTGCCCGCGCGTGGGCTGACCATGGCCGTCAGCACACCATTCGCGCGCGCGACCGGCCACAGCTCGGTATCCGGATTGACCGCTGCTTCGACCCTGACCTCGGGGCTGATCGCACCGGCTTCGGAATGGTCGTTGGTCGCCCGCACCGCGGAGATTTCGCTGAGGCCGAGCACGCTGTTCGCCGCGATCAGTCCCGGATAGACCTGCTTGCCCGAAAGGTCGATGCGGCGCGCATCGGCCGGCGCGTCGACGACCGGGCCGATCGCCGCGATGCGGCCGTCGCGGATGAGGATTTCGCCGCGTTCGATGCGCCCATGACTGACCGTATGCAGGTCGGCACCGAACAGCACGAGCGGCGGCGGCGCTTGCTCGGCCGCGTCGGCCGCGAAAGCGAACAGGATTGCAGCGAACAGGGCGAGGCGGCGGCTCATCGGTGATCCTCGGTGCAGCCGTTGACCGGCTCGCCATGGTGGTAAGGGGTGCGCAGTGCGGCATGATGCACCGCGTCTCCTCCGGCACCCGCAGGTGTCGCCCCGGCTGGCGCATCTTCCTTGCCGGCCTTGCCATCCTTCGCGGCCAGCGCCTTGACGCGCTCGGGCAGGATCCTGGCGACGAGGCGCGCGCGTTCGCGCTCGATGCGCTGGCGCTCGGCAGCATCGTCGTCGCGGTCGAAAACCTTGCCGCCGTCAATCCAGGTCTGCTCGACGACGGCGAGCGTCGACAACGGCGTGGCGCTCCAGATGACGAAATCGGCATCCTTGCCGACCTCGAGCGAGCCGACCCGCTGGTCGATGCGCAATTGTCGGGCCGGATTCAGCGTGACGAGCGCCAGCGCGGCCTCTTCATCGAGCCCTCCGTACTTGACCGCCTTGGCGGCTTCGGTATTCAGGCGGCGCGCGAGTTCGTCGGAATCGGAGTTCAACGACACGAGCACGCCCTGGCGCGTCATCAGGGCCGCGTTGAACGGGATCGCGTCGATGACCTCCATCTTGAATGCCCACCAGTCGCTGAAGGTCGAGGCGCCAGCGCCAAGGGCGGCGATCTCGTCGGCGACCTTGTAGCCTTCAAGCACGTGCTGGAAGGTCGGCACGAAACCGAACTCGCGGGCGACCCGGATGAACTGCAGGATCTCGTCCTGGCGGTAACTGTGCACGTGCACGTGGCGTTCGCCGGCGAGGATCTCGGCCAGTGCCTCGAGCCGCAGGTCGCGCCGCACCGGACCCGCGTCCTTCGAGTTCCTGCGCTGCAGATAGTCCCGGGCGGCAATGAAGTTATCGCGCATGAATTCGCGCACGCCCATGCGCGTCTGCGGATAGCGTGTATTGAACGCCTCGCCCCAGTTCGCCTGCTTGACGTTCTCGCCGAGCGCGAACTTGATCGTCGGCGGCGCACCGGCGAAACGCAGGCCCTCGGCGTCCTCGCCCCAGCGCAGCTTGATCGTCTGTGCCTGGCCACCGATCGCATTCGCCGATCCGTGCAACAGGTGGGCCGTGGTCACGCCGCCCGCGAGCTGGCGATGGATCGTGATGTCGGTCGGATCGAGCGCATCGCCGACCCGCACTTCGCTCGTGACCGAATCGGAGCTCTCGTTGACGCCGCGCGCGATCGCCATGTGGGAATGCGCATCGATGATCCCAGGCGCGACGTGCTTGCCGCGTGCGTCGACCTCGAACGTTCCGGCCGGTACCGCGAGCGCGGTACCGATGGCGCGGATGCGGCCCTTGTCGACATGGATGTCGGCATTCACGAGCCGGCCTTGCGGACCCTGGGTCCACAGCGTCGCGTTGCGCACGACCAGGGATTTCGGCGCAACGCGCCCGCGCGGCACGCCGAACTCGCCGGCCGGATAGCGTGACCCTGCAACGGGCAGGGGCGGAGCCGGCTTGGCCGGGGCCTTCGCGCGCGCGGCGGCCGTGCGACGTCCCTCGAACAGGATCTCGCTGCCGTCCCCGCCCGCGTGGCGACCGTGCATGCGTGCGCGATCGAACGCGACGACGACGGCGGCACGTTCGACGGCGCTGCCGATCAGGGTCCCGGGTGGATACAGGATCAATTCCGTGCCCTTGGCCAGGGCCGGGAATGTCGTTCCCCCGAGCGTCGCCTCGAGCGACTTCAGCTCGCCGCCGATGACGAGGGTCGAACCGGCCCGCGATCCGCGCCAGTCCACGGTCCAAGTGCCGCGCGGATCGACCATCGGGCCGGCGGGTTCGATCGAATGTCGTCGTCCGTCGATCCAGACTTCATGGATGCGCGCATCGGCCGAACGGAACAGGTCGGCATCGGCGACGACGAAATGGGCAAGCCGGCCTACTTCGAGCGAGCCGAGCCGATCCGACACGCCAAGCATCGCTGCCGGTTGGGTGGTCAAGGCAGCGAGCGCGACATCCTCGTCGAGCCCGCTGGCGACCGCCTTGCGCAGGTTCACCCAGAATTGTTCCTGCGGCTTGGCGAGGCCCGCCGAGGTGAAGGCGAACGCGACGCCGGCTTCGGCCAGCACGCGCGGATTGAACGTCGACCATTCCCAGTGCTCGAGCTCGGCGAGGCTCACGTCGAGTGCGCGATCCGGATCCTCGATCGCCGGCGCCTCGGCCCAGGCGAGCGGCAGGATCAATGGCACGCCGGCGCGCTTGAGCTCGTCGACGCGACGGTATTCGTGGCCATTTCCGGTGAGCACGGTCTTCAGGCCGAATTCTTCGGCGATGGCGAGCGCCCGGCCGAGATCGAGTTCGTCGGCGGTGGTGAAAATGGCCGGCTGGCGCCCGCCGAGCAGCGGCTGCAAGGCATCCAGGGCGAGATTCGCCTCGCTGCGTTCGACGTCGCGCTGGCGCTGCTGCCACGCCTGGCGCTCGAGCTGCCAGCGCGCATCGAGCAGGCTTTGGCGGATCAGCGCAATCGAGCCCATCAGTGAGGTCGGGTATTCGTTCGACGGCCAGTTGCCCTGCTCGAAGGCAATGTGTTGGGCGACCCGGGGCTGCAGCAGGATCGGATTCAGGCGTGTCTCGTCGGCGGTCGAAACGAGGGCCGACTGCCCGCGCAGGATGCCTTTCGGCGGCGTCGACAGCACGGCGGCAAAGCCGAGGCCGCGCAGCGCCCTGGCTGCTGCCGGATCGGGCTTGAGGACGGTGGCGAGATCGTTCTCGGGCCGGATGCGCCGGTTCCAGTGCCGCGACCCGGCCTCGACCGCGACCGTCGTCGGTGCGCGGGTCGCCCGTGCCGGTGCTTCGGCCGGTTCCACCGCTTGCGCGTAACTGCTGTTCGCGTCGATGAACCCGGCAAACAGGGTACGGCCGCCGAGATCGATCGCAACGACCCCGTCAGGAACCGCGAGCGTGCGACCGACCGCGACGATTCGCCCGTCGCGCACGAGCACGGTCGCGTCCTCGATGACTTCGCCGGGCTTGACCACGGCGCGCGCAGCGGTGATCGCGAACGTGCGCGGCGTCCGGTCGGCGATGCCCGCGGCGGGCGCGCTGCCGACCTGCGCCGGCGCAACCTGACAGGCGAACAGCAACAAGCACGCGATCAGGACGCGCGAGCCTGCGCTCGGCACGACGGACAACGGAATCATGGAAAGCCCCTGACGTTGGATCGGTCGAGCATATCTGCTCGAGGGCGGAATGCCGAGCCGCCAGCGCGCCGCGCGATCGCGCCGGTGTCGCGAAACCTAGGCCGAGGCGTCGCCGCCGCGCTTGCGCACGATCAGCATTGCGAGTTCGAGCGACTGCTCGTAGTTGAGGCGGGGGTCGACCGTCGACCGATAGGCGCGATTGAGGTCGCTTTCGGTCAGGTCGCGCGCGCCACCGAGGCATTCGGTGACGTTCTCGCCGGTCAACTCGAGATGCACGCCGCCGAGCCGGGTGCCCGCGGCCGCGTGGATGTCGAAGGCCTGGTCGAGTTCGCTGCGGATGTTCTCGAAGCGACGCGTCTTGACGCCGCTGCCGAGCGATTCGGTGTTGCCGTGCATCGGGTCGCAGCACCACAGGACGCGCCGTCCGGACGACTTCACCGCAGCGAGCAGGGGCGGCAGCGATTCGCCGATGTTGCGCGCGCCCATGCGATGGATGAGGGTCAGGCGACCCGGCTCGTCGTCGGGATCGAGGACGTCGATCAGGCGCAGCAACTGCTCGGCCCGGGTCGACGTGCCGACCTTGACCGCGATCGGATTGCGGATGCCGCGGCAGTACTCGACGTGCGCGCCGTCGAGGTCCGCCGTGCGCATGCCGATCCACGGGAAATGCGTCGACATGTTGAACCAGCCCCAGTGGCGCGGCACCTGGCGCGTCAGCGCTTCCTCGTACTGCAGCAGGAGCGCTTCGTGCGAGGTATGGAAATCGACGCGCTGGAACTCGCTGACCGGGCGGCCGGCGAGCGTCTCCATGAAGTGCAGCGAATTGCCCAGTGACTCGACCATGCGCCGGTACTCGAGCTGCAGCGGCGAGTGCTCGACCCAGGCGAGATCCCAGTATTCGGGGTGGTGCAGGTCCGCGAAGCCGCCGTCGATCAGCGCGCGTACGAAATTCATCGTCATTGCCGAGCGCGCATGGCCCTTGATCAGTCGCTGTGGATCGGCCCGGCGCGCTTCCGCGGTGAACCCCGGCGCATTGACGATATCGCCGCGGTAGCACGGCAAGGTCACGCCGTCGCGCGTCTCGGTGTCGGCCGAGCGGGGTTTCGCATACTGGCCCGCGAAGCGACCGACCCGAACGATCGGCAGGCGCAGCCCGTGGGTCAGCACGAGGCTCATCTGCAGCATGACCTTGAGCCGGTTCGAGATCAGCGGCGAGGTGCAGTCGTCGAAGCTCTCGGCGCAATCGCCGCCCTGGAGCAGGAACCGGCGGCCTTCCGAGGCATCGGCGAGCAGGCCCTTGAGGGCGAGGATTTCCCAGGACGTGACCAGCGGCGGCAGCTCACGCAGTTGCACGAGCGCCTGCTCGAGTTCGACGCCATCCGCGTAACCGGGCTGCTGCACGGCCGGGCGCGCGCGCCAGGACGCCGGCGACCAGTCGTCGGCGATCTTGACCGGGGCGAGGGTTCGTTCGAACTGCATGGAACGGCCTGTGTTGCGCTGCGGAAAAACATCATGCCACAGCGTGACGGTGCCGGAGCATCAGCGCTGGCGGAATCCGGCCCAGAGCGCGGCGAATGCGAGGACGATGAACCAGGCCAGGGTCCAGGTCGGCATCGACAGGCCAAGGAAGGTCCAGTCGATGACGCCGCAATCCTGGTCGCGGATGAAGATCGTACCGAGGAACTTCAGCGCATCGTAATTCTGCAGCGCGTACTCGAACGACGGCGCGCAACCGTCGAGTTGCTCGGGCGGCAACTGCTGGAGATAGACATGGCGGGCGGCGATGTAGGCACCGCCACCTGCCGCGAGCGCGGTCAGCAGTCCGTAGACGCGCCGACCGACGCGGCCGGGTCCATGCAGGGCGGCGAGCAAGGCGACTGCACCGGCGGCGCAGACGAAAACCCGCTGGACCATGCACAACATGCAGGGCTGGTAATCCTGGACATGTTCGGCGAACAAGGCGTAACCCATCAGCAGCACGCAGATGATCGCGATCAACAGGAAGATCGACCGGCTGGATACACGGGACAGGTTCATCGAATACTCCAGGACAACACGCGTTGGGCCAATGCAGACCCGCGCGCTGCGGGCGTGGTTCCTGAATGTCGCACGCGGCAGGCCACCCAGGGGCAATTGGACGCACCCTGAAACAGGAAAGCCCCGCAGGGCGGGGCTTTCTCGCGGGTCGCGCTGCGACTCAGTCCTCGACGGCCGTCGCGTTCGCCGGCCGATCGAGCAGTTCGACGTAGGCCATCGGTGCGTTGTCGCCGACCCGGAAGCCGCACTTGAGGATGCGCAGGTAACCACCCTTGCGCTCACGGAAGCGCGGGCCGAGTTCGACGAACAGCTTGCCGACCGCCTGCTTGTCGCGCAGACGCGCGAATGCGAGGCGGCGATTGGCGACGCCGTCGGTCTTGGCCAGCGTGATCAGCGGCTCGGCGACGCGCCGCAGTTCCTTCGCCTTCGGCAGCGTGGTGCGGATCAACTCGTGCTTGAACAGCGATGCGGCCATGTTCTTGAACATCGCTTCGCGATGGCTGCTCGTGCGGTTGAGCTTTCGCCCGGATTTCTGGTGGCGCATGGTGGAATCCTCAATCTCATTGTTATGAGAAGCCGGCGCATGTGTCCGGATCCCCGCGGAATCCCGCTGTTATTCGCCCCGACGAAGGGGCGCTTTTCAAAAACTCCATCGGAGCAAAAAGCTCCTGGGTGGAGTGCGGCCACGGATGGCCGCTTCAGGTACCCAACCGAGTCACCCGCAGGCAACTCGGCAATCCACAACTTTCTCGGCGATCGCGGACGATCGCATCAGCCCAATTGCATGCCGTGGGCGATGCCCGGCGGAGGCCACGATTCGAGCTTCATGCCGAGCGAAAGTCCGCGCTGGCCAAGCACGTCCTTGATCTCGGTCAGCGACTTCTTGCCGAGGTTCGGCGTCTTCAACAGCTCGACTTCGGTCTTCTGCACGAGATCGCCGATGTAATAGATGCTTTCCGCCTTGAGGCAGTTCGCCGAACGCACGGTCAGCTCGAGGTCGTCGATGGGGCGCAGCAGGACCGGATCGACGCCGCTCTTGTCGGCCTTCGAACTCTCGCTTTCGCGGCGCGTGAAATCGCCGAACACCGAGATCTGGTCCTGGAGGATTTCCGCCGCCTTGCGCACGGCCTCCTCGGCGTCGATCGCACCGTTGGTGTCGATCTCGAGCACGAGCTTGTCGAGGTCGGTGCGCTGTTCGAGGCGCGCGCTGTCGACCTGATAGGAAACGCGGCGAACCGGGCAGAACGAGGCATCGAGCTGCAAACGGCCGATCGGGCGCGCTTCCTCGTCGGGCAGGCGACGCGAAACGGCCGGCTGGTAACCGACGCCACGCGCGACCTTGAGCCGCATGTTGAGCGCGACGTCCTTGGTCAGATGGCAGATCACGTGGTCGGGATTGATGATCTCGACCGAGTGATCGACCTTGATGTCTCCGGCCGTGACGACGCCCTTGCCCTTCTTGCTGAGCGTCAGCGTCGTCTCGTCGTGTCCGTGCATGCGGATCGCGACGTCCTTGATGTTGAGCAGGACTTCAATGACGTCTTCCTGCAGGCCCTCGAGGGTCGTGTATTCGTGCAACACGTTGTCGATTTCGACTTCGACGACCGCACAACCGGGAATCGAGGACAGCAGGACGCGCCGCAGCGCGTTGCCGAGAGTGTGACCAAACCCGCGCTCCATCGGCTCGACCACGACTTTCGCGTGGTTCGGTCCGATGCGCTCTACCTGGATGCCGCGCGGACGCAGCACATTGGTGGACGATCCTGCCATGAACAGGGACTCCGAAAAGGTGACGATGGATTACTTCGAGTAAAGCTCGATGATCAGGCTCTCGTTGATGTCCGAAGGCAGATCCGTGCGCTCTGGCAGCGACTTGAACACGCCGCTGAATTTCTTCGGGTCGACTTCGACCCAGGCCGGAACCAGGTCCATCTCCTGGGAGACGGTGACCGCTTCCTGCACGCGCAGCTGGCTGCGCGCGCGCTCGGTCAGCGCGATTTCATCGCCGGCCTTCACCTGGAACGACGGCAGGTTGACGCGCTTGCCGTTGACGAGGACCGCGCCGTGCGAGACGAGCTGGCGGGCCTGCGAGCGGGTGACCGCGAAACCCATGCGGAACACCACGTTGTCGAGACGTGCTTCGAGCTGGCGCAACAGGTTCTCGCCCGTATTGCCCTTCTGCGTCGTCGCCTTCTCGTAGTACTTGTGGAACTGGCGCTCGAGCAGGCCATAGATGCGCTTGACCTTCTGCTTCTCGCGCAGCTGCACGCCGTAGTCCGACAGGCGGCCCTTGCGGGCTGCGCCGTGCTGGCCGGGCTTCTGCTCGAGCTTGCACTTCGAGTCGATCGCGCGCGCCGGGCTCTTGAGGCTGAGGTCGGCGCCTTCGCGGCGCGCCAGCTTGCAGGTTGGTCCGATATAACGAGCCATTTGAACTCTCTCTGTGAAAAAGTCCGGCCCCGGGGGCCGGTTTCCGATTCCCGCGACCGAGGCCGGTCGCGAAGATCACACCCGACGCTTTTTCGGCGGACGGCATCCGTTGTGCGGGATCGGCGTCACGTCGATGATGTTCGTGACCTTGAAGCCGACGTTGTTGAGCGAACGCACGGCCGACTCGCGACCGGGGCCGGGGCCCTTGATGCGGACCTCGATCGTCTTCACGCCGTACTCGGCTGCCGCGCGGGCGGCCTTTTCGGCAGCGACCTGTGCGGCGAACGGGGTCGATTTGCGCGAACCGCGGAAACCGGCACCGCCGGCCGTCGCCCACGAAAGGGCATTGCCCTGGCGATCGGTGATCGTGACAACCGTGTTGTTGAACGATGCCTGCACGTGGCAGATCGCATCGGTGACAACGCGCTTGATTTTCTTCTTCGGCTTGGCAACCGGCTTATTCATGATGCGATTCCGGGCAGATTATTTCTTGATTGCGCGACGCGGACCCTTGCGGGTACGGGCATTCGTGCGCGTACGCTGGCCGCGAAGCGGCAAGCCGCGGCGGTGGCGCAGGCCGCGATAGGAACCGAGATCGATGAGCCGCTTGATCGCGATGCCGACTTCACGGCGCAGGTCACCCTCGACCGTGTACTTCGCGACCTCGTGGCGGATCTTCTCGACCTCGGCTTCGGTCAGGTCCTTGATCTTGGTCGTCGGCGCTACACCAGCGTCCACACAGACCTTCTTCGACCGCGAACGGCCGATGCCAAAAATGCTTTGCAGACCGACCCATGCGTGTTTCTGGACCGGCAGGTTTACACCCGCAATGCGCGCCATGTTTGAATGTCTCCGAAAGTACCAAATGCGCAGTGAACTTCGTATTCTATCTGGAACAGGGGGCCAACGTAAGCCCCAATTTCCGTCATGCGGCGTCGCTGCGCACGATGCGCGACGCCGGCCCTGCGAACTCAGCGACCCCTGAGGTTCGCCTTCTTGAGCAGGCTTTCGTACTGGTGCGAAACCAGGTGGGCCTGGATCTGTGCCGTGAAATCCATGACGACGACGACCACGATCAGCAGCGACGTGCCGCCGAAATAGAACGGCACCCGCCACGCGTTCTGCATCAGGTCGGGCACGAGGCAGACCAGCACGAGGTAGACCGCGCCAATCCCGGTCAGGCGCGTCATCACGCCATCGATGTAGTCGGCGGTCGCCTTGCCCGGGCGGATGCCCGGGATCAGCGCGCCGGAGCGCTTGAGGTTGTCCGCGGTTTCCTGCGAATTGAACACGAGCGCGGTGTAGAAGAAGGCGAAGATCGCGATCATCAGCGCGTAGATGATCATGTGCAGCGGTTCACCCGGGCCGAGCGCCGTGGTCAGATTCTGCAACCAGCGGATTTCGCTCGAATTATTGAACCACGCGGCAGCCGTGGCCGGAAACATGATCAGGCTCGAGGCGAAGATCGGCGGGATCACGCCCGCCATGTTGATCTTCAGCGGCAGGTGCGAGCTCTGGTTCATGTACGCCTTGCCGGCCCCGCCCTGGCGGCGTGCGTAGTTGACCGTGATCCGGCGCTGGCCCCGTTCCATGAATACGACGAACACGGTGACCGCGAGCACTGCGCCAAGCACCATCAACAGCATGAGCCAGGACAACTCGCCGCTGCTGGCCATGCCGAGCGTGTGCACGACCGCCGTCGGCAGTCCGGCGACGATGCCGGCGAAGATGATCAGCGAGATGCCGTTGCCGATGCCGCGCTCGGTGATCTGCTCGCCGAGCCACATGAGGAACAGCGTCCCGGCGGTCAGGCCGATCACGGTGCCGAACACGAAACTCGGACCCGGCGCGTAGACGACACCGGCCTGGGTCTGCAGCATCGAAGCCACGCCGAACGACTGGAATGCCGCGAGTCCGACCGTGCCCCAGCGCGTGTACGAGGTCAGCTTGCGCCGGCCCGACTCGCCTTCCTTCTTGAGCGCCTGCCAGCTCGGAATCACCGAACTGAACAGCTGGACCACGATCGACGCCGAGATGTACGGGATCACGCCAAGCGCGAACAGCGAGAAACGGCTCAGCGCACCGCCCGAGAACATGTTGAACATGTCGATCAGGCCACCGCTCTGCGAGACGAGCCGCGCCATCGCTTCGGGATCCACCCCGGGCACCGGAATGAACGAGCCGAGGCGAAACACGATCAGCGCACCGATCACGAACAGCAGGCGCTGCTTGAGTTCGGTCAACTTGCCGAGCGAGGCGAGGCCCTTGGACTGCGATGCTGCCACCGGTTACTCCACGCTGCCGCCGGCAGCCTCGATCGCAGCGCGGGCGCCGGCCGTCACGGCGATGCCGCGCAGCTTGACCGCACGCGTCAGCTCACCTTTCTTGACGATCTTCGCGCGCTCGGCGCGCGTTTCGACGAGGCCGGCCTGCTTGAGTGCGTCGAAGTCGATCACGTCGACATCGAGCGCACCGAGCTTGTACAGCAGCACTTCGGAAATCTCGTGGGCCTTGCGCGAGCGGAAGCCGACCTTCGGCAGGCGACGCTGCAGCGGCATCTGGCCGCCTTCGAAGCCGGCCTTGATCTTGCCCTTGCCGGCGCGCGCGAACGAGCCCTTGTGGCCGCGGCCACAAGTCTTGCCGAGGCCGGAACCAATGCCGCGACCGACGCGCACGGCGTCCTTGCGGGCTCCGGCGACGGGCTTGAGGGTATTCAGACGCATGGAATCGACTCCTGGTTCTGGACGACGCTTACGCGTCACCTTCGACGCGAACGAGGTAGCTGACCTTGTTGATCAGTCCACGGACGGACGGAGAATCTTTCAGTTCGCGCACATCGTTGATCTTGCGCAAGCCGAGAGCCCGCACACTGAGGCGATGCAGCCCCTTGCAGCTGTTCGGGCTCTTGACCAGGCGCACGCGCACGGTCTTCGTTTCGTTAGCCATTGCCGAGTACCTCGTCGAGCGTCTTGCCGCGCTTGGAAGCGATGCGCTGCGGCGTCGCCATCGCGGTGAGTCCATTGATCGTCGCGCGCACCAGGTTGATCGGGTTGCGCGAACCGACGGCCTTGGCCAGCACGTCCTTCACCCCGACCACCTCGAGCACGGCACGCATCGCGCCACCGGCGATCACGCCGGTACCTTCGGAGGCCGGCTGCATGTACACGCGCGCCGCCCCGTGGTTCGCCTTCACGGCGTGCCACAGCGTGCCTTCCTTGAGCTGCACGCGGATCATGTTCTTGCGCGCACGTTCCATCGCCTTCTGGATGGCGATCGGCACTTCGCGCGCCTTGCCGTAACCGAAACCGACGCGTCCATCGCCGTCGCCGACGACGGTCAGCGCCGTGAAACTCATCTGGCGGCCGCCCTTGACGGTCTTCGCCACGCGGTTCACCGCGATCAGCTTCTCGAGGAGGCCGTCGCTGTTCTCACGATCATTCGTTGACATGCTTCACCTATGTTGCCGCTCGCCAGGCGATGCGGACTTCTGCTTGCGGCTGATACCGCTTGGAGTTGTATGGAACAGTGCCGGCCCGACGGGACCGGCGGATCAATCAGAACTTGAGGCCCGCTTCGCGCGCCGCTTCGGCCAGGGCCTGGATGCGGCCGTGATAGCGAAAGCCCGAACGATCAAATGCGACCTTCTCGACACCGGCCTTGATCGCGCGCTCGGCAACGATCCGGCCGACCGCTGCGGCGGCATCCTTGTTCTTGGTGCCCTTGAGACCTTCGGCGACCGATTTCTGCACGGTCGACGCGGCAGCGATCACCTTGTCGCCGCCAGCCGTCACGACCTGGGCATAGATGTGCTGGCCCGTGCGATGCACGCTGAGCCGGGCGACGCCAAGTTCGCGGATGTGCATGCGCGTCGCTTTCGCGCGGCGCAGTCTTGCAATGTTCTTTTCCATCGTCTTTCTCCGGGAAGCGGAAGGGTGTCTTGAGGAGCCGGGCGCAGCGCCACGACCCTCGCGGGTATCCCCGCACTACGCCTTCTTTGCTTCCTTCAAGGTGATCTTCTCGCCCGAATAACGCACGCCCTTGCCCTTGTAGGGCTCCGGCGGGCGGAACGAGCGGATCTTCGCGGCGGCCTCGCCGACGCTCTGCTTGTCGGCGCCCTTGATCACGATCTCGGTCTGCGTCGGCACTTCGAGGGTGATCCCCTCGGGCGCCTTGAACACGACCGGATGCGAGAAGCCGAGCGTCAGGTTGAGATCCTTGCCCTGCAGCGCGGCACGATAGCCGACGCCGACGAGTTCGAGCTTGCGCTGGTAGCCGTCGCTGACGCCCGTCACCATGTTCGCGACGAGCGCGCGCGCGGTTCCGGCCATCTTGATGTCGCTCGGCGTCTTGCCGGTCAACAGCACCTGGCCATCCTTGACTTCGGCGACGACGCCGGGAGGCGTCGGCAGCTTCAGCGAGCCCTTCGGGCCCTTGATCGTGATCGCCTCGGCGTTCACCTGGACGTCGACGCCCTTGGCGATCGACACGGGTTTCTTGGCAACGCGTGACATGGTCCTGTGCTCCTTATGCCACGATGCCGATGACTTCACCGCCAAGACCCTTCTGGCGGGCATTGGCGTCGGTCATGATTCCGGACGACGTGGAGACGATCGACACGCCGAGGCCGTTGAGGACCTTGGGCAGATCGTTCTTGCCACGGTACACGCGCAGGCCGGAGCGGCTCACGCGCTCGAGGCGGTCGATGACCGGCTTGCCTTCGTAGTACTTGAGGGCGATTTCGAGTTCGGGCTTGCCTTCGTTGGACTGCACCTGGAAGTCGGCGACGTAGCCTTCATCCTTGAGCAGGGTCGCGAGGGCGAGCTTCATGCGCGACGACGGCATGCGCACGGCGCGCTTGCCGGCCATCTGCGCGTTGCGGATACGCGTGAACATATCGGCGATGGGATCAGTCATGCTCATGTTTCAGGTTCCTTGGATCAAGCATCGATATCCGGCGACTTACCAGCTTGCCTTGCGCAAGCCCGGCACATCGCCACGCATCGTTGCTTCACGCAACTTCATGCGGCCGAGACCGAATTTCTGGTAGACACCGCGTGAACGACCGGTCAGGGCGCAGCGGTTCCGCTGGCGCGCCGGACTCGAGTCGCGGGGCAGTTTCTGCAGCTTGATGGACGCCTCGAGCTTTTCCTCGTAGGAGGCCTTCGCGCTGCTGACGATCTCCTTGAGCTGCTTGCGCTTGGACGCATGCCGCTTGACGAGCTTCGTGCGCTTGATTTCGCGCATGATCATTGAAGTCTTGGCCATTGCCTAATCCTGTTTCGCTGGATTGGATCAGTTGCGGAACGGGAAGCCGAACGCCTCGAGCAGCGCTTTCGCTTCTTCGTCGGTACGCGCGGTCGTGATCACCGCGATGTCCATGCCGCGCAGGGCGTCGATCTGGTCGAAATCGATCTCGGGGAAGATGATCTGTTCCTTCACGCCCATGTTGTAGTTGCCGCGGCCATCGAACGAACGGCCCGAGATCCCGCGGAAGTCGCGCACGCGCGGCAGCGAGATGTTCACGAGGCGGTCGACGAACTCGAACATCTGCCGGCGGCGCAGCGTCACCTTGCAGCCGATCGGCCAGTTGTCGCGGATCTTGAACGTCGCGATCGACTTCTTCGACAACGTGATGATCGGCTTCTGACCCGCGATCTTCGCCATGTCGGCCACGGCGTTTTCGAGGATCTTCTTGTTGCCGACGGCTTCGCCCACGCCCATGTTGAGCGTGACCTTGCTCAGGCGCGGAACCTGCATCGGATTCTGGTAACCGAAGCGCTCGACGAGCTTCGGCACGATGGTTTCTTTGTAGATCGTTTCAAGACGCGTCGTCATGGCGAACCTCAGGCGTCGATCACTTCGCCGGACGGGCGGAAAACGCGAACCTTGCGGCCGTCTTCAAGAGTCTTGAAGCCGACGCGCTCGCCCTTGCCCGTGGCGGAGTTGAACAACTGAACATTGGAAATATCGATCGAAGCTTCGCGCTCGATGATGCCGCCCGGCTGGTTGGCCTGGGGATTCGGCTTCGTGTGGCGCTTGACCAGGTTGACGTTCTGGACGAAAACGCGGTCACCGACCACGCGCGAGACTTCGCCCTTCTGGCCCTTGTTCTTGCCGGTGATCACGATGACTTGATCACCTTTGCGGATGCGGTTCATGTCGGCTTCCCGTTACAGCACTTCAGGAGCAAGCGAGACGATCTTCATGAACTTCTCGCTGCGCAGCTCGCGCGTCACCGGCCCGAAGATGCGGGTGCCGATCGGCTCGAGCTTGTTGTTGAGGAGGACGGCGGCGTTGCCGTCGAATCGGATCAGCGACCCGTCCGCGCGGCGCACGCCCTTGCGCGTGCGCACGACGACGGCGTCGTAGACCTCGCCTTTCTTGACCTTTCCGCGCGGAATCGCTTCACGCACCGAAACCTTGATGACGTCGCCGATCTGGGCGTAACGCCGCTTCGAACCGCCGAGCACCTTGATGCACATCAGTTCGCGAGCGCCGCTGTTGTCCGCCGCGGCCAGCGTGGTCTGCATCTGGATCATGTTGCTTGCTCCTTACGTCCGGGGCCGTGATTACTTCGCAGCCCGCGTGACGATCTCGACCACGCGCCAGTTCTTCGTTTTCGACATCGGGCGCATTTCGCTGATGCGCACCATGTCGCCTTCCATGCACTCGTCGTTGGCGTCATGCGCGTGGACTTTCGTCGAGCGACGCACGATCTTGCCGTACAGCGGATGCTGCACCTGACGCTCGAGCAGGACGGTCACCGTCTTCTGCATCTTGTTGCTGACCACACGCCCTTCAAGCGTGCGCGCACTCTTCTTTGTCTCGCTCATCGCAGGCCGTCCTTACTTCTTGCTGCCAAGCAGGGTCTTGACCTGCGCGATCTCGCGCCGGACCAGCCCGAATTGATGCATCTTCGTGAGCTGACCGGAGCCCTTCTGCATGCGCAGGTTGAACTGCTCGCGGCGAAGCTCGCCGAGATGCTCGTTCAACTCCTTCTCCGATTTCTGGCGAAGCTCTTTCAGTTCCATCACAGCACCGTTCTCGCTACGAACTGGGTTTGCACGGACAACTTGGCTGCGGCCAGGCGGAACGCCTCGCGCGCGGTCGTCTCGTCGACACCCTCGATTTCATACAACATGCGACCCGGCTGCACCGGAGCGACCCACAACTCGACACTGCCCTTGCCGTTGCCCATGCGGACTTCGATCGGCTTCTTCGTGATCGGCTTGTCCGGGAACACGCGGATCCACAGCTTGCCGCCACGCTTGACGAAGCGCGTGATGCAGCGGCGAGCCGCCTCGATCTGGCGCGCGGTCAAGTGGCCGTGGGTGGTCGCCTTGAGTCCGTACGCGCCGAAACTGACCTTCGTCGCGACATAGGAAAGGCCCGGGTTGCGGCCCTTCTGCACCTTGCGGTACTTGGTACGTTTCGGTTGCAACATGACTTAAATTCCTTGCTTCGCCGTCGGAGCCCGACGCGGGGCGCGCTCTTCGCTCGCTTCCGCCTTGGCTTCCTGGGTGGCCGCGTGGAGGTCGAAGATCTCACCCTTGTAGATCCAGACCTTGACGCCGATGATCCCGTACGTGGTGCGCGCCTCGGCGAAGCCGTAGTCGATGTCCGCGCGCAACGTGTGCAGTGGAACTCGACCTTCGCGCGCCCATTCCGAACGGGCGATCTCGGCACCGTTCAGGCGACCGCCGACATTGACCTTGATGCCAAGTGCGCCGAGGCGCATCGCGTTCTGCACCGAGCGCTTCATCGCGCGACGGAACATGATGCGGCGCTCGAGCTGCTGGGCGATCGACTCGGCGACGAGCTGGGCGTCGAGTTCGGGCTTGCGCACTTCAGTGACGTTGATGTGCGCCGGAACGCCCATCACCTGTGACACTTCCTTGCGCAGCTTCTCGATGTCCTCGCCCTTCTTGCCGATCACGACACCCGGACGGGCGGTATGGATCGTCACTCGCGCGGACTTCGCCGGACGCTCGATCTGGATCTTCGAGATGCCGGCCTGGGCCAGCTTCTTCTTCAGCAGTTCGCGCACGCGGAGATCGGCGACCAGATAGCCGGAGAAATCACGCTTGTTGGCGAACCACTTGGAATTCCAGTCCTTGGAGACTCCAAGGCGGAAACCTATGGGATTGACTTTGTGACCCATCGTTTGCGTCCTTTACTCGCCCACGACCACGGTGATGTGGCTGGTGCGCTTGGAAATACGGTTGCCGCGACCCTTCGCGCGCGCATGCATGCGCTTGATGATCGGGCCGTCGTCGACGAAGATCCGGGCGACCTTGAGCTCGTCGACATCTGCGCCGAGATTGTTCTCGGCATTCGCGACCGCCGACAGCAGGACCTTCTTGACGAGATGCGCAGCCTTCTTGTTGCTGAAGGCGAGCAGGTTCGTCGCATTGCCTACCGGCATGCCGCGCACCTGGTCGGCGACAAGGCGGACCTTCTGGGCCGAAATGCGCGCGCTGCGCAGTATCGCTTTGGCTTCCATGATCGTTTCCTTATCGCTTCTTGGCTTCGGCGGCTTTCTTGTCGCCGGAATGACCCTTGAACGTGCGGGTCACGGCGAACTCGCCGAGCTTGTGACCGACCATGTTCTCGTTGACGAGCACCGGCACATGCTGGCGTCCGTTGTGGATCGCGAGCGTCAGACCGACCATCTCGGGCGAGATCATGGAACGACGCGACCAGGTCTTGATCGGGCGCTTGTTGTTGGCAGCCGATGCGGACTCCACCTTCTTGAGGAGGTGGTGGTCGATGAACGGGCCTTTCTTCAGTGAACGAGCCATCTATATCAACCCCTGCGATCGCGCACGATGAACTGGTCGGTGCGCTTGTTCTTGCGTGTCTTGTAACCCTTGGTCGGCATGCCCCACGGCGACACCGGATGCGGGTTGCCCTGGCCTGCCTTCGCCTCGCCGCCACCGTGCGGGTGGTCGACCGGGTTCATCGCCGCGCCGCGAACGGTCGGACGGATGCCGCGCCAGCGGCTGGCGCCGGCCTTGCCGAGCTTCTCGAGGCTGTGTTCGGAATTGCCGACTTCGCCGATCGTCGCGCGACATTCGGCAGGCACCTTGCGCATTTCGCCCGAGCGAAGGCGCAGCGTGGCATGCGCCTGTTCGCGCGCGACGAGCTGGGCCGAGGCACCGGCGGCGCGCGCGAGCTGGGCGCCCTTGCCCGGCTTCATCTCGATGCAATGCACGGTCGAGCCGATCGGGATGTTGCGCAACGGAAGCGAATTGCCGACCTTGATCGGCGCTTCGCGACCGGCCATCAGCTGGTCACCGACCTGCGCGCCCTTCGGCGCGATGATGTAGCGGCGCTCACCGTCGACGTACAGCAGCAACGCGATGTGCGCCGTGCGGTTCGGATCGTACTCGAGGCGCTCGATGCGGCAGGCGATGCCTTCCTTGTCGCGCTTGAAGTCGATGATGCGGTAATGCTGCTTCGAACCACCGCCCTTGTGGCGCGTCGTGATGCGACCGTAATGGTTGCGGCCACCGGACTTGTTCTGCGATTCGGTCAGCGGCGCATACGGCGAGCCCTTGTGCAGCCCGGGCGTCGAGACGCGAACGGCCGAGCGGCGCCCTGCCGAAGTGGGTTTGAGTGTGATCAGTGCCATGGATAGTTCGCCTCTCAGGCCTTGGCCATCACGTCGATGGATTGGCCTTCGCCAAGGCGCACATACGCCTTGCGCTTGTTGCCACGCGAGCCGGTACGCTGGCGGAACGCCTTGGTCTTGCCCTTGAGGTTGACCACGTTGACCGCTTCGACCTGCACATTGAAAAGCTGCTCGACCGCCGCCTTCACGTCAGCCTTGCTGGCGCCCGGCAGCACTTCGAACACATACTGGTTGGTTTCCTGCAGACGCGCGGTCTTCTCGGAAATGAGAGGTGCGCGCAGGATGCTGTAGAGATTCTCTTTCACGCCAGCCACTCCTCGATCTTCTTGACCGACTCGACAGTCATCAGCACGTGATCGGCGCTGACCAGACTGACCGGATCCAGCGCCGAGGCATCGACGACGTGGACGTACGGGATATTGCGGGCAGCGAAGTACAGCGCCTCGGGCGCGTTCTCGGCGACGAGCACGGTACGGCCCGACGTTTCGAACTCGGCCAAGCGGGCGACCAGCGCCTTCGTCTTCGGCTGATCGATGCCGAACGACTCGACGACGCGCAGGCGACCCTGGCGGTTGAGCTCGGACAGGATCGAGGCGAACGCGCCGCGATACATCTTGCGGTTGATCTTCTGCTCGAAGCTGCGCGGACGCGCGGCGAAGGTGACGCCGCCGCCGACGAAGATCGGCGCAGTCAGCGCACCATGACGCGCGCCGCCACCCTTCTGCTTCTTCGACTTCTTGGTCGTTCCATGCACTTCGGAACGCGACTTCTGGCGCTTCGTGCCGGCGCGGCCCGCGTTGCGGTACGAAACGACGACCTGATGCACGAGATCCTGGCGGAATTCCTGGCCGAACACGGCGTCGGAAACGCTGACCGGCTTGGCGCCGATGACATTGAGTTCCATGACCTCGCTCCTCAAGCCTTGACCGCGGGACGGATGATCACGTTGCCGCCCGGAGCACCCGGAACGGAACCCTTGATCGCGATCAGATGGCGCTCGCTGTCGATACGGACGACCTCGAGATTCATCGAGGAACGGCGGACCGCGCCCATGTGGCCCGACATCTTCTTGCCAGGGAACACACGACCCGGGGTCTGGCGCTGGCCGATCGAGCCTGGCGAACGATGCGACAGCGAGTTGCCGTGCGTCGCGTCACCCATCGTGAAATTGTGGCGCTTGATCGTGCCCTGGAAGCCCTTGCCCTTGGTCACGCCGGCAACATCGACAATCTGGCCGACCGTGAACAGTTCGTCGGCCTTCAGCTCACCGCCGACGCTGTACTTGCCGAGATCGCCCTCGCCGACGCGGAACTCCCACAGTCCACGGCCTGCCTCGACCTTGGCCTTGGCGTAATGACCGGCGAGCGGCTTGTTGACGAGCGCCGCGCGCTTCGTCCCGGCCGTCACCTGGACGGCGTTGTAGCCGTCGGTTTCCGTCGTCTTCACCTGGGTGACCCGGTTCGGCGTCGCTTCAATCAGCGTCACCGGAACCGAACGGCCGTCGTCAGTGAAGACCCGG
The DNA here is from genome assembly GCA_964587775.1 of uncultured Dokdonella sp. Lineage (GTDB taxonomy): Bacteria > Pseudomonadota > Gammaproteobacteria > Xanthomonadales > Rhodanobacteraceae > Dokdonella. The sequence continues at coordinate 68,514 of CAZPLY010000019.1, forward strand.
CTCATGCCGCACTTGCGGCCTACCAATCCGATACTCATCGTCGTGTCCTATCGCGTGCCGCTGTCAGTAGAGCTTGATCTGGACGTCAACACCGGCCGCCAGATCCAGCTTCATCAGGGCATCCACGGTCTTGTCATTCGGATCCACGATATCCAGCACGCGCTTGTGAACCCGCGTCTCGTACTGGTCTCGTGCATCCTTGTCTGCGTGCGGCGACACCAGGATGGTGTAGCGCTCGATCTTGGTCGGGAGCGGAATCGGTCCGCGAACCTGGGCGCCCGTGCGCTTCGCGGTCTCGACGATCTCGCTCGCCGAGCGATCGATCAGGCGATGGTCGAACGCCTTGAGCCTGATACGAATCTTTTGGTCAGCCATTGCCGTGATTCCTGGATGAAAGAGCGACGGGATCCGACTCGATGGTCGATCCCCAAAAAAAAACCGAGCGAGCCAGTTACCCGGCTCGCCCAGACAGAGGAGTGTAATACGCGCCGACCAACGTCGTCAACAAGTCGACGACCTTGGCTCGGTACACGCTTCCCTGTCCGGCGAACACGAAGCACATCCTGTGCCTCTTTTCGCGTGGTGACGAAACCCGAGGGTTTCGCTTTCTGCAGCCGCCGAGGATACCACATGCCGTGGCATCCGGGGCGGCCAGCAACAGAATTACTGAACGATCTTCGCGACGACGCCGGCACCGACCGTGCGGCCGCCTTCGCGG
>CAZPLY010000020.1:0-62151 GCA_964587775.1 uncultured Dokdonella sp.
TGCGCGGGCGGCGTTGGTATAGTGCGCACCGCGAACACCTGTACCAGTGGCTCGTCCGTAGTGGCCGCAGCCATGCGACGGTGGTCGCGATGTACGCCGGCTGGAACCTGCTCGTCGTCGTCCCGGTCCTGTACTGGATCAATCGGCCACGCGACGGAGTGATCGAAGACGGCACGCTCGCCGCCGCGTTCCTCGGCCACGGCGGACCGGCCTTGCTCGGCGTGTATGCCCTCGCCCTGCTGGTCTGGCTGTTCGGCAAGCGACATTGCCTCGGGAAGGTGCGGCATGCAGGAGGAGGCCACCGTGTTTGACAAGGCCATCGCGAAGATCCACCCACGCCTCGCGGTCGTCCTGCACGATCTCGCGATGGTCTGGATTGCCTGGACCGCGATCGCTTCGCTGCGCTGGTCGTTCGAGCCCGAGCGACCCGACTTCGACATGTTCGGTCCCGAAGTGCTGCTCGTGCTGGCCGCCCAGGGCCTGATCTTCTGGATCACCGGCCTGTACAAGGGCCTGTGGCGATTCGCGAGCCTGCCGGACCTCTGGAACATCCTGCGCGCGGCCGTGCTCGGCGCACTCGCCATCGCGGTCACGCTGTTCGTCTACAACCGCCTCGCCACCGTGCCGCGCACGGTGCTCGTCGCCTATCCGTTCGCGCTCGCGGTCCTGCTAGGTCTTCCGAGGCTCGCCTACCGCTACTGGAAGGACAATCGGCTCGACTTCATCTCGCGCTCGCCGGTCATGCGCGTGCTCGTCCTCGGCGCCGGACGTGCCGGCGATGCGCTCGTGCGCGACCTGTTGCGCGAGAACCGCTATCGCCCGGTCGGCATCCTCGACGACAACCCGCAGATCCGCGGCGCACGCATCCATGGCGTGCCGGTGCTCGGCGCGCTCGAACACCTGCCCGAACTCGCACGCGAGACGGCCGCGCAGATGCTGCTGATCGCGATGCCGTCCGCGAGCAGCGCGCAGATGCAGCGCGTGGTAGGCCTCTGCGAAGCGACCGACCTGCCGTTCCGGACCATGCCGCGACTCGCCGATGTCGTCGCCGGGCGCTCGAGCTTCGGCGAACTGAAGGAGGTCGCGATCGAGGACCTGCTCGGCCGTGAACCGGTCCAGCTGGACTGGACCGCGATCCGCACCGGGCTTTCCGGCAAGCGCGTCCTCGTGACCGGCGGCGGGGGCTCGATCGGATCGGAACTGTGTCGCCAGGTCGCCCGGCTCGGCGCCGCTTCGCTGACGATCCTCGAGTTGTCCGAGTACAACCTGTACCGGATCGAGCAGGAACTGCGCCGCGAATTCCCCGACCTGCTGCTCGATGCGCGGATCGGCGACTGCGGCGATGTGCCAGGCTGCGAACGGGTGTTCGCGAACGCGCGTCCCCAGATCGTGTTCCATGCCGCCGCCTACAAGCACGTGCCGCTGCTGCAGGAGCAGGTGCGCGAGGCCTTCCGCAACAACGTGCTCGGGACCAAGGTCGTCGCCGAGGCGGCCGACCGCCACGGCGTCGAGTGCTTCGTGCTGATCTCGACCGACAAGGCCGTCAACCCGAGCAGCATCATGGGTGCCTGCAAGCGCGCGGCCGAAATCTATTGCCAGAACTTCGCGGCCCAGTCGCATACGCGTTTCATCACCGTGCGATTCGGCAACGTGCTCGACTCGGCCGGGTCGGTCGTGCCGTTGTTCCGCGAACAGATCCGCGCCGGCGGGCCGGTCACGGTCACCCATCCCGAGATCACGCGCTGGTTCATGACGATTCCCGAAGCCTGCCAGCTGATCCTGCAGGCCGCGGTGCTCGGCAACGGCGGCGAGATCTTCGCGCTCGACATGGGCGAGCCGGTCAAGATCAGTTACCTCGCCGAACAGATGATCCGCCTCGCCGGCAAGCAACCTGGCCGGGACATCGCGATCGCCTATACGGGACTGCGCGCTGGCGAGAAGCTGTTCGAAGAACTGTTCCATCCGCTCGAGAACTACCAGTCGACCGCGCACGCCAAGATCTTCCTCGCCCAGCCGCGCAGCATGGCCTGGAGCCTGTTGACGACCTTGTTGCGCCAGTCCGAACTTGCCGTGCTCGATTACGACGAGGACCTGTTGCGGCGCATCCTCGCCCAGCTGCTGCCCGAGTTCGAGGCGCGCCAGGGCGAACCGGCGACGATCCTGCCGTTCGTCGGCCGACCTTCCTGAAACCCATACGAGATCCCGCCATGAGTCGAGCGCGCCTGCGCAAGGTTGTCTTCCCGGTCGCCGGACTCGGCACGCGCTTCCTGCCGGCGACCAAGGTCGTCGCCAAGGAAATGCTGCCCGTGCTCGATCGCCCGCTGATCCAGTACGCGGTCGATGAAGCGGTCGACGCCGGCGCCGACACGCTCGTGTTCGTCACCAACCGCTACAAGCATGCGATCGCCGATTACTTCGACAAGGCCTACGAGCTCGAAAGCAAGTTGCAGCAGGCCGGCAAGGACGAGCTGCTCGCCCTCGTCCAGGGCACCTTGCCCAGGCACGTGCGCTGCGTGTTCGTCACCCAGCCCGAAGCACTCGGGCTCGGCCATGCGGTGCTGTGCGCGCGCCCCGTGGTCGGCGACGAACCATTCGGTGTCGTCCTCGCCGACGACCTGATCTGGAACGGCGGTTCCGGCAGTGGACGCCCGGGTGCGCTGCGCCAGATGGCCGAGGTCGCGGCGCGCGAGGAGGCCGGTGTGCTCGCGGTCGAGAAAGTCCCGCATGCGGAGACGATGAAGTACGGCATCGTCGATGCCGAGCCGATCTCCGAACGTGCCGCGCGCGTGCGCCTCGTCGTAGAAAAGCCGAAGCCCGAGGTCGCTCCGTCCAACCTCGCGATCGTCGGCCGCTACGTGCTGCCCGGACGCATCTTCGACTTGCTCGAAAAGACCACGCCGGGCGCCGGTGGCGAGATCCAGCTGACCGATGCGATCGAGGACCTGCTGCACGAGAAGCCGGTACTCGCCTACCGGTTCGAAGGCACGCGCTTCGACTGCGGCAACAAGCTCGGCCTCGTCCGCGCGACGATCGCGATGGCGCTCGAGGATCCGCTGCTCGCCGAGCCGACCCGCCGGTTCCTCGCCGAGGTGCTGCGCACCGGCTAGCAGGGCACGGCGCGGGCAGGGCGCCCGGTCCGTGGATTCAATGTGGCCGAGACATCCGGCGCGCGAGCACGCTCGCGCGACCGGCCTTTCCACCCCCGACCTCCGGTTCCGCACATGGACCTCAGCTACATCCTCAACCATCTCGGTGAAGAACGTGGACGCTACGACGGCGCGGTCGCGCCGCCGATCGTGCAGTCCTCGATCTTCGCGTTCCCGACCGTCGCGGCGATGCGTGCGGGATTCCGCGACGAGTACGCCGGGCATGTCTACACGCGCGGCAACAATCCGACCGTGGCGATCCTGCGCAGGAAGGTCGCGGCTCTCGAAGGTGCGGAGGACTGCCTCGCCTTCGCGAGTGGCGCGGCCGCGATGTCGGCCGGCGTCATGGCATGCGTGCGCGGCGGCGATCACGTCGTCTGCGTCGCGAAACCCTACAGCTGGACGCGCAGCCTGCTGCGCGAGCTGTTGCCGAAGTTCGGCGTCGCGTCGACCTTCGTCGACGGTACCGAGGTCGGGAATTTCGAACAGGCCCTGACCGCGTCGACGCGCCTGATCGTGCTCGAGAGCCCGAACTCGATGACGTTCGAGCAACAGGATCTCGCCGCAGTCGCCGAGCTCGCGCGGGCGCGCGGCATCCGCACCTTGTGCGACAACAGCCATGCGACGCCGCTGAACCAGTCGCCACTCGCATCCGGCATCGATCTCGTCGCCCACTCGGCGACCAAGTACCTCAATGGCCACAGCGACGTGCTCGCCGGCATGCTGTGCGGCAGCGAAGCCTTGCTGCGAGAGGTGTTCCGCGGTCCGTACATGACATTCGGCGCGATCCTTTCGCCACACGACGCCTGGCTCATGATCCGCGGCATGCGCACGCTCGGCGTGCGCATGCAGCGCATCGCGGCGACCACGGCCGAGGTGCTCGCCTTCGTCGAGGCGCATCCGAAGATCCGGCGCGTGTATTCGCCGCAATCCGGCACCGACCCGCAACATGCACTTTCCGCACGCCAGTTGCGCGGTTGCAGTGGCCTGCTGACGATCGATCTCGCGGTCGCCGATGTCGCCGCCGTCGAGCGCTTCTGCAATGCGCTGCAACGCTTCCTCATGACCGTCTCGTGGGGCGGTTACGAGTCGCTCGCGTTCCCGGTCTGTGCAGTGTTTCCGGCCGATGCGCCGTTGTCGGCCGCCGGCCAGCTGCCGCTCTCGTGTGTGCGCCTGTCGATCGGTCTCGAGGAACCCGAGCTGCTGATCGCCGACCTCGGCCAGGCGCTCGCGTGCATCGATACGGAGCCGGCCTGAACCAGGGTAGAGGTGAACGCGATGCAAAGCTTCCAGCCACCAGCGGTCCTGCTGCTCGGCCCGGGTCCGTCTCCGGTGCCACGACATGTGCTCGACGCGCTGTCGCGTCCGACGATCGGCCATCTCGATCCACGCTTTGTCGGCATGATGGACGAGCTCAAGGATCTGCTGCGGTTCGCATTCCAGACCACGAACACGCTGACGGTGCCGATTTCCGCACCGGGATCGGCCGGCATGGAGGCGGCCTTCGTCAACCTCGTCGAGCCCGGCGACACGGTTGTCGTCTGCCGCAACGGCGTGTTCGGCGGACGCATGCGCGAGAATGTCGTGCGCTGCGGCGCGACCGCGGTGATGGTCGACGATGCATTCGGCACCGCGATCGACCTCGACAAGGTCGAGGCTGCGTTGAAGGGGAACGCCGGCGCCAAGGCGCTCGCCTTCGTGCACGCCGAAACCTCGACCGGCGTTGTCTCCGATGCCGCGGCACTGTGCAGACTCGCGCAGCAGCATGGCGCACTGAGCATCGTCGATGCGGTGACCAGTCTCGGCGGCATGCCGGTGCTCGCCGACGCATGGGGCGCCGACGTGGTCTATTCGGGATCGCAGAAGTGTCTTTCGGCGCCACCGGGCCTCTCGCCGGTGACATTCAGCGATCGGGCCGTCGCCGCGATCAAGGCGCGCAGGACGCCCGTGCAAAGCTGGTTCCTCGACATGAGCCTCGTCATGGGCTACTGGCAGGGCGGTCGCGCGCGCGCGTACCACCACACCGCGCCGGTCAACATGCTGTATGCGCTGCACGAAGCCCTGCTTGCGCTGCGCGAGGAGGGGCTTGAGGCGTCGTTCGCGCGTCATCGCGAAAATCATCTGCGACTCGAACGCGAGCTCGCGCGCATCGATCTCGAACTGCTCGTGGCGAAGGAATCGCGGTTGCCGCAGTTGAATGCCGTAAAGGTTCCCGAAGGCGTCGACGAGGCCGCCGTGCGCCGCCGCCTGCTCAATGAATTCTCGATCGAGATCGGTGCCGGCCTCGGCGAGCTTGCCGGCCGGATCTGGCGCATCGGCCTGATGGGTGCGGGCAGTACCCCGCACAATGTCGATCGCGTCGTGGCCGCACTGGCCGGGTGCCTCGGACGCAAGCCGGCGTAGCGGCATCCCGGATGCGCGTGAGGATCGCGGTGGCGCAGGGGCAGCGCCGTCACGGCGATCGGAGCCGGCACGGCCGCGGTCCGGCCTGAGGTTGGGTCCCGCGAGGTCCGACGTGGCCCGGCGCCTCGACGTCGTCGTGTTCATCGACCGTTGTCTGCGTCGATGCAGACAATCGCGGGATTCGGATCAGAGGATTTCGGATGTCGCCCAAGAACCCTGCCGCACGTTTTTCCCGGCGCGCTGCCGCCAGGGCCGGATTTGCCGAGCGCGTGCTCGAACTGGTCGGGCGCATTCCGGCGTCGCGCGTGGCTGCCCATCCCGATGCGCCGACGCGCGCACGTGCGATTGCGCGCCGCACCGCGATCAAGACGGCTGCGGCGGCCGGTTCGCTCGCCCTGCCACCAGGCGCGATCGGCTGGCTGACGATTGCACCCGAACTGCATGCGGTCTGGAAGATGCAGCGGCAGATGGTGGCCGATATCGCCGCGACCTACGGACGCAGCGGACAGCTCGGACGCGAACAGATGCTGTACTGCCTGTTCGGACACACCGCCGCCGGCGCATTCAGCGACGTCGTGATCCGCATCGGGGAACGCTTCGTGGTCCGCCGTGCGCCGCTTTCCGCGCTGTATGCGATCGCCAACAAGATCGCGCTGCGATTCGCCCAGCGCGGCGCGAGCCGTCTGGTCACGCGCTGGATTCCGGTCGCGGGTGCGCTCGGTATCGCCGGCTATGTCTACGTCGACACCGGCAAGGTTGCCGACACCGCGATTGCCTTGTTCGCGCGTGATGTCGTCGTCGAGGGCGAGGACGAACCGGTCATCGCGACGCGCGTGAAGCGCGCGGGAAAGACGGCGCGGGCGGAGGGGTCGCGCCGGGGCGGTTGACGGGCCTCTCGAACGAATCGAGCGGTCAGTGGAAATCGCGTGATTGCGGGGACAGTTCGGGCAGCAGGGCATCGAGGTCGAGCAGGCGATGGGCGACGACGTGCAGCACGCCGTGGCTCGTTTGCACGACGCCCTCGACGCCGAGCACGCTCGCTTCGAGCAGGATGCGCCGCTGCTGCTCGGCGACCTTCTTCCAGACGATGATGTTGAGGAAGCCGGTTTCGTCCTCGATCGTGACGAAGGTGACGCCTTTCGCCGTACTGGGCCGCTGGCGCACCGTGATGAGCCCGGCGCAGCGCACGTGCCGGCCGTGCGGCGTGCTGCCGACATCGCGCGCGCGTTGCAGGCGACGCGCATCGAGAGCCGGGCGCACGAGTGAAAGCGGATGCCGGCGCAGTGTCAGTCCCTGCATCGCATAGTCGGCGAGGACGTCTCCGCGCAGCGACGGCGCCGGCAGGGCGACCGCCTGCTCGTGCAGGCGCGCGCCGCGGAGCACCGCCGCGGGTCGTTCGCTGCCGGCACTGTCCCAGCGCGCCTGGTGGCGATGGCCGCTGAGGCTGCGCAAGGCATCGGCATCGGCGAGCAGGGCGCGCTCGCCGGCGGCAAGGCCGGCCCGTTGCACGAGGTCGGCGACACTGCCGAACGGCCGTTCCGCGCGTGCCTCGACGATGCGGGCGGCCAGTGCCTGTGAACAGCCGCTGATGCGCGAGAGGCCGAGCCGCAAGTCGAGCGCGGCCGTCGCGGGGTCGCCGCCCGCCGCTGACGACGCCTCGAGCGTGCATTCCCATGCGCTGCAGGCGACATCGACCGGCAGCACGCGCACGCCGTGCCGCTGCGCATCCTTGACGAGTTGGGCCGGCGCGTAGAACCCCATCGGCAGCGAGTTGAGCAGGGCGCAGGTGAAGACGGCCGGGTGATGGCATTTGAGCCACGACGAGACCCACGTGAGCAGGGCGAAACTGGCCGAATGCGATTCCGGGAAGCCGTATTCGCCGAAACCCTTGATCTGCTCGAAGATGCGTTCGAAGTACGCCTCGTCGTAGCCGCGCGCGAGCATGCCTTCGCGGATCTCGTCGTGGAACGGTTCGAGCCCGCCCTTGCGCTTCCATGCCGCCATCGCCCGGCGCAGCGCATCGGCGCGACCCGGCGTGAAGCCGGCGACGACCTGGATCAGCTTCATGACCTGTTCCTGGAAGATCGGCACGCCGAGCGTGCGACCGAGCACGCCTTCGACCCGCGAGCCGGCGTTGCCGCGCTCGTCGGACGATTGCGGATAGTCGATCGCCTCGAGTCCCTGGCGCCGGCGCAGGTAGGGATGGACCATGCCGCCCTGGATCGGGCCCGGGCGCACGATCGCGATCTGCACGACGAGGTCGTAGAAGCAGCGTGGCTGCAGGCGCGGCAGCATCGACATCTGCGCGCGCGATTCGATCTGGAACACGCCGACCGTGTCGGCCTTGCAGATCATGTCCCAGGTCGCGGCGTCGTCCCGGGGAATCGTGTGCAGGTGCAGGTCGAGCCCGCGCTGCCGGCGCAGCAGGTCGAAGCAGCGCGCGAGGCAGGTCAGCATGCCGAGGGCGAGGCAGTCGACCTTGAGCAACCGCATCGTTTCGAGATCGTCCTTGTCCCACTGGATGATCGTGCGATCCACCATCGTCGCGTTCTCGACCGGCACGAGCGTGTGCAGCGGATGCTCGGAGATCACGAAGCCGCCGACATGCTGCGACAGGTGGCGCGGGAAGCCGCGCAATTCGCGCACGAGGGCGAGCAGGCGATGCATGACCGGGCTGTCGGGATCGAAGCCGCGTTCGCGCAGCAGCTCGGCCAGCGGCACCTCGCCATTGCCGCGCGCGAACACGCGGCTCAGTTCGTCGAGCTGGTCGACGGCGAGGCCGAACACGCGGCCGATGTCGCGCGCGGCGCTCTTGCCGCGATAGCGGATCACGGTCGCCGCGATCGCCGCACGTTCGCGGCCGTACTTGGCGAACACGTACTGGATCACTTCCTCGCGTCGCTCGTGCTCGAAATCGACGTCGATGTCGGGCGGCTCCTTGCGCTCCTTCGAGAGGAAGCGTTCGAACAGCAGGTTGCCGCTCGCCGGGTCGACCGAGGTGATGCCGAGGCAGTAGCAGACCGCCGAATTCGCCGCCGAGCCACGCCCCTGGCAGAGGATCGGCCTGGGTCGTTGGCGCGCCCAGCGCACGATGTCCTCGACCGTGAGGAAGAAATGTTCGTACTCGAGGTCCCGGATCAGGTCGAGCTCGTGCGCGATCTGGGTCGCGACCGCGGGCGGCACGCCGCCGGGCCAGCGCCTGCGTGCGCCGGCGAGCGTGAGTGCGCGCAAATGGTCGATCGCAGCCATTCCGGCCGGCACGATCTCGTGCGGATAGGCATAGCGCAGCTTGCGCAGGTCGAACGTGCAGCGCGCGGCGATGCGCCGGCTTTCGGCGAGCAGGTCGGCGGGATACAGCGCTTCGAGTTCGCCGATACGGCGCAGATGGCGTTCGCCGTTCGGGAACAGCGCATGGCCCGCCTCGGCGATCGTGCAGCCGAGGCGGATCGCGGTCAGCGCATCCTGCAGCGCGCGCCGCCCGCGCGCGTGCATGTGCACGTCACCGCTGGCGACGAGCGGAAGACCATGGGCCGCGCCGAGATCGCACAGTTGGGCGAGGCGACGCGCGTCATCGCTGCCGCGGTGCAGTTCGACGGCGATCCAGGCGCGTCCGCCGAAATGCCGCAGCAGCCAGGCGGCGCTCGCCTCGTTGCCGGCATCGCCCGGTTGCGCGGGCCACAGCACGAGCACGCCTTCGCCGACGCGTTCGAGATCGGCCCGGGTCAGCGCGTACTCGCCCTTGTCGCTGCGCCGCCGCCCGCAGGTGATCAATCGGCACAGCTCGCCGTAGCCGGCCTGGTCGGCGGCCAGCAGGACGAGTTTCAGGTCGTCGCCGAGCCGGACCTCGCTGCCGACGATCAGCGCCACGCCGTGCTCCTCGCTCGCTTCGAGCGCGCGCACGATGCCGGCCAGCGAACACTCGTCGGTGATCGCGAGTGCGGCATAGCCGAGCTTCGCCGCGCGTGCGAACAGTTCGTCCGCACTCGAGGCGCCGCGCTGGAAGCTGAAATTGCTGAGCGCGTGCAGTTCGGCATAACCCGGGCTCATGCGAACCACCCGTGCAGCATCCAGCCAGCGCTCGCGCCGACGCCGAGATAGGCCCAGGCGCGCTGGCCCAGGCGCGTGCGCACGATGTAGTAGTCGCGGCGCTGGTCCTCGCCATCCCACCAGCCGCTCTCGATGCGTTCGGGACCGGCGAGGATCTCGACCGGCTCCGGGCGCAACGGGATTTCGCGGGCGAGCAGCCAGAACGGCCGCGCACCGTGCGCGATCGACACCGGTTCCGGCGTGGCGCGCGCCGCCGCCGGCGTGCGTGAACGCCAGGCGCGCCCGGGCCGATGATCGGCGACGGCGGCCATGCCGTGCAGGGCGTCATCGCCGAGCCGGGCGCGCAGGCGTTCGGCGAGGACCGGCCAGTCGAGCGCCCCGCGCCGGCGTTCGTCGAACAGGTCGACATGCAGCGGACACAGCGGGGGCAGGTCGTCGGCGCAGAGCGACAACGCGCTGACCGCGGCAGCGAGGTCGATCCGTTCGAGGCGCGCGCGGGCGAGTTCGAACAAGGCCGTGGCATCGTGCTGCGGCGCGAGCAGGCCGACCGGGATGCGCATGCTCGCCCCGCGTTCGTGCTCGAGGACGAGTTCGAAACGCTGCACGCCACCGTCGCGCGTGACGAGGAACGCGGCGAAATCGCGCAACAGGCGCTGCAGCGGGAACAGCAGCGCCTGCATCGTGCCGATCGGGTCGTCGAACTCGACCCGGCGTGCATAGCGCGTCGGCGGTCGGTACGCGGCCAGTGCCTCGGGCAGCCGGCCGCGCAGGCGGTCGAGATGGGCGAGGGCAGGTGGGCCGAGGCGACGCGTCAGTTCGATGCGCGGCAGGGCGAACACGGCGCCGAGCCGGTTCAGGCCCATGGATGTCAAATTGCGTGAGGTTTCTTTCGCAAGTCCGCAATTTAAAACGGAAATATCTTCGAGTTCACGGATCAACTGCGGCCCTGACATGAGCACGAGGCCGTCCCGGTTGGCGGCCAGCACACGGGCCCCGGCAGCGACCGGCGCGGCGGCCATGCGCCAGCGGAATCCCCATTGCCCGAGTTCCTCGCGCAGGCGCCGTTCGAGCCGCGGCCAACCCCCGAACAGCGTGAGGCTCGCGCCGATCTCGATCAGCAACGCGCGTGGCGGCGCGAGGCTGATCGTCCCGCTGAAGCGGTAAGCCCAGTCGGCGAGCACGCCGAGACGCTGTTTTTCGGCGTCGCGATCGCGCGCCCAGGCCGGCAACCGCGCATGCAGCGCACGCGCCGCGGCGAGCGACTGGCCGGGACGCACGCCGTGCGCACGGGCTGCCGCATTGGCCAGCACGATGCGCGGATTGCGCAGCGACCCATCGGTCAGGACCGCCGCCGACTCGCGCGCGAACCCGTCCGGCCGCACCGCATCGAGCGGCAGTTCGGGGAATTGCAGACAAAGCCAGAGCATCGGAACACGCGCGTCGTTGTACGTATCGTGTACGTATCATCGCACTGATGCCGACGGGCGGGAAGCTGAGCGTCCCGGGGACACGCTCGAGGACGACGACCTCGTCTGGTACGACGTCCCGGTCGGCCCGAGACGAACCATTCGCTCGATCGCACGCGCCACCGTGCTGCGCGGCGCTGCCGGCAGGAAGACCGTGGAAAGGCGCGCGGCATGGGCGTCGTGCGCCAGCAGAACCACCTACTTTTCCAGCAACGCCGCCCAGTTCTGCAGACCCTCGACGCGGCCGCAGACGATCTTCAGGCAAACCAGCATCGGCACGGCGAGGAGCAGACCGAGGATGCCCCACAGCCAGCCCCAGATGATCAGCCAGATGATGATCGCGAGCGGGTTCAGGTTGATCGTGCGGCCGAGCACGAGCGGCGTCGCGATCTGGCTCTCGAGCGTGTGCAGGCCGAGATAGCCGATCGCCGGCAGGACCGCAGCGCCGATCGTCGGGAACTGCGAGAGTCCGACCAGGAGCAGCAGGCCGGCCGTCACCATCGGCCCCACGTACGGCGTCAGGTTGAGCAGGGCCGCGATCGCGCCCCACAGCAACGGGGTTTCGACACCGAGCGTCCACAGCAGGCCCGCGGTCGCCCCGCCGAGCACGAGACTGGTCGAACAGACGGTCAGGAAGTACCGCGATACGTCGTGCTGGATCGCGCGCACGATGTCGACGGTCACGCGCTTGGCCGACCAGGTCGGGCGCAGCAGCAGGGTCCGGCGCAGCAGCGTATCGCCGTAGACGAGGAAGAAGTAGGTCAGCAGCACGACCGCGAGCACGCTGGCCAGCACGCGCGGCGTCGCCGCGATGAGGTTCGGGCGCGGCGACGGCTGCACGACGATGCGCGGATCGCGGGACGTTTCCTCGCCGGTGATCGCGCTCAGCGACTCGCCCATCCTGCTCGCGGCGTGCAGCGGACGCGTCAGCGCCTTCAGGCGCGGCGTCGCCTCGCGCAGGATCTGCGGCGCACGCCCGACCCATTCGGCCGCCGACGGGTAGAGCGCATTGCCGATGCCGGCGACCGTCGCGACGAACAGGCTCATGAGCATCAGGGCCGCGATCCAGCGCGGCACCCAGGCCTGGGCGAGGCGTTTCATGAGCGGACTCAGCAACAGGGCGAAGAACGCCGCGAGCACGATCGGCAGGATCAGTTCGCGCGCGAAATAGCACGTGTAAAGGATGCCGCCGACGACGAGCACGCCCAGCAGGCGATGGATGCTCGTGTTGAGTTCGACCTGCGCTTCGCGGGCCGCCCGGTTCAGCGCCGCGACCGAGGCACGCGAGGAGGGCCGCGGTGGTGGCGTCGGCTCGGGTGGCAAGGCTGCGATCGTTTCCGCGGGCGCGGGCGCGCTGGCGGCCGGTTCGCTCGGCACGGGGTCGGGAACGTCGGGAGTCATCATCGATCTGCAGGCAACGGTAGCGCCCATTCTGCGCCGACAACATGGCTCGTGGCTGAGTCCGTCGTGCGCGGGATGGCCTCCCGTTAAGCCAGCACTCGCCCGGAAAACCGCGGCAGCCCGCGTGCCGTGACGCTCAGCGGCCGTGCAACAGGCATGTCGCGACCGCTTCGGCGACGCGGATGCCGTCGACCGCAGCCGACAGGATGCCGCCCGCGTAGCCCGCGCCTTCGCCGGCCGGGAACAGGCCGCGCGTGTTGATGCTCTGCAGGTCGTCGTCATTGCGGCGGATGCGGACCGGCGACGAGGTGCGTGTCTCGACCGCGGTCAGCACGCCGTCGGCGCGCGCGAAACCGCGGATCTGGCGCTCGAACGCAGGGATCGCCTCGCGCATCGCGGCGACCGCGAAATCGGGCAGGCAGCCGCTGATGTCGGTCGCGAGGACGCCTGGCGTGTACGAAGGCTGGACCTCGCCGAGCGAGCTCGACGCGCGTGCGGCGAGGAAGTCGTCGATGCGCTGCGCCGGTGCAGCGTAGGTACGCCCGCCGAGTTCGAAGGCGCGCGCCTCCCAATGCTGCTGGAACGCGATCCCGGCCAGCGGATGTCCCGGGTAGTCGGCCGGCGTGATGCCGACCACGATCGCGCTGTTCGCGTTGCGTTCGTCGCGCGAATACTGGCTCATGCCGTTCGTGACGACCCGGCCCGGCTCCGAGGCGGCGGCGACGACGGTGCCGCCGGGACACATGCAGAAGCTGTAGACCGAGCGTCCATTGCCGGCGTGGTGGACGAGCTTGTAGTCGGCTGCGCCGAGCAGTGGATGACCGGCACTCGGGCCGTAGCGCGCGCGGTCAATCAGCGACTGCGGATGCTCGATGCGCGCGCCGATCGAGAACGGCTTCGCTTCGACATGCACGCCGCGCGCATGCAGCATCGCGAACGTGTCGCGCGCGCTGTGGCCGATCGCGAGAACGACGTGGTCGCTGCGGATGTGTTCGCCGTTCGCGAGGACCACGCCGCGGACCTGGCCATCGACGATCTCGAGGTCGTCGACGCGGGCACTGAAACGGAACTCGCCGCCGAGCGCCTCGATCGTCGCGCGCATCTGCTCGACCATCTTGACGAGCCGGAACGTCCCGATATGCGGCTTGCTGACCACGAGGATCTCGGCCGGGGCGCCGGCCCGGACGAATTCAGTCAGCACCTTGCGCCCGTAGTGGCGTGGATCCTTGATCTGGCTGTAGAGCTTGCCATCGGAAAACGTGCCGGCGCCGCCTTCACCGAACTGCACGTTCGATTCGGGATCGAGCACGCTGCGCCGCCAGAAGGCCCAGGTGTCCCGGGTCCGCTCGCGCACGGCCTTGCCACGCTCGAGGATCAGCGGGCGCAGTCCCATCTGCGCCAGCACGAGCGCGGCGAGGACGCCACATGGGCCGGTGCCGACGACGAGCGGACGCGGCCGCCCGGCACGCGCGGCGACGAGGACCGGATCGTCGGCGGTGGCGACGAAGCGATAGCCGGTGTCGGGCGTCGGCATCACGTGCGGATCGTCGGCGAAGCGGCGCAGGATCTCCGCGTCACGCGTCGTGCACAGGTCGAGCGTGTAGATCAGGGCGATCGCCGAGCGCTTGCGCGCATCGATTCCGCGGCGGAACACCGTGCATTCGAGCAGGTCGGCGTCGGCGAGACCGAGGCGGGCGAGCACGGCGCCGCGCAACGCGTCGGCATGATGGTCGAGTGGCAGTTTGAGTTCGGTCAGGCGCAGCATCGGGAGTCGCCGGCAGGCAGGGTCGCTGGTGGATGGCGTCGTGGCCTGGCCGGTGGTCAGGCGACCAGACCGGCCGCATGCCCCGATGCCCAGGCCCACTGGAAATTGTAGCCGCCGAGATGGCCGGTGACGTCGACGACCTCGCCGATGAAGTAGAGGCCAGGCACGAACCTCGACTGCATGCTGGTCGACGACAGTCCATCGGTGTCGACCCCGCCGAGCGTGACCTCGGCCGTGCGGTAGCCTTCGGTCCCGCTCGCGACGAGCGGCCAGTGGTGCAGGACCGCGGCGAGCGCATGCAATTCGGCGTCGGTGTACTGACGCAGCGGCTTGCTGCCGAGGCGGATCTCGCACAGGCGCTGGGCGAGGCGTCGCGGCAACCGTTCGCCGAGCACGGTGCGCAGTTCGGCCGCCGGATGCGAGCGTCGTTGTTCCTGCAGGAAGGCCTCGACCGCGACGCCCGGCAGCAGATCGATCCGGAGGTCGTCGCCGGCCTGCCAGTACGAGGAGATCTGCAGGATCGCCGGGCCACTGACCCCACGATGGGTGACGAGCAGGTCGGCATCGAACTGTTGGCCGTTGCAGAAGCTCGTGACCGGCAGCGCGATGCCGCTGAGATCGCACAGCTGTTCCTGGTGCCTGCCGCTCAGGGTCAACGGCACGAGGCCCGCGCGGGTCGGCACGATCGCATGGCCGAACCGGCGTGCAATCTCGTAGCCGAACCCGCTCGCACCCATGCTCGGGATCGACAGGCCGCCGGTCGCGATGACGAGCGCTTCGCAGCGAACGGTGCCGAGCGCGGTGTCGATGACGAAGCCCGCCGCCTCGCTCACGATCCGCGCGACCGGACAGCGGGTGTCGACGCGCACACCGGCCGCC
Organism: uncultured Dokdonella sp.; assembly: GCA_964587775.1. Taxonomy (GTDB): domain Bacteria; phylum Pseudomonadota; class Gammaproteobacteria; order Xanthomonadales; family Rhodanobacteraceae; genus Dokdonella. The sequence continues at coordinate 15,108 of CAZPLY010000020.1, forward strand.
GCGCACTCGGCGAGCAGCATCGCGACGATCTGCTTCGACGAATCGTTGCAGAACAGTTGTCCGCGTTCCTTTTCGTGCCAGGCAATACCATGGCGTTCGACGAGGTCGAGGAAGTCGAAAGGCGTGTAGCGGGCGAGCGCGGACTTGCAGAAATGCGGATTCGCCGAGATGAAATTCGCAGGCGTCGTGCCGAGGTTCGTGAAGTTGCAGCGCCCGCCGCCCGACATGAGGATCTTCTTGCCGACCCGGTTCGCATGTTCGAGCACGCGGACGCGCCGGCCGCGACGGCCCGCGGTTGCCGCGCACATGAGGCCGGCCGCACCGCCGCCGATGACGACGACGTCGCAGGCATCGGCGTCGGCAGTCGGCCCCGGTCGCGTCGCACCTGGAATGTCGGAAGGGCGTTGCGGCATGCGGGTTTCACGTCGAGGGGCGCGCAGTGTAGCGGGCGCGGCAGCCGCCCGAGTCGATCGACCGCGTCCGGTCGTTTGGCCAGGATTCCGTCTCGCTGTCGTCCACTCGGGCTTCGACTTGCCTGGAGACCGCCATGCCGACCCTGCACCTGCGCCTGACTGCCGACGACGATGCCGCGCGCACGCTGATCAACCTGATTTCCTCGCTCGACGGCATAGAGCGCGTCGAGGAGGTTGGTGACCTCATGCCGCACATGGATGACGAGGATTCGAGTTCGGCCGGCTCTCCCGAGAACATGGGCCCCGGTTTCCACGCGATCGAGGTCGATGCACCGAACGACACGACGGCTCGCCGCGTGCGTGACGTGTCCGAAGCCCTGGCCCACGATCTCGGCGTGGCGCTCGAGATCGTCGATGAAGCGTGACGGTCGACGAGGCCGTTGAGCGTCCGGGCGCGCGCGCTCGATGAGCGCCCCGCCGGGCATCCGGATCGCGCGCATCACGTTCGCGGTTGTCGTGGTCGTGTCGATCGGCCTTGCCGTGATGCTCCAGCGCGGCGATCTCGAGGTCGAGGACCGCTGGAACCCGTGGGCACCGCTGAGGATCGCCGATCCGCCGAACTGGCTGACGCGGTACAAGCTCGCACGCCTTGATCGCGATCGAGCGGAATGCCGGCAGGTGCTCGCCGGCGCCGACCTGCGGCACGCGCCGATTCCCGACCGTGAAACCGCGGCGGGCTGTGGATTCGACAATGCCGTGCGCATCAGCGCGACGAGCGCACGGGTCGGCGCTCCGTTCGCCCTTTCATGCCGCAGCGCGGTCGCGCTCGCGATGTGGGAGCGTCATGGCCTGCAGGCCGAGGCCCTCGCGCGCTACGGCCAGCCGGTCGCGCGCATCGAGCACCTCGGCAGCTACGCGTGCCGCAACATCTACGGTCACCAGGACGCGCGCCGCAGCCGGCACGCGACGGCCGACGCGCTCGACATCGCCGGCTTCATCCTCGCCGACGGCCATCGCATCAGCGTGCTCGCGCATTGGAACGTCGACACGCCCGATGCGCGTTTCCTGCATGCGGTCCATGCACGCGCCTGCCGGTACTTCGATGCGGTGCTCGGCCCGGACTACAATGCCGCGCATCGCGATCACCTGCATTTCGATCGCGGCTCCTTCGGAATCTGCCGCTGACCGCTCCGGGTCGGCCGGGACGAATCGCGCCATGCCGCACGGCCACGGGAACACATCGATACTCTTCGTCTGCATGGGCAACATCTGCCGCTCGCCGACCGTCGAAAGCGTCGCCCGCGTCGAGTTCGCGAAGGCCGGCCTTGCGATCGACGTGGCCTCGGCCGGGACCGAGGACTACCACGTCGGCGCCGGCGCCGACCCGCGTGCGATCGCGAGCGCCGAGGCGCGCGGTTATCCGATGGCCGCCCATCGCGCGCGTCAGGTTTGCGCCGCCGATTTCGAGCGTTACACGCACCTGCTCGTCATGGATCGGACCAACCTGCGCGCGACGCTCGCTCGTGCACCGGAGAGTCGGCGCGGTCGGGTCGCCTTGTTCCTCGATCATTGCGGTCTCGGTCGCGGTGACGAATTGCCCGACCCCTATTACGGCGGCAGCGCCGATTTCGAACACGCACTCGATCTGGCCTGCGCCGGCATCCGCGCGCTCGCTGGCCGGCTGGCTGGGTCATAATCCGGAGCCACGGTGCGGCGCGTGACGCGCGACGGGCCGAAGCGAGGGGAGCCGAGCATACCGATGGACGCACGTTTGCCTGCGCCGGAGTTCCCGGCGGGACTCGAATGGGTCAATGTCAGCGAGGCGCCGACCCTGTCCGCCCTGCGCGGGCGCGTCACCCTGCTGTGGTTCTGGACCTACGACAATGTGCAGTGCTGGAACCTGCTGCCCGATCTCGCCTACCTCGAGAGCCGCTTCCACGACGGCCTGACCGTCATCGGCATCCATGCGCCGAAGTATCCGCATCAACGTGATGCCGGGACCGTGCTCAAGGCGGTCAACCGCCTGCAGATCCGCCATGCGGTCGCCAGCGACGCCGATTTCGCCCTGTGGCAGCGCTACGCGGTCGACGCCTGGCCGAGCGTCGTGCTCATCGATGCCGAAGGCCAGATCGCCGCGGTCGTGCCCGGCGAAGGGCGGCGGCGCGACCTCGACCAATGGATCGCGCGCCTGCTCGACGAAGCGGCCGAACGCGACCTGCGCGAGTACGGCCCCTCGATGCCGGCCCTGCGCCCCGAGCCGCGCCTGCCGCTCGCGTTCCCGGGCAAGGTGCTCGCCACCGACACGCTGCTCTACATCGCCGACAGCGGCCATCATCGCGTCCTCGAGTGCACGCACGAGGGGCGCATCCTGCGCCAGTTCGGTTCCGGCGACCCGGGTTTCTGGGACGGTCGCAACAACGAGTGCGGCATGCACGACCCGCAGGGGATGGCGATTCGTGACGACATGCTCTATGTCGCCGACCGCGCGAACCATGCGGTGCGCCGGATCCGCCTCTACGGCGGCGAAGTCGAGACCGTGCTCGGCACCGGCGAAGCGGGTCGCGAACGCCCGCGCGACGCCGACTCGCGCAAGACGCCGATCGGCAACCCGATCGACCTCGCGATGATCGCCGACTCGCTGTACGTGCTGTCGGCGAGCCAGAACCAGATCTGGCAGCTCGATCCGGTGCGTGGCCGGGTCGGTGTCTATGCCGGCAGCGGCAAGCTCGGCATCGATGACGGCCAGGCGCCGGAGGCGAGTTTCGCCCAGCCGAGCAGCGTGACCCCGAGCGGCCTGCAACTGCTCGTGGCCGATGCTGCGACCTCGGCGATCCGGCTCGTTCGCCTCGCCGATGGCCGCGTGACGACGCTGATCGGCACCGGCCTCTACGATTTCGGCGACGCTGCCGGCAATCGCGACACCGGCCGCCTGCAGAACCCGCTCGCGATCGCGATCGATCCGCGCGGCATCGTCTTCATTGCCGACAGCTACAACGGCAAGCTCAAGGCGCTGAGTCTCAAGACCGGCGCACTGCGTCCGCTCAACGTCAACTACCGCTTCGCCGAGCCGGGTGGGTTGTCGGTCGCCGCCGGCGCCCTTTGGGTCGCCAACACGAACGTCCACGAGATCGCCCGCATCGATCTTGCCAGCGGCGTCGGCAAGCGCATCGCGGTCGGTGAATGAGGTCGACGGCCGTCGCGATGCGCGATCGTGTCGAGCGCGTTGCAGGGCGGCCCGATTTGCTATCCTTCGCGCCCTTTTGTTGCATTGCAATGACGCCGTGATCGAGACCAATCCGATTCAATCGCGCATCACCGATCTGTCCGATCGCGTGCTGTCGCTCAGGGGGTATCTTTGACTTCGATGCGAAGGCCGAGCGCCTCGAGGAAGTCACCCGCGAGCTCGAAAGCCCGACAATCTGGGACGATCCGGCGCGCGCGCAGGACCTCGGGAAGGAGCGTTCCCGGCTCGAACGCGTCGTCAGCGGCATCCGGACGCTGACGCTCGGGCTCGAGGAAGCTGCCGAACTGCTCGAACTCGGCATTGCCGAAGACGATGAAGCGACCGTGGCCGGTGTGCGCGACGATGTCGAGGCGCTGGCCGCGAAGGTCGATGCGCTCGAGTTCCAGCGCATGTTCTCCGGAAAGATGGACGGCATGAATGCGTTCGTCGACATCCAGGCCGGTGCCGGCGGCACCGAGGCACAGGACTGGGCCGAGATGCTGCTGCGCATGTACCTGCGCTGGGCCGAGGCGCGCGGCTGGAGGACCGAACTGCTCGAAGCCTCTGCAGGCGAAGTCGCCGGCATCAAGAGCGCGACATTCCGCGTCGAGGGCGACCATGCCTACGGCTGGCTGAAGACCGAGATCGGCGTGCACCGGCTCGTGCGCAAGTCGCCGTTCGATTCGGACAACCGCCGCCATACGAGCTTCACCTCGGTGTTCGTGTCCCCCGAGGTCGACGACGACATCGAGATCGACATCAACCCGGCCGACCTCAAGACCGACGTCTATCGCTCCTCGGGTGCCGGTGGCCAGCACGTCAACAAGACCGAATCGGCCGTGCGCATCACTCACGTCCCGACGAATACCGTCGTCGCCTGCCAGACCGAGCGATCGCAGCACGCCAACCGCGACCGCGCGATGAAGATGCTGCGCGCAAAGCTCTACGAACTCGAGGTGCAGAAGCGCAATGCCGAGAAGGACGCCCTCGAGGCGAGCAAGTCCGACATCGGCTGGGGCAGCCAGATCCGCAACTACGTGCTCGACCAGTCGCGGATCAAGGACCTGCGCACCGGCATCGAACGCACCGACACGCAGAAGGTCCTCGACGGAGACATCGACGAGTTCATCGAGGCGAGCCTGAAGTCGGGCCTCGAGGCCGGCGCCAGGCGCCTCGATGCCTGAGCGGAAATCCTGCACGACCGAGCTGATGCATGACGAGGGCGACACGCCAATGAACGAGAGCGACACGGCAGGGCAGCACGACCACGACGAGAACCGCCTGATCGCGGAACGGCGCGAGAAGCTGCAGGCCCTGCGCGGGCACGGCATCGCGTTCCCGAACGACTTCCGCATCGATGCGTTCGCCGGCGACCTGCAGGCCGAATTCGCCGACCTCGAACAGTGGCCGGCCGCCGCGATCGAGGCGCTCGCGCGCCGCGTCCGCGTGGCCGGGCGCATCCTGTTCAAGCGCATGATGGGCAAGGCGAGTTTCGTCCAGCTCCAGGATTTCAGCGGGCGCCTGCAGCTGTTCGTGCAGCAGGCCGCGCTCGGCGATGCCTACGAGTCGTTCAAGTCATGGGACGTCGGCGACATTGTCGGCGCCACCGGCAGCCTCATGCGCACGAAGACGGGCGAATTGTCGGTCAAGGTCGACGAACTGCGCCTGCTGACGAAATCGTTGCGGCCGTTGCCGGACAAGTGGCACGGCCTCGCCGACGTCGAGCAGCGGTATCGCCAGCGTTATGTGGACCTCATCGTCACCGAGGAATCGCGCAGGACCTTCATGCTGCGCTCGCGCGTCATCGGCTTCATGCGCCAGTGGCTCGAAGCCTCGCCGCGGCGCTTCATGGAGGTCGAGACCCCGATGATGCAGGTCATCCCGGGTGGCGCGGCCGCGCGTCCGTTCGTGACCCACCACAATGCGCTCGACCTCGACTTGTACCTGCGCGTGGCCCCCGAGTTGTACCTCAAGCGCCTCGTCGTCGGCGGTTTCGACCGCGTCTACGAGATCAACCGCAATTTCCGCAACGAGGGCGTGTCGACGCGGCACAATCCCGAATTCACGATGCTCGAGCTGTACCAGGCGTACGCAAGCTACGTCGAGATCATGGATCTCACCGAGGGCCTGCTGCGCGAAACTGCGCAGGCAACGCTCGGGCGCACGGCGCTGGAGTGGGAGGGCAGGGCGATCGATCTCGGTCCGCCGTTCCGGCGCTGGCGCATGGACGAGGCCGTGCTCGAGCACAACCCGCGCATCCGTCGCGAAGAGCTGCGCGATCGCGAGGCAATGGCCGCGCATGCGCGCGCGCTCGGCATCGATGCCAGGCCGGCCTGCGGCTGGGGCAAGCTCCTGCTCGAGATCTTCGAGAAGACGGTCGAGCACACGCTCGTCCAGCCGACCTTCATCACCGCGCATCCGGTCGAGGTCTCGCCGCTGGCGCGCGAGAGTGACAGCGAGCCGGGCATCACCGACCGCTTCGAGTTGTTCGTCGGTGGCAAGGAACTCGCGAACGGGTTCTCGGAGCTCAATGATCCCGAGGACCAGGCTGCGCGCTTCCGCGCCCAGGTCGACGCGATGGCCGCCGGAGACGACGAGGCGATGCATTTCGACGCGGACTACATCCGCGCGCTCGAGGTCGGCCTGCCGCCGACCGGCGGTCTCGGCGTCGGCATCGACCGGCTCGTCATGTTCCTCGCCGACGTACCCTCGATCCGCGACGTCCTGCTGTTCCCGTACATGCGTCCGCAAGCCTGAGCAGGCGCAGTCCGGGCGCACGCGGGCGGCCGGCGACGGTCCACAATTTCGCAAACGCGTTACCGCGTTCAATTGCCATTGTGTTAGCCTCGCAGATGAATGAGTGACCTGAATCCGACGGCGCCCAAACGGGGGGTTGGGCGTCTCCGCCGTGCGGACGCCACGCCAGGGACAGCAATCGACTCGGGCGGAGCCGAGTGGAGACATGATCTGTGAACGTCTTGATCGTCGACGATCAACCCTCGGCTCGCACGATGTTGCGGCACGTCATCGAAGGCATCGGCCCGGCCGTGCATGTTTCCGATTTCGGAAACCCGATTGATGCCCTGCGCTGGTCGGAAAGCAACACCCCGGACCTGTTGTTGCTCGACTACCGGATGCCCGAGATGGACGGCCTCGAGTTCGCCCGCCGGTTCCGACGCCCATTGTCACGTCGTGACGTGCCGATCGTCCTGATCAGCGTCGTCGGCGATGAACCGGTACGCCAGGCGGCGCTCGATGCCGGGGTCATCGATTTCCTCGTCAAGCCGGTGCGCCCGCGCGAATTGCGCTCGCGCTGCAAGAACCTGCTGCAGATGCGCCGCCAGGGCGAGACGGTCAAGGAGCGCGCGCGTTCGCTCGAACAGAAGGTGCTCGAGGGTGTCCAGGAGATCGAGCAGCGCGAGCGCGAGATGCTGTTCCGGCTCGCCAAGGCGCTCGAATACCGCGATCTCGGTACCGGCACCCACCTGCTGCGCATGGCCCGCTACTCGGAACTGGTGGCCGAAGAACTCGGCATGGCCGAGGAGGATGTGCGCATCCTGACCCTGGCGGCGCCCTTGCACGACATCGGCAAGATCGGCGTCCCCGATGCGATCCTGCTCAAGCGGGGCAGCCTCAGCGACGAGGAAATGGCGGTCATGCGCAAGCATCCGCTGATCGGCTTCGAGATCCTGCGCGACAGTCAGAGTCGTTTCATCCAGACCGCTGCGCAGATCGCCTTGCGCCATCACGAGCGCTGGGACGGCAGCGGCTACCCGGACGGCCTGCGCGGCGAACAGATCCCGCTCAACGCGCGCATCGTCTCGATCGCCGACGTCTTCGATGCACTGATCTCGGAGCGGCCGTACAAGCAGGCATGGAGCAACGACAAGGCCTTTTCCTACATCGAGGAACATTCAGGCACGCTTTTTGATCCGTCCTGTGTGAAGGTGCTGCTCGCCAATCGCGCCCGGATCGTGGACATCCAGCATGCCAAGCTGGCGCCACCGGGTCTCGGCCTCTGAGAGACGGCAGGCGCGCCGAAGGAGACGGCCACGATGCAAACCCTGATCAAGCAGATCCAGCGACGCTACGAAAAACGCCCGGACAGCGAGCATGGCCAGGCCTTCGTCCGACTCGTGATCAATGCGCTGTGCCTCGTCTACCTGCTCGGGCTCGCCTCGGCGCAAGGCCTGACCGGGCAGATCCTGCCGAGCGCGCTGCTGATCCTGATGATCGAGACCGTCATCGGGCTCGGCATCCTCGTCCACATGGCGTTCCAGCCGGGCGTCTCGTACGTGCGCCGCTGGGTCGGCATGGTCACCGACTATGCGGCGATGGGCGCGATGATGACGCTCGGCCCGGAACTCGCGCCGCTGTATGTCGTGTTCCTGTGGGTCACGATCGGCAACGGCCTGCGCTATGGCCCCCGCTTCCTGCTCGCCGCCGTCTGCCTCGCGTTCGCCTCGTTCCTCGGCGTCATCCTCGTGACCGAGTATTGGCAACAGAACGCGTCGCTCGCCTGGGGCCTGCTCGCCGGCCTCGTGGCGATCCCGGCCTACCTGACCTCGTTGTTGCGCGCGTTGACCACGGCGACCGAGGAGGCCCGCCGCGCGAACGAGGCGAAGAGCCTGTTCGTCGCCAACATGAGCCACGAGTTCCGCACGCCGCTCAACGGCATCGTCGGCATGTCCGAACTGCTCGTCACGACGCGCCTGAGCGAAGAACAGCGCGAATGCGCCGAAGTCATGCAGGCATCGGCGCGCTCGCTGCTGACCCTGGTCGAGGATGTCCTCGACATTTCGGCGATCGAGGCGGGAAAGCTGCGCCTGCACGAAGTCGACTTCAAGGTTTCCGAACTGCTGCGCGGCATCCAGCTGATGCTGCAGCCGGTCGCGATCGACAAGGGCCTCGCGTTCCAGATAACGGTCGCCGAGGGCGTCCCCGACGACCTGCACGGCGACGTCGACCATCTGCGCCAGATCCTCGTCAATCTCGTCTCGAACGCGGTCAAGTTCACTGCGGTCGGTCGCGTCACGCTCGAGGTGTCGCTGCTCGCCGCCGTCGGCGACAACCGCTCGCGCCTGCGCTTCTCGGTGCTCGATACCGGCATCGGCGTCCCGCTCGAGGCGCAGAAGCGCATTTTCCAGGCCTTCGAGCAGGCCGACCGCGGCCATGCGCGCCGCTACGGAGGTACCGGGCTCGGCACCACGATCGCCAAGTCGCTGACCGAACTGGTCGGTGGTTCGATCGCGTTCGAGAGCAAGGAGGGTGTCGGCTCCCATTTCTGGGTCGATGTCGCGTTCCGGCATGCCGCACGGTCGACACCCCTGCGCCCCACCGGCATCGCGCCCTCCGGCGAGAACATCATCGCCTTCGACGACCCGTTCATCCGCCATCGTGCGCGCGTGCGCTCCCTGCGCATCCTCGTTGCCGACGACCAGCAGGCCAACCTGACCGTCGTCTGCCGGCTGCTCGAAAAAGCCGGCCATCAGGCGCGCGCTGTGCAAAGCGGCGATGAAGTGCTTGCAGCGATCGAGGATGACCGCTTCGATTGCATCATCATCGACCTGCACATGCCGGGCATCAGCGGCCTCGAAACGATCAAGCATGCGCGGATGATGGAAGCGGGCCGCGAACGCACCCCATTCATCGTGCTCAGCGCGGATGCGACGGCGGCCACCTTGCGCGCGGCCGACCGCGCCGGTGCGCGCGCGTTCCTGACCAAGCCGATCGCGGTCGGCAAGCTGCTCGACACGCTGGCCGACATCGCGTTCGGCGAGGCGATCGAACTGCCGGCCCCGGTCGCCCCGATTGAGGAGGATGCGTCGGGCGGCGCGATCATTTCGCACCGCGTGCTCGACGAACTCGACGAACTCAAACTCGGCACCGAGTTCCTCGTGCTCTTCCTCGACGAATGCCTTCGCGACTCGCTCAAGTGCATCGGCGACCTCGACACGACCGCCGAAGCCGGCCAGTGGGATGCATTCCGCGACCACTGCCATGCGCTGAAGGGGGTGGCCGGAAACATGGGGGCGGTCAAGCTCGCCGCGGCCGCCTCGGAGCTCATGCGCCTTGGCAACTGGGAACTCGCCCGCGATTGGCCCGTGCGGATCGCCGGGCTGCGCGAGCAGCTCGGCAAGGCGCGCGCGGCCCTCAGGGCCGCGAAGATGCCGGTCGGCAGCGAGGTCGAACCGGATCTCGGCTGATCCGGTCCGATCGCGGCGACCGCGGCCCGGTCAGCCGACGCGCTGGATCGAAAGCGGCAACGGCTCGAGGGTTGGCGAGGAAGGCCGGCGTTCCTGGGCGCGAACGAGGCGTTCCATCGTGCGCAACGACTTCTCGCCGAGCTGCATCGCGGTGTCGACCCAGATTTCGGTCACCTGCATCAGTTCGATCAGGTTGACCGGCTGGGCAATCTCGCGCACGCGGTTCATCGCGGCCCGCGCATGCGAGATGCGCTGGTTCCGCTTGACGAAATCGTGCACGGCCTGGATGCCGTCGCCGCGTGGCACGAGGATGTCGACGATGCCGAGGCGGTGCAGTTCCTCGCTCGAGTAGATCGAACCGTCGAGCATCATCTCCTCGGCGAACTTCGGGCTGACCCGCTTGCACAGGAACGAGTAGGCACCCATGCCCGGGAACAGGTCGAACAGCACTTCCGGGAAACCCATGCCGACGCCGGCCTCGGCGATGATCGTCTGGCACGACAGCGCCGCTTCGAAGCCACCACCGAGCGCGTCGCCCTGGACGAGCGCGATCGTGTGCGCATTGCGGTTGAGATGGGCGTGGAACGCATGGACGCCTTCGACGCACTCGCGCGCATACGCGAGCAGGTGTTCGCGGTTGCGTTCGCGGATCAGGCGGCAGAACAGGTCGAGGTCGCCGCCGAGGTTGAACACGTCGGCGTCGGAAGCGAGCACGACATGGGCGAGCCGATTGTCCGAATGTGTCGCGCGGGTGGTCAGCTTGTCCGACGCGCGCTTCTGGAACTGGCGGACTTCCTTGATCAGTTGCGGCGAAAAGCACGCGCGGTAACCGCTCTCCAGCGGCGCACGGCGCGCATGCATGAAGCACCAGTAGGTATTGGCCACAGGATCGTCCTGCGAACGAAGCAGGCGGTATTCCTGGTTGCGGCGGTGCATCTCGACGGCGGTCATGGGGCATTCCTCAAGGAAGATGGTGCCGCTCGCCGGATCGCACGGTGTGAGCGGCGATTGCTCACGTCTGGCTGCACATCCCCCTGGGAATCTGCATGCGATCGTCGTTCAGTCTAATCCAATCTCCATAGACCGCCGCCGACGTCAAGCCGTGCTTTTGTGACGCAGTCGTCACTTTCCAGACAGCTCTTGGCCCTGCATGGCGCCGTCAGGTCGAGATGCGCCGGGGGGTGTCAACAGCATTGCGCGGGGCGCCCAAAGCACGGGATCGTCGGCGATCGTGATTAAATCGCCGATGGCCAGAATCGGTACCATGCGTGTTCGCAGACGCGGTCCGGCCCGTTGGCCGGATCATTGCAAGGCAGGAGCTGACATGCCCGACCAGGGCGCAAGGGAACCCAAGATGGACGACCGGCCGACGCAGCGCACGCGTCACACGAGGATGCCGATCCGCTCGACCGTGCTGATCAGCCGCGGGGCGACCTCGTGGGCGACCGAGATCGAGAACATCTCGGCGACCGGTGTGCTCGTGCTGCGTCCGGAGAACTGGCAGGTCAAGCCGGGCGAATCCTGCGCGGTCGACCTGCTGATCGGGGAAGATCTCCACATCCATCTCGACGCGACTGTCGTGCGCCTGACCGCGCGGCATGTCGCGTTCGCCTACACGCGGATTCCGGAAGAGAAGGAAGCGGCCTTGTGGTCGCTGCTCGGTCGCTATGCCGACCACGTCGAGCAGCCCGGGCGCGACTGATCGGCAGCCCGCCGCGTGCCGCGGCGTCAGGTCGTCGGCGCCGCGTCCCGCAGTTCGCGGCGCAGGATCTTGCCGACATTCGTCTTCGGCAGCGAGTCGCGGAATTCGATCAGTTTCGGCTGCTTGTAGCCGGTCAGTTCGTTCCGGCAATGGGCACGGATCGCGTCGGCGGTCAGGGCAGGATCCTTGCGCACGACGACGAGCTTGACCGCTTCCCCGGACTTGTCGTCGGGCACGCCGATGGCGGCCACTTCGAGCACGCCCGGCATCAGGGCGACGACATCCTCGATCTCGTTCGGATACACGTTGAATCCGGAGACGAGGATCATGTCCTTCTTGCGATCGACGATGTAGAAGAAACCGTTCTCGTCCATGCGCGCGATGTCGCCCGTGTGCAGCCAGCCCTCGGCGTCGATGACCTTCGCGGTTTCGTCGGGCCGGTTCCAGTAACCCTTCATGACCTGCGGCCCGCGCACGCACAACTCGCCGATCTCGCCGGCCGGCAACTGCACGCCGTCGTCGTTCTGCACCGAGACTTCGGTCGACGGGACCGGCAGGCCGATCGAACCGTTGTATTCGGTGATGTCGAGCGGATTGATGCAGACGGCGGGTGAGGTCTCGGTCAGGCCGTAGGCTTCCGCGAGGGTCGATCCGGTGACCTTCTTCCAGCGGTCGGCGACGGCCCGCTGCACCGCCATGCCACCGCCGAGCGTCATGCGCAGGCTCGAGAAATCCAGCTGGTCGAAACCGGGCGTGTTGAGCAGGCCGTTGAACAGCGTGTTGACGCCGGTGAAGCTCGTGTACCTGATCTTGGCGAGTTCGGCGACGAATCCCTTCATGTCGCGCGGATTCGTGATCAGGTAGTTGAGGCCGCCGATCTTCATGAATGTCAGGCAGTTCGCCGTCAATGCGAAGATGTGGTACAGCGGCAAGGCGGTGATGATGATTTCCTCGCCTTCGCGCATGCCACCGCTGATCCAGGCGGACGCCTGCTGCATGTTCGCGATCATGTTGCGATGGGTCAGCATCGCGCCCTTGGCGACCCCGGTTGTGCCGCCCGTGTACTGCAGGAAGGCAATGTCGCCGGCGGCGACGCTCGCCTTGGGCAGCGTGCCCGTGGCGCCGCGGCGCAGGGCGTCGTTGAAACGGATCGCTCCCGGAATCGAGTAGGGCGGCACCATCTTCTTGACGTGCTTGACGACGAAGTTGGTGAGCTGCGCTTTCGGGAAACCGAGCAGGTCGCCGATGCCGGTCGTGATGACCTGCCTGACCGCGGTGCCCGGGACGACCTCGGCGGCGACATGGGCGAAATTGTCGAGCACGAGCAGCACGCTCGCGCCGGAGTCGTCGAGCTGGTGCTTGAGCTCGCGCGCCGTGTACATCGGGTTCGTGTTGACGACGATGAGGCCCGCGCGCAACACGGCGCAGATCGCCACCGGGTACTGCAGCACGTTCGGCATCATCATCGCGACACGATCGCCCTTGGCGAGCTTCAGGTCGTTGACGAGATACCGGGCGAATTGCTGGCTGAGGAGATCGAGCTCGCCATAGCTGATCGTGCGCCCGAGATTCGAATACGCCGGGCGGTTGCGGAAACGGTCGAAACAGTTCTCGAGCAGTTCGACGATCGAAGCAAATTCGGCGACGTCGATTTCGGCAGGAATCCCCTTCGGGTAGTGAGCCAACCAAGGTCGATCGCTGGTGCCTGCCATGCTTTCCTCCAATACCGCCGTCGGCCGGTTCCGCAGCGGACCGGGCCGTACGGACGCGTATTCTTTTCGATTGCAGCACAGCGCGGGAACCGGCGGCAAGGCGCAGTGCAGCGCGGCGAGGCTTGTCGACCGGCCGCGTGCATGCGAGGGTGCACCGGAACCCCGTGGAGGCGCCGATGCATCCATCCCTGTCACTTCGCAGCGTTGGCTTCGCCGCCGTCGCGCTGTTCGTTTCGCTGCTCGCCGGCTGCGCGAAGACGCCGGACGAAACGCGGATCCGCGAGGCCGTCGACGCGATGCAGGAGGCCCTCGAGCAACGTCGCCCGGCCGACTTCATGGTTCATGTCGCCGACGACTTCACCGGCGCCGCCGGCAACTTCGATCGCGGCTCGCTGCACGACCTGCTGCGCGCCCAGGTGCTCGCGAACGCGAGCATCGGCATCGCGACCGGCCCGCTCGACATCGAACTCGACGGCGAGCGTGCGATCGTGCGCGTGACGACGACGTTCACGGGTGGCAACGCGCGCTGGCTGCCCGAACGCGGCTCGGTCTACCGCTTGACCAGCGGCTGGCGACGCAGCGGCGACGAATGGCAGTGCTACAACGCGCAATGGGAGCGCGTGCTCTAGGCCCTCCGCGCTGCGACCCCGGGCCAAGCGACGCCCGGGGTCGAGACGGATCGCGCCGCCCTCAGGTGCTGCCGCGCCCGCTCGCTGCGAGCTGGCGCAACACGTACGGCAGGATCCCGCCATGCCGGAAGAACGCGCGCTCCTTCGGCGTAAGCAGCAGGACCTTGACCGTGAACTGCTTGCGGCTGCCGTCCTCGGCCGTGGCAATGACCGTTGCCTCGGTCGACGCGCCGTCGGCAAGGCCGACGATGTCGATCGTCTCGCGACCGCTCAAGCCGTGCGTCGCCGCCGATTCGCCGTCCTTGAACTGGCAGGGCAGCACGCCCATGCCGACGAGGTTGGAGCGATGGATGCGCTCGAAGCTCTCGGCGACGACGGCCTTCACGCCGAGCAGCAGGGTGCCTTTCGCGGCCCAGTCGCGTGACGAGCCGGTGCCGTACTCCTTGCCGGCGAAGACGACAAGCGGGGTGCCGTCGACCTTGTACTTCATCGCCGCGTCGTAGATCGACAGCTGTTCGCCGCTCGGGATGTGCAGCGTGTAGCCGCCTTCGACGCCGTCGAGCATGAGGTTGCGGATGCGGATGTTCGCGAACGTGCCGCGCACCATGACGTCGTCGTTGCCGCGCCGCGAACCGTAGGAATTGAAGTCGAGCGGCTGCACGCCGCGCGAGATGAGGAAGCGTCCGGCCGGCGAGTCCTTCTTGATCGAACCGGCCGGCGAGATGTGGTCGGTCGTGATCGAATCACCGAACAGGCCGAGCACGCGCGCACCGCGCAGGTCCTCGATCGTGCCGACCTCCATCGTCATGTGCTCGAAGTAGGGCGGATTCTTGATGTAGGTCGAGCTCTCGTCCCACGCGTACAGCTCGCCTTCGGGCGAGGCAATGCCGTTCCAGCGGTCGTCGCCCTTGAACACGTCCGCGTAGTTGCGCTCGAACATCTCGGCAGTGACCGCGCCGGCAACGGTGTCGGAGATCTCCTTGTTCGTCGGCCAGATGTCGGCGAGGTAGACCGGGCGGCCATCGCTGCCGATGCCGAGCGGGTCACGGGTCAGATCGATGTCGAGCGTGCCGGCCAGGGCGTAGGCGACGACGAGCGGCGGCGAGGCGAGGTAGTTCATCTTGACTTCGGGATGCACGCGGCCCTCGAAGTTGCGGTTGCCCGACAGCACCGAGGCGACGACGAGGTCGCCTTCGGCGATGCCCTTGCTGATCGGCACCGGAAGCGGCCCCGAGTTGCCGATGCAGGTCGTGCAGCCGTAGCCGACCGTGAAGAAACCGAGTGCATCGAGATCGGCGAGTACGCCGGTCTTTTCGAGGTAGTCGGTGACGACCTTCGAGCCCGGGGCAAGCGAGGTCTTCACCCAGGGTTTGGCCTTGAGGCCGCGCGCGACGGCCTTGCGCGCGAGCAGGCCGGCACCGAGCATGACCGAGGGGTTCGAGGTATTCGTACACGAAGTGATCGCGGCGATGACGACCGCACCGTCACCGATCTCGAACGTGACGCCATTGTTCTCGACGCGCACACGGCCGTTGACGAGGTCGTTGGCGACGTTGCCGATCGCGCTCGTGCCGCCCTCGTTGACGAAGCCGGCGACCTCGAGCGATCGCTTCGGCTTGCGGCCCGCCGCGAGCGCGCCGACGTTGGCATGGTAGTTCTGCTTGACCTCGCCGAGCAGGACGCGATCCTGCGGGCGCTTCGGACCGGCCAGCGATGGCCGCACGTCGCCGAGGTCGAGGGCGAGCGTCGTCGTGAAATCCGGTGGCGCCGTGTCGGCGTCGTGCCAGAGGCCCTGGGCCTTCGCGTAGGCCTCGACGAGCGCGATCAGTTCCTCGCTGCGGCCGGACAGGCGCATGTAGCTGATCGCCTCGGCATCGATCGGGAAGATGCCGCAGGTGGCGCCGTACTCGGGCGCCATGTTGCCGATCGTCGCGCGGTCGGCGAGGGCGAGGTTGACGAGCCCGGGTCCGAAGAACTCGACGAACTTGCCGACCACGCCGTGCTCGCGGAGCATCTGGGTCACGGTAAGGACGAGATCGGTCGCGGTCGCGCCTTCGGGCAGCTTGCCGCTCAGGCGGAAGCCGACGACCTGCGGGATCAGCATCGAGGAAGGCTGGCCGAGCATCGCTGCCTCGGCTTCGATGCCGCCGACGCCCCAGCCGAGCACGCCGAGGCCGTTGATCATCGTCGTGTGCGAATCGGTACCGAACACCGTGTCCGGCCAGGCCCAGAGTTCGCCGTCCTTCGTGCCGTGCATGACGACCCGGGCGAGATGTTCGAGGTTGACCTGGTGGACGATGCCCGTTCTTGGCGGCACGACCTTGAAATTGTCGAACGAGTTCTGGCCCCAGCGCAGGAACGAATAGCGCTCGAGATTGCGTTCGAATTCGATCCGGACATTGAGGTCGAGCGCGCCTGCATGGCCGAACGCGTCGACCTGGACCGAGTGGTCGATGACCAGTTCGACCGGCGCCAGCGGATTGATCTGGCCCGGGGTGCCGCCGAGCTTGACGACCGCGTCGCGCATCGCGGCAAGGTCGACGACGCAAGGCACGCCGGTGAAATCCTGGAGGACGACGCGTGCCGGCATGAACGCGATTTCGGTGTCGGGTTCCTTCTTCGCGTCCCAGTTCGCGACCGCCTCGATCTCGGACCGGGTCACGTCGAGGCCATCCTCGTGGCGCAGCAGGTTCTCGAGCAGGATCTTCATCGAGTACGGCAGCCGGGCCAGGTTGAAGTGATGGCCGAGCTTGGCGAGGCTCGCGTAGTGGTAGCGCTTGCCGCCGACCTCGAGCGTGCTGCGGGTGGCAAATGAGTCTTTCATGGCGCGGGCTCCTCAGGAGGGCTGGCAGGTACGCGGGCCGAAGTCGCTGCGCTGTGCGCGCCGCGACCGGCGTGGCGGCGTGACGATTCAGGCATTATGGCGCGTGCGGCGCGACTTTCGGGCATCCGGTCGCGGCCACGCGCGCGGCCGGGTCGCGCGCAAGGACTACGATGCGGCCTTGAGTATGGATAACAAGGTACGTACAATCCATGCATACTTTTTTGGAGCATGGCGATGGAAGCGACGGTCGCCGAACGCGGGCAGATCACGTTGCCGAAAGCCGTGCGCGACGCGCTCGGCCTGGTCAAGGGCAGCACCCTGAAGGTCGAACTCGACGGCAGCCGGATCGTGCTGAGCAAGAGCGTCGACGATGCGATTTCGCGTGCCCGCGGGCGCTTCAAGCTCGACGGCTTCGAAAGCACCGATGCGGCGATGCGCGCGATCCGCGGGCGGGCAGCCGGCGATCCGTTCGAGCGCGCTTCGTGATCGCGATCGATTCCTCGGTCCTCGTCGACCTGCTCGCCGACGGCCCGCAGGCCGATGCGGCCGAAGCCTGCCTGCGCAAATGCCTGACCGAAGGCCCGGTCGTCGTCTGCGATGCCGTGCTCGCCGAGGTCTGCAGTGCCTTGCGCGACGGCTCCGAAGCGCTCGCCGTGCTCGAGGAGATGAGCATCCGCTTCAGCGCCATCGAATCGAAATCGGCGTTGCGCGCCGGCGAGATGCAGCGGCGCTACCGCCAACGTGGGGTCGCCCGCGTGCGCGCGGTGCCCGACTTCCTGATCGGTGCGCACGCACTCCTGCAGTGCAACGGCCTGATCACGCACGACCAGCGTTTCTATCGCGACTATTTCAAGGGACTCAAGCTCGTCGTTCCGGCTGCCTGAGTCACGCCCGCCCGGTTTTTGCCATTCCCGTCCATCCGCCTTTCCCGGAGCCTGCCATGCTTGCCGCCTATCGCCACCATGTCGCCGAACGCGCCGCGCTCGGCATCCCGCCGTTGCCGCTGTCGGCGCAACAGACGGCCGACCTCGTCGAACTGCTCAAGGCGCCGCCAGCCGGCGAGGAAAGCACCCTCGTCGAACTGGTCACGCAGCGCGTGCCCGCCGGCGTCGACGATGCGGCCAGGGTCAAGGCGTCCTACCTCGCCGCGGTCGCCTTCGGCCGCGAGCACTGTCCGCTGATCACGCGTGAGCGCGCGACCGAACTGCTCGGCACGATGCTCGGCGGTTTCAACATCCATCCACTGATCGAACTGCTCGACGATGCGCTCGTCGGCGCGATCGCCGCGGATGCGCTCAAGCACACCCTGCTGATGTTCGACGCGTTCCACGACGTCAAGGACAAGGCCGACCGCGGCAATGCGAACGCGCGTGCGGTGCTGCAGAGCTGGGCCGATGCCGAGTGGTTCACGAGTCGGCCGCAGGTGCCCCCGTCGCTGACCGTCACCGTCTTCAAGGTGACCGGCGAGACGAACACCGATGACCTGTCGCCCGCTCCGGACGCGACCACGCGCCCCGACATCCCGCTGCATGCGCTTGCGATGCTGAAGAACAAGCGCGACGGAATCGTGCCCGAGGAGGACGGCAAGCGCGGCCCGGTCGCGTTCATCGAAGCACTGAAGGCGAAAGGCCATCAGGTCGCGTACGTCGGCGACGTCGTCGGCACCGGCTCGAGCCGCAAGTCGGCAACCAATTCGGTGCTGTGGTTCACCGGCGACGACATCCCGTACATCCCGAACAAGCGCTACGGCGGTGTCTGCCTCGGCAGCAAGATCGCGCCGATCTTCTACAACACGATGGAGGACGCGGGCGCGCTGCCCATCGAACTCGATGTCACCTCGATGCACATGGGCGACGTCATCGAACTGCGCCCGTACGAGGGCAAGGCGCTCAAGGACGGCAAGGTCATCGCGGAGTTCTCGGTCAAGTCCGAGGTGCTGTTCGACGAGGTGCGCGCGGGCGGGCGCATCCCGCTTATCATCGGCCGCGGGCTGACCGCCAAGGCACGCGAGGCGCTCGGCCTGCCGCCGTCGACGCTGTTCCGCCTGCCGCAGGTTCCGCTCGATACCGGCAAGGGTTTCACGCTCGCGCAAAAGATGGTCGGTCGCGCCTGCGGCTTGCCCGAAGGGCAGGGCATGCGCCCGGGAACCTACTGCGAACCGCGCATGACCTCGGTCGGCTCGCAGGACACGACCGGACCGATGACGCGCGATGAATTGAAGGACCTCGCCTGCCTCGGCTTCAGCGCCGACCTCGTCATGCAGTCGTTCTGCCACACGGCGGCCTATCCGAAGCCGATCGACGTCAAGACCCACCACGAACTGCCGGCCTTCATCGCGACGCGCGGCGGCATTCCGCTGAGGCCCGGCGACGGCATCATCCATTCCTGGCTCAACCGCATGCTGCTGCCGGACACGGTCGGCACCGGCGGCGATTCGCATACGCGCTTCCCGATCGGCATCTCGTTCCCGGCCGGCTCCGGCCTCGTCGCGTTCGCCGCGGCGACCGGCGTCATGCCGCTCGACATGCCCGAATCCGTGCTCGTGCGCTTCAAGGGCGAACTCCAGCCCGGCGTGACCTTGCGCGATCTCGTCAATGCGATCCCGCTGTACGCGATCCGCCAGGGTCTGCTGACGGTCGCCAAGCAGGGCAAGAAGAACATCTTCTCCGGACGCATTCTCGAGATCGAGGGGCTGCCCGACCTCAAGGTCGAGCAGGCATTCGAACTGTCCGATGCCTCCGCCGAGCGCTCGGCGGCCGGCTGCACGGTGCATCTCGACAAGGCCCCGGTCATCGAGTACATCACCTCGAACATCACCATGCTGAAATGGATGATCGCGCAGGGCTACCAGGACGTGCGCAGCATCACGCGCCGCATCCGCGCGATGGAAGCCTGGCTCGCCGACCCGCAGCTGCTCGCCGCCGACGCCGACGCCGAATACGCCGCGGTCATCGAGATCGATCTCGCCGACGTCCACGAGCCGGTGGTCGCGTGCCCGAACGATCCCGACGACGTCAGGACCTTGTCCGAGGTCGCCGGCGCGACGATCGACGAGGTGTTCATCGGCTCGTGCATGACCAACATCGGCCATTTCCGCGCCGCCGCCAAACTCCTCGAAGGAAAGCGCGACATCCCGACCAAGCTCTGGGTGGCGCCACCGACCAAGATGGATGCCTCGGAACTGACCCGCGAGGGCCATTACGGCACGTTCGGCAGCGCCGGCGCGCGCATGGAAATGCCCGGCTGCTCGCTGTGCATGGGCAACCAGGCCCAGGTGCGCGAGGGGGCGACGGTGTTCTCGACGAGCACGCGCAATTTCCCGAACCGGCTCGGCCGCAACTCGAACGTGTATCTCGGATCGGCCGAACTCGCGGCGATCTGCTCGCGCCTCGGTCGGATCCCGAGCAAGGCCGAGTACATGGCCGACATAGGCATCGTCAACGCGAGCGGGGATACGATCTACCGCTACATGAATTTCGACCGGATCGAGGAATTCCGCGCTGCCGCCGACGGCGTGACGGCCTGAAAGCCGTGGCGGGCGCGCGGCCACCGCTGCGCGCCCCTATAATGCCGATTGCCACCACCTGCGCACGCCGCGGGCGAGGGGACATCGCGGGCATCGTTTCGATGCCTCGGGGAAATCAGCATGCCGGAGCGGCGCTCCGGCGACGGGGATCAGGTGTCCGCTTCACACCTTGACATGCCAGACGACGCCGGCGAGCGCGGCGAGACGCGATTCGCCTTCGACCTGCTGCACGTCGCAAGCATGGCGGAGCTCGGGGAATGCGCGTCGCGGCACGCACGCGAACACTACGGCGTGGCCGGGCTCTGCCTGGCCTGGCATGCCGATGTCGCCGACGCCCCCGGGGCCTGCTCGTGCGCGCCACAGGACTGTCTCGACGAGCCGCAGCGCCGGCAATTGAAGCGTGCCGCCGAAGGCCACGCCGCCGCCGAGGCCTTGCCGGGACTGCACGTGCGCGAGCTCGTCCGCATCGACGACGCCGTGCGCGGCTGGATCGTCTGGCCGCGGCGGGTCACGCCGGTCGTCGGCGCTTCGCCGTGGGCCGGGTTCATCGAACAGGTCGCGCTCGTCGCGCGTCACCTGCTCGAAGTCGACATGCTGAAGCGCTCGGTACAGCGCATCGAGCGGGCCGAGCACGTGCAGCGGGCCTTGTTCGCGATCGCGACGATGGCCAGTTCCGAGCTCGACATGCCGGAGATGCTGCGAGGGATCCACGAGATCATCGGCGGGCTCATGTACGCCGAAAACTTCTTCATCGTCCTCCACCGCCCCGACACGGACAGCCTGCGCTTCCTCTACTTCGTAGATTCGGTCGATCCGGACGAAGTCAGCCCGGACGACGAGATCCCGGTCTCGGCGATCCCGAACAGCCTGACTCTCGCGATGATGCGCAGCGGCGAGTCGCAGATGGGGCCGTCCAACGACGTGCGCGCGAACCTCGGCATTCCGCGCGACGAGACCCTCGGTCCGGAAAGCGAGGATTGGCTCGGCGTGCCGATGATCGGTGCAGGAGCGATCCGCGGCGCGATCGTCGTGCAGAGCTATCGCCCGGAATCACGGTATTCCGAACACGACCGCGCCCTGCTCAATTACGTCGCCCAGCATGTGCTGACCGCGCTCGAGCGCAAGCAGGCCCAGGAAGACCTCGAAAGCCGCGTCGAGGAGCGCACCCGTGAACTCGCCGATGCGAACGCCGTGTTGCAGCGTGAAATCGGCGAACGCGAGCGTGGCGCGCGCGTGCAATCGGCCCTGTTCCGGATCGCCGAGCGCTCGAGCACGGCCGATTCGCTCGACGAGTTCTACGCCGCGGTGCACTCGATCGTCGGCGAACTGCTCAATGCGCGCAATTTCTACATCGCGCTCGTGTCGACCGACGGCGAGTCGCTCGATTTCCCCTATTCGGTCGACGAGATCAACCCGTTGCGCCCGAGCCGGCGGCTCGTCAACGGCATCACCGAATACGTGCTGCGCACCGGGCGCGCCCTGCTTACCGACCGCGCCGGAATCGAGCAGATGGTCGCGGACGGGCTCGTGCAGAGCTTCGGCCCTCCGGCACGCTCATGGCTCGGAGTGCCGCTCGTCTGCGACGAGCGCCCGGTCGGTGTGCTTGCCGTGCAGAGTTACAGCGACGACACCCGCTTCACCGCGGCCGACCATGAACTGCTGACCTTCGTCGGCTACCACATCGCGAACGGCCTCGAGCGCAAGCTCGCCCAGGAATCGTTGCTTCAGGCCTATGCCGAACTCGAGGCGCGCGTCGAGGCGCGCACGCTCGAACTCGGCCATGCGAACCGCGACCTGATCCGCCAGATCGGCGAGCGCGAGCGCATCGAAGCGCGGCTCATGCACCAGGCCCTGCACGACGCACTGACCGGCCTGCCGAATCGCGCCCTGCTGCTCGATGGCCTCGATGACGCGCTGACGCGCTATCGGGCCAACCCCGAACGCGGTTTTGCCGTGCTGTTCCTCGACCTCGATCGTTTCAAGGTCATCAATGACAGCGTCGGCCACCTGATCGGCGACGAGATGCTCAAGCAGGTCGCAACCCGGCTCGCCGCGGCCTGCGCGCCGGACCGCATCGCCCGCCTCGGCGGCGACGAATTCGCGATCCTGCTCGAGGACCTCCCCGTTCCGGGGCGCGCGATCGAGGTCGCCGAAAAGCTGCTTGCGGCGCTGGTCGAGCCGATGCGTGTCGACGACAAGGAGATGTTCACCTCGGCGAGCATCGGGATCGCGTTCGCCGACGCCCACTACACGCGTGCCGAGGAACTGCTGCGCGACGCCGACACGGCGATGTATCGCGCCAAGGCGCAGGGCCGGCACCGCTACGAGGTCTTCGACGAACGCCTGCGCACCGAAGCCCTGCATGCGCTCGATCTCGAGAGTGACTTGCGCCGCGCGATCGCGCGGGCCGAATTCGAGCCGCACTTCCAGTCGATCGTCTCGCTGACGGACGGCAAGGTGGTCGGCTACGAGGCGCTGCTGCGATGGCGCCACGTCGCCCGTGGCCTGCTCTTGCCGGCCGATTTCCTCGCCGCCGCCGAGGACAACGGCAGCATTGAACAGATCGACTGGCAACTGTTCGCGCTCGCCTGCGAGAACGCGCGCCACCTGCCCGACGACACCTATGTGTCGATCAACGTTTCCGCGCGCCGGCTGCGCCTGGCGGAGTTCGTCGACGTCGCCCTGCGCACGATCGAGGCGAGTGGCCTGTCGCCGCATCGCGTGCGCCTCGAGATCACCGAGGGTGCACTGCTCGATGAACCCGAGAAGATGCGCGAGATGCTGCTGCGCCTGCGCGAAGCGGGCGTGCTGGTCCAGCTCGACGATTTCGGCACCGGCTATTCGTCGCTGAGCTACCTGCACCGGTTTCCGATCCACTCGCTCAAGATCGACCGCTCGTTCGTCGCCGACCTGGAGGCCGAGGGCGGCAGCATCGCGATCGTGCGCGCGATCATGGCCCTCGCCGCATCGCTCGGCCTCGAGGTCATCGCCGAAGGCGTCGAAACGCCCCGGCAACGCGACCTGCTCGTCGATCTCGGCTGCCGAACCGCGCAAGGCTTCCTGTTCGCCCATCCGCTGCCGATCAACCAGGTCGTCAACTGAACGAAGCTGATGCGTCGGTTCGTTCCTTCGTGCCTTGCCAGCGTTGATGGCGCTCGCCCAGAATTGGCCGCGGCTGCGTTCGCCGCGCGCCACCGCGACGCCAGTCACCGATCGGAACTGCCATGCCCAAGACAGTTTTTCCCGGTGCGTGCCGCCTCACGTCATGGGCGTCCGTTCCCCCTCTGCTTGCCTGCCTGATCCCGAGCCCGGTCGCTGCGCTCGACTTCGGCGTGTCCGCCGGCGCCAGCGTGACCGCGTCGCGTGACGCAACGCCGGTGCTCTGGGCCGACTGGGCAGGCGAGGGCAGGACGAGCGGGCCGTTCCGATGGCGTCCGACCGCCACCCTCGGTTACATCGCCGCGCGCGACGTGCGCGCCGACCTCGACCGCCATGTGCTCGTCGCGGGCGCCGGGTTCCGGGTGGTCGACTGGTGGAAACGCGCATTTCTCGGCGTCGGCTTCGGATATGCATCACGGACGACCGCCGCGCTCAGCAGCCATGGCCAGTTCGTCACCTCGCTCGGCTGGGACGGCAGGCGGCACACCGTCATCCTGCGCCATGTGTCGAATGCCGACCTGTTCGGCGGCAAGAACCTCGGTGAAACAATGCTGCTCGTCGGCATCAAGTTCTGAAGCGCGCATATCGATTGTATCCGCGGGCGCGACAGTCCCTTGACGATGGCGCGGCTGGTCTTGGCCGCGTCGCGGGCCCATCTTCCGGGCATGTCCACCTCGGGAGCCTGCCGATGATCACCGCACGCCGATCCGCCGAGCGCGGCCATGCCAACCATGGCTGGCTCGACTCGTACCACAGTTTTTCGTTCGCCGGTTACCACGACCCCGCGCATGTGCACTGGGGGCCGTTGCGCGTCATCAACGAGGACCGCGTCGAGGCCGGCCGCGGCTTCGGGCGCCATGGCCACCGCGACATGGAGATCATCAGCTACGTGCTCGACGGCGCGCTTGGCCACGCCGACTCGATCGGCAAT
Source organism: uncultured Dokdonella sp. (assembly GCA_964587775.1). Classification (GTDB taxonomy): domain Bacteria; phylum Pseudomonadota; class Gammaproteobacteria; order Xanthomonadales; family Rhodanobacteraceae; genus Dokdonella. The sequence goes on from CAZPLY010000020.1 coordinate 39,433, forward strand.
GAATCCTCGATCGTGCCCGGCGACGTCCAGCGCATGAGCGCCGGAACCGGCGTGGAGCATGCCGAGTTCAATCATGCCGCCGACCGCCAGACCCACTTCCTGCAGATCTGGATCATCCCGGCCCGGCCGGGCGGCCCGCCCTCGTACGAGCAGAAGCATTTCGACGAGGCCGGCAAACGTGGACGCCTGCGTCTCGTCGCGAGCGAGGATGGGCGCGAGGGCTCGGTCCGCATCGCCCAGGACGCGCGCATGTACGCGGGATTGTTCGACGGCAACGAGGCGGCGACGCTCGAACTCGGTGCCGGCCGGCTCGGCTACGTGCATGTCGCGCGCGGAACGCTTGTCGTCAATGACCATGCGCTCGCGGCCGGCGACGCACTGAAGTTCGCCGACGAGCCGCGCATCGAGATCGGCGGGGGAGTCGGGGCCGAAGTGCTCGTCTTCGACCTGCCGCGCACCTGAGCGGGCGGGTTTTCCGGGGCGCGGACCCTCAGTACAGCACGCGCGTGCGCAAGGTGCCCGGAATCGCCGCAAGCGCGTCCTTGAGCCGCGAGGCCTGCGCTTCGGTCGTCGACACATCGACGACGACATAGCCAATGTTCGCGTTCGTCTGCAGGAACTGACCGTCGATGTTGACGTTCTCGCGCGAGAATATTTCATTGACGCGCGACAGCATGCCCGGCACGTTGCGGTGGATGTGCAGCAGGCGGTGGCTGTCCGGATGCCCGGGCAGGGTCGCCTCGGGGAAGTTGACTGCCGACAGCGTCGAGCCGTTGTCGCTGTAGCGCACCAGCTTGGCCGCGACCTCGACGCCGATGTTGTCCTGCGCCTCGAGCGTGCTGCCAGCCACGTGCGGGGTCAGGATCACGTTGTCCATGCCGATCAGCGGCGACACGAATGCCTCGGCATTGCCTTTCGGCTCGACCGGGAAGACATCGATTGCCGCGCCGGCGAGCTGGCCACTTTGCAGGCTCGAGGCAAGCGCCTCGATGTCGACGACGGTTCCGCGGGCCGCATTGATGAGGACCGCGCCGCGGCGCATGCGGGCGAGTTCGCGCGCACCGATCAGGTTGCGGGTCTGCGGCGTCTCGGGCACATGCAGGGTGACGATGTCGGCGCGCCCGAGCAGGTCGTCGAGGCTGGCCGCCGCCCGCGCGTTGCCGAGCGTGAGCTTGGACTCGACGTCGTGGAAGATCACCTGCATGCCGAGGGCCTCGGCCAGCAGCCCGACCTGGGTGCCGATGTGTCCGTAGCCGACGATGCCGAGCACCTTGCCGCGCACCTCGAAGCTGCCGGCCGCCGACTTCGACCAGCCGCCGCGATGGCATTCGGCGTTCTTCTGCGGGATCCGGCGCATCAGCAGGATCGCTTCGGCGATGACGAGCTCGGCGACGCTGCGCGTGTTCGAATACGGCGCGTTGAACACCGGCACGCCAAGGGCCTCGGCTGCCGCGAGATCGACCTGGTTCGTGCCGATGCAGAAACAGCCGATCGCGATCAGGCGCTTGGCCTCGGCGAGCACGTCGGCGCCGAGCTGGGACCGCGAGCGGATGCCGACCAGGTGGGCATCGGCGATGCGCCGCTTGAGTTCGTCGTCCGGCAGTGATTTCTCGTGGAACTCGATCTGGGTGTAACCGGCCGCGCGAAACGTCTCGAGCGCACTCGCGCTGATGCCCTCGAGCAGCAGTACGCGGATATCCTGCTTGGGATAGGAAGTCTTTTTCATGGCTCGTGGCTGTCGGCAGGGCTTGCGGGACGTCGCGGCCGAGGCCCGCGCGTGCCGGGGCCACTATGCCAGAGCGGCGCCGGATGCGGCAGTGCAGCAGTAGACGGGCGCGGCTGTCGCTGGCAGTCTGGCCACCCGACCCGACGCGCGCCACGATGACCGCCGACGCCCTCGCCGAGCTGAGCCGGCGCCTGCCCCTGCTGCAGCTGAAGACCGCGGCCGGCGACCTTGAGCACTACGGGCGCGACTGGACCCGCCGCTGGACGCCAGCGCCGCTCGCGATCGCGTTGCCGACGACGATCGCGGACGTCCAGGCGATCGTGCGCTGGGCGGCCGATCACGCGGTCGCGATCGTGCCGTCGGGAGGACGCACCGGGCTTTCCGGCGGCGCGGTCGCTGCCGCCGGCGAACTCGTCGTCTCGTTCGAAAGGATGACCAGCGTCCTCGCGTTCGATGCGATCGACCGCACCCTGACCGTACAGCCCGGCATCGTCCTCGAAACGCTGCACCAGGCCGCCGCCGCGCACGGCCTCGTTTATCCCGTCGATTTCGCCGCACGCGGCTCGTGCACGCTCGGCGGCACGATCGCGACCAATGCCGGAGGCATCCGCGTGATCCGCTACGGCAACACGCGCGAATGGATTGCCGGGCTCCGCTTCGTCGACGGCCGGGGCGACCTGCACGAGCTCAACCGCGGACTGATCAAGAATTCGAGCGGATACGATCTTCGCCACCTCGTGATCGGCTCGGAGGGCACGCTCGGCCTCGTCGTCGAGGCCATCGTGCGGCTGACCGAGCCGCCGCCGCGTTCGAACGTCATGCTGTTCGCGGTGCCCGCGATGGACGCGTTGATGGGCGTGTTCGCGGCCTGCCGCGAACGCCTCGCGCTCGGCGCGTTCGAGTTCTTCACCGAACGCGCGATGATCCACGTCGTCGGACACGGCGCGCAGCGTCCGTTCGAGACTGTTTCGCCGTACTACGTGATCACCGAGTTCGACGCCGCCGACGAGGCGCAGCAGGCGGCAGCCCTCGCCACATTCGAGCACTGTGCCGGCAACGGCTGGGTCGAGGATGGCGTGATCAGCCGCAGTGACGCGCAGGCGGCCGCGTTGTGGCGGCTGCGCGAGGGCATCACCGAAAGCCTTGCTCCGCACAAGCCGTACAAGAACGACATCTCGGTGCTCATCAGCCGGATCCCGGCCTTCATGCAGGCGATCGGCGAAATCCTCGCCCGCGAATATCCGCGCTTCGACGTTGTCTGGTTCGGCCACATCGGCGACGGCAACCTGCACATCAATATCGTGAAGCCGGCCGAACTCGGCGATGCGGCCTTCATCGCCCAATGCGAGCACGCGACGCACCTGCTCGCGGAGACGCTCGCCGGATACGGCGGCAGCATCTCGGCCGAACACGGCATCGGCCTCGTCAAGAAGGGCGACCTCGCCACCACGCGTGGCCACGCCGAAATCGAATTGATGCGTGGCATCAAGCGCGTGTTCGATCCGGCCGGCATCCTCAATCCAGGCAAGGTATTCGATCCCTGATCGGCCTTCATCGCTTGCGCAGATCGAGCGACGGCGTCCTTGCCTGGCGGTCCGCCCGATCACGGGACGCAACTTGCAGAAATTGGAATTTTCGCCTGAACGCCCACACGCCGCTCCAATTGGCGTACATTCGAGGCGTCCCCCGTCCATCGACATGCAATCCGTCTTTCGAAACGTCGCACGACGTCTGGAAAAGGAGGCGACATGGCACGGCTTCGCACGGCGCGACTCGTCACCGGCTACACGTTTGCCGGACTGCTCGCCTGGTTGGCCGGATGGTCGATCGTCTCCGCACAGCAGGACCGTGCCGATCTCGAACGCATGTTGCCGCCGACCAACCTGTCCGGTGACCAGACGCTCGGCCCGCATGGCGCAGCCCCGGGTTTTTCCAACGCGCGAATTCCGGCCAATCCCGAAGCGCCGATGGCACAGGCCACCGGCGAGGCGATGTGCGCGAGCTGCCACGCGCTCGAGAACGAGCATTTCAGCCACACCCTGCATGCCATCGGCCTGCGTGCCGCAGCCGCCGGGAATCCCGCTGCCGCGGTCTGCGAAGCCTGTCACGGGCCTGGCTCCGCGCATGCGCAGGAGCCGCTGCGCAAGGGTCTCATCATCGGTTTCACGCACGATTCGACCACCCCGCGCAACGTGCAGACCGAAACCTGCCTTGCCTGCCACGAGGGTGGTCCGCGCGACCACTGGCTTGGCTCGGTGCATCAGCGCAACGACCTCACGTGCAGCGATTGCCACAACCCGATGACCCGATCCTCCGCGGAAGGATCGATGGCGCGCGCTTCGATCAACGAAACCTGCGCGACCTGTCACCGCGACATCCGTGCCCAGTTCGACCGCCGGTCGCACATGCCGCTGCCGGAAGGGCAGATGACGTGTGCGGACTGCCACAATCCGCATGGTTCGCTGACCGCGCCGTTGTTGAAGACCGCCACGGTCAACGAGACCTGCTACCAGTGCCACGCCGAGAAGCGCGGACCGTTCCTGTTCGAGCACGCGCCCGTGCGTGGCAGTTGCCTCAACTGCCATTCGCCGCATGGCTCGAACCAGCTCAGCCTGCTCGTCGCACCGACACCTTTCCTGTGCCAGCAGTGCCATTCGCATCTGCGCCATCCGAACGATCTGCAGACGCCCGCATCGCTGGCCGGCGGACCGCACCCCGACGAACGCCTGATGGGACGCAGCTGCATCACGTGCCATGCGCAGATCCACGGCTCGAACAATCCATCGGGTCCGCGCCTGCACAAGTAGGAGGGAGCGCCATGCGTACAGCGAATCTCATCCTGGGAAACACGCCGCTTGCCGTCGCCGTCGCGATCACTTCCATCCTCGTGGTTGCGCGCGATGCATCGGCCGACAGCGGTGTCGGCGTCGACCTGTGGATCGCGAACGAGCTCGATCCGGCCGCCGGCATGTCGACTGCAATCCCGGATCCACGCGGCACGACGTGGCTCAGTCCCGGCGAACGCCGCACGCCGACCGGATTCCTCTACATGTGCCCGGCCGATACGGTCGTGTCGGCTGCACAGGGTGACTGGCAGGTCTGGGGCCGTTTCGAATTCGGCTGGCTCGTCGCCGGCGGTGACACGCGCAATGCGAACTGGCAACGCTACAGCGACTGGAGCGACAGCACGGCGGCGGTCGGCCTGTTCGACCTGCATGCGGTGCGGCCGGGCGATGGCAGCTACATCGACATCCGCGGCAGCTACCTCGGCGAGCACGACAACTTCCTCAAGGGCACGATCGGACGTGCCGGAGCCTACCGGTTCGAAGCGTTCACGCGGTCGACACCGAATGTCGTGAGCGGAAACACGCGCTCGATCTGGAACGGCATCGGCAGCCACGACCTGACACTCGTCGACGGCCTCACGCCCGCTGCAAGCAGCGTCGCCGCTGTTGCCGCTGCCTCGGCAGCCGCGCCCGAGCGGGTATTGCAGGTCAATCGCGACAAGCAGGGCCTGGGACTCAACTATCATTTCAATCGTCGCTGGACCGGGTACGCGAACCTGACCAACGAAACGCGCGAGGGTGCGCGACCATTCGGTGGCGCCTTCTTCTTCAACTTCCCGTTTCCCGACAACGGCGGCATCTACGAGACCCCGCGGCCGATCGACGATTCGACGATCAACGCGAACCTCGGCCTCCGCTTCGCCGGCAATGCATGGCGCGCCGACATCGGCTACTCGGGATCGTTCTTCCGGTCCGCGCGCACCGGATTCCGCTATGAGGTGCCTTTCGCACTGTGGAACGTCGTCGGCGGGCCGCCAAGTGCATCGAGCCGCTTGACCCACGGCGAGTTCTCGAGCGAGCCGGACAACAACTACCACAACCTGCGCGCCACGCTGACCCGTTCGTTGCCGTTCAACGGCCAGCTCTCGCTCAGCGCAGCGGGGGCAACGATGCGCCAGGACGACGACCTGCTGGCGCCGATCAATTGCAGTGGCACGTTCGGCATCGATCTGGTCGGCAACGGGCAGCCGGGTCCGAACAATCCATTCCTGCATTCTTGCGCGAACTGGAACACGACCGATGCACTTTCGCGCACGACCGCCGACATGCGCATCGACACGACGCTGTTCGATGCGCGTTTCGTCCTGCAACCGACATCGTCGCTTACCTGGCGAGGCGGGCTGCGCTTCAACCGGGAGGATTACCGGAATACCTACATCGCATTCAATCCGCTGACCGGCGAATATGGTTACGTGGCGGAGAACGGGTCGCAGGGCTCGATCGTGCCGGGCGAGGCGGGTATCTGGAATGCATTGACCGGTGCCTCGATCCTCACGCGCGTGACGAGCCTGCCGCTCGACACGCAGACCAGTGAAGCGAACATTGGCGCCGACTGGCGCCTGTCGCGCGCGAATGGTTTCGGCGCGACGCTCGCGTTCACGCGCAACGAACCCGAGCATCGCGAACGCGCGCGCATCGACGACTCGAGCGTCAAGCTCAACTGGACCAATCGCGCGCTCGACTGGCTGACGCTGCGCGCGAACTATGTCCACCTGCGCCGCAACGGTGACCGGTACGATTTCAATCCGTATGGCTTCACGTTCTCCGAACACCTGCCGGGATTCGTCGAACCGCCCGGTGGCCTGCCGGCGCATACGGTCGCGGCATTGCGCAAGTACGACATGGCGAGTCGCGACGAGAACAAGATCGACCTCATGGCGACCGTGATGCCACGCGACGACATGACCGTGTCGGCCAGTCTGCGTGCCGACTACAACGACTATGACGCCGTGCTCGGACGTCGCCAGCTCGACACCGCCGGCATCACGCTGCAATGGGAGTGGCAACCGTCACCGGTAACGTCGGCGAGCGTGTTCGCAGGTTACGACCGCTCGAAACTCGGCATTGCCAACATCAATGAAGCCGCGCTGACGCCGGACCCGGAACTTGGCGGCGCGACGTATCCGGAATCCGGGCGTTGGTGGGTCGACGACAGGCAACGCAATCGTTCGGTTTCCGCGACATTCGCGCATCGTTTCGCGAGGATCCGCGTCGATGCCGCGTGGAACTGGAATGAATCGCGCGGCAGCACCGATTATCGCTGGGCCAGCCCGGGCGCATTCGCCTGGCCGGCCGACGCGACCTTGCCGACCAGCAGTTTCCCCGACATGACGTACCGGGTCAGCAGCCTCAGTGTCGGCGTGACGATTCCACTGCGCGACCGCGTGTCCTTGCGCATCTTCGACTGGTACGAGATCGGCCGCATCCGCGACTGGCACTACCTCGGCTTCGATGGCGGCCAGGTGATCGACCATCGCGTCTACAGCGATGGCGGCCCCGAGGACTACAAGGCCAACCTCGTCGGCATGATGCTGACCGTCACGTTGTGAGGAACCGACGATGAATCTCCTGCATCGCGCGATACTGCTGGCCGCGACCCTTGTTGCGATCCCCGCATCCGGTTCGGATTTCATCGACCTGCGTCGCATCCAGCCGATCAGCGGCAACCCGGAAGCCGTCAGCCAGACGGTAGGCACGCTGTGCAACATCTGCCACAACGATACCGGCGTGTCGGAAGTGCCGATCTTCCCGCATGTCGGCGGCCAGAAGGCCGAGTACATGTACGCCGAACTGTTGCGCTACAAGTACGGTCCGGCCGAGGAGTCGCCGATGGTGCCGCTCGTCGCGTCGACGAGCGAGGAGGACCTGAGAAACTTCTCGTTGCACTATTCCGCGCTGGCCCCGGCGACGACTGCGGCGCCGATCACTGCCCAGGCGGACTTCGATCGCGGGGCGATCCTCTACCGCGAGGGTGACCGCAGCAAAGGCATTCCGCCGTGCCAGGGCTGCCATGGTGCGAACGGGGAGGGCGTTGACGGAACTCGTCCGTTGCACATGGGCTGGCCGCGCCTGCGCCACCAGCACATCGAATACACGAGCAAGCGCCTGCGCGAATTCCAGTCGCGTGCCCGCCACGATTCGAGCAACGATTTCATCATGATGGACGTCGCCAAACGTCTCGACGAGGACGACATCGCCGCGCTCGCCGCGTGGATCGCATCGGCGCCGTGAACGGTTTCATGACCGGAAGACCGCCTGCCGCCGGGTTGCGCGGCGGGTCTCGACCGGAACTGCTCCGATCATCGATGTCGTCAATCCAATCGCGGTCACGCCCATCGCGGGGAAACATCGCCGTCCGGCACGATTGCGGCAACGATGCATGCCTGTGAACGACGTTCGCGACCACAATCCCCGGGTGGCGGTCTGCGTGGTCGACGCCCGGTCCCGATCAACGATCAACCCGAATGGAGGTGTTGCATGGCTCGCATCAAGATGGCGCTCTTCTGCTTGTTTGCTCTTGCCCCGGCGATCGCGGTGGCGGGAAACCCGCATCTGATAGCCGTCGACAACGCGCGTGCGTTCTGGGAGATCGATGTCGCGACCGGCACCAAGACCCAGTTCGCGACGATCAGCGCAAACGCCGGGACGACGGGCGGGCTCGCAATCGGGGCGAGCAACACGATCTACGTTTCATCGACCGGCAATGACTCGTTGTACACGGTCGATCCGGCGACCGGCACTGCAACGCTGGTCGGCCCATACGGCAATTCCGCGATCGTCATGCACGGGCTCGAATACGTTGCCGCGACCGACACCCTGTACGGCGTTTCCTCGCACGACAACGGCCTGTACGTGATCGACAAGACGACCGGCGCCGCAACCCTGGTCGGCACCTCGGGCCTGAGCTCGTTCACGAACCTCGGCTGGGATTCGCTGGCCGGCATCATGTACGCGACGAACTCGGGCGCCGACAGTTTCTACATGATCAACCTCGCGACCGGCGCGGCAACCCTGGTCGGTCCGCTGAACGGGCCGACCAATCCGAACGGGCTCGCGTTCGATCCCGACACCAATATCCTCTACCTCGTCGACAACTCGACCGACACGCTGTACACGATCAACCGGGCTACCGGCGCTGCGACATCGATTGGCTCCACTGGCGCGGGCAATCTGCTCGGTCTGGCCTGGCTCAACGGTCCGTTGCCGGTCGAACTGCTCGAGTTCGCCATCGACTAGGGATGGCGAATCGACGCAATACGGGGCTTTCGACGCGAATCGTTGAATCATTTCGGCCGCGGCGCATCAAAGCCGCGTCGTCCCGATCATCGAACGGATCGGGAACGGCTTTCCGCTGCCGAAAGGAACCAGCCATGCAAACGTCCGCGCTGCCCTGCAATCCCGATTGCACGACGACGCCTGCCGTCGACCTCAATCGGGACTGCAGATGCAAGGTGGTCGATGTCGGGCGAATCCACGCCGCCATCGCGGCGCGCATTCCCGGTGCGCTTGACGCCGACATCCACGCCCACCTGTTCTCGCCGTACGCGCTGTTCGTCGAACAGGCCACGATCGATGTGATGGCCGGAGTCGCACGGGGCGTGTTCGAGGTCGCCCGCCATGCGTCCTACGTTGACCAGGTCCTGCGGCATGCACCGCGGATCGCACGACACGACCCCGGATCGATCGGCGGCGTGCTCGGCCTTGACTTCCATCTCACCGTCGCCGGCCCGCAACTGATCGAGATCAACACGAATCCGGGCGGCCTGCTGCTCAACGCCATGGCGATCGACGCCGTGCAGTCCTGTGAACCCGCGGTCTGTTCGCCGTCGGTCAGCGCCGGAGACGCGATCGAGGCGGCGGCGGGCGCCTGGCTCGACGATGCGTTGCGGCAGCGTGGTTTGCTCCCGAAGCGCATCGCGATCGTCGATCTCGTGCCGCGCGAGCAGTATCTGTATCCCGAGTTCGCGTTGTATGCCGAGGCTTTCCGGCGGCGCGGCGTCGACTGCGTGATCCGTCCGCCCGGCGACCTGGCATACACGTCAGGCGTCTTGCACGATCGCGACGGCCCGATCGACATGGTCTACAACCGGCTCACCGACTTCGCGCTCGCGGATCCGGAAAACCAGGCTCTCGCCAGCGCGTATCGCGAACACGCGGTCGCCGTGACCCCGCACCCGCGAGCGCATGCGGTGTTTGCCGACAAGCGGAATCTCGCGATACTCGGCGCGGCTGACCGGCTTCGTGCGATCGGCGTCGCCGCCGCCACCGCCGCGCGACTTGCCGAAGCGATCCCGCCGACCGTCGTGCTCGACGCGCACAATCGCGACGCATTGTGGGCCGATCGCGACCGCTGGTTCTTCAAGCCGGCGACCGGCTACGGCAGTCGCGGCAGCTACCGAGGGGACAAACTGACGCGACGCGTCTGGCAGACGCTGCATGCGGCGCCTTATGTGGCCCAGCGGATTGCTCCGCCTGGCGCGCGCATCGTGCACGAGGGACTGTCGCTGAAGGCCGACGTGCGCTGTTATGCCTCCGAATCGCGCATGCATCTGTTCGCCGCACGCCTGTATCAGGGCCAGACAACGAACATGCGTACGCCAGGCGGCGGGTTTGCGGCCGTGTTGACGGTGCCGGCGATCGGCGATCCGCCGGGTGAGGGACGGATCACGTACGCGCCGAGGCACACCCCGGCTTGATGTCGGTCAAGGCGTTCCGCGCGCGCGGAACGCACGATGCGCGCAGTTTCCATCCGACGCGAGGTCGCATCGTGCTCTACACCATCCGTGATCCGCTTTCCGCACCCCAGGTCGTCGCCCTTGGCCGTGCCCTGCAGGCGCTCGACGCCAAGGCCCAGGTCCATCTGGATCCGGAGCGCGGCGAGCTGCGCATCGAAGGCATGCTGACGGCGAAGCAGTCGGCTGCGGCGATCCGCGATGCCGGGCTCGACAGCATCGTCGTCGCCGCCGCGCATGTGTCCGGCGGCAGCACCTGCTGTGGCGGCTGCACCTGATTCTGGCGGGATGCCGGCACGCACGGCGGGCGCCACCGGGTGCCGCCCGCCGTCGCGTGCCGGCCGGAACGAGGACGACCGCCGTGGATGACAACGCTCGGGCCTCGCGTCCGCCAAGGCTGGCCACGCTTGCGCGCGTGCGCCGGCTGATCGACGGCATCGACGACGGCTTGCTCGCCCTGCTCGCGGCGCGCCGGCGACTCGTGGCGCGCGCGGCCGACGCAAAGCGCGGGGCAGGGCAGGCGGCCCGCGACGACGCCCGCGAACGCGAGGTCTATGCGCGTGCGCGCCGGCTCGCATGGCGTCTCGGCGTGCCGGCGTCGAGCAGCGATCGCCTGTTCTCCGCGTTGATCGCCGATGCCTGCGCCCAGCAGGGCGTGGCGACGATCGCGGCGGGGCCGAACCGCCTCGCGCCTGATCTGGATCATGGTGCGGGCGCGCCGCTTACCGACATGCTTGCGCCGCTCATGCACCGACCTTCACTCCCCGCGCTGATGAGTCGGCGCTGGCTGCGGCTCGTACCGCCGCCGGCGCGCGTCGCCCCGTTCGTGCGCCATGTCCCGCGGGCATGGCAGACCCACCTGCTCGAAGCGGCCATGCGGCGCGTGCTTGCCGGGCCGCTCGCGACCGGCGCGCTCGACGCACTCGAAGGACGTCGCATCGGCATCGAAGTCGGCGACCTGGACCTGCGCTGGGTCGTGAGCTTGCGCGACGGCCGCATGCGGGTCTGTGCGCCCGGCGAAGCGGCAGAGGCGAGCGTCTGCGGCTCGGTCACTGATCTCATGCTGCTCGCGAGCCGGCGCGAGGATGCCGACACGCTGTTCTTCCAGCGCCGGCTGCGCCTGACCGGCGACACCGAGCTCGGGCTGACCGCGCGCAACCTGCTCGACCAGTTGCCATGGGAGGACATCCCGCTCGGCCTGCGCATCGCGATGCATCGCAGTGCCGAATTCGCCGAGGCGGCGCGCACCGCGCACCGCGGCACGCCGCTCCTGCGCTGAGTGCGCTGCACGACGTCGTCTTGCGATGCCGGGTTGACCGTCCTGTGCGGCGTCCACTTCATGGCCGATACGGCCAGGATCCTCGCCCCGCAGCGGACCGTGCCGATCCAGGATCCCGAAGCCGGTTGCGCGCGGCGACGATCACGGCTGGGCACGGCCCGGATCGGTTGCGTGAACGCGGGGTCCCGCTCGCAGACGACGGGCAAACCCGCCTGCGCGCACTGCTCTGGCGACTCGCCGGTCCGCAGCGCGAGGGCCGGGAATCCGCGCGGCGGCCGAGCCGCGTCCTCTTGCGGCCACTGCCTGGCAGGCTCGCGTCGCCGAAGCCGTGCCTGGCGCGGCACTGCAGCGCCGGCACAGCCTCGACGCGCATTGGCGCATCGATCGTGGCCAAGCGGTTTGCGCAGGGCCCGGCGCACTCGCGCACTGACTCGTGCGAAACTACCCGCGCATCGCACCGAACCTGCGCAGGCGTACGGAAATTCGCCCTTGATGCAAGTCAAGGCGCACCACCGTACCCGCGGCGATGCTGCGCACCCCTTTCGAGCCCGACCACCACCGATGAGCCGAGCCACCTCCTTCGACCGCGAGCAACTGCTGGCGTGCGCGCACGGCGCGATGTTCGGACCCGGCAATGCGCGCCTGCCGCTGCCGCCGATGCTGATGTTCGACCGCATCACCGAGCTCGCGACGGAAGGGGGCAGCTACGGCAAGGGCATCATGCGCGCCGAGCTCGACATCCGGCCGGACCTCTGGTTCTTCCAGTGCCATTTCGAAGGCGATCCGGTCATGCCGGGCTGCCTCGGCCTCGACGCGATGTGGCAGCTCTGCGGCTTCTACCTGCCATGGCTCGGTGAGCAGGGCCGCGGGCGGGCGCTCGGCGTCGGCGAGGTGAAGTTCACCGGCCAGATCCTGCCCGGTGCAAGCCTCGTCAGCTACCGCATCGACATCCGCCGGGTCATGCGCGGCAAGCTCGCACTCGTGATAGGAGATGGCTCGACGAGCGTTGATGGCCGCGAGATCTACACGGCGAAGGACCTGCGCGTCGGACTGTTCACCTCGACCGCGGGATTCTGAAATGCGCAGAGTCGTGGTCACCGGATTGGGCATCGTGTCGTGCCTCGGCATCGATCGGCGCGAGGTCTCGACCTCGTTGCGCGAAGGCCGCTCGGGCATCCGCTTCATTCCCGAATATGCGGAACTCGGCCTGCGCAGCCAGGTCGCCGGCGTGCCGCAGCTCGACATCGAGGCCGCGATCGACCGCAAGCTGCGCCGCTTCATGGGCGGCGCGGCCGCCTGCACGTACGTCGCGATGCGCGATGCGATCGCCGATGCCGGCCTCGCGGAGAACGCGGTCGTCGACGAGCGCACCGGCGTGATCGCCGGTTCCGGCGGCGGTTCGCCCGAGTGGCAGATCGAGACCGGCGACCTGTTGCGCGCGAAGGGCGTGCGCAAGATCGGGCCCTACATGGTGCCGCGCACGATGTGCTCGACCGTGTCGGCCTCGCTGGCGACTGCGTTCGGCATCCGCGGCGTGTCCTATTCGATCGCCGCGGCCTGTGCGACCTCGGCGCACTGCATCGGCGCCGCGGCGAACCTGATCCGCCATGGCGCCCAGGACATCGTTTTCGCCGGGGGCGGCGAGGAAGTGCACTGGGGCATGACCGCACAGTTCGACGCGATGGGCGCGCTGTCGACGAAGCGCAACGAAACCGCGCAGGTCGCCTCGCGGCCCTACGACCTCGACCGCGACGGCTTCGTGATCGCCGGCGGTGGCGGCATCCTCGTTCTCGAGGCACTCGAACACGCGCAGCGGCGCGGCGCGCGCATCATCGCCGAACTGGTCGGCTACGGCGTGACTTCCGACGGCGTCGACATGGTCGCGCCGTCCGGCGAAGGTGCGGTGCGTTGCATGCGCATGGCCCTTGCCGGTCTGAACGGGCAGGGGCTCGGCCCGATCGATTACCTCAACACGCACGGCACCTCGACGCCGCTCGGCGACATCGTCGAGCTCGAGGCCGTGCGCGAGGTGTTCGGCGCGGCGATCCCGCCGCTGTCCTCGACCAAGGCCTTGAGTGGCCACTCGCTCGGAGCGGCGAGCGTGCACGAGGCGATCTATTGCCTGCTCATGATGGAAGGCGGCTTCGTCGCCGGCTCGGCCCACATCGACGAACTCGATCCGCGCGCGGCCGGCTTCCCGATTCTTCGCGCGAGCCGCGATGCGCGCTGCCGCGCGGTCATGTCGAACAGTTTCGGTTTCGGCGGCACCAATGCGACGCTCGTGTTCGCCGAGCCGGGCGCGACGCGCGCCTGAGTGCGTCGCAGGCCGCGAATCCGCCCTGGCTTGTCGCAGGTCAAGGCCACCGCGTCCGCGCCGGCCTAGCCTTCGACGATTGTCCGTCGGGGAAGGCCATGTCCGATCGCGCCATCGCGTCACGCCTGCTGCCGTTGCTCGACGTCACCCGGCTCGAACCACATGACCCGCCGGCGCGCATTGAAGCGTTGTGTGGGGCGGTACGCGCGGCGACGCCGCCACCGGCGGCCGTATGCATCGGGCCCGAACACGTTGCTGGCGCGCGCCGGGCCCTGCGCGGCACACCGGTGCGGATCGCGACCGTAGTCAACTTCCCCGATGGCAGCGACGACGGGGAACGCATCCTGCGTGAAACGCGCCAGGCGGTCGCCGCCGGCGCCGACGAGATCGATCTCGTGCTGCCGTGGCGCGCGTTCCTGCGCGGCGAGTTGGCCCGCGTCGAACAGGCACTCGCCGGTGCCCGCGAGGCATGCCACGGCAGGTGCCTGAAGCTGATCCTCGAGACGGGCGAACTCAATGACGAGGCGACGATCCGGCGTGCTGGCGCGCTCGGCATCGCCGCCGGCGTCGACTTCCTCAAGACCTCGACCGGCAAGGTCGCGGTCAATGCAACCCCGCAGGCAGCGTCGGCGATGCTCGACGTGATCGCCGATGCCGGCGCGCAATGTGGCCTGAAGATCGCCGGCGGCGTGCGCACGCTGGCCGATGCGGATGCGTATCTCGAACTCGCCGAAGCGCGCCTCGGCGCCGCCTGGATCGACCCGGCGCATTTCCGCATCGGCGCGAGCGGCCTGTTCGACACGATCCTCGCTGCCCTGGAGCAAACCTGATGGCCACTGCGCATCTCGACGCCGATGCGGGCGCGATCGCCGATACCGTCCTGCTGCCAGGCGATCCCTTGCGTGCCCGGCATGTCGCCGGTGCGTTCCTCGAGGACGTGCGCGAGATCAACACGCGCCGCAACATGCTCGGCTACACCGGCTACCGGCATGGCCAGCGCGTGTCGGTGATCGGCAGCGGCATGGGCATCCCGTCCTGCGCGATCTACGCGACCGAACTCGCGCGCGAGTACGGCGTGCGCCGGATCGTGCGCATCGGTACCTGCGGCGGCATTGGCGATCTCGCGCTCGGCACGGTCCTGTTCGCCCAGGCGGCGAGTACCGATTCGCGCTTCAACCGGCTCAATTTCGGCGAGCACGATTTTTCCGCCTGTGCCGACTTCGGCCTGCTCCGCGCCATGGTCGACGCAGCGGGTGCGCGCGGCTTGCCTACGCGCGTTGCCCACGTGTTCAGCACCGACTGCTTCCATGACGGCGATCCGGGCCTGCTGGCCCGCCTGCAACGCCATCGCATCGCTGCAATCGAAATGGAATCGGCCGGCCTGTACGGGGTCGCGGCGCGCGAGGGTTTCTGTGCGCTGTCCGTGCTCGTCGTCAGCGACCTCTTGCCGGGCGGCGCGCGCATGCCGGCCGACGAGCGCGAGCGCGGCGCCTCGCGCATGCTTGATGTCGTGTTCGCCGGCCTCGCCGCCGACGCGGCCGATTAGCCCGCTGCCCGTTCCCCGACCCCGGCCATGCCGGGATCGCCATGCCAGTATCCGTTGCGTTCGCCGAGTCGCGACGGCGGTTCGCCAGCCTGCCGCGCGGCATCGAAGTGGGCGACGATTTCCGCCATGCCGTCGACCTGCGGATAGAGGCGCAGCAGGTCAACGCCGATGGCACGCAATTCCGGGAGTTCCGGTCCGAGGTCGCTCGGCTCGCGGCCGAGCACCTGGATACCGTTGATGCGCAGGAACGACTGGCCTTCGCGCGTGTCGAGGGCGAGACCGTCGGGATGCTCGATGCAGCGGAAGCCACACTGGTCCTTGGCGACGTCGAGCGCACGCGCGGTGAAGCAGCGCGCCGAATACGCGAGCGGCAGGCGACCCCAGGCGATGATCTCGAGCTCCGGCATCGGCGTGCCGGCCGCCTGCATGCCGTCGCGCACGGCGCGCAATTGCTCGCGACCCTGTTCGACGCCGGGCACCCAGCGGACGAGGCCATCTTCGCAGAGCATCTGCAGGGCACGATCGTTGTAGATGTTCAAGGTTGGCCCGCCGACAAACGCGATCCGGCGTTCCCGGCACAATTGGACCGCCGACATGTCGTTCGCCTCGACGAGGAAGCGGCCATTGCCGACCAGCCTCTGCAACGCGCCCAGCTCGGATTCCGCTTCGAGCAGGGCGAGGCTCGACAACACGATCTGCTTGCCACTGCCAGCGAGTTCGTCGGCCAGTTCGATCCAGTCGCGCGTGCGCAGTTCGCGGCGCTTGCTGCACACGGTTTCGCCGAGATGGATCACGTCGAGCGGCCAGCCGGCCGCCTCGCGGTAGAACGCGAGGGTCTGCGCGCGCGGCCAGAAATACTGCAGTGGTCCGAGGCTCAGTTTCACGTCAGTGCCATGCGCGATGGTAGGGACCCAGCGTCGTCTGGTGGCCCTCGGCGTGCGCGGCCAGTGTCGCTTGCCAGTCGCCGCGCGCATGCCAGGCGTGCGGCGCGGCCGCGTGCGCGTCGATCGCCTGTCGCCAGACGCGGGCCACGCTGCCGACATAGGCGGCGCCGCGCTGACGACCCTCGATCTTGAGCGCGACGACGCCGGCTGCGTGCAGGCGCGGCAACAGTTCGAGCGTGTTGAGGCTGGTCGGTTCCTCTAGCGCATGGAAGATCTCGCCGCCGACCTCGAAACGGCCCTTGCAGACGGTCGGGTAGCCGGCCGCCTCGCCGTCGGCGTAGCGGTCCATCAGCACGTTGTTGAGGCGAACGCTGCGCGTTCCATCGTCGTGCTCGATCCAGCGCACGAAGCGCGCGGGCGAACAGACGCCGTGTCGATTCGGCGACGCGCCGGTGACATAGCTCGACAGCTGGCAGCGGCCCTCGACCATGATGCACAGGCTGCCGAACGCGAACACCTCGATCGGCACCGGCGAGGCGGAGCAGAGGCGTTCGACCTGTTGCACCGAGAGCACGCGCGGCAGAACCGCACGGGCGATGCCGAAGCGTTCGTGGTAATAGCGCAGCGCCGCCTGGGTCGTCGCCGATCCCTGCACCGACAGGTGCCGGGGCAGCTGCTGGTGGCGACGTGCGGCATGGTCGAGTACGGCGATCTCGGCGGCGATGATCGCATCGCACCCCGAGTCGGCGGCACGGTCGACCGCGGCATGCCATTCGGGCAGGCGAGCGCTTTCCGGATACGTGTTGAGCGCGAGGTAGACCTTGCGCCCGCGCGCATGCGCGTAGTCGATGCCGCGGCGCAGGTCGGCATCGCTGAAGTTGAGGCCCGGAAACGCGCGTGCATTGGTCTGGTCGCGGAAGCCCGCGTAGACCGCATCGGCGCCATTGTCGATCGCCGCCATCAGCGCCGGCAGGTTGCCGGCTGGACATACGAGTTGCATCGACGCGTCCAGGGAAATGAGGCTGCATGGTCGGCGTGCGCGCTCGCCGCTGTCGTTGACTTGGGTCAAGCCCGCGTCGACCTCGCTGTCTCGCGACCGGATCCGGATCCGCGCGCGTCCGCTTCGCCGGCCCGCGCGAGTTGCGTCCACAAGGCTTGCATGCGCTCCTCGACCGCGGCGTCGCCGACGATCGGTTCGCTCCATGCGCGCGAGGTTTCCGCCGGCCACTTGCGCGTCGCGTCGAGGCCGAGCTTGGAGCCGAGGTTCGCCTGCGGACTCGAGAAATCGAGGTAGTCGATCGGGGTGTTCTCGACGATCAGGCTGTCGCGTGCCGGGTCGACGCGCGTGGCGAGTGCCCAGACCACCTGCGACCAGTCGCGCACGTCGATGTCGGGGTCGGTGACGATGACGAACTTCGTGTAGGTGAACTGACGCAGGTACGACCAGATCGCCATCATGATGCGCCGTGAATGGCCCGGATACTGCTTGCGGATGCTGACCACGGCGATCCGGTACGAGCACGCTTCGGGCGGCAGGTGGAAATCGACGATCTCTGGGAACGCCTTGCGCAGGATCGGCACGAAGACGTCGTTGAGGGCGATTGCGAGCACCGACGGCTCGTCGTGCGGCGCGCGTCCCATGTAGCTGCCATGGTAGATCGCGTCGCGGCGCAGCGACATGCGCTCGATTGTGAGCACCGGAAATGTGCCCTGCGCGTTGTAGTAGCCGGTGTGGTCGCCGAACGGACCCTCGAGTCCGGTATCGCCCGGATGGATGAAACCTTCGAGGAGGATCTCGGCGCCGGCCGGCGCATCGAGTCCGGTCAGCGCGCTGTGCCACACGCGCGTGCGCTCTCCGCGCAGCAGGCCGGCAAATTCGTACTCGGACAGGGTGTCGGGCACCGGCGCGACCGCGGCGAGCAGGGTCGCCGGATCGGCGCCGATCGCGACCAGCACCGGGAACGGCCGATCCGGATGCGCGGCCTGCCAGTCGGCGTGGTCGAGCGCACCGCCGCGGTGCGGCAGCCAGCGCATGATCACGCGATTGCGCGCGAGCGGTTGCTGGCGGTAGATCGCCACGTTCTGTCGCGGCTGGCGCGTGCCGCGCGTGACCACGAGACCGAACGTGATCAGCCTGTCGATATCGCCGGGCCAGCAGCGCTGGATCGGCAGCCGCGCGAGATCGACCGCATCGCCTTCGAGGATTTCTTCCTCGAACGCCGCATCGCGCACGCGGCGCGGCGCGACATGGGCGAGTTGGCCGAGTTCTGGCCACGAGCGCAGCGCATCGCGCAGGCTCGACGGCCAACGCGGCTCGCGGATCGAGGCGAGCAGTTCGCCGAGTTCACGCAGCGATGCAAGCGGACGCCCGCCGAGCGCCATCTCGATGCGGCTGCGATGACCGAACAGGTTGCCGAGCAGTGCATGGGTCGAACCGGTCGGTCGCTCGAACAGCAGGGCGGGCCCGTTCGCGCGCTGCACGCACTGGCACAGGGCCGTGCTCTCGAGATCGGGATCGACGGCATCGGCTACCCGCAGCAAGGCATTGCCGGCCTCGAGCTTGTGCAGGAATCCACGCAGGTCGTGCCAGGCCATCCGACTTCATCGTGATCGACATTGCAGGCAGTATCGAATCGCAAGGCCCACCGGCGCCTTGACTTGGGTCAGCGTGGCCGGTGTTGCGTTTCGGCCTTCAATCGGCGGTGCGCGGCCTCGATACGTGGGCACGAAGCCGACCTAATTCTTCGCGAGGACCCGCACGCGCCGCGCCAGATACTCGAAATAGCGATCGATGTAGCTGATGTCGTTTTCCGTGTCTTCGAGGAACGGATTCATCAGCGTGTGGCGCAGGATCACGAGCCGATCGGCGCCGTCATGCTCGGGCACCAGGGTGGCCGGATCGAGGCCGAGTTCGACAAGTACGCGGCGCATGCCTTCGGCCCCGAGCGCGTCGCTGCGCAGGGTGGTCATCGAGCCGTAGAACTCGCGGCTCTGGACAGCCTGGCCCGGTTCACTGCGCAACCCGGCATACAGCGAGCGCATGAATGTGTTCATGCGGGCGACCTCGGCATTTCCGACCGGATTGAGTGCGATGCAGACGATGTTGCTGTCCGGCGCGATCGGCACGCAGACGGTCGCCTCGTCGCGCACGCGCCCGGCGAAGCGCGCGGCGGCGGCGAGGAACGCACGTGTCGAGCGCAGTGTCTCGGCCGGCAGGCGTCCGAAGTTCTCGTGATCGAGCGGCAGCACGCGGTGGGTGACATAGACGGCCGCTGCGGCCGCGCCGGCTTTGGATCCTTCGAGGATGTACCTGCCGAGCTTGCGGAAGCGAGCGAAATAGCCTTCGTCGTCAGCCGTGTTCGTGAACACGTAGTCGGCGTCCTCGGCGAGCAGGGCCATCGCGCGCTGGTCGCGGCAGACGAACGCGCCGGCCCCGTATGACACATAGCCAAGCTTGTGCGGATCGACCGTGATCGAGTCGCAGTCGGCGAGCGCGGCGATCGCCGCGTAGGTGCTCGCACTCGGAAACGGTGCGTGCTCGCCGAGCAGCGCATCGCGCGCGCGCAGTGAACCATCTGTCCCACGGAAAACCGTGGCGAGGTATCCACCCCATGCGGCATCGACATGCACGCCAAAGCCGAATCCGCGGGCCGCGAACTGCTCGCGTGCCGCGACGACATCGTGCACGGGATCGATGGTTCCGAACTCGGTCGTGCCGAGCACGGCAACCGCGAGCAGGACAGGGCGCCGGCGCGCCGCGAGATCGGCCAGCATCTCGACCAGCGCTTCGCCATCCAGGCGCATGCCACGTTCGGGCACCTGCAGCAGGTGTTCGCGTCCGAGCCCGAGCAGGGTCATGCCCTTGCGCCATGAGTAGTGCGCGGTGGCCGGTGCGAGCACGAACGGCGGCGACAAGTCGGGGTGGCGCGCGAAGAAGCCGGTCAATCCGAGTTGCTCGATCCGTTCGTCCTCGACGCGCTGGCGCCAGGCACGGCGCGCGACGGGCGTGATCGACGCGAGCCAGGCCTCCCAGCGTTCGAGCAGCGCGATCGCCGCGGATGGCGCAAGATTGAACGCGGCCCAATCATCGTCGGGCAATTCCAATCCCGGCGGTGCAACGGCGCACAACGCGACCGGAAACGCCTTCAGCGCCAGTGCTAGCCGCAGCGCCTGGTAATTGGCCACGGTGCCGCCCGACGTCAGGTGACCGAACGCGCAATCCGCGCGTGTCGGATCGTCAACCAGCCCGAACAGGCGCGCGAGCTGCAGGCCGACCTTGATCTCGAGATCGATCGTGACCGGCGCGGCATCCTCGCTGACGTTGTTCGGGTTGTAGGGCAGGGTCAGCATCTGCGCGGCGAGGCCGGGCAGGGCGAGGTCGGAAACCATGTGGCCGAGATAGCGCGGGCTGTGGAACGGCACCGAACGCTTGAGAGAAGCCGACAGCGTGTGCAGTTCGCGGCGCAGGCGCGCCTCGAAGGCCATGAACTCCGGCGACTGCGCCGAATGGGTCGGGATCGCTGGCGGGTCCTCGGGATGGAAGTTGCGCCGCCAGTAGACGTGATCGCGCAGGAACTCGACGGTCAATCGTTCGAGCAGGCCGTCGTTCTCGGCATATGGGCCCAGAAAGCATGGATAGAGCCGCGGGTCGGTCATGTGCGCATCCGTCATCAGGGCGGTAGCCCGCCACATTAGCGATTCGTGCGCGTGCGCCCCCTGATCCGGGTCAAGGCTCCCGCGGTTCGCGCGCGGCCGGGCACGTCGGTCCAGAGTGCTCGAATGTCGATCGACGCCGCATGTGCCCGCTCACGACCCGGTTCGTGGCTTCAGGTCAGGCAATCCGGATTTCCGGCCCAGCTGCCGCTGTTTGATCAGCGAATAGATCGCGGGAATCACCACCAACGTGAGGATCGTCGACGACACCATGCCGCCGACCATCGGCGCGGCGATACGGCGCATGACTTCCGAGCCGGTGCCGCTGCTCCACATGATTGGCAGCAGGCCGGCCATGATCGCGACCACGGTCATCATCTTCGGGCGCACGCGGTCGACCGCGCCTTCGATGATCGCGTCGCGCAGGTCGCGTGCATCCAGCGCGCGGCCTTCGGCTTGACGTTGCGCGGCACGCGCTTCGAGC
Organism: uncultured Dokdonella sp.; assembly: GCA_964587775.1. GTDB lineage: Bacteria > Pseudomonadota > Gammaproteobacteria > Xanthomonadales > Rhodanobacteraceae > Dokdonella. The sequence goes on from CAZPLY010000020.1 coordinate 60,897, forward strand.
GCGTGGTCGAGGTAGATCAGCATGACCACGCCGGTTTCGGCGGCCACGCCGGCCAATGCGATGAAGCCCACGATCACCGCGACGCTGGTGTTGTAGTCGAGCAGCCACATCAGCCAGATGCCGCCGACGAGTGCGAACGGCACCGACAGCATCACGATCAGCGACTCGGTGACGCGGCGGAAATTGAGATAGAGCAGCAGGAAGATCAACGCCAGTGTCACCGGGATGACGATGCGCATCTTCTCGGCGGCACGCTGCATGTACTCGTATTGTCCGCTCCACGTCACGTAGTAGCCCGGAGGGAACTGCACCTGTTCGGCGACGGCCTGCTGCGCCGCCTGCACGTAGCGTCCGAGATCGCTCTCGCGCGTGTCGACGTAGATATAGGCGGCCAGCACCGCGTTTTCGGTGCGGATGCTCGGCGCGCCTTTCCTGACCTCGATCCGGGCCAGCTCGCCCAACGGCACCTGGGCACCGCCGGGCACCGGCACCAGCACCTGGGTCGCGATACGGTGCGGGTCGTCGCGTAGTTCGCGCGGATAGCGCACGATCGCGCTGAAGCGTTCGCGTCCCTGCAGGATCGTGGTGACGATCTCGCCGCCGAGCGCGGCTGCCACGACATCCTGCACCTCGCCCAAGGTCACGCCGTACTGGGCCAGGCTGCGCAAATCCGGCGTGATGTCGAGGTAGTAGGCGCCGGTCAGGCGTTCGGCGAACGCACTCGTCGTTCCCGGCACCTCGCGCACGACCGCTTCGATCTCCGTGGCGAGCGTGTCGAGTTGCTCGAGATCGATGCCGAACAGCTTGATGCCGACCGGCGTACGAACCGGCGGGGGACAGGGCAGGGCCGACCCGCGTCTTCCACAGTCGCCGGAAAATCGCGCCTTCAGTGATCCCCGAAGCGTCCAGCCACTCTTCCAGCGCGAGCGCGGCGCGATCGAGCACCGGCTTGTCCGGTGTGGAGGAGGCCGTGACGCCGGCCTGCTGGGTCTTGCTGTATTCCAGCCGGTAGATATAGCCCTTTTCACCGATTCGGCTCAGGTCGCGCAGGTCCGCAGCGGCGATCTCGCTGCGCCGGCGCCCGCCGCTGGAGAAGCCGAAGCAGAGCAGGGCACAGTCACGCAGGCCCTCGAGGCTGTCGTCACAGGTCGCCAGCATCGCTTCCAGCTCGGCCAGAGTGATCGCGGTCTTCTTGCGCGGCCGCTCGCCGCGTTTGACCGCGGCGCGGGCGGCGCGACTGAGCACGAGGGTCGGC
>CAZPLY010000021.1:0-56544 GCA_964587775.1 uncultured Dokdonella sp.
TCCTGGATCTTGCCGCGCTGGTACATCGTGTCCATCGCGCCGAGCACGCCGCCGCGCTCGCTGATTGCCTCGAATTCCTTGTAAACGGCTTCCTCGACGAGGTCGGTCAGGTAGTCGACCGCGAAGCTGCCCTGCCACGGGTTCTCGATGAAGTTGAGGCCGAGTTCCTTGTTGATGATCATCTGGATCGCGACCGCGCGGCGCACGCTTTCCTCGGTCGGCGTCGTGATCGCCTCGTCGTAGGCATTCGTGTGCAGCGAGTTGCAGTTGTCGAACAGTGCGTACAGTGCCTGCAGCGTCGTGCGGATGTCGTTGAACTGGATTTCCTGCGCGTGCAGCGATCGGCCGCTGGTCTGGATGTGGTACTTCATCATCTGGCTGCGCTCGTTGGCGCCATAGCGCTCGCGCATCGCGCGCGCCCAGATGCGCCGCGCGACGCGGCCGATGACGGTGTATTCGGGGTCCATGCCGTTCGAGAAGAAGAACGACAGGTTCGGCGCGAAGTCGTCGATCTTCATGCCGCGCGCGAGGTAGTACTCGACGATCGTGAAGCCATTGCTCAGGGTGAACGCGAGTTGCGAGATCGGGTTCGCGCCTGCTTCGGCGATGTGGTAACCGCTGATCGACACCGAATAGAAATTGCGCACCGCGTTGTCGACGAAGTACTGCTGGATGTCGCCCATCATGCGCAGCGCGAACTCGGTGCTGAAGATGCACGTGTTCTGCGCCTGGTCTTCCTTGAGGATATCGGCCTGCACGGTGCCGCGGACCGTGCTCAGCGTGCGCGCCTTGATGCGCGCATAGGTTTCGGCATCGACGACCTCGTCGCCGCTGACACCGAGCAGGCCGAGACCGAGGCCGTCATTGGTCGGCGGCAGGTCGCCGCGGTAGCGCGGACGCTGGCGGCCTTCGAACAGCTTTTCGATCTTCGCGTGCGCCGCATCCCAGCGTTTCTGGTCCTCGCGCAGGTATTTCTCGACCTGCTGGTCGATCGCGCAGTTCATGAACATCGCGAGGATCATCGGCGCGGGGCCGTTGATCGTCATCGACACCGACGTCGTCGGCGCGCAGAGGTCGAAGCCCGAATAGAGCTTCTTCATGTCGTCGAGCGTCGGGATGTTGACGCCCGAGTTGCCGATCTTGCCGTAGATGTCGGGACGCGGCGCGGGATCCTCGCCGTACAGCGTGACCGAGTCGAACGCGGTCGACAGGCGCGCGGCGGGCTGGCCGACGCTGAGGTAATGGAAACGCCGGTTCGTGCGCTCGGGCGTGCCTTCGCCGGCGAACATGCGGATCGGATCCTCGCCGGTGCGCCGGTACGGATACACGCCGCCGGTGTACGGATAGCTGCCCGGGAGGTTTTCCTTCTGCAGGAACACGAGCAGCTCGCCCCACGAACGGTAGGTCGGCGCGGCGATCTTCGGGATCTTCTGGTGGCTCAGCGAATCGCGGTAGTTGTCGACCTTGATCGCCTTGCCGCGCACTTCGTATTCGGTGACCTCGTCGGTGATCGACTTGAGGCGCTGTGGCCAGTCGCGCAGAAGCTTGAGCGCATCGTTGGACAGGGACTGGATGGCGTCGTTGTAGCGTTGACGCAGGGTCAGCAGCGTGCGGTCGGCCTGCCTCGAACCCGTAGGAGCGGACCCGGCCGCGACCGGATTGCCTGAGGTGGTTACGGAACCTTCGGTCGCGCCCAAGGGCGCTCCTACAGGACTTGAGGCAACGTCGGAACCTTCGGTCGCGCCCAGGGGCGCTCCTACGAATAGGGCATCGGTCGCGTACAGGTCCAGCGCCTTCGGCAGCTGCGGGTCTTCGAGGTCGCGCAGGCTTTGCCAGTAGCTTTGGGCGCGGTCGGCGATTTCGGCTTGCTTGTCGATGCCGGAGTTGATCGAGCGGCCCTGCTCGGCGATCTCGGCGAGGTAGCGCACGCGTGCGCCGGGGATCAGGACCGTGGCGCGCGGCTCCTTGAGCGTCGTGTCGATCGTGGGCTTGAAGTGGCTGCCGGTCTTTTCGCCGAGCAAGCGGCACAGGTTTGCAAACATCCAGCTTACGCCGGGGTCGTTGAACTGGCTCGCGATCGTCGGGTAGACCGGCACGTCCTCGTCCTTCAACTGGAACGCGACGCGGTTGCGCTTCCACTGCTTGCGCACGTCGCGCAGTGCGTCCTCGGCGCCGCGCTTGTCGAACTTGTTGAGCACGATCAGCTCGGCGAAGTCGATCATGTCGATCTTCTCGAGCTGGCTCGCCGCGCCGTAGTCGCTGGTCATGACGTACATCGGGAAATCGACGAGGTCGACGATCTCCGAATCGCTCTGGCCGATGCCGGCCGTCTCGACGATGACGAGGTCGTAGCCCTGCCCCTTGAGGAACGCGACGCAATCCTTGAGCACGACGCTGGTCGCGGCATGCTGGCGGCGCGTCGCCATCGAGCGCATGAACACGCGCGGCGAACGCAGCGAATTCATGCGGATGCGGTCGCCGAGCAGGGCGCCGCCCGAACGGCGCCGGGTCGGATCGACCGCGAGCACGGCAATGCGCATGTCCGGGAATGCGTGCAGGAAGCGCAGCAGCAGTTCGTCGACCACGCTCGACTTGCCGGCGCCGCCGGTGCCGGTGATGCCGACGACGGGCGTCTTGCCGGCCGCGAGCTGCCATTCCTTGCGCAGGCGCTCGAGCTGGTGTTCGTCGTGATGACCTTCCTCGATCGCGGTCAGCGCATGACCGACCGCGATCTCGTCGTTGATGTCGACCGATGCCGACGATTCGCGCTTCGACGAATTCCCGTGCGCGGTGCCCGGTTCCCGCGCGCCGGAAGCGCGCCGCACGACATCCTCGATCATCGCCACGAGACCAAGATGCATGCCGTCGTTCGGGTGGTAGATGCGCTCGACGCCGTAGGCCTGCAGTTCGCGGATCTCCTCGGGCGTGATCGTGCCACCGCCGCCGCCGAACACGCGGATGTGGCCCGCGCCGCGTTCCTTCAGCATGTCGACCATGTACTTGAAGTACTCGACGTGGCCGCCCTGGTAGCTCGACAGCGCGATCGCGTCGGCGTCTTCCTGCAAGGCGGCGCGCACGACGTCCTCGACCGACCGGTTGTGGCCGAGATGGATGACCTCGGCGCCCTGCGCCTGGATCAGCCGGCGCATGATGTTGATTGCCGCATCGTGGCCGTCGAACAGGCTCGCCGCGGTGACGAAGCGCAGGGGCGTCGATTCGGCCGAAAGGTCGTGGGACTGCAGGCGCTGGACGGTCGTGCTCATGGCGATCGAATTCGGGCGGAAAACCCGATTCTAACCGCAGTACAGGCTTGTCCGCGGCGCTGGCGCGCGGGTCCGGCCGCCGTCAGCGCGCGCGCCGACGGTCCGGCAGGCGCGAGACGATGCGATCGACGCGGATCAGGTCCTCGATCGTGTCGACGCCGGCCGGGAAATGCTCCGGCGCGAGCGCAACCGCGATCGCATGGCCGTGTTCGAGCGCGCGCAACTGCTCGAGCGATTCGGCCTTTTCGAGCGGCGACCGCGGCAGCGCGGCCAGCATGCGCAGGAAGCCGGCGCGGTAGGCGTAGATGCCGATATGGCGCAGGAATGGCACGCCGTCCGGCAACTGGTTGCGGTTCGCGGCAAACGCGTCGCGCGGCCACGGCATCGGGGCGCGGCTGAAATACAGGGCACGGCCGCGATCGTCGCGTACGACCTTGACGCAGTTCGGGTCGAACAGTTCCTCGGCGCTGATCAGCGGTGTCGCCAGCGTGGCCATCGACGCGGGACTCTCGGCGAGGGCGCTGGCGACGCGACGGATGCCGCTGGCCGGGGCGAGCGGCTCGTCGCCTTGCAGGTTGACGACGATCGTGTCGTCCGGCCAGCCGCGCTGGGCGGCCAGTTCGGCCAGCCGATCACTGCCCGAATCATGCTCGACGCGCGTCATTGCAACCGCGACGCCACTGTCGGCGAGGGCAAGTTCGATGCGCCGGTCATCGGTCGCGACGATGACTTCGGCAGCACCGGCTTCGAGCGCACGGCGCGCGACATGCACGACCATCGGCGTGCCGGCGATCGGCAGCAGCGGTTTTCCGGGCAACCTCTTCGAGCCGTAGCGGGCCGGTATGGCGACGACGAACGCGGGAACAGGTTTCATGGGGCCAGTCCTTGGATGGGGCGGCGCGCAGGTTGCCGCCGGCAATGCATGCCTGGCGATTGTAGGGTGTCGGCAGGCCGCGTGGCACATGTCGAACGCGCCGCGGAAAGGCGCCGTCCGGACACGCCGACGCGATATCATGCGCGCCGGTTTCGACCGCATCGAACGCAAGCCTTGAACATCCCGCCGATCCCGCCTGCCCCGCCGGCCTCCGCCCTGCCGGCCCGTGCGGTGTTGATGATGGCTGCGAGCGCGACCCTTTTCGGCATCATGGCGATCTCGATCCGCTACGCCTCCGAACAGTTGCACGCGTTCGAGATTGCGTTCTTCCGCAGCCTTTTCGGTGCGTTGATCGCCCTGCCGCTGATCCACGTGCATGGCTGGCGCATCCTGCGCACGCAACGGATGGGTTTCTACGTCGCGCGCTGCGCGGTCGGCATGGTCTCGATGATGGCCGGGTTCTGGGCACTCGTGCACCTTCCGCTCGCGCAGGCGGTCGCGCTGTCATATTCGACGCCGTTGTTCGTCACGATCGGCGCCGTGCTCGTGCTCGGCGAAGTCGTGCGCCTGCGACGCTGGAGCGCGGTGATCGCAGGTTTCATCGGCATCCTCGTCATCGTGCGGCCCGGCAGCACCGATTTCAGCGAGGCGAGCCTGGTCGCCCTGCTCGCGGCCGGGCTGAGCGGAGTCGTCACGATCAGCATCAAGTTTCTCTCGCGAACCGAACCGCCCGACCGCATCGTGTTGCTGACGACGCTGTTGTGGGTGCCGCTGACCCTGCCCGGCGCGCTCGTCGTCTGGGAATGGCCCGAACTGCGCATCTGGCCATGGCTCGTGCTGTGCGGCGCACTCGGAACCGGCGGTCATTACTGCTGGACGCGCGCGCTGAAGATGGCCGACGCCTCGGCACTCGCCCCGTTGAGCTACCTGCAACTGATCGTCGTCGCCGCGCTCGCCTGGCTGCTGTTCGGCGAAGCGGTCGACCGCTACACCGCGATCGGCGCGGCGATCGTCGTCGGCGCAAGTCTCTACATCGCCCGCCGCGAAGCCCGCGTCGCCCGCCAGAAGCACGCCGAACCGGTCGTCGCAAAGGGTGAACCGCAGGCTTGAGCGCAGCAATGGCGCAGGGTTTGGGCAGGTTCGATCACCGTGGCGGCGCTTCGTCGACGCTCCGCAAGGAACACACCGCGTTGTAGGAGCGACCCCGGTCGCGACCGGACCGTGCCGCAACAATCATCGCGCGCAAGATTCGTCACCCGCCGCAAGATTGCTTTCGCGCCCAGGGGCGCTCCTACCGACATCTGCTCCGGCTTCGATCACCGCGACGGCGTTGCCGCTTCGTCAATGTTCCGCAAGGCAAACATTGCGTCGTAGGAGCGACCCCGGTCGCGACCGGACCGTGCCGCAAGAGTCATCGCGCGCAAGATTCGTCGCGCGCCGCAAGATTGCTTTCGCGCCCAGGGGCGCTCCTACCGACATCTGCTCCGGCTTCGATCACCGCGACGGCGTTGCCGCTTCGTCAATGTTCCGCAAGGCAAACATTGCGTCGTAGGAGCGACCCCGGTCGCGACCGGACCGTGCCGCAAGAGTCATCGCGCGCAAGATTCGTCGCGCGCCGCAAGATTGCTTTCGCGCCCAGGGGCGCTCCTACCGACGTCTGTTCCGGCTTCGATCACCGTGACGGCGTTGCCGCTTCGTCGATGTTCCGCAAGGCACACATTGCGTTGTAGGAGCGACCCCGGTCGCGACCGCGGGATTCCGCTGGCGCAAGATTCGTCACCCGCCGCAAGATTGCTTTCGCGCCCAGGGGCGCTCCTACCGACATCTGTTCCGGCTTCGATCACCCTGACGGCGTTTCCGCTTCGTCGAGGTTCCGCAAGGCACACATCGCGTTGTAGGAGCGACCCCGGTCGCGACCGCAAGATTCATCGCGCGCGAGAATCGTCGCCTGCCGCAGGATTGCTTTCGCGCCCAGGGGCGCTCCTACCGACTTCCGCCGCGCGCTCCGCATCGCAGCGCAGGCTCCCGCCTGACGCGGTCATGGCGTTCGATCGGCGCCTGGTGCGGGCGGGCGCCGTTCGAGCCACCAGAGCAGGGTCGCGATGGCGAGCCAGGCGAGGAACCATGGCCAGCGCGGGCCGGGCATGCGTTGGTTCGTGGGCGCGGGCGCTGTCGATGCGCTGGCGAGCGCGAGGGTGGCGTCGCGCGTCTGCGTGCGTTCGATTGTTTCTCCCTGCCCGCGCGCGAGGACGTGGAACGGTCGGCGCGTGGCGCCGTCGACGAGCGTGTGCCAGCCCGATTCGCTGGGCCAGAACGCCGCACATCCGGGGCTACCCGGATCGGGCGCGAGCGGTACCGCATTCCGGGCCGGATCCTCGACGACCGCGCCGTCGGCAATCCCGCACACCGCGCTGCGTCGGTCGACGCGCGCGAGCGAAGGCAGATCGGGCGCGGGCTCGGCGCGGGCGCGCGCGATCGTGCGCAGCGCGTCGCTCCACAGGCTCCCGAATCGTTGGGCATCGCCGCGCAGCACGAGTCGATGGCTGTCGAGAAGCCACCACAGCGCGATGCGACCACGGCCCTGCGCGCGCCACGCGGCCAGCGCGGAATCGTTGCTGGCGGCGACGAGCGTGCGGCCGTCGCGCACGTCGACCGTGATCGGCCGCCGCGTGACCGCGACGGCTGCGGTTCTTCCGTCGGCCGGCGGCCCGAGTTCGACGCCCTGGGCGATATCGGCAGCCGCGATGCGGACGCCGAGCGCGTTCCATTCGTCGGCGACCGCGGCCGGAAGCGGGCCGGTGACGCGCAGCAGCAGGCCGAGTCCGTCATCGACGGCGTCCGCAATCGCCTGCTTCTCGCTGCGCGCGAGCGTGCCCCAGGAGCGCTCGTCGACGATCAGCAGGTCGGATTCGGCGAGACGCGCCGCATCGAGGCGTGGTTCGCCATCGCGCAGCGCGATGCCGCGGCTCAGCGCCATGCGCGAATCAAGCTCGATGCCGGTGTCGACGGCCCAGCGCCGCAGGTACTTGAGTTCGGCGTCCGGCGCGCCGGCGACGAGCATCGCGCGCACGCCATCGCCCGGCTGCACGACGACGGCGACCGGCAGGTCCTCGACCATGGCCTCGCCGGCATCGAGCACGCGCAGCGTGTACACCGCCGATCCGGCGCCCTTCGCGCGCACGTCGAGCGCGAAGCGGCCTTCACCGTCCAGGATCGCCTTCGCGATCGTGCCGCCGGCCCGATCAAGCAGTTCGACCCTGCCGCCATCGACGGCGCTGACGCGACCGCCGAGGCGCCAGATCGATCCTGCCGTGATCGACGAGGGCAAGGCCACTTCGGCGACGCCGCGCGGCAGCGGCCCGGCACTGAAGTCAAGCGCGAGGGCACCGACCTGCTCGCGATCGCGCAAGGACAAGCCGCCGCCGACGATGTGCACGCGGGTCGTGCGTGGATGGCGACGCAAGGCCGTGCCGAGGTCCGGGACCCGTTCGATCGACGGATCGGCGTCGGCGCCGGGCAACGCGACGACTCGCGCCGCGTCCGCGCGCAACGCAGCATCCGGGACGCCGGCGCCGCCTGTCAGCACGAGCATTCGTTCGCCGCCCGCGTCCTGCAGCGGCGGCGACAGCACGAACCAGAGCAGCACGGCGCAGACAAGCTGGAGCACGATCAAGACCGGCCCGCGCCGCGCGCGCGCCGTGCCGAGCACGGCGAGCGTCGCGCCAAGCACGACCATGAAAGCCGCGAGCAGCGCCGCATTCATCGCGGCTCCTGCGCGCGCAAGGCGTCGAGATAGGCCGCGCCGGCCGGATCGGGTCGGGGACGCAGCCGCGTGCCGGTGGCCGGGGTCGGCAACAGCGGCCACACGCTGTCGAGCAGGCGTTCGCGGCAGTCCGCGCAACCGGGTTCGCGGCGCCAGCGATCGAGCGCGGCGATCACGTCGAGTGAATCGGGCAACTCCGGATCTCGTGTACGCAGCCATTCCTCGAAGGGCGCCGGATCGACGTCGTCGCCGGCCGCCAGCGCACGCGTGAACGCGACGAGCGGCGCATCGGAGCGCTCGGCGGCGGCGAGCGTGGCGCGTCGATCACGCAGGCCCTCGCGCGCGCCGGTCAGTCGACGCGCTTCGTCGACCGGCGGCAGTTCGAGGCCGACGCGGGCGAGGTAGATGCGCGAAGCCTGCTGCACCTGCTTGATGTAGTCGAGCGCGCGGTTCTCGAATGGCAGTGCCCGATCCGGCTCACCGAGGCGCAGATGCATTTCGGCCTGCCACATCTCGCCGAGTGCCGCCTTCAGGATCCGCTTCGTTTCCGGATCGAGCAGGGTCGCGGCCTCGGCGTGGTCGTGCACGTGGGCGTACTCGGCGACGACTTCGGCCGCATCGCCGAACGCGGCGCCCGCATGGTCGTGGCCGTCGTCGTGCGTATGGCCCTCCGGAAGCGCGCCCGCCCGCGCGTCGCCGGCGTCGGCTTCCGCCTCGTCGTCGTCCGCACGCACGGGTTTTTCAGCGGCACCGCCGGCATTGCTCTCGAACTCCTCGCCGAGGAACTGGCCATAGCGCAGGCGCAGGATCTTCTGGTCGACGCCGATCGTGTCGGAACGCGCCACGAACGTATCGCGATCGAGCGTGGCGCGCGCGGCAAGCAGGGCCTCGGTATCGATGATGATCTGGCGCTGGCTGCGGAAGTACGCCGGCAACACCTTCTGCACGATGCCTTCGACCCCCTCGGCCTCGACCGAGACATCGGCCGGCCAGCGCAGGATGAAGCTTGCGCTGCGCGCGAGGTTTGGCTGCGGACTGCGGTTGTCGCTGACGGCCAGGCGCACGATCAGGTCGTCGCCCTGCACGAATCCGAGCGCGCCGAGATCGAGCCGCTGCCGGTAGCGCCGGTTGCGCGGATCGTTGCCGGCCTCGGGTCGCACGACGATCTCGCGTTCGCGCACGCTGATCTGCTCGCCGCTGCCCTGGGCGAGGGTGACATGCAGGCGCGCGCTGCCGATGCCGTGGTCGTCGCTGACCTCGAACGCGAGCGGCCAGGTCCGCTGCGCGCCATCGAGCACGGTCAAGGTGCGCTCGGGTTCGAGCACGCGGATGCGCGGCGGCTCGTCGGGCAGCGCGTCGAGGCGATGCAGGCGGTCGTCGTCGAGCGCGGGCGCATCAGCCAGCACGATCCGGTACAGCGTCGAGGCGAGCAGTTCGCGTTCGCCGAGCCACGCGTCGCCGGCGCGTGCAAGTGAAAGCGTGCTGCCATCGTGGAACGCGAGCGTGACCTCGCCCGGCGTGCTGTCGAACTGCAGCCGCCAGCGCAGGCGTGAACCGGCCGGCGCGGACAGGTCAAGCTGCGATTCGCTGCGCGCGGCAAGCGCCATGTATGCCGGCGCCTCGATATCGATGCGCACCGAAACGATGCGCGTCGCCGTCGCTGGCATTGCGGCAGGCGGTGCCGGCGCAGGGCGTCCAACCGGGCCGGAAGTCGGCTTCGGCCACAGTCCGATCGCAACGACGACGAGCGCGGCGCATGCCCAGGCCGCGACGATGCGGCGGCGTGGCCAGCGCCCGCCGAGATCGGGAAGCGCCATCGTGGCAACGCGCTGGCCGACGCGCGCGCGCTGCATGCGCTGCAGCGGCGACAGCGACGACGCATCGCGCAACAGCAGGTCGCTGCTGTCCTCGAGCGTCGGCGCCGCCGTGTCGAGGCCACGCACGACCTGTTCGAGGCCGATCCGCCGTGCGCGCGCGACGAGGGCGGCGATCAGCACGAGCAGGCCGCACGACAACACGACGAGCGCGATCCGCGCATCGACGAAGCGCCACACGGCCGCGGCAACGACGGCGAGCCACGGCATCGCGACGGCCAAGCCAAGCGCGACGTTGCGCCGACGCAGTCCTTGCCGCAGTTCGACGAGCCGCGATGCACTCATGGCCGACCATGCCTGCGCATCGCGAGCGCACGTTCGAGCACGAAAAGACCGGCGATCAGGACGGTCAGCCATGGCTCCAGCGAAAACGGCGGGCGCGTCGATGCCATCGCCCCGCTGCGTGGCGGGACGGCCACAGCGGGCGCGCGCATCGGCGGACGTGGCGCGTCCTCGAACAACGCGCGCAGCCGATCAGGGAAATCGGCATCGAGCAGTTCCGGCATCGCCGCGACGTCGAATGCGCGCGTGAGGCGGATCAGGCGGCCCTCGCCGAGCGCCTGCGCTCGCGCGAGCGCGGCTCCGTACGCGTTCCGCCAGACGACGGCGTCCGCCGTGTCGCGGTCCGCGTCCGCGGATGGCGCGGCAACGACGAGGGCGCGCCCGCCCGCACGTACCCAGGCTTCGACTTCCGCGGGCAAGGCGCTGCCGAACCAGACCAGCCAGTGCATGTCGGGCGCGAGCGGTGTTCCGGCCGGCTGCACGTCGGCCGTGTAGCGACCGGGCTGTTCCGCATTCCACGCGGCCAGCGCGGCGTCGATGAACCGCAGGGCTGCGCCGGCGTCCCCGGAATGCTGCACCGCCAGCGCGCGTTGCGCGGGCGGCGCTGCGGCCGACGCGTCTGCGCGGTCGGGCGCCGCGGCGACGACCCGCCAGTCGACCGCGCGCGAGAGGACCAGGCGTTCGGCATCGAGGTCATCGAGCATTTCCGGCACGACGATGGCGAGTCCGACCTCGGGCGCCAGCGCCGCATCGACGTCGCGCACGAGGCTGGCAATCGCCACGCCGGTGGTCGGCGCCGGCGCGTCGATCGTCGGAAATCCTGGCGCGAGCCAGTGCCACTCGCCGGCGTCCTGGGGGAGGACCGCGCGAGCGGCCGCAAGATCGGCGCCCGGTGCGACCGCGATCCAGGCACGCGCCGCGCGCGGATCGCGGTCGAGCACCGGTCGGGCGAGCAGGATGGCAAGTGCCGTGACCAGCACCAGCCGCACGAGCAGGAGCCAGAGTTCATCAAGGCGCAGGCGGCGGCGCGGGCGCACGCGTTCGTCGAGCCAGCGCAACGCGGCGAATTCGATCACGTGCTGTTCGGGTCGCCGGATCAGGTGGATCAGGATCGGCACGACGAGCGCAGCCAGTGCGGCGAGCCCGAGCGGCAGCAGCAGGCTGAAACTCATGGGCCCTCCTGGGCCATGCCGCGTGCGCCGAACAGGCGCCGCAACGGCACATCGACACTTTCATCGAGGACATGGCGCGTGTGGCGCACGCCGGCCGCGGCCAGGCGCCGGGCGAGCGCGGCCTGCGCGGCGGCGAAGCGTTCGAGGTAAGCCGCGCGCACGGCGCCCGCATCGACGCGCAGCTCGGCGCCGGTTTCAGGATCGCGGAACCGGTGTCCACCGGTGTACGGGAAATCACGCTCCTCGACGCCGAGCAGCTGGATCGTCAGCACGTCGCGGCGTGCGGCGGCGAGGCGCACGGCGAGGTCGGCGAGCGCATCATCGAAGAAATCGGACAGGATCAGGACGAGGTCGTCGGCGCGCACGCGTTCCCAGAGCGGGCGCAGCGAGCCTTCCGGCGGCAGGCTGCCGACGCCCGCGAGACGATCGAGTTCGAGCCGGCAATGGTCGCGCTGGCGGGTGCCGCCGGCCGCATCGACGAAGACCGGACCGGCTCGGGAGAGGCCGATCAGGCCGAAGCGGTCGCCCTGGCGCATCGCGAGTTCGATCACGCAGGCCGCGATCAGGCGTGCCGCATCGAGCTTGCTGTAGTCGGCGCGCCGCGCGTCGGCCTGGGTCATCGAGGCGGTCGCATCGATGACGAGCCAGGCCCGCAACGGGCTGTCGCGTTCGGATTCGCGCACGAAATAGCGGTCCGAACGCGCATGCAGTTTCCAGTCGATGCGGCGCGGCTCGTCGCCGGGCTCGTAGCCGCGATACTGGGCGAACTCGAGGCCGGCGCCGCGGTTGCGGCTCGCGTGCATGCCGAGACCGCTCGCGCCGGCCGCCGTGCGCGCGGCGAGGCGCAAGCCCCTGAGCCGCGCGCGCAGTTCGGGCGGGATCGTCGACACGCCGCGGTCAGGTCGGCCAGGCGACCGCGCGCAGCAGGACGTCGACGACATCATCGGGACTGCGCTGCTCGGCTTCCGCGGCAAACGACAACAGCAGGCGATGACGCAGGACGGCCGGGGCGAGCGCCTTGACGTCGTCGCGCGTCGCCGCGAAGCGGCCGTGCATCAGGGCGCGCGCCTTGGCCGCGAGTACGAGCGACTGGCCGGCACGCGGACCCGCGCCCCAGCGCACCCACTCGCGGACTTCGGCGATGTCGCTGCCCTGCGGGCGAGAGGCGCGCACGAGGCGCGTGATCCAGGCCAGCAGGTCGGCGCCGACGTGGACCTCGCGCACGCGCTTCTGCAGCGCGATCACCTCGACGCCGTCCATGACCTTGGTGACGCCGCCGCCGGCACCACCGGTCGTGCGCTCGAGGATCGCGCGTTCCTCGACCTCGCTCGGGTAGCCGACCCGGATGTGCAGCAGGAAACGGTCGAGTTGCGCTTCCGGCAACGGATACGTGCCGGCCTGTTCGAGCGGATTCTGGGTGGCCAGCACGAAGAACGGCTCGGGCAGCGGATAGGTCGTGCCGGCGTAGCTGACCGTATGTTCCTGCATCGCCTCGAGCAGCGCGGCCTGGGTCTTCGGCGGCGTGCGGTTGAGTTCGTCGGCGAGCAGCAGGCTCGTGAACACCGGACCCTTCTGGAACTTGAAATAGCGCTTGCCGGTGCCGTGGTCTTCCTCGAGGATCTCGGTGCCGAGGATGTCGCTCGGCATCAGGTCCGGGGTGAACTGGATGCGCCGGAACGCGAGGTCGAGTGCTTCGCCGAGCGAGCGCACGAGCAGGGTCTTGCCGAGCCCCGGGACGCCTTCGAGGAGGCAATGCCCGCCCGCGAGCAGGCCGATCAGCAATTGCTCGACGACCTCGTCCTGGCCGACGATCGCCTCGGCGATCGATGCCTTGAGGCGCCCGAGGCGCTCGATCTGTTGCCGGACCTCGAGTTCAGTCGTTGCATCGGTCATCGTCGGTATCCGCCGGGAACTGCGCCCATGATCGCCGCGCCTCGCCGCGCGTGCACCTGCACATCGTCATTCTGCGCAACGGGAGGTCCGACACGCCTCGCAAGGCGGCAACATTCACGCCGTCAGCGCGTAGACGACGATGTTGACCGCGAACTTCGTGTTGTCCTCGGCGAGGAAACGCTTGTTGCGCCAGTCGTAATCCCACTCGCAACCGTAGTCCTTGTTGCTGTAGAGCACGCCGAGGCGACCGTCGATGTCGATGCCCTTGAGGTACTCGTGGACGAGGTCGTCGCCCCAGCCATTCAGTTCGAAGCCGGTTGCCGGCGGGCCATCGAACGTGAAGAAGCTGCTGTAGACGGGATGCTTCTTCGGCAGTTTCCGCAACGCGTCGGCGCCGAAGATGCGGGCCATCTCGGCCTCGAACGACCTGGCGAAAAGCCCGTCGATGTCGTGGTTGCAATCATCGACGAAGACGAAGCCGCCGTTGCGCACGTACGCTTCGAAGTTGCGCCGCTCGTCCGGATTGAACTCGACGAGCTTGTGCCCGGCCAGATAGCAGAACGACGCATCGAGCATGCGCGGATCGGCCAGCGGCAGCACCTGCTCCTTCGGATCGACGCGCAGCGTCGTGTACTGGATCAGCGCATCGATGAGGTTCGACGGCATGCGCTGGTCGACATCCCAGTCGCCCGACTCGTACATGAGCCGGGTAAAGCGGAAGTCGTAACCCGGCTCGGCGGCGCGCGCTGTGAAAGGCAACAGCGCGGCACCGGCGAGAAGGCGGAGGAATCCGGCGCGGGTCATCCGATTCTTCCCTGCTCCCGGCGGGCGAAGGTGGCCCGCCCGAGGGCGGGCCTCGATCCCGGCGGGAGAAGGAAGAACGTCACACCGCGTCCGACAACGACGTGAACGTGAAGTCGCGGATCTTCATCGGCGGGATCATCATGACGAACGGCGATTCGTCGTCGCCGACACGCACCGGCTTGCCGATCTCCTCGATGTTGTTGAGCATGATCACGGGCGATTCGTTGAAGCGGAAGTTCTTGATCGGGTACTTGATCTCGCCGTTTTCGATGTAGAACGTGCCATCGCGGGTGAGGCCGGTCAGCAGCACGGTCTGCGGGTCGACCATGCGGATGTACCAGGTGCGCGTGACGAGGATGCCCTTCTTCGTGCCCTTCACGAGATCCATCGTCGACTTGTCGCCGCCGACCATGATCAGGTTTCCCGGGATCGCGTTGGCCGGCTTTTCCTTGAGCTTGGCCCAGTAGCGCGTGTAGCGCAGGTTCTCGACCTTGCCCTTCGTGATGATGTTCATGCGCTCGCGCGGCAGGCCGTCGTTGTCCCACGGCAGCACGGCCGAGTTGGTGTCGGACGGATCGCCGTAGATCGTCACGCGCGGGTCGAACAGCTGCTCGCCGATCTTGTTGCCGCCACCCTTCTTCGAGAGGAAGCTGCGGCCCTCGTCGGCCTGGCGCGCGTCGAAGCCGAACATCATGAACGAGATCAGGCCCGCGGTCGCGGCCGGCTCCATGATGACGGTGTACTTGCCCGGCTCGAGCGCCTTCGCGTCGCGCGACTTCTTGGCCTTGTCGATCGCGATCTTGATCTCGCTCTTCGCGTCGAACCGGGCGACGTCGGCGAGATTGCGCGCGACCCAGCCCGAACCGGTGCCGTCCTCGGTGCGCACGGTGCAGGTGAAGTCGAGGTTCGTGCTCTTCTGGTATCCGAAATTGCCGTTGCTGTTGGCGATCGCCGAGAACCGTGCGCTGTCGGAAAGGAATCCGGCGGCGACGAGTTCGTCCTTCTTCGACGGTTCGATCGACTCGGCGGCGACCTTGGCGCGGTATTCGGGGGTGATCGCGGCGGTCCCGGCGACGTAGGTATCGGTCGCCTTGTAGGCCTGCTTGGCGATCGCCGGCATGAACTCGGGATTCTCCGGGGCGAGCTTCGCGAGTTCCTCGGCGCGGCGCACGACCTTCTCGAGCGAGGCGTCGTCGAACTCGTTGATCGTCGCGATGCCGACGCGCTTGCCGAATGCGACCTGCACGCCAAGCTGGGCGTCGCTGACGATGCCGCTGGTCGACACCGCGTTGCGCGCGAAGCGGATGTTGCCGTCGATCGAGCCGCTCAGGGTCGCCGTGCATTCGTCGGCTTTCGACAATCCGATGACCTTGTCGAGGATCGCCTTTGCTTCTGTTTCGCTGTAGATGCTCATGAGGTTCTCCTGCGATCAGCCGAGACTGCGGGCGGTGTTGATGACATTGATGCCGTTGAAACGGGCCGTGCTCGAGCCGTGCGAAACCGCCGAGACCTGGCTCGGCTGGCCCTTGCCGTCGAAGAACGAGCCGCCGATGCGATAGTCGCGATCGTCGCAGATTGCCGCGCACGCATTCCAGAATTCCGGCGTGCGGATCTGGTAGGCGACATCCTCGATCATGTTCGTGACCTTGCCGTCCTTGATCTCGTAGAACAGCTGGCCGCCGAACTGCGCGTTGTAGCGCTGCTGGTCGATCGAGAACGAGCCGTTGCCGATGATATAGATGCCGTTCTCGACGTCCTTGACCATCTCGTCCGGGGTCAGCTTCTGCTTGCCCGGCGCGAGCGAGACATTGGCCATGCGCTGGAACTGCACGCTCGACCACGAGTCGGCGTAGCAGCAGCCCTGCGATTCCTTCTCGTCGATGATGTGCGCCTGGTCGCGCGTGGCCTGGTAATTGACGAGGATGCCGTCCTTGACGAGGTCCCAGCGCTTGGTCTTGATGCCTTCATCGTCGTAGCCGACCGCGCCGAGCGAATGCGGCTGGGTCTTGTCGGCGAACAGGGTCACCCGGTCGCTGCCGTACTTGAAGTCCTTCGACTTCCACTTGTCGAGCGTCGCGAAACTCGTGCCGGCGTAGTTCGCCTCGTAGCCGAGCACGCGATCGAGTTCGAGCGGATGGCCGACCGACTCGTGGATCGTCAGCCACAGGTGGACCGGATCGAGCACGAGATCGTACTTGCCGGGCTTGACCGATGGCGCCTTGAGCTTTTCCTGGGCGTGGCGCGCTGCGATCGCGGCATCCTCGACGATATCGTAGGAGTACGTGTAGCCCATCGTGCCGCCCGGCAGTTCGACCTTGTGTTCCTTGTTGCCGTCGAGGTATTCGTAGCCCATGCCCATCGGCGAGGACAGGCCGCTGCGGCTGCGGAACTTGCCGGTCGCCTTGTCGACCGCGCTGACATTGATCGGCGCCCAGATGCGGTGGATGTCCTGATCGATGTAGGAACCGTCGGTCGAGGCGAAATACTTCTGCTCGTTGACCTGGAACAGCGTCGAGTTGATGAAGCTCGCGCCGGCCTTCATCGCCGCCGCATTCGCCGCGAGCAGCAGGTCGACCTTTTCCTTGACCGGCACTTCCATCGCGTTGCGCTTGATCGGGGTCGCCCACGAAACCTCGCCGACGCCCTTGGCCGGCGCGAGTTGGACCGGCTCGGTGGTCAGGCTCGCGTTGGCCTTGGCGATCTGGACGGCCTGGCGCGCGGCCTTGGCCACCGCGTCGGGCGTCATGCTGCTCGTCGCGGCGAAGCCCCAGGTGCCGTTCGCGATCACGCGCACGCCGATGCCGGTCGATTCGGTGTTGACGACGTTCTGGACCTTGTCCTCGCGGGTGACGACGAACTGGCGCAGGTATCGGCCGATGCGCACGTCGCAATAGGTCGCCCCGCCCTCCTTCGCCGCGGCGAGCGCGGTATCAGCGAGCCGCTTCTTGACCGCGACGTCGATTCGGGTCGACAGAACCTCGGCTGCGACCACGTGCCCGTACGAGGGCAGCAGCAACACGCCGAGACCGAGGCCGCCTGCTCTGAGAAAATCACGTCTTTCCATCATCGACTCCAACTGCCGGAACGGTGGGCGGGACACGCAGGCTTGCGCCTGCATCGTAGGATGCGGCATCGGCACGCGCGGTGCAGGCCGCGATCGTCACCGAAGCGCGGGCCGGCGCCATGTGGCGAACGGCATGCACGCTGCGGATTCGCGCGGCCAATGCCATCTCAGCCGAGGCTGCGCGCGGTGTTAATCACGTTGATGCCGTCGAAACGCGTGGTGCTCGAGCCGTGCGAAACCGCCGAGGACTGCGGCGGCTGGCCCTTGCCGTCGAAGAACGAGCCACCGAACCGGTAGTCGGCTTCACCGCAGATCGCGCTGCAGGCGTTCCAGAATTCGGGTGTGCGGATCTGGTAGGCAACGTCCTCGATCAGGTCGGTGACCTTGCCGTTCTTGATCTCGTAGAACAACTGGCCGCCGAACTGGGCGTTGTAGCGCTGCTGGTCGATCGAGAACGAGCCGTCGCCGATGATGTAGATGCCGTTCTCAACGTCCTTGATCATTTCGGCCGGCGTCAATGACGCCTTGCCCGGCGCGAGCGAGACGTTGGCCATGCGCTGGAACTGCACGCTCGACCACGAGTCGGCGTAGCAGCAGCCCTGCGATTCCTTCTCGTCGATGATGTGCGCCTGGTCGCGCGTGGCCTGGTAATTGACGAGGATGCCGTCCTTGACGAGGTCCCAGCGCTTGGTCTTGATGCCTTCATCGTCGTAGCCGACCGCGCCGAGCGAATGCGGCTGGGTCTTGTCGGCGAACAGGGTCACCCGGTCGCTGCCGTACTTGAAGTCCTTCGACTTCCACTTGTCGAGCGTCGCGAAACTCGTGCCGGCGTAGTTCGCCTCGTAGCCGAGCACGCGGTCGAGTTCGAGCGGATGGCCGACCGATTCGTGGATCGTCAGCCACAGGTGCGAAGGGTCGAGCACGAGGTCGAACTTGCCGGGCTTGACCGACCGCGCCTTCAATTTTTCCTTCGCCTGCCGGGCGGCGGCGACCGCGTCGGCGCGCATGTCGTAGGAACGCCCGTAGCAGACGGCGCCACCGGGCAGTTCGATGCGGTCGGCCTTGTTGCCATCGAGGTATTCGAAGCCTAGGCCCATCGGCGCGGAGAGGCCGTCACGCGTGCGGAACTTGCCGCTCGCGGTGTCGACGGCAGTGACCGTCAGTGGCGCCCAGATGCGATGCACGTCCTGGTCGATGTAGGAACCGTCGCTCGAGGCGAAATACTTCTGTTCGTTGACGAGAAACAGGATCGAATTGACGAAGCTCGCGCCGGCCTCCATCGCCGCCGCATTGACGCCGAGCAGCAGGTCGACCTTTTCCTTGACCGGCACTTCCATCGCGTTGCGCTTGATCGGGGTCGCCCAGGAAACCTCGCCGACGCCCCGGGCCGGCGCGAGCTGGACGCGTTCGCCGCCGAGTTTCGCGTTCGCCCTGGCGATCGCGACGGCCTGGCGCGCGGCGCGGGCGACCGCGTCCGCGCCATGCTCGCTGGTCGCAGCGAAGCCCCAGGTGCCGTCGGCGAGGACGCGCACGCCGACTCCGGACGATTCGGTGTTGACGACGTTCTCGACCTTGTCCTCGCGCGTGATGACGAACTGGTTGAGGTAGCGACCGATGCGCACGTCGCAATACGTCGCCCCGGCCGCGCGCGCGGCCTCGAGCGCGGCATCGGCGAGCCGCTTCTTGACCACGACATCGAGCTTCGTCACGAGCGCCTCGGCGCTGATCGCGCGCCCGTAGGTGGGCAGCAGCAAGGCACCGAGCCCGATGCCGCCGGCCTTGAGAAAATCACGTCTTTCCATCGCACGCTCCACGGGCAAGGTGCGGGTCGCAGGGCGCGGCCGGCCGGTTACCGGGAAATCCGGAGCCCGATCCTGCGCCGGGCCGACCGGTTCGTCATGTGACAAAGGCAATGGTCGCGCGCCGGCGCGGCGCTCGCTACCGGACCGCGCCGCTCAGGGCAGGTCGACGCGCGGCTTGCGCGAATCGTCGAAGTCGACGACGACGCGTTCGCCGCCGTCGCCGGTCGCCTCGAGGCGCGCTGCCCGCCCGCTGTCCTCGCAGATCCACAGGCTGACCTCGCCGTCCGCTCCGGCCCCGGGCAACTGGCCCGAGGCGCGGAAGCGGTATACGCGCGCCTCGCAACGGCGAAGCCTGGACCGGCCGACCTCGCGGACATCGCGGATCGAGGCGATCGCGCGGCGCATCTCAACCGGATCGAATGCCGTGAACGGGAGCAGGTCGCGATCGGTCGGCGCCCACAGGCCGAACGCGCTGACCCAGGCGCCGGCCGGGGCGATGATGAACTCGATCGACTCGCCGCGCAGGTGGGCGCGATCGGGAAAGACGACATCGAGTTCGCCGGACACCGGGTCGAGCCCCGGGCCGAACACGTGACCTTGCACGCGCGCGTGGAAGCCGCCGGCCTCGACGATGCGTTCGAGCGCGTCGCGCACGTCGCGGCCCGGCTCGGCATGCGCGGGACCCGTGGTCACGGCCGCGAGCAGCGCGATCGAAACGAAAAGGGATGCCTTCATGCACGGTTCCTCGCGGCGACGAAGCGCGCAGTGTGGCGGCGCCTGCATGAACGCGATGTCATCGCCGCGCGCTCACGAACTGCACGAGAGCATCGAGCAACCGGCCCGCGTGCGCGCCCAGTCGGGACGACGCGCGGCGAATGCGGCGCGGCCGGGCTGTTCGTCGTAGGGCCGGCGCAAGACGTCGAGCAGTTCGCCGATCGCGGCTTCGTCGCCCGTTTCGGCACGGTCGATCGCCTGCTGGGCGAGGTAGTTGCGCAAGACGAAACGCGGATTGACCCGATTCATCGCCGCCCGGCGCGCCGCCGGCAACTGCGGATCGTCCGCGAGGCGGGCGCTGTAGCGCGCAAGCCAGTCGACCAGCTCGGGCGCGTGGCGCTCGCGCTTCGCCGCGTCGTAGTGGGCTTCGGCGAACAGGTCCGGCGACGGCGCCGCCACGTCGATCCCGGCGAGCGCGCGGTGGAACAGGGTCATGTCGACTTCGGCCGCGTGCATCCATGCATGCAGCGAGCGGGCCAGTTCGACGTCCTCGTCGCGACACTCGGCGAGGCCGAGCTTGGCCGCGATGACCGCGCGATCGCCCGCACGGTATGCGTCGACGTATCGCTGCAGACCGGCCTGCAGCGGCTCGACCGAAGCGAACAGCGGCGCCAGGGCTTGGGCCAGGCAGGCCAGGTTCCAGTGCGCGACCTGCGCCTGCTGGCCGAAGCGGTAGCGGCGCCGCTCGCGATCGGTCGTGTTCGGGGTCCAGTCCGGATCGAAGTCGTCGATCCAGCCGTACGGACCGTAATCGATCGTCAGGCCGAGGATCGACATGTTGTCGGTATTCATGACGCCGTGAACGAAACCGACCCGCATCCAGTGCGCGACCATGTCCGCGGTACGCGTGCAGACCTCGTCGAACCAGGCGGCGTAAAGTGCCTCGCCGCGCCCTTCGAGATGCGGGAAATCGCGCGCGATCGTGAACTCGACGAGCTGGCGCAACAGCTCGACCTCGCCGCGCGCGGCCGGCAACTCGAAGTGCCCGAAGCGGATGAACGACGGCGCCACGCGGCAGACGATCGCGCCGGGCTCGGCTTTCGGATGGCCGTCGTAGAACATGTCGCGCATGACCGTTTCACCCGTCGCGACGAGGCTCAGCGCACGCGTCGTCGGCACGCCGAGGTGATGCATCGCCTCGCTGCAGAGGAATTCCCGGACCGACGAGCGCAGCACGGCGCGTCCGTCGGCATGCCGCGAGTACGGCGTCGGCCCTGCCCCCTTGAGCTGGAGTTCCGAGCGCTGGCCGGCCGGATTGACGACTTCCCCGAGCGAGATCGCGCGGCCATCGCCGAGCTGGCCGGCCCAGTGCCCGAACTGGTGTCCGCCGTAAACGCTCGCGAACGGCTGCATGCCGGGCAGCAGCGCGTTGCCGCCGAACACGCGGGCGAACTGTGGATCGGCGATCTCGGCCTCGTCGAGGCCGAGCAGGCGCGCGACTTCGGCCGAATGGGCAATGAGGCGTGGCGCGGCAACCGGGGTCGGCGCGACCCGTGAATACAGCGCGCCACGCACCTCGCGCAGGCGCGGGCCGCTTTCAGGGTCGGCCGGCAGGTCGCGGACGAAGGCGTTGTCGAAGTTCACGGGCATCCGGTCGGCGGCATCGACAACACAAGGTCGGCCTGATCGCCCGCGATATCAAGCGGATGCCGGCATGGGCGCGATGGCTGAATCGCCTTCGGCGGTTCGACCCACCGGAAAACGCGCGGGAGCAGCGGCGTCGCGTACAGGGTCCGTGAAGTCCCTGCTTTGCAAAGGAAAACCGTTTCGCTATACTGCCGCGCTTTGCGCAGCCCGATCGCCCCGAGGTCACATCCATGAAAGTGCTTTCTTCGCTCAAGTCCGCCAAGAGCCGTCACCGCGATTGCAAGGTCGTGCGCCGGCGCGGCAAGGTTTTCGTGATCTGCAAGAGCAACCCGCGATTCAAGGCGCGCCAGCGCTGAGGCGGCTCGCCGCAGTTCACCCCGGAAAGGCCGCGCAAGCGGCCTTTTTCGTTGCCGGCCCGCGAATCGCGCGCGGCGTCATGGAACACGGCTCCGACATCTGCTACAAAGCCCACAGCTGCGATTTCACCCATCAAGATCAGGAGGTTCGGCGATGAACTTGAAGTCCATTCTTGCTGGCGTGGCATTCGCCAGCGCAGCGCTGGTCTGCGCGCCGGCCGCCCAGGCCGAGTCGGTGACGCTTGGCAACACCGTCGTGCGCGGCGTCGATGCGCCGGTGCGCGGGCTCAGCATGGCCCAGGTCGAACGCCGCTATGGCGCTCCGCTCGACAAGATGCCGACCGTCGGCGGCGGCGCACCGCGCCAGCCCCCGATTAATCGCTGGCGCTATCAGGGATTCACGGTGTATTTCGAACGTGACCGCGTGATCCACAGCGTCCGCGACGGCGCCTGAACCGGTTCCACGTCCGCAGTCGGCTCCTGCATGCCGACTGCCACCCCTTGTCGATCCGGGATTGACGCGCTGTTGCGCGGATGATCGTTCGTGCGCGCGGGGAAATGCTAGCCGTGCGTGGCTAGAATGCCGCGTACGCAACGCGCAGCGCAGCCCGACCGCGGTCGACGTCGACGCGTCCGGATGGGCTACGCTCCCGCCCGCACTCTCGAGAAGGAAGCCGCCGCGATGAACGACTCGACGCTCCGCCTGCCCGCCGAATGGGAACCGCAATCGGCAATCCTCGTGGCGTGGCCGCACGCCGGCACCGACTGGGCCGACCGGCTCGACGCGGTCGAAGCAAGCTATGTAGCCCTCGTCGGCGCGATCGCGCGCTTCGGCCACGCCGTGGTCTGTGTCGCCGACGCGGCGGTCCGCGAACGGGCAAGCGCCCAGCTTGATGCCGCAGGGCTCGACCGGTCGCGCGTCCACTTCGTCGAGATCCCGTATGACGACACCTGGCTGCGCGACTCGGGACCGATCACGCTGACCGACGGCAAGCAGATCGTCGTCAACGATTTCCGCTTCACCGGCTGGGGCGGCAAGTTCGAGGCCTCGCGCGACGACCTGCTGATCGAAGGCCTGGTCGAACGCGGCCTGTTCAACGCGCAGGCGCAGCACCATCGCATCGATTTCGCGCTGGAAGGCGGTGCGATCGACAGCGACGGACGCGGCACGATCCTCACCACCTGGCGCTGCCTGCACCTGCGTCATCCGGGCCTCACGCGCGAGCGGATCGGCGCGACCCTGCGCGAGAAGCTCGGCGCCGTGCGCGTGCTCTGGCTCGACCACGGCTTCCTCGAAGGCGACGACACCGATGCCCACATCGACACGCTCGCCCGCTTCGCGCCCGACGACACGATCCTGTTCCAGTCGTGCCCGGACCGCGAGGATGCGCACCACGACGAACTCGAGCGCATGCAGGCCGAACTCGCGACGCTGCGCACGCTCGACGGCAAGCTCTACACCTTGCACGCGCTGCCGTGGGCGCAGCCGATCCTCGACAACGGACGCCGCCTCGCCGCTTCGTACGCGAACTACCTCGTCATCAATGGGGCGGTGCTCGTGCCGGCCTACGGCGATCCTGCCGACGCGGCCGCGGCGCGCATCATCGGTGCCGCGCATCCAGGTCGCGAGGTCGTGCAAGTCCCGTGTCGTGCACTGATCTGGCAGAACGGCAGCCTGCATTGCCTGACGATGCAGGTGCCGGCGGGAGCGCTCGCCCTTGGTTGACGCGGCCGGCGCCACCACATCCGCGCTACCATCGCGATTTGTCCTCGTGCTGCATCCATGACTTCCAGAATCCTCAAGGTCGCCCTGCTGCAGGAGACCGACCGCGGCAGCGTCGCCGCGAATCTCGATGCGATCGAAGCAGGCCTGCGTGAAGCGGCTGGCGCGGGCGCCGAGCTCGTCCTGCTGCAGGAACTGCACAACGGGCCGTACTTCTGCCAGCACGAGAGTGTCGACGAATTCGATCGCGCCGAGCCGATCCCCGGACCGTCCACCGAACGCCTCGGCGCGCTTGCCGCGGAACTGCAGCTGGTCGTCGTGGCCAGCCTGTTCGAACGCCGCGCCGCGGGCCTCTACCACAACACGGCCGTGGTCTTCGATCGCTCGCCCGCGATCGCGGGCAAGTACCGCAAGATGCACATCCCGGATGATCCGGCGTTCTACGAGAAGTTCTACTTCACGCCGGGCGACCTCGGCTTCGAGCCGATCCAGACCTCGGTCGGCAAGCTCGGCCTGCTCGTGTGCTGGGACCAGTGGTACCCGGAAGGCGCGCGCCTGATGGCGCTCGCCGGGGCCGACCTGCTGCTGTACCCGACCGCGATCGGCTGGGACCCGTCCGATGACGACGCCGAGAAGGCGCGCCAGCGCGACGCCTGGATCACGGTCCAGCGCGGTCACGCCGTCGCCAACGGCCTGCCGCTGCTCGCCTGCAACCGGGTCGGTTTCGAGGCATCGCCGGACGGCGGCCGCGGCATCCGCTTCTGGGGATCGAGCTTCGTCGCCGGGCCGCAAGGCGAGTTCCTCGCCGAGGCGGGCAGCGACGCACGCGAGCTGCTGATCGTCGACATCGACCTCGCGCGCAGCGAAACCGTGCGCCGCATCTGGCCGTTCCTGCGCGATCGCCGCATCGACGCCTACGCCGACCTGCTGCGGCGCTTCCGCGATTGAACGAACTCCCGATGTCGCCGCCCGATGCCGCCGCCGCGGCGAGTGACAGCCTCGCCTCGCAACCGATCGCGCGGGTCACTCGCGACGGCGTCGAATACGTCCTGCTCGGCACCGCGCATGTCTCGCGCGCGAGCGTCGAGGCCGTGCGCGAGATCCTCGCGCGCGAGACCTTCGATGCGGTCGCGGTGGAACTCTGCGAACCGCGCTTCGCCTCGATGCGCGACCCCGAATCGTTCCGCAACCTCGACCTGTTCCAGATCATCCGCCAGGGCCGGGCCGGCCTCGTCGCCGCCAATCTCGCCCTGTCGGCCTTCCAGCGCCGCCTCGCCGAGCAGTTCGGCATCGAGCCCGGTGCCGAGATGAAGGCTGCGATCGATGGCGCCGAGGCGCGCGGCGTGCCGGTCTGGCTGATCGATCGCGTGGTCGGCGTGACCCTCAAGCGCGCGATCCGCAGCGTCGGTTTCCTCGAACGCATGGGCGTCGTCGCCGGCCTCGCCGGCAATCTGCTCTCGCGCGAGGAGGTCGAGGAAAACGAGATCGAGAAGCTCAAGGAAGGCGACATGCTCGGCAGCATGTTCAACGAGTTCGCGAAGGAATCGCCGGCCCTGTTCGAGGCGCTGATTGCCGAGCGCGACCGCTACATGAGTGCTCGCCTGCGCGAGGAAGCCGCGCGCGTCGAGGTCCGGCGCGTGCTCGTCGTGATCGGCGCCGGCCACCTTGCCGGCATCGAGAAGGCGTTGCCCGTGCAGGCTGGCGACCCGGCAGCGCTGCAGCAGGAACTCGCGCGCATGCCGCCGCGCTCGCCGTGGCCGCGGATCGTGTTCGGCAGCATCTTCGTCGCGATCCTGATCGGCATCGGCGTGCTGTTCTATCGCGGCGCCGAATTCGGGACCGATGCGCTGTGGGTCTGGATCCTCTGCACCGGCGTCGGCGCCGCACTCGGCGCGATCGCCGGCGGCGGCCATCCGCTCAGCGCACTCGCCGCGTTCATCGTCGCGCCGCTCAAGCCGTTCCGGCCCGGTGTTCCGGTCGGCGCCGCGAGCGCGGCCGTGGAAGCCTGGGTGCACCGCCCGCGGGTCGCCGACTTCGACAGCCTTCGCGACGACGTCATCCATTGGACCGGCTGGTGGAAGAACCGCATCTCGCGCACCCTGCTCGTCTTCATGCTGAGCAACATCGGCATGATGTTCGGCACCTGGATCGCCGGCTTCAACATCCTGACCCGCCTGTTCTGAGCATCCCCCAAACCTGCGAGCGCCATGGGCATCAGCCGCTTCTTTTCCAAACCGCGCTGGCAATCGAAGGACGACGCCGTGCGTCGCGCCGCCGTTGCCGCCGATCCCGACGATGAACTCCTGGCCGCCCTGCCGCGCATCGCGCGCGAGGATCCCGATGCCGGCGTGCGCCTCGCCGCGCTCAGGCGCCTCGCCGACCCCGGCCTCTCCCAGGCACTCGCGATCGACGATCGCGACGAAGGCGTGCGCCATGCCGCGCAGGCGCTGTGGACCGACCTGCTGACCGGAACCCATGCGAATGCGCCGACGATCGCCGAACGCGTGCGCCTGCTGCGCGCCCAGGACGATCCGCGCCTGATCGAGCATGTCGCCGTACGCGCGCCGGAAGCCGGGCTGCGCCTCGCCGCGCTGGCGCGCGTGTCCCGTCCTGCCCTGCTCGCCGAGCGCGCGACCGCCGACGCCGATGCGGGCGTGCGCGAAGCGGCGCTCGCCCGCATCGACGACGAAGCCCAACTCGCGCGCATCGTCGAACGCGCGCGCAAGGGCGACAAGAAGACCAGCCGCGATGCCGCCGCCCGGCTCGAACAGTTGCGCCTCGCGCGTGGTGATGCCGATGCGGTCCGCGAACACGCACGCGCGCTTTGCAGCAGCCTCGAGGCGATCGTGCGCGGCGGCGATGCCGGCGATGCGCAGCGGATCGACGCGGCCTGGAACGCGATCATCGGCGAGATCGATGCGGCCTTGCGCACGCGCTACGCCGCCGCCCGCGAGCTTTACGAACTGAGCCGCGATCCGCTGCGCGTCGCCGAACTGCGCAAGCGCGCACGCGACCGCGAACGGGTCGCCCAGGAGCTTGCCGCGCTCGAGCACGAACTTGCCGCCGCCGATGCGGTGCAGCAGCGCGATGCGCTCGCGCTGCGCTTCGAACGACTCGCCGAACGTTTCGCGG
Organism: uncultured Dokdonella sp.; assembly: GCA_964587775.1. Classification (GTDB taxonomy): domain Bacteria; phylum Pseudomonadota; class Gammaproteobacteria; order Xanthomonadales; family Rhodanobacteraceae; genus Dokdonella. Next base: position 26,364 of record CAZPLY010000021.1, read on the forward strand.
CCGGCGCCGCCGCCGACGCGGCCGGCCCGCAGGTTGCCGATGCGCAACGCGTGCGTGCGATCGCGCAGCGCGTGCAGGATTTGCTCGACATGCCGCTTGCCGCGACGACGGTCGCGGCCGATCCGGCACCCGATCCGGACCAGGCCGGGCGCGAATCGCGCACCGCCGCGGCCGCCGCACGCCGCGAGCGCGAACGCGCCGAGCGCGAGGCCCAGATCACCGCGCTCGACGCGGCACTCGCCGCGGTCGAACCCGCGCTCGAGGCCGGCAACTCGATCGCCGCACACGCCGGCTGGCCGACCGTCGTCGAGTTGCGCAGGCGCATCGGCGATGCGCTGCCGGCCGCCTTGCGCGCGCGCCTCGCCGATGCCGATGCGCAATACGCGCGGCTCTCCGAGTGGCAGCGCTGGAGCGACAACCACCGTCGCCGTCAGTTGTGCGAGGAAATCGAGGCACTGCCAGCCAGCGGCCTGCATCCGGATGCGGTCGCCACGCGCCTGCGCGAGGCGCAGGCCGAGTGGGCGCGCCTCGATCAGCTCGAAGGCAAGCCTGCAAGCGCGAACGACGGCCTCGGCCGGCGCTTCCGGGCCTTGTGCCGCGCCGCGATCGAACCGACCCGGCCGTATTTCGAGAAGCGCGACGAATTGCGCAGGTCGCATTCCCGGCAGCTGCAGGAGCTGATCGCGCGCGCGAACGCGGCGACGGCCGAAACGGAGCCGTTGGCGGCCATCACGGCCCTGCGCCGTGAAGCTGCGCAGGGGCTGCGCATGCTCGACGACGTCGATCCACGCGAACGCAAGGGCCTTGCTCAGAAGCTCAAGGACGCACTCGCGGCGCTCGACCAGCGCGTCGACGCCTCGCATGCCGCCGTCGAAGCGGCGAAGTCGGCCATGATCGAACAGGCGACCGCGCTTGCCGGCCAGGCCGACCTGCGCGGCGCGATGAATGCCGCACGCGACTTGCAGAAACGCTGGCAGGCCGCCGGCAACGGGCGCCGTGGACGCGATGAGGCGCAATGGCGTGCGTTCCGCAAGGCCGTCGATGCCGTGTTCTCGCGGGCAGACCAGGAACGCAGCGAGCGCATCACGCGCGACCGCGAATCGCTCGATGCCGCCGCCGCCGTGTGCGCCGGGCTCGAAGCGCTGGCGGCAGCCGCCGAGGCAGCGCCGCGCGCCGAGGTGGCTCGCCTCGATGCGGAATGGTCCGCACTCGGCATTGCCGATCCGGCGCTGCGTCAACGCCACCAGAACGCCCATGCGGCCCTGCGCGACGCGCACGGTCGCCGCCAGCGGGCCGAGCGGCGCGCGCGCTTCGACACCTGGCTCGCCCACCATCGCGAACTGGTCCGGGCCGAGCGTGGCGAGTGCGACGCGCCTGCGATGCAAGCGGCAAGGGCTGCACTGCCGCCGCTGTCGATCGCCGAACCGCTGATGCGGGAACGCGAGGCGGCGCTCGCCAGCGGGCCGCGCGCGGACGACCGGGACGACGAGGCGCGACGCGACTGCGTCATCGAGATCGAGCAACTGGCCGGGATCGAGTCGCCCGCCGAGGATCTCCAGCGCCGGCGCGAGCTGCAGCTTGGCAAGCTGTCGGCGCGCATGCGCGGCGATCTCGCCGGCGCGCCGCTCGAGCAGCTCGAGGCCCTTCTCGTCCGTTACTCGGGGCTGCGCGGCGCGGCCGATGCCGCGCAGGCACAGGACCGGCGTTTCGAGCAGGCTGTCATGCGCATGCTCGACGATCTCGCCTAGACGAGCCCGCACGCCCGGTCGACACGTTGCCAAGGCGTGTCGCCGGCGCCCGACGTATGCTGTCATCGGCCAACGGTGACGGAGACGCGATCGATGAAACGGCATGCAAGGGCTCTCGTATTCGGCATCTGCTTCGCGGGCGTGGCGTCGGCCGCGCCGACGGAGCCGGTCCTCGTCATCCACGGCGGTGCCGGCGTCGTCCGCGCCGAGTTGACCCCGGCCATCGAGGCCGCAGTCCGGGTCACGCTCGAGCGCGCCGCGAAACAGGCACACGCGATGCTGCGCGACGGCAAGCCGGCGCTCGACGCGGTCGCAGCGGCGATCGTCATCCTCGAAGACGATCCGAACTTCAATGCCGGCAAGGGTGCCGTGTTCACCCATGAGGGCGTCAACGAGCTCGACGCCGCGATCATGGATGGCGCGAGCCGGCGCGCCGGCGCGGTCGCCGGCGTGCGCACGGTGCGCAATCCGATCGAGCTCGCGCGCGCGGTCATGGAGAAATCGCCGCATGTGATGCTGAGCGGCGACGGCGCGGATGCGTTCGCGCGCGCGGTCGGCATCAAAGCGGTCGAGCCGGGCTACTTCCGCACCGAGCGTCGCTGGCAGCAGTTGCAGAAAGCGCTCGGCAAGCGCGGCGGTGACGCGGCGACCACGCGCGGCGGGCCGACCCAGTACATCGGCACGGTCGGCGCGGTTGCCCGCGACCGCGCCGGCCGCCTCGCCGCCGGCACCTCGACTGGCGGCATGACCAACAAGCGTTACGGTCGCGTCGGCGATTCACCGCTGATCGGCGCGGGTACCTACGCAAATGCGCATTGCGCGGTGTCCGCGACCGGCTGGGGCGAGTTCTACATCCGCGCCGCGGCCGCGCACGCGATCTGCGCGCGCATCGAATTCCTCGGCGAACCGGTCGCCACGGCGGCGGAGTTCGTCATCAACGGCGAGATCCCGGGACTCGGCGGCAATGGCGGCGCGATCGTGCTGGCCGCCGACGGCAGCTTCGCGATGCCGTTCAACACCGAAGGCATGTTCCGCGCCTGGGTTGGCAGCGATGGCGTCGTCCATGTCGCGATCGACGCCGCCACGGCCGCGAACGACTGACTCCTCGGGCACCGCCCGGCTCAGGGCGCGGCGGAACGGGCGCGCAGGACCTTGCCCGAGAATCCGTCGCGCACGACGTTGCGCAGCCAGCGGCGGCCGTCGTCGAGCAGCGAATAGATGACCGGCAGCGCGAGCAGGGTGACCAGGGTCGAGAACACGAGGCCGCCGACGATCGCGCGCGCCATCGGGAAGTACGGCGGGCCGTCGCCGCCGATCTGCACGTTGCCGATACACAACGGCACCATGCCGAGGATGGCCGTACCCATCGTCATCAATACCGGACGCAGGCGGTCCTTGCTGCCGAGCACGAGGGCCTCGGCACGCAGCATGCCATCGTGGCGCAACTGGTTGATGTGCACGAGCATGACGATGCCGTTGTTGACGACGATGCCCATCAGGATCAGCACGCCGATCATCGCCATGAACGAGAACGTCGTGCCGGTCAGCCAGAACAGCCAGTACACGCCGAACACCGAGAACACGAACGTCATCATGATCGCCGCCGGATAGACCAGCGATTCGAACATCGCGCACATGACGACGTACACGAGCACGAGCGCGATCAGAAGGTTGAACACCATGCGCTGGCCCGTTTCGTCGGCTTCGCGGAACGTCGTCCCGAACGTCCAGCGATGCCCTGCCGGCAGGCTGACCGTCGCCATCGCGGCCTCGATGCGCTTGCGTGCCTCGTCATTGGTCGTGCCGCTGTCGACGTTGACCTGGATCGGCATGGCGGTCTGGCGATTCTGGCGCTCGATGCTCGACGCCGCGTTCTGCGTCTGCACGTCGACCATCGCGAGCAGCGGCACCTGGCTGCCGTCCGCCGCGCGCAGCTTGTAGTCGGAAAGGTCGGCGATGCTCTGCGCGTCGGCGTCCTGGAAGCGCAGCCAGGTCGGGATCTGGGTGTCGCCGCGCCGGAAGTCTTTCAGCTGCGCGCCGCGCAACGCGACCGACACGTACTGGGCGACATCGGATGCGCTGAAGCCGTACGAGCGCGCGCGCTCGCGGTCGACGCGCACCGCGACCTCGCGATCCGAGGCGTTCTGGGCGAGGCGCACGTCGTGCAGGCCCGGTATCCGCGCGAGCACCGGGATGATCGAGTCGGACAGCTCGCGCAGGCGATCGCTCGAATCGCCGATCAGCGAGAGGCGTATGCCGTTGTTGTTGCCGCCCCCGCCGCCGCGATCGAAGTTGACGTTGCCGATCGCGAGCTTCGGCAGGCCCTTGCGGATCTCGTCCATGATCTCGCTCGCCGGCCGCGTCGCTTCGTCGTCCTCGGTCAGCAGGATCGTCGTCGAGGCATTGCCGCGCTCGTCGTAGTAGCTGTAGACCGAGCGGATCTCCCATTCGTCCTTGCGGTCGAGCAGGTACTTCTCGATCTGCCCGACGGAAGTGCGCAACTGGTCGAGCCGGTAGTTTCCGTTGAGGTCGTAGTTGAGGTACAGATCACGCGTTTCGCCGGCCGGGAACATGTCGCTCTTGGTCTGCGTCATCGGCACGACGCTGAGCAGCAGCAACGCGAGCAGGCCGAGCATGGTCAGGCCGCGGTGCGCGAGCGACCAGCGCACGAAGCGCTCGTAACGGCGCTGCAGGCGCGTGATCGCGTTCTCCTTGCCGATGAACTTCGGCACCGGCAGCTTCGAGGACAGCATCGGGATCAGGCTGACCGCGATCAGCCACGACGCGAGGTGGGCGATCGACATCGACACGGCGACCTGGGTCAGGTAGATCGCGATCGGATTGCGCTCGCCGAACATGTTCGGCAGGAACACGATGATGCTGGTCAGGGTGCCGGCCGTGATCGCCATGCCGACCACGCGGGTTCCCTCGACCGCGCAGTACCACGGCCGGTCCGGGTACTTCTCGCGGTACTGGTAGATGCTCTCGACCGCGACGACCGCGTTGTCGACGAGCATGCCGACCGCGAGCAGCAGGCCCATCATCGAGAGGATGTTGAGGCTGATGCCGAGGAAGTACATGCAGCCGAGCGTCATCACGAAGCAGACCGGGATCGCCAGCGAGACCATCAGGGTCGAGCGCCAGTCGCGCAGGAAGAAGAACAGCACGAGTACCGAGAGGATCGTGCCCTCGATGCCGGCCTTGCCGAGTTCGCTCAGCGAATCGGTGACGCCCTTGGCCTGGTTCTGCATGAAATAGAGCTGCAGCCCCTTCATCTCCGGCTCTTTCGACGCGCGCTCGACTTCCTCGAGGACGAGGCGCCCGACTTCGACGAGGTTCGCGCTGCGTTCGCGGCTGATCTGCAGCGCGACCGCCGGTCGCGTGTCGAGGCGGCGCTCGTAGTCGAGTTCGGCCGGACGCAGGCTGACTTCCGCGATGTCGCCGAGGCGCAGCCCGCGCGCGTCGAGCACGAGGTTGCGCACTTCGTCGAGCGAGCGCCATTCGCCCTGCGGCTGCACGCGATAGCGCGTACCGCCGTCGTGGATCAGGCCGGCCGAGGTCGAGAAATTCGCCTGGCGCAGCACTGCGGCGAGGTCGTTGAGGCTGACGTTGTGCGCGGTCAGCCGATCGGACGACAGTTCGATCTGCACTTCGGGCGGCGCGACGCCGTGCAGTTCGACGCGGGCGACGCCCGGCACGCGCTCGAGCGGGCGCTTGAGCTTGCGGTCGAGCATTTCGTAGGAATTCGACAGGTCGCGGTCGCTCGAGATGCGCAGTTGCAGGACCGGCTGGTCGCTCGTCGCGAACTTGAGCACGAAGAAACGCTGCAGATCGTCGGGCAGGTCGGCGCGGATCGCGTCGAGCTTGTCGCGCGCCTCGACCGCCTTCGTCGCGACGCTCTGGCCCCACTTGAACTCCATGAAGATCTCGGCGACATCGGCGCGCGAGGTCGAGTTCATGGTCTGGATACCCGGAATCGTCGCCATCGCCTCCTCGACCGGGCGCGTGATCGTGCGTTCGATCTCGGCCGGCGTCGATCCCGGGTACGGGATCTGCACGAACAGGAACGGGGCCTCGATGTCAGGCATGTACTCGAGCGGGAGCCGGAATGCTGCGAGCAGGCCGATCACCGTCATCGACACGAAGAACATGATCGCGGTGACCGGGCGCTTGAGGCTCAGTTCGGCGAGTGTCATCGCGCGTGCTCCGCAGGGTTCGGGCGAACGGAATCCATCAGTGCGCGCTCCCGACCGCGGTCGCAACCGGATCGAGCGCGGGCTCGCCGGCCGGATGCGCCTTTCGCTGGCCGCGCGCGACGTAATATGCATCGGGCTTGCGGTCGAGCAGTTCGTAGACGATCGGCACGACGACGAGGGTCAGCAGGGTCGACACGGCGAGTCCGCCGATCACCGTGATCGCCATCGGCGAGCGCACCTCGCTGCCCTCGCCGAGTCCGATCGCGAGCGGCAGGAATCCGAGCAGGGTTGCCAGGGTCGTCATGATGATCGGACGCAGGCGCGATTCGGCGGCCAGCACGATCGCCTCGCGCTTGACATGACCTTCCTCGCGCAACTGGTTGACCCGGTCGATCAGCACGATCGCGTTCTTGACCACGATGCCGGCCAGCATGATCAGGCCGATGAACACGACGACCGAGATCGGCGTGCCGGTCAGCTTCAGGGCAAGCACGGCACCGACGAGGGCGAGCGGGATCGAGAACATGATCACGAACGGGTGCAGCAGCGATTCGAACTGCGAGGCCATGACGAGATAGACGAGGAAGATCGCGAGGCCGAACGCGAACATCATCGATTTCGCCGACGCGTCCATTTCCTCGCCCTGGCCACCGACGTGGACCGAGACGCCGGCCGCAAGCGTGTTGTCGCGCAGGATCGATTCGACTTCGGCGACCGCACTGGCGAGGTCGCCATGGCGCAGGTTCGCCGAGATGATCGCGACGCGTTCCTGGTCGACGCGGTGGATTTCGCTCGGGCCCTCGGTCGCCTCGATGTCGGCGACGGCCGACAGCCGGATCGGACGTTCGGCGCCCGGATTGACGATCAGGTTGCGGATGTCCTCGACGCTCGCGCGATCGGACTCGCGCACGCGGGCGAGCACGTCGATCTTGCGGTCGCGGAAGTTGTAGCGCGTCGCGACTTCGCCGCGGACCTTGCCGACCACGGCATCGGACACCTGGCGCGTGGTCAGGCCGAGTGCGGCCGCACGGTCCTGGTCGAAGCGGATCTGCACTTCCGGATAGCCGTCCTCGACGGTCGACTTGATGTCGGCGAAGCGGTCCGATGCGGCGAGCAGCTTGCCGAGCTTGTTTCCGGCCGCCGTGAGCGCCTCGAGGTCGTAGCCACGCACCTCGATCTCGAGCGGGGTCGCGAAACTGAACAAGGCGGGACGCGCGAATTTCACCTCGCTGTCGGGCCGCGTGCCGAGGCTCGCGCGCAGCGCGTCCATCGCGGCACGCTCGCCGTCGTTGCCGGCGCCGGGCTTCAACGTGACCAGCAGGCGCGCGATGTTCTCGCCCGATTCGGTCGGATTCGCATCGAGGCGCGTGCCGGTTCCGGCGACGCCGTAGATCGAGGCGATGTGCGGATCCTCGGCGTGCTTCTTCTCGATCGCGGCGACGACCGCATCGGTTTCGGCCAGCGGCGTGCCGGGCGGCAACTTGATCGTCGTCTCGAAACGGCCCTGGGCGAGGCTCGGGATCAGGTCCATGCCGAGCGAGGGGATCAGCACAACGCTGATCGCGAACGCGAGCGCGGCCGCGCCGAGCACGATCCACGGCCGGTCCATCGCGCCGGGCAACATGCGGTGATAGCCGTGCGCGGCGCGGTCGTAGGCACCGAGGACGATGCGGCCGAGGAAGCGCAGGAGCACGCCGAACGTGCGGTCGAATGCCGTCGCGAGCAGGCGCACGAACGCGAGCAAGCCACGCGGGACGATCTGGAACAGGCCTTCGCCGAGCCCGTTCAGTCCGCGCTTGAGCACGCGCAGCACGCGGTTCTTCGGCAGTGCCTTCGCTGGCGCATCGGGCTCGTCGCGGAACGCGAGCGGCGAACGGCCCTGCAGCGAGGCCATCATCGGGATCAGGGTCATCGCGACGACGAGCGAGATCAGCATCGCGAATGTGATCGTCAGCGACTGGTCGCGGAACAACTGGCCGGCAACGCCCTGCACGAAGACGAGCGGGAAGAACACCGCGACCGTGGTCAGTGTCGACGCGGTGATCGCCATGCTGACCTCGCTCGCGCCCTTGACCGTCGCGTCGATGACCGACAATCCTTTTTCGCGCAGGCGCGCGATGTTCTCGAGCACGACGATCGAGTCGTCGACGACCATGCCGGTCGCCAGCGCAAGGCCGCCGAGCGACATCACGTTGAGGCTGAGGTCGGCCTGGCCCATGAAGAAGAACGTCGCGATCAGCGACACCGGCAGGGACAGCGAGATGATGAACGTGCTGCGCGCGTGACCAAGGAAGAAGAAGATCATCAGCACGGCGAGCACGCCGCCGAGCAGCGCGTCGTTGCGCACCTCGTCGAGCGAGTGCTGGATGAATACCGACTGGTCGTCGATCGTGGTCAGCTTCGCGCCGGCCGGCAGGGTCGACTTGAGTTTCTCGAGCGCGGCCTTGACCGCCGTCGCGACCGCCACCGTGTTGCCGTCGCCTTCCTTGTAGATCGCCAGTTCGATCGCCTCGGCGGCGTCGATGCGGACGATCCCTTCGCGCTCCTTGTAGCCCTGGCGCACGTCGGCGATGTCCTTGAGCCGGATCGGCACGCCGTTGTCGACTTTGACCAGCATGTCGCGCATCTGGTCGAGCGTCGCGAACTGGTTGATCGTGCGCACGAGATAGCGCTGGCTGCCCTCGTCGATGCGCCCGGCCGAGACGTTGACGTTCTCGTTGCGCAGCCGGGTGACGACGTCGGCCACGGTGAGGTTGAGCTGGGCCAGCTTCTGCTGGTCGAGGGCGACGTCGATCTCGTCCTCGAGGCCGCCGCCGACCTTGACCGCGGCCACGCCGGCGACCGGCTCGAGGCGCTTTTTCAGTTCGTCGTCGGCGAAGCGGCGCAACTGCTTGAGTTCGGCCTCGTTGAAACCCTCGGTCGTGCCCGTGCCGGTCAGGCCGAGCCGGATGATCGGATCGGTCGACGGGTTGAAGCGAAGCAACACGGGCTTCTTCGCCTCGAGCGGCAGGCTCAGCAGGTCGAGCTTGTCGCGCGTGTCGAGGCTGGCCATTTCCATGTCCGTGCCCCAGGTGAACTCGAGGATCACGTCCGACTGGCCGGTGCGCGAAACCGAATGGATCTTGCGCACGTTCTTGACCACGCCGAGCGCTTCCTCGACCGGCTGCGAGATCAGGTTCTCGATTTCGATCGGCGCGGCGCCCTCGTACTCGGTGCGCACGGTCAGCGTCGGATACGAAAGATCGGGCAGCAGGTTGACCTTCAGCGACGACAGCGCGATCAGGCCGAACAGGACGAGGGTCAGCGTCGTCATGCCGACCGTGACGCGCCGGCGCGTGGCGAATTCGACGATGTTCATTGCACGCCCTCCAGGACCTGCACGCTGGTGCCGTCGCGCACCGCGCTGCGCCCGACCGTGATCACGCGATCGCCATCGCCGAGACCTTCGAGGATCTCGACGTGGGCCGCGTCGCCGTAGCCGACCTTGACCAGGCGACGCTCGGCGACCCAGGCCGGCGGGGCCTTCTTCGCCGCGTCGTCGGTCTTCTTCGCGTCGGCGTCCTTTTCGGCGGGCTTCGCCGCCGGCGGACGCGCCGCATCGGACCTGGCCTGTGCGGCCGCGGCCTTCGCGGCTGCCTCGGCGCCGGAAACGACGACGAACACGGCCGTCTCGCCGTCTTCCTCGATCAGCGCTGGACGCGGGATTGTGAGCGCGTCGTCGTGCTGGCCATAGGCGATGTCGAGGCGACCGAACATGCCGGGCTTGAGGCGCTTGCTCGCATCACGGAACTCGCAGGTGACGCGGAACGTGCCGGTCGCCGATTCGACGACCGGGCTGATCCGCTGGATGCGGCCTTCGAAACGCTCTTCGGCGATCGAATCGACGCGCATGCCGACGACCTGGCCGACCTGCAGCGTGCCGAGTTCGCGCTCGGGCACGTTGAGCACGGCGAGCAGCGGGTCGAAGTTCACGATCTGGAACAGGGCCTGGTTGAGCTGGATGTAATTGCCGACCTTGACCATGCGCTGCGAGATCACGCCGCCGATCGGCGCCGTGATCCTCGTGTAGGACAGTTCGAGGCGGGCCAGGTCGTAGGTGGCGCGCTGGGTTTCGAGGTCGAAGCGGATCTTGTCGTTCTGCTCGACGCTGAGCAGCTTGCGCTCGAACATCTCGCTCGAGCGGCGATAGTCGTTCTCGAGCTTGCGAAGCGTCGCCTCGGCCTTGGCAAGGTTGAGGCGCGGGTTCTCGTCGTCGAGCCTTGCGAGCACCTGGCCGGCCGTGACCTCGTCGCCCTCCTCGACCGAGATCGCGACGAGGGCGCCGTTGATCTTTGCCGCGACCTGCGCCTCGCTGTCCGCCTCGAGCGTCGCCACGCCGGTGTAGCTCGCGCTGATCGCGCGACGCGATGCGGCGACGGCCTCGACCGGTACCGCGGTATCGGTCTTGGATTCGTCGTCCTTGCCGGCATCCCCGCCTCCGCAGGCGGCGAGCACGAGTGCCGCAAACGCGGGCAGCAGCAGAAGCCGGAGCGGACGCGCCACCGAAGCAGAACAGATCGACATCGAACGAGCCCCTGGGTTGATATGGTGTTATACTAGACTACATCACCATATGACTGCAAGCGCCGATTGCACGGGCGTCCGGTGGTGGGCAGTGATGCCGGGCTCGATGCATGTTCCGGATCGGGCCTGGATCGTTGCCGCGCAGGCTACGCGCAGGCATTCGCGGCGTCCTGAGCCGGTAGTCACGCTGTCGTCCGGCTTGTGCACGGGATGCGCCGGCTGCCTGATCGGTTGCAAGTCGCTATACTCCCCCGCTTGCCGTTTCCCCTATCGAATTCGTCGGATCTGGAAGCTTCGAGATGACCCGAGCGCTGCTGCTTGCCGTTGCCTTTTTGTCGGCCCCCGTCCTGGCCCAGGACAGCAAGGGGGATCCCGCCGAGGGAAGAATCAAGACCTATACCTGTACCGGCTGCCATGGCGTGACGGGCTGGAAGAACGCCTATCCGAACTACAGCGTGCCGCGCATCGCGGGCCAGAACTACGAGTACGTCGTTGCCGCGCTCACCGGCTATCGCAGCGGCGAGCGCAACCATCCGACGATGCGCGCACAGGGCGAGAGCCTCAGCGATGCGGACATCCACGACATCGCTGCGTACCTGTCCAGCCTGAACACCGCGAAGTGAGCCGACCGATGAACCCGACTTTCGAAATCAAGCGCGTCGCGACCCTGGCCTTGCTCGCGATCGCATCCGCCGGCACACCTGCACTTGCTGCCAAGGGCAACGTCGAGGCCGGCAAGCAGAAATCGCTGGCCTGCCAGGCCTGCCACGGCACCGACGGCAACTCGATCGATCCGATGTACCCGCGCATCGCCGGCCAGTACGCCGACTACCTTGCGCGTACGCTGCAGGAGTACCGCTCCGGCGGTCGCAAGAACGTGATCATGGCCGGCTTCGCCACGACGCTGTCGGACCAGGACATCCTTGATCTCGCCGCGTTCTACAGCGCCATGCCCGGCAAGCTCGACGATCTCTCCGATCACCTCAGCGCGAACTGAGGCCAATGCGCGACGCGTGATCGCGCGTCGCCGCTTCTACGCGTGGAGCGAGGCTCAGCCCGTCCGTCCCCTGCCGTGCGCCCTGCTCAACCGGCACGACGTGCGTAGTACGGCTTGTCGCCGCTCTCGTGGTCGGTCGCATCGCGCACGCCGCTGACTTCCGGAACACGCTCACGCAAGGTCCGCTCGACGCCGTTGCGAAGGGTCACGTCGACCATGCCGCATCCATGGCAACCGCCACCGAACTGGAGCACGACGATGCCTTGGGCGGTGACCTCGCGCAGGCTCACGCGCCCGCCGTGCGAAGCGAGCTGCGGATTGATTTCGGCTTCGATCACGTAACGCACGCGCTCGATCACGCCGGCTTCGGCATCGGGCGGCGACCCGCGCAGGCGCGGCGCCTTGATCGACAACTGCCCACCGGCGGCGTCGCGCGTGAAGTCGATCGTCGCGCCATCGAGGAACGGCACGCTGGCCGCGTCGACGAACATCAGGAACGCGCCGCAGTCGATCTCCCATTCGTCGCCGCGCAGGTCGGAAGGCTCGCAGAACTCGAGCTGGCAGTCGCCCTTCGGCGTGCCGGCATCGATCGCGCGAAGGCGGATGCCGAGCTGGTCGGTGTCCTGCTGGGCGATCAGCTTGCCGAAATGCTCGCGCGCCGATTCGCTGAGGTCGATCATCGTGATGGCTCCGTCTGAAACAGCACCATTCTAGTCCTGAATTGCCGGCTTTTCATCCGTGCCTATACTTGCGTCCTTCCGATCGCCTCCGGAGTCGCCGCATGAACCAGGACCAGCTCGCCCGTTCGCACTGCATCGCGCGCAAGGGCAAGGAGCATGCGCTCGACGCAAACGCGATCGAGGGCCTGCTCGCCGTGCTGCCGGGCTGGTCGCTGGCCGAGGACGGCGCGGCGATCACGAAGACCTGCCGCTTCGACGACTTCCACCGCACGATGGCCTTCGTCAATGCGGTTGCCTGGATCGCCCACGCGCAAGACCATCATCCCGATCTCACGATCGGCTATGCGCAATGCACGCTCGCGTACTCGACCCACGACGTCGGCGGTCTCTCGCTCAACGATTTCATCTGCGCCGCGAAGGTCGAGCAGTTGCTTGAGCGGCCCTGAACCCGGCCCGCGCTCGATGCCTCCGCGTTTCGCGCGCGCGATCACGGGTCTCGCCTTCGCCGGCATGCTGCTGCTCGCCTTCGTCGCCCTGGGCTTGTTCGCGCGCGCGGAGCTGCGCGCGGAGTTCGAACGCGATGCGCTGACCCGGCTCGGCACTGCCCTGCACGGCGGGACGTCGCTGCGCTGGCCGCTCGAACGCGCCGCGGAAGTGATCGCCGGCGCTGCGTTCGGCGCCGCCGAAGCGCGATTCGCCGACGGCGCGCTGCAGCTCGTTGCGGGCAGCGAGGTGATCGAGGTCGGCCTCGTCCTGCATGGCGCAATCGACTTGCAGCGCCATCCGCTGCTCAGGGTCGAGCTCGACGCGCCGGTGCCGATGACACCGTCCGTGATCGTGCGCGAAACGCTCAAGGCTCCACTCTGCGAAGGCGCGTCGCGCGATGCGGCGCGCCAGTTGGGCGTGCAGGTGCTCGATCTCGCGACACTCGAATGGGCCTGTGCGGGTATCGCGGCGACGCCACCGCGACGTGCGGCGATGCTGCGCCTTGGCCTGCGCCTTCCACCCGGATCCAGGGCCAGCCTGCATGACATCGCGCTGTTGCCGCGCAGCGCGCCGACGCCGCGCGACTTGCAGGTGCTGATGCTGCCGGCGCCATCGGACGCGGTCGCGTTCGCTGCCGCGCTCGATCACTTCGTCGACGAGGTCGAACCACGAAAATGGCCCGTGGCGATCCTGCCGTTCGCCGCGTCGCGCCCCGAGCAATTGCTCGCGGCGCGCGACGCGATCCGTGCGCTCGAGCCGATGACGCTCGTCGTCGGCGACGGCGACTGGCCCGCCGTGCGTGACCGTGCTGCCGCGTCGCCTCCGCAGACCCGCCCACCTGGATGGCGTGCACTCGCCTGGAGCGGCGTCGGCGTGCTCGGGATCTCCCTGCTCGCGTTGCGCCTGCGACCGCCGCGGTCCGTACACACGCGTGCCGCGGCCGAACTCGTCGGCGTGCTCGTCGTGCCACTCGCCTTCGTCCTCGGCAACGGCTTCGGCGACGATCCCGATCCGGCCTGGTTCGCCGCGCTCGCGATGACGTTCGGCTACGCCGCGAGCCTGCTGATCGCCGATGCGCCGCCGCTGCCGGTGGCCGGCGGCGCGCGCCGCAAGGGTTGGCTCGTAGCGCTCGCCTCGGTGGCGATCGCGTTCGCCTTCGCGTTTGCGCTCGGCGAGGCGTCAGCGCCGTGGGCGTGGCCGGAAACGCCGCGCATGCTGCGCTACCTGGCCTGGGCCGCGGTCCAGCAATTCCTCGTCTGCGTGATCATCGCCGAACGCTTCGAGCGCGTCCTAGGCAAGCCGGGATGGGCGCTGGCCGCGGCCGCATTCGCGTTCGCCGTGCTGCACGCGCCGAACGCGATGCTGATGCAGTTCACCTTCCTCGGCGGCCTGATCTGGGTCTGGAACTGGCAGCGGCACCGCGCCTTGCTCGCCAACATCGTCGCCCATGCCGCGTGCGGCCTCGTGCTGGCCACCCGGTTGCCGGTCGACTGGTTGCGTTCGGCCGAAGTCGGTGCGCGCTATTTCCTTTTCTGAAGCGAGTCGACGACCGCGCGCAAGTCCGCCGGCAACGGTGTGCTGAAACTGAACTCGCGCCCGCCGATCGTGAACTCGAAACGCGCCGCGTGCAGGAACAGGCGCTTCAGGCCATGTTCGCGCATCGCCCGATTGAGCTCGCGCTCGCCATACTTTTCGTCGCCCGCAACCGGATGCCCGACGTGTGCGGCATGCACGCGGATCTGGTGCGTGCGCCCGGTCTCGATGGCGACCTCGGTCAGGGTCGCCGCCGCGTAGCGCTCCACTTCGATCAGGTGGGAAACCGAGGCCTTGCCTTCCGGATCGACACGCACCATGCGCTCGCCGCCCTGCAGGACGAACTTGCGCAGCGGCTGGTCGACCGTCATGCGCGCCTGCGGCAAGTGGCCGCCGAGCAGGGCGAGATAGCGCTTGGTCGCCCGACCCTCACGGATTTCAGCCTGCAGTGCGGTCAGCGCCGAACGCTTGCGCGCGAACACGAGTACGCCGCTGGTATCGCGATCGAGCCGATGGACGAGTTCGAGCGCGTCTTTCGGGCGCGCCGCGCGCAGCAGTTCGATTGCGCCGAAGCTGACCCCGCTGCCGCCATGGCTGGCCATCCCGCTCGGCTTGTCGAGCACGACGAACTCGCGATCCTCGTGGATGATCGCCGCGTCGATGCGCACGAGCTGGCTGCCCGGTGGCGTCCCCGGGTCACTCCGTTCAGCCACCCGCACGGGCGGGATACGCACCTCGTCGCCGTCCTCGAGACGGTTGTCGGGCTTGGCCCGCCGGCCGTTGATGCGGACCTGCCCGGTGCGCAGGATCCGGTAGATCAGGCTGCGCGGGACGCCCTTGAGGCGGCCGGCGAGGAAATTGTCGATGCGCTGGCCGGCGCGCTCGGCATCGACCCTGACGACCTGCACGCCAGTGGAGGCCGGCTCGCGAACATTCGCCGAAGTCTGTGTCTTCATTGAAAAAAGGTCTCCGGCTGGTACACTCGGCGGGCGTATCGCGCCGCTCGCCGGCCCCGGCTCATGCAGGGGAACCGGAGGCATCCATGGCGCATTCGTCCGTTTCGCCCGCTCGGGCCCTGCCGCCGGATCCCTGTCGGGGCGTCGCGCAGGTTGCAAGCCCGGGCATCGTAACGGTTCGAATTGGAGATTGCTTGCCGTCCCCGCGATGGCAAAGGGTCGCCAGACTCGCATGCACCAAATGAGCGCCGGCGCCCGGAAAGCGTCGGCAATTTAATACAACAGGCGCTCCCGCGGCCGGTACTCCGGTCCAACCGGATCGCGCGACGCGACGCCTTCGGGCAGCGCGGCCACGCGCGGCAGCGGTTCGAGCGCCTCGAAGGGACAACAAAAAAATGAAGCGCATGTTGATCAACGCAACTCAGCGTGAAGAGTTGCGTGTGGCCATCGTCGATGGCCAGACCTTGTTCGATCTCGACATCGAGATCCCCTCCCGCGAACAGAAGAAGTCCAACATCTACGCCGGCCGCATCACGCGCGTCGAGCCGTCGCTGGAAGCGTGTTTCGTCGAATACGGCGGCGACCGCCACGGCTTCCTGCCGCTCAAGGAAATCTCGAAGCAGTACTTCACGCCGGGCGTCGATGCGAACAAGGCCGGCATCCGCGAACTGCTCAAGGAAGGCCAGTCGATCGTCGTCCAGGTCGACAAGGAAGAACGCGGCAACAAGGGCGCCGCGCTGACCACGTTCATCAGCCTTGCCGGCCGTTATCTCGTCCTGATGCCGAACAATCCGCGCGCCGGCGGCGTGTCGCGCCGCATCGAGGGCGAGGATCGGCAGAACCTCAAGGACGCGATGGACGAGCTGCAGATCCCCGACGACATGGGGCTCATCATCCGCACCGCCGGCATGGGTCGCGATGCCGAGGAACTGCAGTGGGATCTCGACTACCTGCTCCAGCTGTGGAAGGCGATCGCCGAAGCGGCGACCACGCGTTCCGCGCCGTTCCTGATCTACCAGGAATCGAAGCTGATCATTCGCGCGCTGCGCGATTACCTGCGCAACGAGATCGGCGAAATCCTCATCGACCACGAGGAGCTGTACAACGACGCGCGCGAGTTCATGCAGCAGGTCATGCCGAACAACCTGCGCAAGCTCAAGCTCTACCAGGACACGGTGCCGCTGTTCTCGCGTTTCCAGATCGAGACGCAGATCGAGAACGCGTTCGAGCGCACGGTCCGGCTACCGTCGGGCGGATCGATCGTGATCGACCAGACCGAAGCGTTGACGGCGATCGACATCAACTCGTCGAAGGCGACCAAGGGCAGCGACATCGAGGAAACCGCGTTCAACACGAACCTCGAGGCGGCCGCCGAGATCGCGCGCCAGCTGCGCATCCGCGATGCCGGAGGCCTGATCGTCATCGACTTCATCGACATGGACAGTCCGCGCCACCAGCGCGAGGTCGAGGACAAGCTCAAGGACGCGATGAAGGTCGACCGGGCGCGCGTGCAGATCGGGCGCATCTCGCGCTTCGGCCTGCTCGAACTGTCGCGCCAGCGCCTGCGCCCGTCGCTCGGCGAGGCGACCCAGATCGTCTGCCCGCGCTGCGACGGCCACGGCCGCATCCGCAGCATCGAATCGCTGTCGCTGTCGGCGCTGCGCCTCGTCGAGGAACACGCGATGAAGGACAGCACGGGCCAGGTGCTCGTGCAGGCGCCGCCATCGGTGGCCAACTTCCTCGTCAACGAAAAGCGCGCGCAGCTCAGCGAGATCGAGAAGCGCCAGGACGTGCAGGTCATCGTCGTCGCCGACGATAAGCTCGAAACCCCGCACCTGCATATCGAACGCATCCGCGCGACCGATGTCGGCGACGAGGTCAAGCCGAGCTACCAGCGCCTGACGCCGGTCGTCGCGACGCCGTTGCCGCAGCTTGCGCAACCGGGCGACGAACCCGAGCAACCTGCCGTGAGCCGCGTCGTGCCGGCCAGCCCGGCGCCGCAGAAGGTCGAGGCCGCCGCCGAAGCCAGAGTTCCCGAGGCCGCGCCGGCTGTGGCCCGCGGCGGCCTGTTCGCGTGGCTCGGCAAGTTGTTCGGCGGGGCCGCTGCCTCCACTCCGGCCGCCGCGCCGCAGTCGCCGCAGAAGTCACCGGCACGACCCGCGCCGAAGCGCGACCCACGCGACAACCGGGCCGCCGGACAGCGCGCGTCCGGATCGAATCGTCCGCAGCGCGGCGAATCGGGGCGTCGCGACGGTCAACGCGGCGAATCGCGCGAGGAACGCAAGCCGCAGCAACGCCAGGCACGCCAGGAACAGGCGCCGCGCGAGGAGCGCAAGCAGGCCGCCACGAATGCGGGACCGGCGAAGCCACCGCAGCCGTCGCGCCAACCGGTGCCTGCGAAGCCGAAGCCGGCCGCCGCAGCCGCCACCGAAGACCTCAAGAAACCCGCGCCGATGACCGATGTCGTCGTCGATCCATCGACCCCTGATGCGGCACCCTCCGCCGAGGGCGTCGACGCGACGGCAGCGACCGGCAAGCGCCGGCGTGGTCGTCGCGGTGGCCGTCGTCGTCGCAAGAACGAGGGCGAGACGGCGGCGAACGGAAGCGCGGTCGCCAAGCCGGTCGACGGCGAGGATTTCGACGACGAAGACGACGAGGTGATGCAGTTGCCGTCGGCGGCCGCGAGCAGCGTCACCGCATCGCCGCGCCCGGCGCAGACGAGCAATCCCGCCGATCCAGGCCGACAGCCGCCGGTGCTGACCCCGAGCATGGCGACGCCGGCACCGCTGCACCGTCCCGCCGACGCCGACACGGCCATGCCGGCCAAGCCCGTGGCCGGCGCCGCCGGCGAGGTGCGCACGGCGCCGCCCGCAGCGACGCCGTCGCCGCTGCTTGGCCAGGGCACCCCGCCGCGTCGCGAGGAGCGCGTCGAAGACCTGTTCTCGGTGCCGGCGCGCCCCGCCGCGAAGCCGGAATTGCCGATCACGGCTCCATCGCCGATCCTCGTCATCGATCCGGCCCATGAAGCGCAGAAGCCGGCGCGCACCGAAACGCCAGCGCCGACTCCGGCGCCGGCAGCCGCGCCGTCAAGCGCAGCCGCAACGCCAGCGCCAGTCCGACCGGCGACGCCAGCGGCGCCAACGAGTGCGACCGCACCGTCGAACGCGACCGGCACGCCTGCTGCGCCGGCCGCTCCGGTCGTCCGTCCTGCGTCGGCGCCCGACGCGATCGCTGCGACGCCGCCGGCCCGCACCCCGACGCCGCCTGGCGCGATCACCGCACCGTCATCGACGACTGCGGCGTCCGTCCCTGCCCCGGCGGCATCGACTCCCGCACAGCGACCGACGCCGGCTCCCGCTGCCGCTCCGAATTCCGCTGCCGCTCCGACGCCGTCTGCGGCTCCGAGTCCCGCTGCGGCTCCGGCTGCTGCTCCCGCGCCGGCAGCTGCCCGACCGGCTACTGCGGCTCCGGTCCAGACGCCGGCTCCGGCTCAGAGTCCGGCTCCGACGGCAGCCCCGACACCCGCGAACCCGGCGCCGCGGCCTGCACCGAACGCGACGCCACCAAGCGCGGGCATGCCGCCGTCGACGGCGATGCCGGCAAGCCCGGTCGCGCGGCCGGCGCCAGCACCCGCAAGCCTGCCGTCCGCTGCGGCGAATGCGCCGGTCGCCACGCCGGCTGCACCGTCGCCGGCGGCATCGGCACCGGGCACCCAGACGGCGAACCAGCCGCCGAAGCCGGATCCCGCGCCGCCTTCCGACGGCAACGCGACGCCAGCGCGCGACTCCTGAGCCGCGCACGAAAACGCCCCGCATTTCGGGGCGTTTTTTTTGGGTATCCGGATTTTTGTGTTGGGCCGACGGTATAGATGGGCAAGATGTCGATAGTGCCGATGTTGGATTCGGCTCGGTCGCGGTGCCAACCAAGAAGTGGCTTAGCGGTGGATCGACGCCTAATGTAGATTTCAGTTCTCGTGCAACGCGTCAATCAGCGGGCAGGAGACACGGCCTTGTTGCGCTTGGCATTGGCACACCAGCGTTGACAGAACTGTTTCCATTCGTGCCAGGTCGGCCAACTTGGATCGGACATCGGCCAGCCGCAGCGCAGCCAGCTCAGCAGCTTCGCCGCAATGGGTGCCGTCCTCCAGCTTGAGGAGTTGCCCGACCTCATCCAGGCTGAAGCCAAGGCGCTGCGCTGCCTTCACAAACTTAACCCGCGCCACGTCTGCGCTGCCATAGCGACGAATGCGGCCGTAGGATCGTTCTGGCGTCAGCAGAAGTCCCTTGTGCTGGTAGAACCGGATTGTCTCCACGTTGACGCCCGCAGCCTTCCCAAATGCGCCGATGGTCAGGGTTTCCGATGCAGCATCCATGTCGCTTGACTCCGTAGTTGACTACGGAAGTAATGTTACGCCAGTCCGTAAAGAAGGAGTGCAACATGGCAGAACCTAGAAGTGGTCGCGGCGCCTTGGTCGCAGGCGGCCTGGCGGCCCTCCTGGCCTCGACCTGCTGCCTCGGCCCGCTGGTCCTGATTACGCTGGGCGTTTCTGGCGCTTGGATTGGCAACCTTACGGCGCTGGAGCCGTATCGCCCGATCTTCATCGGCGCGGCGCTCGTTGCCTTGTTTTTCGCCTGGCGTCGCATCTTCCGTTCCGCGCAAGCCTGCCAGCCCGGCGAGGTATGCGCCGTGCCGCGGATTCAGAGGATCTACAAGGCCCTGTTCTGGGTCGTCGTCGCCCTTGTAGCCGTGACGCTGGCGTTCCCCTATATCGTTCCGCTGTTCTACTAACCGGAGAAGTCTCATGAAGAAACTCATCGCTCTGTCGGCCCTGACCCTTATCTTCGCTGCGCCGGCATGGGCTGCAACCAAGACCGTCACGTTGTCGGTTCCCGGCATGACTTGCGTCACGTGCCCGATCACGGTGAAAAAAGCCCTAACCCAAGTGCCCGGCGTGCAGCATGCGGACGTGACCTTTGAGAAGCGCGAGGCCGTCGTCACCTTCGACGACGCCAAGACGACTGTCGCGACCCTGACCGAGGCCACGAAGAACGCCGGCTATCCGTCGACCGTCAAGCCGTAAGGACGACGACCACATGGCTGAGACGATCGCCCTGTCAATCGCAGGGATGACCTGCGCGTCGTGTGCCCAGCACATCAAGGCTGCGCTCGAGAGCGTGCCCGAGGTCCGCATGGCGAGTGTCTCGTACCCGGGAGCGCGGGCCGACATCGAGGCGGACCCAGACGCGCGTGGCGCGATACTCGCGGCCCACGTCACTGCGCTCGGATACCCGGCCCAGGTCATTGAGCCGGCTGACGCCAGCAGGAATATCGACCAACGCGACGGTGGCAAGCAAGCATTGCACGTCGCGATCATCGGCAGCGGTGGCGCTGCGATGGCCGCGGCGTTGAAGGCGGTCGAACAAGGGGCGCGGGTGACGTTGATCGAACGCGACACCCTCGGCGGAACCTGCGTCAATGTCGGCTGCGTGCCCTCCAAGATCATGATCAGAGCCGCACACATCGCGCACGTGCGTCGGGAAAGCCCGTTCGATGCCGGAGTGCCGCCAACGCCCCCAGTGATCTTGCGCCATCAACTGCTGGCCCAGCAGCAAGCACGCGTCGATGAACTGCGTCATGCCAAATACGAGAGCATCCTGGAGAGTAATCCAGCGATCACCGTGCTGCGTGGAACCGCCATGTTTCAGGGCAGGCAACAGCTGACGGTGACTTTGAGCCAAGGAGGTGATCGCTCGGTGACATTCGATCGCTGCCTCATCGCTAGCGGCGCGAGCGCCGCGGTGCCCCCGATTCCGGGGCTACAGGGTACGCCTTACTGGACATCGACCGAGGCGCTGGCGAGCGATGCCATTCCTGAGCGCCTGGCCGTCATAGGGTCGTCGGTCGTAGCTGTCGAACTGGCACAAGCTTTCGCCCGACTCGGCAGCCGCGTGACGGTCCTGGCCCGCAACACCCTATTCTTCCGCGAAGACCCGGCCATCGGCGAAGCACTCAGGGCGGCCTTCCGCGCCGAAGGCATCGAGGTACTGGAACATGTCCAGACCAGCCAGGTGGCACATGCGCACGGCGAATTCGGCTTGACGACTTCGCAGGGCGAGCTGCGATTCGACCGGCTGCTGGTGGCGACCGGCCGCTCGCCAAACACTCGCGGTCTGAACCTAGAAGCGGCAGGCGTGGCGTTGAACTCCCAAGGCGCCATCGTAATCGACAGCGGTATGCGTACAAACGCTCCAAACATCTTTGCGGCGGGCGATTGCACAGACAAACCGCAATTCGTCTACGTAGCGGCGGCAGCGGGCACTCGCGCAGCGGTCAACATGACCGGCGGCGATGCATCGCTGGATCTGACCACCATGCCAGCGGTGGTGTTTACCGATCCGCAGGTCGCTACCGTTGGGCTGTCCGAAGCCGAGGCCCGCCTACGAGGCATTGAAACCGACAGTCGGACGCTGACGCTGGACAATGTGCCCCGGGCGCTCGTCAACTTCGACACGCGCGGCTTCATCAAGCTGGTCATCGAGGAGGGCTCTCGCCGTCTGATCGGCGTGCAGGCGGTAGCCTCGGAAGCAGGCGAGCTGATCCAGACCGCTGCGATGGCGATGCGTGCCGAAATGACCGCCGAAGATATGGCCGAACAATTGTTCCCGTATCTCACGATGGTCGAAGGCCTCAAACTCGCCGCGCAAACCTTCAGAAAGGACGTGAAACAGTTGTCTTGCTGCGCCGGATAGCCGCTTGCGGTGTTTCGCCGCGATGATCCTGTCGCCTCCGAGTCGCGCCAGGAGCTCTCCTGCTACTCGAAATGCCCTTCCTCCAGCAGCTTGCATAGCGTGGGGATGTAAGGACCATACTCGACCACCTGCTGCACCTTCTTCTTCCGGACGGACGGACCAGCGCGTGAGTAAGTGAACTCGGCGAGGTTCGGGTTGAAGTCGTCGACCAGGACCGTCTCCACCACGGCACCATCCTCGCGAGCCTTCTTGTCGTAAAGCATCCGCGCTCGGATCACCTCGAAGCTGTAGCCCCTGCCCATGCGATTCATGTCCTTCGCCAGCCGGTTGATGGACTCAGTATAGGCATTCGTGATCGGCTGATCGAAGTAGGCGAAGATTTCCTCGTGCCAGTTGCGCACGGCAGTGCTCAAGTCCTTGAATACCGGCGCCATCTCCGGCGCGATGTTGCCCAGCCAGCGTTCGCAGGCGGCTTCCGCGCCGAGGCGGGTCTTCTGGTCCCAGATCGACAGGAAGCCCTCCTTGAGGGCATGCGCCTCGCCCAGCAGGGGAAACCGCTCGAACCAGGCCAGCAACTGCTCCATCGCGTCGGCGCCCAGGTCGTGCTGGCGCTTGAGCAGGAGGAAGCGCTCATCCTTGAGCCTGAGTCGCTGGCGCGCGGACAAGTCCTTGCGCAGCCGTTTGCGGAGCTTCTCGACCGCCTCGTTGGCCATACGCTGGATGTGGAACCGGTCGACCACGATCCTGGCCTCGGGCAGTGCGGCTTTCACGACCTGCCGATAGACGTGGTACATGTCCATCGCCACCCACTCGACCGTGTCCTTGTCGCGCAGCTGGCGAAAGTAGGGCAAGAGATCCGCCTTGGCCCGGCTGGGCCGAAGGTCGAATACCGTCCGGCGCTCGACGTTGGTCATGATTGCTCGGTAAGCGCCGATGACTTTGATCTCGTCGATGCCGAGAATGCGTGGCGTCCGGAAGCGGATACTGGTCTGCAGTTCTTCAACGAAGTCGTCGAAGATGTGCCGGATGGTCTTCTCGTCCAGAGCCACGCGTCGCGCCATGGCCGCGAAGGTCTCCCGAACACTGTGAGTACGCACGTAGTCGACCAGGCGCCGGGTCGCCTGCCGCTTGCTGTCGAGGTCGGCCACAGGCTCGAACTGCGTCTTGCCGCAGCCTGTGCAGCGGTAGCGACGGCGCTGGATGACGATCCGCACGGGCTTGCCGTGCGAAGGCGTGTCCTGGAACGACTGCTCCTGTGAGCCGTGACCGTGCAGCCGGCCGACCTCACACAACTGGCACGTGAGCCAGTCGGAACGACCGGCGGCCTCGACGACGTAAGTCTCGTCGTCGCTTCGAACAGCAAGGGTTTTAAGGCTGGACAACTGCAGGAAGTCGGTCACTCAGCACCCGGGCAAGCCCACAGTGAATTCCGACTTTTACAATAACACACCCGCCCGACAGCCCAACACTAGAATCCGGTTTTCGAAGTGAGCGTTACGCTCAGTGGAAACCCGATTCCCACACCAGATTCCGGATACCCTTTTTTTTCCAACCGGATTGCGCCGGCCGGCGTCAGTGAATCCCGCCCGCATCGATGAGCCCATGGACCTGGGCGAGATGGGCGAGCGTCACCGAATTGTCGATGTCGAGCTTGTCGAACAGGCGGTACTTGTAGGTCGCGACCGTCTTCGGGCTCAGGCTCAGGCGCTCGGCGATCGATTGCAGGGGCTGCCCGCGCGCGAGCAACAAGGCAACTTCGAGTTCGCGCGAGGACAGGGCCTCGAACGGCGATTGCGGCGCGCCGCCGAGCGTGGCCAGGGCCATCATCTCGGCCACGGCCGGGGTCAGGTAGCGTCGGCCGTCGGCAACCTGGCGCACCGCGCGGACGAGTTCGGTCCCGGCACAGGTCTTGGTCAGATAGCCGCTCGCGCCTGCTTCGAGCAAGCGTTTCGGGAAAGGCGATTCACTGACCATCGAAACGATCACGATGCGCGTCGCGAGCTTGAGCTTGCGCGCGCGCTCGGTGACCTCGATGCCACTGACCCCGGGCATGTGCACGTCGACGAGGGCAACGTCGGGCGAGAGCCGGCGCAGCATCGCGAGGCCCTGCTCGCCATCGCTGGCCTCGCCGACAATCTCGATGTCGGGCTGTTGGCCGAGGATCATGCGGAAACCCGTGCGCACGAGTTCGTGGTCGTCGATCAGCACGACATGGATCATTCCCCTGCTCCCTGCCGGATCCCACCTGCAGTCTGTCGCGATCGCGGCGGGGTGTCCAGATGCGCGGATCGGAACGGCAAGTACCTCGCTGCCGACAAGCACAACCCGTATGCAAATAATGCGCATTGCGACACATTGCACTCTTTCCGACCAGGGATGCCCGCCGCCGGCAGCGCGCGGTCGGCGGCTCAGACCTGCCGACCGTCCGCCGCGCCCGCGCCCGAGCGTGCCGCGGGAAGGCGCCTGCGGATCAGCTCGAGCATCGGCGCGAACGGCGTGCGCGCGTAGTAGTCGCGGGCACTGTCCCAATCGATGAAGTGGACGATATTGCGCTCGGCAAGATCCTCGGTGCCGAAGACCCCTGTCGGGCTTCCCTCGATGGCGCCGAGTCGCCCGGTCCAGACCACGACGCGACTGCCCTCGCCGGTACGGATACGCATCGCCCTGCCCGCAGCGTCCACCGCCTGCAGCAATGCATCCTCGATCATGGCGTGCAATTCGGCCGTCCGGTCATCTCAACTCGCCTTGCGCTTGGTCGGCTTGCGTGCCACGGGTTTGCGCGGGCTCTTGCGCGGCGCCTTTGCCGCCGGCGCCGCCTTCTTCGCCGCAGCCGGCGTGCGCCCCTTGCTCGCGATGCTCTTCTTCAGCAGCTCCATGAAGTCGACGACGTTCGTAGCGGCGTTCTCGGGCAACGCGGCTTCGTCCTTGTCGGCGCGCATGACGCGCCCGCCCTTCTTCTTGACGCGCTTGTCGATGACCTCCTGCATCCGCTCGCGGAATTCGTCGTGGTAATCCGCGGGATTCCACTTCACGGTCATCGAATCGATCAGCGACCTGGCCATCTCGATCTCGCGCGCGTTGATTCGATAGCTCGCCGACTTGCCGGTCGGCAGGGCGAAATCGTCGAGGTCGACGAGCTCCTGCGCGTAGCGCATCAACAGGATCACGAGCGCCGAGCCGCGCGGCATCAGTGCACACAGGTATTCGCGGGTGCGGATGACGACGCGGGCGATGCCGACCTTTCCGCTTTTTGCGAGCGTATCGCGCAGGATCACGTAGCCCTTGTCGGCCTTCTTGCCTGGCACGAGCACGTACGGACGCTCGAAATGCATCGGGTTGATCTCGCTCGCATCGACGAACGCTTCGATCTCGACGGTCTCCTGGCCTTTTGGCGCCGCGGTCGCCAGGTCACCCTTCTCGAGCACGACGAAGTTCCCCTTCTCGTACTCGTAGGCCTTGCAGACGTTGTTCCACGGCACTTCTTCGCCGGTGTCGGCATTGACGCGCTCGTAGCGCACGGGCGCGTTGTTGCGACAGTCGAGCATGCGGAAGTGAAGGTCGGTCTTCTTCTCGCCGGTCATCAACGAGACCGGGATGTTCAGCAGTCCGAACGAGACGACGCCGGACCAGATCGGACGAGTTGCCATGGCTATTCCTCCCTCGGTGGGACGGCCTTCGCCGGCGCACCAGCCTGCGGACCTTGCTTGGCTGCATGCACCTCGTTGGCATCGCCCTGAGAATGCGTTTCAGCGACATCGGCATCCTTGCGCGCGAGCTCGGCCAGGCGGCAGTAGAACGCCTTGAGCGTGTCGAGATCCCGCTGGTCGAGTTCCTCGATCGCGACGAGCCGGTTGCTCGCGCTTCGATGCGAAGCCAGCAACTCGTTGAGCTTCAGGTGCACGGCCTCGCTGTCCTTGTTCTGCGACTGCTGGATCAGGAAGACCATGAGGAACGTGACGATCGTCGTGCCGGTGTTGATGACGATCTGCCACGTGTCGGAAAAATCGAATGCGGGGCCGGTGCTGGCCCATGCCACGACCACGACGGCCGCGACCATGAAGGCCGCCGGGGAACCGGCGACTCGCGTCCCGCGCGCAGCGAAGCGCTCGAAGATGTTGTGGTTCGCCTTCGCGCCCAACGCTGAGTCACGATCGACCGGCCTCGTCATCCAGCGCACCGCCCTCGTTGTGGACAAGAAGGAGGGCCGGAATCCGGCCCTCCGCGAGCATTACAGCGTGCGCTCGAATTCACGGACCCTCGCCTCGGCGTCGTCCTTGGCGATTCCGTAGCGCTCCTGGATCTTGCCGGCCAGGTATTCGCTGTTGCCTTCGGCGACCTTGAGGTCGTCATCGGTCAACTTGCCCCACTTTTCCTTGAGGGTGCCTGCGAGCTGCTTCCACTTGCCCTTGATGCGGTCTTCGTTCATGACGTGCTCCTGTTCGTGTCGGGGTGGTGCAAAGGTGATGCGTCGATCAGCCCGATTTCAGGCCCGACGCGTCGACGTCGCGGACTCCCTTGATGCTCTTGGCCGCGGCGATCGCCTTCTCGACACCGGTCGGGCTCGCGAGCACGCCGGTCAGCGTGACGACACCGTCGACCGTGGTCACGCTGATGTCGGTGCTCTTGACGCCGTCGGTCGTGGCAAGTTCGGCCTTGACCTTGGTCGTGATCCAGGTGTCGGTGATCGGCTGCTCGGAATCATTGTCCGGCGTGGCCGGCGCATCGTTGCCGGCGAACGCGGGCACCGCGGCGAACATCAGGGCACTGGCGACAGCGGCGGAAAGAAGGATGTGCTTCTTCATGTAAAGCTCCTCTGGATTCGACCCGTGGGTGGGTTCGACGATGCTGGCGGTCAGGGCTTGTAGCCAGACTGAACCCGTCGGGCCGCGCACCGGGCGCGTCATGCGCGAGACAGGAACGATTCCGTGCACGTTCAACAAGAGCGGGCACGCCTCAGCCGCGCGGCCCACCCATGACCGGCAACACGATGCCGTTGACGTAGCTCGAGCAGACCGGCGCGGCAAGGAACACATAAGCGGGCGAAATCTCCTCGGGCTGCGCGGGACGCCGCATGTCGCTGTCCTTGCCGAACTTCGCCACGTCCTTCGCGGTGCGATCGGCAGGATTCAACGGTGTCCACACCGGGCCCGGAGCGACGGCGTTGACGCGGATGCCCCGATCGAGAAGATTCGCCGCCAGCGATTTCGTGAACGCGTGGATCGCGCCCTTGGTTGCCGAGTAGTCGAGCAGGTGCGGGCTGCCGAAGATGCCGGTCTCCGAGCCGCTGTTGATAATCGACGCGCCACGTTGCATGTGGGCGAGTGCCGCGCGCGCCATGTGGAAGTAGCCGGCGATATTGGTCTGCAGCGTTTCCTGCAGGTGGCGATCGTCGAGATCGGCAAGTTCGACGCAATGCTGCTGGAACGCGGCATTGTTGACGAGGATGTCGAGCCGTCCGAACCGTTTAACCGTGCCATCGACGACGTGCTTGCAGAACGCCGGATCGCGCACGTCGCCCGACCACAGCTTGCACTGCCGACCTTCGTCCTCGACCGCGCGACATGTCGCCTCGGCATCGTCGTGCTCGTCGAGATACACGATCGCGACATCGGCGCCCTCGCGCGCGTAGAGCACCGCAACGGCGCGCCCGATGCCGGAATCGCCACCCGTGATCAACGCGACCATGCCTTCAAGCTTATTGCTGCCGAGATAGTCGGGCGCCGCGAAGCGCGGCTGCAACTCGAGATCGGCCTCATGGCCCGGCTTGGCGAGATGCTGGGCCGGCATCGGATTCACCGGTTGCCTGCGGCTTCCGGCCTGCACCGGTCCGGGTTTCGCGGCCTTGCGCTTCTTCGCCGCCGCATTCGCGCGCCCCGCCTTCGTCGCGATCGCCTGTTGGCGCTTGACCGTGGCGGTCACGTTGCCCTGTCCGCGATCGCCTCGCCGGCTCGTCGATTTCGCTGTTTTCTTGCGCATGGCCATGTCTCATCGGAATCCGCATCGATGATGCGAACGCGCGCATGGCTGTGGAGTGAATCGCGGGCTGGGTCGCGCCGGGGGCGCCTGCGGAAGGGCCAGGCGTGCTGCAGCGGAATGGTGGCGGAGAGAGTGGGATGTGTTCGGCTCATCCATGAGCCTCACCGTTCGCGCTGGCGCGCGCAGACCGTGGCTGAATCTCTGCGGGCGAAATATTTCGAAAAGCGAGATCTTCCAGTGCAGCTCTGGCAAGCTTGCTGACACTTGGCCGATCGGTCGCGAGCGCCACGCACCGAGGTTCGCTGCAAGAAGACCGCACCGGTTGCCGCTCGGACTCAAACTGCAGCGATTCAGAGCGGCGCCCGCCTAGAACTTCAGCCGAACGCCCCCGTTGACCACGAATCCTTCTGCGGGCGCCCATTGTTCAACGGTCCATCGGCCATCAGGTGCGCGTTGTGGCAACGTCAGCGGGTGATATCCCGTCTGGCGAACGTTGAGGATGTTTTCGAGGTTCAGGAACAGGCTGGCCTTGCCGACGTCAAGCTCGCCAAGCAGCCCCACTTCCACGTATGGGCGTCCGGACCTGCGGTACGGGTTGTCATCCAGCGACTGGGTACCGGTGTAATACGCTTCGATGCCCACGCGGCCTCGCCCATGCTGCTCCCACATGGCAACCAAGCCACCCGTATGGCGCGGTGTCAGCGGCACCGGTCGGCGGCCTGTACCTTCATTGTCCGGCTCGGTGGCGTCGGTGAAGACGTAGCTACCCGTGACCACGAAGTCATGCCAGCGATAACGAACCATCAGTTCGGTGCCGCGCGTCGTTGTAGTGCCATCAACGTTGATCAGCCGGACGCGGGGAGTGCCATCCGCAACGGGGGCCGCGGGTGCAAGCCGAACCGCGTCATGGGTATTCGACGCGAACAGCGTGAGGCTCGTCTCCCATGGTCCGGAAGCGTACCCGACATCGATCGAAGCCGTTGTAGCGGTTTCCGCCTTCAGCCCTGCCAGCGGTTCGAGACGCGACAGACCCGCTGCCTCGATCTCTTCCACGAACGGCGCGGGCGCGTAGAAGCCACGTCCCACGGAGCTGCGAAGGGTCCATTTCCCCGGCCGGTAGAGCACCGAGAGCCGCGGGCTGAAGTGGCCGCCGTACTCGCTGTGGTCGTCCCACCGCGCGCTGCCGGACACCGTGAGGTTTTCGCGCAAGGCATGTTCCGCCTGCGCGAACACGGCCGGCACCGTGTACCGGTAGTCAAATGCCGTAAACGCCTCGGAGCGGAATCGATCGGTCTGCAACGCGGTACCTGCCAGCCACGTCGTGTCTCCGAACGCAGACCCGTAAGACACCTCCGCGAAGCCAGTCGCATGGCTGTCATCCTCAACGACGTCGCCAAACCGGTGGAGGTGGTCAGTGCTCATCGCAGACGCCCGCAGATGGATGCTGTCGATGTCGCGAACGGGAATCTCGACGACTGCGCCGGCATCGACGCGGCGGGTGTCCTGGGTCAGCGGGAATGGCCGCCCGTCCGGCATCAGGCGTCCCGGAAGCGTTCCGCCAACGCGGTCCTCGGTCATGGCGCCGAGCGTAAACATTGCCCGCGCTCCGTCCGGCGAGTTCCAGAACAGACGCGGACGCAGCGTCCAGCGGTCATGTTCTGGCGTGTCGATCCAGCGGTCTTCGTCCAGATCATGCGCGGCCTGATCATGGAAGCCGCCGACCAACGAGTAGCTCCACGACCCCGTCAGCGGCGACGCGGTGTACCCGGTGACGTCATGACCGTCGCGGCTTGTCGCATTGAACAGGAACTCGGTCTGGCGCTCGTCAGCCGGCCTCCGTGATATCAGATTGATGACGCCGCCCAACGCGGACGGGCCGTACAGGGCAGACGCTGCACCCTTGATGATCTCCACGCGGCCAAGATCGGTCGGAGGGATTTGAAGCAGGCCGATCGATGACGCCTGTCCGCCGTACAGCGGCAGTCCGTCGGACAGAAGCTGGGTGTATCGGCCTCGCATTCCCTGCATCCGGATGCTGGACGCACCGAGACCCGGCGCCGTTACCTGCACACGCACGCCGCCGGTCTCGGCGACAAGCATGGAAATGTTGCCCGGCGTCATCAGCATTTTTTCCTCGATCTCCTCCTGCTGGATGACCTCGACCCGGATAGGCTCCTCCGAGATACGGCGACCAGAACGCGTGGACTCGACGACGACCGATTCAAGCTCGACAGACTCGTCTTCGTGCTCGTGCTCGTGCTCGTGCTCGTGCTCGTGCTCGTGCTCGTGCTCGTGCT
>CAZPLY010000022.1:0-53501 GCA_964587775.1 uncultured Dokdonella sp.
CGAGCGAGTTGTTGAGCTCGTGGCCGAGCACGCGCAGCAGGCGTTGCCAGGCCAGCCGTTCCTCCTCGCGCAAGGCCCGGCTGAGGTCGGTGATGACGAGCAGTTCGTGCGGCAGGCCGCCCTCGCGGAAGCGCGCGCGGCGCACCTCCCAGCGGCCACTGCCACCGGGAAACGTGCGTTCGCGGATCAGGGTCTCGCCGATCCCGAGCCAGTCGCCAAGTCCGAGTTCCACCGCGCTGCGGCCGTCGAGCCGCGCGAAACGCGCGCCTAGCAGGCGTTCGGCGGCCGGATTGGCGAGTTTCAGCGCACCGTCGCGGTCGAACGCGAGCACGGCGATGTCGAGGGCGGCGATGACCTTGCCGAGCAGCGCGTTCTTTTCCTCGACCGCGAGCCGCTGCGCGCGCAAGGTGCGCGACAGGGCATTGATCTCGATGACGACTTCGCCGATCGCATCGCCGCGCTGCGCGCGCGAGCCACGCAGGCTGTAATCACCTTCGCGCAGCGCCTCTAGCAGGTTCGACAGCGTGCGCAACGGATAGACCGCACGTCGGCGCATCTCGAGCGCGAGCACGAACGTGACGAGGGCGACGAGGGCCCAGATCCACGCTGCATGCACGCCGAGGCCGCCCGAACGAACGAGCACGATCGCGAGGGCTGCGAGGGCCGGCGTCGCGACGACGAGGCCGCCCGCGAGCAGGCGCGCCTCGTGGTTCCAGCGCGGCGACTCGGCATGTCGTGGTTGCGGGTCGTTGCTCATCACGCCTGGACGCTGCCGGATGCACGCATGCTCGGTCATGCGTGGCGGGTGCACAAGGGATCGGCTCGGTCTGCGCACCGTGCGGCGCGTGCTGCCGGGCTCACTCGATGCCGTACTTCTCCATGCGCCGGTACAGCGCCGGCCGACTGAGGCCAAGCAGCGCGGCGGCGCGCTGGATGTTGCCGGCCGTCTGCGAGAGCGCCTGGCGCACCATCCGTTCCTCGGCCTGGTCGACGGTCAGGCCAGGCGTTGCGGTCGCCGGCGCGGACGTCAATGCACCGCTGCCGACCGCGATCGCGGCCCGCTCGAGGTTGAGGGCGGCCGCGTCGAGCACGTCGCCCGGGGTCATGAGCACGGCACGTTCGATCGCATGCGAGAGTTCGCGCACGTTGCCGGGCCAGGCATAGGCGACCAGCGCCGTCCGCGCCGAACCGGCAAAGCGCATGCCATCACGCTGGTAGCGCCTCGCGAAGCGGGCGAGGAACGATTCGGCGAGCAGCGGGATGTCCTCGACGCGCTCGCGCAGCGGCGGCAGGCGCAGCTCGACCGTGTTGAGGCGAAACAGCAGGTCCTTGCGGAATGCCCCGCGCGCGACTTCGGCGGCCAGATCGGCATTGGTTGCCGAGACGAGGCGCACGTTCACCTTCAGCGTGCGCGAGGAGCCGACCCGCTCGAGCTCGCCGTCCTCGAGCACGCGCAGCAGCTTCGGCTGCTGGGCGAGCGGGATGTTGGCGATCTCGTCGAGGAACAGGCTGCCGCCATCGGCCAGCTCGAAGCGGCCGATGCGGTCGCTCTTGGCGTCGGTGAACGCGCCGCGCACATGGCCGAACATCTCGGCTTCGAAGATGCTTTCCGGAATGCCGCCCATGTTGACCTTGACGAAGCTCGCCTCGGCCCGCTTCGACCGCGCATGCAGCAGGCGCGCGATGACACCCTTGCCGGTGCCGTTCTCGCCGAGGATCAGCACGTTCGCATCGGACGGCGCGACCCGCGCGACCGCATCGAGCAGGTCGCGCATCGTCGCCGATTCGGCGATGAAGCCTTCCGGCTCGCCGCCGCGCAGGAGTGCGTTCTCCGCGCTCAAACGCTGCTCGCGACGCTGCGCGCGGCCGATCGCGAGCTGGTTGCCGAGCACGCTGACGAGGCGCTGGTTGTCCCACGGCTTCTCGACGAAATCACCGGCGCCGTGGCGCATCGCCTCGACCGCGACATGGATCGTGCCCCATGCGGTCATGACCGCAACCGGCAGTTCCGGGTCGAGCTTCTTCAACTCGCGCAGCAATTCGATGCCTTCGGCGCCCGAGGTCGTGTCGCGCGTGTAGTTGAGGTCGATCAGGGCGACATCGAAGCGTTGCCGGCGCACCGCCTCAAGCGCAGCGGCCGGACCGTCGACCGAGGTCGCAGCCCAGCCCTCACCCTTCAACAGCAGGCGCAGTGCTTCGCGCACGTCGCGCTGGTCGTCGGCGATCAGGATGGTCGGTTTCTCGGAAGCCATGCTTTTCCCCATGCGTCGAACGGCCCCCGGAGATCACGCGACGGTCGCGCACGGGATGCCCATCATCGTGGCTCAGGCCTTGTCGATCCAGTCATCCCGCAGGCGCACGATGCGCTGGGCCTCGTCGGCATATCCGGCGTC
This sequence comes from uncultured Dokdonella sp., assembly GCA_964587775.1. Taxonomy (GTDB): domain Bacteria; phylum Pseudomonadota; class Gammaproteobacteria; order Xanthomonadales; family Rhodanobacteraceae; genus Dokdonella. The sequence continues at coordinate 2,394 of CAZPLY010000022.1, forward strand.
GTGGGTGACCTGCACGATCGTCATGCCGGCGCGGTGCTGCTCGTGCAGCAGATCCATGATCATGCGCGCCTGGCTCGAATGCAGCGCGCCGGTCGGCTCGTCGGCGAGCAGCAGCTTCTACTTCGTGATGACGGCGCGCGCGACCGCGACGAGTTGCTGCTGGCCGCCGGAAAGCTGGGCCGGGAACAGGTCCTTCTTGCCGACGATGTTGAAACGGTCGAGCAGGTCGGCGACCCGTGCCGCGCGCTCCCTCGCCGGCAGGTCGCGGTAGCGCAACGGCAAGTCGAGGTTCTCCCAAACCTTGAGATCGTCGATCAGGTGGTAGTGCTGGAAGATGAAACCGACCTTGTCGCGCTGCGCGGCCTGGCACTGCTTCGCGTCGAGCGCCTCGACGCGCGTTCCGTCCAGCGTGTACGAACCCTGCCAGTCCCGGTCCATGAGCCCGAGCACGTTGAGCAGCGAGCTCTTGCCGGCCCCCGAGGGTCCGGTCACGCTGACGAATTCGCCATCGGCGATGTCGAGGTCGATGTTGCGCAGCACCCAGCTGCGACCACCCGCGAGCGCGTAGGATTTTTCGATCTTCTCGAGCCGGATCACGAGGCATCTCCCTGGGGGTGCATGCTCATTCGCTGCGCAGCGCGACGACGGGATCGGTCGCGGCGGCGCGCCGGGCCGGCAGCCAGCACGCGAACAGGGCGACCGCAGCGACGACGAGCACGGCTGCGAACCACGTCGCCGCATCACTGAACGCGAGGCCATAGAGGCGATCGGCGAACACGCGCGTGAACGGAATTCCAACGGCGAGGCCGAGCACGGCACCCGCGACAACCAGCCTTGCGCCCTGTTGCAACACGAGATTGCGTACGCGTGCGGGCGTCGCGCCGATCGCGAGGCGCACGCCGAGTTCGGCACGGCGCCGGCGGATCGCCAGGCTCAGCACGGCCGCAAGACCGATACCGGCCAGCACGAGGGTCGCGCCGGCGAATGCGCCGAGCGCCTCGAGCAGCGACCGGCGGTCGACGAGGGTCGCCGCGACGAGATCGGCGAGTGGCGCGTTGACGCCGAGATCGGCATCCGGCGCGACCGCGGTCACGCGCTGGCGCAATGCTTCGGCGAGTCCGGCCGGATCGCCGCGGGTGCGCGTGACGAGCCAGAACACCGGCAACACGGATTCGCTGTAGTCGTAGACGGTCGGCAGGTCGACGCTTTCATCGAGCGCCTCGTGCTTGACCGTCCGCACGACGCCGATGATCGGCGCCTGGCGATGGTTTCCGGAACGATCGACCGGGATCTCGACGTAGGCCGCGAGCGGATCGCGGTCGCCCAGATAGCGACGGCGGTAGTTCTCGTCGACGATCACTCCGGCGGCGGCGCCGATGTCGCCCGGTTCGAACGTTCGGCCAACCGACAGTGGAATGCCGAGCGCGGCGAAATAGCCGGCCCCGACCTGACGCGAACGCACCGACTGGATTTCCGCCTGTCCCGGCACGCGCACCGTGGTCACCGCTTCCGTATCGCTGAAAGGCGGCGCGCTGGCGATCGCCACGACCTCGACGCCGGGCAGCGACGCGACTTCGGATCGGATCGTTTCGAGGAGCGCCGCGAAGCGCGCGGTATCGACATCCGGGTCGAAGCCGCGACCCTTGATGCTGACCCCGACCGGGTCGACGAAACTGACCAGCACGCCGCGGCTGTCGAACCCATGGTCGGCGGCGGCGAGGTTCAGTGCGCTGCGCAACAGCAGTCCGGCGCTGCCGAGCAAGGCGGTCGTCAGCATGACCTGGGTCACGAGCAAGGCCGGGCGCGTGCGACCGAGCCCCGCCAGGCCGGCACGACTCGAGAGCGTCGCGCGACGCCGCGCGACGACCAGCGCGCAGGCCACGCAGGCGAACACGAACAGACCGACCAGGGTGCCCGCAAGCAGCGCGACGCTGGCCGACGCGCTGCCTTGCGGCAGCGCATCGGAAAGCAGGCCACGGCGTTCGAGCAGGGACACGCCGAGCGGCGCGAGCGCGATCCCGACCGCCATTCCCGCAATGATCGGTGGCACGATGTCGGCGAGGACGCTGCGCAGGATCGCCGCCTCGCCCGCCCCGAGTGCACGCCGGATGTCGAGCTCGCGCGCACGCCCGAGCACGCGGTCGAGCATGATGTTGACGAGGCTCGCGGCGACGACGGCGAGCAGGATCAGGGCGGCGAGCTGCAACAGCGCGAGGGCCTGCCAATGCGCGGCCGAGTAGCGTTCCCGCCATGTCCGCGCTTCGGCCTTGAGCGCCGCATCCTTGAGCAGTCCCTGCAGCGCGACCTGGCCCGCGAAGACCGTTGCGAGGCTCGCGCCGGCCTGCTCCACGCTCGCGGCGGGCGCGAGACGGGCGACCACTTCGAGGTCGCCGACGCTGCCTTCCCTTTCGACAAGGGCGCGTTCGTCCGGCGAGATCACGAGCGGCCGCCACGCATCGATCGAGCGATCGGGAAACACGAATCCAGCGGGCATCACGCCGATGACGCTGAACTCGCCTTCGTCGAGCCGCACGACCCGCCCGATCACCTCGGGATCCGCGGCGAAGCGGTTGCGCCATGCGCCATCCGAGATCACGAGCGTGCGCAATTCGCCATCGTCGCGCGAGAAGCTGCGCCCGAGCGCCGGTGCGACGCCGAGCACGCGCTCGAAGTCAGCGGTCACGCGCGCGATGCGCCAGCGCCGACCCTCGGCGTCGACGCGCGGCTGGTTCGAAGGCATGAACCCGAGCGCACCGGCGAAATGCGCACCGTCCGCGACGAGTTCGCGGCGCACCGCTTCGGAAAGCCCGACCTTGAAACCGAAATTCTGCAGGTTCGCGCGCAGTTCGACGAGGCGATCGTCATCGGGGTAAGGCAGCGCCTTCCAGCGCAGCGAATGGATCGTCGAGAACGCGGTCGCGTTGACCGCGACGACCGCGGCAACCAGCAGCATCGCGGTCAGCCCGAACAGCGGTGAACGGGCCTGGCGGCGCGAGAGCTCGAGCAAGTTCATGCGGATGCCCTCAATCGTTTCGCAGCGCGACGATCGGATCGACCCGCAATGCCCGGCGTGCCGGCAACATGGCGGCGGCGAGCACGACGCAGGTGAGCACGCCGAGCACGACCACGTAGACGAGCGGATCGGAGCGCGATCCCGGCATCATGAGCTGGTCGAGCAGCATCGAGAACGCGATCGCGACCGGCATGCCGACGATGAATCCGGCGAGCACCTGCAGGCCACCGCGGCGCAGGACCATGCCGAGCACGCTCGCGGCCTGGGCACCGAGCGCGCGACGCACGCCGATCTCGCGCGTGCGCGAGGCGACGTCGAAGGCAAGAACCGCGTAGATGCCGGCGGCCGCGAGCAGCACGGCGAACACCGCGAACGCGCCGAACATGCGCGCCAGCAGCTCACTGCCCCAGAAGATCTGGCGTCGCCAGTCGTCCATCGGTTGCAGCCAGTACACCGGAAGGTCGGCATCGACCGCGCGCACGGCGGCGCGCACGGCCGTGGCCAGGGCCGCGATATCGCCGTCCGCCCGCAGGGCGAAGCTGACGAACGCCGGCGGACTCTGCGCGATAGGGCGGAACACGTTTCCGTGGCCGCGATAGGACGGCGACGTCGTGCTCGCGACGAGGTGGTCGGCCTGGGAGCTGTCGGCGACGACGCCGACGACCTCGAGCCAGGGGCTGCCGGGGTCTTTCGGCGACAATTGCACGCGCTGGCCGATCGCGCCTTGCTGCGGCCACGCGGCGGCCGCGAAGCCCGCGCTGACGATCGCGACCTGTGGAGCACCGGCACGGTCACGCGCGTCGAACAGGCGACCTTCGCGCAGGGCGATGCCGAACGTCTGAAAGAACTCGTTGCCGATCCGCGAGGCATAGGCCTGTGGCAGCCTCGCATCGGGTTCGACTGCGTCGCCGACGCGCGCGTACTCCTGGCGTTCGTAGCCCATCAGGGGCAACGTGCTCGCGAACGCGACCGTCTGCACGCCGGGCAATTCGCGCAGGGGCGGGTCCAGCGCCTCGACGAAGCGCAGGCGCGCCGCGTCATCGGCATAGTTCGATTCGAACAGCGCGATGCGCCCGGTCAGCACGCCCTCGCTGACGATGCCGAGCTGCGCCTGCTGCGCATGCAAGGCGCTGCGGATCGCGACGCCGGCACAGACGAGCAGGACGACGCACAGGGCGACTTCGCCACTGACGAGGAAGCGCCCCAGCCGCCCGCCGGCGCCGATGCTGCCGTTGCTCCCGCCGCGCAGGCTGGCCTGGACATCGATGCGGCCGGCGCGCAGGGCCGGGACGAGGCCCGCGAGTACGGCGGCAAGCAAGGCGATCGCGGCGCTGAACACGAGGTCGCGACCGTCGACCGAGAAATCGACCCAGTACGGCAGGTTCGCATCCGCGCTCATCGCACTGTCGTTCGCACGGGCGACGAGATCGGCACCCGCGTAACCGAGCAGTGCGGCGACCGCGGCGAGCACGAAGGTTTCGGTCAGCACCTGGATGATCAGGCGGCCGCGGCTCGCGCCGAGCGCCGAGCGGATGCCGAGCTCGCGCGTGCGTGCCGCGAAGCGCGCCAGCACGAGCGCAGCGACGTTCGCACACGCGATCAGCAGCACGAGCAGGACCGCGACGAACATCGCGTTCGTGCTGTCGCGGATCTGGGGCATGATGAATTCATCGGAGAAAGCCTCGAGCTTGGCCTGGTCACCGCGCAACGATGCACCGCGCTCGGCGGCGAGCGCGGCCATCAGGGCGTCGAACTGCTGGCGGGCCTGGGCGAAGGAAACGCCGTCGCGCAGGCGTCCGAACGTCTTGACGTGCGTGCCAGCCGCGGCCTCGGCGCGGTCATCCGGAAGCGGCATCCAGATCGCCTCGCCGACCGGAAACGCGAAGCCTTCCGGCATGACGCCGACCACCGCGGCCGGCTCACCGTTGATGCGCAGCGTGCGCCCGATCACCTGCGGGTCGGCATTGAAGCGCAATTGCCAGAGCCGGTGCCCGATCAGGACCACGCGCGCGGCGCCCGCATGCTGGTCGGCTGCGTCGAATCCGCGACCGAGCAGTGGCTGCACGCCGAGGACCGGAAAGGCGTCTGCGCTGACCCATGCGCCGGACAGTCGCTCCGGCGCGCCGTCGATGCCGGCGAGGTTCGCCGTGCCCTGGTAATACGCGGCCAGCGACTGCAGCGACGTCTGGCGATCGCGCAGGTCGAGCCAGTCGATGATCGGCAGGGCGAGATTGCGCGCCGTGTCGCGCTGGTCGGTGTACTCGAAATGGACGAGCCGATCCGGATCGGCAAACGGCAGCGGCTTCAACGCAAACGCATTGATCGCGCCGAACATGTAGATCGAGGAACCGATTCCGACCGCGAGCATGAGCACGCAGACCGTCGTGAAAACCGGCGTGCGCATGAGGGCACGCAAGGCGAAGCGGATGTCGCGGATCATCGGTTTCTCCGTGGGGGCGGCAGGCCGCGCGTGAAGACGTTCGGGTCATTCATGGCGCAGGGCCACGACCGGATCGACGCCGAGTGCACGTCGTGCCGGCACGAGGACGGCGAGCAGCGCACTGGTCGCGAGGATCGCGAGCGCGAGCAGGTAGATGCGCGGGTCGTCGGCGTCGAAGCCGTTGAGGGTGCCGGTCAACTGGTGCGCGAACGGCCATGCGAGGGCGAGGCCGATCGCGAGGCCGAGCCCGATCTGGCGCGCGCTGCGGCCGAGCAGGTCGACGAGGATGCGCGCCGCCGATGCCCCGATCGCGCGGCGCACGCCGATCTCGCGCGTGCGCTGGCGAACGCTGTAGGCGATCACGCCGTACACGCCAGCTCCGGCGAGGAACAGCGAGATCGCGCCGAAGACGAGGAACACGCGCGCGAGCACGTGCTGGCCGAACGTCGCTTCGCGGATCACCTGCGCGTGCGAGCGCACCCAGTACGCCGGCGTGTCCGGTTCGACCTCGGCGAGGATTTCGTTGAAGCGCGGGATGAAGGCGAGCGGATCGCCATGCGTGCGCATCGCGACACTGACGAACCGTTGCGGGTCCTGGCGCAGCGGGCGCAGCAGGGCCGGCCGGATCGCGTCGTCGAGGTCGTCGAGTTGCAGGCGCCTGACCACGCCGATGATCGTGACGGTGACCGCGTCGGCCGTTTCGGGGTCGATCCGGAAGCGCCGGCCGAGCACCGATCCCCCCTCGCCGAACCGCTCGGCGAACGTGCGGTCGACGAGCGCCACCGGCATCGTGTCGGCGCGATCCGAGGCGTCGAGCAGGCGACCTTCCTCGAGCGTGAGGCCATAGGTCGCGGCGAACCGGTCGTCGACCCGTCCGGCGTAGACGACCGTTTGCGGATCGTCGGCGCCGGCGCCATCGGCCAGCACGGAGCGGTTTTCGGCGATCAGCCCGGGCAAGGTCGTGCCGACCGCGGCATCGATGATTTCCGGATCGCCGCGCAGGCGTTCGACGAGGCGATCGAACACCGCGAGTCCGGCCTCGGCATCGGGGAACGCCTTTTCGGCGAGACCGATGCGTGCGGTAAGCAGGTTGCCGCCGCGGATGCCGAAGTCGTTCGAGTTGAACTGGCCGATGCCGCGCACCATGACCGCGGCGGCGACCAGCAGCACGCACGAGATCGCCACCTCGCCGACCACGAGCCAGCGGCTGATCCGCACGAACGCACCGCCACCGACCGCGCGGCTGTCCTCGCGCAGCGCGCCGCCGGCTGCGCGGCCCGCGCGCAGCGCTGGCAGGATGCCGGTCAGCAGGCCGGTCAGCAACGCGGCGAGCACGGTGATCGCGACGAGTTCGCTGTTGACGCCGAAGCTCATCCAGTGTGGCGGTCCCTCCTCGCTCGTGCGGAAGAGGCGATCGACCTGGTCGGCGGCAAACGCGCCGACCGGCAGCGCGATCGCTGCGGCGATCGCGGCGAGCAGCAGGCTCTGCGCAAGCAGGTGCACGACGAGCCGCGAACGGCTCGCGCCGAGCGCCGAACGCACCGCGAGTTCCTGGCGGCGCGCGAGGGTCTTGCTGAGGATCAGGTTCGCCGCATTGGCGCAGGCGACGAGCAGGACGAGCAGGACGGCGACGAGCATGACGTTGAAGATTTCGCGCGTGCCGCGGCTGACGATCTGGTGGGTCAGCGGCTCGAACTCGACCCGGCGCGACTCGAAATGGCGCGGCGATTCGCGTTTCGCATCGGCCTGCCAGGCCTCGAGCGCGGTGCGCAATGCGATCGTGCCGGCGCTGCGCAGGCGGGCGACGACGACCCACTCGCCGCCATCCTCGCGGGTCGCGCCGGGATCGAGGCGGGCCGGAATCCAGATCAACTCCTTGGCCGGATAGCTGAAGCCGGCCGGCATCACGCCGACCACGCGCGCGCGGTCGGCATTCATGCGCACGACCCGCCCGATGATCTTGGGATCGGCGTCGTAGCGCTGGCGCCAGACGGCATCGGACAGGATCACGGTCGCCTCGGCACCGGGCCTGCCATCCACCTCGGCGAATGTGCGGCCCAGCTGTGCGCCGACGCCGAGGACGCGCATCAAGTTCGTGCTGATCGCCGCGCCGGCCAGGCGATCGGCGCGATCGCCGTCGCTCAGGTTGACCGTCACGGGCTGGTAGGCCGACACGTCGGCGACTTCGGCCAGGCGCTCCTGCCAGCCGAGCAGGTCGTGGGTGCTGACCGGACCGAGGCGATCGGGGCGATCGCTCTTGAGGAACCCGACGTGGAGCAACTGCTCGGGCGCGGCGAACGGCAGCGGCCGGATGATGAGGCCGTGGATCATGACGAGCATGAACAGCACGCAGGCGAGTCCCGAGGCGAGCACGCCGATCACGAGCAGCGAGAAGCCCGGTTGGGCAACGAGACTGCGGATTGCCTGGGTCATTTCATCGCTCAGCGCGCGCATCGTCGGAACTCCTCTGGATGCATCGCGCCCCGGCGGTTGGCGGCCCCGGAGCGTGCCGGGCCGCATCGATCGTCGCGCGCGGCGGGCATCGGCGCACTCGCCGCCCGTGCCCGGCCCGCGACCGGCTCAGGCGCGCGCATCTGCACCGGACGTGCGCCGGATCAGGCGCTCGTCCTCCTCGTGCCGCAGGCGGTGCATCGTCTCCTCGTCGACGACGCGTCCGTCGAACATGAAGATCTTGCGCTGGGCGAATTCGGCGTAACGCGGATCGTGGGTGACCATGCAGATCGTCGATCCGCTCGCGTGCAGCTCATCGAGCAGGGCCATCACGGCTTCGCCATTCTTCGAATCGAGGTTGCCGGTCGGCTCGTCGGCAAGCAGGATCGAGGGCTGGCCGACGAGCGCGCGGGCGACGGCGACGCGCTGCTGCTGGCCGCCCGAAAGCTGGGCCGGATAGTGCTTGACGCGATGGGCCATGCCGACGCGTTCGAGCGCGGCGACCGCGCGTTCGCGGCGTTCGGCCTTCGAGACGCCGTCGCGATAGGTCAGCGGCAGTTCGACGTTCTCGAACACGCTGAGGTCGCCGATCAGGTTGAAGGCCTGGAACACGAAGCCGATTTCCTCGTTGCGGATCGTCGCGCGTTCGCTCGCGCCAATCGAGGCGACTTCGCGCCCGTTCAACGAATAGCGCCCATCGGTCGGCGTATCGAGCAGGCCGAGGATCGCGAGCAGGGTCGACTTCCCGCAACCGGAGGGCCCGGTGATCGAGACGTACTCGCCACGCGCGATATCGATGTGCACGCCGGCCAGCGCATGCGTCTCGACTTCGTCGGTCAGGAACACTTTCTGGATGTCTTCCAGATGGATCAGCGAAGCGGTCGGTGTGGTCATGGCCGGAGTCTTTTCGTCAGGGATGGGAAGTCGGGTCGGGCGGTCCGCGGAATGCGGCCCGCAGCATCGGTGCCGGAGTGCACGCAGACGGTTGCGGATCGGTGCGGGTGCGCGGTCATCTGATGCGCAGCCGGTCGTGTTGCTCCCAGGCGCTCGTGTCGGACAGGACGACGCGATCGCCGGCGGCAAGGCCGTTGCGGATCTCGATCAGGTTGACCGAGCTGCGGCCGAGCTGCACCGGCACGCGCGTGGCGAGGCCGTCGGCATCGAGTTTGAACAGGCGTACTTCGGAATCGGCCTGGCCGAACGCCGGGCGGCCGACGTAGAGGACATCGGCGAGCCGCTCGATCTCGATCGTGCCATCGACCGAAAGATCCGGTCGCGCACCGGCGGGCAACGTGCCTTCGAGCTCGACGTCGACCTGCACGCTGCCGTTCTGCACGGCCGGATCCACCCGCAGCACGCGCCCTGCGACGATGCCGTTGCGCGTGTCGATGCGTGCCGGCTGGCCGACGACGAGATCCTTGGCCTGGGTCTCGGCGATGCGCAGCTCGGCCATCAGTTCGCCGGGCCGCGCGACCCGCGCGAGATTGCTGCCGGCGGCCACCTGCTGTCCTTCCTCGACCGCGACCCGCTGCAGTACGCCGGCGATCCCGGCACGCACGGTCAATGCATCGGCCTGGCGCTGGCGCAGTTCGCGTGTGTTGGCGAGCTGGGCGATGCGCGTCTGTTCGGCCGCCAGTTGCGCGACGATGTTGCGCTCGAACTCGGCCACGCGTTGTTCCTCGATGCCGACCCGGAACGCGAGTTGCTCGAGGGCGACGAGGCTCTTGCGGTATTGCACGGCCGGGATGATTCCCTTCCCGGCGACGACCTTTTCCGACTCGGCCTGGATGCGCGCGGTTTCGTAATCGGTGCGCGCCTGGGCGAGGCTCGACTGCTGGTCGAGCAGGCGCGAGCGCAGGTCGGTGCGCTTCGCCGCGAGGTCCGACTGCGCGGCCGTCAGGGCCGAGATCGCGGCGAGCAGCTGGTCGTCGACTTCCGGGTTGCTCAGCTCGAGGATCACGCTGTCGGCTTCGACGGCGGCGCCGGGCTTGGCCCGCACGTGCTCGACGCGCGCCGAGGTTTCTGCGGCGATCCAGCGGATCTCCTTCGGGACCAGCGTGCCGGGGCCGCGCACCTCGCGCAGCAGTTGGCCGCGCTGGACCGTTTCGACGAGCACGCTCGAACGCTCGACCGAGGGCATGGCCGGCCCGAGCGCGGCAAGGCCGAGGCCGGCCGCGATCACGAGCGCGCCGCAGAGGGTGCCGAGCATGATCCGGCGGCGGCGCTTGCGTTGTGCGAGTTCGGGGCGGGCGATATCCATGAGCATGCTGGAGCACGCAGCATGCCAACTGCGAAAGGCCACGCATCGTGTTGAATTGGCGAGACTTTCCTGGAACGTCCGGGAGCCGTCCGCAACGATGTGTCCGCATCCGTACAGCCTGCCCGACGTCGCCGTACAGCGGCATGTCCCGCGGCGTGATCGTTCCGCGTGGAGTGGCGCAGGGATGCCTGCGTTCGCATCGCGCTGTTCGCCTGCATCCCGATCCGGGGTTTCCCGGCGTGCGGGCACGGCCCGCGGCGTTCCTTCAACTTACATGGGGTGGAGTCATGGACTGGAAAAAACTGTTGTTCTCGTTCGAGGGCCGGGTCGGCCGCGGCAAGTACTGGGGACTCGTCCTCGTCTCGATCGTCCTCTTCGGCGGGCTCTGGGCCTGGACCTTCTACAGCATGATGAGCTCGCCCGATCCGACCGCGGGCGGTGGCACCGCGAGCGTGCTCATGCTCGTGCTCGGCCTCGCCTTCCTGTGGCCGGCGCTCGCAATCCAGGCCAAGCGCTGGCATGACGTCGACAAATCGGGCTGGTGGATCCTGATCAACCTCGTGCCCGCGGTCGGCGGCCTGGTCGCCCTCGTGTTCAACGGATTCATCGGCGGCACCGCGGGTCCGAACCGCTTCGGTTCGACGACGATGTGAGTCGGACGCGTCCGCGGATCACCACCGCGGACGCGTCAGCCGGTGATGCCGGCGGCGCTCAACCGCCCCACGGCGGGGGCGGCGACTCGGGCAATGGATGCGCGAGGTCGAACTCGACGCGGAAATACCGGTTCGGGCGCTTCAGTTCATAGGCGAACACGTGCCCGGGGTCGACCTCGATCGCCCAGGTATTGTCGTTCGAGACGGCCAGGCCGGCGGCCGTGAACATCGCCTTCGATTCGGCGTCGGCCGGGAATTCCTGGCGCCCGACACTGCCCGCGCTCGCCGCCGTGCTCTCGCCGCCGTACATCGTCAGCGCGTCCGGGCTGCCGTCCTCGTGGCGATGATCGTGCTTGAGGCGCAGGCGATCGCCAATGCGCGTGATGACCCAGGTCCGCGACCGGTTTTCGCCGACGTGGAACGGAATGCGGATCTCGCTCGCGCTGCAATCCCGCACGTGCATGACCGCGGGCCCCGCGAATGCTTCGCGATCGGCGTCGTTGAACTGGACGAGCTTGCCGGCGAACGATTTTCCGCAAAGCCCACCGAGGCGCTCGAAGAAGCGGTCGGCATGGCTGGTGGCCGGCACGGCGGAACGGGCCTCGATCTGTTCGACCGGCCCGCAGGCGGCGAGCGGGATCAGCAGGCACGAAAGAATGATCAGGTTTGTGCGCATCGGACAACCGTAGGCGCTCGCCGACGCCGGTGCAAGGTTCGGGATGCAACGGGCTGCCGCGAAGATGCGACGAACGCGTGCTGGAACAAGCACTTGGTGCGTGGCCACGGCTATGGCACGGGAATTGCTCCTTTCCGTGGAACTCCCGCTTCCACCGGAAATCGACATGGCCAGGATCTTCAGCTTCAAGGCACGCTCCGCCGCAGCTCCAGGTTCCCGCATCGGCTGGGAATCGCGCTACGAGGGGATCCTGTCGGTCGCGATCGTCGATGGCGTGCCGGTCGCCGGCATTTCGGGGCCGTGGCCGGACGGCCACTATGCCTTGACCTGGTGGGCCACACGCGACAGCGACGTGGCGCCGACGCTCGAGTTCTACTCGACGATGGACGCAGCCCGCGCCCGCGTCGAGCACGTGACCGCCCACCTGACCCGCGCGGCGGCCTGATCGCGCGGATTTCCGGACACCTCGCAAGACGACGCGCCATGCCGCGCGTCGGCGGCGACCGCGCGCGGTCGCCGCACGACGATGCTTCAGATCTTTCCGAGCAGCAGCAACACGATGAGGATCACGACGACGAGGCCGAGGCCACCACTCGGGCCGTAGCCCCAGCTCCTGCTGTAGCCCCAGGTCGGCAAGGCGCCGATCAGCAGCAGGATGAGGACGATCAGGAGAATCGTTGACAGGGTCATGGCTGCACTCCGTTGTTCGTTTATCGGATTCTTGTCGACGTCGCCGCCATCGGCGATCGATCGGTCCGGCGCCAACCTCCCCAGGCTCGCGAAGGTCCGCGCGCGGCCGACGAGCGACCGCCGGCGACGTCGATCCGGTTTAACGCGCCCTGCATGAACGGGCCCTGCCGGCGCTCTCCTGCCATGCGCGCGCGGTCAGCAAGTCTTCAGTCCCTGAACGCAGCGCCTGTCCACTCCGTGAACAGCGCGCCGCGCACGTCGCCGGATTCATCGGCCAGTGCGCCAGCGGGCGCTAGCGTCGCTCCCTCACCGGTTGCCCCGTGCAATCACCGACAAGAGGAGTACGACATGACGACACCGCGTATCCGCAATCCGCTGTTCGCCGTCGCCCTCGGCGTGGTTTCGCTCGCCGCCTTCGCGCAGACCCCCGCCCCGGTCGGCGGCACCTACGAGCGCGCACCCGAATGGTCCGAATCCGATTCGAACCGCGACGGCTTCCTGAGCAAGGACGAACTCGTGCCGTTCCCCGGCGTCGTCAAGCAGTTCGAGATCATCGATACCGACGGCGACGGCAAGATTTCGGAAGCCGAGTACAAGGACTGGCGCGCGGCGCCACGCCGCTGAGTGCCGGATTGGTCAGCGGGCGGCGCGGGTCCGCCTGCTGCCTGATCAGCACGGCAATCGCGCGAGACGCGCGATTGCCGCCGGGATTTCCGCCGCATTCGCTACTTCGGTCACGCGCGGGCCGTCGGTCGCGAAGCCCGGCTCGGCTTCGAGCGACCAGGTCGAGTGATACGGCATGTACACGCCACATCCGCCGAGCTGCACGACCGGTGCGATGTCGGAACGCAGGGAATTTCCGACCATGACGAAGTCCTGTGGCCGGACCGCGAACTCGCCGAGCACGCGCGCGTATGCCGCGACGTCCTTTTCCGAAACGATCTCGATGCGCTGGAACAGGTCGCCGAGCCGTGATTGCCTGACCTTGGCCTGCTGGTGGATCAGGTCTCCCTTCGTGATCAGGACGATGCGGAAATCGGCGGCGACCTTTTCGACTGCTTCACGGATGCCGGGCAGCAGGTCGACCGGATGGGCGAGGACTTCCTTGCCGATGCCGACGAGCCGGTGCAGGTCGCCCGAACTGATCAGGCCTCCGGTGATCTCGAACGCGGCCTCGATCATCGACAGCGTCATGCCTTTCGCGCCATAGCCGAACGCGGCGATGTTTCCCGATTCGATCGCAAGCAGGCGCTCGTGGACCCGGGCGTCGGCAAGGTTCACATAGCGCCCGACGATGCGCTCGAACTCGGCCTGCGCGGCGTCGTAGAAATCCTGACTGTGCCAGAGTGTGTCGTCGCCGTCGAAACCGATCAACTCGAACATCAGCGTCCGCCTCCGCCGGTCCGGCGCTGGCGGGCACGCCGCGACGTGTTCACCCGCCTGCTCGCATGCGCGCTCATGCGAGGCGCCACTCCGCCTCGGCATCGTTGCACTCCCAGGCCACGTCGCCGGTCTCGATGCCGTCCGCGGCGAACGCGCGCTCGCGCAGGTACAGGGCGCCGTCGGCATCCTGCAGGACGAGCGTGCTGGCGCGCGTGCCGTAGTGCGCGCCACGGATGAAGACCGGGGCGAGCACGCGTTCGCGCTCGAGCCCGACCCCGGTGTCGGGCAGCTCGTCATCGGGCGGTTGTCCGGTATCGGCGAGCAGCGCGAGCAGGACCGCATCGTCGGGCAGGCCATCGGCGAGCACGCGCTCGAAGCGCTCGCGCAGACGGCGCATCTTCGGCCATTCGGGTTCGCCGCCTCCGTTGCTGACGACATGCACGCCACGATCGAGGCGCCGCATTGCCGCAGTCATGCCGTCGAGCAGCCAGACCGTGCTGCCGTCGCCGAGAACGAGGTTGAACGGACCGTACTCATCGAAGTCGGCGAGCACGGCCTCAGCGAACGCGCCGATCCCGGTGTTCCCGAGCACGAAGTCGGCGACGAGCGCGCCGCGCGAGCGTGGCGCGCGCGCGGGCAAGCCGCTGCGCAGGTTGGTCACCGCGGCGAACCTGCGATCGTTGCGCTGCACGAGCCAGCTGCCGCCGGCGACGAGATCGCGGCCACCGACGCAATCCGGCGCGTCGGCCCATGGCTGCGCAGCCGCGGTCGCGCGCGCGTGGAATTCATCGCGGTTGCCGAGCAGGACCAGGGGCCAGCCGGGGATGCGATCGACGGCGACGAGGAGGATGCACATGGCCGATGCTGGCGGTCGCGATCAACCGGCCGGGGACAGCTCGCGCAGCTTGAGCTCGAGACTGCCCGCGCGCGGATTCGCAGGGCTCAGTTCGCGCGCCGCCTTGAGCGAACGCGTGGCGGCATCGGGCCGCTTCTCGGCGATGCGCTGGTCGGCATCGTCGAAGTAGGCATCGGCAAGGCGTTCGCTCATCGCAGCGACGGCGGCGTCGCCCGGCGACAACTGCTTGAGCGCCTCGAGCATCGAGCGCGCCCGCGACCAGGCCGTCTCGCGCATCGCCACTTCGAACAGTTCGCGCGCGCGCGCCGGCAGCCGACCGATGCCGTCGACGGCCGCCGGGTTGCTGCCGTCGATCGCGAGCGCCGCGCGATACTTGTCGTAGGCGCAGTTGCCGGGCGGTTCGATCAGGCGACCGGCCTCGCTCGCCTGCACGGCCTCGTCGACGAGCTGGCGCACGCGCTCGAGCTCGGCCGGCGTCGCCGCGTTGCGCGTCGCCGCGATCGCGAGCCGCTCGCGCAATTCACGCAGTTCGAGTTTGGCCGCGCGCAGGTCGGCGAGATCCGGCGCGAGCGCCTCGGCTCGCCCGAGCAGGCGCTCGGCATTGCCGGGATTGCGATCCTCGAGCGCCGCGTTGGCCTGCACGACGAGGGCCTGGGCAACGCGGCGAAGCCCGGCCCGTGCGCGCGCATTGCCGCTGTCGCGGGCGAGGACCGACTCGAACAGGGCCTCGGCCGATTCGGCGTTGCCGCTCGCGTGCCCGGCGCGCAACCGGCTTTCGGCGCGCGCGAGATCGCGCTCCAGCGTGCCGGCCGCCTCCTCGCGCAGGCGACCGAGGCGCGCGCGCAGGTCGGGCAAGCCCGAATGGCGCGGACCGATGCGCGCGATATCCTCGATGAGGCTCGCGGCCTGCGCCTCGCTGCCGGCATCGAGCAGGCTGCGCGCCTTGGCCGCGAGCGCATCGACGCTGCGGTCGAGGCCGGCCCGCGCGATCGAGTTTTCCGGATCGGCCACCCGCACGCGCTCGTAGAGGGCCGCGGCTCCGTCCTCGCCGAGGATGCGGCCTTCGTCGAGTGCCTGCCGTGCCGAGGCGAGCAGTGTTTCGGTCTGCGTGCCGCGCGCCTCGACGGCCGCGAGTGCGCGCTCGACCTCGTCGACCGCCGCACCGCCGCCGAGCAGTTCGCGCGCGGCCGCGAGCGCCTTGCGTGCCGAGGCGAGATCGGAATTCTTGACGGCGGTCCGAGCCTGCTCGAGCAGTTGTTCGCCGACCTTGCGCAAGCCGCGACGGGCGACGTCGTTGTCGGGATCGAGCGTGCGCGCGCTCTGGAACAGTTCGCGGGCGCTGGCGCCTTCGCTGCCGTCGAGGCGATCTGCATCGAACGCGCGCTCTGCGCGTGCGAGGATGTCGTTCAGTTCGGTGCTCGGCAGGAATGCGCGCAAGCGATCCTGGTATTTCCAGGCGCCGAAGGCACCCGCGGCGAGCACGCACACGGCAAGAACGATCAGGCCGTTGCGGGCCCGGCGCGGTTCGCGGACGCGGTGGCGTCGACCCGGGCGGCTCGCGCGCATGATGTGGTCGTCGGTCGCCGCGGCGATTTCCTCGAGCCGGCCGAGCCTCGGATCCGCACGTGGCCAGCCTTCGGCCGGCGACGGACGCGGCGAGGGTGACGGCGAAACGCGCGTGTCGACCGCGCGGTCCTCGCGCCGGAATCCGTCCGGCGTGCCCTGCAGGTGGGCGAGCTCGCCCGCGTCGATCGCCTGTTCGAAGCGCGCGATCGCGACGGCCGCCTCGTTGCCGGTCTGGAAGCGTTCGTGCGGCTCCTTCGCGAGCAGGCCATCGACGAGCGGTTGCAGCACCTCGAGCGATTCCGGCAGGCGCGGCACCGGCTGGGTGATGTGCATGATGCCGACCGCGAGCGAATCCTCGGCGTTGTACGGGACCCGCCCGACCAGCATTTCGTAGAGCACGACGCCGAGGCTGTAGAGGTCGGAGCGCCCATCGATCGGCTTGCCGCGCGCCTGCTCGGGGCTCATGTAATGCGGCGTGCCGACGACCGCGCCGGTGCGCGTCATGCGCGTCGCCGAATCGTTCGCGCGGGCGATCCCGAAATCCGTCAGCACCGCCGAACCGTCATCGCGCAGCAGGATGTTGTCCGGCTTGATGTCGCGGTGGATGAATCCCTTCTGCTGGGCGTAGTTGACCGCCGTGGCGATCTCGCGGATCACGCGCAGCGCGAACGGGACCGAACGCGGCTGGCCGTCCTTGCTGAGCACCGGTCCGCCGGCCAGGTACTCCATCGCGATGTAGTGGTAGTCGCCGACCCGGCTGACATCGTGGACACCGACCACGTGCCGATGATGCAGGCGCGCGGCGATCTTCGCCTCGCGCAGGAAACGTTCGCCGAAATTGGGGTCGGCCAGCAGGGCCGGAGACATGATCTTCAGCGCGACTTCGCGATCCACCGATTCCTGGACGGCGAGGTACACGGTGGCCATTCCGCCACGTCCGAGCTGTCGCAGCAGTCGGTATCCCGGAATTTCGATCACGTGTCGTCCGTATCCGTGCTGTGGCACCCGTGCAACGGCGCAGCGGGCGTGATTCGTAGCATATCAGGGCGCTCCGCGACGGGCCCGGCCGCGCGCTCAGGCGAGCCGGCGCGCCTCGATCACGTTCGGGACCGCGAGGATGCGTCCGAGCAGGGTCGCCAGCTGGCCGAAATCGGCCACGCGCAGCGCGAAGTTCATCTCGACCTCGCCGCTCGCCGGGTCGACCCGGGCATTGACCGCGATCACGTAGACATTCGCCGCCGCAATCACGTTGGTGACGTCCTTGTGCAACCACTTGCGATCATAACCGCGCACGACGATGTCGACTTCGTAGGCCTGGCTGCCGCGCGCACCCCACTCGACGTCGATCACCCGGTCCGGGTCGACCCGGCGCAGGCGCTGCAACTGCGCGCAATCCTCGCGATGCACGCTGACCCCGCGCCCGCGCGTGATGAAACCGGCGATGCGGTCGCCCGGCAACGGCTGGCAGCAGCGCGCGAGTGCCGTCATCAGGTTGCCGACGCCGTCGATGACGACCGCGTCGCGGGCCGGCGACGGCGTGCGCGCGGTGCGCGCGGCGGGACGTTCGCGCGGGGCGACCTGCTCGTGCAGGACGCGCGCAATCTGAGTCGGGGTCACGTCGCCGAGCGCAAGCCGTTCATTCACTTCGTCGATCGTCTGCAGGTGCAGCAGCGCCGGCAGGCTCTCGAGGTCGACGCTGTGCAGGGCCAGCCGCTTCAGCTCGCGCTCAAGGATGGCGCGCCCGGCGACGATGTTCTGCTCGAAATCGATGCGCTTGAACCAGGCGCGGACCTTCTCGCGACCGCGTGCGGTGTTGAGGAAACCGTGGTGCGTGGACAGCCAGTCGCGCCGGGGCTCGAGTGTCTTCCCCGTCAGGATCTCGACGCGGTCGCCGCTGGCCGGCTGGAAGTTGAGCGGCACGATGCGACCGTTGACCTTGGCGCCACGACAGCGGTGGCCGACGTCGGTGTGGATCGAATAGGCGAAATCGAGCACGGTCGCCGTGCGCGGCAGGTCGATGACCTGGCCCTTCGGGGTCAGCAGGTAGACGCGGTCCTCGATGACGTCGGTGCGGAAACCGGCGAGCAGGGCCGCGTCATCATCGTCGTCCGCATCGCGGTTCTCGAGCAGCTGGCGCATCCAGGCGATCTTGCGTTCGAAGCTCGCATCGCCGCCGCTGCCTTCCTTGTAACGCCAGTGCGCGGCGAAGCCGAGCTCGGCATGCGCGTGCATGTCGTGGGTGCGGATCTGCACCTCGAGCGCCCGCCCGCCCGCGCCGATCACGGCCGTGTGCAGCGACTGGTACTGGTTGCCCTTCGGGTTCGCGATGTAGTCGTCGAACTCGCCCGGCACGAACGACCACAGCGAATGGACGACGCCGAGCGCGGCATAGCACGCCGGCAGGTCCGCGACGAGCACGCGCAAGGCGCGGATGTCGTACAACGCGGAGAAGTCGAGGCCCTTCTTCTGCATCTTCCGCCAGATCGAATAGATGTGCTTCGGCCGGCCCGCGACTTCGGCCTCGATGCCGGCCGCGCGCAAGGCCGCTTCGAGCGCGACGCGTGCCTCGGCGATCCACGCCTCGCGTTCGCCGCGCGTCTCGTCGAGCAGGACGGCAATGCGCCGGTAGACGTCCGCTTGCAGGTAGCGGAACGCGAGATCCTCGAGCTCCCACTTCAGCTGCCAGATGCCGAGCCGGTTGGCGAGCGGCGCATGGATGTCGATTGTCAGTTCGGCGAGCGCGCGCCGCGCACTTTCCGGCATCGCGTCGGCCGCGCGCATGCGCACGAGCTGGCGGGCGAGCAGGATCAGGACGACCCGCAGGTCGCGGATGATCGCGAGCAGCAGGCGGCGCAGCCCTTCGGCGCTGCCGGTCACGCCACGTCCGGCATACAGGGCCCAGACCCGTTCGGCCGCGCGCTGCCCCTCGATGAGGTCGAGCACTTCGGCGCCGTGCGCGCGCAGTTCGGTATCGGTGAATGCGAGCCCCGCCTGCATCGCCGAGTGCAACAGCACGGCCGCCTGGGTCGAGGCGCCGGTCGCGAGTTGTTCGAGCAGGTCGAGGGTGGCCGTCCGCTCGTCGGCACCGGCCTGCCACGGCGCGTGCGCGGCCGGCGTCGCCGCGAGCTTCGCCTCGATCAGGGCCGAAAGGTTCGCGATGGCCGACCCCGGCATCGACGGGTGCACGGCCACCTCATTCGCAACATTCACGAGTATCCATCCGGTTCGCGCAGGGAACCTCGGGATCCGCAACGCGTGCAGCGTCGCGGCCATGCCGCGATGCGACCGCCGCCGTGTCGATCGCTGCGGACGCGGGCGCGGCCCGCGTCCACCAGGCTCAGTAGGTGTACCAGACGCTGTCGTTCGGGTACCAGTCCTGCATTTCCTCGGCGACGCCGCTGAGGCCGCCGCCCGTGCGCACCGCCGCAAAGGCCTGCTTGGGCGTACCGGCTGCGGGAGCGCCGTTCACGGCGCGCGAGACGAGCACATGGAACGGGCCGGGAAACGTCACATGGAAGCCAAGACCCATGCGCACGAACTCGGTTGTCTGCTCGGACAGGCCCGGAAACTGGATGCCCGGGTCGGCACAAAGCGCGGTCGGCGGCGTCGTGCCGGTGACCCAGTCCGGGCGCAGCAGGCACCACTTCACCTTGTCCGAATCCGGCCCCGCCGAAGGCGGTGACAGGGCTGCCGTATTGAAGCCTTCGACGAGCGTCCAGCTGACCTGGGCCGGCGACGTCGGGTCGAACTCGTTCTCGACGCGCACGACGACGACTTCACGTCCGGCAACGAGGCCAGGGAACTGCTCGGCGCTGACCTTGACGTTCTGGTGCGGACCCGTCGGCGCCGGTGGCGTCGGTGTCACGCCTCCAATGTAGTCGCCGAAACCTTCAGCGAACAGTCCGCGATTGACGTACCCCGGCGAAGCACTGCCACCGTCGCCGGGCAGGGCCGACAGGCAGCGCATGCGCGGAATGGCCGCGTCGTTGTTGATGTGCAGGACCAAGCCACCGCCACTGAAGTCGTAGCTCAGGTCCTCGATCGGCGTGCTCGCGAATTTCCAGACATCGACCGCAGGGGCCGGCAACTGGTAGCGCGGACTCAGGCGCAAGGCGCCACTCGTGGTGCCGGTCTGCGCGCAGAACACATGCCAGTTCAGGTAGGCGACGGCCTCCGGCCCCTTGATCGCAAGGTTGTCGTACGTCAACGGCGTCGGGACATCGTCGGCCAGCGCGACCGTGACCTGGTTGCCGGCGGCGGTCGTTCCGCCGATCATCACCGGCAGTTCAGCCATCGCGGCGTTCGAAATCAGGAGCCCCGCCGCGATCACGAACGGCGAGGACTTGCGGCAGCGCACGATGGTGCGCAGCGCGGCACTGGAAAACTTGATCGATTTCATCGGGATCCGTAACTGGGGCACATGCGGAATGTCGTTGCACGATTTCCTGCGAGCCCCAAGGCAAGCAGCGGACAACCCCACAGCCAATGTTAAACTGCGGTGCAACAAGTCTAACCTGTGATTCGCCGGCGCGCACCTGTTAACCTCCCGTTAGGAAAGGGGTTTTTGCCGGTCCCATCACGAATCGTCGTTAATGATCGAGGCTCGCATGCACGTTCATCTTCGTTCACTGGTTTTTTCGACCGTGCTGGTCGCATCCGCTCCGGCTTTCGCTCAATCGGCCCCGACCCTCGAGGAACGCATGTCGCAGGCCGAATTCGCATCCGCGGGCCTCGATCGGCTGTCGCCCGAACAACTGAAATTCCTCAACGAATGGCTCGGCTCGAAAGGCATCAGCGCCTCGATCGCGCCGATCCGCAAGCGTGACGGGACGGTCGAGTACTACCCCGACGAAGGCGCACGCGAGAAGGTCGAGTCGAGCATCGTCGGCGAATTCACCGGCTGGCACGGACGCACGATCGTCACGCTCGAGAATGGCCAGAAGTGGCAGCAGAGCGAATCGGGCAGCCGCGGCGACGTGCGCATGTCGAACCCCTCGGTGATCATCAAGCCGATGTCGCTCGACAGCTGGCTCATGGTCGTCAAGGGCTGCAACTGCAGCGTCCGCGTCAAGCGCGTCGGCTGAGCCGCCATTCCGGACCGGGGGAATTCCATGTCGAGGCATCCATCGCGCGCCGCCGCATTGCCTGTTTCGCTGTTCGCGCTCGCGCTGGTCGCGTGCGCCGTGCCCGCCCTCGCCCAGTCGACGCCGACGCTCGAAGAACGCATGACCGATGCGCAGTTCAAGGCCTACGGGCTCGACAAGCTCAGCCCCGCCGAATTGCGTGGCCTCAATCAATGGCTGCAGGAGCAGGACAGTCAACGCGCCGGCGCTTCGACCGACGGTGCGGGTGTCGTTCCCGATCGCGATCCGCGCCTCGGCTTTCGCGAACAGACCAGCGACCGGGCGACGATCGAGGCCCGCCTCGTCGGCACGTTCACGGGCTGGAGCGGCAACACGATCTTCAAGCTCGACAACGGCCAGGAGTGGCAGCAGGCCGAAGCCGGGACCTTCAGCGGCCAGCGCATCGAAAACGCCGAAGTGACGATCAAGCCGAAGATGATGGGCAACTGGCTGCTCGTCGTCGAATACTGCCAGTGCCGCGTCAACGTGCGGCGCATCAAGTAACCCGGCCGAGCGCTTCGAGCGCGCGCGCAAGCCGCTTCGGCGACACCGGCTCGGCGGTCTTCAATTCCTGGGCGAATACCGAGACGCGCAGTTCCTCGACGAGCCAGCGCAGGTCTTCGAGCGCCACCGCGTCCGCCTGGCCATCGGCGCGACGCTTCAGGTATTCGCGCCAGTAGCGCTGCACGCCGAGCATGCGTGCCTGGTCACGCGCCGGATCCTGGCGCAGGCGTTCGGCGCGCAGGCGCATCGCGCGCAGGTAGCGCGGGTAATGCGCGAGCCTGGCCGGATCGGTGTCGCGCAGGAATCCGGGCGCGAGCAGTTCATCGCGCTGCTCGCGCAGGTCGTCGTAGTTCGCCTTGGCGAATCCGATCAGCGGCGGCTCGAGCCAGGCGAGCAGGTCTGCATGCGCGTCGATGACCGCTTCGGCGAGCGCGAGGCGCTCGACCGCGGCGGCGAACAGTTCGGCGCCGATCCTCGTCTTCAAGGCTTCGAACGCGGCGCGCGTGCGCACGTCGAGATCATGGGCCTGAAGGCGCGCGCGCAGGGCCGCTTCGACGAGATCGGCGCGCAGGCCTTCGGCGCTGCCGAGCGCCGCCCAGCGCAGGGCAACCGAGTTCGCCAGCGGCAATTGCCGGCGCGCCTGCTTGATGCGATCGGCGAGCGCGCGGCGCAACAGTCGCTCGATGCCGCGACGATGTTCGCTGCGGGCCAGTTCGCGCTGTTCGAACACGCGCAAGGCGACCGCATCGCCGAGATCGACGAAGGCCGGGTAGGCACTGAGGCCGCCGGCGGAAACGACCACGTCGGGAATCTCCTCGACATCGAAGTCATCGACGTCCTCGCGGGCGAGATCGGCATCGGTGTGGCGCGAGAAAGCAACGCGCGCGGCACCGGCCCATTGCGCCTGGATCGCGGCGAGGTCGCGGCCGGCGACGAGCTCGCGACCGTCGCCGTCGCGCACGCTGTAGCGCATGCGCAGATGATCCGGCACTTCGACCGCGGCGAATTCGCCGGCGCCGACCGCCACGCCGGTGACCCGGGCGAGGTAGTCGGCGAGCGCGACCGGCAGCGCCTTTGCGCGCATGCCGGCATCGAGGGAATCGACGAAGGCGCGCGCGAAGTCGGGAGTCGGCACGAAATTCCGGCGCAGTGACTTCGGCAGGCCGCGGATCAGTTCGGCGACCTTCTCGGCAAGCAGGCCGGGGACGAGCCAATCGGTGCGCGCCGCGGACACGACATTGACGAGGGCGAGCGGCACCTGCAGGGTCACGCCGTCGGCGGCGTCGCCCGGCATGAAGCGGTATTCGAGGCGCAGGTGATGGCTGCCGACATCGAGGCGGACCGGGAAATCATCGGCCGCGATCGTCGAGGGGGCCGCGAGCAGGTCCTCGACCGACCAGCGCAGCGCGGCCTGCTCGGCCGGTGTCGCCCGCCGGTACCAGGCATCGAGCGCGGTACTCGTGTGGATGTCGGTCGGAAGCTTGCCGTCGAAGAAGGCAGCGCGTTCCTCCTCGGACTTGAGCAGGCCCGGGCGACGCTGGCGCGCCTCGAGTTCATGGGCCTGGGCGAGCGTGCGCGCGTTCGCGCGGATGAAGTCGGCGCGCGCGTCGAGATCGCCGCGGGCAAGCGCATCGCGCACGAAGATCGCATGCGCGCCGGGCGGGTCCTGCCTGCCGAACTGGACCGTGCGATTCTCGACGAGACCGAGGCCGAACAGCGTGACCTGCTCGCTCGCGACGACCGCGCCGCGACGCCGCGACCAGCGCACGTCGCGCCAGCTGCGACGGACGAGGTGCGCGGCCATGTCCTCGATCCAGGCCGGTTCGACGCGCGCGCATTGCATCGCATAGACCTTGCCGATGTCGAGGATCTGCCCGGCCAACAGCCAGGGCGGCGCCGATTTCGCGAGCGCCGAACCGGGAAAGATCGCGAACCGGCGCTCTCGCGTGCCGCGATACCGCTGATGCTCGTCCTTGGCCCCGACCTGGGTCGGCCAGCCGGCCAGCAGGCAGCGGTGGATCGCCTCGTACGCGTCGGGCGTCGTGATGCCCGATCCGGCAGCAGCAGTCGACGCCTCGCCTGCTCCGCCCGAGCCGCCACCGCCCGACCTCGCCGCTCCTGCAGCGGTTGCTCCCGTTCCTGCCGCTGCCATTGCCCCGGTTTTCCCGACTCCCGACTCCCCATTCCCTGTTCCGGGCTCCAGGAGCATCAACTGCCGATGCAACTCGCGCCACTCGCGCATGCGCAGGAACGACAGGAAGTGCGCCTGGCACCAGTCGCGCAGGCGCGACTGGGTCAATTCGGCGTGCGCGGCATCGTAGGCCTGCCACAGATTGAGGACGCCGAGGAAATCGGATTTCGCATCGACGAATCCGGCATGCGCGGCATCGGCCTGCTGGCGCGCATCGGCCGGACGCTCGCGCGGATCCTGGATGCTGAGGAAGGCGACGAGGATCAGCAGTTCGCGGCGCACGCCGCGTCGACCTGCCTCGACGAGCATGCGCGCAAGCGAGACATCGACCGGCACGGCCGCGATCGCGCGGCCGATCGCGGTCAGCCGGTAAGCCGAAGCACGCCCGTCGCGGCCCGCTTTCCGGTCCTCGGCGACCACCGGCAACGGCATGTGGCCCTCGCGATCATGCGTGGGGGGCGCCGCGTGCGCGGGTTCGACGGCGCCGATCTCGACGAGGCGGCGGTAGCCGTCGCCGATCGCGCGTTCCGAGGGCGCCTCGACGAACGGGAAGCGCGCGACATCACCGAGATCGAGGTTCAGCATGCGCAGGATCACGCCGGCCAGCGATGTGCGCAGGATTTCCGGATCGGTGTAGCGCGGACGCTGGGCGAAGTCCTCCTCGGCGTACAGGCGATAACAGATGCCCGGGCCGATGCGTCCGCAACGGCCCTTGCGCTGGTCGGCCGCCGCCTGCGAGATCGGTTCGACATGCAGGCGCTCGAGCTGGCTGCGCTGGCTGTAGCGCTTGACGCGCGCGGTTCCGGTATCGATGACGTAGCGGATGCGCGGCACGGTCAGCGA
Organism: uncultured Dokdonella sp.; assembly: GCA_964587775.1. GTDB lineage: Bacteria > Pseudomonadota > Gammaproteobacteria > Xanthomonadales > Rhodanobacteraceae > Dokdonella. The sequence goes on from CAZPLY010000022.1 coordinate 27,043, forward strand.
GGTTTCGGCGACATTCGTCGCGAGCACGATCCGGCGCTGCACGCCGGGTTTGAAGGTCCGGTCCTGCTCGGCCGCCGACAGGCGCGCGTACAGCGCGAGCACCTCGGTCTCGCGATAGCGGCGCCGGCCGATCGCGAGGTGCGCATCGCGGATCTCGCGTTCGCCGGGAAGGAACACGAGCACGTCTCCGCGCGGATCGTCGGCCGTTATCTCGTCGAGAACCGCAACGATCCCGGAAATGGGGTCGGAGTCATTCTTCCGGCCGCCCGCTGCAGCTCGCCCATCATCACCAGCGGAATGATGACCCTGGCCGTCTCGTGAATCGTGCCCCCGCCAACGCACCTCCACCGGATGCGTGCGCCCCTCGACCTCGATCACCGGCGCGTCGCCGAAATGCGCGGCGAAGCGCGCGGTGTCGATCGTCGCCGACGTGACGATGAGCTTGAGGTCTGGCCGCCGGCCGAGCAGGCGCTTGAGGTAGCCGAGCAGGAAGTCGATGTTGAGGCTGCGCTCGTGCGCCTCGTCGACGATGATCGTGTCGTAGGCCGAGAGCGACGGGTCGCCCTGCGTTTCGGCGAGCAGGATGCCGTCGGTCATGAACTTGACGAGGCTCGCCGCGCCGACCTGCTCGGTGAAGCGGACCTGGAATCCGACCAGGTCACCGACCGTCGTGCCGAGCTCGGCGGCCACGCGCCGCGCGACCGTGCGCGCAGCGATGCGCCGAGGCTGGGTGCAGCCGATCATGCCCGCCGTGCCGCGGCCTGCCGCGAGGCAGAGCTTCGGCAATTGGGTCGTCTTGCCCGATCCGGTTTCACCGGCCAGCACGATGACCTGGTGCCTGCGGATCAGTTCGACGATTTCGTCAGCGCGCGCGGCGATCGGCAGCGACGTGTCGATGCGGATCGGCGGCACCCGCGCCGCGCGCGCGGCGACCGCGGCGGTCGATGCCCCGATCGCGGCCGCAAGTGCCTCGATGTCGGCCTCCGCCGGCCCGCCAGGCCGCTTTGCGAGGGCCCGCCAGCGCCCGGACAGGCGCGCGCGGTCCCGCGTCTGCACGCGGGCCAGGTCGGATTTCAGCGTTGCCAGTCGGGACATTGCGCGGAATGGGGAAATCGGGGCACGACGGCGGCCGCGCGCGGTGGTATTTCGTCGATGCCGTCGCCATATGATAGCGACGGGCTGCGCGACGAGCATGAATTCGCCCTTGCCGCGTGACCCGTTCCGGATTCCCGACCTACCGACAGGAGCACCTCGATGGCCATCGACATCGGTATCACCCAGAAGAATCGCAAGAAGATCGCCGACGGACTCGCCAGGCTGCTGGCCGACAACTATTCGTTGTACCTGAAGACGCACAGCTTCCACTGGAACGTGACCGGTCCGATGTTCAACAGCCTGCACGTGATGTTCGAAACGCAGTACAACGAATTGTGGGTGGCGAACGACGTCATCGCCGAGCGTATCCGCGCACTCGACGTGTTCGCGCCGGGGTCGTCCACGCAGTTCGGCAAACTGACCTCGATCAAGGAAGAAACCGGCGTGCCCGACTGGAAGGAAATGGTCCAGCAGCTCGTGGACGGCCATGAGAGCGCCGCGCGCACCGGTCGCGCCGTGTTCAAGGTGGCCGATGACGCGGACGACCAGCCAACCGCCGACCTCGTCACCCAGCGTCTCGAAGCGCACGAGAAGACCGCCTGGATGCTGCGCTCGCTGCTGCGTTGACGCGCCCGTCGCGACGCGGGCTCAGAGCTTGCGTCGCGGCGGCACGAGCAGGTCGCCGAACAGCAGTCCGGCGACCAGTGCGATCAGCAGCGTCAGCACCGTGACGCCGGTATCGAGGCCGAGCAGCACGTCGCGTTCGAAGACGAAGTTCATCGAGCGGAACGCGATGCTGCCGGGCACGAGCAGGATGATGCCCGGTTCGCGGATCAGCGCGCCGGGCCGGTGGAACACGCGCGCGAACACGTTGCTCGTCGCGCCGAGCACGAGTCCGCCGAGAAACACGCCGAAGCCGGCCGAGACGAACGCGCCGCCGATGCGCGTGCACAGGTAACCGAGGATCACCGCGCCCATCACGATCGGCACGTGGCGCAGCGGACTGCGGAACGTGATCGCGAAGCACAGCGCGGCCACCGGCACCGCGACCCATTCGGTCCAGATCGGCACGGTCGGCGCGGGCATGTTCGGCGGCACCCAGCCGAGCAGCTTCCCGATCTGCACGCCGGCGGCGGCGCCGAAAGCGAGCTTGAGCACGGTCGCCATCGCGCCGGCCATGCGTGCGGTGCCGGACATCAGGTGCTGGCTCGACAGTTCGCGCACGGCGGTGGTCAGGCTCATGCCGGGCAGCAGGATGACCAGGCTCGCGACAACCACCGAGGTGACCTGGATCGGCGCGACAAAGACCGAAACGATGGTCGCGATGAGGGTTGCGAACAGCGCGGAAATGGCCTCGAACGCGGCGGCGATGTTCGGCCGCTTGCCGGCTGCGAGCGAGGTCGCGCCCGTGACGAGTCCGATCAGGCCCGCCGTGGCAACGCCTGCCCAACCGGTCAGCAGGATCGCCGCCACACAGGCCGAAGCCAAGGCATAGGCGGCCACGCTCGCGATGCGCGAGCCGGTCGACTGCGGCAGTTCGCCGATACTGCGCAGGCGCTGGTATCCCTCGCCGAGGCCGAGTCGCCCGTCGATGACGCAGTCGGCGATCTCGTCGACGAGGCACAACCGCTTCAGGTTGACCTCCCCCGGCGACACGCGCACGACCTGGGTGAACTCGGCGAGCGAGTGCCTGCCGCGGGCGAGTTCGGAAAACGACATGACGATCGATGTCGGCGTCGACAGCACGTTGCAGGTCAGTTCGAGCCGCGTCGCGACCAGACTGATCGCCGCCTCGAGGCGCGGCGCGGCCGTGCCGTACTCGTGCAGGCGCTTGGCGAGTTCGACCACGAACTCGATGCGGGTCGTCAGCAGTGCCGGCGCGGTCATCCCGGGATCCCTTCGATGCGGCGCACATGATGCCGTTGTTTGAGCCTCGGCGTCAGGCTTGACGTCGACGTCAGCCATTCGGCGCGCAGGCCGAGCGGCCCGTCGCTAGAGCGACAGGTATCGGCGGGAGCGCGCCGGCATGCGATTCAATCTTGCGGCAAGGTTGGGTCGCGACCGGGGTCCCTCCTACACCGTAATGCTATGCCGATAGGGAGACCGTGACGGAGCGGCAACGCGTTGTCGGGCAGCGAAGTCCGCAGCAGATGTCGGCGGGAGCGCGCCTGCGCGCGAAAGCAATCTTGCGGCCAGATTGGGTCGCGACCGGGGTCGCTCCTGCACCGTAATGCGATGCCGATAGGGAGACCGTGACGGAGCGGCAACGCGTTGTCGGGCAGCGAAGTCCGCAGCAGATGTCGGCGGGAGCGCGCCTGCGCGCGAAAGCAATCTGCGGCCAGGTCAGGTCGCGACCGGGGTCGCTCCTGCACGGCGATGTGTTGCCTTGAGGAGCATCGTGACGGAGCGGAAACGCCGAGCAGGTCATCGAAGCGGCGCCGGATTTCCCTGCACCGGCGCTTCATGAACTGCAGCCGGCTGTTCGGCACATGCGTCGCCCGGCCCGCCTGCGGCGCAACAGGAAAAACTGCTAGCCTCGCCCGATGGCCGCAACAGGCAATGCGCGGATCGACGCGGACGGCGCACGCATCGTCGTCGAAGGCGACTGGATCCTCGAAGACATCGGCAGGCTGGACCCGCTCGCGGCCCAACTGAAGCGGCGCGCACCGACTGGCGTCCGCATCGACGCAAACGCGCTCGCGCGGCTCGACACGGCCGGGGCCAGTGTCCTGCTCGGCCTCGTCGATGGCGAACCCGCGCGCATCGAAGGGCTCGCGCCGGAAGCGCGCACGCTGGTCGAGATCGTGCAGCGTGCCGCGCCCGCGCCGACGGCGACCCGCGGCGTGAAGGAAGGCCCGATCGCTGCATTCGTCGGCCGCATCGGCGCCGCCCTCGAGGGCCTCTGGCACAACAGCGTCAGCCTCGTCGCGTTCATCGGACGCATCCTCGCCGCGCTCGCCGGTTCGGCGCTCGCGCCGCGGCGCTGGCGCATCACCTCGACGTTCTTCCACATCGAACAGACCGGCTTCAACGCGCTGCCAATCGTCGCCCTGCTGTGCTTCCTGGTCGGCGCCGTGGTCGCCTTCCTCGGCGCCACCGTGCTCAAGGACTTCGGCGCGAGCGTGTTCACGGTCGAACTCGTCGGCTTCTCGTTCCTGCGCGAGTTCGGCGTGCTGCTGACCGCGATCATGGTCGCCGGCCGCTCGGGCAGCGCGTTCACGGCCCAGATCGGCTCGATGAAGGCGCGCGAGGAAGTCGATGCGATCCGCACGCTCGGCCTCGAACCGGTCGAGGTGCTCGTGCTGCCGCGCGTGCTCGCCCTTCTCGTCTCGCTGCCGATCCTGACCCTCGTCGGCATGCTTGCCGGCATCATCGGTGGCGGCGTTGTCTGCGCATCGGCGCTCGACATCTCGCCGCAGATGTACATCACTCGCCTGCACGAAACGACCGAGGTGCGGCATTTCTGGGTCGGCATCAGCAAGGCGCCGGTATTCGCGTTCCTGATCGCGGCGATCGGCTGCCTCGAGGGCTTCAAGGTTTCCGGCAGCGCCGAATCGGTCGGCGCCCACACGACCTCGAGCGTCGTCCAGTCGATCTTCGTCGTGATCCTCGTCGATGCGCTGGCCGCGATCTTCTTCATGGAGATCAACCTGTGAACGCGGCCGAGCCGGTCATCCGCATCCGCGGCCTGCGCAACCAGTTCGGCAGCCAGGTCGTGCACGAGGATCTCGACCTCGATGTCTTTCGCGGCGAGATCATCGGCGTCGTCGGCGGTTCGGGTTCGGGCAAGTCGGTGCTGATGCGTTCGATCATCGGCCTCGGCCACCCGGCCGCCGGCAGCCTCGAGCTTTTCGGCGAGGAAACGCGCGGGATGAGCGCGGAACGGCGTGCGATCATCGACCGCCGCACCGGCGTGCTGTTCCAGAACGGCGCGCTGTTCTCGTCGTTGACGGTCGCCGAGAACGTCGCCGTTCCGATGCTCGAGCACCATGGCCTCGATCCGGCACTCGTTGCCCGCCTCGCCGCACTGCGCATCGCGCTGGCCGGCCTGCCGCCCGAGGCCGGCGCGAAGTTTCCCTCGCAGCTCTCGGGCGGCATGGTCAAGCGCGCCGCGCTCGCGCGCGCGCTCGCGCTCGATCCGGACATCCTGTTCCTCGACGAGCCGACCGCGGGCCTCGACCCGATCGGCGCGGCCGCTTTCGACCAGTTGATCCTGACCCTGCGCGACAGCCTCGGGCTGACCGTGTTCCTGATCACCCACGATCTCGATACGCTGTACACGATCAGCGACCGGGTCGCCGTGCTCGCCCGCAAGCGCATCCTCGTCGCCGACACGCTCGACGTCGTCGAACGCTGCGACGATGCCTGGGTCCAGGACTATTTTCAGGGCCCGCGCGGGCGCGCCGCGCGCCGCGCCGCCGCCACCTCGCACGAACGCACCCCTCCCACTTCCGCAGCAGGCTCCTGACGATGGAAACCCGCGCCCACCACATCCTCATCGGCAGTTTCGCGATCCTCGCCTTCGTCTTCGGCCTCGGCTTCGTGCTGTGGCTGTCCAAGACCGGCGCCGACAGCGAGTTCGCCTACTACGACGTGATCTTCAGCGAAGCGGTGACCGGGCTGTCGAAGGGCGGCCTCGTGCAGTACAACGGCATCAAGGTTGGCGAGGTCGTGCAGCTGAAACTTGCCCCCGACGATCCACGCAAGGTGATCGCGCGCGTGCGCATCGACGGCGGCACGCCGGTCAAGAAGGACACGGTCGCCAAGCTCGGCCTGCTGGGCGTGACCGGCACCGCATTCATCCAGTTCAGCGGTGGATCGCCGTCGAGCGAGCCGCTGCTGCCGACTGCCGACGAGCCGGTTCCGGTCATCCGTGCCGAGGATTCGGCGCTGGCCAAGCTGCTCGCGTCGGGCGAGGACATCGTGACGAGCGTCAACGACGCCTTGATGCGGGTCGGCCAGTTGCTCTCGAAGGAGAATGTCGATCATGTCTCGTCGACACTGCGCAACATCGACGCGCTGGCGACCACGGTCTCGGACCAGCGCGAGGACCTCGCCGCCGCGATCGGCCAGCTCGCCGATGCGAGCGGCCAGCTCAAGGCGACCCTCGGCACGCTCAACGAGATGGCCGAGACGACCAACCGGCTCGTCCGCGACGACGCGCGCGCGGTGCTGAAATCGACCAACGAGGCGATCGTCTCGATCGACCGCGTCGCCAATTCCACCGAGGCGCTGCTCGAGGACAATCGCGCAGCCGTCGCGAACTTCACCGACCAGGGCCTGCGCCAGGTCGGACCCGCGCTCGCCGAGCTGCGCGAAACGCTCCGTTCGTTCAAGCAACTGAGCGACCAGCTCGGCAGTTCGAATCCGCTGCTGCTCGGCGGCGACCAGCCCAGGGAGTTCAAGCCGAAATGATGCGTCCAGCCGTTCCACTCGCGATCGCCGCCGTCCTGCTGAGCGCCTGCGGCGCACTCGGCGGCCCACGCACGCCGTTTGCCACGTATGCACCGCGGATCACCGCGATTCCGGCGTCGACCGAAGCGCCCGCACGCTGGCAGCTGCTCGTCGACACGCCGCGCGCGAGCGACGCACTTGACAGCCCGCGCATCGCGGTCATGCCGCGTCCCGGCGTGCTCGAGGTGTACCCGGCGGCACGCTGGAGCGACTCGACGCCGCACATGCTGCGCAGTCTCGTCGTCCGGGCCTTCGATGATTCCAGGCGGATCAGCGGCACCAGCGGCGCGACGACCGGGCTCAATGCCGACTTCAGCCTCGCTCTCGACCTGCGCGATTTCCAGGTCGAAATCGACGGCAGCGGCGCGCACGCGGCGATCCGCTTCAATGCCAAGCTGGTCGATCGCACGAGCAACCGCATCCTTGCCACGCAGGCATTCGCGGCGAGCGCCGACGTGGCCGCTGCCGAGGACGTCGGCAGTGCCGCCGCCGCGTTCGGCGCGGCCCTCGATGAACTCCTGCCGCAACTCGTCGACTGGACCGTGCGCACCGGAAATGCATTCCCGCGCGAACAGGCCCAACCATGAGGCGGTGATCGTCGACTCAGCGGCGCGCAACGAGGATTTGGCGAAACGTCAGGTTGATGCGCGGGCCGACCGCACGCGTGGTCTTCGGCAGGTCGTGTCGGTAGTTCTGCTGGGTTGCGCCGGCCATCACGAGCAGGCTGCCTGCAGCAAGTTCGATCGTGAGCGTCGGTGACTGCGCATCGCGACGACTGCGCAGGCGAAAGCGCCGCGTTGCACCGAAGCTCAAGCTCGCGATGACCGGCCGCGGGCCAAGTTCGCGTTCGTCGTCGCTGTGCCAGCCCATCGAATCGCGCCCGTCGCGGTAGAGGTTGGCGAGCACAGCGTTGAACGGCACGCCGACCCGGGCCTCGAGCTCGCTGCGCAGCGCGGCGAGCGTCGGCGTCCACGGCAACGGTTCGAAGCGCGCCCCCGAATAGCCGTAGACCGCCCCGGCATCACCGATCCAGCAGGAAAGCCGCGGTGCGTCGACGTCGCGCCCGAACAGCCGCAGCCGATCCTGCTGCCACGGGATTTCGGCCTGCAGCTGCACGAAGATCGTCGCGGCGCGTGAGGCATCGATCGCGACCGGATCGTGGCGCAGGTTTGCCCCGGCGAGTCCTATCGCCCGCAGCGCCATGCCCTGGCCTCAATCGGCGCGCACGACCGGATATGCCGGCACCGCATCGAGGCGCGCCGCGCAGACCTGGGCCAGCTCGAGCAGGCGCAAGTCCGAGCCTGGCCTGCCGACCAGTTGCAGACCGACCGGCAAGCCGTTGTCGAGAAATCCGGCCGGCAGGCTGATCGCCGGACAACCGGCGAGGCTTGCGAAGCTGGTCAGGTCGGCGTCGTTGGCGCGTTCGCCTTCGGCGATCGGATACGGACCGTGCGGCACGCACGGCAGCACGAGCACGTCGACCTCGGCGAAGATCTCGCGCGCCGCAACCACGGCCTGGTCGAGTTGCCGATCGGCACGCGCGTAGTCGACCGCCGACTTGCCGCGTGCATAGTCGAGCATCGCGCGCAGGCGCGGCGACATCGCATCGGCACCGGCGGCAAGATCGTCGGCCAGCTCGACCCCGAGTTCGGCTTCCATGACGAGCAGGGCCGCGCGGCGCATGCGCGTGAAATCGTAGCCGGAAAAATCGACATCGCTGCGCTCGCCGAGCTCGAGGACGAGAGCGTCCATCGCCCGGTCGAACACGGCGCGCACGCCGGCATCGACGCCAAGCGCGGCGAGATCGGGCACGAATCCGCTGCGCAGGCGTCCCGGCTGCCAGTCGGGCGGCGCCAGCGCGACGCGGCGCCTGCGCGAACGCGGGTCGGCCGCGTCATACGCATCGAGGACCTGCAGCACGATCGCGATGTCCTGCGCCGAACGGGCGAGGATGCCGATGCTGTCGAGTCGACGTGCCGACGGCACGACGCCGTGGGTCGCGATTTCGCCCGGCGTAGGGCGCATGCCGAACACGCCGCAATGACTGGCCGGGATGCGCACGGAGCCGAGCGTGTCGGTGCCGATCGCGAACGCGCACAGGCCGGCCGCGACGGCAGCCGCCGAGCCTGCCGACGATCCGCCCGCGACGACGCCGGCGCGGAACGGATTGCCGACCGCACCGCCTGCGCCCGTCGATCCGCTCGAGCCGAGCGTGCCTTCGTCGAGCGCGGTCTTGCCGAGGATCACCGCGCCGGCTGCACGCAAGCGGGCCACGACGCCGGCGTCCGCGGCCGCGGTCGCTGCGACCCGCGAGGCAAGCCCGAGCGTGGTCGGCAGGCCGGCGACATCGATGTTGTCCTTGACCGCGACCGTGAGGCCATCCAGCCGACCGATCGCACTGCCCGTTGCACGGCGCGCATCGCTGCCGCGCGCATCGTCGGCAGCGGCCGGATTCAGGTTGACGAAGGCACGCAAAGACGGATTTTCTCTTGCGATCGCCGCCGCGTGGACGGCTTGCAGTCGGCTCGCGCGGATCCTGCCGGCGGCGAGCCAGTGCAGCAGCTGGAAGGCACCAGCGCCGCGCAGGCGCAGGTCGGAGAGTTCGGTTCCGTGCTCGTCGGTCATCTTCGGGTTCCGGTTCATCGAGTCCCGCTGCGCGATGCGCGACGGAAAATTCGCCCGATTATGCCGCATGCGCGAATTGCCGCCCGCGCCGCGAAGGCCGACAATGGCCGACCCGCCACAGCGAGCCGGAGCCAGCGATGAGCGAGCGCGAAATCATGGAGTACGACGTCATCACGGTCGGCGCCGGACCGGCCGGACTCGCCTTCGCGATCCGCCTCAAGCAGCTCAAGCCCGAAATCCGCGTGTGCGTGATCGAAAAGGCGTCAACGATCGGGGCGCACCTCCTGTCGGGCGCGGTCATCGAACCCGAGCCGCTGAATGAACTTTTGCCCGAATGGGGCGCGAATCCGCCGTCGATCTGCGTGCCGGCGACGAAGGACGAGTTCTGGTGGCTGCGCGATGCCACGCGCGCGCTGAAGTCGCCGGTCCTGCCGCCGCAGATGAACAACCATGGCAACTTCATCGTGTCGCTCGGCGCGCTGTGCGCCTGGCTCGCGCCGCAGGCCGAAGCGCTCGGCGTCGACGTGTTCCCGGGCTTCGCCGCGGCCGAGGCAGTGTTCGACGAGGCCGGCGCAGTACGCGGCGTGCGCATCGGCGACATGGGCGTCGCGCGCGATGGCTCGCACAAGCCATCCTATACGCAGGGCATCGATATCATCGCGCCGGTCACCGTGCTCGCCGAAGGTTGCCGCGGCAGCATCAGCAAGCAGCTGATCCGCAAGTTCAATCTCGATGCGGACAGCGATCCGCAGACCTATGGCATCGGCCTCAAGGAACTGTGGCATGTCCCCGAAGGCCGGGTCGAGCCCGGCAAGATCATGCATACGCTCGGCTGGCCACTTGATTCCGCGACCTATGGCGGAAGCTTCATTTACCAGATCGACCAGCAACGCATCGCGCTCGGTTTCGTCGCGGGCCTCGACTACGTCGACCCGAACTTCGCGCCATTCGAGGCGTTCCAGCAGTTCAAGAACCACGCGCTGATCAAGCCGCTGCTCGAAGGCGGCACGATCCTCTCGGCCGGCGCGCGCGCGATCGTCGAAGGCGGCTGGCAGTCCTTGCCCAGGGTCGAGATGCCCGGTGCGATGCTGATCGGAGACTCGGCCGGCCTCGTCAACGTGCCGAAGATCAAGGGCACGCACCAGGCGATGCGCTCGGGCATGCTCGCCGCCGAACATTTCGCCGCGACCGGCACGAGCGCGGGCTGGGACGCGAAACTGCGCGACTCGGTCGTCATGCGCGAACTGCACAAGGTGCGCAACATCCGGCCCGGTTTCAACAAGGGCTTCTGGCCAGGCCTCGCCAATGCCGGTTGGGAAACCGCGACCGCCGGAATGTCGCCATGGACGCTGAAGAACCACGCCGACCATTCGGCGCTGAAGAAGGTCGACGAATACACGGCGCCCGAGCGCAATTGGGGCGAACGGAGCCTGCCGCCGCGCGACCGCCTCGCCAGCGTCTACTTCGCCGCGACCGAACATGACGAGGACCAGCCGGTCCACCTGCACGTCGCCGACACGAACATCTGCATCACGCGCTGCGCCGAGGAATACAACAACCCGTGCACGCGCTTCTGCCCGGCCAGCGTCTACGAGATCGTCGCCGACGGCGCCGGCAAGCGCCTGCAGATCAACGCCGCGAACTGCGTGCACTGCAAGACCTGCGACATCAAGGACCCGTACCAGATCATCAACTGGGTCACGCCGGAAGGCGGCTCGGGGCCGAATTACCAGAACCTCTGACAGCTGCGGGGATCCTTCGACGCACAGTGCGATGGCTGACGGGTGCGGTCAGCGCGGTGATGTCGAGTAGCAGACGGACCAAATGCGATGACCCACATTGCCCTCGTCACCGCCCACGCCGCGCGCGCGCTTGATGAAGACCTCGCGCCACTGCATGACGCGCTTGCGAATGCAGGAGCGGCCGTTTCGATCGTCGACTGGGACGACGCTGCCGTCGACTGGTCGGCGTTCGATGTGGCTGTATTGCGCTCGCCGTGGGACTACACCGATCGTCTTGCGGAGTTCCTGGCCTGGGCCGAACGGGCCGCGCGTGCGACGCGCCTGCTCAATCCGTTCGAGGTCGTGCGCTGGAATACGGACAAGCATTACCTCGCCGGACTCGAGCGCGCCGGGGTCGCGATCGTGCCGAGCTACTTCGTCGAGCCGGGTGAGGATGCGCGCGACGCGATCGCGAAGTTCCTCGCTGCATTTGCCGACAGCGCCGAATTCGTCGTCAAGCCGTGCGTCGGCGCGGGTTCGCGCGATGCGCAGCGGCATGCGCGCGCCGATGTCGAGCGCGCCGGCGCGCATGTGCGCCGGCTGCTCGATGCTGGGCGCAGCGTGCTGCTGCAGCCCTACCTCGATCGCGTCGACGAAGCGGGCGAGACCGCCTTGATCCATTTCGATGGCGTATTCAGTCATGCGATCCGCAAGGGGCCACTGCTGCGCCGCGGCGAGGATTCGACGCCTGCGCTGTTCGCCGCCGAGCACATCGTCGCGCGTACGCCGGGCGCCGACGAGCGCGGGATTGCGGCGCGCGCACTCGCGGCGGTTCCGTTCGCCGGGCCGCTCGCCTACGCGCGGGTCGACCTCATCCGCGACGCGCGCGGCGAACCGGTAGTGCTCGAACTCGAACTCGCCGAACCCTCGCTGTTCTTCGCGCACGCGCCAGGCAGCGCGGATCGATTCGCACGCTGCCTGATCGCGCGTGCGCACGCGGCAGCGGTGAGCGGCTGATCAGGAACTGACCAATCCGACGCCGGCGCGCATCGTGTCACGCTCTGCGCGCTTTCATACCGATGTTGTCCACAGGTCTTTCCACGCCGGTTGTGGATAACCGACCTACCAGGCACGCACGGCGCGTTCGCGCATCCACAGGGTGGCGAGCCACTTGCGTCCGCGAATGACCGGCATGCCGGCATGCAGCGTGTCGGCATCGGGCGCACCCGCTGCATCGACGTTGTCGAACATCACGACGCGGCCGCGACGTGGCTCGATGCGCACGCCGAGCAGCGGGAAATCGGTCGCACCGCCGGCGGCGACATCGGTGAGGTAGCAGAACACCGTGCGTACGCGCTGGCCCGGCGCATCGGCGGCGAGTTCGGCTGGATCGCGCAGGTAGTCGCGATGCGCACGGTACTCCTCGCCTTTCGCGTAGCGCAGCACGGCAAGCGGCTCCGCGCGGGCGAGCGGCAGGCCGGTCAGTGCGGCGAGGCGTCGCTGCAGCACACGCATCCAGAAATCGTCGTCTTCGCGCGCGAACGTCATCGAGTTCGAGGTGCGGATCGGATGCAGCATCGGACCGCCGGTCTGCGGGTCGTGCACGAGCGAGCGCTGCAGGCGTGCGCTCGCTGCGGCCATCACGTACTCGCACTCGATCGGCGCGAGCACGTCGTCGAAGGTGTCGATCGGGGGACGCGCGCAATGGCGCTGCGCGGAGATGTCCGGAGTGGCGAGGCAGCCGGCGTCGGGCGCCGGCGGCAACACGGACGGCGCGAGGTCCGGGAACGGAGCCGGTCCGTCGGCGAATGCGGCGCCGCGCTTGATGCCTTGTGCGGCCGCAAACGCATCGAGGCCGCGCGCGATCTCCCGATCCTCGACGAGGCGGGCGAGCACGAACGCGGCCAGTCCGTCGCCGGACGTGGCCGCGGCGACGAAGCACGATTGCGCGGCGCTTGCATCGCCGCATTGCAGCCAGGCCATGCCGAGCGCGCGCTGCGCGGGGGCGTGGCCGCCGCTGGCCGCGGCGTGCAGGTCGGCGACACATTTCGTGGCATCGAACGGAATGGCATGGTCACCGAGCGCGATCAGCGCGCGATCGAACAGCGCAGCCGCATGCCCCGCCTGCAATGCGGGTCCGAAATTCCCGAGCGCGCGGCGCGCATCGGGATGCGAACCATCGAGGCCATACAGCGCGATGCGGCCGAGTTCGTGCCCGGCGTCGGCGATGCCCGCCTCGGCAGCGACGGCATACCAGCGCCGGCCTTCGCCGAACTCGCCGCGCCGCGCATGCCAGCGCGCGAGTTCGAGGCAGGCGTCGGCGTCGCCCTCGCTGGCGGCGCGCTTCAGCGCGTCGATCTGCATTCCCCGCCTCCCGCGTCGATGGCCGGCACGCGCGCGATGTCCGATCCGCCTCTCCGGCCCGGCTCGCCTCGCCGTCGCCTCCATTGTGCCCTGCGCGAGCAGCGATACAAGCCGTTCACGGTCACCCGGAAGCCGTCGCGCACACTGCCGGCCGCACCGGGGCAACAGGTCGCGGGGTCCGCCCGGGTATCCGTCGTGGGCTACAATTCGCGTGCCAAGCTCACCTGCAAGGGAATCCAGCACCGATGAAGATCCTGGTCGGTTACAAGCGCGTCGTCGACTACAACGTGCGCATCCAGGTCAAGCCCGACGGCTCCGGCGTCGTCACCGAAGGCGTCAAGCTCTCGGCCAACCCGTTCGACGACATCGCGCTCGAGGAGGCCCTGCGCCTGCGCGAGAAGGGCGTCGCGACCGAAGTCATCGTCGCCACGATCGGCCCGGCCGACGCGCAGGCGCATATCCGCAACGGCCTCGCGATGGGCGCGAACCGCGCGATCCATGTCGTCACGACCGACGCGATCCAGCCGCTGACCGCCGCGCGTGCGCTGCTCAAGCTGATCGAGAAGGAGACGCCCGACATCGTGATCCTCGGCAAGCAGGCGATCGACGACGACTGCAACCAGACCGGCCAGATGCTCGCCGCGTTGTGGGACCGCCCGCAGGCGACGTTCGCCTCGAAGGTCGAGGTCAACGGCAGCACGGTGCGCGTCACGCGCGAAGTCGATGCCGGCCTCGAGACGATCGAGGTCGACCTGCCGGCCGTCATCACGACGGATCTCCGCCTCAACGAGCCGCGCTTCATCAAGCTGCCCGACATCATGAAGGCGAAGGCGAAACCGCTCGAGACGATCGCGTTCGCCGATCTCGCGGTCGAGTCGGGCGATCACCTGAAGACGACGAAACACGAGCCGCCGGCGAAGCGCAGCAAGGGCGTCATGGTCAAGGATGTCGCCGAGCTCGTCGGCGCATTGAAGTCGAAGGGTCTCGTCTGATGCGCCTTCGCCTCGTCAGCCTCGCCTTCCTCGCCGGTCTCGCCGCCTGTTCCGACCGTGCCGCCGACAGGCAGCGCGAAGAAGCCGCGATCGCGCGCGGCGAAGCGCCGGCGGCAAATGCACCGGCCGATGCCGCGGTCGCCGCCTGCGCGCGCCTCGGCGGCACCTGGAACGGCGCCGCCGAGCATTGCGCGGTCACTGCCGCGGTGTGTGCCGGCACCGGCGCCGGCAACTGGATCGAAGGAATCGGCTGCGTCCCCGACGGCATCGCCAGTGAAGCGGACTGCACCGGCTTCAACGGCATGCGCTGGAACGGCAGCCAGTGCGTACTCGCGTTCCTCGATCGCACCGACATCAACAACAGCGGACTTTAAGCGGAGCATCCGGCCATGGCCAAGGTACTCATCGTCGCCGAACACCTCAACGGCAAGCTCAATTCCAGCACCGCGCGCTGCGTGACCTGCGCGAACGACCTCAAGGCCGACGCGATCGACGTGCTCGTGCTCGCGGACGATCCGGCCGCGATCGCAGGCGAGGCTGCGCAGATCGCCGGCGTCTCGAAGGTGCTGACGGTCGCGCGCGCCGAGAATGCGCATGCGCTGGCCGCAACGTTCGCACCGCAGGTCGCCGCCGCCGCGAAAAGTGGCTACACGCACGTGCTCGCGCCGTCGACGACGTTCGGCAAGGACCTCATGCCGCGCGTCGCGGCCCTGCTCGGCGTGGCCCAGGTCACCGACATCATGGCCGTCGATGGCCCCTACACGTTCAAGCGCCCGATCTATGCCGGCAACGCGATCGTCACGGTCGAAGCGCCGCAAGGCAGCATTCTCGTCGGCACCGTGCGCACCGCTTCGTATGCGACCGCGGCGGGAGGCGGGACGGCACCGAGCGAAGCACTCGCGCTCGACGTCGCGCTGCCGACCCATACGCGCTTCATCGAACTCGCCCAGGGCAAGAGCGATCGCCCGGACCTGCAGGGCGCTTCACGCGTCGTTTCGGGCGGCCGCGCGCTCGCATCGTCGGACAATTTCGCGATCATCTACAAGCTCGCCGACAAGCTCGGTGCCGCGGTCGGTGCCTCGCGTGCCGCCGTCGATGCCGGTTATGTGCCGAGTGACCTGCAGGTTGGCCAGACCGGCAAGATCATCGCCCCGGAGTTGTATGTCGCGATCGGCATCTCGGGTGCGATCCAGCACCTGACCGGCATCAAGGATGCCGGCACGATCGTCGCGATCAACAAGGATGCCGAAGCGCCAATCTTCGAGATCGCCGATTACGGACTGGTCGGCGACCTGTTCAAGATCGTCCCGGAACTCGAACAGGCGCTCTGATCGGCCACGTCTGACGACCGACGTTTCGTCGGAAGCAAGTAGCCCGGGCAAGCGCAGCGCACCCGGGGATTGCAGGAAGTTGCCCGAGAAGCCGCCCTGTACAACTTCGCGGATCATTTTTCTCGAATGGCGACCCACGATCTCGCAGGATCCGGTCGCGGCCAGGTCCGCTCCTGCCCGAAGCACCGGGTGCGCTGCGCTTGCCCGGGCTATTTCAGTCTTGCGTGATGCGGAAGATCGGTGCCGGCGTGTGCAGGACCTGATCTAGGATTCGCCATCGTCCGCACACGAACCGGGCTTCGGTGCGGCTTCTTCATCGGCCTCGTCGTCGCAGCAGTCCTCTTCCTCGCAGGCGCCTTCCTCGGCACACGGGTCGTAGCCCGGCACGTCCTTGGCCTTGTCGGGATGGGTGGCGAGGAATTCGGCGCCGACAAGTTCGGCGGCGGCGATGCGCGCGGCGCTCGCCGGATGGGTCGAGAGCCAGGCGACATCCTCGCCATAGTCGGCGTGCTCGGCATCGAGCTTGCGCATCGCCTCGGCGAACCAGGCCGGCGATTCGCCCATCGCGGCCAGGGTACGCAAGGCAAGGCGGTCCGCATCGTCCTCGAAGCCGCGCGAATAGTGACTCTGCAGGAGGAAGGTCGGCACGCCGACGACGACCGAGCTCGCCGCACTGACATCGCCGGCGGCGAACGCGGCGAGGACGATGACGAACGATCCGCGCAGTGTCTGGCGCAAGGCATGGCGATCGAGCTGGTGGCCGAGTTCATGGGCGACAACCGCATCGAACTCGCGATCGTCGTCGAACAAGGCGACCAGTTCGTCGGTGACGATGATCGTGCCGCCCGGCAGGGCCAGCGCATTCGCGCCGACCTCGCCGCCCTCGCGGAACGCGAGCCGGTAGTCACCGCCGGCCGGCAGCGCGGCGACGATGCGCGCGAAGCGCGCACGCAATTCGTCCTGGCGACTCGCATCGAGCGTGCTCGGCTCGAATCCGAACATGCCGTCGAGCTGGCCGAGCACGCTTTCGCCGAGTTGTGCCTCGACGGCCGGCGGAACCTGCGCGGCGATCCGGTCCGACAACCATGGAACGCCCCAGACGAAGGCGGCGATCGAGGTCGCGACGCAGACGACGAGTGCCGCGGCGACTGCATGCGCATGGCGTTCGAGACCATCGACGAGCCGCTGCAGACGGTCCTCGGCCGGGAACCAGGCATCGAGCAGCGGATCATCGGCGACGAGGATGCGCGCACCATCGGGGAACACGATCGTGCGCGGCGTGCGCCCGAGCCTTGCCGTGATGCGCAGGCTTGCCAGTGGTTCGCTGCGCACGACGTCGTCGCCTCGCACATGCACATCACGCGCGGCATCGCAGCTGACCGTCACCGCGTGCATGCGGCTGCTGACCCCGTCGAACCAGTGGGCGCTGAACGCGTTCACAGGCCGATATCGATGTCGAACAGGCCGTCGACTTCGGCGGCGGTGGCATCGACCTCGCCGCGCCGTTCGGCGCGCATGCCGTCGAAGTCGTCGGTGGCGAGCAGGCTCAGGTTTTCGGCGCGATAGCGGGCGAGGCGGATCTTCGCCCACGGGATCAGCAAGCCGGCACTGCACAGCACGGCGAGCGTGTTCGCGGCATAGATTGCCAGCAGGCGATGGCCCTGCAAGGTTGAACGCAGGCGCCGACCGCCGAGTTCGACATGGTTGTAGACGAGGTTCGCGAGCGCCGCGGCCAGGAACACGTAGATGACGAAGTAGGCAGCATAGAACAGGGCCACGATCGTCATGACCCACGCGACCGGCGGCTCGCCCGTTTCGCCGCCCGAGCCGATCAGCTTCATTGCCGTGACGCCGGCAAGAGCCATGAAAAGGACGAACATCAAGGCCGACAGTGCGCCCCAGGCAATCAGGTAAGGGATGTAGAACCGGCCCGGCGAAACCAGGAAACGGAACGCCTGGCCGCCGAATCGATGGTGTTCGACGATGAACTGCTTCTGCTTGCCCTGCACCCACGGATACAGCATGCCGAGAGTCAGCAGCATCGGCAGCAACAGCAGCAGGAAGCGGATGTAGGCTTCGCCGTAATCGGGAATGAAGCGGAACACGAGGCCGCGCCACGACGAGTAGCGCGCGCGGAACGCGAGGCCGCGCACGATCAGCCACGGCGTCGCGACAAGGATCACGCCGACCAGGACGAGTTGCCAGACCAGGCTGTACTGGCTGGCCAGCACATAGGCGACGAACAACGTGACCGCGATGATGCGACCCTTCAGGATCGGCCACGGCTTGGCCAGGTATTCGAACGGCACGCCGGCCAGGCGCGTGTTGCCGTAGAAGTATTTCTCGGAGCGCACCTTGGCCCACGCCGAATAGATGCCGAGCGTGACGATGCTGAGCGCGAGGTTGACGATCCAGATCGAGAAGTACTCGCCGGCGCGCCCGTCGAACTCGAAGCGGTGCTCGCGCATCGGCAGACGCGGCGGAGCGGGGGCAGGCCACCATGTTGCGGTCGCGACGACCGGCGGCGGTGGCGGCGCAGGCGGCGCGCCGATGACGTCCTCGTGCATGCAGATCCCCGACCGGTCCCCGTGCCGGTTCGCGCAGTTTACGCGAGCCGACACGGGATGTGGCCACCAACGAGTGGCCGGCGCCAGGGGCGTATCGTTGTGGCTTCAAGCAAGAGATGGAACTTCACACAAAAGCCGAACAAGGTGACTTCGGCTCCCTTGCCTCCATGCCGTTCGGCTTGGGCGGTCGGAGGTCGCCTTCGCCGCTCGCCGTCGCCGCTATCCGCTAGCCGCCATTCCCTGCCCGCAGCAGATCCGCCGCATGCTCGGCAATCATGATCGCCGGTGCATTCGTGTTGCCGCCGGGCAGGTTCGGCATCACCGATGCATCGACGACGCGCAGGCCGCGCAGGCCGTGCACACGAAGTTCGGAGTCGACGACCGCCGTGTCGTCGATGCCCATGCGGCAGGTTCCGACCGGGTGGTAGATCGTTTCCGCCTTGCGGCGCACGAAGGCCTCGAGCGCGCGATCGTCCCCGGCTTCGGCACCCGGGAAGATCTCGGCACCGCGGTACGGATCGAACGGTGCCTGCGCGAAGATCTGGCGTGACAGGCGCACGCCTTCGATCATCGTCTTGAGGTCATGGCCGTCGGCATCGCCGAGATAGTTCGCGTGGATCGCGACCGGCGTGAACGGATCGGCGGACCTGAGGCGCAGCGAACCGCGGCTGCGTGGCCGCAACGCGCAGGCATGCACGGTGTAGCCATTGCCTTCGAGGCGATTGCGGCCATGGTCGTCGAGCAGCGCCGGAACGAAGTGGAACTGCATGTCGCAACGCGCATCGGTTGCGTGTCGCGTGCGCACGAAGCCGCCGCATTCGGCGATGTTCGAGGTGCCGATCCCGCTGCGCCGGAACAGGAACTCGAGGGCGACCGCGACATCGTTGGTCTTGTCATAGCTGACCGCGCGCGTCGAGCGCGCAAGCGTGCAGATGTCGAGGTGATCCTGCAGATTGGCGCCGACGCCGGCGAGCGCATGGCGCAATTCGATTGCGTGCTCGCGCAGGTGGTCGGCCGGCCCGATGCCCGAGAGCATCATGAGGTGCGGCGAATTGAGCGCGCCGCCACTCAGCACGATCTCGCCGGCTTCGGCGCGCTCGCGGCGGCCGCGATGCCGATAGTCGACCGCGACGGCGCGGGTCGCCGAGAGCAGCACCCGTTCGGCCTGCGCGTGCGTGCGGATCGTGAGGTTCGGACGCCCACGCGCCGGCGCGAGATACGCAGCGGCTGCCGAACAGCGCGCGCCGTTGCGCTGGGTGACCTGGTACCAGCCGAATCCGTCCTGGCGCGCGCCGTTGAAATCCTCGTTGCGCGCATGGCCGGCTTGCACGGCCGCATCGATGAAGGCCTCGGACAGCGGATTGCGATGACGCAGGTCGCTGACGCCGAGCGGACCATCGGCACCATGCCAGGCATCGGCGCCGCGCGTATTGCCTTCCGAGCGCTTGAACAGTTCGAGCACGTGCTGCCATGACCAGCGCGGATCGCCGGTCGCGCGCGCCCATTCGTCGTAATCCTCGGCGATGCCACGCAGGTAGCACATCGCGTTGATCGAACTCGAGCCGCCGAGCACCTTGCCGCGGGGCCACCACAACCGGCGCCCGCCAAGGTTCGGTTCGGGTTCGGTCGTGTAGTTCCAGTTGATGCGCGTGTTCGTCGCGAGCCTGGCGAGTCCGGCCGGCATGTGGATGAACGGGTTCCAGTCGCGTCCGCCCGCCTCGAGCAGCAGCACGCGATTCGCCGGATTCGCGCTGAGCCGTTCGGCCAGCACGCAACCCGACGATCCGGCACCGACGATCACGTAGTCGTAGGTCATCTCATCTGCAAGCGGAGCGGATGGACCGAGGCTAGCCGCGACGGCTAGAGCACGTGCTCAAGCGTCGGTCGCGTCGAGGACGACGACCTCGTCGCCGACCCGCACCGTACCCGTCCCGCGCGGGATGAGGTTCTGGCCGAACGAGACGCCCTTCGGCGTGCGCCGGTAGGCCATCAGCGTGCGCAGCGGCTCGCCGCCTGCATCGAAGCTGCCGCGCGTGAAATCGACCGTGGTCAGGACGCAGCGGATGCACGGCTTGACGACGTCGAACTCGACCTCGCCGATGCGCACGCGGCGCCACTGGTCCTCCGCATGCGCGGACGTGCCTGCAATGACGAAGTTCGGGCGGAAGCGCAGCATCGGAACCGGCGTGGCGAGCTTCGCATTGAGCGCATCGAGCGCGGCCTGGGAAATCAGCAGGATCGGGAAACCGTCGGCGAAACTGACGATGTCGCCCGGCTCGGCGTACGCCGGATCGACGTCGCGCCGCGTCGCGTCGTCCATGTAGACGAAGCGGGCCGGCAATCCGAGCCAGCGGCTGATCCAGGCATCGGCCGCCGCGCTCGCCGGCCGCGCCGACAGCGTGCTGCTCCAGACCGTGACCTCGAGCCGCTCGGCGGCGTCCGCCGCGGGTTCGAGCACGAGTTCCGGCATGTCGGGCGCGGAGAGATGCAACGCGCTGCCGGCGGCCAGGCGCGCTTCGACGAGGGTCATGCGCGGATGCTTGCGCGCCGTCAGGAACCTGCCGCCGGCATCGACGACCATCCAGCGCCGGTCGCCGTGCAAGCCGCGTGGTTCGACGAGGGCGCTCGGCGGTGCGAGTGCCGCGCATGACTTGACCGGGAACACATGCAATGCGGACAGGCTTGCCATCCTTGCATTATGCCGGCGCGGCCGCTCAGGCGGCATCGACGCTGCGCGCGGCCGGCAGTTTGCGCTGCTCGCGCCACAGGTTGTAGGCACTGACCCCGAAGCCGCAGGCGATCAGCATGCCGGCGCCGAACACGACCGTGCTGCCGAACGCGGCGACGAACTTGTGCGTCCAGACAAAGGTCAGGTCGCCGCCGCGATAGACGACGGTGTCGATCGCGGCCCCGGCCTTGTAGCGCCATTCGCGCGCGACCTGGGTGTAGATCGTCTCGCGTGCGGGCTTGTGCAGGCAGAACTCGCTGCTGCGCGTGACGATCTGCACGATCGCGACGAGAACGGGCAACGGCGTCGCAGCGAGGATCGCATAGCCGAGGAAGATCGCGAGCGGCGGGAGCAGCAGTGCGGGCCTCAGCCCGAAACGCGACAGCAGCCAGCGCGTGACGAACACCTGCACGAACAGCGTCAGGGCATTGATCGCCAGATCGATGTTCGCGTAATACGCGGTCGCCGCGCGCGCGTCGGGGTAGAACTGGCGCACGATCGCCGCCTGCTCGTTGTACAGCAGGGTACCGACGCCGACGCCGAGGACGACCGTCGCGGCCATCCATCGCAACAACGGTTCGCGCACGATCAGCGACAGGCCGGCCAGCACGCCGCCGCCCATCGGCGTCTCGCCGCTGCGTTCGCCGCGCGCGAGTTCGCGCGCAACGGCCCAGCGCCGCAGGCGCATCTGGCAGACAAGGCAGACGACGAGGAACCCGGCGGCGACGAGCATGAGATTCGCGATGCCGACGCGCTCGACGAAGATTCGGGTCAGCAACGGGCCGAGGAACGCGCCGAGCGTGCCCGCCGCGCCGATGTAGCCATAGCAGGCGCGCGCCTCGACCGTGTCGAAGACGTCGGCCATGAAGCTCCAGAACACGGCCACCGCGAACAGGTTGAACACGGCGATCCACAGGAAGAAGGCCATGCCGCGACCGGGCATGCCGCTGTCGAATGCAAGGTAGAACACGAGCAGGGTGACGATGAAGAACCCGTACACGGCGGGCAGGAATACGCGGCGCGGATAGCGGCTGACGAGCGCACCGTAAGCCGGCTGCAACAGCAGCATGACGAGGAACGTGCCAGTGAACAGGACCTGCAGCGTGAAATCGCCGAGCGACAGGCCGCGGCGTGCGAAAGATTCGATCATCCACGGCGGGAACACGGCCTGCACGTCGGCCGAGGCGCCCATGGCCTCGCGCACCGGCCGCAGCACGTAGTATCCGCTGAGCAGGCAGAAGAAGTACAGGAACGCCCACAGCAACGGCGGCGATTCGCGCAGCGCGGACCGGAAACGGGAAACCTGGAGGGCCGGACCTCGGGCCTCGCTCATCCGGCAACCACCAAGGGCAATGCAGTCATCGGCGCACGGTAGCGAGGCGGACCGCGCGCTGCAATGCGTTTCTCGTGCATGCTGGCCGTCCACCGCCCCGCACGGGTCGTCGGCTGGTCAAACGTGATCGCGCGTCCGAGAATGGCATTGAACTTTCGATGGCGCCGGCCGGACACGCGCCCCCGCTCCACCCACCCCGACCCGTGCACGACGCCATGACGATCGAGATACTTGCAGAGCAACGCTGCTTCGGCGGCATCCAGGGGTTCTACCGCCATGCGTCGCGCGAAACGGGCGGTCCGATGAAGTTCGGCGTGTTCCGTCCGCCGCTGGGCAAGGGCGAACGCGCACCGGTTCTGAACTTCCTCGCGGGCTTGACCTGCAACGAGGAAACGTTCGCGATCAAGGCCGGCGCGCAGCGCCTCGCCGCCGAACTCGGCCTGATCCTCGTCACGCCCGATACCAGTCCGCGCGACACCGGCATCGAAGGCGTCACGGACGCCTGGGATTTCGGCGAAGCGGCCGGGTTCTACCTCGACGCGACGATGCCACCGTACGACCGGCGCTTCCGCATGTATTCGTACGTGACGCAGGAACTGCCGGCCGTGATCGCGGCGAACTTCGGCGACGCCGACCTCGATCGCGAAGGCATCTTCGGCCATTCGATGGGTGGCCACGGCGCACTGACGATCGCGCTGAAGAATCCGCAGCGCTACAGGTCGGTGTCGGCCTTCGCGCCGATCGTCGCGCCCGCTGAAGTGCCGTGGGGACTGAACGCCTTGCCGCGCTACCTCGGCGAGGACCGCAAGGCCTGGCGCAACCATGACGCGGTCGCCCTGATCGAGGATGGCATGAAGTTCCCCGGCACGATCCTCGTCGACCAGGGCTATGCCGACAAGTTCCTCGAAACACAGCTCCAGCATTGGCGTCTCGACGACGCCGCACGCGCCGCGGGCCAGTCACTGACCCTGCGCGTGCATGCGGGCTACGACCACAGCTACTGGTTCATCCAGAGCTTCATCGAAGACCACCTGCTGCACCATGCGGCCGCATTGCACGCCTGATTGCGCGGTCGGAACGCCTGGCGCGCGGCCGGCCCGCCGTCGATAAGCTCGGCCGTGGCGCACGATTGCCATCGCGCGCCGGCGCGCTGCTGCCGACATCTGCTGCGGGCTTCGATCACCTTGACGGCGTTACCGCTGCGATGCCCTCAAGCCAACACATCGCCCTGCAGGAGCGACCCCGGTCGCGACCGAACCTTGCCGCAAGATTCATTGCGCACCGCAAGATTGCTTTCGCGCCCAGGGGCGCTCCTACCGACATCGGCCGCGGACTTCGATCACCGTGACGGCGTTACCGCTGCGATGTCCTCAAGCCAACACATCGCCCGGTAGGAGCGACCCCGGTCGCGACCCGGCTGCGCCGCAAGATTCATTGCGCACCGCAAGATTGCTTTCGCGCCCAGGGGCGCTCCTACCGACATCGGCCGCGGACTTCGATGACCGTAACGGCGTTGCCCGCTGCGTTGCCCTCAAGCCAACACATCGCCCTGTAGGAGCGACCCCGGTCGCGACCCGACCGCGCCGCAAGATTCATCGCGCACCGCAAGATTGCTATCGCGCCCTGGGGCGCTCCTACCGTCATCGGCCGCGGATTTCGATCACCATGACGGCGTTGCCCGCTGCGTTGCCCTCAAGCCAACACATCGCCATGTAGGAGCGACCCCGGTCGCGACCCGACCGCGCCGCAAGATTCATCGCGCGCCGCAAGATTGCTTTCGCGCCCAGGGGCGCTCCTACCGTCATCGGCCGCGGGCTTCGATCACCGTGACGGCGTTACCGCTGCGATGCCCTCAATGCAACCCATCGCCCTGCAGGAGCGACCCCGGTCACGACCCGGCTGCGCCGCAAAGATTCATCGCGTACCGCAAGATTGCTTTCGCGCCCAGGGGCGCTCCTACCGTCATCCGCCGCGGACTTCGATCACCGTGACGGCGTTGCCCGCTGCGATGCCCTCATGGCAAGACAATGAGCCGTAGGAGCGACCCCGGTCGCGACCGAACCTTGCCGCAGGATTGGGCACGCGTGGTCAGCCTTTCGGCGCCACCCACATCGTGATGTCGGCATCGAACACGATGTCGTTGCCCGCATTGCGCACTTCGACGCGCGCATGCAGCTCCTGCGCCGGACCCGCGGCGACAGCCGGCACGCTCGCCGTCGCGCGCAGCTCGCCGAGCGCCTTCTTCAGGTATCGGACCGTCATGCCTTTCGGGATCCAGCGCATCGAACCGGGAATCGTCGCATCGGTGGCGAGGCCGCCGGCCAGTTCGGCGGCGTTGCACAGCGCGATCGCATGCACGGTGCCGATATGGTTCTCGATCGCGCGATGCTGGCGCAGGCGGACCACGCAACGGCCCGGCTCGAGCGTCTCGATCAACGGCCGGATCGTCGAGAAATACGGCGCCTGGCGACAGATCAGGCGCGCGTAGAGCCAGCGCCCCGGCGCGAAACCGCCGAGGCGCCGGAACATGTCGAGCGCGCGCGAAGCCATGCGCTCAGGCGACGTGGCGCAGCGAATCCGGCCCGTTGCGCTTGCCGCAAGCCAGGTCTCCGGAATCGAAATCGTCGACCGAAATGAATTCGAAGGTCGCCGCACGCACGTGTTCGAGCAGCTTGCGTTCGACGTTGCCGAGCACGCCCTTGGCCTCGGCGTCGGCGACCTGCGCGGCGAAATCGATGCCGACGACTTCGCCGCTCTTGACCGCCTTGAGGAACTTGCGTTCGACCGGCTCGGCCGCGATCACTTCGGGCAACAACGCGACCATGCGCCCGATCGTGTTGTTCGCGGTCGGGGTCAGGTAGGTGCCGTGGGTCAGGCGCGCGCGTGCCTCGTTTGGCGCCGTGAGGATCGCGGCAACGCGATGGCCGAGGCGGTCCGACGGCGGCACTTCGCGCCGACCGAACGGGAACACGAGCGCGCGCAACAGCCAGCCGACCGGGCGCAGGGGGAAGTTGCGCAGCACGCCATCGAGCGCGCCCTGCATGCGCCATGTGCATTCGTGGAAGGCCCAGGCGAGCAAGGGCTGATCGCTTGGCGGACGGCCATCGTCCTCGTACTTCTTGAGCATGCTCGAAGCGATGTACAGGTACGAAAGGACGTCGCCGAGGCGGGCCGAGATCTTTTCCTTGAACTTGAGCTTGCCGCCGAGGACGAGCATTGATGTGTCGGCGACGAGCGCAAGCGCGGCCGAATAGCGGTTGAGCTTGCGGTAGAAGCGGCGCGTGTATGCGTCGCCCGGCGCCTTGCCGATCTTCGCGTGGGTCAGGCCGAGCACAAAACTGCGCGCGGCATTCGAGATCGCGAAGCCGATGTGCTTGAACAGGAGGCGATCGAACACGCGCAGGCTCGTCGTGTAGTCGGGCATCGCAGCAGCCTGCATTTCCTCGAGCACGTACGGGTGGCAGCGGATCGCGCCCTGGCCGAAGATCATGAGGCTGCGCGTCATGATGTTGGCGCCCTCGACCGTGATCATGATCGGCACGCCCTGCCAGGCGCGGCCGATGTAGTTCATCGGGCCGAGAATGACGCCCTTGCCGCCGTGCACGTCCATCGCGTCCTCGGCGATGTCCCGCGCCCATTCAGTCGCGTGGTACTTGGCGATCGCCGACGGGACCGAGGGTCGTTCGCCGCGATCGACAGCAGCCGCGGTCGCGCGCGAAAGGGCAATCGTGGCGTAGGTGTAGCCGCCGATGCGCGCGAGTGCTTCCTCGACGCCCTCGAAGCGGCCGATCGCGAGACCGAATTGCTTGCGCATGCGCGCGTACGCGCCGGTCGCCGCGACCGAGGCACGGCTGCCGCCGGTGGCCATCGACGGCAACGAGATCGCGCGGCCGACCGACAGGCACTCGACCAGCATGCGCCAGCCCTGCCCTGCCATTTCAGGTCCCCCGATCAATTGCGACAACGGAATGAAGACGTCCTTGCCGCGCACCGGACCGTTCTGGAACGGCACGTTGAGCGGGAAATGGCGACGACCGATCTCGAGGCCCTTCGTCTCGCGCGGAATCAGCGCGAGCGTGATGCCCAGGTCTTCCTCGTCACCGAGCAGCTTGTCCGGATCGAGCATGCGGAACGCGAGCCCGACGATCGTCGCGACCGGAGCCAGCGTGATGTAGCGCTTGTCGAAGGTCAGGCGAACGCCGAGCACGTTGCCGCCCTGCCACTCGCCCTTGCAGACGATGCCGTAGTC
>CAZPLY010000023.1:0-51685 GCA_964587775.1 uncultured Dokdonella sp.
CCCGACATCCTGCTCCCAAAGCAGGCGCGCTACCAGACTGCGCTATACCCCGCCGCTGCCGATCGCCTCGGGCCTGTTCCCGGCCATTGCCTGCCGTAAGCCGCGGAATGGTAATGACGATGCGGCAATGCGTCAAATGCGCGAAGCCAGCGCGCGTGCGCTCAAGGCGGCAGTCGAGCGAGTTCGCTCGCGGCCAACTGCTGCAGCCATGGCGCATTCGTTTGCGTGCGCGCCTGCACGGCGAGGTAGTCGCGGTACTGCGCGGGCGGCATCGACGTGCGCAGCGCCGCGAACGCCTCGCGCACGCCGCGGCGCGCGGTACCGTTGTTGCCGTCGAGGGCGAGCACTTCGGCGAACGCGAAGACGGCGTCTTCGGCATAGCCGCCGGCAAGGTACTCGGCGCCATCCTGCAGGCTGCGCTGCACGCCCTGCTGCTGCTCGACCGGCAGGCGCGAGACATTGATCCAGCTCTGCACGGGATCGGCGGCGAACCATGCGATCACCGCGGCGAGCACGAGCGCGACCCCACCGATCGCGCTGATCCGGCGCCAGTCGCGCCCTTCGTAGGCGCGCAGGAACGCGGCCGCGTCGACGAATCGTTCCTCGCGGCTGAACGCGAGCGCCTTGCGGATGGCCTGCCACTGGACGCGCGTGGTCGAGCGCGGGCGCGTCGGCCGCATGCGCTCGCTGCGCGCCTGGTCGGCACGCACGTGACCAAACGGATGATGGCCCGCGTGCAGCGCATAGACGATGCAGCCGAGCGCGTAGACGTCGTCGTTCGGCGTCGGTCGCTGGCGCTCGAGCATCTGCGGGCTGGCGTAATCGATCGTGAGCGCGAACAGATCGTCGGCGTCGAACACGTTGTCGTATTCGCGCCGCCGGGCGATGCCGAAATCGAGGATCTTCAGGTCGCCGTTCTCGTCGAGCATCATGTTCGACGGCTTGAGGTCGGCGTGCGATATGTCGCGCTTGTGCGCGTAACTCATGCCGGCCAGCATGCCGTGCGCGATGTGCTCGCGTTCCGCCGGCGTCATCGGGTGCGTGTCGAGCTGGCGCAGTCGCTTGTGCAGCGCATCGCCATGCACGATTTCCATCGTCAGGAACACGAGCGCCCCGTCACGATCGAAATCGAACACCTTGACGATGTTCGGGTGGTTCAGGGTCTGCGCGTTCTTCGCTTCGCGTTGCAGCGCGACGAACGCACGCTCGAAGCCGATCAGGTTGCCCGAGATGAACTTGATCGCGACATTCGGCTCGGGATCGAGCGCCTCGACCTTGCGCAGGTCGCGCGCGCGGAACACCGCACCCATGCCGCCGCGACCGAGTTCCTCGATCAGTTCGAAGCGGCCTTTCACGAGTTCCCCGACCAAGGGCAATTCGTCACGCCCGGCCGCGCTGCCTGCGGTACGCGCCGACGACGGCGAAGCCGACGCGCCGGTCCGCGGCCCCTGCACCTGCATGATCGGCGCGGCCGGCATCGACAGCGCGGTCTCGGCCGGTGTCCTCGGTGCCAGCCCGTACGGCAGCGAAACGCCGGTATCGGCTGCCGACGGTGGTTGTGGCGGCGACTCAGGAGAAACCTTCGCCTGGGCGGCGGCCGACGACGGCAGGACGATCGTCGCGCCCGATGCCTGCGGATCGGCGCTCGCGCCGAGTGCAACGGTCGGTGCATTCGCCTGGTCGAGAATGAGCGTCCTGGCTTCGTCGTGCGGCGCTTCCGGCGCGGATGGCGTCCCGGTCGGTGCCATCACGCGCGTCGCGTCGGCGACGCCTGCCGTGCGGGGCATCAAGGTCGTCGGGTCTTCGTCACCGGCTGGTGGCGCCTCGGGCGCAGTCCGCCTCGGCGTCCCCGACGGCACGATCACGGTCGGTTGCTGGTCCGGGTCGTTCGTGCCCTGCGTGCTCATGCCTGCGAACCCGTCGACGGTCGATTCAAAGCGGCACCCTGACATCGAAGCGCAGGGCCCAGCGGTCGAAATCCGAAAAGCCGAACATCTGCATGTAGCCGGCATTGAAATCGACCGTGCGCGTGCCGATCGGACGGCTGAAACCGAGGCCGATCTCGCCGCTGCCATAACGGCGGTCGCTCTCCTCCATCGACAGCCGCAGCGGTATTGCCGCCCCGCTGTCGCCGATCTCGAGGAAGTCGGCGAGCAGGTCCTTCGAGGAGCCGCTGTCGGCGTAGTAGAACGCGCGCGCGTACGGACGGAACGCGCCGACCGAAGTCGCGAACGTGCGGTCGAGATAGCTTCCGATCGACAGTGAACGACCGTTCTGGCTGCGCTCGCGGTAGCCTAGGTTGAATTGCGACGGCCCGCGTTCGCTGAAGGCATCGTAGGTCGTGCGCAGGGTCGAGAACTGCGCCTGCGGCGCGATCGTCCAGGCCTCGCGCATGATCGTCCAGGTGACCCCGAAGCTCGCGCCGAACTGGTCGACATTGGTGTCGCCGCGGGCGATCTCGCGCCCGAGCGAGGTGAACCCGTTGCCGGCGGGATTCAGCTCGAACAATTCGATCACGCGGCGCTGCCGGTAGTCGCTGCGCATGTAGTTCAGCGCAGCATCGAACCCGAGTCCGTTCGGCAATGAATAGCCGGCGTAGCCATGCAGCGTTTTCGCTTCGACATCGAGTGAGCCCTGGTCGCCGTCGAAGTCGACGTCGAGTTGCGAGTAGCCGAGCGCGAGACCGGCGAAGAAGCGGTCGGTGAAGCGGTAGTCGAGGCCGCTGGTGATCTCGCGACTGTCCGCATCGAAGCCGGCATTGGCGGCACGGCGGTCGCGTTCGCTGCCGCCGATCGTGCCGTTGATCCAGAAGCCGAGGCGGGTGCCGCCGAGCAGGGTGCGCCGCTCCTCGTTCTGCGCCGACTCGTCGTCCTGGGCATGCAGCAACGCGGGCAGGCCGGCGAGCGAAATCGGCACGCCATTGCCGACGAGGGTGAGGCCGTCGGCGCTGAGCTTGCCGGCGGCATGGCCGTGACGCATCGCCGACAGGCGTTGGGCGACGTTGTCGCGCTGACCGCTGGCCAGGCGCGGAGCGACGAACGCGAGCGCGGTGGTTTCGTCGGGTGCGATCGCGAGCAGGTTGTTCTCGAGCACGGCGATCGCCAGCTCGCGCTGCGCGGACGGCGTTGTCGGATCGGCAATGAGGTCGGCCGCGCGCTGGGTCGCGCGGCAACCGACGCTGCCGGCCCCGCCGCCACCGCCACGGCAGAATGCGGTCGTCGCCGAACTGGCCTCGTTCGCAGCCGGATCGATGCCGGGCACGATGTCGGCGGCATCGCGGATCGTCACGCGCCCGAGGATCGTGACCGCAACGAGCGCATCGTTGCTGCCGGGGATCGCGCCAACCAGCGGCGTGCCGTCGGCACCCATGCCCTGGAACGAACCTTCGCGGCGCACGATCGACAGGCTGACCGGCGCGAATCCGGCCTGCGGATTGTCCAGCACTTCGATGCGGACCGCGGCCGCGACCGGCGCGCTCGCGCCGGGATTGTCGAACGCGGCGCTCAGATCGAGCAGGGCGACGCCCGGCGCCGAAAGGTAGTCGGTGCCGCGCACGGCATTGCCACCGTTCGCATCGAACGGCACGAGCGCGCTGCCGCGCAGGCTCGAGCAGGTCAGGCCGACGTCGATGATGACGTCGTGCGCGCCCGCGTCGCGTTCGAGTTCGAGCGTGTTGCCGTCGCGCGGTTCGGCGACGAATGCGAAGGCCACGCTCGAATCGGCGCATGCGGCTTTCGCGCCCGCGCCGATCTTGGCCTGGCTCGCGTAGACCGTGGCCTGACCGGTCTTGCGCACGACGACCAGTTGCTGAGCGGCGGCGGCCGGCAGCGGCAGCGCGACCGCGAGTGCGGCCGCGGCAAGGAAACCTCGCAAGGCGGGCGGGACCGGGGCCCTCATGGACGTGCCTCCAGCACGAGCGTGTTGTTGGCCGGATCGCCATCGCCGGGCACGTCGACCGTCAGGGTCGCCCCTGCCCCGGCATTGAGGGCGACGAACAACGTGATCGCGCCATTCTGCGCCAGTCGCGCAATCGTGCAGGTGGCGCCGGCGCAATTGACCCCCTGCGCGCTCGGCGGGTTCGGACAGGTGACGACGATCGGGCTTCCGCCGCTGCCGCCCGACGCCGTGCATGCGCCCGAGCTGACCCCGAACAGCCGCCGTGCCGAGGCCGGCGCGAGGACGACCGGCACCGCCGTTGCCGCCGTCGGCGTCAGGTTGACGACGTCGACGAGCACGCCCTGGATGCCGGCGGCCGAATACGGACGCGCATTGCGCAAGGCGAGATCGAATGGCAGGCCGACCGGATTGGAGACGCTGCACGTCGTGCAGGCCGGATTGTCGATGCCGGCCGCCTCGACGACGTTGCGCACGACGCCCTGCGCATCGGCACCGGTGACGACCGCCGAGATGCCGATGTCGAGTTCGCCGACAAAGCCGGCGCCGAGCGTGCAGACGAGATTGCTGCCGGCGGCCGGCGCGGTCGAATTGCAGCTGATGCCGGCGGCCGGGCTGACGAGAACATCGCGCACGTTCGCCGGCAGGCGATCGGTCACGGTGACGACCCCGGTGGTCGGCGCATCGGCATTCGCGATCGACACGGTCCAGTCGATCGCCTGACCCGCGCTGACCTGGGTTCCGGCCGGTGGATCGACGCTCTTGGCGACCTGGACGGCCGGCACCCCGAGCGCGGCCGTCGGCAGCGCGACCTGGGCCGTGCAAGCGGTCGGATTGCACGGAACGCCGGCCGGCGGAACGAGGCTCGCGACATTGGTCACGGTCGCCGGCGGAGCGGCGACGATGACTGCCTGCAGGGTCCAGATCAGGCGCGCGCCGGGCACGAGGTTGAAGGTCGCGTTGAGCGCTCCGGTGCCCGACGCCGCCGGGCAGATGGCGCCGTTGATCGCGGCACAGGTCCACGCGACCGTGGCGATGCCGGCCGGGATCGGGTCGGAAAGCTGCGCCGCGCCGGCTGGGCCGGTACCGGTGTTCGACACGCTGACCGTGTACTGGACGTTGCCACCGGGCTCGAGCTCGGCCCGATCGGCGCTCTTCGTGATCGCGAGCAAGGGCTGCGGCGGGGCGACGACCGGTATCGACAGGGTCGAGACGCAACCTGCCGGCACGCAGGTCGCCGACGCCGGCGGCGTGACGACGAAGGCATTGACGATGTTCGTCGGTGGCGTCGGCCCGACCACGGCCGAGATCGTGTAGGTCAGCGCGCCGCCGGCTGGCATGCCGGGGACGACGGCATTGATCGCACCGACGCCGCTGGCGGCAGGACAGCTTGCCCCGCCCGCGGCAGCACAGGTCCACGCGAACGAGGCGATGCCGGTGGGCACCGCATCGCTGATCGTCGTCGGCCCGGCATTGTCCGGGCCGCTGTTGGCCAGCGTGACCGTGTAGTCGACCGTGCCGCCCGGAACCAGCGAAGCCGCGTTGGCGCCCTGCGTGATCGTCAGCACGAGGGCACCGGCAACGCCGGTCGGCAGCGATGACGTCGCGGTGCACGAGGCCGCGGCGCAGGTATCGCCGGCGGACGGCGCGACTGTCGCGATGTTGTTGATCGTCGCCGGGGGTGCCGAGTCGATGACCGCCGCAATGCGGTACGTCACGCGCCCGGGCCGGGGAGCGCCGTACTCCTCGTAATACGGTGCGAGCGAAGGCAAGGTCTCGCTGATCGCGCCGACGCCGCTCGCGTTCGGGCATTCGACGCCGCTGCAGGTCCAGCTCATCGAGGTGACGCCGGTCGGAAGCGGATCACTGACCACGACACTCGCCGACGTCGTGTCGCCGAGATTGGTCACCTGGACGTCGTAGTTGACGGTCGTGCCCGGTGCCGCGGTGCCGGTGTCGGCGGACTTCGTGATCCCGATGTTCGCCGCAGGCACGAGCGACACGGGCAGCGTGACCGATGCCGCGCAGCCCGCAGCGACGCAAGCCCCGCCCGCCGGCACCGTGACGCTGGCGATGTTCGTGATGCTGGCCGGCGCGTCCTGGGCGACCACGGCGGTGACCGAATAGACGAGGTAACCATTCGCCGGCAGTGTCGCGATCGTCTCGTTCAACGCGCCGCTGCCCGAGAAGGCCGGACAGATGGCGCCGGCGAAAGCGACGCAGGTCCAGTCGAAGCGGTCGATGCCGGCTGGCAACGGATCGCTGAGCACGCTGCCGGCAGCATTGCCGCCCTCGTTGCGCAGCACGACCGTGTACTGGACGACGCCGCCCCGCAGCAGCTGCGAACGATCGGCGACCTTTTCGAGTTCGAGCAGGGCGATCGAGTTGTTCGTCACGCTCGTGATGCAAGGCGACGGTGTCACCGTCGCGGTATCGCCGATCAGGCAGCCGTTCGGATCGGGAGAGGTCACGGTCAGCGTGTTCGTGACGCTCGGCGGCAGGCTCGCGGCGAGCGTCGCCGACACGTCGTAGCTGATGCCGGCATCGCCAGGCAGCAATGACAAGAGTTCCGAAAGGGAGCCGCTGCCGGACGGCGCCGGACATTCGGCACCCTTGCCCGAGCAGGTCCAGGTCATGCTCGCGATCCCGGCTGGCACCGGATCGCTGACCAGCACATTGGTCGCGTCCATGCCAAGGTTGAAAACATCGAGCCGGTAGCCGATCGTTCCGCCCGGTTCGATTCCGGCCGTGTCGGCGAACTTGCCGACCGCGAATACCGCCCCGGACGGAACGCTGACGCTGGCCTCGCACGGCGGCAACGGATCGGGCCCGCTGCAGCCGATGCTCGAGCCGGCCGGCGGAGTCAGTGTCGCCGTGTTCGTGATCATCGACGGCGGCGCGGCGTCGAGCGTCGTCGCGATGAGGTAGGTGAGGCTGCTGCCGGGCGGGAAGTTCACGATCGTTTCGGCGAGCGGGCCGCTGCCCGAAGCAGCCGGGCATGTCGCACCCTTGAATGCACTGCAGGTCCAGAAGTCGAACGAGGCGATGCCGGGCGGCAACGGATCGCCGAGCACGCTGCCATTGGCGGAAACGTCGGAGAAGTTCGAGGCAACGACGATGAAGTCGAGCATGCCGCCACCGCGCATGCCCCCGGTGTCGACGTACTTCTCGATCGACAACGCCCCCTCCACGAGTAACGTCGAGTCACTCGCGACGCACGGCGGCGGGGTGGCCTCGATGCCGCAGACGCCGCCGGCCGGCGGCGTCGCGCTGGCCGTGTTGACGATGACGGGCGGTGCGCCGGGGGCAACCTGGGCCGTGATCGTGTAGACGAGGCCGTTGCCGGTCGGCCACGACGGGACGACCGCATTGATCGGACCAATACCCGATGCCGCCGGACAGGTCACGCCGTCCGTGGCCGAACAGGTCCACGTGAACGCACTGACGCCGGCCGGCAACGGATCGGCAATGACCGTTCCGCCGGCATCGGCACCCGAATTGAACACCGACAGCGTGTACTCGATCGTGTCGGGCACGAGTTGCAGTTCGCCCGACTTCGTGATGTCGATCTGGGCCCCCGCCAACTGGCGCACGCTTGCGATGCACGGCGGCTGCGTGCCGCCGATGCCGCAGCTGCCACCGTACGGCGGAACAGCGATCGCACTCGTGACGATCTCCGCGGGCGGATTCGCCGACACGGTCGCATTGATGCCGAAGATCAGCTGGCCGCCCACGGGCCAGGTGCCGATCACGAGATCGATCGAGCCGCTGCCGCCCGAGGCGGGACAGACCGCGCCGGAACTCGCATTGCACGTCCAGCTCATGCCCTGCAGACCGTTCGGCTGCGGCACGCGCACGCTCGTGCCCGAGGCATCGGTGCCGAGGCTGTCGAGGGTCAGGAAATACTGGGCCGATCCGCCCGGCGAGAGGACCTCCGCGGTCGCACTGAGGTTCATGTCGATCGCCGCACCGGTACCGAGCGTGACCTGGGCCCGGCACGGCGGCGTGCTCGCGTCGGAACAGGTCGCGCCCGCGGGCAGGCTCACGCTGGCGACATTCGTGATGTAAGGCGGTGGCGCGACGTCGACGTCTGCGACGACGAAGAACTCGAGGGTTCCGTTCGGGATCAGCCCGTCGAGCGCTTCGTCGATGTCGCCAACACCGGATTCGAATGCGCAGACCGCCCCATTCATCCCGACGCAGCTCCAGCTCGGGTTCGCGAGGCCGGCCGGGGTCGGATCGGCGAGCCTCGCCCCGGTCGCCGCGGACAGGCCGAAGTTCGTGACGCCGACCGTGTAGTTCGCCGTGCCGCCCGGGACCAGCGACGATACAAACGGCGCGCTCTTCGAAACCTGGATGATCGCCGTCCCGCCGATCGGCGCCGCGTGCGCCGGCATCGGCGAGCCGACGGCAGCGACCCCAAGCATTGCCGCCATGGCGCTGCACGCAGCGAGGTAGCGCCTGATCGAACTGCAATGGACCTGCATTGGATACCCCTCTCTCGATTTCACGAGACCCCGCCGTCGCTCAGCCTCCGCGCGCGGCGACGCGCGGCACGAGGAAGAACGCGCCACCGGCATCGCCGGCTTCACGCACCTTCTTGAGCTCGGGCGTCTGCGAAAGGCCGATGCGCTGCGACGATTCACTGACGGGTCCGCTCAGCGCGCGCTCGAGCCCGGTCTGGGTCAGGACGCGATCGTTGTTCCTGAGCACGCCGAGCAGGGCCGCCGCGAACACCGAATGGCCGGCACCGCCCTGATCGAGGACCGGGCTCAGTCCGCCAGAGGACAACACGTAGCGCGCCTTGCGCTCGAGGTAGCCGCGCGGAATGCCCGGCGCGTATTCGGCCGGGCCACCGGTATAGGCGCCGACCGATTGCGACAAGGCACTGCCGAAACACGAATCGGCGATGACGAGCACGCTGCGTGCCTTGAACATCGCGAGAAATTCGGCCAGCGTTTCGGTCGGCAAGGCCGGGCTGCGCTCGCTGCGCTGCGCATCGAGCGGCAGCCAGAACCCGCGCTGCGCCGCGTTCAGCACGCCGTGTCCGGCGAAATAGATCAGCACATTGTCGTTCGGGCCGATCTTCGTCGACAGTTGCACGATACCGCCGACGATGCTCGAGAAATCGGCATCGAGCAGGGTCGTCGTATGGAAGCCGTAGCGCTGTTCGAGCACTTCGGCGATCGCCTTCGCGTCGGAAATCGGCGTTTTCAGCGGGTCGTAGCTCGTGTAGTGCTGCACGCCGATGATCAGTGCGTGGTACCGACCGAACTCGACGCCCTGCGCGGCCTGGGCCGTGGCCGGCGATTCCGACACGCGCGGAACGGCGCTGATGCTGCGCGTCTGCACCGGATTGTCCGGCGCACTGGCGGCGGCGAGTTGCTCGTTCGCGCTTGCACTTGCCTTCTGCGCGTCGTCGAGCGCGCGCTCGAGTTGCGCCATCCTGCGCGCATCGGCCTTCTGCGCCGCGTTCGCGGACTTGAGCGCGGCCACTTCGCCGCTCAGGCGCGCGACATCGGCATCGGCCTTGGCCAGCTGCCTTGACAGCTCGTCGCGCAACTTGCGATTGCCCTCCTCGACGTCGGCGACGCGGCGATCGGCTTCGGCCGAACTGACGAGGTCGTTGCCGGTGATGCCCATCGCCTCGCGATACAGGTTTACCGCCGCGGTCGGATCGGCCGGCATGCCACGTCCGCTTTCGAGCATCGCCGCCAGCGACAGGCGTGCCTCGTTCGAGCCTGCGCTCGCCGCCTTGCGGTACCAGTTCGCCGCTTCGACGTAGTCGGGCGCGGCATCCATGCCCTTCTCGTAGATCTGGCCGACGTAATACTGGGCCTGTGCATCGCCGGCCTTGGCCTTTTCCATCCAGACGCCGAGGCTCGATTCCATCGTCGCGCGATCGAACGCGACGTACTCGCCGCCGCGCATTGCGCAAAGCTGCGCGGTCGTCTTGACCGGCAGGCGCGGACCGACATACGACATCGCGCCCGAGCGCCGGACCTGGCCTGGCAGCAGGCAGTCGACGACCA
The DNA here is from genome assembly GCA_964587775.1 of uncultured Dokdonella sp. GTDB lineage: Bacteria > Pseudomonadota > Gammaproteobacteria > Xanthomonadales > Rhodanobacteraceae > Dokdonella. Next base: position 9,927 of record CAZPLY010000023.1, read on the forward strand.
TCATCGCGTCGATCGGCTGGACGCCGGCGAGCACGCCGCCGGTCTGCAGGTAGGGTTGCCACGACTCGGCCGCGCGTGCGCCGGATCCTGCGTGGGCGAGAACGAGCAGCGCGGCGGCAACGGCAATCCCGGTCTTCATCGATGCGCCCTCCCAAAGCGTCGACAGCGGGCACTGAACGTGACCGTCTTCACATTAAACCCCAAATTGACCACGAAGGGGCAATGTTCGCTGAAATCCGTGCGATCCCGGCGCGCGTCGAAATGTTTCAGTCGTCGTCCCACGGCGTGCGCGGAGCGCGATCGCGCGAACGCGGGGCCGGTGCGTCATCGACGGCCTGCCATACCGCCAGCGCATCGCGCGTCGCCGCGACATCGTGCACGCGCACGATCGACGCACCCCGCTGCACCGCGATCAGGGCCGCGGCGACCGAGCCGCTCGTGCGATCGTCGGTCGCCGCGCGCGCAGTCAGCGTGCCGATCATCGACTTGCGCGACAGGCCGACCATGACCGGAGCGATTTCCGCGAAGCGCGCGCACTCGCGCAGCAAGGCCAGGTTGTGTTCGAGGGTCTTGCCGAAGCCGAATCCGGGGTCGACGAGGATGCGCTTCCTGTCGATCCCGGCCAGCTGGCAGGCGAACAGGCGATCGGTGAGGAAGCGGTGCACCTCGCCGACGACGTCGTCGTATTCCGGCGCATCCTGCATGCTGCGCGGCTCACCCTGCATGTGCATGATGCAGACCGCGGCGCCCGTGTCGGCCACCGCATCGAGGGCACCGTCGCTGCGCAGCGCCATGACGTCGTTGACGAGACCGGCCCCGGCTGCGACCGCGGCGCGCATGACTGCGGGATCCGAGGTGTCGATCGAGATCGGCACCTCGATCGCCGCCGCCAGGGCCTCGATGACCGGCACGACGCGCTCGATCTGGGTCTGCGCCGGAACCGGCGACGCGCCCGGGCGCGTCGATTCGGCGCCGATGTCGATCAGGTCGGCACCTTCGGCGACGAGTTGGCGCGCGTGCGCGATCGCGGCCTGCGGCTCGAGCCAGCATCCACCGTCGGAGAACGAGTCGCTCGTCATGTTGACGATGCCGGCGATGCATGCCCGGTCGAGAACGAGGATCCTGCCCCTGCAGTCGAGCGTCGCGTGGATCATGGCCGTTCCCCCATGAAGAAGGCCGCCCGCAGGCGGCCTTGTTGCGTCATGCGTTTGCTCAGATCGGATCGCCGCGCCCGCGCGTCTGCGCGGCCGGGCCACCGATCGGGCTTTCCCCTCGCGTGCCCGGACCGCTGCCGCTGCCGGAACCTTTCGGCGTGCCGCCGCTCCAGTCCTTCGGCGGCGTCGGCGCGCGTCCGTCCATCAGTTCGGCGACCTGCTCGCGGTCGATCGTCTCGTAGGTCAGCAGCGCATCGGCCATCGCGTGCAGGATCGGCATCTTCTCGGTCAGGATGCCTTTCGCGCGCTGGTACTCCTTTTCCAGGATGTCGCGTACGACTTCGTCGATGCGGCGCGCCGTTTCGTCGGAGACGATCTTGTGCTGGGTCACCGAACGACCGAGGAAGACCTCGTCCTCCTGCTCGCCGTACGCGATCGGTCCCATCTCGTCGGACAGGCCCCACTTGGTGACCATGTTGCGGGCCAGCTGGGTCGCGCGTTCGATGTCGTTCGACGCGCCCGTCGTCACCCGGTCCTCGCCGAAGATCAGCTCCTCGGCAACGCGCCCGCCGTACAGGCTCGCGAGCCGGCTCGCGAGCTCGGTCTTGCTGTAGCTGTGGCGATCCTGTTCGGGCAGGTACATCGTCACGCCGAGCGCGCGCCCGCGCGGGATGATCGTCACCTTGTGCACCGGGTCGTGCAGCGGGACCGAAAGGCCGACGATCGCATGCCCGGCCTCGTGGTAGGCGGTCAGCTTCTTCTCGTCCTCGCTCATGATCATCGAGCGCCGCTCGGCGCCCATCATGATCTTGTCCTTCGCCTTCTCGAAATGCAGCATCGTGACCTCGCGCGAGTTCTCGCGCGCGGCAAACAGTGCGGCCTCGTTGACGAGGTTGGCCAGATCGGCGCCCGAGAAGCCCGGCGTGCCGCGCGCGATGACGATCGGCTCGACGTCGCCCGCGACCGGAACCTTGCGCATGTGCACCTTGAGGATCTGTTCACGCCCCTTGATGTCGGGCAGCGGCACGACGACCTGGCGGTCGAAGCGACCCGGGCGCAGCAGCGCCGGATCGAGCACGTCCGGACGGTTCGTCGCAGCGATCACGATGACGCCCTCGCTGCCCTCGAAGCCGTCCATCTCGACCAGCAACTGGTTGAGGGTCTGCTCGCGCTCGTCATGACCGCCACCAAGTCCGGCGCCGCGATGACGGCCGACCGCGTCGATCTCGTCGATGAAGATGATGCACGGCGCCTGCTTCTTGGCCTGCTCGAACATGTCACGCACGCGCGCGGCGCCGACGCCGACGAACATCTCGACGAAGTCGGAGCCTGAAATCGAGAAGAACGGCACCTTGGCCTCGCCCGCGATCGCCTTGGCGAGCAAGGTCTTGCCGGTGCCGGGCGAACCGACCATCAGCACGCCGCGCGGGATCTTGCCGCCGAGTTTCGTGAAGCGCGACGGATCGCGCAGGAACTCGACGAGCTCGCCGACCTCCTCCTTCGCCTCGTCGCAACCGGCGACGTCGGCAAACGTGATCTTGATCTGGTCTTCGCCCTGCAGCTTGGCCCGCGAGCGCCCGAACGACATCGCGCCGCGACCACCCGCACCGGCCTGCATCTGGCGCATGAAGTAGAACAGGAGGCCGATGAAGATGATGATCGGCAGCCAGTCGAACAGGATGCGCAGCAGGATCGGCATCGGCGGATCGGTCGCCTCGACCTTGACCTTCTGGGCGCCCTTCTCGATGTCGCCGATCGCCTGCTCGGTCAGCAGCGCGGTCGTGCGCACGCTCGTTCCGTCGCGCAGCTTCGCCTCGATCGTGCGCCCGTCGTTGTGCACGAGCACTTCGTCGACACGGTTGTCACGCACGGCCTGCATGAACTCGGAGTACGGCAGGTCCGCGGTGACCGCGGTGCGCGGATTGAAGCTCTGGAAGACCGTCAGCAGGACGACGGCGATGATCACCCAGAGCAGCAGAGTCTTGGCCATGTCGTTCATCGGTTCGTCTCGGATCCTCTCGCAAGCCCGGCTTCGGCACGCTTGCCGGTGGCCAGCGCATACACTTCGTTGCTGCGCGCCCGCGATGCCTTCGGCTTGCGGATGCTGACGCGTGCATAGTCTCCACGCAAGCGCCGTACGTAATCGTCGAATCCCTGTCCCTGGAACAGCTTGGTCAGGAATGCGCCGCCCTTCTTCAGATGACTGGCGGCAAACCCGGCTGCCAGCTCGGCCAGATACATCGAACGATCCTGATCGACCGCACCGACTCCGCTCATGTTGGGGGCCATGTCGGAAAGCACAAGATCGACCCCGGCACCGGAGAGCACCTCGTCGAGCGCCGCGAGTGCGCTCTCCTCGCGGAAATCGCCGAGGATGAAGTCGACGCCCGCGATGCCCTGCATCGGCAGGATGTCGAGCGCGACGATGCGCCCGCTGTCGCCGAGCCGCTCGCGCACCATCTGCGACCATCCGCCCGGTGCGGCGCCGAGGTCGACGACGGTCATGCCCGGCTTCAGCAGGGCATCGCGCTCGATCAGCTCATCGAGCTTGAACACCGCACGTGAACGCCAGCCTTCGGCCTGGGCACGCTTCACGAACGGGTCGTTGAAGTGCTCGTGCAGCCAGCGGGAACTCGATTTGCTTCGCGCCACGTCGCCGTCGATACGCGCCGGGCGCGTTGGTCAGGGAAAGGAATGGCCGCATAATAGCCTGAAAGCGCGCCCTCCCCGCCCCCTCTCCATCCGCAGTCGGACACCGTTCATGCCCTTGTCGCCGTTCCAGAAACGTTATCTGCGCGGTCTCGCGCACAACCTGCGCGCGATCGTCATGCTCGGCCAGAAAGGGGTCAACGCCGGCGTGCTCGGCGAGCTCGCGCTCGCGCTCGAGCACCATGAACTCGTCAAGGTGAAGCTTTCCGGCGGCGATCGCGACGAGCGCAAGGTCCAGCTTGAAGCGTTGTGCACCGCGTCCGGCGCCGAAATCGTGCAGACGATCGGACATACGGCGACCCTGTGGAAGCGCAACGACGAGGACCCGAAGCTGCCATTGCCGAAGTGAGCCTGCCATGCAGCTGAGCCACGATCGCGCCGAAGGCTATTTCCACGTCCGCGCGTGTCGCGCCGACGCGATCATCGTCATCGATCGCGAACTGCGTCGCAGCTTCGTGCTCATGCCCGACCGCGTCGTAGAGGATTGGCCCGTGCCCTCGATCGATGCGCTCGATGCAGCCGCGATCGAAGCGCTGCTCGCGCTCGAACCGGAACTCGTCCTGCTCGGCAGCGGCGCGCGCCAGGCATTCCCCGCGCGCGAGCTGCTGTTGCCGCTGCTGCGGCGCGGGATCGGCGTCGAAGTGATGGACAACGCGGCCGCGAGCCGCACCTACAACCTGCTCGCCGGCGAAGGGCGGCGGGTTGCGGCCGCATTCATCCTGCCGGACTGATTCATTCGGCCGCGCGCGCCGCCTGCCCGGCCGAAAGCTTGCGCAGGCGAGCGAGGGCCTCTTCCTGGATCTGGCGCACGCGCTCGCGGGTGACGCCGAAATCGCGCGCGATGTCGGCCAGCGACTGCATCGGTTGCGCGTTGAGCCCGAAGCGCCGCTCGATGACGAGCCGCTGGCGCGGCGTCAGCGCCGCGAGCCAGTCCTGCAATTGCCCGCCGTCCCCGTTCTCGGTCCGGCCGGAAGTGCCGGCGTCGTCCTCCTCGACGATCTGCTCGATCAAGGCGCGGTCGTCGCCTTCCGACATCGGCGCATCGAGCGAACTGATGTGCTCGCTGACCCGGAACAGTTCGGCGACATCCTGGGTGCGCTTGCCGACCGCCGCGGCGAGTTCGTCGAGGCTCGGGGCGCGTCCGCGCTGGGCGGTCAGCTCGCGGTTCGCGCGCAGGACCTGGGCCAGCTCGCGCAGCACGTGGACCGGGATGCGCACGGTCCGGCCCTGGTGCGACAGCGCATGCTGCACGCCTTGCCGGATCCACCACATCGCATAGGTCGAGAAGCGCAGGCGACGCTCCGGTTCGAATTTCTCGACCGCGCGGATCAGGCCGATGTTGCCCTCCTCGATGAGGTCGAGCAGGGGCACGCCGCGGCCGACGTAACTGCGCGCGACCGTCACGACGAGGCGCAGGTTCGCCTCGATGAGCTGCCGCCGCGCGTCGCCGTCGCCGTGCTGGACGCGTTCGGCCAGCGCCCATTCCTCTTCGGCGTCGAGCAGCGGAATGAGGCCGATCTCGTTCAGGTAGGCGCCGGTCGAACTGCGCACGGCTTCGTCGGCCGGCTCGATCGCATCGAGCAGTTCGAGGACTTCCTCGACTTCGGGTTCGGAAGCCGGTTCCGGCGGATGCGGCGCAGTCATCGGCAAAGCTTAGTCCGCGTCGGCCAGGGAAACATCATCGCCCGTGCCATCAACGCGCCGGCAGGAAGCCGAGCGGATCGACCGGCTTGCCGTTCCTGCGGATCTCGAAATGGAGCATGTCGCGGCTCGCGCTGCTCGAGCCCATCTCGGCGATCTGCTGGCCACCCTTGACCTTGTCGCCTTCCTGGACGAGCCGGCGCCGGTTGTGGCCATAGGCCGAGAGCAGCGACGGGCTGTGCTTGACGATGATCAGCTCCCCGTAGCCGATCAGGCCATTGCCGCTGTAGACGACTTCGCCGTCCGCCGCGGCGCGCACCGGATCACCGGACTTGCCGGCGATGTCGACCCCCTGGCGTGTCTGGTCGCCCGCGACGAAGCCGGCGACCCGCGCGCCGTCGGCCGGCCAGCGCCAGGCAAGGCCCGCATTCGTCGCAGTCGCCGCGGCCGCGGACGCAGGCGCCGGCACGCGAGCCGTCTCGGCAACGGGTGGTCGCGCCGGCGGCAAGGCCGGCGGCGTGCGTGACGCGGTGGCGGTCGGCGGCGGGGACGGTACGTCCTCGAACGTGGCCGTGCTGCGCGCGGGCGGAGGCGGAGGCGGAGGCGGAACGGTCGGGCGCGGCGCGGCGGCGGTCCGTGCCGGCGCGCGCGCCACGGCCGGTGCCGCGCGCCGTGGTTCGCCATCCAGACGCAACGCCTGGCCGACATAGATCGTATACGGCGGGTCGATGCGGTTGCGCCGCGCGAGATCGCGGTAGTCGAGGCCGTTGCGGAACGCAATGCTGTACAGCGTGTCGCCGCGTTCGACCCGGTGGATGCCGCGCGCCGGAACCGCCGCGCCGTGCGGGTGCCGGCCATCGTGACCGGTCCGCACGCGGGGACTGCCGATGCTGCGATCCTCGACCGGCGCCGGCGGCGTCGTCGCGCAGCCGCCTGCGAGCAGGCCGAGGGCGAAGACGAGCGGAAATCGGGATCGGCGCATGGCGTTCGACGGCAGGACTCAGCGAAGGAACTTGAAGTAGGCGACGGCCAGCACGATCAACACGACGAGGGCCCAGCCGATCCACTCGATCGAGCGATGCAGCGCAGCCTCCGCGCGCGGTCCGGCCAGGCGGATTGCACCGGCGAGCAGGTAAACGCGCTTGCCGCGACCGACGATCATGCTCGCGACGAAGGGTAGCAGCGGCACGCCGACGATGCCCGAAGCCCAGGTGAATATCTTCAGCGGGATCGGCAGGAAGCCGGCGACGACGAGCAACCAGAACGCGGTCCACGGACTCTGCAGCGCGACCTCGCGCAATTCGGCGACCTGGAGGTCGATGCGCTCGAGCCAGCCGAGTGCCGCGAACATCGGGCGCAGCATTTCGAACGCGTAATGACCGAGCGCATAACCGACCAGCGCGCCGAGCACCGAGAACACGAGGCTGACCGTCGCAAGGCGCAACCAGCGTTGCGGACGGGCGAGCACCATCGGGCCGAGCATGACCTCGGGCATGACCGGGAAGATGATCGCCTCGATGAAGCTGAGTCCGGCCAGCAGGCGTTCGGCCTGCGCATGCGCGGCCCATTCGAGCGCCTTTTCGTACAGCGGCTTGAACAGCTTCATCTGCGCACGCGCCGTCGCCGGATGCGCATGGTCAGCCGATTCCGCCGAGCAGCGGCACGAAACTGACCGTGGCGATCGTTTCGCGTTGCCAGCCGCCCTCGCCGGCGCGGACGCGCACGAGTTGCTGGCGACCCGCGGCACCGACCGGGGCGACGAGCACTCCGTCCGGTGCGAGCTGGTCGAGCAGCGCATCCTCGAGGTCGGCGCCGGCCGCGGTGACGATGATCGCGTCGAACGGCGCCTGGTCCGGCCAGCCGAGGCGGCCGTCGTCATGGCGCGAGCGGATGTTGGCGAGGCCGAGCTTGCGGAAGCGGCGCCGCGCGTTGCGCAGCAGCTCCTCGATGCGCTCGACCGTGTAGACCTGCTCGACGAGCATCGCGAGCACGGCGGCCTGGTAGCCAGAGCCGGTACCGACTTCGAGCACGCGCTTCGGCAAGCCCGATTCGACCAGCAGTTCGGTCATGCGGGCTACGACGAACGGCTGCGAGATCGTCTGTCCCTGGCCGATCGGCAGGGCGGTGTCCTCGTACGCGCGCGTGGCAAGCGCCTCGTCGATGAACAGGTGGCGCGGCAACTGGCGCAGCGCATCGAGCACGCGCCGATCGGCGATGCCTTCGGCCACGAGGCGTTCGATCAGGCGGTCGCGCGCGCGCTGCGAGGTCATGCCGAGGCCACGTGCCTCCGGCAGCAGTCGCGAGAATCCGCTCACGGTCGCGCCCCGGCGCGGCAGGCTGGCGTGCCCATCAGGCCGCGTCGTTCCGCATGCGCAACGAGCCGACCCAGCCACTGACCTTCTCGAGCGCCTGGTAGCGGGTCAGGTCGACATGGATCGGCGTGATCGAGACATAACCTTCGCGCACGGCGTGGAAATCGGTGCCGGGACCATCGTCTTCGGCCGCGCCGGCCGGGCCGATCCAGTAGATCGGTCGCCCGCGCGGATCGTGTTCGGCGATGCACGGCGCCGAGCGATGGCGGCGCCCGAGGCGGGCCACCGACAGGCCGCGGATCTGCTCCCACGGCAGGTCGGGCACGTTGACATTGAGGATCGTGTCGGCCGGCAACGGATCGACCAGCAGCTTGCGCATCAGCAGCATGACCGCGAGCGCGGCCGACTCGAAGTGCTCGCCGACGTGGTCGCGCGTGACCAGCGAGACCGCGATCGCGGGCAAGCCGAGGAAGCGTCCTTCCATCGCCGCTGAAACGGTGCCGGAATAGATGACGTCGTCGCCGAGGTTGGCCGCGTTGTTGATGCCCGAGACGACGATGTCCGGTTCGCGGTCGAGCAGGCCGGACAGGGCCAGGTGCACGCAGTCGGTCGGCGTGCCGGCGACGCGGTAGCGCCCGTCATCGAGGCGGCTGACCCGGATCGGCTGGTCGAGGGTCAGCGAATTGCTCGCGCCCGAGCGGTCGCGATCGGGTGCGACCACGATCACTTCCCCGACTGTCGCCAGGTGGCGCGCCAGCACGTGGATGCCCGGCGCATCGACACCGTCGTCGTTGCTGACCAATACGCGCATCTGTTGTCCTCGGGATCGGCGCCGTGCGCGAGCTGCGCGGGGCGCGCCGCACGATGCCGGCGGCCGGAAATCGAAACCGCGATCATAGCGGATTCGGCGAACCGGCTGAACGCGGACGCGGGCCGCCCTTGTCGCGCGCGCCGATCGCATGCATGGTTCGGCATGTCGGGCGTCCCGCTGCGCCGATCTGATCCGCTGCCGATGAAACTGCCGAAATCAATCCGCGACAAGCGCGCCGCCGGGACGGCGCCGGGCGAGGTCGACGCGGGCGACAGCGTGCTGTTCCGCAGCCTGATCGGCCCGGTGCGCGCCGTGCCCGGCCAGGACACGGCGATGCTGACCACCGAGCGGCCGGCGCCGCGCGCGCTGCAGTTCGAGCGCGACGAGGCTGCCGTGCGTGCCGAGCTGCTCGACAACCGCTTCGATCCGGGTTCGATCGAAGTCGGCGACGAGATCCATTACCTCAAGTCGGGCCAGCCGAAGCGCCTGCTCGTGCAGCTGCGCCGCGGCCAGTTCAGCATCCGCTCCGAGCTCGACCTGCACGAGATGACGGTGGCGGTCGCGCGCACGGCGATCGCGGGGTTCCTCGACGAGGCGATCCGCCACGGCGAGCATTGCGTGCGCATCGTGCACGGCAAGGGCCTGCGCTCGGACGCACGCGGCCCGGTGCTCAAGCGGCTGACCGAGCAGATGCTGCGTCGCCGCGGCGATGTGCTCGCGTTTTCATCAGCCCTGCCGGCACAAGGCGGCACCGGTGCCGTCCTCGTGCTGTTGGCGGGGCGATGATGCGATTCAGTCGGCGAGGCCGCTGTCGGCCGGCACGCGCTTGACCGGCGGATTGACCCAGGTGACATGCACGCCGCGGCGCTGGGCGAGCGTGTTGACCGCGGAAACCCGGGCCGAATCGATCTCGACGCGCTCGGCGCGCAGCGAACTGCTGCTGCCCGTGCTTGCGCAACCCGGCATGCCGAAGCAGGCGACAAGTACCATGCAGTAAAGGACACGTTTCATGACGACCTCCCGGTGGTGGGGCGGCCTGCCGCGCGCTTCGCGAACCGGCGACCGCTGATCCCACTATAGGCGGGCCGCCAAGCCGCAACGACACCGCGCGCCAGCCTCCGGCGTTGCCGGAATTGCGCGTCCGCCAGGACCGCGATCGCGTCGCGGCGGCGCGCGAGCGCTTCAGGTCGCGCAGACCTCGCGCACGAGGGCGGTCGCGAACGTGCCCGCCGGCAGCGAGAATTCGAGCACGAGTCCGTCGTCGCGAGTCCATTCGTGGCCGAGATCGCTCGCGCGCAGGCGCAACGGACGCCGTTCCTGGCCGAGGTCGACGGCCTCGAGTCCGCGCGCGAACCGGGCCTCGGCCTCGCCAACGGCCTGCTCGAGCGCGCGCACCTCGCCCGCGCTGCGCAGCTCGCCGCGCCCCCAGAGCGGTCCGGTCGGATCGATGTCGAATGCCGCGAGCCGCCGTTCGAGTTCGGCGTCGGGCGCCTGCGGGCCGAAGATCGAATGTGTTCCGGCGAGCATCCAGACCTCGCCGTCGAGTGCGCGATTCCAGCTGCCGGCCTCGATCCGTCGCGCGAGCACGCGGTTGAACAGCAGCGAGCGTGCGGCCGACAGCGCGAACGCGCGGTCACTGCGGCCGAGGCGTACGCCGGCGAACAGCGCCTCGGCGAGCCGCAGGTTGCCGCCGTCGCGGCCAAAGCGCTGCTCGCCGAAATAATTCGGGACGCCGTCGCGAAGCACGGCCGCGAGCGTCATTTCGGCGCGTGCGCGATCTCCCTCGATGCCGCGCAGATGGATGCGGAAATGGTTGCCGCGATGACTGCCGCGCTTGAGCTTGCGCGGGTGGCGGCGCGCACCGAGCACGCGCACGCCCTCGATCGCGAGCGCCTGCCAGTCGGGATCGGCCTTGCCCGGAAGATGCACGGAAAACGCCTGGCGGGTCAGCGCATGGCGGTCCTTGAGCCCGGAAAAACCGATCGCGACCGGCGCGAGTCCGAGTACGGCGGCGAGCCGGCGGGCGACCCATTCGGTGTTCGCGTCGCGCTTCTCGATGTCGAGGAAGACGTGTTCGCCACTGCCTTCGGGCTCGAAGCCGGCGATTTCCCGAACCTCGAAATCGACGGCATTTGCACGCATCACGCCGCGCAGCGGAGGTCCGCCGTGGGCGTACGGCAGCTCGCTCACGACGCGGTGTCCAGGTCGAGTCGCGCCACCAACGAGCGCAGGTCCGGATCCTGCGGCACTTCGGCCGCGCCCTGGCCGCGGCGCTGCATCAGGACGACCGCGAACGCGGCAATGCCCTCGCCGCGGCCGGTGAAGCCGAGCTGCTCCGATGTCGTCGCCTTGACGCTGACCTGGCCGACCGAACAGCCGAGGTCGGCAGCAAGATGCGCGCGCATCGCGTCGGCATGTGCGGCGATCTTCGGCCGTTCGCAGACCACGCTGACATCGGCGTTGGCGAGTTCATAGCCCTGTTCGAGCGCGAGTGCCGCGCAATGGAGCAGGAAATGGCGGCTGCTCACCATGCGCCAGCGTTCGTCGGTCGGCGGGAAGTGGCGGCCGATGTCTCCGAGCGCCAGCGCGCCGAGGATCGCATCGCACAGCGCGTGGATGACGACGTCGCCATCGGAGTGCGCGACGAGCCCGTGCGTATGGGCGATCGTCACGCCGCCGAGCACGACGTGGTTGCCGGGCCCGAACGCATGCACATCGAATCCCTGGCCTATCCGCATCGGGCGCTCCCGTTGGCTGGCGCGTTCGCCCGCATCAGGTCGATGCGAGCAGGAAACGCACCCGGGCGAGATCGCCGGGCGTCGTCACCTTGATGTTGTCGTCGCTGCCTTCGACGAGCAAGGGCCGCATGCCCGCGCGTTCCATCGCCATCGCCTCGTCACTGACGAGCACGCCGTCGGCGCGCGCCCGGCGCAAGGCGGCAGAAAGTTCGCCGCGCCGGAACATCTGCGGGGTCAACGCGCGCCAGCGCGATTCGCGCGATTCGGTCGCGGCGACGCGACCGTCGCCACCGGCGCGCTTGAGCGTGTCGCGCAACGGCGTCGCGAGCAGGCCGCCACCGGCCGGAGCGGCGCGTTCGATCAGGCGCGTGATGTCGTCTTCGCGCACGCACGGGCGGGCCGCGTCGTGAACGAGGACGAACGCGTCGTCGCCGACATCGGCGGCCAGCGCATCGAGGCCCGACAGCACCGAATCGGCGCGTTCGCCGCCGCCGACCGCGGTGAAGACGGGCTTGCCCGAGAGGCCGCGCAGGTCGGGCCACCAGGCGTCGTCGGCGGACAGCACGACGACCAGGCCGGCGATCCGCGGATGCGCGGCGAGGCGCTCGAGCGTCCAGCGCAACAACGGCTTGCCGGCCACGTCGACATATTGCTTGGGGACGTCCGCGCCGAAGCGGCTGCCGCTGCCGGCGGCCGGCACGACGCACCACAGGGCGTCGTCAGTCACCATGGGTCTCGTCCCGCCGTACCTCGTTCTTGCCGGGCTCGACGACCTGGTAGAACGTTTCACCGGGCTTGATCAGACCAAGTTCGGAACGCGCGCGCTCCTCGACCGCCTCGTCGCCGGTCTTGAGGTTCTCGACCTCCGCCGCGAGCGCATCGTTGCGCGCCTTGAGTTCGTCGTTCCTCGCCTTCTGCTCGGCAACGCTTTTCTCGAGGCGCCAGACCTCGGCCATGCCACCCTGCCCGGCCCAGAGCTTGATCTCGAGGGCGATCAGCACGATCAGCAGGATCAGCGCGACGTAACGCAGCATGGCGCGAGGCTACTCCGGGGCGCCGCTCAGCGCTTGAACGCGGGCAGGTTCGGAAACGCGTCGAATCCGGCATAGCGTGCCTGCGCGCCGAGGCTTTCCTCGATGCGCAGCAACTGGTTGTACTTGGCCACGCGATCCGAGCGGCACAGCGATCCGGTCTTGATCTGGGTCGCCGCGGTCGCCACCGACAGATCGGCGATCGTCGTGTCCTCGGTCTCGCCCGAGCGGTGCGAGATGACCGACGCATAGCCCGCCGCATCGGCCATCGCGATCGCGTCGAGCGTCTCGGTCAGCGTGCCGATCTGGTTGACCTTGATCAGGATCGCGTTGGCGATTTGCTGGTCGATGCCTTCCTTGAAGATCGAGGTGTTGGTCACGAACAGGTCGTCACCGACCAGTTGCACGGTCTTGCCGAGCCGATCGGTCAGCTGCTTCCAGCCCGCCCAGTCGCCTTCGGCCATGCCGTCCTCGATCGTGAGGATCGGGTAGCTGGCGCACCAGCCTGCGTAGAACTCGATCAGCTGTTCCGCCGAAAGGACCTTGCCCTCGCCTTCGAGGTGGTAGGCGCCATCCTTGTAGAACTCCGAGCTCGCGACGTCGAGGCCGAGCCAGATGTCCTTGCCGACCGCATAGCCGGCCTTGGCAATCGCCTCGAGGATCGTCTCGATCGCTTCCTCGTTCGAGCGCAGGTCCGGCGCGAATCCGCCTTCGTCACCGACCGCGGTCGACAGGCCGCGGCCCTTCAGCACGGACTTCAGCGCATGGAAGATCTCGGTGCCCGCGCGCAGCGCCTCGGCGAAATCCGGCAGGCCGACCGGCAGGATCATGAATTCCTGCATGTCGACATTGTTGTCGGCATGCGCACCGCCGTTGACGATGTTCATCATCGGGACCGGCAGGCGTGCCGCGCGATCGCCGGCAAGGTGCTTCCACAACGGCTGCCTGCGCGATGCCGCGACCGCATGCGCGTTCGCGAGCGAAACGCCGAGCAGCGCATTCGCGCCGAGCTTGCCCTTGTTCGGCGTGCCGTCGAGCGCGACGAGCCTTTGATCGAGGCCGCGCTGGTCGGCCGCGTCGAAACCGGCCAGCGCCGCGGCAATCGTCGTATTGACGTTGGCGACGGCGTTCCTGACGCCCTTGCCGAGATAGCGCGCCTTGTCGCCGTCGCGCAGTTCGACCGCTTCGCGCGAACCGGTCGACGCACCCGACGGCACCGCGGCGCGGCCGAACGAGCCATCGGCCAGCGTGACTTCGGCTTCGAGCGTGGGATTGCCGCGCGAGTCGAGGATTTCGCGGGCGTGGATCGATTGGATCGTCGACATCGTCGTGGTGTTCCTGTCAGGGTTACGGAGTGGTCGGCCGCGTGCCGTGCCACTCGACATGGTGGACGTTCATTCGCGGCGTGCGCGCGACCGGCTTCGCGTCATCCACGGCTACCGACGTGCCCGGGGACAATTCGGCCAACGCAACGAAGATTCCGCACGCGGCGCCTGCCGCAGCGATCGCACGCTCATTCAAGGCCCTGCCGCTTCACGAGCCGATCGATCTCGAGCAGCGTTCCGAGCAGCCGCTCCATCTTCCCGAGCGGCCACGCATTCGGCCCGTCACTGAGCGCCTTGTCGGGATCGGGATGCGTTTCCATGAAGATGCCGGCGATGCCTACCGCGACCGCGGCGCGTGCGAGCACGGGCACGAATTCGCGCTGGCCACCCGACTTGCCGTCGGCGCCGCCGGGCAGTTGCACCGAATGGGTGGCATCGAAGACCACCGGGCATTGCGTGTCGCGCATCACGGCAACGCTGCGCATGTCCGACACGAGGTTGTTGTAGCCGAAACTGGTGCCGCGTTCGCAGACCATGATCGCGTCGTTGCCGGTTGCCTTCGCCTTCGCCGCGACGTGCTTCATTTCCCACGGCGAGAGGAACTGGCCCTTCTTGATGTTGACCGGCTTGCCGGCCCGGCAGACGTTCTCGATGAAATCGGTCTGCCGGCACAGGAAGGCCGGCGTCTGCAGCACGTCGACGACGGCGGCGACTTCGTTCATCGGCGTGTATTCATGCACGTCGGTCAGGACAGGTACCCCGATCTGGCGCTTCACTTCAGCAAGCACCTTCAGCCCCGCTTCCATGCCCGGGCCGCGAAAGCTCGTGCCCGAGGTGCGGTTGGCCTTGTCGAAACTCGACTTGAAGATGAACGGAATGCCGAGTTTGCCGGTGATCTCCTTCAACGTCCCGGCCGTGTCGAGCTGAAGTTGCATCGACTCGATCACGCAGGGACCGGCGATCAGGAACAGCGGCTGGTCGAGGCCCGCTTCGAAATGACAGAGTTTCATGCGGTTGCCCCGGTCTTCGCCGGCACCACGGTGTCGTTCGACTGCGCGTTGCGCACGAGCTTGTACTCGCGCGCGGCACGGATGAACCCGATGAACAGCGGGTGGCCGTCGCGCGGCGTCGACGTGAACTCCGGATGCGCCTGGCACGCGACGAACCACGGGTGGTCGGCGAGTTCGATCATCTCGACGAGCAGGTCGTCCATCGACTTGCCCGAAATGACGAGGCCGAGGTCCTCGAACTTCTGCCGGTAGCGGTTGTTGAATTCGTAGCGATGGCGATGGCGCTCGCGCACGACGTCCTGGCCGTACAGCTCGCGCGCGAGCGTGCCGGCCTTGAGCCGGCACTCCTGCGCACCGAGGCGCATCGTGCCGCCGAGGTCCGAGTTCTCGTCGCGTCTCTCGAGATCGCCCGAACTCGTCGTCCATTCGGTGATCAGCGCGATCACCGGGTCCTTGCAGTTGCGGTCGTTCTCGCTCGAATTGGCCGCCTCGAGGCCGGCCACGTTGCGGGCGAAATCGACGACCGCGGCATGCATGCCGTAGCAGATGCCGAAATACGGCACGCGCTGCTCGCGCGCGAAACGCGAGGCGCCGATCTTGCCTTCGAAGCCGCGCTTGCCGAAGCCGCCCGGGACGAGGATGCCGTCGGCGCCGGCCAGCGCTTCGCCACCGCGCCGCTCGACTTCCTCCGATTCGACCCAGCGCAGGTTGACCCGCGTGTGCTGCTTGAGGCCGCCGTGGCGCAGCGCCTCGCCGAGCGACTTGTAGGCGTCCTTGTGCTCGACGTACTTGCCGACGATCGCGATCGTGACCTCGTCCTTCGGATTCTCGAGCGCATCGACCGCGCCCTGCCATTGCGAAAGGTCGGCCGGTCGCGCCTTGATCGCGAGGCGGTCGAGGACGATGTCGTCGAGCTTCTGCTCGTGCAGGATCAGCGGCAGGCGGTAGATGATGTCGACGTCGACCGCGCTGATGACGGCCTTCTCGGGCACGTTCGTGAACAGGGCGATCTTGCGCCGCTCCGATTGCGGCAGCGGCTGCTCGCAGCGGCAGACGAGGACGTCGGCCTGGATGCCGATCGAGCGCAGTTCCTTGACCGAGTGCTGGGTCGGCTTGGTCTTGATCTCGCCGGCGGCCTTGATGTACGGCACCAGGGTCAGGTGCATGAACATCGACATTTCCGGCCCGTGCTCGATGCGGATCTGGCGGATCGCCTCGAGGAACGGCAGCGATTCGATGTCGCCGACCGTGCCGCCGACCTCGACGAGGGCGACATCGAAGCCGCTGGTCGCCTCGTAGATGCGGTGCTTGATCTCGTCGGTGATGTGCGGGATCACCTGGACGGTCGCGCCGAGATAATCGCCGCGGCGCTCCTTGGCGATCACGCTTTCGTAGATCTTTCCGGTCGTGATCGAGTTCCTGCCGGTCAGCCGCGTGCGCATGAAGCGCTCGTAATGGCCGAGGTCGAGGTCGGTCTCGGCACCGTCGTCGGTGACGTAGACCTCGCCGTGCTGGAACGGGCTCATCGTGCCCGGATCGACGTTGATGTAGGGATCGAGCTTCATCATCGTCACGCGCAGGCCGCGCGCTTCGAGGATGGCGGCAAGCGACGCGGCGGCGATGCCCTTGCCAAGCGAGGACACCACGCCTCCGGTCACGAATATCAGGGGAGTCATGGGAGCGCAGTTCCGCTGGAAAACGGCATTTTACAGGGTTGTCGCCGCGGCGGCGAGGACAACGATGCGGCAACCGGCGTTTCAGCCCTGTTCCGGGTCGATGACCGGCGCCGCGGCGGGCGGATCGGCGCGATCGGCCGGCAATTGCCAGAACACGATCGCCGAGGCCATCGTGACGAGGCCGATCGCGATGAAGCTCCAGCGGAACGCCGACAGGGCCTGCCCGGCCGATTCGCCGCCGGCGAGGTCGCTGAAGGCGCCGAGCAGGCCGCCGGCGACCGCGACGCCGAGGCCCATGCCGAGCATCATCACCATCGACAGCAGGCTGTTGCCGCTGCTCGCCAGTTCGCCGCCGAGGTCGCGCAGCGCGATCGTGTTCATCGCGGTGAACTGCAGCGAGTTGACCGCGCCGAACACGGCGAACTGGACGATCCGCAGCCATCCGGGCTGCTCGGGCGAGACGAGGGCGAAACTCGCCATGCACAGGCCGACGAGGATCGTGTTGCCGACCAGCACGCGCCGGTAACCCCATTCGAGCACGAGCGGCACGACGATGCGCTTGGACAGCATGCCGGCGAGCACGACCGGGATCATCGCCATGCCCGATTCCATCGGCGTATGCCCGAGCGCGACCTGCAGCAGCAGCGGGATCAGGAACGGCATGCCGCTGCTGCCGATCCGCGAGAACAGGTTGCCGAGCACGCCGATCCGGTAGGTCGGCACGCCGAACAGGCGCAGCGAGAACAATGGCGCCGGCGCCCGCGCCGCGTGCAGCCAGTACGCGCTCACGCTGGCCAGGCCGAACACGAGCAGGACCGACATCCCGGCCGGGCGTTCCGCACCCGCCGACAGGCCCTCGAGGCCGAGCGAGACGGCGACCATGCCGAATGCGAGCAGGAGGAAGCCGCCGAGATCGAAGCGGGCGACCGTGGCGGCACGCAGGTCGGGCATGAATTTCAAGGTCGCCACGCAGCCGATCACGCCGATCGGCAGGTTGATCAGGAAGATCCAGTGCCACGAGGCCACCTCGACGAGCCAGCCACCGAGCGTCGGCCCGATCAGCGGCCCGATCAGGCCCGGAATCGTCACGAAACTCATCGCGCGCAGGAAATCGGCGCCGGGGAACGTGCGCAGCACCGCGAGCCGACCGACCGGCAGCAGCAGCGCCCCGCCGACGCCCTGCAGGACCCGCGCGGCGACGAGTTGCTGCAGTGTCTGCGAAGCCGCGCAAGCCAGCGAACCCGCGCTGAACAGGACGATCGCGACGAAGAACGTCGCGCGCGTGCCGAAGCGGTCCGCGAGCCAGCCCGAAGCCGGGATCAGCATCGCCACGGTCAGCACGTAGGCGACCACGACCGACTGCATGCGCAGCGGCGACTCGCCGAGACTGCGCGCCATCGCCGGCAGGGCGGTGTTGACGATCGTCGTGTCGAGCATCTGCATGAACACGCCGATCGCGACGAGCCAGAGCAGGGGCCGACCGGCATTCGCTTGCGTCATGCGCGCATCTTGACCCAATCGGCACGGTGCGGCGAATGCCTTGACCGTCCCGACATGCATGCCCATCCTTCCGGCCCGGCTCCAGGAATCCGTACGCGCAATGAGCAGTCGCTACAACGCAGCAGACATCGAGGTCCTTTCCGGGCTTGACCCGGTCAAGCGCCGACCCGGCATGTACACCGACACCTCGCGACCGAACCATCTCGCGCAGGAAGTCATCGACAACTCGGTCGATGAGGCACTCGCCGGCCACGCGAAGGTGATCGAGGTCATCGTCCACGCGGATGGCTCGGTCACGGTCGGCGACGACGGCCGCGGCATGCCGGTCGACATCCATCCGGAGGAAGGCATTCCGGGCGTCGAACTGATCCTCACGCGCCTGCATGCCGGCGGCAAGTTCTCGAACCGCAACTACGCGTTCTCGGGCGGCCTGCACGGGGTCGGCGTGTCGGTCGTCAACGCCCTGTCGACGCGCGTCGAGGTCACGATCCGTCGCGAAGGCCAGATCCATCGCATGACATTCAAGGACGGCGAGCGCGCCAGCGCGCTCGAGGTGGTCGGCACGGTCCCGAAGAAGCAGACCGGCACGACGCTGCG
Organism: uncultured Dokdonella sp.; assembly: GCA_964587775.1. GTDB lineage: Bacteria > Pseudomonadota > Gammaproteobacteria > Xanthomonadales > Rhodanobacteraceae > Dokdonella. The sequence continues at coordinate 28,431 of CAZPLY010000023.1, forward strand.
CTTCTGGCCCGATCCGAAATATTTCGATTCGCCGAAGATCCTGCTCGGCAAGCTCAAGCACGTGCTGCGCGCGAAGGCCGTGCTGTGCGCGGGCCTCAGCATGCGCCTGATCGACGAGGCGAGCGCCGAAACGGTCGAATGGCATTACGAGGACGGGCTGCGCGACTACCTGCGTTCGATGCTCGGCGACGCCGACTACCTGCCCCCCGACCTGTTCATCGGCAGCCAGCAGCGCGAGAAGAGCGCGGTCGATTTCGTGATCGCGTGGCTGCCCGAAGGCGAACTGACCCAGGAAAGCTACGTCAACCTGATCCCGACCGCGCAGGGTGGCACCCACGTCAACGGCCTGCGCACCGGCCTGACCGATGCGCTGCGCGAGTTCTGCGATTTCCGCAACCTGCTGCCGCGCGGCGTCAAGCTCGCGCCCGAGGACGTCTGGGACCGCCTCTGCTTCGTGCTCTCGCTGCGCATGCAGGAGCCGCAGTTCTCGGGACAGACGAAGGAACGGCTGTCGTCACGCGATGCCGCAGGCCTCGTCGAAGGCGCGGCGCACGACGGCTTCTCGCTGTTCCTCAACCAGCATGTCGCGATCGGGGAAAGGATCGCGCAACTCGCGATCGAGCGCGCGACGCTGCGCCTCAAGGCCGAGAAGCAGATCGTGCGCAAGAAGATCACCCAGGGCCCCGCCCTGCCCGGCAAGCTCGCCGACTGCGCGTCGAGCGATCTTTCGCGGACCGAGCTGTTCCTCGTGGAAGGCGACTCCGCCGGCGGCTCGGCGCGCCAGGCGCGCGACAAGGACTTCCAGGCGATCCTGCCGCTGCGCGGCAAGATCCTCAACACCTGGGAAGTCGAATCGGGCAGCGTGCTCGCCTCGCAGGAAGTCCACGACCTTGCCGTCGCGATCGGCTGCGATCCGGGCAAGAACGACATCAGCGGCCTGCGCTACGGCAAGGTCTGCATACTCGCCGACGCCGACTCCGACGGACTGCACATCGCCACCCTCCTGTCGGCGCTGTTCCTCAAGCACTTCCCTGCGCTCGTGCGCGAAGGCCACGTGTTCGTCGCGATGCCGCCCCTTTTCCGCGTCGACGTCGGCAAGCAGATGTTCTATTGCCTCGACGAAGGCGAGCGCGACGCGATCCTGCAACGCATCGAACGCGAGAAGATCCGCGGCGCGGTCAGCGTCACGCGCTTCAAGGGCCTCGGCGAGATGAACCCGACCCAGTTGCGCGAATCGACGATCAACCCCGACACGCGGCGCCTCGTCCAGCTCACGATCGACGATGCCGGCGACGGCGATGGCGATGGCACGCGCAAGCTGATGGACATGCTGCTCTCGAAGAAGCGGGCAGCCGACCGCAAGGCGTGGCTCGAGGAGAAGGGCGACCTCGCTTCGCTCGAAGTCTGAGGCGGCAGCGGGGTCGGGCAGAACGGAGACGCCGCTTCGCTCGACGTCCGGGCGGCGCGCGAGTGATCCGGGCGATTTCGCTCAGGCCGGCGCTTTCGGTCCGCGCAAGCGGGCGCGTCCGGCGCGCACGCCGCGCGGTGCGGCGAGCCAGGCCAGCAGGCGCGCATAGACGGCCTCGCTGTCGAGCAGGTCGAGGTGGCTGATGCCGTGCCCGATCCACTGGCGTGCGCGCGGCAGGCCGAGATCGCGTTCGATGCGCGCGTGGCGGCCCAGCGCGCTCGCGACCGGCACGAGTCCGTCCCCGACGAAGGCACCGCGCAATCCACCCGGCTTGCGCGACAGCGTGCCGGCGATCGCATAGGCGGTGACGCCGCGCGGCAGCGGAACCGATTCGCCGACGCCTTCGCCGCGTGCGAAGCGATCATGGCCTTGCCAGTCACCATCGACGAGGTTGGCATGGCGCAGGTCGGTGATGCCGGCGCTGCGCAACCTGCCGAGGCGCGCGAACGCGGCCGTGTACGGACTCGCGTCGAGCAGTTCGCCGATGCGGTTGCCGTGCCGTTCGAGCGGTGACCCGGCGTGCGGCGTGCCGACGAAGACGATCCTGTGCAAGTGGCGCGGCCAGTCGTGGCCGAGCGCCGGCGCCTGGTGGCAGGCACTGCGCGCGACGAGGCCGCCCATGCTGTAGCCGAGCAGGACGAGTTCCTCGATCGGCACCGGCCACGCGTCCACGAGCGCCTGGAGCCGGGCCGAGAACGCGCGTCCATTGCTCGAGATGTGCAGGCCGCTGTTGTAATGGAGGTAGACCGGCGTGTAGCGCGCGTCGCGCGCGAGCGCAGCGCCATGGTCGTGGCCATTGCGGCGCCACTGCAGGTCGCTCATGCACAGGCCATGGGCGAGGACGACGATGCGCCCGCTGACCGCCCCGAGATCGCGCTGCAAGGCCTCGCGTTCAAGCACGAGCGCGCGGCCATCGCGTCGCAGGCCCATCCCGATCGCGAGCGGATTCGCGGTCGCCGCGAGATGGTCGCCGACGACGCCATTGAGCGCGGCGAGCAGGGCTTCGCGCGCCGGCGAGCTCGAGGCGTCGCGCGGCTCGGGCAGGCGTGCCAGCACGCGGTCGACGCCGCCGCCGACGCCGCGCGTGACCCCGCGGATGCTGCGATAGACGAAGCCGGTGATACCGCGGGTCGGCTCGACGACCGCGTCACCGAACACGCCCGGCAGGCGCGAGATGTTGTGGTGAAGCTGCTCGCAGAGGTCGGTCACCCCGAGCGTCGCGGTGACCGCGAGGTGGCTCCAGGCGCGCAGGTCGTCGGCGCGGACAGGCAACTTGCGGGGCATCATCGTTCCTGGTGTTCCGGATGCCGGATGCATCGATCAACGACTGATACCACCCGGGCGTCGAGCAATTGCACCACGGTTGCGCGCCGCCGGCGCCCGCCGTGCGGCGCCGGTCCGCATGACGTAGGATCGCCGGCACCGGCTCGCGCCGAGCCGACCCGATCACGGAGCGTCATGATGATCGCCCGCCTGTCGCTTCACCTGCTCCTCACCGGCATTCTCGCAATGGTCGCCGCTTCGGCGACGTCGGCACAGGCCGGCGGCAAGTCCGCGGCCGAGGTCGCCGCGAAGCTTGCCGCCGACGGTCGCGCGCGCGTCATGCTCGTGTTCGGCGAGCACGACGATCCGATCGGGTCGTCGCCGGCGCCGCGCGATGGGCGCATCGCGCGTGAAGCCGATCGCGTGCTCGCGCGCCTGCCCGCCGGCAGCTACATCGAACTGCGCCGCTTCACGACGGTGGCGGCGCTCGTCCTCGAGATCGATCGCGACGCCCTCGAAGCGCTCGAGGCCGATCCGTCCGTGCAGCGCATCGACCTCGACAGCGGCGGCGGCGGACACATGAACATCGCCGCGCCACTCGCGCGCGTCAGCAACGTGCGCAATCGCGGCCTGGTCGGGCTCGGCGTCAAGACCGCGGTCATCGATTCGGGAATCCGCCTCGACCATCCCGACTTCTCGGGCCGCATCGTCGGCCAGCAATGCTTCTGCGCAAGCGCGACGCCCGGTATCGGCTGCTGCCCGAACGGCCTGCCGACCCAGAGTGGTGCCGGCAGCGCGACCGACGGCCACGGCCATGGCACGAATGTCGCCGGCATCGTCGCAGGCAGTGGCGGCAGCGCGCCGCAAGGCGGCGCACCGGCGGCGACGATCGTTGCCGTGCGCGTGCTCGATGCGAACAATTCGTTCTGCTGCGCCTCCGACGTCGTTGCAGCAATGGATTGGGTCGCGACCCAGCATCCCGACACGCGCGTCGTCAACATGAGTCTCGGCACGAATGCGCTGTTCGCGACGAGCTGCGATGCCACGAACTCCTTCACGATCGCGATGGCACAGGCGGCCGCTGCGCTGCACGCGAACGGTACGGTCATGACCGCATCGGCCGGCAACCAGGGCTCGCCGACCAGCGTGTCGGCACCGGCCTGTCTCAATCGCGTCATCGCGATGGGCGCGACCTGGACCCAGGACTGGGGACCACGCACCGTGCTCGGCTGCACCGATTCGACGACCGCGGCGAACAAGCCGACCTGCTTCAGCAACAGCGGCTCGCGCATCGCCCTGTACGCGCCGGGCGCCTTCGTCACCGCGCCAGGGCGCACCGCAGTCACCTCGACGTTCGCCGGCACGTCGCAGGCGACGCCGCTGGTCGCCTCGTGCATCGCCGACCTGTTCCAGGCACGCCCGGGCCTGAGCCCCGACCAGGTGCGTGCGGCCCTCGTCGCCTCCCCGTCGAGCGTCGTCGATCCGAAGAACGGCCTGACGTTCCCGCGCCTCGACTGCGAAGACGCGCTGCTGCGCATCGATCGCCTGTTCGCCGACGGCTTCGACTGAGCAGCGACGCCGCGCCGGACCACCCGCACGGCAGCCGATCGCGCTTCAGGAACGACCGCGGTCGGCAATCGTCGCAAGATTGCCTTCGCGCCCAGGGGCGCTCCTACCGACATCGGCCGCGGCATCGATGACCGTGACGGCGTTGCCCGCTGCGATGCCCTCAAGCCACCACATCGCCCTGTAGGAGCGACCCCGGTCGCGACCGAACCTTGCCGCAGGATTCATCGCACACCGCAAGATTCATCGCGCGCCGCAAGATTGCTTTCGCGCCCAGGGGCGCTCCTACCGACATCTGCTGCGGGCTTCGATGGCCGTGACGGCGTTGCCCGCTGCGATGCCCTCAAGCCAACCCATCGCCCTGTAGGAGCGACGCCGGTCGCGACCGATCCTTGCCGCAAGATTCATCGCGTACCGCAAGATTGCTTTTGTAGTGGTCCAATGAACTTGGACATCTCGATAGGTCAAACTCCTATCCGAGGTGAATCATGGGTCATGGAACAATTTCTGAAGCCTTGCGACGCGAAGCCGTCCATCTGGTCGTTCGTGAGGGACGATCGGTGCCGCAGGTTTGCAAGGTGCTGGGTGTAGGTCCCACGGCGTTGCGCCGTTGGGTTGCGCGGTGGCGAGCGGAGCACGAACCACCTGTGGCTGCCGGCGGCGACTCTGAGCAGCATCGACGTATTCGGGAGCTGGAATCCACGGTTGCCCGACTGCAGGAGGAACGTGATCTGCTAAAAAAATCAATCGCCTTCTTTGTTCGGGACAACGATCGCGCGTCGCGATGATCAACCAATTGAAGAAGGCGCATCCGGTGACCCAGTCGTGTCGCACGCTGCAGATGCCCCGCAGCAGCTACTACGCTCGATGCCGTGCGCCCGGCCGGACGCCGAGCGGGGCGTCCCTGCTGGCGGTCGTGCGCAGGATCCACAAGGACAACCGGCGCAGCTACGGCACGCGCCGCATGGCTGACGAACTCCGGGACCAGGGCTATGCGGTGGGCCGACATCGCGCGCGCACGCTGATGCACGAGGCGGGGATCTGGACCGACCGCCGGCGGCCGCCGCATCGCTACCGGCGGGCGCTGGCGCCTTCCCACGTCGCGCCCAACCTGCTCGATCGCCAGTTCACGCCCTGCGCCCCCAATCAGGTTTGGGCGGGCGATATCACCTACCTGCCCACGCACAAGGGATGGCTCTATCTGGCCATCGTTATGGATCTATACGCGCGCCGCATCGTCCGCTGGTCGTTCTCCGCGACGCCCGATGCGGCCTTGGCCCTGGATGCGTTGAAGCACGCCGTGGACACCCGAAAGCCCGCGTCAGGGCTGCTCTTCCACTCCGACCAAGGGTGCCAGTACACGAGCACGGCCTTCGTCGACCGTCTCAAGCAGTTGGGCATCACCCAAAGCATGAGCCGACGCGGCAATTGCTGGGACAACGCAGTCGTCGAGCGTGTCTTCCGAACCCTCAAGCACGAATGGATCCAGATCACACCTTACCGAGATCATGTCGAAGCCCATGCCGATGTGTTGACGTTCCTGTCTTCCTGGTACAACCACCGCCGATTGCATTCCACTATCGGCATGCGTCCCCCCGCCATCGTCGATGCAATGGCGGCCTGAAACTCCTAGCGGGGTGTCCAAGAAGACTTGACCATTACATTTCGCGCCCAGGGGCGCTCCTACCGACATCTGCCGTGGGCTTCGATGGCCGTGACGGCGTTGCCCGCTGCGCTGCCCTCAAGCCAGCACATCGCCCTGTAGGAGCGACCCCGGTCGCGACCGAACCTTGCCGCAGGATTCATCGCACACCGCAAGATTCATCGCGCGCCGCAAGATTGCTCTCGCGCCCAGGGGCGCTCCTACCGACATCTGCTGCGGGCTTCGATCACCGTGACGGCGTTGCACGCTGCGATGCCCTCAAGCCAACACATCGCCCTGTAGGAGCGACCCCGGTCGCGACCGAACCTTGCCGCAGGATTCCTTTCGCGCGCCGGCGACTGCAGCGAAATCGGCTGCGGGCTTCGACGACGTCGTTGCCCGCCGTAACCAGCGTACTCAGCCGTTGCGCACGCTGTCGATGATCGAGCCGACGTCGAGCGTGCGGGCCTTCGCCTCGATGTCTGGCAGGTGGCGCTGGCGCATCCCTTTCGCTTCGTCGAGCATCGTGGCGAATGCTTCGCGCAGCATTCCGGTCGAGAGCACGCGGCCGCCCGCGTAGTAACGCTTGGCGACATGCCCGAGCGCGTACGTGCTCGCGAAGCTCATGCCCGAACTGACCGCCTGGCGACCGATCCCGCGCAGCACGCCGCCACCGATCGCGCCGAGCAGGCCACCGAGCAGCTTGCGTCCGGCCTGTTCGAGGTACTGCGAGGTGAGGCCGACGCCGGCCGTGGCCAGGAAATCCTTGATGTGGCCGCGGTCGAGCTCATGGCCGTGGGCTTTTCCGATGCGATAAACGAGCTTCATCTGCAACGGGATGATCGCCATCGTCGCGAGCGATTCGGGCAGCAGTTCGAGCGCGCCGTTGAGGATCGCGGCATTCAGGATCGCCTTGTCGAGTTCCGCATCGTCGGCCCGGCCGGTGCCCGGCGCCGAAGCCGCGCCGAGCGGTACGGCGGCGATCGCCTCGGCGCGCGCGAGGTGGGTCTGGACCTGCTGCTGGCCCAGCCCGAGCGCGAGCCGCAGCCGATCGAGGAAGTCGCGCTCGACCGGCGACTGCACGTCGTCGGCGTCGCAGACGCACACGGCCATCTCGTAGGCCAGCATGCGTGCTTCGGACGTCGCCAGTTCGCCGGCCAGGGCGCCCATGTCGACGCGACCGAGCAGCACGTCCTGGTACAAGGCAGCGACATTGATCGCGCCCTCGCCGGCCAGTGAGTCGGCGATGCGCCTGATTTCCTCGCGCTCGCGCGCATGCTTGTCGCCGTCGGCGAAGGCTGCCATCAGGCTCAGGCCGAGGACGGCCCTCTGTTCCTGCTCGTTCATCGTCTGATCCTCGTAGGGCACGGCGCGACCGCTCGCGCCGCGTGATGCCGCTATCATCGCGTGCGCTTCGCCGAGCGTCCAACGCGACGGGTCTGCAACCGATGTCGACACCGCTCCACGAATCCGGGATCGCGCCAGCGTCCGCCCCGGCCGCGGCGGCAACCGCCTTCCCGCTGCTCGCGATGCTCAGCGTCTGCCACCTGCTGAACGACCTGATCCAGTCGTTGCTGCCGGCGATCTATCCCTTGCTCAAGCAGTCGTTCGCGCTGAGCTTCACCGAGATCGGCCTCATCACGCTCGCGTTCCAGGTGACCGCCTCGTTGCTGCAGCCGCTCGTCGGCATCGTCACCGATCGGCGTCCGCTGCCGTATTCGCTCGCGATCGGGATGACCGCGACCCTGGTCGGCTTGCTGCTGCTCTCGCAGGCGTCGAGCTTCGGCGTCCTGCTGTTCGCCGCGGCCCTGATCGGCACCGGTTCGGCCGTGTTCCATCCGGAATCCTCGCGGGTCGCGCGCATGGCCTCGGGCGGGCGGCACGGCCTGGCCCAATCGCTGTTCCAGGTCGGCGGCAACGTCGGATCGGCACTCGGTCCCCTGCTCGCGGCATTCATCGTGATGCCGCGCGGCCAGGGCAGCATCGCGTGGTTCGCGCTCGCCGCGCTCGTCGCGATCATCCTGCTCACGCGCATCGGCCATTGGTACCGCATGCAGGTGCCGCTGCACCGGCGCGGCCCGGGCAGGCCTCCCGGCGCCGCCGTGCTGCCGCGGCGCGCGGTCCTGTTCGCGATCTTCACGCTCGGCATGCTCGTGTTCTCGAAGTACTTCTACCTCGCGAGCCTGTCGAGCTACTACACGTTCTACCTGATCGGAAAGTTCGACCTCGCCGTGCCCGCCGCGCAGCTCTACCTGTTCCTGTTCCTTGGCGCAGTCGCCGCGGGGACCCTCGTCGGCGGGCCGGTCGGCGACCGCATCGGGCGCCGCCACGTGATCCGTGCCTCGATCCTCGGCGTGCTGCCGTTCTCGCTGCTGTTGCCGCATGCCGACCTGTTCTGGACGGCCGTGCTGACGATCGCGGTCGGCCTCGTGCTTGCCTCGGCCTTGCCGGCGATCATCGTCTACGCCCAGGAACTCGTCCCCGGCCGCACCGGCATGATCTCGGGCCTGTTCTTCGGCTTCGCGTTCGGCATGGGCGGCATCGGCGCCGCCGTGCTCGGCCGGCTTGCCGACGCGATCGGCATCGAGGGGGTTTACGGCATCTGCGCGTGGCTGCCGGCGATCGGCCTCGTCGCCTGGTTCCTGCCGGAGACCGATCAGAAGCGAATGCGCCGCTGAGCGGTCAGGCCTCCAGTGCGGCTTCGAGCAGGCGACGGATCAGTGCCTGCACCGGCACGGCGCGCTCGGCGTCGAACCGCGTCGTCGCCTCGTCCATGTAGTTGACCTGGGCAAGTTCGAGCTGGATCGCCTCGATGCCGCGCGCGGGCTGGCCGTAGTGGCGCGTGATGTAGCCACCCTTGAAGCGGCCATTGATGACGAAGCCGTAATCGGCCTGCGCTTCGAGCACGCTGGCCAGGCGCTGCTGCAATGCCGGCGTGCAACTCGCCCCGTTCGCGGTGCCGAGATTGAAGTCGGGCAGGCGCCCCTCGAACAGGAACGGGACGATGCTGCGGATCGAATGGCCTTCCCAGAGCACGGCGCGGCCGTGCTCGTCGCGCAGGCGTTCGAGTTCGGCGCCGAGGGCGGCGTGGTAAGGCTGCCAGTAGCGGGCGACGCGATCGGCAATCGCGGCGGAATCGGGTTCGCGTCCATCGAGGTAGACCGGCTCGCCGCTGAACTGGACCGCGGGGCAAAGCCCGGTCGTGTTCTGCCCCGGATACAGCGAGACATCGTCGGGCGGCCGGTTGAGGTCGACGACATAGCGCGAATGACGCGGCACGAGGATCGATGCATCGAGTTCGCGCGCGAAATCGTACAGGCGCGCGACATGCCAGTCGGTATCGGGCACGCGCCGGGCCGATTCCGTCAGCGTCGCCGCGATGTCCGCGGGCAGTTCGGTGCCGTCGTGTGGCAGGCTGACGAGCAGCGGGGCGCGCCCGCGGTGCAGGGAAAAGACGTCCATCGATCGAGTCTAGCGCGCCGCTTCCGCGGGCGTGAAGGCGAGCGTCTCAGCGCGGCTCGTCGGCCGGCACGCGCCGGGTCGCGAACGCGAGCGGCAGGCTGCCGTCGGCCAGCGCCGGCTTCGGCGCGGGCGGCGCGTCGCAGCCGCCGCAACTGCCGCAGCCGTTGCCGCTGCCACAGGAGCCGGCCTTCGCTTCGGCCGGTTGCAGCCAGGTGCCGAGCGCGCGCAGCGCTCGCGACCGCGACGGCCGGCTCAAGGCCCGCGCGAACGCGGCCTGCACGCGACGGCTCGTGCCCGGCATCAGCCGGCGCAAGGCGACGACCGTGCAGGCTGCCGCGACGACGGCGAGGATGATCGCCTGGGCGAGCGCCGCGTTCACGCAAGCGCGCTCGCGATCTGGTAGGTCAGCAACGACGCGACATAGGCGAGGCCGAACAGGTAACCGGCCATGATCCACACTTGGCGCCACGAATTCGTCTCGCGGCGCACGGTCGCGAGCGTCGACAGGCACATCGGCGCGAACACGTACCAGACCAGCAGCGACATCGCGGTGGCCAGCGACCATTGGCTGGCGACGATTGCCTGCAGACCGTCCTCGTTGCCGCCAAGCGCGTAGACCGTGGCCAGGGACGACACCGCGACTTCGCGCGCGGCGAGGCCCGGCACGAGCGCGATGCAAATCTGCCAGTTGAAGCCGAGCGGCGCGAACACGTAGTGCAGCGCATGGCCGAGCTGTCCGGCGAAGCTGTAGTCGATCGCCGGCAGGGTCGCATCGTCCGGCGGTGCCGGGAACGTCGACAGGAACCAAAGGATCACGGTCAGCGCGAGGATGATGCCGCCGACCCGCTTGAGGAAGATCATGCCGCGTTCCCACAGCCCGATCGCGAGGTCGCGCGGATGCGGGACGCGGTAGGACGGCAGTTCCATGAGCAGGGCGTGTTCGCTCTTGTCCTTGCGCAGGCGCTTGACGACCCAGGCCACCGCGAGTGCGCTGAGGATCCCGGCGACGTACAGCGAGAACAGCACGATGCCCTGCAGGTTGAACATGCCGGCGACCGTGCGTTGCGGAATGAACGCGGCGATCAGCAGCGCGTAGACCGGCAGGCGCGCCGAACAGGTCATCAGCGGCGCGATCAGGATCGTGGTCAGGCGGTCGCGCGGATCCTGGATGCTGCGGGTCGCCATGATGCCGGGGATCGCGCACGCGAAACTCGACAACAGCGGGATGAACGAGCGCCCGGTCAGGCCGACCTTGAGCATGAGCCGATCGAGCAGGAACGCGGCGCGCGGCAGGTAACCCGATTCCTCGAGGGCGAGGATGAACAGGAACAGGATCAGGATCTGCGGCAGGAACACGAGCACGCCGCCGACCCCGGCGAAGATGCCGTCGACGACGAGGCTCTGCAGCAAGGGCATCGAGGCGAGCCCGCTGCCGACCCGGTCGCCGAGTGCGCCGACGCCGGCCTCGATCATCTCCATCAGCGGCTCGGCCCACGAGAACACGGCCTGGAAGATCAGGAACATGACTGTCGCGAGAATCGCGAGGCCGAACACCGGATGCAGGACGACCCGATCGATCGCGTCATCGGCCGCGGCGGTTCGGCGCGGTACGCGCACGGCGGCATCGAGCAAGGCGCGGACTTCAGCGTGCAGGTCGCCCGCATCGGCGACCGCGACGGCCGCCGGCACGTCGCCGTCGAGGCGGGCGACGAGCGCTTCGGCGCCACCGCGCTGGACCGCGATCGTCTCGACGACCGGAATGCCGAGGCGGGCCTCGAGCATGCCGACGTCGATCACGATGCCACGCCGACGCGCCGCATCGACCATGTTCAGCGCAAGCACCATCGGCCGGCCGAGCCGCCGCAACTCGAGCACGAAACGCAGGTGCAGGCGCAGGTTCGTCGCGTCGGCGACACACACGATGAGGTCGGGCACCGGCTCGCCCGGGAACGCGCCGAGGCAGACGTCGCGCGTGATGATCTCGTCGGGACTGGCCGCATCGAGGCTGTACACGCCCGGCAGGTCGAGCAGGCGGAAACTGCGCCCGGACGGCCCGACGAAGCGCCCTTCCTTGCGCTCGACGGTGACACCGGCGTAGTTCGCGACCTTCTGGCGCGCGCCGGTCAGCAGGTTGAACAGCGCGGTCTTGCCGCTGTTCGGACTGCCGACCAGGGCAAGGTGCAGTGCGGCGGCGGATTCGCTCATGGCGTCGACTCGATGATCACGCGCGCGGCTTCGGTGCGGCGCAACGCGAAGCGCGTGTAACCGATCTGCACGAGCAGCGGATCGGCCCCGATCGGCCCGCGCCCGACCACGCGCACGGGCTCGCCATTGACGAAGCCGAGATCACGCAGGCGGCGCGCGACGAGGTCGTTTCCGTTGGTTTCCTCGACGTGCTGGATGACGGCACCGCTGCCTTGGGCGAGTTCGGATAGGCGCACGAAAAGACCATGGCAAATAAGAATGGTTCGCATTATACGCCGATCCGCGCGCAACCGGCGGGCCATGCGACGCCCTGCCCGCGGGCTCGCGGAACACCTATCATCGGCATCCGCCGAGGAAAAAACAGCGCATGACCGAATCGATACGTCTGCGGCGCAACGGCCGCGTCACCGAGATCGAGCTCGCACGGCCCGCCGTGCACAACGCGTTCGACGCGGCCCTGATCGCCGAACTGACCGACGCGCTCGAGTCGGTCGCCGCCGATTCCGCGGTGCGCACGGTCGTCCTGACCGGCAGCGGCAGCACGTTCTCGGCCGGTGCCGACCTCAACTGGATGCGCGGCATGGCCGCGGCCGGCGAGGACGAGAACCGGGCGGACTCGCTGCGCCTCGCCCGGCTCATGCGCACCCTCAATTTCCTGCCGAAGCCGACCATCGCGCGCGTCAATGGCTCGGCCTACGGTGGCGGCGTGGGCCTCATCGCCTGCTGCGACATCGCGATCGGCGTCGAAGGCGCGAAGTTCTCGCTCAGCGAAACCAAGCTCGGCCTCGTGCCGGCGGTCATCTCGCCGTACGTGATCGCCGCGATCGGCCTGCGCCAGGCGCGCCGCCTGTTCATCAGCGCGGAGGTGTTCGATGCCGAGCAGGCCGCCCGCATCGGCCTGCTGCACGAATGCGTGACCGCCGACGCGCTCGATGCCACGGTCGAACGCTGCGTGCATTTCCTCGCCAAGTGCGGCCCGCAGGCGCAGCACGAAGCGAAGCGGCTCGCCCTCGCGATGGCCGGGGTCACGCCGGACGGGGCCGAACGGATCGACGAAGCGAATGCGGCCCTGATTGCCCGCCTGCGCGTCGGCGCCGAAGGCCAGGAAGGCCTCGCCGCGTTCCTCGACAAGCGCGCGCCGCGCTGGGCGCACGGGAACTGACATGCTTGATCACGTCAGCCTCGCGGTCGCCGATTTCGCACGCAGCCGCGCGTTCTACCAAGCCGCCCTCGCCCCGCTCGGAATCCGGGTCCTCATGGGCGTCGACGCAGCCGGGAGCGGCGCGCGCTCGCACATCGGCTTCGGCGACAGCCACCCGTTCTTCTGGATCGGCGACGGCGAACCGGCACGTCGCGGCGTGCATGTCGCATTCAGGGCGCCGACGCGCGCCGTCGTCGATGCGTTCCATGCCGCGGCGCTCGCCGCGGGCGGGATCGACAATGGCGCGCCGGGCCCGCGCCCGCATTACCACGCGCAATACTACGGCGCGTTCGTGCTCGATCCGGATGGCCACAACATCGAAGCCGTCTGCCACGCCGCCGAAGGATGACCGGATGCCCATGTTCGACACGATCCTGATCGCCAATCGCGGTGAAATCGCCTGCCGCGTGATCCGCACCTGCCGGCGCCTCGGCCTGCGCACGATCGCGGTCCATTCCGATGCCGACGCCGATGCGCAACACGTGCGCCAGGCCGACCTCGCGTACCGGATCGGTGGTCCGCGACCGGCCGAGTCCTACCTGCGCGGCGACGCGATCATCGAAGTCGCGCTGCAGGCGGGTGCCCAGGCGATCCATCCGGGCTATGGCTTCCTTTCCGAGAACGCCGATTTCGCCGATGCGGTCGCCGCGGCCGGCCTTCACTTCATCGGGCCGTCCGGCGAATCGATGCGGCGCATGGGCTCCAAGGCCGGGGCCAAGGACCTCATGCATGCGCATGGCGTTCCGGTCGTGCCCGGGTACACCGGCGAGGACCAGGATCCCGAGCTGCTCGCGCGCGAAGCGGCCCGGATCGGCTTTCCATTGATGATCAAGGCGGCCTACGGCGGCGGTGGCAAGGGCATGCGCATCGTGCGCGAGACCGGCGCCTTCGCGGCCGCGCTCGAATCGTGCCGACGCGAGGCGAAGAATGCGTTCGGCCGCGATCGCGTGCTGCTCGAGCGTTACCTCGAGAAGCCGCGCCATATCGAGTTCCAGATCTTCGGCGACCGCCACGGCAACCTCGTCCACCTCAACGAGCGCGAGTGCTCGGCCCAGCGCCGCTACCAGAAGGTCCTCGAGGAAACGCCGTCGGTGTTCCTCACGCCGGCCTTGCGCGAGCAGATGGGCGCGGCGGCGGTCGCCGCGGGCCGCGCGCTCGGCTACGTCAATGCCGGCACCGTCGAGTTCATCGTCGGCCAGGGCGGCGATTTCTATTTCATGGAGATCAACACGCGCCTGCAGGTCGAGCATCCGGTGACCGAGCAGGTCAGCGGCCTCGATCTCGTCGAGTTGCAGTTGCGCGTCGCCGCCGGCGAAGCGTTGCCGGCCGCGCTGCTCGGCGGGCCCGTGCCAGCCAACGGGCATGCGATCGAACTGCGCCTGTACGCCGAGGATCCCGAGCAGGGCTTCCTGCCCGGCTCGGGCCGCCTCGAGCGCCTGCGCCTGCCGGCCGCCTCGGCGCACGTGCGCATCGACGCCGGCGTCGCCGAAGGCGATCTCGTGACAATTTTCTACGATCCGATGATCGCCAAGCTGATCGTCCACGACGTCGATCGCGCGGCCGCGCTCGAACGCATGCGCGAGGCACTCGCCGAGGTCGACGTGATCGGGCCGAAATCGAACATCGGCTTCCTCGAACGACTCGTGCGCCATCCGGCTGTCGTCGGAGGCACGATCGACACCGGCTACCTCGATCGGCACCTTGACGAATTCATCGGCGATGCCGGCGGCTCGCGCGAGCACGCACTGGCCGCGGCCACGGTCGCCGCGCTGCTCGTCGAGGAGGCCGAAGCGCTGGCCGCGGCGCGCGCCGGCGGCGATCCGCATTCGCCATGGGCAGCGGCCGACGGCTGGCGACTCGGCCATCCCGGCAAGCGCATCGTCGCCCTCGCCGCCGCCGGTGAGCGCATCGAGTTCGCCGCCCACGGCGCGCGTGGCGATTACCGTATCGAGACTGCCGGTGCACCGCGCGAAGTTGCCGGCGCGCGCCTGCGCGACGGGTTCCTGAGCGCGCGCTACGACGGCATCGCGCGGCGCCATCGCCTGACTGCCGATGGCGAGCGCATCGTCGTCCACGACGAGGGTCGCCGCCACGTCTTCGAGCATGCGCCTGCATTTGCCTGGATCGCGCTCGGCAGCGATGATGTCGATCGCGTGCAGGCCCCGATGCCGGGTCGCATCGTCCTCGTCAAGCGCGCGGCCGGCGATGTCGTCGCCGAGGGCGACGAACTGCTCGTCATGGAAGCGATGAAGATGGAACTCACGCTGCGCGCGCCGCGCGCCGGCTCGATCGAGTCCGTCACTGCCGCGGCCGGCGACTTCGTCGATGCCGATGCGGTTCTCGTGCAGTTCGCGAAGGAGGCATGAACATGCGCAGCGTCATCCTGATCCCGCTCCTGATCGCGCTCGCCGCCTGCGTCGAGACGCGCTTCGAATCGATCCCGGGCGATGCCGTCGAGGCCTGCGACGAACGCTGGAAAGGCCTGTGGGTCTACCGCGCTGGACCGGACGAGCGCGAGGACGACGAACTCGCCTTCCTCGTCGACGAGGAATGCCGCTTCCAGCTGCTCGAACGGCCCGAAAAGGACGGCCCGCCGAAAGCCGTGCACATCCCGCTCAATTTCGTCCGCGGCAACGGTGCCGACTACGTCGTCATCGCCGACGACCAGCTCTCGCCCGTGGTCGATGTCCGGCCTGTGCACGGCATCGATCCGCCGCCGGCGAAGGCATTCTTCATCGCGCGCTACCGGATCGACGGTGACCGCCTCGAGATCGATGCGATCGACGACCGCCGCGTCGCCCGCCTCGTCATCGACAACGAGCTGAGTGGCACGGTCGACCGCAGTCGCAATGAATTGCACGTGTTCGTCCGTGGCGACCGCGCGCGCGTGCTCGAGATCCTGCGCACGCAGCCCGTGTTCGTCGACAAGCCCGGCGCGACGCTTGAACGTCGGCAGCAGACGCTCGCCGAGTTCGAGCGCGAGCGCACACGGTCTCGCGGGCAAGACCGATGAGCGGCATGCCGGCAAGCGTGCGCATCGTCGAGGTCGGTCCGCGCGACGGCTTGCAGAACGAGAAGTCGATCATCCCGGCGGCGACCAAGGTCGAGTTGATCGACCGCCTGTCGCAGACCGGCCTGCGCACGATCGAGGCGACCAGCTTCGTCAGCCCGAAGTGGGTGCCGCAACTCGCCGATGCGGCCGAGGTGTTCAGCGCGATCGCGCGCCGGCCAGGCGTCTCGTATCCGGTGCTCGTGCCGAACGAACAAGGCTACGAGCGCGCGCGCGCGGTCGGCGCCGAGGAGGTGGCCGTGTTCGGCGCGGCGTCCGAGGCGTTCAGCCGGCGCAACATCAATGCGACGATCGACGAATCGATCGAGCGCTTCCGGCCGGTGCTTGAACGCGCGCGCGCCGACCAGATCAAGGTGCGCGGTTACGTGTCGACCGTGCTCGGCTGCCCGTACCAGGGCGAGGTGCCACTCGCCGACGTCGTGCGCGTGGCCCGGCGCATGCACGAACTCGGGTGCCACGAGATCTCGCTCGGTGACACGATCGGCCTCGGCACGCCGGGCAAGGCCCGCGCCATGCTGCGCGCGGTCGCCGGCGAGGTGCCGATCGAAGCGCTCGCGATCCATTTCCACGACACCCGCGGCCAGGCGCTGGCGAACATCCTGGCCTGCCTCGAAGAAGGCGTGGCGGTCGTCGACAGCGCCATTTCGGGCACCGGCGGCTGTCCGTACGCGAACGGCGCGACCGGCAACGTGGCCAGCGAGGACGTCGTCTACATGCTCGAAGGGCTCGGCATCGCGACCGGCATCGACCTCGGGCGGCTCGTCGAGACCGGGCTGTGGCTCTCGCGCCAGCTGGGCCGGGAGACCTCGAGCAAGGTCGCACGCGCACTTTCCTGAGCGTCGCGGCGGCCGCGCTCGGTGCTATTCTCGGCCCACGCAGGGGGCTGCGGGCCATTCCAGCACGTGGGCGGATCCACGCGATGCGCGAGAGCGATCTCCGAACGGAACACGCGGATCCGGGCAGCGCACGGACCCCGGCGGTCGCCCGCGATGGCGACGACGTCTGGAGCATGCTCGCCGCGATCGCCGCCGATGGCAGCACCGATCCGGGCCTGCGCAGCCTCGTCGAGGCCGCAATCGCCTCGCAGAATGACCTGCGCGGCGTCGCGATCGCGATCGCGACGCGCTACCGCAGCCTGATCGATGCCGTGCCTGATGCGGTGACCGTGCACGACGAAAGCGGCCACATCATCGATGCGAACAGCGCGGCCTGCCGCATCTTCGGCTACCAACGCGAAGAGCTGCAGCAACTTGCGGTCGCCGACCTCAATCCGTCGCTGCCGGCCGACCACATGCAGCGCCTGCTCGCGTCGGCGCGGCTCGGCAGCACGCATACCGTCGAGACGATCAACCGCCGCCGCGACGGTCACGAGTTCCCGGTCGAGGTCCACTCGGCGGTCTACATCGATGGCGGCGAGAAGCGCATCGTCGCGGTCGCCCGAGACATCGGTGCGCGCAAGGATGCCGATGCCGAACTGCGCGCCTCGGAAGCGCGCTTCCGCCTGCTCATGCAGGTGATCGACAAGGGCGTCGTCGTCCAGGACCAGGACGGCCGCATCGAATCCTGCAATCCGGCCGCCTGCCGCATCCTCGGGCGCAAGGAAAGTGAACTGCAGGCGATGTCCGCCGAGCAGATCGCCCAATGGCGCGTGCTCGACGAGCACGGCGATCCGGTCGACGTGGCCGACCTGCCGAGCTGGCGCGCGCTGCGCACGGGCCAGACGATCAGCAACACGGTCTACGGGCTCTACCTGCCGCACCTCGGCAGCCAGCGCTGGCTGTCGATCACCTCGGTACCGCAATTCGCCGAAGGCAATCCACATCCGTTCCGCGTCGTGTCGGCGTTCGACGACGTCACTTCGATGAAGCGCGAAGCGGAACTGTTCGCGCAAACCCAGGTCCTCGCGAACATCGGCGGCTGGCAGTTCGATTTCGGCGACGACCTGCTCGCCTGGACGAGCCAGGTGTACGTGATCTTCGACTTGCCGGCCCAGTCACGGGTGACCCTCGAGCGCATGGGCAAGTTTTTCCCCGGTGATGCGCGCCAGCGTCTCCTCGATGCGATCGCCAACGTGCGTCGGGGCAACCCGATCGAGCTCGAACTGCGCATGACCTCGGCAATCGGGCGTCGGCGCTGGGTGCGCATCGTCGCGCGGCCGATCCGCCACGGCGACGACGTGCCTGGCCTCAGCGGGACCCTGCAGGACATCACCGAGCGCAAGCTCGTCGAGGACGGCCTGCGCAAGAAGGCGCTCAGCGATCCGCTGACCGGCCTGCCGAACCGCGACGCCCTGCTCGAGATCGCCGACGCGGCGATCGCCGGCAGCACGGCCGAGGATGGCCCCACCCTGCTCTACCTCAACCTCGACCGTTTCCGCGCGGTCAACGACATGCTCGGTTACGGCGCCGGCGACCGCCTGCTCGCGGTGGCGGCCAAGCGCCTGCGCGATTGCCTGCCACAGGAAGCCATCTGCGCGCGCTTCAGCGGCGATGAATTCATGGTCCTCGTTTCAACCGGCTCGACCCTCGCCGAAAGCACCGAGATCGCCAAGCGCCTCGCCGCCGAGTTCGACCGCCCGTTCATGATCGACGAGCACGAGTTCCGCCTGACGATCTCGATCGGCTTCGCCCGCTTCCCCGACGACGGCGCGACCGTGCAGCAGTTGGTCAGCCACGCCGGGGCGGCGATGGTCGAGGCGAAGCGGCGCGGCCGCAACAACTGGCAGCGCTACTCGCCATCGCTCGCGCGCCGCGTCTCGAACCGGCTGCGCATCGAGTCGCAGCTGCGCACCGCGCTCGAGGCGAACGAGTTCCACCTCGAATTCCAGCCGCAGATCGATCTCGGCAGCCGCGAGGTCATCAGCGCCGAGGCCCTGCTGCGCTGGAACAGCCGCGAACTCGGCGACCTGCGCCCGGACCTGTTCGTGCCGTATGCCGAGAACAACGGCGACATCGTCGCGATCGGCGCGTGGACGATCCGCGAAGCATGCCGGCAACTGCGTGCCTGGCGCGACGACGGCCTCGCCTTCTCGCACATCGCGGTCAACGTGTCGTATCGCCAGGTCCTCGGCGGGACGCTGGCCAACACCGTGATCGGCGCGCTGCGCGAGTACGACCTGCCCGGCGAAGCGCTCGAGCTCGAACTGACCGAACGCGTGCTGATCGAGGATCTCAGCGACAGCCAGCAGACGTTCGCCGTGCTGCAGGGCCTCGGCGTGAAGATGGTCTTCGACGACTTCGGCGAAGGCTACTCGGCACTCGGTTACCTGCGCCGCCTGCCGATCGACGGCCTCAAGATCAGCCATGGCTTCATGCAGAACGTGCCGGGCAGCGCGCCCGACACGGCGATCTGCGAAGCGATCATCCGCATCGGCCAGAGCCTCGGCCTGACCGTCATCGCCGAAGGCATCGAGACCCAGCAGCAACTCGATTTCCTGCTCGCGCGCGGCGCGCGTCTCGGCCAGGGATACCTGTTCAGTCGTCCACTCGGACCCGCTGCGTTCGCCGAGTTCGTGCACACGCGCAATGGCCCGGCGAAGATGCGCGGCGCGCGCCCGGCCTGAAGGACCGGTTAGAATCGCCCGACATCCGGGGAATCCGATCGCGTGCCAGCCAAACAAGCTCCCGAACGCACGCGCGGTCCGATCATCGCCTGCGGCGAATTGCCGGCGAACCAGCGCACGCCGGCCCTGCTGGCCCGCATCATCGGCATCGGCGGTGACTCGCCGCGCGTCGTGTTGGTCTGCGCGCCGGAAAACGAAGACGACGACGTCGGGCTCGAGACCCTGCTGTTCGCGGCCGGCACGACGAGTCCGCATCGCTTCGTGCTCAAGGCGCGCTCGGGCGCCGAACAGCGCGACCTGCTCGATCTCGTCGAGCAAGCCGACATGGTCATCCTCGAGGCGGCCCAACCGCTCAAGCTGAGCACCCTGGTCGGCGGCACCACGCTGGCCCGCCTGCTGCGCCGGCGCAATGCCGACGGCCTGCCCGTGTGCGGCGTCGGCGCCGGTGCCGCGGTGCTGTGCGAACACATGCTGGCGACCGGCGCACCCGGACCGACCCCGCGCATGGGTGGCACATCGCTCGCGCCGGGCCTCGGCCTGACCAATCGCGTCGTCATCGACCAGGGTGGCCATGCGAGCGACCGGCTCGGTCGCCTGCTCGCCGCGCTCGCGCTCAATCCGTTCGCACTCGGCCTCGGCATCGACCCGGCGACGTTCGCCGTGATCGGGCCCGACAACGTGCTCGACGTGATCGGCAGCGGCGGCGTCACGGTCATCGACCCGAGCGAGATGGCCGACTCGAACGCGGCCGAGCTCGAGCACGGCGCGCCGATCCGGATCACGAACCTGCGCCTGCATTCGCTGACCGGTGGCGCGCGCTACGACCTCGATTTCCGCCGCACGATCGGGTGAGAGCCGGGAATCGGGATCGGGGATTCGCGATCGGGTCGAGCAAGGCAAGCGTGCCTGACGCCCGCTCCAGACCCATTCCCCTGTACCGTGCTCCCCTTCGCCAGCCTCATCGCCGGCTGCGGAAGAAGCCGCGCAGCAGTTCCGCGCTGCGATCGGCGAACAGTCCGGATTCGACGCTGATGCGATGGTTGTGCCGGTCCGAGATCAGGGTGTCGAAGACGCTGCCGGCAGCACCGGTTTTCGGGTCGGTCGCGGCATAGACGACACGCGCGACACGCGCGTGGACGAGTGCCATCGCGCACATCGCGCACGGTTCGAGCGTCGCATACAGCGTGGCGCCGGCGATGCGATGGTTGCCGATGCGCGTGCCGGCCGCACGCAGGGCCAGGATTTCGGCATGCGCGCTCGCGTCGCTCAGCGTGATGTTGCGATTCCAGCCTTCGCCGACCGGTTCGCCATCGCGCACGAGCACGGCGCCGACCGGCACCTCGCCGTCGACATCGCGCGCGTGCGCCGCGAGTTCGAGCGCGCGCAACATCCAGCGCTCGTCGTCGGCGCTGAAGCTCGACGGGCTGGCCGCGTTGTCGTCTGACTGCGTCATGGCATGGCGCACCGGGCGCGCTGACTGTTCAATTCCGGGGCCACGCCGGCGCGGGTATCCGCGCTCAGAGCATCCGCCGCAGCACGTTGTCCTTGCGGACGAAGTGGTGCAGCAGCGCGATGCCGACGTGGCCGACGATCAAGGCGAGCAGCGCCCATGCAATGGGCGGATGCAGGTTGCCGATGGTCGCCATCCAGTCGGTCTTTTCACCGCGGGCGGCCAGGGTTACGCCGAATGCCGTCAATCCGTAGCCGTTGCCGAGCATCTTGAGGATGCCCGTGACCGGCATCAACAGCATGCCGGCATACAGCAGGAAATGGCCACCGCGCACGAGGAACGCGGTGGCCGGATCCTGGGCCGGGCGACTCGCGCGCTGCGTGGCCGCCCAGACCATGCGCAATACGACCAGCACCAGCAGCAGCGTGCCGATCGAGACGTGCCATGGCACGAGGGTCTCGCCAATCCAGTGTTCGCCATCATCGATGCGGTCGAAGATCTTGAGCGCCTGCCACGCAATCAGCACGGCCATGAGCCAGTGCAACGATCGCGTGATCGTGCCGTAACGTTGGGGGGAATCGTTGCGCATGCAGTCGTTTCTCCGGTTGCAGGAATCGGGCGAGGTGGCTCGTCAGGCGGCCCTCGTCGGCAACTCAGCCCTCACCCATGCCTTCGGCCGGTTTCGCTGCGGCGCCGGCGCGCACCTTCGCTTCAATGCGCCGGCCGACGTCGGCATCGACATTCTTCCAGTAGTCGAACGCGCGTTCGAGCACGGGACTGCGCACGCCGCCAAGCAGGCTGCCGGCGACCTGCTCGACGAGCAGGTCACGCTGGGCATCGTTGAATACCTTGCGCACGAGCGTGCCGGGCTGGCCGAAATCGTCGTCCTCGGCGTGCAGCGAATAGGCACTGCGCACGAGTGCGCCGTCGGCCTCCCAGCCATCATCGACCGCGCCGGTGCCATCGGCCCACGGCCGGCCACCGCTGTTCGGCGCATGCACCGGCGCCGCGCCGCTGTGGTGATAGGCCATCTGGCCATCGAACATGTAGGAATTGACCGGCACCTTCGGCTGGTTGACCGGCAACTGGTGGAAGTTCGTGCCGATCCGGTTGCGCTGCGCATCGTTGTAGGCGAACGCGCGGCCGAGCAGCATCTTGTCCGGCGAAAGGCCGATGCCGGGTACCGTGTTGCCCGGCGAGAACGCGGCCTGCTCGATCTGGGCGAAGAAGTTCTCGGGATTGCGGTCGAGCGTCATCGTGCCGACCTCGATCAGCGGATAGTCCTTGTGCGACCAGGTCTTGGTCAGGTCGAACGGATTGAACCGGTAGCGCTTCGCGTCCGCATACGGCATGACCTGGACCGACAGCGTCCACTGCGGATGCTCGCCGCGCGCGATCGCATCGAACAGGTCGCGCCGATGGAAGTCGGCATCGTTGCCGGCCATCGCGGCCGCTTCGGCATTGCTGAAGAACGCCATGCCCTGGCGGGTGTGGAAGTGGTACTTGACCCAGAATTTCTCGCCCGCTGCGTTGATCCACAGGTAGGTATGCGAGCCATAGCCGTTCATGTGGCGCCAGGTCCGCGGCAGGCCGCGTTCGCCCATCAGATAGGTGACCTGGTGCGCCGTTTCCGGATTGGCCGTCCAGAAATCCCATTGCATGTGGTTGTCGCGCAGACCCGAATCGGGAAGCCGCTTCTGGCTGCGGATGAAGTGCGGAAACTTCATCGGATCGCGCACGAAGAACACCGGCGTGTTGTTGCCGACGAGATCGTAGTTGCCTTCGCTCGTGTAGAACTTGAGCGAGAACCCGCGCACGTCGCGCCAGGTGTCGGGACTGCCTGCTTCGCCGGCGACGGTCGAGAAGCGCGCGAGCATGTCGGTTGAAACGCCCTGCTGGAACAATGCCGCGCGCGTGTACCTCGAAACGTCGGCGGTGACGCGCAGCACGCCGAACGCGCCCGCGCCCTTCGCATGCGGCTGGCGCTCCGGCACCTTCTCGCGGTTGAAGTGCGCCATCTGCTCGAGGAAGTGCACGTCGTGCAGCACGATCGGGCCATCGGCGCCGACGGTCAGCGAATTGCGGTCACTCTGGGCGGGCGCGCCGGAACCCGTGGTCGAACCCGAAACGGAATTCTTGTCGGAGGTTTTCATGGACGTCTTCTGCAGGCGGGGCCGACCTTTATCGCACGGACTGCATCCGGCTTCCAATGCGCTCGTTCAAGCGCTGCGGCCGAGAGGGCCGGACCGGCGAAAGCCGGATCGCGTCGCGCACGACATGCGCCGTGCGATTCACTGCGCGGGTGGTCCGGCTACTCCCACTCTATTGTAAACAAGACATTTTTATCTTTTATATTCAATGGCTTA
>CAZPLY010000024.1:0-36663 GCA_964587775.1 uncultured Dokdonella sp.
TGGGCGCGAAAGCAATCTGCGGCAAGGTTCGGTCGCGACCAGGGTCGCTCCTACACCGCATAGTCTTGCCTTGAGGTCATCGCGGCGTCGCATCGATGGCCGCGACCGATTCGACCGGAATGCCCAGGGCACGCCGGACGTCGCCGCTACGACGCGCGATCGACCGAGTAGTCGGCCAGCACGCCGAGCGCGTCGCGCGCGGGCGATGGCGGCAGGGCCATCAGCGCCGCTTTCGCGGATGCCGCGTAGGCATGGGCGCGCGTGTTCGCGTAGTCGAGTGCGCCGGAATCGCGGATCGCCGCGACGATGTTGTCGAGCGAATCGAGGCCGCCGCTTTCGATCGCGCGACGCAGGCTTGCCGCGAGTCCAGGCGGGCTGTTCGCGATCGCGTGGATGACCGGCAAGGTCGGCTTGCCCTCGGCGAGGTCGTCCCCGATGTTCTTGCCGAGAGTGTCGGCGTCGGAAACGTAGTCGAGCACGTCGTCGGCGATCTGAAACGCGTAGCCGAGATCGAGCCCGTAGCGCGCCAGCGCTTCCTCCTGCGCGGGCGGCAAGCCGGCCAGGACGGCGCCGAGCCGGGTCGCGGCCGAGAACAGCACGGCGGTCTTGCGTTCGATGACGTCGAGGTAGGCGCGCTCGTCGGTATCGGCATTGCCGATGTTGAGCAGTTGCAGCACTTCGCCTTCGGCAATGCGGTTCGTCGTGTCGGCGAGGATGCGCATGACGCGCATGCTGTCGAGCTCGACCATCATCTGGAACGAGCGCGAGTAGAGGAAATCACCGACCAGCACGCTGGCCGCATTTCCCCACAGCGCGTTCGCCGTCTTGCGCCCGCGACGCAGGTCCGACTCGTCGACGACATCGTCGTGCAGCAGGGTTGAGGTGTGGATGAACTCGATCAAGGCGGCGAGCGTGACATGCTCGCTGCCGCGATAGCCGGCGGCTTCGGCAGCAAGCAGGTGCAGCATCGGCCGCAGCCGCTTGCCGCCGCTGTGGATGATGTGCTCGGAGATCTGGTTGATCAGCACGACATCCGAGGCCAGGCGCGCCCGGATCAGGGCATTGACGGCGGCCATGCCGCCTGCCGACAGCGTTTGCACGTCGGCCAGCGTGCGCACGGAGGCCGGGTCGATGATCGGCGAGGATGAACTCAAGAGCGGATTTCCCGGAACGGCTGCGGCCGAGTATAGCCTCGCTGCAGTGGCCGACTCCCGCGCAAGCGGCTCCGGCGACCGCCGATCGCGACTTGCGCCGCCGACCCGCCTCCGGGCGATCGCCGATTTCCTACAGGTTGGCATGCCGATGGCGTACTTCAGCCGTGAAGCGCTCTGTTATTCTTTGCGCCCATCGAGCGCACCGCAGCGAAGAATCGAGGAACCCAGCATGGCACGTGGCATCAACAAGGTCATTCTCGTCGGCAATCTCGGTGCCGATCCCGAGGTGAAATACACGGCCGGCGGGATGGCCGTCGGCACGCTCAGCGTGGCCACATCGGAGTCGTGGAAGGACAAGCAGACCGGCGAGAACCAGGAACGCACCGAATGGCATCGCGTCAAGCTGTTCGGTCGTCTCGCCGAGATCGCCGCTGAATACCTGAAGAAGGGCCGGCAGGTCTACATCGAAGGCTCGATCCGCACCGACAAGTACACCGACAAGGAAGGCGTCCAGCGCTTCAGCACCGACATCATCGCCAGCGAGATGCAGATGCTCGGCGGAGGCGGCGAGGGTGGCGGCGGTGGCGGTGGCAGTTACAACCGCGATCGCGGCGAACGCGGTGGTGGCGGGGGTGGTGCTGAACGAGGTCCCGCACGCGGTCCGCAAGCCGCTCCGCCCGCGCGGCAGGCGCCGCCGCCGTCGCGCAATGAAAGTTTCGAGGACGACGAGATCCCGTTCTGATGGCATCACTCCGCGCCCCGGACCGCCGCCTGGCAGTCCGGCGCGCAACCGTCGCGTGGCCAATAGCGACGGCGCTCGATTGCCCTGGCGCCCGCAGCGGACCCACGCAAGCGGGCGACAGCCGCTGAGGTGCGGCGTATCATGCGCGGCTTCGCGCCAGCGAACCTCACGGGTGCCGAGTCACGCGCAAGGTCGCCGACGCATTCGGCCCTTCCAGCAGACCGAACATGATGCCGAGACGACGGCCCGCCAAAGCCCCGACCTGATTCCCGCCGTGCGCGCGCATGGCGGCCTGCGAGCGTACGATGACCGAAATCGAAACTCCTACTCGATCGGGAACTCCGTTGCAGGGGCACCTCGCGCGCGTCACCGAGATGCTGCAGCGTCACCGTCTCGTCGAGCAGCTTGCCCAGCGTCACGCCCGCAGCGGCCATGACGTGGCCGACGACCTGCTGCACGGCGAACACGTCGCCGAACTGCAACGCGAGATCGACGCGCTGCATCCGGCCGACGTCGCGCACATCCTCGAGGCCTTGCCGCCCGAGGACCGGCTCGCCGTCTGGAACCTCGTGAGGTCCGACCGCGACGGCGAGATCCTGCTCGAAGTCTCCGATGCGGTGCGCGAGTCGCTGCTCGCCGACATGGATGCGCCGGAAATCCTCGCCGCCGCCGAGCAACTCGATGCCGACGAACTCGCCGACCTCGCCGAGGACCTGCCCGAGGACGTCGTCCACGAACTCATGCAGCGCCTCGACGCGCCCGAACGCGAACAGTTGCGTTCGGCGATGTCCTACGAGGAGGACCAGGTCGGCGCGATCATGGATTTCGAAATGGTCACGATCCGCGAGGACGTGACGCTCGAAGTCGTGCTGCGCTACCTGCGCATGCTGAAGGAGATTCCCGAGCAGACCGACAAGCTGTTCGTCGTCAACCACGACAACGTGCTGACCGGTGTGCTGCCGCTGAAGTGGCTGCTCGTCAACGATCCGAACCGCGAGGTCAGCGAAGTGATGGCGGCGGATGCGAACACGTTCCGGCCCGACGAGGACGTGTTCGAGACCGCGCAGGCGTTCGAGCGCTACGACCTCGTCTCGGCGCCGGTGGTCGACGACGGCGGACGCCTGATCGGCCGCCTGACGATCGATGCGATGGTCGACGTCATCCGCGAGGAGAGCGACGCCGAGACCCTGAGCCGCGGCGGCCTGCTCGAAGACGAGGACATCTTCGCCTCGGTATGGAAATCGCTGCGCAACCGCTGGACCTGGCTCGCGGTCAACCTCGTCACCGCGTTCGTCGCGTCGCGCGTGATCGGCGTGTTCGAGAACTCGATCGAGAAACTCGTCGCGCTCGCCGCGCTGATGCCGATCGTCGCCGGCATCGGCGGCAACTCGGGCAACCAGACGATCACGATGATCGTGCGCGCGCTCGCCCTCGGCCAGGTCAGCCCGGCCAGCGCGAAGCGCCTGCTGCGCAAGGAAGTCGCGGTCGCGCTCGTCAACGGCCTCGTCTGGGGCGGCGTGATCGGCCTCGTCGCCTGGCTGCTCTACGGCAGCCCCGCGCTCGGCGCCGTGATGACCGCCGCGATGACCCTGAACCTGCTGCTCGCCGCGTTGATGGGCGTCATCATCCCGATGACCCTGATCCACTTCGACCGTGATCCGGCGATCGGCTCGAGCGTGCTGATCACTGCGCTGACCGACAGCGGCGGCTTCTTCATCTTCCTCGGCCTCGCGACGATCTTCCTGATCTGATGACCGCTACGGCGTTGCCGCGCTGTCGTAGGAGCGGCCCCGGCCGCGACCGGCCTTGCGGCAATGCTGGATCAACCCGCACGGTTGCATCGCGCCCGACGTCGACCGTCCTGGTCCGATCCCGACCCACAGCGGAATCGCCTTCGGCGGTTCCGCCTAACCATGCAGCTGTTGCGCTGCAGCCGCCATCGGATCCCGCGTCGCCGCTTTGTCGTTGGGCGGAACCCGCGTAGCGGATTGCGCCGTGGCATCACGCCGAGCACGAATCCTGACAGGATCCTCGGTGGACCCGGAGCCGTCGCAGCATCCCGGTCCTTGCGATCCTCACTCGAATCCGTCCTCGAAAATCCCGTCTGCCTGGACCTCGAACGCGCCGATATCCACCGCGCCATTGCGCGGCATTCCGCGCTGGTCGGTCGTCGGCGCGCCGGTTGCGCCGCCTGCATTCACGGCAGGCGAGGTCGGCGGCAGCGCCATGGTTTGGGTATGCCCGCCGTTGTCGGCGATCGCGCCGGGCAGTGCGTTCGCGAATGTCGAGCCAGGCGTGACGGCAGCTTCGTTCTGGTTCGACACGGGCCGGACCTGCGGCCATTGCATGTTGTGGCTGCCGCCGACCGGATTGAGGATTGCCCACGGGTTCCACGGGTTACCGGCCGTGTTGTCGAAGAACAGCGTATTGCGCAACGTGATCGGCAGGCCCGCGCCGTTGCTGATGCCGGCCGCGAAGCAGACGTCGCACAGGGCACGGTTGCCGGCGATCGTGAGGTTCTGCAGCACGAGTCCGCCGCTGCCTTGCAGGTTCATCGCGCCGCCGAGGCCGGTGCGCGCGATGTTTCCGGAGAACGTGCTGTTCGTGATGTCGCCCGAGGCGCGGATCAAGGTCGCGGTCTGGTGGTCGAAGATCGACAGGCCGCCATAGCCGCCGGCCTGGTTGTCGCGGAACGTCGAGCCACGGATCGTGAACGGGCCGCCTTGCAGGTAGACGCCGCCGGTATGCGCGTTGCTCGTGCCGCTGCTGTTGTTGCCTTCGATCGTCGAGTCCTGGATGCGCGTGTGGCTCGTCGTGTCGTAGACCGTCGTGAACAGACCGCCGCCGTACGCATTCGCGGTGTTGTTCAACACGCGCGTGCGGCACAGGTTGACGTAGCGGTCGGCCCCGTCGATGCCGATCGCGCCCGCGTTGCCGCCGTTGCCCGGGTTGCCGCCGGTGCCGGTCGCGCGATTGCCCGACAGCACGCTGTCAAACAGGTCGATGCGCTTCGATCCGAGCGAATACAAGGCGCCGCCGTTCGCGCCGCGGTTGTCGACCAGGTCGACATCGACGAGGCTGAGTTCGCGCGCGCCGACGACATAGATGCCGCCGCCGCCGTCATCCTGCGCGGTCGCGATCGCCGTATTGTCGACGAAGCGCGAATGGAAAACGCGGATCGTGACCGCCTGCCACGGTCCGCCGGTCGGTTTCCACAGGCCCGCGCCGGAGCCGGTCGGCGTCGCGCCGTTCGCGATCGTCGCATTGAGCAGGTCGAACGTGTAGGTCAGGTTGTCCGGATTGTCGACGCGCAGTACGCGCCGCGCATTCGCGCCCGACAAGGTCGCGCCGCCTGCATCGAGGATCGTCGCGCGCGTGACGCGCAGTTCGCTCGTCACGCTCAAGGTCGAGGTGCCGATGTTGAGGCGGATCGCTCCGCCTGCATTCAACGCGGTCTGCAACGCCGCCGTGCTGACGCTGCCTGCGCTGCCGTTGCCGAGCACGACCGGATTGACGAGCGTCGGTGCATCCGGCGCGATGCAATCGAAAACCGGCTGCGCGTGCGTGGCGGTGGCACCGAGCGCAAATGCGATGGCCGCAATGACATGAATCCTCGACATCGGTCTGCTCCGCTGGATGGCGCGATCGTGCCTGCGCGCGAACTGCGGTTCCGTGACGGTGGCGGCAGCCTGCGTCGTCGCGGCTCAGCGCGCGGGATCCGGCGCCTGACGGCCCGCGTCAGCGCAAACTGTGCCGGAATCCATATTGCACATATATTGCGAGCTCTAGAATCGACTGGCACCCGGCTCGGAGATCGGCCCATGAATCGCACGAAATCCTGCAGTCGCCGTCTTGCCGGAGTTTGCCTTGCCAGCTTGCTTGGCGCAGGTACCGCGAGCGCCTTGCCCGCATTTCCGGGCGCCGAAGGCTTCGGGGCCGCCGCCACCGGCGGACGCGGCGGCACGGTCGTCAAGGTCACGAACCTCAACGCGAGCGGGACCGGCAGCCTGCAATGGGCGGTGGACCGGCCCGGTCCGCGCATCGTCGTGTTCGACGTTTCCGGCGTGATCAACGGCGACCTGCGCATCCCGGCCGGCGATCTCACGATCGCGGGGCAGACCGCGCCCGGTGCCGGCATCACCTTGCACGGCCATCTGTACACCGACTACCCGACCACGTTCGGCAACATCGTGATCCGGCACCTGCGCGTGCGCCCGCCGATGCCCGATGCGAACTGGCCGCCCGCACAGCACGACGCGATCCAGATGTCGGCCAACCGCCTGCTCATGCTCGACCACGTCGATGTCTCGCACGGGGTCGACGAGAACGTGGACCTCTACGAGGGCGCGCGCGACATCACGGTGCAGTGGTCGATGATCGGCTTTCCGGTCCAGGGCGGTGGCCATCCGGACGGGCCGAACCACAACTACGGGCTGCTCAACGGGCCGGGTGGCGGGCGCATCTCGATCCATCACACGCTGTTCGCGCACAACAACAACCGCACGCCGGCGCTTTCAGGCGGCCCGGCCGAGGTCATCAACAACGTCGTCTACAACGCAAGGATCGGATTCGTCCACCACAACCCGGCGACCGGATACTTCAACATCATCGGCAATACCTACAAGGACGGCGCGTCGGCCAACCTCGTGCCGGTGTTCTTCGATCCCGAGGAGATCACGCCGCCGCTCGCGTACTACTCGTCGGACAACCGCGTCGACCATCCGGGCACGTTCAACGGCATCTTCGGCAATCCGTTCACGACCCCGGGATTTGCCGCGGCCTATGACGGCTTCTACTGCTGCGGGGTCACGGCTGCGATGTTCGCATCGAACGTGCCGTTCGATTTCAGCGCGATCAGCGTCGGCTACGTGCCGGTCAGCACGCAAGGCGCTGATGCCGCATACGCCTGCGTGCTCGCGCGCGCCGGGGCATGGCCACGCGATGCGGTCTCGCGCTGGTCGGTCGAGGAAACCGCGGCGCGGACCGGCACCTGGGGCAATCGGCGGCCAGCGAACTGGCTCGACGGCCTGACCCCGGGCACGCCCTTGCCCGACAGTGACGGCGACGGCATGCCGGACACATGGGAACTCGCGCATGGCCTGAACCCGAACTCGGCGGCCGACGTGCATGCGCTGCAACCGGGGGGATATCCGGCGATCGAGACCTACTTGAACGAACGCGCCGACGCACTGCTTCCGGGCGGCGACCGGATTTTCCGCAGCGGCTTCGAACCGGGTATCGCGAACGATTGCTGAGTGCTGCAGGGACCGTGGGCCGCAGCCTCGGACGCGTGCGCGGTCACGGCATTGAAGCCTGTTCCCGCGAATCGAACATTGCGTCAACCGCCGCTCGGCTGCATCGTGCGCGCCCAGCCCCGTTTGCGCTCGACGAATGCAAAGCGGTCGACGACCTCGTCGAACAACGCATCGTCGCGCGCCTCGATGACGAACAACCACAGGCGGTTCTGCCAGCCGTGCAGTCGACCCGCGCGACCGTGCCCGCGCAGCTTCCAGATTCCGTCGATCTTGCCACTCGAGCGGGTTTCGTAGGCTTCGAGCCGCGCGCGGACATGCTCGCGCACGAACGCGTCGAGATCGGAGGCGCGTGTGGCGAGCACGATATCGATGCTCGCGTGCATGCCGTAAACCGCGCGGGCACCCACCAGGCCCGAACCGGGCGGCAGCGTGCGAATCGTTGGCGGCTCGCCGCCGATAAGGGCAGGCAATAGTTCCCGGTACGTTTCGCGGCCGCTGGGCGGGGGCAGGTTGGTCTCGATCATGTCGTCGTTGGACGGCAAGGACAATGCGATTGCGACCGGCATGGTCATGCCCAGCAGCATGCTCAAGGATCGCGCATGGCGCATGCTCAAGGGCCGTCGAAGCCGTGTGCGAACAGCGCGTCGGTACTTGCGAACACGCGCAGGTTGTCGATGCTGAGTGCGGTGTCGGCGGGCGTGTTCCAGTCGAGTTCGACGCGGACCGAACCAATGCCGCGTCCATTGTCCGGCACGCCATGCGGGCGCCCTTCGACGAGGCGCTCGCCGTCGAGACTGAAGTCATAGGTCCTCGCATCGAGGTCGTAGTCCCAGCGAAGGCGACGTGTCTGGCCGAACCCGAGGTCATGCGCGACCAGCTGGCTGCCGCTCGCGTCGAGCAGCGCGAGGACGCCATCCTGCGTAAGGTGCAGTCCGCCGAACGAACGGGCCGCGGTCGTCGCCTCGCGTATGAACACGTAGTACCGGCTGGCGACGTGCGCATGCAGGTCGAGCGTGATCGACAGCAGGTTGGCGCGTGCCTCCACGCCGCCAAGCAAGCCGAAGCGCACGCCGGACGCCGTGGACGGTGCGGCATCCCAGGTGATCTCGAGGCTGCGGCTGGCCATCGGCACATCGCGAACGATGGCGTCGACCAGCGCCGAGACCTGGTCGGGTTGACCGAGCGCTGCGCCGCCGGTGCCGATCGGCTGGCCAGGCGGCTGGTTCTCGAAATCAACGGCGAGCAGCCATCCCGCGGGCTCGCCAGCGCGCACCGTCGTGGCGCCGAGCATGAGCAGGCATGTCAGCGCACGGGAGATGCGCGCCGCCGTGCAACGCGAGCGCGCGGTTGTCGATACGGCGGTCGGGAGATGCATGGTGGTGCTCATGGTGACTCGAAGCCGCTCGCGAAGATCGTGTCGTCGGCGGGTTCGAGCACGATGACCTCGGCCCAGTCGATGCTGTTGGCGAGATCAGGATCGAACGCCGCTGACGAGCCGCTCGCGAGGTTCACGTAGTTGCCGTCGGAGTTGACGGTAGCGACCACCGTCAATGCACGCGTGCTGGCCGTGCCACTGTTGGCGAGGGTGCCGATCGTCCATGCGCCGGTGGCCGGCACGTACGTGCCCTGGGAAGCGGAGTGCGAAACGTAGGTGTAGCCGTCGGGGAGCAGGTCCTGCACCGTGGTCGCGGATGCCGGATCGGGGCCGAGGTTCTCCACCTGTACGGTGAATGTCACGCTGTCGCCGGCTTCCGCCGCGAGCGGCACGACCGACATGCTGACCTCGAGATCGGCGACTGCCGTGGGTGCCGGACCGCCGTCGAAACGGTGGATCGGTGACTCGTACAGGCCGCCGCTGCTGTCGCCGCCGAAACGGGCGCGCGTGCGCAGGTAGTAGGTGCCGAACACGGTCGGGAACGGTTCATAGCGCCACGATCCGCCGAGCGCGGACGACCATGTCATTGTGCCCGGCAACGGCACGAACGACGCCGCCGAACAGCAGGTGGTCGACATCAGCAGTTGTGGCGCGCCGGTCAGGCCCGGGCTGTCGACGCCGCGCTGCCATTGCACGCGGCTCGCCGACGGCATCGACACGATCTCGTCGAGGACGCGACCACGACTGCCGATGCGCCCGAAGTTGGAGCGCGCCACGCCGCCGAGGAGTTCAAAACGTCCGCCGACGATCAGGCGCCCATCACCCTGCAGTACCTGCGTGTTGACGAACGCCGGTTGCAGGACGGGCGTGATCGCGGCGACATCGAAGCCGGTGTCGAGGTTACCGTCTGCGAGGATCCGCGCCAGGCCTTGACGCAACGTCGCCGTGGGCACCGTGGCGAACTGGGTGAACGTGCCGCCGATGTGCATGCGGCCATCGCGCAGCAGCTGGATCGAGTTGACACTGCCGTTGGGCTGGTCGAGGGCCTGCAAGAAGGGGATGTCGATCGCTCCGTCTTCGCTGAAACGATGCAGGTTGTCGGAGACGAAGTTGCTCGTTCCCGCCGAGCGCACGCAGTCGAAGTTGCCGCCGGCCACGACGCCGCCTTCGGAAGGAACGGCGATGGCCATCACCGCGTCACCGGGATTGCACATGCCACCAGAGAAGCTGGTGTTCATGCCGCCATGTGGCCACAGACGGGCGATGCCGCGACGATTGAATCCGTCGACCTGGGTGAAGCGTCCGCCGATGTAGACGCGGTAGCGGTCCGCGGCCATCGCGATGGCCAGCACGTCGTCGTCGAGTTCGGGATCCTCGAAATCCGCATCGATCACGCCGGTTGCGGTCAGGCGCACGATGAAGCGCCGGTTTTCGCCACCCACGCTCTGGAAACTGCCGCCCACGTAGATGCGGCCGAGCGGATCGACCTCGATCGCGTGGACCAGGCCATCAGGGATGTTGGCCGGCACGAAGCTGGCGTCGAGCGTGCCATCGGCGTTGAAGCGCGCGATGCGACGGCGCGTCGTGCCGTTGACCAGCGTGAATCCGCCGCCGACGAGGTACTTGCCGTCGGTCTGCACGACGATCGCCAGCACGCTGCCGTTGAGGCTCGGCGTGAAGCTCGTCGACAGTGCGCCGGTGATGCCCGAAAAGCGGGCCAGGTAGGTGCGCGCATCACCGCCAATGCTGGTGAACGTGCCGCCGGCAAGCACGTCGCCGTTGGCCAGAATTGCGCTGGCATGGACGTCACCGACCGTGCTTCCACCGGGTGCGAAGTTGCGCTCCAATCCGCCGGTCTTGGGAATGCGCGCGACGCGCAGGGCCGTCTGGCTGCCGGTGATGGTGGTGAACTCGCCCGCGAACAGGACGCCACCGTCGCCTTGCACGGCAACGCTGCGCACGAGGCCGTTCGGATCGAGCAACGGCGAGAACGTGCTGTCGACGGCCCCATCGGCATGCAGGCGCGCGAGGTCGTTGGCGAGGCCGACGCCGGTGAACGGGCCCGCGATGACGATGCGGCCATCCGGCTGCACGGCCATGTCGATGATGCTGTCGTTGAGCGTGGGGCCGGAGAACGTCAGATCGACGCTGCCATCGGATTCGAGCCGGGCGATGCGGCGGCGCTGTTCGCTGCCGACCGTTGCGGTGAAGTTGCCGGCGATGAGCAGCTTGCCATCGGCCTGCAGGTCGATCGCCAGCACGTGCTCGAGACCCTGCGGAACGGCATCAAAGACGAAGCTGTTGTCGAGTGAGCCGTTGCTGTTGAGGCGGAACACCGCATAGCCCGCTCCGGCGTTGCCGTTGATGCCGAGGAACGCGCCGGCCACATAGACCTTGCCATCGGGCCGCTCGACCACGTCGTACACGGTTCCGTTGAATGCGGGTGGGTTGAAGCCGGTATCCGATGCGAACGCGGAGGTCAGTCGTGCCACGCGATTGCGCGTCGCGCCGTTGACGGTGCCGAACGCGCCGCCGATGAAGAAGCCGTTTCCCGCGGCACGCCGCGTGATCGTGTGCACGGCGCCGTTGACGCCGGCGAGGCCCGCCACGTTGGCACCGTTCGCATCGAGTCGGGCAAGGTAGTTCGGCGAACTGCCACCGGTGAACGTGCCGCCGACCAGGTAGCCTGCGCCGGTCGGCAGGATCTGGTGGACCACGCCCGCGGTCGCGCCGAGGCCGAAGGCAAAGCTGCCGTCGCCCCATCCGTCCGGATGCAGGCGCACGATCTGACGCGTGCCGCTGGCAAACGTGAAGCTGCCTCCGACGAGGATCTTGCCATTGCCGTCGACGACCACGTCGTGGACGGCACCCGCGCTGATCGCGGCGGCAAAACCATCGTTGCCGGTTTGTGCCCGTGCGTCACTGACAGTGCAGAGCGCCACCGCCAGTCCGCAGCCGAGGCCGACGAGCCGTCCCAGAACCTCTATTCCGATGTTGAGCATGGTCATCTCCGTTCCATCCAGTGTGGGAAGTGCGATCCGCCGACGGTGGCGGTGTTGCGCGCGGTCAAGGGCTGTCGAAGCCGTCGAGAAAGATTTGATCGCTGCCGGGTGGCGCAATCGCGGTCCCGCCGTTGTTGGTGCTGTCGGTGTTGTTCGCAGCGGCGTTGTCGTGCTGGGTCGCGTTCGCTGTGGCGGTCAGGTTGAACGCGCCGAGGGTGTTGATCCGGTAAACGAGCGTGATGTTTTCTTCGTCGAATTTATTGAACTGTGGAATGGTGCAGTTCGGGGTTTGGCACAGCACGCCGTACGCACCAAGCAGGGTCAGGTTCTGCGGCATCGCCGTGATGTTGACCGAGGTTGCAGCGTTGGGGCCCCCATTCGACACGCGCAGCGCGTACTGGATTTCCTGGTCGGGATGGAACGGTGGCGTGCTGACGAGGCTGAGTTGCGCGGCGATATCGGAGACGGGATTCAATGCTCTGACAATGACAACCTCGTTGTTGGACGGGTTCGTGTCCTGTTGTCCCGGCGTGGCCCGCACGCCGAAACTCAATGTGTCGACAACGCCCGGAATGGCGAGCGGGGCGAAGTACTGGGCGAGCAGTACGAGTTGGCTGTTGGCTGCCAGTTGTGGAATCACGCAGGGAAAATCGGCGCAGCCTTGAACATCGATGTATTCCGCGCCCGGGAAGTCGACATCGAGCTGAATGTTGGACGCGGCAGAGTTCCCCGTTGCCAGGGTGATGTTGAACGCCATGTAGTCGAGACTGTAGACAGGCGGGCTGGTCAGGATTTCCGCGCTGACCGAGACCTCCGCCGTGGTAACGCCGCCACCATTGCCGGTGTTGTCGACGTTGTTCAAATCGTTGATATCCACTTGCATCGCGCTGACCGTTGCCACCGCATTGAACTGGCTGGCCGTTACGATTCCCTGGATGGTGACGTTGCGCGAACCGCCATTGGCGATGTTGGCGATATTGCAGACAAGTCCGGAAGTCGACGAACAACCGGTGAAGCTGACGCTGCCCAAACCCGTCGGCGTGAACTGCAATTGCGTGCCGCTCGACGTCTGCGGTCCAGAATTCTGGATGGTGGCTTGGTACTGGATGACTTGTCCGATAAAGAACGGGCCGTTGGTGACACGATTCAAGACGATCGACAGATCGGCACCTTCGTTGATCGCGTGCGACACCGTGTCGAAGTTGTTCCCCAGCGGATCGTTTTCGTTCGCGTCCGAATAGGTCGATGACGCAGTCGTGTGGGCGGACAGCTCGATGGAAAACGGGCTGTTGAAGAAATTTCCCAGTGTCATCTGGATCGGGACCGACAAGGTCTGTCCCGGCTGGATGCTCGTGATCACGCACGGAATTGCATTGCAGTACGGCGAATTCGCGCTGGTCACAAAAGCATGTTCGGCATCGATGTCGAACAACACATGGGTCGCAGGCCCGGGGCCATTGTTCCTGATGTCGGCGAACATGACGATTTGCTGATTGCTGACATAAGGTGCGCCGGGCTGAAGACGGGCGGTGACTTCGACGTCGGCGAATCCCGTCGCTTCGTAGGCACCGACATCACAACTCGCCCCACGGGGTTCGCCGCGTTGGTCGACGGCAGTGCAGTAAGTCGGGTTGCCGGCATTGATCGCCGGCGATGCGGGGTTGCCGAGGGCGCGGGTTTCGGTCGGCCCGCCATTGTCGGCCAGGGGCAACAGGCCGTAGTTGATCGGTTCATCGCCCAGGCAGTTGAAAAAGCCGCCCCCCTGTGTGGAATTGAGATTGTTGGAGTCCAGTATCAGGTTGGCGAATGTCAGGTCGCAGGTTCCGACGAACGAGTTCGTGACCGAGAGTGTCGAGTTGAAGAGTTCCAGGGCGTGTCGGGTGGTGACGTGATTGAGGGTGACGAACGAGGAGTTCGTGAACCTGATCGATCCCGGCGAGAATCCGGGGTACACCGAGGTGTGAAACGTCGAATTCACGATCTGTGCGACCGTTTGCGAACCCGCCAGGCCGAAGTCTTCATCAAACAGGCTTCTCTCGATGAGCAGGTTGCTGTTGCTCGCGGACAGCCCGATACCAATTCCATCGCGGGAATTGCCCTGAAACTCGGAATCCAAAACCTGGACTGAGGAGTTGACGGCACTGACGCCAACACCGTCGTTGCCAAGAATCGAGCTGTGGTCGAGGGTTAAATCACCCCCAATTACATAAATCCCGTCGGCATATGCGTTGACCGCCTCGTTCGCGACGACCACCGAGTGCTCAAGGCGCACGGTTGCATCGTCAATTCGAATGCCGGCCCCTTCTGACCCGCTGTTGCTTCTGCCGCCGCCTACCTGCACCCGAAGCAAGGTGACTTCCGTGTTGGCACCGGTGATCCTGAGAACTCGCCGTTGGTTGTTGCCGAGGATGAAGAAAAGCCCCGCCGGACTGGCCGATCGAATCGTCATGTCCGACACGATGTTCGGCAAGTCCGAGGTCAGCGTGACTACCCAGCCATCCGGCGCGATGAGGAAGTCGCTGCCAGACCCCGCCGCGCAGTTGCCTACGGGCGCGTTCACATTCGCAGCAGTGATGGCGTCGGCCAGCGTGCATCCGTTGGGACCAATATTGATGTTGGCCGCGAAGGAGTCGCCGGCAAACGCCGCAATGAAAAGGATTGACGCGAGCCTGTACATGGTGTCCCCCCGACGGTGAAACCGGCAACGAAAGCAGTGGTCCTGTGACCTGAACGTCTCTGCTTCGGACTTCCTCCGACTCGCTGCGAGAAGCGCAGCGAGAGCGAGCGCCTCTCCGTGACCGGGAGGCGCGAGTGAAGTGGCTCAGGGCGTGTCGAAGCCGTTGCGGAAGATGCGCTCGGCAGCCGCCGCATCGCAGACGAAGGTGCGCACGCCACTGCCGTACTCCGCGAGCGCTACAACACCATTGCGCACCGCGACCTTGCGTGCCTCGCCCGAGGTGTTGCGCTGTTCGACGAACTGCGGAACGGCGGGATTGGAGATGTCGTAGACGAGCAGGCCAGTGAGCTCGTTGGCGGCGATGTAAAGACGATCACCTTCCACCGCGATGCCGTATGCCGTGGTCTGGCCGACGTTGATGTTGGCAACTTCGACCATCGCGCCCGGTACGCTGTTGTCGAGGATCCGCACGCCGGAAACCAGGGTGGCCACGTAAACGAAGCCTTCTGCCGCGGCGATCTCGTTGATATCCGATCCCATCAGCAGATCGTCAATCAGGGTGGGTGCGGCGGAACCATTCAGCTGCAGCACGCGCAATGTCGGGCCGTCGCTGACGTAAGCGAACTGGTCGTCGATCGCCAGGCGCAGCGCCACTACACCCGGTGATGACCATTGCCAGAGCGCTTGCGGCGAAGCCGGCGTCGTCAGGTCATAGGCGCGCAGACCGTTCAGTCCGCTCGATACGTAAAGGCGAGTGCCGCGTGAGCCAAGATCAGCCACGCCCTGAAAGTTCGGGAGAACAATCGAACTGATCTCGACCGGATTGGACGGCGTACTGGTGTCCACGATATGCACTCTGTCGTAAGTCGCTGCGGCGGCGAAACCGTTGACGTATTCCACGAGACCAACCGCCGCGTCCAACTCCGGGAAAACCATGCGCCCAGAGAATGTCGGAGCGAACGGGTCACCGACGTCGAGCACCACGAGACCACGCTCGCCGCTGGCGACGATCGCCTGGCCATTGCCTACGCGCACGTCCGCACTGTTGCCGTCGCCGTTGATGTCGCCGCTTTGCACAGGACTGGCAGGGGCGCTGAGGTCGAGGATCTTGACGCTGGGAAATGTGCCGCCACTGGCCGAGGTGTAGGCAGTGTTGCCTCGGGTCGCAAGCCGGTAGTGCCAGCTGCCAATCTGGCTGACCAGGGTTGGTGCGGACGGTGTGCCGATGTTGTAGACAAAGGTTCCGGAGAACGAAGAAACGGCGACGTGCTGGGTCCCGATCAGGTCGGTCTCGAACAGGTAGTCACTCGTGTCGGCGAACGTGCTCACACGCGTGGGTGCTGTCGCATTGGTCAAGTCGAGTATGTCGACGCCGAGACCGCCGCGCGTCACGTAGGCACGACTGCCAACGATGCGGATGTCCGCCGCGCCGTCCGAAGCTGCATGCGCGCCGGCCACCGTGGGTGTCGCGGGATTGCTGATGTTGATGATCTGCACACCGTCGTCGCGTTGTGCCAGATAGGCGTAGTTGCCGCGCACCTCCACATCGAATACGTAGTCGCTGACGAAGCCGTTCGACTGGCCGAGCAGCACAGGTGCAGCGGGATTGGCGATGTCGAGAATGCGAAGGCCGACTCCGCGCACGGCAACATAAAGGCGGGTGCCGACGATATCCATGCCGTAGGGTTGCTCGAGACCGGTCGAGGTATAGCTGCCGAGCCGCATCGGCGCTGAGCGGTTGCTGATGTCAACAAGGTGGACGCGATTGCGATGGTCGGCGATCGCGGCGAGCTGGCCGTCGGGCGCGATGTCGATGCTGCGCACCGGATCGCCGATCAGCCCCTCGCCGAGCCTGACCGGGGCCTGCGGGCTGCTGCTGTCGTACAGCGCAAGCACGGCGCCTTCGCCGATCGCGAGCAGGTGCTCGCCACCGCCACTCCAGTGCTCGACGGCTTCCGGGGGACCGCCTCCCCAATGACCATCGCCGGCGACGCAGGTTTCCTGTGCCGCGGCGGGCCGCACGATGCTGCAAATGGTCAGGACGAACGCGAGCGTTCGGATGGTGGCGTGACGGATCGACATGCGGACTCCCCTCTGCAAGGCAGGGCGCAGCCTGCGCGGAGGAGCACAGCGAAGACTTCAAGGAACCATCAAATTTCCCTGAAATCAGCAGCTTGTCGAATCAGATAACTCAATAACTTCCGTGCGGGCCAATTCCGGCCGTCAATAGGCCAGTGGTCGCAGCGGTTGCGCCGGGATGCCGAGGCGCAGCAGGGTGGCCTGGGCGGCGGCGCCGATCTCGCCGCCGGCGAGAAGATCCGCCCGCAGCGCGAGCCACTCGAACCCGCCCGCTCGCGCGCGGTCGGCGACCCGCGTGAGCGCGGCCTCGCGACCGTCGACGCCGGTGTTCGCCCGAACCAGGTCGGCGCGCAGCGCGAGCAGGGCATCGGGATGCTTCGCGAGCGCGGCATCTATTTCGTCGAGCAGGCGCTCGGATGCGCCCTCGGCCCCACGTGCGAGCAGGACGCCGGCGAGCAGCACGCCCGCCTGGTTCGCGGCCGGCACATCGCCCGACTCGAGCAGTTCGCGGCGCAGCCGCCGTGCATCGTCCTCGGCTTCGCCTAAACGTCCTTCGCGCGCGGCGAGTTCGGCGAGGTCGAGTTCGCTCATGCGTGCCCAGTCGGCGAGGCCGGCTTCGCTGCGCAGGCGCTTCGCATCGCTGAAGCCGGCCTTTGCGCTTTCGAACTCGCCGCGCAACGCGGCGAGCCGCGAACGCGCGGTAAGCAGCGCCGCCAAACGCTGCGGTGGCGTGTTCGCATCGCCCGGCTCGGCGTCGAGCAATTCTTGCGCGGCGACGGCCTGACCGCGCCACAGCAGGAGTTCGGCAAGGCTGGCCACGGCCTGCAGGCGGAAGTCGACCGCATTCATGCGCGTGAATCCGTCGAGCGCCTCGCGCATGCGTGCCTCGGACGATTCGAGCTGGCCCGCGCGTCGGTCCTGCAGCGCGAGATTGAACTGGATCCGCGCGATATCGGGAATCGCACCGATCGCACGGAAATCGAGCAGTGCCTGCTCGTTCGCCTCGCGCGCCGCCTCGGCGCGTCCCTGGCGGGCCAGCACCGATGCAAGATTGCCGCGCACGACGGCAGCGCCGCGCCGGTCGCCGATCTGCACGAACGCGGCGAGCGCCTTCTGCCAGTGGTCGTCGGCATCGTCGAAGCGTCCGCTGCGCGCGAAGTGCATGCCGAGCTGGTTGCGCGCAGCAGCTTCGCCGAGGCGGTCGCCCGCGCCGACATACAGGGCGAGTGCGCGTTCGCCAAGTGCCAGCGCGGTCGCGGCGTCACCCGCGCGCTGCTGCGCGAGGCCCGCCACGTCGAGCGTGCTCGCCAGTTCGCGCGGATCACCCAGCGCGGCATGTTCGTCGATCAGCGGCTGCAGGCGTGCCACGGCCTCGGCATGACGCCCGGCCGTGGTCAGCACGTATGCCGCCTCGCGCCGCGCGTTCGCGGCGATTGCACGCTCGCCGCGCGCGTCGGCAGCAGCAGCGGTCGCATCGAATCCGGCCACCGCGACATCGAAGCGTCCGCCTTCGCGCTCGAGCGTTGAATGCAACAGGTCACGACGCAACGGCAACGAAGATGCCGGTGCCGCGGCCAATGCCGCGTCAAGGCGTTCGAGCGCGCCGCGCGCCGATGCGGGGTCGCCGGTCAGGGTCAATGCCCAGGCGATCTCGAGCTGAGCCTCGACGCGTCGCGTGTCGGTGGAAGCCGCGGCGAGTGCCGCTTCGGCATGTGCGAGTCGCGCGTTCTGGTTACCGCGAACCGTGGCCAGGCGTGCGCGCGACAGCGCGATGCGCGACGGGTCGGCAAAGGCGGGCCCCAGCCGATCGAGCGCAGCGAGGGTCATTTCGGCCGCGTCGCCGCGTCCGGCCGTGATCTGCGCGGCGGCGAGCCGGAAGCCGCTGTCGGCGTTTCCGGGATCGAGTGCGAACAGTGCCTGCCAGTGATTGATCGCGTCGTCGAGGCGATAGTCGAGTTCGGCCTCGAACGCCTTGATGCGCAACTGCTCCTCGCGCGGCAGGCGGGCAGCGTCTTCTGCCGCGCGGCGTACGAGTTCGAGTGCCCGCGTACGCTCACCCGCACGCGCCAGCGCGTCGGCCAGCGCGGCCTGGGTGGCGACCGCGGCCGGCTCGCGACGCAGGCTCTTTTCCAGCCACTCGCGCGCACTGATCTCGTCCTGGCGGTCGAGCGCGCGCAGCCCCTCGCGATACCAGTCCAGTGCTTCAGGCTCGCGTGGCCGACCTTCGTGCAGGCGCTCGACCGCATACAGCGCGCGATCGCGCTCCAGGCCATCGCCACCACGCCACCACCACCCGGCCGCCACCGCGAGCAGGACGGCACCGGCGAGCGTGGCGAACGCGATCGCATGACGACGCCAGGCGGCCTCGGGTTCCTGCGGACGCGGCTCCGGCCCCGTCGCGTCGGTCGGGGATCCGGGCAGGGCGGCAGGCGCGTCTTCCGCGTCGTGGACTTCGACGGCTGCCACGAAACGGTAGCCGAGACGATGCTTGGTCTCGATGTAGGTCGGTGTCTGCGCCGAATCGCCCAGTGCCCGCCGAAGTTCGAGGATCGATTGCGAAACGACGCCTGGCGTAACCGCCTGGCGGCCCCAGACGCGATCGAGCAACTGCTCGTGGCCGACCAGGTTGGGCGCGTCCTTGAGCAACTCATGCAGCATGCGCAGCGTCATCGGCCGCACCGGAATCTCTCCGTCGATTCCGCTCAGCCGCAGGTTGCGGACATCGAAGCGGAATGGACCGAAGATGAAATGCATGGGGGGGATTCTAGCGAGGGATCAGCAGCGAGGGGGCACGGATATTCCGGGCAGCCCTGGGCACACGGCATGATGGCCTTGTTGGCATCACGCCCGTCATTCGACACCTCGACGGGTGCCGCCCTGCCTGCACGCAGCAGCGCGCGGGCAGGGCGGTGACGCATGCGAGTGATCCCTCGGGGCAGGGATCATCGGCGCGTGGCGCGGCGCATGGCTGGCCTTTGCAAGGTGCTGACGGTGTTCGCACGGCGCTTCTGCAGCGAGTCGACGGCACGCGCGGATCCATATCGCGAGCCCGCGCCCCCGGCGCCGCCACCTGGCGGCCATTGCTTGCGCGCCGAGGCAACGGCTTGCCGGAATCTTCGTTGCGCGGCCTCGGCCCTAACCCCAAGCCCCTCCCGCGTGGCATAATCCGCGACCTTTTTGGTGAACCGGGTCCGTACCGGCCGCCTCGCAACCCGTTGGAGTCGCAATGGATTTCTTCATCAGTTCCGCTTTCGCGCAGGCTGCCCCGGCCGCTGCGCCGAATCCACTGACCTCGTTCCTGCCGCTGATCATCATCTTCGGCATCTTCTATTTCATGCTGATCCGTCCGCAGATGAAGCGCGCCAAGGAAGCGCGCGCGATGGTTGCGGCGCTGGCCAAGGGCGACGAAGTGCTGACCACGGGCGGCATCCTCGGCCGCATCGAAGATATCGCCGATTCGTTCGTCACCCTCGAGATCGCGCCCGACGTCCGCATCAAGGTGCAGAAGAACGCGATTGGCGCCGTGCTGCCGAAAGGCACGATCAAGCAGGCTTGAGTTTGCCCAAGCCGCCCCCGATGGAGTGCCTCGTCGCGGCCGCGCGCGCCTTGCCGGCCCGGTGAACCATCCGTCGCCACGGCGCGCGGGCCAGATCATCGGCGGCATGCCTGCCGTCGATGCCGGTCGCGCCCTCCGGCAACGGCGGCATCATCCTTTCCCCGATCCATCCGTCACGGCTTGAACCCGGATTGCACGAATGAACGATTATCCCCGCTGGAAACACATGCTGGTCCTGGTCGTGACCCTGCTCGGCCTGCTGTACGCGCTGCCGACCCTGTATCCGAAGCAGCCGGCCGTGCAGGTGCTCGCCAACAAGGGCACGGCCATCGTCGACGAAGCGATGAAGGAAAGGGCGCTGCAGGCCCTGCAGATGCGCAAGATCGAATTCGAGAGTGTCGAGATCAAGGACGAGCGCCTGCTCGCGCTGTTCCCGAACACCGATACCCAGCTCGCCGCTTCGGCCGCATTGCGCGAGGACCTCGGCGACGGCTACACGGTCGCGCTGAACCTCGCATCGACCGTACCGGGCTGGCTGCGCGCAATCGGCGCCAATTCGATGCCGCTCGGACTCGATCTCCAGGGTGGCGTCCAGTTCCTCATGCAGGTTGACCAGAAGAGCGTCATCGATATGCAGGAACAGCGCTATGTCGACGACATCCGCGGCCTCCTGCGCGATCGCGAAGTACGCAATGCGACCGTCAACCGCACGGCGCAGGGCATCGTCGTGCAGACCAAGGGCACGGCCGACCGCGACACGATTGCCGCGGCGATCAATCGCGACCTTGCCGCCGAGTTGCTGGTCGAGGACGGCCCGATTGTCGGCGAACAGGCGACGCTCAGCATCAGCGTGCGTCCCGAGCGCATCAAGCAGATCGCCGACAGCACGATCAAGCAGAACGTCGGCACGCTGCGCAACCGCATCAACTCGCTCGGCGTCGCCGAGCCGGTCATCCAGCAGCAGGGCAGCAGCCGCATCGTGGTCGAACTGCCGGGTCTGCAGGACACCGCCGAGGCCAAGAAGCTGATCGGTGCCCAGGCCACGCTCGAATATCGTGCGGTCGACGAAAGCGTGAATGCGGCCGAAGTCGACCGGACCGGTTCGGTGCCGCCCGATTCGCGCATTTACCGCTTCAAGGACGGTCGTCCGGCCGTGCTCAAGAAAAAGGTCATCGTGACCGGCAACGAACTCGTGGATGCCTCGAGCCAGGCCGATCCGCAGGACGGATCGCCGTCGGTGTCGGTTGTCCTCAACGAGGCCGGCGCGCGCAAGATGCTCGATTTCACGACCCAGAATGTCGGC
Source organism: uncultured Dokdonella sp. (assembly GCA_964587775.1). Lineage (GTDB taxonomy): Bacteria > Pseudomonadota > Gammaproteobacteria > Xanthomonadales > Rhodanobacteraceae > Dokdonella. Next base: position 21,144 of record CAZPLY010000024.1, read on the forward strand.
AAGGGCATGGCGGTCGTGTTCGTCGAACGCACCCCTGAAGTGAAGATCGTCGACGGCAAGGAAGTGCGCAGCGCGAAGATCACCGAGGAAGTCATCAACCTCGCGACGATCCGCGGCGTGTTCTCGAAGCGCTTCCAGACGACCGGTCTCGAAAGCATGCAGGCCGCGTCGGAACTCGCCTTGCTGCTGCGTGCCGGCGCACTCGCCGCGCCGATCGACATCGTCGAGGAACGCGTGATCGGCTCGAGCCTCGGCGCCGACAATATCCGCAAGGGCGTGCTCGCCGTGATCGTCGGCCTGGCCCTCGTGGTCGGTTTCGTCGCGATCTACTACAAGCTGTTCGGCGTCGTCGCCGACCTCGCCCTGCTCATGAACCTCGTCCTGCTCGTGGCGATCCTCAGCATCTTCCAGGCGACGCTGACCTTGCCCGGCATCGCCGGCATCGTCCTGACGCTTGGCATGGCGATTGACGCCAACGTGCTGATCTGCGAGCGCATCCGCGAGGAATTGCGCAACGGTTCGACGCCGTTCGCCGCGATCCGCGCCGGCTACGAGAAGGCCTGGGCGACGATTCTCGATGCGAACGTCACCCACCTGATCGCCGCAGTCGCCCTGATGGCGTTCGGTTCGGGGCCGATCAAGGGCTTCGCGATCACGCTCACCATCGGCATCATGACGTCGATGTTCACGTCGGTCACCGGGACGCATTCGCTGATCTCGCTGATCTTCGGCCGCTCGACCAAACTCAAGGCCTTGCCGGTCTGAACCTCGGGACACGTCCATGGAACTCTTCAATCCGAACAGCAACATCGACTTCATGCGCTGGCGCAAGGTCAGCCTTGTCGTCTCGTGCATCCTCATGGTCCTGTCCGCCGGCATCATCTTCGTGCGCGGACTCAACTACGGCCTCGACTTCACCGGCGGCACGCTCGTCGAAGTCAGCTACGAACGCGCGGCCGACGTCGCCGAAGTGCGCAGCGCGCTGACCGCGGGCGGCTTCGAAGGCGCCCTCGTGCAGACCTACGGCGGCTCGAACGATTTCGCGATCCGCATCGGCACGGACGCGCACATGCCATCCGACGCTTCCGCGACCGCGCCACCGGCCGCCGACGGCAGCACGCCCGCGCTTGATGACACCCAGGCCGCCGACACGATCGCCAAGAGCGTCGTCGCCGCGCTGCAGAAGCAGCGACCCGATGCAAAGGCCACCCGATCCTCGTTCGTCGGCCCGCAGATCGGCGAGGAACTGCGCTCGGATGGCCTGGTCGCGGTGATCTTCGTCATCGTCGGCATCTCGATCTACCTGTGGATCCGCTTCGAATGGCGCTTCGCGGTGTCCGCGGTCGCCTCGGAACTGCATGACACCCTGCTCACGGTCGCCGCGTTCGCGCTGACCGGCCGCGAATTCGACCTGCCGGCGCTGGCGGCGGTACTGTCGGTGGTCGGATACTCGATCAACGACAAGATCGTCGTCTTCGACCGCGTGCGTGAAATCTTCCGTTCCTCGCGCAAGGGCGAACCGGCCGAGATCCTCAACCGCTCGATCAACTCGACGCTGTCGCGCACGATCATGACCGGCGTGACCACGGCGCTCGCGGTCGGCACGCTGTATTTCCTCGGCGGCCCGGCCCTCGAGAGCTTCGGCCTCATCATGTTGATCGGCATCGCGATCGGAATCCTGTCGTCGATCTTCTTCGCCAACCCCGTGCTGCTCCTGCTCGGCGTGTCGAAGCAGGACCTCATGCCGGTCACCAAGGACGACCCGGAACTCGCCCGCAGGCCGTAAGGCCGCGCCCGCCGGCAATTCCCCGCGCATCCAGGCCGCATGCCACCTCATCGCAGGTGGCATCGCGGCCATGGCCGTTCCCGCTGCGATGCCCTCAAGGCAAGACAATGCGGTGTAGGAGCGACCCCGGTCGCGACCGAACGGTGCCGCGAGATTGCTTTCGCGCCCAGGGGGCGCTCCTACCGACATCTGCCGCGGGCTTCGATGACCGTGACGGCGTTGCCGCTGCGATGCCCTCAAGGCAAGACAATGCAGTGTAGGAGCGACCCCGGTCGCGACCCGACCTTGCCGCCAGATTGCTTTCGCGCCCAGGGGCGCTCCTACCGACATCGGCCGCGGGCTTCGATGACCGTGACGGCGTTGCCGCTGCGATGCCCTCAAGGCAACACAATGAGTTGTAGGAGCGACCCTGGTCGCGACCGAACCTTGCCGCGAGATTGCTTTCGCGCCCAGGGGGCGCTCCTACCGACATCGGCTGCGGGCTTCGATCAATGTGACGGCGTTGCCGCTCCGTTGTTGGTCGCGACCCGACCTTGCCGCGAGATTGCTTTCGCGCCCAGGGGCGCTCCTACCGACATCGGCCGCGGGCTTCGATGACCGTGACGGCGTTGCCGCTGCGATGCCCTCAAGGCAAGACAATGCGGTGTAGGAGCGACCCCGGTCGCGACCGAACCTCGCCGCAAGATTGCTTTCGCGCCCAGGGGCGCTCCTACCGACATCTGCCGCGGGCTTCGATCACCGTGACGGCGTTGCCGCTCCGTTGTTGGTTCGCGACCCGGCCGCTCCGCACGATCGCCGTCGCGGCGTTCTCGCTACACTGCGGCGTGCTCCCGAAACCGACCCACGGGCTTGCCCGCATCATGTCCAAGCGCGGCATCTGTTCGCGTGCGCAGGCGGAGCGCCTGATCCGTGCCGGCAGCGTGCGCGTCGATGGGCGGGTCGAACGCGATCCTGAAGCGCGCACGGGCGAACATGCGCGCATTGCGATCGACGGGGTCGAAACGGGCGTCGCACAGAAGCGCTACCTGATGCTCAACAAGCCGCGTGGCTTCGTCACGACACGCGCCGACGAACACGGGCGCAACACCGTCTACGAGCTGTTCAAGGGGGCGAACCTGCCCTGGATTGCGCCGCTCGGGAGGCTCGACAAGGCCAGCGAAGGCCTGCTGATTTTCAGCAATGACAGCGAATGGGCCGCACGCATCGGTGCGCCCGAGACCCACCTCGACAAGACCTACCACGTGCAGATCGATGCGCTTGCCGACGCCGGAATGCTCGAACGCCTGCGCAGCGGCGTGATCGACGACGGAGAACTGCTGCGTGCGAAATCGGTCCGTGAGCTGCGCCGCGGCGAGAAGAATGCCTGGCTCGAGATCATCCTCGACGAAGGCCGCAATCGCCAGATCCGCCGCCTGCTTGCCGCGCTCGACATCCGCGTGCTGCGCCTCGTGCGCATCGCGATCGGTCCGCTTGTCCTCGGCGACCTGGCCAAGGGAGCGTGGCGTGAACTCGACCCGCACGAAATCGACGCCTTGCGGTCGTAGGGTGGAACCGCCGCTGGCGCTTCGACCGTTGCGATGTCCGGCGCCGTAGCCGCCACGCGTTACCATCCACAATCCTCCAACTGCCCGATCGACATGTCGAACAATTCCAACGCGCTGCCGTGGCTCTTGCTTTCCGCGCTGATCATCATCGCCGACCAGATCAGCAAGCACGTCGTCCTCGCCCATCTCGAGCTGCACGAGACAATTCCGGTCATCGACGGCCTGTTCAACTGGACGCTCGCCTACAACGAGGGCGCGGCGTTCAGCTTCCTCGCCGATGCGGGCGGCTGGCAGCGCTGGTTCTTCACCGTTCTCGCGGTTGTCGTCAGCGGCGTGCTTGCGGTCTGGCTCGCGCGGACGCCACGGCATGACTGGAAGTCGGCCTTGCCGCTCGCGCTCGTCATCGGCGGCGCGATCGGCAACGTGATCGATCGCGTGCGTTTCGGCCATGTCGTCGACTTCATCGACGTGCACTACGCGGGTTCGCATTTCCCGGCCTTCAACATCGCCGATTCGGCGATCAGCGTCGGTGCGGTCCTGCTGATCGTGTTCGGCCTGTTCGGCGGACACGCCGAAGCCAGGAAGGCGTGATTCCGCGCACTTCGCGCCACACTGAGCGATAATCGGTGCCATGCAGGTCCTTCTCGCCAATCCCCGTGGTTTCTGTGCCGGCGTCGACCGCGCGATCGAGATCGTCGAACGTGCGATCGATACGCTCGGTGCGCCGATCTATGTACGGCATGAAGTCGTCCACAACCGCTTCGTCGTCGAGTCGCTGCGCCAGCGTGGCGCGGTTTTCGTCGACGAACTCGAGGAAGTGCCCGACGGCGCGACCGTCATCTTCAGTGCGCACGGCGTCTCCCAACAGGTGCGCAACGAAGCCGCCAAGCGCGGCCTTGCCGTGTTCGACGCGACCTGCCCACTCGTCACCAAGGTGCATATCGAGGTCGCCCGCCATGGCAAGGCCGGTCGCGACGTCGTCCTGATCGGCCACGCAGGCCACCCTGAAGTCGAAGGCACGATGGGGCAGTGGAACCCGGGCAATGCCGGCGACATCCACCTCGTCGAAACACCTGAATGCGCGTTCGCGCTGCGCCCGCGCCATCCCGAACATATCGCCTATGTCAGTCAGACCACGCTGTCGGTCGACGACACCAAGGCCGTGATCGACGCCTTGCGCGCGCATTTCCCGGCCATCCTCGGGCCGCGCCACGACGACATCTGCTACGCCACGCAGAACCGCCAGGATGCCGTGCGCATCCTCGGCCAGCAGTGCAACCTTGTCCTCGTCGTCGGTTCGCCGAACAGTTCGAATTCCAATCGCCTGCGCGAACTTGCTGCGAAGCAGGATGTGCCGGCCTACCTGATCGACGGCGCCGATGACATCCGTCGCGAATGGCTCGAAGGGCGCGCGCGGATCGGCGTCACCGCCGGCGCTTCGGCACCGGAAAGCCTCGTCAGGGATGTCATCGAGCGCCTGCGCGAATGGGGCGCGACCAGCGTCCGCGAACTCGATGGCAAGCCCGAGAACGTCACATTCGCGTTGCCGAAGGAATTGCGCATCAACGTCGTGGCGTAGCGCGGAAGCACGGTGAACACGCAGCCCGGGTAAGCGCAGCGCACCCGGGTCGTTGCCGCGGACGCCACGCGATCCCCGGGTGCGGCCTGCGGCCTTACCCGGGCTACGGACTTTACGTACCGGACCGCTCGTCCGGCAAAACCTACCTCGTGGCCTCGGCCAGCTTGCCAGTGGGCAGGCCCCCGCTTAGCGTGCACGCTCGAGTGGGTCCAACTGCGTTCCGGGGGAAATCATGGCGTTGCACGAGCACCGATGTAGCCGACGCGGGTCGGGATTCACCCTGATCGAGCTGATCGTCGTGATATCGATCGTCGCGATCCTGACCGCGATCGCGTTGCCGAACTTCTCCAACAGCATGCGCAACAACCGCGTTGCGACCCAGACCAACGAAGTCCTCAGCGCACTCAACTACGCGCGCAACGAGGCGATCACGCGCGGTCGCGGCGTTTCGATCTGCGCTGCCGACACGGTCGCGACCGAGGTCCCTGTTGCCTGTGCCGGCGACGATGGCTGGTCCACCGGCTGGATGGTGTTCACCGATTCGGCGACCGGAACCAACGCCCCGGTCATTGTCGAAGTGCTGCGCACCTGGCAGGGCAATCCGAAGAACGAACTCGAGCCGGCCCTCGCGCAGGCATTCATCCGCTTCAATTCGCGCGGCGAGGCGGTGGCGAATCCCGCCGCGCCGGTCCAGTTCACGCTCAAACCGGCGGCCGATTGCACAAACGACCAGCAGCGCCAGATCAGCGTGTCCGCGCTCGGCCGGGCAGGGTCGATCAAGGAATCCTGCACATGAAATCGACGTTCAAGCTGCATCGCATGACCCGCGCTGGCGGCTTCACCCTGCTCGAAGTACTCATCGCGCTCCTGATCCTGAGCTTCGGCCTGCTCGGCCTCGCGGCGCTGCAGGCCTACTCGGTCAAGGCCAACCAGAGCGCGCATTTCCGTTCGCAGGCCACCGCGCTGTCCCAGATGATGCTCGACAACATCCGCGCCAATCGCGCGCAGATGCCGCAGTACTACAGCAACGAGTACGAAGAGTTCGCCTGCACGGACGTCCCGGAAACCTCGCCGCGGGCATTGAACGACCTCGAAACCTGGCGCCAGCAGATCGCCTGCCAGTTGCCCGCGGGTCGCGGTGCGGTCGCGCCGATCAGCGCGACCGAGGTCGCGGTATGCATCCGCTGGTCCGATGCGCGCTGGGAAAGCGAGGACGGCACGGCCGAAGGCGAATGCGTCGACGACGCCACCACGTACGGCGCCGGCCTCGCCGCCGGCGGCACGGGCGCGGGCACCGACGACGGATACAGCATCTTCATCGTTTCAACCCGGTTCTAAGGAGCGGACGTGAGTACCCACAGAACAGTCACCGTCGCCGCCCGGGCTTTCCAGCGCGGCGTCTCGTTGATCGAGTTGATGGTCGCGATCACGATCGCGCTGCTGCTCACGCTCGGCCTCGTCCAGATCTTCGGCGCCTCGCGATCGAGTTCGATGGCCCAGGAAGGGCTCTCTCGCGTGCAGGAGAACGGCCGCTTCATCACCCAGCAGATGCAGCGCCAGTTGCGCATGGCCGGCTTCGGCGGATGTGCCGCCGATTCGGAACGGATCAAGAACGACACCTCGACCAACCACATGGCCGTTTTCGCCACCGGCGACGTCGATGGCGAGTACCGTTTCCAGCGGCCCGTCGAAGGCTTCACGGTCGGCACTTCGACGACGCCGACCGAACTCGACGATGACGACGACGACATGGTCGCCGGCAACGATGCGCTGATCGTGCGCACGATCAGCGAAGAAAGCATTCCCGTGTTCTCGCGCCGGCTCGATGCCGACACGCTCTACATCACGATCCCGGCGGTGATCAGTTCGCCCGATGTCATCCAGGCCGGCTCCACGGCGGCGATCTATGCCCTGCAGAACTGCGTGCGCGCCGATTTCTTCGAGGCAGTGGTCGCGGGCAGCACGATGAGGGCGGTCGGCGTCGGCGGCCTCAATGTCTACACGACGCCCGATTCGGGCTCGTGGCCGAATCTCGCGGCAGGCAAGAACCTGCTCGACACCCTCGTCGCCGGTGGCCTGATCGGCGTCGCCGAACCGCCGAAGGAACTCGACTACGAGCTGCACCGTGCCGAATACATCGCCTACTACGTCAAGAACAATGCAGCCGGCGTGCCGAGCCTGTATGTGCGCCGCTTCGAGCGCACCGGCGACCCGACGTCGTTGAACACGGCCGAGGAACTCGTCGAGGGCGTCGACGGCATGCAGCTTCGGTACGGCATCGACACGAGCACGCCGCCCGACGGCACCGTCGACGATTTCCTGACCGCGACCGAGGTCGTCGGCGCGGCGATCACCGAACTCGAAGTCGACGAAAGCTGGCGCCGCGTGTTGAGCGTTCGGGTCGCGTTGCTGCTGCGCAGTGCGGAGCGCGCCGGCACGAGTTCGACTGACGAGGACGGAGCGACACGCACGTTCGACCTGCTCGGCGTCACGGTCACGCCGCCGGCCGATGGCCGCATGCGCCAGGTCTATGAAACCACCATCGCGGTCCGCAACCGCATCTTCAACTCGTGAGGCGCGCCATGTCGATTCCCGGAAAAACAGGGTTTGCCTCGCGCAATGAGGGCGCCGTGCTGTTCGTGGCCCTGATCATGCTGCTGCTGTTGACCCTGCTCGGCGTTACCGGCATGCAGGTGACGATGCTGCAGGAACGCATGTCGGGCAATTTCCGCGCCCAGCAGCAGTCGTTCGAGCGCAGCGAAGGCAAGGTCGCGGAAGGTCGCGACTCGGCCTCCGACCCGCTTTGGGCCTACGACAACATTCCGCAGAAACCGATCGCGCTCGTCAACGACCACCTGCCGTGGGACGCCTGGTTGACCGATCCGGTGCAACAGACCAGTCCGCAGTTCATGCAGGGGGTGCGGCTCGTCGCCGGTGCCGGCCAGGCGCGCGGCAAGGTCGTCGCCGACGATCCGCAGAAGGATGTCCGCTATTACGTCGTCTCGGCCCAGGAAAAGGATCCCGGCAGCGATGTGTCGAACGCAGCCTGGACCGCGGTCCAGACCATCTACGTGTTTTAACTTCCCGGAAAGGAAGCGAATCCCATGAACGCATTCAATCCAAGACTCGCCTGCGCGCTCGGTGCGCTGACTTTCCTGTCCTGCCTCGGCCATGCGCCGGATGCGTCGGCCCAGGCATCGGCTGGCGGCATCGACGTCGCCCAGCAACCGCTGTTCACCCAGAGCGGGCAGCCGCCGTTGAACATGCTCGTCATGGGCAAGGACCACAAGATCTACTACGAGGCCTACAACGACGCATCCGACCTCAATGGCGACGGCGCGCTCGACATCGGGTACAAGCCGGCCACGCTCGATTACTACGGCTACTTCAACTCGTTCGTCTGTTACACATGGTCGGCGGGGAACAACCGCTTCCAGCCCGCAGCGGCAACGACGAACAAGCAGTGCTCGGGGCAGTGGAGCGGCGACTTCCTCAACTACCTGACCACCTCGCGCATGGACGCGTTGCGCCGCGTGCTGTACGGCGGCTGGCGCCATGTCGACAGCACGACCGACACGACGCTGCAGGGCGCGTTCTTCCCGCAGGACGGCCACAGCTGGGGCAAGGAATACCAGAGCATCGCGCGTGACGGATACGACATCAGCCATTACGCACCCCTGTCGGTTCCGGCTGCCGGTCGTTACCACCTGTTTGCCGTGACGACGGTCACCGGCAACGCGAATACCTATCCGAACTACCAGGCGCCACTGTTCCGCGTGCTGAAGGACACCGACAAGCGCGTCTGGAACTGGCTGTCGATCGAAGGTCCGGTGGCCGGCAACCGCTGTTTCACGGCCTCGAACACGCGCGTCGACTGCGTGCCCGCGGCTGCCACAGGGACCTGGGGCGTGGTGCCCGCGTCAATGCTGTCGGGCGTGACGATCACGACCTACAAGCGCACGCAGACGAGCCCCGGCAATCTCGCCGACATGAACACGATGTTCTCGACGCACAGCACCGCCGCAAACCGCTGCGGGACGGGCGCGATTTCCGTGGTCAACACGACCGGCAGCAACAACAATCCGTTCGTCCCCGGTACCAATTCGTGCACTCAGGACAACTATTTCACGTTGATCCAGGGCAACATCACCGTGCCCGCGGATGGCACCTACCGCTTCGCCGTGGATGGCGACGACGCGGTCGACCTGCGCATCGGTACCACCGATGTCGCCAACTGGTATGGCCCTCATGGCAGCGACCGCAGCGATGCGAACCTGCTTGCGCGTTCGGGAACGATCTACCTGACCGCAGGCACTTATACGTTCCGTTTCCGCCACAAGGAAGATGGCGGTGGCGACAACTGGGGATTGTTCATGTTCACCCCAGCCATCAATGCATCGCGTGATGACTACTACGTGCGCGTGCAGTCGTGCCCGTCGAGCAACGCCGCGCTGCGCGAATCGACCTGCAAGGCCTATCCGAACGGCCAGTTCAAGCCGACCGGCATCCTGCACGACTACGGCGAAACCTCGCGCATGTACTTCGGCCTCATCACGGGTTCGCAGTTCAACAATCTCGAAGGCGGCGTGCTCCGGCGCAACATGCGCAGTTTCGGCGACGAGATCATCGCCAACACCGGACAGTTCGACACGACCGTCAACGGCATCGCGAACACGATCAGCAAGCTGCGCATGATCGGCGGTGGCTACGGTGGCGGCACCACCGACAACATGAACAGCGACAGCAACTGGAACTGGGCCAATGGCACCGGGACCTGCGTGTCGCAGGGTGATCGCGCACTCAACAACGCCGAATGCCGCATGTGGGGCAATCCGCTCGCCGAGATGCTCTACGAGAGCATGCGCTACTTCGCCGGCGCGGCGGCACCGACCGCGCGCTTCAACGCGAACACGAGCGGCGGTGGTGCGACGGCAGGCAACAACGAGGAAACCACGCTCGGCCTGACCAAGGCGACCTGGAAGGATCCGTACGCGGCGGCACCCGACGGAGGCGGCTTCCTTGCCTGCGCCAAGCCGTACCAGACGATCATCAGCGACATCAATCCGAGCTATGACGGCGACCTGCCGGGCAGTCCGTTCACCGGTGCGATCACGACGACGAGCACGACGCCCTCGACGATTTCGTCGTTCAATGCGGCGAGCGAGGGCCAGGCGATCTGGAACGCCGAGTTCGGCGCCGGTTCGCGCAGTGTCTTCATCGGCGACGTCGCCAACGTCACCGATGGCGCGCCGACCGCCAAGACCGCGTCGAGCTTCGGCAATATCCGCGGCCTCTCGCCCGAGGAACCGACCAAGGGCGGTACGTATTTCTCGGCCAGCGTGGCCCGTTACGCACGCCTCGCCGACGTCAATGCGATCAGCGGCCAGCAGAACCTCAGCACCTACGCGATCGCGCTGGCCTCGCCGTTGCCGCGCATCGAGTTCCCTGTCGGCGATGGCAAGATCACCTTGCTGCCGTTCGCCAAGACCGCGAGTGGCACGTTCGGTACCGGCACGCGCAAGCCGACCAACACGATCGTCGACTTCTACGTCGAGTCGATCGCGAACCTGCCGGGCCAGCCGTCCGATGCCCTGATCAACGCGGGTCGCCCGTACGCGGTGTTCCGCATCAACTACGAGGACGTCGAGCAGGGCAACGACCATGACATGGACGCGATCGTGCGTTACGTCATCAGCGCGAATGCCGATGGCACGGTCACGGTCACGCTGAACTCCGAATACGCAGCCGGCAGCGCCGACCAGAACATGGGTTACGTGATGTCAGGCACGACCCAGGACGGCGTCTACCTCGACGTGCGCGACACCGATTCGGGCGCGGGTTCGTTCCTCGCCTACATCCTCAACACGCCGAATCCGATCCTGCCCGGTGGATGCAACCCGGTCACGCTCGCGACCGCGTGCAATTCGCAGTTGCCGCTCAACTCGACGCGTGTGTTCACGCCGGCGGCCGCAGGCGCGGCCGGTGGCACGACGATCCTCAACGATCCGCTCTGGTACGCCGCGAAATACGGTGCACCGACCGCGAACTGGGATGCCGACAACGACGGCACGCCGGACAACTATTTCCTCGTCACGAACCCGGCCACGCTGCGTACCCAGCTCGACCGCGCGTTCGCCAACATCATCGACACCTCGCAGCCGACCGCGAGCGTCGCGACGAGTACGCCGCGCTTCGTCGCCGGTGCGACGCTGGCCTATTCGGCCTCGTACGCGTCGAGCGACTGGTCCGGCGACGTCCAGGCCTACGAATTGCGCCAGGACGGCTCGTACTACAACCAGCCTGTCACGTGGAGCGCGAGCCAGCGCATGCCGGCCCCGAACATCCGCAAGATCTTCACCGCGGAGATCGCTGCAGGTGCCACGACCGGCGTGCCGTTCACGACGCTCGGCCTCAGCACGGCGACCGAGACTCGCATCCAGGGTACGCTCGATCCGGCGATCTTCGACACCGGCGAGCTGATCAACTACCTGCGCGGCGACAAGTCGAACGAGCAGGGAGCCACCGGCTGCACCGTGCCGAGTGACTGCCCGTACCGTGCGCGCAGCTCGAGGCTCGGTGACATCCTCAATTCGACCCCGGCCGTGATCGGCGTGACGAGTTTCGGCTACGGCAGCATCCTGCGCGACATCGATCCCGACGCCGCCGACGAGTACGTCGATTTCGTCGACGCGAAGAAGGATCGATTCGGCGCGCAGTCCGAGAGCCCGGTCATCTTCGTCGGCGCGAACGACGGCATGCTGCATGCGCTCAATGGCAGCGAAGGCGCGGCCGGCGGCACCGAACTGTTCGCCTACATCCCGCACGCCGTGCAGGGCAACCTGCAGGAACTTGCGCGGCCCGGCTACGTGCATCGCTTCTTCGTCGACGGCTCGCCGACGGTCAGCGACGCCTACTTCGGCAGCTGGAGGACCGTGCTGCTCGGTTCGACCGGAGCCGGCGCGCGCGCGGTCTATGCGCTCGATGTCACCGATCCGTACACGTTCGACGAAGGCGACGTGATGTGGGAGTTCAACGACAGCATCGACGCACGCATGGGCCAGTTCGTCGGTCGCCCGTACATGGGCATCACCGAGGACGGCACCTGGATCGCGACATTCGGCAATGGCTTGAACAGCCGTACGCCGGCCGGCGCGCCGCAGAACGTCGACAATCATGCCGTCCTGTTCATCCGCAATCTGGAGACCGGCGCCGAGATCGCCACGATCCCGACGAACTGGGGCTGTTCGACGACCCTTCCCGCGGCGAATTCGAATGCCTGCAGCGGCGCCGATACGGCGGGCAACAACCGCTTCGCGCCGAACGGACTCGCCACCGCCGTGCTCGTCGACAACGACGGCAACGGCCTCGGCGACACGATCTACGCGGGTGACTACCTCGGCAACCTGTGGCGCTTCGAGCAGGACAAGACCACCGGTGCCTGGACGCTCGGCAACGGCGGCGTGCCGCTGTTCACCGCGCGCGATCCGGGCGGCAAGCGCCAGTCGATCACGAGCGGTGCGTACACGGTCGCCAACCCGTTCGGCGGCACGATGGTCGTGTTCGGAACCGGCCGTTACCTCAATGCCGACGACGCCGACGAAACGCGCATCGGCCTGGGTTCGCGCGCCGCGATGGACACGATCTACGGCATCTGGGATGCGCGCCTGTACGTCGAAAACGAGGACGGTTCGCCCGGTGCGTGGTACCAGCTCAATGCGGTCGGCCAGCCGGTCGGCACGCGCACCGACCTCGAGCCACAGCGGGTCACCGATTACACGCCGATGGTCGATGGTGCCGACGGCTACCGCATGGCGACGCGCAATCCAGTCAATTACCGGTCCGACGAAAGCCCGACCGGCAAGATGGGCTGGTACATGGACCTTTCGTTCGTCGATGACGGGACCGACCTGCTGGCCGGCGAGCGCGTGACCGCAACGCCGCAGGGCATCCTGACCGACGTCGTGTTCAACACGTTCCGCCCCGAAGGCGATACCTGCGAGCCCGGCAGCCAGAACGCGACAATGGTGCTCGATTCGCTGACCGGCTCGGCCGCCTACACGCCGGTTGAACCTGCCGGTGGCTGGCCGGGTGGCCAGGAACCGCCAGAAGGCGCGCTGGTCGGTACCGACACGCGCCGTGGTCCGCCGCCGGGCGAGCCGCCGATCGTCATCGTGCGTCCGCCGCTTCAGCCCGGGGTACCGAGCTTGTGCCCGGAGGATGATCCGGATTGCCATGAGCCGCCTGTATGCGATCCGGCTACCGAGGAATGCGTATGGGACGAGGCCGCTGGCGTATGGCGCCACGCCATTCTCGATTGCAAATGGGTTTCGCCGAACTCGGCCGAACGCATGGCCGGCAAGGCGATCCCGTGCGGACGCATCTCGTGGAAGCAGATCCGCTGATGCGGTTGCGCCTCGCAAGGGTTCGATCGTGAAACGAAACGAAGTGCCCGGTTCGGCATCATGCCGAACCGGATTTGACGGGGCAGAGGAGTCGCACGTGAAGCAGATCAGGGGATTCACGCTCATCGAGGTGATGATCGTTGTCGCGGTCGTCGCGATCCTGGCCGCGATCGCGCTGCCGAGCTATCAGGACAGCGTGCGCAAGTCGCGTCGTGGCCAGGCCAAGACCGACATGCTCGAACTCGTCCAGATGCTCGAGCGCGCCTATTCGACCGACCGCACGTACACGCGCTACAGCACGTTGGCGGCGCCGCTCGACCAGTCGCCGCGCCAGGGCGACGCGCGCTACGCGATCAGGATCAGTGACGTGGGCGCGACAACCTACACGCTGACCGCAACGCCGCAGGGCGGGCAGGCCAATGACACGCGCTGCGGCACGCTGACGATCAACCAGATGGGCGTCAAGACGATCTCCGGTTCGGCCACCGTCGCCGAGTGCTGGTAAGAGCGCGCGCCGCGATCGATCTCATGCAGGAGCGACCCCGGTCGCGAAATCAGTCCCGCCGCGCAACCTCGTTGCTGCACGATTGGATTGCAACGCGCCGTTGAATCGCAACCGGGGTGGCTCCTGCCGATATCCGCCGCGGCATCGTTCGCCGTGATGGCGTTGCCGCTGGGCCGCCTGCCCCCAACGCCGCCCCGCTTGTCCCCTGCGGCCCGAATCCCTATAATTCGCGGCCCCTCGACGCCGGAATAGCTCAGTTGGTAGAGCGCGTCATTCGTAATGATGAGGTCGTAGGTTCGATTCCTATTTCCGGCACCACTTTCGTTTCCGTGGGCGGTTAGCTCAGCGGTAGAGCACTGCCTTCACACGGCAGGTGTCGCAGGTTCGATCCCTGCACCGCCCACCATTCCCGCATCCCTTCTCCCGTCAGGATCGAGGTCCGCCCTCCAGCGGGACAACGGCCGCGCGCAGCGCCGGATGAGGGAAGCCCCCGCACGCCGGCCGCCGACGTACCACGAAGCGCGCCAGGCACGCATCTACCCACCCACGAAGAACCACGCGCGATACATCGCCAGCAGCGGTTCGCCGAACACGAACCAGACCCAGCCGGCGGCCGCGATGAAAGGGCCGAACGGGATCGGCGTTTCGCGCCCCTTGCCGCTCAGTGCCAGCACGAGGCCGCCGATGATCGCGCCGATCAGCGACGACAGCAGGATGATCGGCAGCAGCGCGTATGCGCCCATCCACGCGCCCAGCGCGCCGAGCAGCTTGAAATCGCCGTAGCCCATGCCTTCCTTGCCGGTCAGCAGCTTGAACAGCCAGAACACGGACCACAGGCTCAGGTAGCCGATTGCCGCGCCGACGATCGCACCGGGCGCATCGACGAACAGCGGCACCAGCGAGATCAGCAGGCCGATCCACAGCAAGGGCAGGGTGAGCTGGTCGGGCAGCAGCTGCGTGCGCGCGTCGATCCCCGAGGCCGCGATCAGGATCCACGTGAACACGAGCGCGGCCACGAGCTGCCAGCCGAAGCCGAATTTCCAGGCGACCACCGCGCAGGCCAGCGCGCTGATCAGCTCGATCAACGGGTATTGCCATGAGATCGGCGCCTTGCAGTAGCGACAGCGGCCGCGCAGGAACAGGAAGCTCAGCAAGGGAATGTTGTCGAGCGGCGACAGCGCGTGCTTGCAGTGCGTGCAATGCGAACCCTTGAAGACGAGGTCAGGCGGCGCCTCGGCCGCGGCCGTCGCTTCCTGGCCGAGAAACTCGCGCGCTTGCGCATGCCAGTCGTGTTCGAGCCGCTTCGGCAGGCGCAGGATCACGACATTGAGAAAGCTGCCAACGAGCAGTCCGAGCACCCCCGTCAGCGGGATCAGCCATGCCGGATCTTCAAGCCATGTGAAATCCATCGTCGATCCCGTTCCCCTGGACAAGCCGCATTGTGCCGTCTTCGAGGCGGCACGGCGAACCGTCCCCGGCCATCGAATCCCACGCCGAACTCGGGTCGCGATGCAATCTGCGGCAATTCTCGGTCGCGGCCCGGGCCGCTCCTACAAGTTTGCGGTAACGCCGTCACCGTCATCGAAACCCGCGCCGTGTTTCTCTTGTAGGAGCGACCCTGGTCGCGATGCAATCAGCGGCAATGTTCGGTCGCGGCCCGGGCCGCTCCTACAAGTTTGCGGCAACCCCGTAGATTCCGGCGAA
>CAZPLY010000024.1:36763-49132 GCA_964587775.1 uncultured Dokdonella sp.
GTCGCGGCCCGGGCCGCTCCTACAAGTTTGCGGCAACCCCGTAGATTCCGGCGAATCCCGCGCCGTCGTTCGGTAGGAGCGACCCCGGTCGCGATGCAATCTGCGGCCATGTTCGATCGCGGCCAGGGCCATAAGCGGCAACGCCGCAAATGCCATCGAACCCCGCGCCGTATTTCTCTTGTAGGAGCGACCCCGGTCGCGACCCAACCTTGCGGCGAGATTCGGTCGCGGCCCGGGCCGCTCCTACAAGTTTGCGGCGACCCCGTAGATTCCGGCGAAGCCCGCGCCGTCGTTCGGTAGGAGCGACCCTGGTCGCGATGCAATCGGCGGCAAGATTCGGTCGCGGCCGGGGCCGCTCCTACAACTGAGCGGCAACGCCGCATCGAATCCCGCGCCGTATTTCTCTTGTAGGAGCGACCCCGGTCGCGACCCAACCTTGCGGCGAGATTCGGTCGCGGCCAGGGCCGCTCCTACAAAGATTCGCGGCGGTACAAACAAGAAACGCGCACCGGGGTGCGCGTTTCTTGTTGCGGAGCGGGGCAGGGGCGAACGGTCAGCCGACCACCGCACCGAGCTTGAAGATCGGCAGGTACATGCCGATGACCATGCCGCCGACGAGTACGCCAAGGACGACCATGATCAACGGCTCGAGCAGGCTCGACAGCGCATCGACCGCATCGTTGACTTCCTGTTCGTAGAACTCGGCAATCTTGAACAACATCTTGTCGAGCGCACCCGATTCCTCGCCGATCGCGATCATCTGCACGACCATGTTCGGGAACAGACCAGTCTGGCGCACCGCAAGCTGCAACTGGTGGCCGACGGCGACATCCTCGCGGATGCGCTTGACCGCCTCGTTGTAGACCACGCTGCCTGTCGCGCCGGCCACCGAATCGAGCGCCTCGACGAGAGGCACGCCGGCCTTGAACGTGACGCCGAGCGTGCGCGCGAAGCGCGCCATCGCGGACTGGCGCAGGATCTCGCCAACGATCGGCAGCTTGAGCATTATGCGGCCGACAAGATGCGCAAATTTGTACGATCGCTTGTAGAGCATCACGATCGCCACGACACCGCCGACGCCGAACAACAGGATCATCCACCAGTACGCGACCATGAAACGCGACATGCTGATCAGCATCTGCGTGAACGCGGGCAGGTCCGCGCCGAAACCCTTGAACACATCCTCGAACATCGGGATCACGAAGATCATGAGGATCGCCGAAACGATGACCGCGACCGCGATGACCATCGCCGGGTAGAACATCGCCTTCTTGATCTTGCCCTTGATCGCTTCGATGTTTTCCTTGTACGAGGCGACCGTATCGAGGATCGTGTCGAGCACGCCGGCCGATTCGCCGGCCTTGACGAGGTTCTGGAACAGTTCGTCGAACTGGACCGGATACTTGCCGAGCGCCTCGTGCAGCGACTGGCCGCCCTCGATCTCGGTCTTGATGTCGATCAGCATGTCCTTCATGCGCTGATTGGTCTGGCCCCCGGCGACGATCTCGAAGCCCTGCACCATCGGCACGCCGGCCGCCATCATCGTCGCGAGCTGGCGTGCGAAGATCGCAATTTCGCGTGGAGTGACCGTCTTGCCAGCTTTCCCGAACAGCGGTTTTGCCTTGGCCTTGACCGTCTGGGGGTTGATGCCCTGGCGGCGCAGCTCTGCCTTGACGAGGCCGACCGACTTGCTCTGCTGCTCGCCCTTCATGCGCTGGCCGCGCTTGTCGAGGCCGACCCAGGTGTAGGTCTGCAACTGGCTTATCGCGGCGCGCGACTTGCCCGTACTCGTCTTGACGCCGGCTCTTGCGGTAGCAGTGGTTGCCATGGCTTAGTCCTTGGTCACGCGATTGATCTCGGCAAGGCTTGTAACACCGGCCCTGGCCTTCAACAGTGCGGAAGCTCGCAGATCGTTGATGCCGATGCGTTTCGCCTCGGCGGCGATCTGCAGCGCATTGCCGCCGGCGAGCACGATCTTCTGGATTTCCTCGCTCATCGGCATCACCTGGTAGATGCCGGTGCGGCCCTTGTAGCCTTCGTTGCAGCCCGAGCAGCCGACCGCCTCGAACAAGGTGATTCCGGCATCGATATCGGCCTCGCTGAAGCCCTCGGCGAGCAGGGCGGCCTTCGGCAGCACCATCGGCCGCTTGCAGTCATGCAGCCGGCGCGCAAGGCGCTGGGCGATGACGAGCGTGACCGACGAGGTGATGTTGTATGGCGCGATGCCCATGTTCATCAGGCGCGCGACCGTCTGCGGCGCATCGTTCGTATGCAGGGTCGAAAGCACCATGTGGCCGGTCTGGGCGGCCTTGATCGCAATCTCGGCCGTTTCGAGGTCGCGGATTTCGCCGACCATGATGATGTCGGGATCCTGGCGCAGGAACGAGCGCAGCGCCGCCGCAAAGGTCATGCCGCGCTTGACGTTCTGCTGCACCTGATTGACGCCTTGCAGGCGGATTTCGACCGGATCCTCGACCGTCGAGATGTTGCGTCCTTCGGTATTGAGGATGTTGAGCGCGGTGTACAGCGACACGGTCTTGCCCGAGCCGGTCGGGCCGGTCACGAGCACCATGCCGTAGGGCTTCTCGATCGCGTCGAGGAACAGTTTCTGCTGGTCTTCCTCGTAGCCGAGCTTCTCGATGCCGAGCTTGGCCGCCGAGGCATCGAGGATGCGCATCACGATCTTTTCGCCGAACAGGGTCGGGCAGGTGCTGACGCGGAAGTCGATCGACTTGGTCTTGGAAAGATTGAGCTTGATGCGGCCGTCCTGCGGCACGCGCTTCTCGGCGATGTCGAGGCCGGCCATGACCTTGATGCGCGAGGAGATGCGCGGCGTCATCTTCACCGGCGGCGAGGCGACATGCTTGAGCATGCCGTCCATGCGCAGGCGCACGCGGTAATTGAGTTCATACGGTTCGAAATGGATGTCCGAGGCGCCGCGCTTGATCGCATCGACGAGCACCTTGTTGACGAAGCGCACGACCGGCGCGTCATCGCCGCCCTGTGCATCGACGCCGCTGCCGCCTTCCTCCTCGCCGCTGACATCGCCGAGGTCGAGGTTCTCGAGCCCCTCGTCATCGCCATCCATGCCCTGGATGACATTGCTGCTTGCCGTCTGCGCCTGCTCGATCGCACGTTCGAGCTGCTGCTCGTCGACGAGGATCGGCTCGATGATGTGGTTGGACTGGAACTTGATGTCGTCGAGCGCACGCAGGTTGGTCGGGTCGGAAACGCCGACAAACAGGCGGTTGCCGCGCTTGAACAGCGGCAGGGCCTTGTGCTTCTGGATCAGTTCTTCCTTGACCAGCTTGAGCGGGATCTGCGAGAGATCGAGCGCGGTCACGTCGAACAGCGGCACGCCGAACTCGAAGGCCGAGGCCAGCGCAAGCTGCGCGCTCGAGACGAGGCCGTTCTCGGTCAGCCATGCGCCGATCGGAATCTTCTGCTTGGTCGCGTCCTCGAGCGCCTTGCGCGCGTCGATTTCGCCGAGGATGCCCTCCGCGACGAGCCGTTTGCTGACGCCGGAGAGGCCGGCCAGAGTCCCCGGGTTCAACTGTGTCGCCATAAGAAGTCCGCGTAACCCCCTGTCAATGCTGTGAATCTACAGCAAGACGGCGGCCATTTGCACGCCGGGGTTCACATTCGCCGGCTTTCCGGCCTTCACCGTCCGGCACAACGTTCCCACCGTGTCTCGGCAGGTGCGGTCGGTGTCGCGATCCCGCCTTCCCCCTGATTCGCTATAGGGCCGGCCCGGCCACGCCCCATCTTGCGAGGAGGTTGAATTGCCCAGGTGCTCTCCTGCACGAGCCAAAATCGGGCGGCCGCGCGCAAACCTGCCCGAGCGCGGTCGTGCCCGCTCGCCAGGACGCCTCGTTGCTTCCAGCCGTTGGGGGGAAAATCCCAAATGGCTCTGGATCGCACATAGAATCCCTCGACTGCCACGCATGATCGCAAGGGGAGCCCATGCTCAGCATTGTCCTGCCGGCCAAGAATGAGGCCCCGGCTTTGGCGGCGTTGCTGCCGCGACTGAAGGCCGCCCAGCCGGGCGCAGAGATCATCGTCGTCGACGACGGTTCGACCGACGAAACGCCGGCCCTCTGCGTAGAGCATGGCGTGCGCACTCTCCGCCAGCCGTACTCCATGGGTAACGGCGCGGCGATCAAGCGTGGTGCGCGCGAGGCGAACGGTGAAACGATCGTCTTCATGGATGCTGACGGCCAGCACGATCCAATCCTGATCGAACGCCTGCTGGCCCGCCTCGGCGAAGGTTACGACATGGTGGTCGGCGCGCGCGATGGATCGGGCCAGGCGAACTTCCATCGCGGACTCGCCAATACGCTTTACAACTGGCTGGCCAGTCGCATGACCGGATTCGACGTGAAGGACCTGACCTCTGGCTTCCGCGCGGTGCGCGCGGACAAGTTTCGCGAGTTCCTGCATCTGCTGCCGAACGGCTTCTCGTATCCGACCACCTGCACGATGGCGTTCTTTCGCAGCGCCTACGCCGTGAGCTACGAACCGATCCCGGTACACAAGAGGGTTGGGTCGGGGAGCCATATCCGGCCATTCAAGGATGGCATCCGCTTCCTGCTGATCATCTTCAAGATTGCAACTCTGTATTCTCCGCTGAAGTTGTTCGCGCCTGCGAGCATCTTCTTCTTTCTCGTCGGTCTTGGGTACTACACGTACACGTTCATTACCGAGCACCGATTCACCAACATGAGCGCATTGCTATTCAGTGCGTCGGTGATAATTTTTCTTATCGGATTGATTTCCGAGCAGATCACATCATTGACCTACCGTCGTGAATAGCAATCCGGCGTGTGACCAGAATCGCAAGACGCTATTGGTTCTTTCGTCGACCTATCCACGGTGGCAAGGCGACCGTGAGCCTGCGTTCATCCATGAACTTTGTCGCCGATTGGTCCCTGCATTCAAGGTCATCGTGCTCGCCCCACATTCGAAGGGCGCCCGTCGATTTGAGGAATTGGATGGTGTAGAGGTCAGTAGATTTCGCTATGCGTCGGACAGTCTTGAGCGGCTGGCATATGAAGGGGGGATTCTTTCCAATCTCAGCGCCGCAAGGTGGAAATGGATGCTTGTGCCTTTCTTTCTATTGGCACAACTTCTTGCTTTCCGACGTGTTTGCAGGACGCAACAGGTCGCAGTCGTTCATGCTCACTGGCTTGTTCCGCAAGGCCTGGTCTGTGCGCTCGCCCGGCTTTTCGCACCGAATCCGCCGCTGCTCGTGACCTCGCACGGCTCCGACCTGAATCGGCTCGCAGGCAGGACATTTGGGCGTTTGATTCGCTGGATTCTGAGGGCGCCCGATTGCATAACGGTAGTCGGCGAGAAGCTCAGGACTACGATGGAGTGCCTCGGGATCCCGGCAAGCAAGATCGAGGTTGCGCCAATGGGCGTGGATCTGCTCGAGCTGTTCGTCCCTTCGAGTCTGCCTATCAAGCGCGCCGGAATCCTGTACGTCGGACGCCTCGTTCAAGGCAAAGGGCTCGAAGTGCTCGTCGAGGCGTTCGCGAGGGTCGTCGCGGAGATTCCCGAGACGCGACTCGTAATCGCTGGCGGAGGACCTTTGCAAGCCGATCTGACGAGCTTGATCGCTTCTCAAGGAGTAGCGGCAAAGGTTGACCTGCTTGGCGGTGTGGCCAACGAAAACCTGCCCGAGCTGTATCGGCACGCTGCGGTCCTCGCGGCGCCATTCACTGATGAGCAGGGATTCGGATTGACGCTGGTCGAGGCGGCGGGCTGCGGGTGCAATATTGTGACCACGGATTTCCCGTCCTGTCGCAGGATTGTTTCGAGCGCCGGGTTCGGCACCTTGATTCCCCCGAATGATCCAATGGCATTGGCCATCGCCTTGGTTGCAGCCGTCCGACAGTCTTCAAGCGGCGTTGTATTCAACCGCTCCGATGCGTTGCTGCAGTATGACTGGAATGCCGTTGCCGTCAGCTATGCCGATCGCTTGGCGACTCTCGCCAATTCGAGGCTGCATCAATGACGGTAAAGGTTAGTCCATTGGCGTTTTCCAGGCGGTATCTGAAATTGCTGCTGACACATGGTGTTATCTGGTTGGGCCTGACTATCTGCGTCGTTGGCTTGTGGCGCCTACTCGCAGGCTCGAAGTTGCAGATCAGCCTTTCGCTCACGTCGCAACTCATGGTCAGTGCTTTGGCACTCGGCAGCACGTTCCTCTCCGCGGCGTCATGGCGCTATTTTCTTTACGGAACATCGGGCGCCCTGATTCCGTGGCGGGTTGCATTCGCGCAGAACGCGCTGGTACTGATGGGCAAGTACGTACCAGGGAAAGTCGCCGGAATTGCCGCCAGAGTCGCCACCAACTCGACGGTCGCGCGTCCCGCCGAGGTTGTGCTGGCGAGCGTGTACGAGGCAGCCTATTCGCTGATCGTTTCAGGTCTGGCGGGTGTTTCCCTCTACTTCGTGGCAATCAACTGGAAGATGTCACCGCTCACCGTCGCCCTCGGTGTGCTCGGAACAGTGGTGCTGCCCGCAGTGTTTTCGTCAACACTTTTTCGTTCCGCGGCTCTGGCTCGGCGGCTCGGGTTTAACTCGTTCGACGAGATAAGCCCAGTTCGCTCGCATATCCACGCAGGTGCGCTCTATGTATGGGCGCAATGGGGCTTGTTGTTCGCACTGACTGCCGTCGTGGCATCGAGTGTCGCGCCATCTGTCGAGCTCAAGGTCCTCGCCAGCATCGCCGGCAGTTACGGGATTGCTGTTGCCGCGGGTACTCTGGCGGTTGTGTTCCCCGGCGGGATCGGGCCACGCGAGGGTGTTTTCGTATGGCTTGCATCTCCGCAAGTAGGCCTTGATTCTGCTGTCGCGCTTGCCCTGTTGTTGCGGATAGTGACCGTCGGGATCGACTTGGTGGGAGCGGCCGGATACGTCTTCACAAGAACGAAGCCCGCTTCCTGATCATCGCCGTCCGTTTACGCCTGACACTACTGGAGCGTGTCATGAGGTTTATCAGCCGTTGGTTCCCGCTCGTGCGATTCACCGGTTCGCAAGATTACTGGCAGCACCGCTACCGTCTCGGCGGGGATTCCGGCGAAGGGTCTTATGGCGAACCAGCTGAGTACAAAGCAGCCATTCTCAACCGGTTTGTGAAGGATCACCAAGTCTCGAGCGTCGTCGAGTTCGGGTGCGGCGATGGTCATCAGTTGTCACTGGCGACGTATCCTGAGTACCTGGGACTGGATGTCAGCATCGAAGCCATAGAACGATGCCGTGCCCGATTCGAGGGCGTGCCCGGGTTCCGTTTCTTGCATCTCGACGAGTACTCGGGCGAGAAAGCTGACCTCGCCTTGTCGCTGGACGTGATCTTTCATCTTGTCGAGGACCACGTATACGAAACGCACCTGCGCATGTTGTTCGGCGCGACGACACGCTACGCGATCCTCTACACGACATCCACGAAAAGGCGGGTACGCAGCTTGGGCCATGTGCGACATCGAGATATTGTCGCCGACGTGGAAGAACGCTTCACTGATTTCGAGCGAATGACGGACGTCGAGTCAACTTTCCCGAAACCGGTACAGGGGAAGGGCGATCTCAAGACTTGCTTCCATGTGTATCGCCGTATCGACTGCTGAATCGTGTGTCGACCGCGAAGCGCGCGCAGTCAGCAGATAACTCCTTGCCGCCATTGACAGTCAAGTCGCCTCAGTCAATGCAATTTTCCAGAATTGCCTTGTTTCAGGCGCTCGTTCAATTCCGCGACGTCGCTCCGATGCTCGCCGACCGACAGCCGTCGTTCGAGCGACCGGATTTCTGCTGCGGCCTCATCGAGGCGCCCCAAGTCAATCAGCAGCCCGGCCAGATTGATCTGATACTGTGGATCTCTTGAGGCCCGTGCGGCCTCGGTCGCGAGTTGCAACGCCAGGTCGGGGTCCTTCAGGTCGTTGTAGGCAAATATGGCGAAACTGTAGAGCACCGCGGGCAGGGGTTTGCCGGACTTGCGCGCCGCGATGAACGTATGCGCCATCTGCTCGGTGTCGAGTTTGCATGCCCCGTCGCGCCGGCATTGCATCAGGTTGCGCAAGGCGGCCGCATCCTCAACCATCGACGGTCTCTGGCGCAGTTTCGATTGCATGTTGACCCACCAGGCATCTTCGATCGCGCGGCCAGTGCGTGAAGCCAGTATTATCAGGCCTGCCTCAGGAAGGATGCCCGAGCGGGGCAAGGCAGCCGCCCGTCGCAAGGTCTCGAAAGCTCTGGCCACGAGGGAAGGTTCGCGGGTAGCAACCGCGAGATTGAAGTAGGTGCGCCCGAGATTAAAGGCCGCGCGCGGCGAGGTCGGGTTGAGTGAGGCTTCGGCATGAGCAAGACGAAGCGGGTTTCCCCAGTCCTTTGCGCGGACGAACAGCGTGCCTGCCGATACGAGGGCGAGCAGAGGAATGACTAGGACCAAGCCCTGAAACTTCCTGTCGTGATTGCGCAACGGACGCAGCGCTAGCTCGCAGATCGCGAGGATGAGGCCGGCGCTCGCGAAATAATTTCGGTGTTCGAAGACCAGTTCGAGTGGAATGAACGTGGCGGTCATCGCATGCGCAGCGAAGAACACGAGGACGCCCAAGGCAAGCAGAGGACGCGCATGGCGAAGCGCGAATGCTCCAGCGATTGCGCCGATGACGGCAAGGATTGCGGGAATCGTGCTCCACGGCTGAAGCAAGCTAGTGGAGACCGCGTATGAATCCCTAAAGAACGAGAATGAGCCTGGCAGTGGAAACAGGATCCAGCGAGCGTAGTCCATTAGCACCCGTGGTTCTGTCAACATCCGCTCGATCAGCGTGAACTCGCGAAATGCGTAGCTTTCCGGCGCGAGGGCTCGTGAGAGCATCCATGCAGACGCAATGGTTCCCGGAATCCAGAGCAGGATCACAAAATAGGTGCGCAGGCTGTTGCGTGCACCGATCCCGCGACGAAATACACATACTTCAAGCAGCCATGCATAAAGCGGCAGCAGAAGGGCGGTTTCCTTGGCGCCGAGACCGACCAAGGTGCACATCGGAACGCCGATCCAGAGTCGCCATGCACTGCCTTTCCTGTCCTGTGCCTGTCGAATCCTCGCGCCTGCATACAACATCAGCCCAGCCAGCACGAACAGGTTCGAGAGGCTTTCCATCCGCTGTACGACATACAGGACCGATGTCAGGTTGATGGGATGCAGAAGCCAGATCCCCGAGACGCAGGCGGCCAGCAGGCCGGCCTGTTCGTGGCTCAAACGTTCTTCGTTGGATGCCGCATATGGCGCGAGCATTCGGATGAGCAGAAACAGAAGCCAGCCGTTGAGCACGTGCAGGCCTATATTGACGCCCTTCATGACGCGGGGATCGAGGCCGGCCACATAGTGGTCGACTGCGAAACTCAGAAACGCGAGCGGCCGTCTGAGGTCGGATGCCGGGGACGACTGGATTGCCTCCAGCCAACGTGCCGGTTCCAGCGTCGTGACCTGCACCGCGCGGTTGTCGACGATATTCGGGTAGTCATCGAACTCGAACCCGCCGCCCAGACCGAGCGAGTACAGTGCCACGGCGACCACCGCGAGGGCGGCCCACAACAGGGTCGGACTGATTCTTGCCACGGCTAGGGAGCCTTCTGCGCGGGCCGGCATGGCACCGACCAGGAGTCGCATCATCTCACGCTCGCGCCAGGCACCTCTTGCAAGAAGATCAGTTCTGGCCGGCCCTGCAGATCGTCGGCAGGTACTTCGGTGAAATCGCGCTCGAGCATGTCCAGTTGAGCGAACCTGCATTGACGTCGGGCGCTGGCGTGAAGACGAGGGAACTGCCCGCAAGGGCGGCATTGGCGCGTTGCGGTGCGGCGCCGCTGAAGGCGACGGTCACGAGGCCACCGCCGACCGTTACCGAACTCACGTACTTTCCGGTGATGCTCGCAGGGCCGGGTAGGCCGGCGGCCGCGTTGTCGGCAGGAACCGCGCCCTGATTCGAGAAGACTTCCGACACATGCACCCGCACGCCATCGCCGAGTACTGCACCTTCCGAAACCTGGGTGCGGATCACATAGTCCTGATAAGCCGGCATGGCGAGCGCCGCGAGGATCGCGATGATTGCTACCACGATCATCAATTCAATGAGCGTGAATCCACGGATCGTCTGCTTGTTCATGAGATTCCTGCCGGTGGCGAGTGGTACAGCAGTATCTGGGAAGCACTTGTCATGCCATCTCTCAACAAAAAGGCCACCCCGGAGGGTGGCCTTCTTGCGTAACGAGAGCCAGGTATCAGTTCTGGCCGGCGCGGCAGATCGTCGGGAGGTACTTCGGCTGGATGGCCGAGGCGCAGGTCCAGACGGTCGAGCCGGCATCCGCAGCGAACGTAGGCGTGAAGGTCAGCGTATCGCCCGCGATGGCGGCGTTGGCGCGATTGCCATAGGTGGCCGTGACGACACCGTTCGCGCCAACCGCAACTTGGGTCACATACTTGCCGGTAATCGACGCGGCGCTCGCCAAGCCAGCGGCGGCGTTGGTTGCCGGCGCGACGCCCGTGTTCGAGAACGTTTCGGCAATGGCCGTCTTGGCGCCATCCGAGAGCACTGCGCCTTCCGATACCTGCGAGCGGATCACATAGTCCTGATAAGCCGGCAGCGCGATTGCAGCGAGGATCGCGATGATCGCAACGACGATCATGAGTTCGATCAGCGTGAAGCCTTGGGTATTCTTGATGTTCATGGTCTTGATTCCCTGGAGATGATTGAAAAGGTAATCCGGATTGCCCCTTTGTGACTCCCGGTCCGGTCGACCCGGGAATGCATTCCTGGCCGCCCGCTTCGACAAAAGCCGGAAGCTTGGCGGAAGCAATTGCAGCAACCGTGCCATTCGAACTGGTACGGTCCGGCTTCATGCGGTTCGGTGACTCTCGTCACAAGACGGGCGGACGCGAAACGAGGATGAGCGGCCGTTCCGTGCCCGCCGTCACATTGTCGCAGAACGGTGGCAGAGGAGGGTGGACGACCCAGCCCAGGCGAATGGGCGCCTATCTGCCCCGCAATCGTCAACTTGTGACAAGTCCTGTCATCGATGGTCGGATGGAAGAGGCGGCCCGCGTCGAGCTCATCGCGCCGGATCGATCTCGAGCACGCCCATGATCCGGCCCGTGTTCGCTTCGAGCAACATCGACATGCTTGCGTTGCGTGCATCGACGGGTACCCAGACCACCTTCGCTTCATCCAGTGCGTGGCGCTGCAACCATGCATCGATCGCCGCTGGCGCATCCTTGTCTTTGTGGCGGAGCTCAGCCAAGGGTGCTGCATGGGCCAGCAGGTTGCTGGCTTCGTCCACGTAGTCCACAAAATATCTCGGTTGATTTTGTACGTCACGGCCGGCGAATCCCGCAAAGACAAGATCGCTGCGTTCCTGGGGATCGGTCGGCAGGCGTGCGGCCACGTGCATCGGTCCCGTCCAGGGAATTCTCGAGAATCGGGGATTCCTGGCATCGGCCAGATCCGTCGGCTCAATCTCGTTGGCGGCGACAACGACGAAACGATCAAGAGCAGCCACGATGAAGGCCGGGCGGGCCGATGCGATCACGTTCAACCCGTACATAAGGGCGATGCCTTGTGCGAGGGCGATAACGCAGAGATCAAACTTGAGTCCCGGCTTTCCCGACCTGAAGACGATCAGCGTCAATATCGGCCCGAGTACAAGGTCGATTCCGATCAGCGTCAAGGCGAGGTCCTGTCCGCCGGCCGCCTTGAAGTACGGCCCCGGGTACCAGACAAGAAACAGCAACGCGAGCACCAGCAGACCGATCAGGATGCTGATCGAAAGATGGATTCCGGCAGCTTTCCAGCGTGACATGGGTCGGGTTCCCGCGCGTTTTTCCGGTCGCCGATCATAGCGGCGGGAGGGGAAAAGCCAAGGTGGTGGCGGGCGGCGGTCGCGGCAGGGGCCGTGGTCGGCAACGCCGTAGATGCCATCGAAGCCCGCGCCGTGTTTTTGTAGGAGCGACCCTGGTCGCGATGGATTCTTGCGGCGGGGTTTGGGTGCGCGGCGAGGTTGGGTCGCGGCCGGGGCCGCTCCTACAGGTGGGCGGGACGCCGTACGTCTCATCGAAACCCGCGCCGTGTTTCTTGTAGGAGCGACCCTGGTCGCGATGCAATCTTGCGGCGGGGTTTGGATGTGCGGCGGGATTCGGTCGCGGCCGGGGCCGTGAGCGGCAACGCCGTAAATGCCATCGAAGCCCGCGCCATCTTTTTTTGCAGGAGCGACCCTGGTCGCGATGCAATCTTGCGGCGGGGTTCGGATGTGCGGCGGGATTCGGTCGCGGCCGGGGCCGTAAGCGGCAACGCCGTAGATGCCATCGAAGCCCGCGCC
>CAZPLY010000025.1:0-43826 GCA_964587775.1 uncultured Dokdonella sp.
ATTGCTTTCGCGCCCAGGGGCGCTCCTACCGACATCTGGCGCGGGCTTCGATGACTGTTGCGGCGTTGCTGCTGCGTTGGTGGTCGCGGCCCTGCCTTGCGGCGATTCGGACATTGGCTCGGTTGCGGGGTGATCAGGTGCCGAGGCGCTGCATGCGGTAGCTGCCGTCGAGCACGCGCTGCACCCACGCCTGTTCGGCGAGGTACCAGTCGACCGTCTTCGCGAGGCCGGACTCGAAACTCTCGGTCACGCGCCAGCCGAGTTCGCGTTTGATCTTCGAGGCGTCGATCGCATAGCGGCGGTCGTGGCCGGGGCGGTCCCTAACGTGGCTGATCAGGGTTTCGCGCTTGCGGCCGTCGGCCAGCGGCCGACGCTCGTCGAGCAGTGCGCAGATCGTGCGCACCACCTGGATGTTCTCGCGTTCGGCATCCCCGCCGACGTTGTACACCTCGCCGACGCGCCCGATCTCGAGCACGCGCAGGATCGCGCTGCAGTGGTCCTTGACGTACAACCAGTCGCGCACGTTGCGCCCGTCGCCGTAGACCGGCAGCGCTTCGCCGGCCAGCGCCTTCTGGATCATCAATGGAATGAGCTTCTCGGGAAACTGGTACGGACCGTAGTTGTTCGAGCAGTTCGTGGTCAGCACCGGCAGGCCGTAGGTGTGGTGGAACGCGCGCACGAGGTGGTCGGATGCGGCTTTCGATGCCGAATAGGGCGAGTTCGGCTGGTACGGCGACTCCTCGCTGAAACGCCCGACCGGTCCGAGCGAACCGTAGACTTCGTCGGTCGACACGTGCAGGAAGCGGAACGCGTCCTGACGATCGAGCGGCAAGCCGCGCCAGTACGCGAGCGCGCATTCGAGCAGGTTCAGCGTGCCGACGACGTTCGTCTGCACGAATGCGGCCGGCCCGTCGATCGAACGGTCGACGTGCGACTCGGCCGCGAAATTGACGATCGCGGTCGGCCGATGCTCGGCGAGCAGCGCGGCGACGCGCTCCCGATCGCCGATGTCGCCATGCACGAAGGCATAGGTATCGAGCCCTTCGAGCGCGGCGAGCGTCTCGCGATTGCCGGCATAGGTCAGCGCATCGAGGTTGATGATGCGGTAACCGCCGAGCGCGTGCACATCGAACACGAAGTTGCCGCCAATGAAGCCGGCGCCGCCGGTGACGAGCAGGGTTTTCATGCGTGTGGGCAGTCCGCAGGGGCAGCCGGCGCCGGTGTGCGCAGCCGCGAAACATCGATGGTACCGCTGCGGGGCCGGGCCTTGCGAGCACGCTCCGCACGCACGCCGGCCGTCGCGCGGCGAACCGTTCGCGCGCTCAAGCCGTGCCGGCCGGCACTTCCGCGTCGGCGCGCTGCGCGCGGAACGCGGCCACGAAGTCGGCGAGCCGGCCTTCGCCGATCGCCTCGCGCAGGCCTTTCATCAACTGCTGGTAGTGGTGCAGGTTGTGGATCGTCGCGAGCTGGCTGGCGAGGATCTCGCCGCAGCGATCGAGATGACGCAGGTAGGCGCGACTGAATCCCGAGCGGCAGGTGTAGCACGTGCAGCCGTCCTCGATCACTCGCGTGTCGCGCGTGTACTTCGCGTTGCGGATGCGCAGCGTGCCGTGGCGCGTGAACAGGAAACCGTTGCGCGCATTGCGCGTCGGCATGACGCAATCGAACATGTCGACGCCGCGGCAGACCGCCTCGACGATGTCCTCGGGGCGACCGACGCCCATCAGGTAGCGCGGCTTTTCCTTCGGCAGGAACGGCTCGACCGTCTCGAGCATCGCATTGCGTTCGCCCTCGGTCTCGCCGACGGCGAGCCCACCGATCGCGTAGCCGTCGAAGCCGGTCTCGATCAGCGCATCGGCCGAACGCTTGCGCAGGTCGGGATGGACCGAGCCCTGGACGATGCCGAACAAGGCATTGCGGTTGCCGAGTTCGTCGAATGCAAGTCGCGAGCGCCGGGCCCAGCGCAGGCTCAGCTCCATCGACGCGCGGGCGACCTCGACGGTCGCCGGATACGGCGTGCATTCGTCGAAGATCATGACGATGTCGGAATCGAGCACGTGCTGGATGTGCATAGATTCCTCGGGACCAAGGAAGACCTTCGAGCCGTCGACCGGCGAGGCGAAGGTCACGCCGTCTTCGGTGATCTTGCGCTTGTGCGCGAGCGAGAACACCTGGAAGCCGCCCGAATCGGTCAGGATCGGCTTGTCCCAGCCGATGAAGCGGTGCAGGCCGCCGAACTCGCCGATCACCTCGAGACCGGGGCGCAGGAACAGGTGGAACGTGTTGCCGAGGATGATCTCGGCGCCGATCTCGACGATGTCGCGCGGCGTCATCGCCTTGACCGAGCCGTAGGTGCCGACCGGCATGAATGCCGGCGTCTCGATCGTGCCACGCTCGAAAACGAGGCGGCCACGGCGGGCGGCATGGTCGGTGGCGAGTACGGAAAATTGCATGGTCGTGGAGGCTGCGGAGAAATGGGTCGGGAATCGTCGTGGCTCACGCGTGGCGGATGCGCGACGCCGAGCGGTATCAGGAAGCCTGCGCCGCCCGCCTTATCAGCATCGCATCGCCGTACGAGAAAAAGCGATAGCGCTCGCGCACGGCATGCCGGTAGGCATCGAGCACGAACTCGCGCCCGGCGAATGCCGAGACGAGCATCAGCAGGGTCGATTCGGGCAGGTGGAAGTTCGTCAGCAGGCCGTCGACGCTGCTGAAGCGATATCCGGGGAAGATGAAGATCTGCGTCTCGCCGGCGAACGGCTCGAGTTCGCCGTCACGGGTCGCGCTTTCTAGCGCACGCACGACCGTTGTCCCGACCGCGATGACGCGCCCGCCGCGCTCGCGCGTGCGTCGGATCTTCTCGACGAGCCCGGCGCCGACGTTGAGCCATTCGCGGTGCATGACGTGTTCTTCGAGCCGTTCGGCGCGCATCGGCTGGAACGTGCCGGCACCGACGTGCAGGGTGACATGGCCTGCTTCGATCCCGCGCGCAGCGAGTCGGTCGAGCAGCGCGGCATCGAAATGCAGGCCCGCGGTCGGCGCCGCGACCGCACCGGGTTCGCGCGCGAAAACGGTCTGGTAGCGCTCGCTGTCGGCGCTGTCGGCCGCTCGCCGGATGTAGGGCGGCAACGGCATGCGACCGAGCCGCAGCAGCAGCTTCTCGAGCGGCTCGTCGGCTTCGAAGCGCAGCCGGAAGAATTCGCCCTCGCGGGCGAGCACGCGCGCGAACGAGCCGTCGGCAAGCTCGATCGCCGCGCCCTCCTTCGGCTTCTTGCTGACCCCGAGCTGGGCAATCGCCTCGTGCGCGCCGACGACGCGTTCGAGCATGATTTCGACAGCGCCACCGCTCGCCTTGCGCCCGTGCAGCCGCGCCGGCAGCACGCGCGTATCGTTGAACACGAGCAGGTCGCCCGGCGCGAGCAGCTCAGGCAGTTCGCGCAACCAGCGATCCTCGCGCACGCGCTCGACCGGATCGAGCACGAGCAGGCGGCTCGCGGAACGTTCGTCCAGTGGCTGCTGGGCGATCAGTTCGTCGGGCAGGTCGAAATGGAAGTCGCTTTTCTTCAAGAGCGGAAATCGGGAAGGGTGAACGGAGTCGGCGATCCGGGCCGGCGGCGCAGCGCCCGGATTCGTCGCAGGCATCGGCTACGAGGGCGGTGCAATAGAGCAGAAGGCCGGGTCAGGGACAAGGCACCGGGTTCAGGACGGAGCCAGGCGACCGTGCGTGCACCGCGCGCGCCCCGGAAGGCCGGGCACCCGCCGTGCCCGCGCGACCGATCCCCTCCTGCCGGCCTCTCACAGCCAGCCCTTCTGCCGCGCGAGCCGGGCCGCTTCGATGCGGTTGCCGACGCCGAGCTTTCCGATCGCCTCGGAAAGGTAGTTGCGCACGGTACCGTGCGAGAGGTTGAGGCGGCTTGCGATGTCGGCTGCCGACACGCCTTCGCCGGCGAGGCGCAGGACCTGGCGCTCGCGGTCGTTGAGCGGATCCGCCTCGGACCAGGCCTCGACCGCGAGTTGGGCATCGATCGCGCGTCCGCCGCGGTGGACCTTGCGCAACGCCTCGGCCAGGTTCTCGGCCGGCGCATCCTTGAGCAGGTAACCCGATACGCCGGCATCGAGCGCGCGGCGCAGGAACCCGGGACGGGCAAACGTCGTGACGATGACGACCTTGCACGGGATTTCGTGGCGCTGGATGCGCTGGGCGAGTTCAAGGCCGGTCAGGCCCGGCATTTCGATGTCGGTGACGAGCACGTCGGGCTTCAGGCGTTGCAGCTCGCGCCACGCCGTTTCGCCGTCGGCGACCGCGCCGAGCACTTCGATGTCGGTCTCGAGACCGAGCAGGGCCGACAGCGCGCCGCGCACCATCGCCTGGTCTTCGGCGAGCAGGACACGGATCATCGGCAGGGGCCACGGCATGGACTCATGCGCGCAAAGTAGCAAATCCGGGCACGGCCGGCCTGTTCAGCGCAAGGTGAGGACCGGCGAATCGACCTGCGCGTAGACCTCGCCCGTTGCGGGCAGGGGGAGACGTGCCTCGACGGCGGTCCCCTCGCCGGGCCGTGAATCGATGCGCAGGCTTCCGCCGAGCGCCCCGATGCGTTCACGCATGCCGACGAGGCCATTTCCCGGCACGATCGCGCCGCCGAGTCCGTCGTCCCGGATGCGCAGGCGTGCCTGGCCGCCGTCGACGTCGAGGCTGACGCTCGCATGGGTCGCGCGTGCATGGCGCTGGATGTTCGTGATCGCCTCGCGCACCGTCAGGGCGAACGCGGTCTCGAGTTCGGGCGTCAGGGCGAGGTCGCCGAGCGCGTACTCGAAGGCGACGCCATCGGATTCGAGAAGAAGCCGTGCCGACGCGAGTTC
The DNA here is from genome assembly GCA_964587775.1 of uncultured Dokdonella sp. Lineage (GTDB taxonomy): Bacteria > Pseudomonadota > Gammaproteobacteria > Xanthomonadales > Rhodanobacteraceae > Dokdonella. Next base: position 4,864 of record CAZPLY010000025.1, read on the forward strand.
GGCAGCGAGTCCGGCGGCACGAATGCCGGAAACCGCGCGCCGCACCTGGGTCAGGGCATCGCGCGCGACGCGCGTGACTTCGTCGATCTCGCGTCGCGCCGCGGACGCGTCGCGGTCGAGCAGGCGACCGGCGAGTTCGGACTTCAGCGCGATCAGCGACAGGGTATGGCCGAGCAGGTCGTGCAGGTCGCGGCCGATGCGCTCGCGTTCGGCGAGCGCGGCGAGCCGACGCACTTCGTCGTGCGAGAGCTTCAGTTCGGCACGCTTGCGCGTGTTCTCGCCGTAGAAATGATTGCCGAAGAATACCGCCACGCCGACGACCGCGGTCAGCGCAAAGATGAAGATCGGGAAACCGATCAGGACGACCTGCAACAGGAAGGCGAGCAGGATGCCGAGCATCCAGGCCAGGCGCAGCGCGAGCGAGCGCCCGACGAAGGCGGCGAACGCGAGCGCATAGATGATGTAGGCATTGGCGAACGCGTTGATCGGCAACAGGATGAACCCGAGGCCGGCGATCGCGAGCATGCACGGGATCGCGATGCGGCTGTTGCCGCGATAGAACGTGAAGTAGAGCGGCAGGAACACCGCGATCGTGACGAGGGTCGGCCACAGCATGCCGGCCTGCATTCCGATCCAGTAGCGCTCGGTCTTGCCGCGGTAGTCGAACAACGCCGGCATGAACAGGAACACGAGGTAGCCGAGGTTGTAGATCGGCACCCAGCCGAGCTGCAGTTCCTCGGGAATCAGGCGACGTCGCCATTCGAGCAATCGGGAGTGCAGTGCGTTCATCGGGTCAGGGACGAGGAGCCATCGGTGAGGGCGACATGCCGGCGCATCGCGATAGCGCGCGTGCTCAGCGCAACTCTACGCCATCGATCTGGAAACGGAATTTCCCGGCCGGTTCGCCCGCGCTGAACGCGATCGCGCGCAGCAAGGCCGGATCGGCGCCGGCGAAATCGGCGAGCGGCATGCGGTGCTCAGTCCATTCCGCGCCGGCGATGAAGCCCTGCATGCTCGGCATCGCCTGTTCGGAGGGTCCCGAGAACAGCATCACGCGGATCTCGCGGCCATCGCCGCGCGCGTGGAACACGAGTTCGCGGCGTGACGAATAGTCGACCGGCTGCATCGGGGTCGCGGCGACGAACAGCATCGCGCCCGCCCACGGGAACGCGAAGCCAGGCCTGATCTCGCCCTCGACCTCGAGCGCGCCGGGGCTGCCCGCTGCACCGCCCGCGACGAGGCGATGGCTCGCACTCGACGCGCCGCCCATCATCGTGTCGCTCGTGTCGCGCCAGCTGCCGCCGCCGGCGGCATCGATCCCGCTGTCGTCGAAACCGCTGATGAGGGTCTCAGCCGGGGCGATACCGGCAGCGACCACGGTCGCGGCGGCCGGCGCGCGCTCGACCGCATGGCCGTTCTTCCAGATCGCCACGATCGCGCGCGTCGCGGTGATGTCCGCGAGCGGATCGCCGTCGACGAGGACGAGGTCGGCGCGCATGCCGGGCGCGATCCGTCCGCGCTCGGCAAGGCCCAGACGACGCGCGGGCAACGAGGTCGCGGCGGCGAGCGCCTGCTGCGGCGTGAGGCCGGCGCGCACGAGCAGTTCGAGTTCACCGTGCATGCTTGCCCCGTGCGCGGTGCCGGGGTTGCCCGCATCGGTGCCGGCAAGGATCGTGACCCCTGCCGCATGCAGCGCGCGCACGCTCGCGATCGCGTTCTCGCGCAGGCGCGGATTCGCGTCCATCAAGTCGAAGCGCGCCGCCAGCGCGGTCGCTTGTGCAGGCGTCAGGAACGCCTGCAGGCGCGCATCGGCGGCCAGCGAGCGGCCATCGCCGGATCCCGAGCCGGCGGCCATGACCGACAGGGTCGGCACGACGAACAGATCGCGCGCTTTCGCCGCTTCGAGGAAGGCCGGACTGGCCGTTTCGTCGATGAACACGTGGCCGAGCCCGTCGACGCCGGCCTCGACCGCCATCAACGCATCGGCCTGGCGCGAGGCATGCGCGATCGCGATGCGGCGCGCCGCGTGCGTGGCCCGAATCGCCTCGCCGACCTGGCGCGCATCGAGCGTCGGCCAGCGCCGGGTACCGCCGTATGCGCCGAGGTCCTCGATGATGAGCTTGATGACATCGGAGCCTTCGCCGATGCGCGCGTCGACGAACGCGGCAACATCGGTGTGCGCCTCGATCGTCGGCACCGCGAGGCCAAACTGGGTGCCGTGTCCGTCCGGTACGGTCAGGGCGGCGCCGGCGGCCCAGAGATCGGCTTCGCCGGTGCGCGCGAGCGATTCGCGTTGCGCCTTCAGGTCGGTGAGGCGTCCGCGGTCGCCGTGCAGGTCGAGCGCAGTGGTCGTGCCGAAGCGCAGTGCATCGCGTCGCGCATCGCCCCAGCTGTGCACGTGCGCGTCGATGAAGCCAGGCATCAGGGTCTTGCCCTGCCCGTCGACGACGGCGAGCCCGCTCGCGTCGAGATCCGTGCCGAGCGCTTCGATGCGGCCGTCGCGCACGATCACCGAGGTCGACTGGATCGCCTTGTCGCCGTCGAACACGCGCACGTCGCGGATCACGAATGACGCGCTTGCGGGCGTCACTGCAGGCGCGTCGGGCCGCGCCGGCGATGCGGTCCGCGGCGTCCCGTCACCGAGCGCGGCGAAGACGAGCGTGGCGGCGAGCACGCCGATCACGGAAAGCTCGGGCCAGCGCTTCATTCGGATGTCTCAAGGCGACGGCGGGCGAGGAAGAAGCACGCAAGCGTGACGACGAGAAGCACGAGCAGGTGCTTCCACAGCGGCCCGCCCGCATCGCGGTCGACGACCTTGAGCGCGATCTGGGCGAGGTGGTACGACGGCCAGACCGGCGCAAGCTTGCCGAGGATCGCGGGCAGGATCGACAGTGGCATCCACAAGCCGGACAGGAATGCCATCGGCAGGTAGAGGATGTTGACGACGGCCGGTGCCGCCGAGCCGCCGACCAGGGTGCCGATCCACAGGCCGATCGCGCAGAACGGCAGCACGCCGAGCACGTTGACGACGAACAGCAGCAGCCATTGCGTCGGCGCGAGGCTCACGCCGGCCAGGGTCATCGCGATCACGGCGAGCAGGACCGAGATCATGCTCGCGAAGACCATAGCCATCGCCATCTTGGCGACGAGCAGCGCGCCGGGCGGCATCGGCAAGGCCCGCTTGTAGCGCAGCAGTCCCTGCTCGCGCTCGATCGCGATCGTGACCCCGAAGCCGAACAGGGCCGAACCCATGACGCCGAACACGCCATAGGTCGCGAGCAGGTAGCGCGAGATGTCGCCGCCGCGCGTGCCGGTCAGCAGGACGCCGAACAGGACGTAGAACAGGGCCGGAAACAGCAAGGTCGGCAACACGAACGAGGGCGTGCGCCAGAGGCGCAGGAACTCGTACTTCGCCTCGAGCAGGTAACTGCAAAGCGGATTGTGCGGTGCGATTGCAAGCGTGCCCATCATGCGGCCTCCCGGGTCAGTTCGATGAATGCCTCGGCGAGTCCGGCGCGCTGCACTTCGAGGTCGCGCAGGTCGGAATCCTCGGCGAGCAGGCGGCGCACGACCGGCTCGGCGATGTCGGCGATGATGTCGATGCGCTCGTCATCACGCTGCGCGCTGAGCACGTTCGGCCAGGCCGCGATACGTGCGGTTTCGATCGTCGACACGCAGCGGATGCGGCGCTGGGCGACCCGTGCACGGACGTCCTGCACCGACCCTGCGGCGATGACGCGGCCGTTGGCGAGCACGACGACGCGATCGGCAAGCGCTTCGGCCTCCTCGAGGTAATGCGTCGTCAGGAGCACGGCGCAGCCCTCGGCGACGAGTTCGCGGATGGCCTTCCAGAGCCCCTGGCGCGCTTCGATGTCGAGGCCCGTGGTCGGTTCGTCGAGGAAGAGGATGCGCGGCCGGCCGCACAGGGCAAGCGCGAACTGCACACGCCGCTGCTGGCCGCCCGAAAGCTTTCCGTACCGGCGTCCGAGCAGGCCGTCGAGGCCGGCCAGGGCGACGCAGTCGGCCACGCTGCGCGGCGTGGCGTAGTAGCTGCGCGTCAGGTCGAGAAGTTCGCCGACCTTGAGCGTGTCGGGAATGCCGGCCGTCTGCAGCATGAGTCCGACCGCTCGCCGCGCTGTCAGCGACTGCGGAGCCTCGCCGCACAGGCGGACTTCGCCCGCATCGGGCTGCAGCAGGCCGAGCATGAGTCCGATCGCGGTGGTCTTGCCGGCCCCGTTCGGGCCGAGCAGGGCGAGCAGTTCGCCGCCGCGTACGTCGAGGTCGATCGCATCGAGTGCGCGCTGCTTGCCGTAGTGCTTGCTGGCCGCACGCAACTCGGCCAGCACGGGGTTCGGGGCTCGGGACATCGACGACCTCCTTCGGGGTGTGTCGATGCTGCGCCTGCATGCAACGCGATCGCAGTCGCAGCGATCAGCCGTCGCGCATGACATCCGTCATGCCGGCGCAGCCCGCGGGGTACCGCCCGGGGCCTCGCTGTGATAGCCTACGCGGCATATTTTTCCTATTTCAATCAACAACTAAGAACGAGGCAGGCGGATCGCGACCGGGGTCGCGCCGCGGCTTTTCGGGAGACGGCAATGAATGCTTGGCTGCAGAAACTCGAGGAAATGCGCAGCGCGGGCGGCGCCGTGCGCACTGTCGGCCTGGCCGACGCGACGATCGAACCGCTGCTGCGCGGCTTTCCCGAGCTGACCGACGCGATCGACGCGGCCTACTGCGATTTCCTCGCCCTGCGCTCGAACATGCCGGACTTCCTGAAGCTCGACGAAGTGCAGCAGATCGCCACCGCGCAAGCCGACTACATCAATTTCTATCCCGATGACGGCATCAACCCGTACCTCGCGCTCGCCGCGCGTGGCCCGTGGGTGATCACGCTCAAGGGTGCGGTCGTGCACGACTCGGGCGGCTACGGCATGCTCGGCTTCGGGCATGCGCCGAAAGCCGTGCTCGACGCGCTTGCGCGACCGCAGGTCATGGCCAACGTGATGACGCCGAGCCTGTCGCAGTTGCAACTTGCCGAGGCGCTCCGGCGCGAGCTCGGGCATACGCGCGGAGGATCGCCCTACACGAAGTTCCTCTGCCTCAATTCGGGATCGGAATCGGTCTCGCTCGCCGCGCGCATCGCCGATGTCAACGCGAAGCTGTCGACCGACACCGGCGCTCGCCATGCCGGCCGCGAGATCAAGCGCGTCGCGGTCAAGGGCGCGTTCCATGGCCGCACCGAGCGCCCTTCGCTTTACTCGGATTCCTCGCGCAAGGTCTATCAGCAGCATCTGGCCAGTTTCCGCGACGAGCGCAGCGTGCTCACGGTCGAGCCGTACGACGTCGCCCAGCTGCGCCAGGTGTTCGCCGACGCCGAACGCAACGGCTGGTTCATCGAGGCGATGTTCCTCGAGCCGGTCATGGGCGAAGGTGATCCGGGTCGCGCCGTCACGGTCGAGTTCTACACGGCCGCGCGCGAACTGACGAAGGCGCATGGCAGCCTGCTGCTGGTCGACTCGATCCAGGCCGGCTTGCGTGCGCATGGCGTGCTGTCGATCGTCGACTACCCGGGCTTCGAGGGCGTCGAAGCGCCCGACATGGAAACCTTCTCGAAGGCGCTCAATGCCGGCCAGTATCCGCTGTCCGTGCTCGCGGTCACCGAGCATGCGGCCGCGCTGTACAAGAAGGGCATCTACGGCAACACGATGACGACCAACCCGCGCGCACTCGACGTGGCCTGCGCCGTGCTGGATCTGCTGACCCCGGAGATCCGCGAGAACATCCGCGCCCGCGGTCGCGAGTTCGTCGCGCGGCTTGAAGCACTGAAGGCCGAATTGCCGGGCTACATCACGAAGGTCCAGGGCACCGGGCTGCTGTTCTCGTGCGAGCTTTCGACCGGGTTCAAGTGTTACGGCAATGGCAGCATCGAGGAATGGATGCGCGAGCACGGTTACGGCGTGATCCACGGCGGTACGAACTCGCTGCGCTTCACGCCGCATTTCGCGATCACCGGCGAGGAAGTCGAACTGCTCGTCGAAGGCGTGCGCCGCGCCCTTGTCGAGGGTCCGCGCCAGTCGGCGTCAAGCAACGCACGCGCAGCTGCCGCCTGAGCTCGCCGCGACAGGTATCGGAGCGCGGCGCGACCGATCGCTCTTGCAGCGCTCCCGCGACAGCTCATTCGCCACGGCTGTCCTGCGCAATGTTCCGAAACCAGTAGCCCGGGCAAGCGCAGCGCCCCCGGGGTCGTGTCCGCGAGAATCCACGCCATCCCCGGGTGCGGCCTGCGGCCTTACCCGGGCTACGGATTCCTCGAATTGAAGTAGCCCGGGTAAGCACAGCGCAACCGGGGTCGTGTCCGCGAGAATCCGCGCCATCCCCGGGTGCGGCCTGCGGCCTTGCCCGGGCTACGGATTCCTCGAAGTGAAGTAGCCCGGGCAAGCGCAGCGCACCGGGGCTCTGGAAAATCCCGCAGCCTGGCGACAGCGGCGTCAGCGGAAGCGGTCGGTCGCTTCGATCAGTTCGTGGGTGATGCCGGGTTCGAGCGCCGAATGACCGGCGTCGGCGACGATGCGCAGGTCGGCTTCGGGCCAGGCGCGGTGCAGGTCCCAGGCACTGCGCGGCGGGCAGACGACATCATGGCGACCCTGGACGATGACCGCCGGGATGTCGCGGATTCGTCCGACATCGCGCAGCAACTGGTCGTCGCATTCGAAGAATCCGCCGTGCACGAAGTAGTGACATTCGATGCGAGCGAAGGCGAGCGCGAACGCATCCTCGGCGGTGCCGCTGATGTGCGATTCGTCCTGCAGCAGGAAACTGGTCGAACCTTCCCAGACCGACCAGGCCTTGGCCGCGGCGATGCGCACCTCGCCGTCCGCGCTGGTCAGGCGTCGGTGGTAGGCGCTCATGAGGTCGCCGTGTTCGGCCGGCGGGATTGCCGCCAGATAGGCCTCCCAGACATCGGGATAGAGCGCGTCGCAGCCCTTCTGGTAGAACCATTCGAGCTCCCAGCGCCGCAGCATGAAGATACCGCGCAGGACGAGTTCGCTGACGCGCGACGGATGCGCCTGCGCATAGGCGAGCGCGAGCGTCGATCCCCACGACCCGCCGAACACCTGCCAGCGCGTGATCGCGAGGTGTTCGCGCAGGCGCTCGATGTCGGCGACGAGGTGCCAGGTCGTGTTGTCGGCGAGTTCGGCATGCGGCTGCGATCGCCCGCAACCGCGCTGGTCGAACAGGACGATGCGATAGGCCGCCGGATCGAAGAAGCGACGCGCCTGCGGGCCACACCCGGCCCCGGGACCGCCGTGCAGGAACACGACCGGCTTGCCGTCGGGATTCCCGCACTGCTCGTAGTAGATGCGGTGCAGCGGCGAGACGTCGAGGAAGCCGTGGTCGAACGGTTCGATTTCCGGATACAGGACGCGGCGCGGTTGGGTGGTCATGCTCGGGGCCTGCTCGGTGGCGAAGGGTCGGCGATCGGCTCGCGATCGCGGCCGGGCATTTCACCGTCCCGGTGCAGGTCGATGCAAGCATCCCGACCGGGCCGATGCGCTGTTTTGCCGCACGCCAGGATCGGGCCGCGAGAGTGGCCGACCCGCGCAAACAAGAAGGCTCCGCGAGCGGAGCCTGAAATGTTTCGTCGGAGAGCCGTTCCGGTCCCGACCGGAACGGAGACGGGTATTGATTCCCGCTCGATGCCTCGGTTCGCCGCGCGTTGCGCCGGCGATGCGACTTTGCGCGCCATCATACCAGTGGCACGCCTGCAGCCGCCAGCCGGGGGCCGCCGCGAGCGGGTCATTCCGGCCACCTCGAAAGCGCGTTCAGGCACATCGGGCGCGCATTCAACGACAATTCTCGTACTTGGGCCCGCCGAAAGGTTTCAAAACGCAATGATTACTGTTATTTTGCGGTTTCTTAACGCCAAGACACCGCGTTAGGAAGCTGCGGTTCGCGGTGGTGGATGCTCGAGGGGGAAGATGGAGGGCGATACTTCCAACGGGTTTCCGGCTTTGCTGATTGCAGGTTCTTACCATCACTCGGGAGTGATTCAATGACACACGACAAACTTCTTTCGGCAGTCCGCTATGCCCTGTACACGGGCGTGGCCTCTGCTGTCTTCATCGGTGCTCCTGCCGTCGCGCAGGACAACGACGAGGCAGCGAGCGAAAAACTCGAAACGGTGGTGGTCACCGGTTCGCGCATCCGCAAGGTCGACATCGAGACCGAGGCACCGGTCCTGACGATTTCGCGCCAGGACATCGAGAAGACCGGTTTCCAGTCGGTCGCCGACATCCTGCAGAACATCACCGCGACGGGTACCCCGCCGCTCAGCCGCGCGTCCCCGCTGTCCGCGGGCGAGAACGCCGGCGGTACCTTCATCAGCATGCGCAACCTCGGTGCCGCGCGCACCCTGGTCCTGCTCAACGGCAAGCGCCTCGGCATCTCGACGAGCGGCCTCTCCGACATTTCGACGATCCCCGCGGTTGCGGTCGAGCGCATCGAAGTGCTGAAGGACGGCGCCTCGGCGATCTACGGTTCCGACGCGATCGCCGGCGTGGTCAACATCATCACGCGCAGCAACTACAACGGTGCGGCCGCCAGCGCGTACTACGGCCAGTACGACGAAGACGACGGCCAGGTCACCAAGGGTGACTTCGTGATCGGCTTCGGCAGCGACAAGGGTTCGCTGACGGTCGCGGCCGACTGGACCGAGGAGGACGCCGTGCGCGCCGCGGATCGTCCGTACTCGGCATTCCCGCGCTCGAACCTGCACCCGGATCTCGGCTGGACCGTCGCCGGCCAGTACGGCGGCTTCGCCGTCGCCGGCTCGACCCCGGTCACCGGTTTCGCCAATGGCCGCTACATCCTGCGTGCCGGTGGCGACCCGTACAACCGCGCCGACTACCGCCTGCAAAACGTCGACGGCAACTCGCCGCTCGACAAGAGCAATACGAACCTGCAGACCGACCTGCGCACGCCGCTCGAGAACAAGTCGCTGTACGTCGACGGCCTCTACAACATCACCGACAACATCCGCTTCCGCACGAACCTGCTGTACAGCAATCGTCTGGCTGCGCGCACCGTTGCCGGCTATCCGATGCAGGCCGCTTCGTTCGCCCAGACCGCACCGGGCATCTCGGTCAACAGCTACTACAACCCGTTCGGTTCGTGGCACACGCCGGAAGGCGGCACCCCGCAGGCGCTGCGCGCCTGGTGGCGTCGTACCTGGGAAGTGCCGCGTCTCTCGGACAGCGAGCTCGACACGTACCGCTTCAGCGGCGCGTTCGAAGGCAGCTTCGAGATCGGCGACCGCTACTTCGACTGGGATGTCAGCTTCCTCAAGAACACCAACAAGGTGCTGCAGAGCACTTACGGCAACCTCAACCTGCCGCGCACCCAGCTCGCCGTCGGTCCGTCGTTCTTCAACACGGCGATCGGACGCGTGCAGTGCGGTACGCCGACCGCCCCGATCGCGTTCAGCGCGTGCGTGCCGTGGAACCCGCTGCTCGAGTTCGGCCGTGAAGGCGACGGTGGCCTGACCAACAACCAGGAACTGCAGAACTTCCTGTTCCAGGAAGAGCATGCGAAGGGCAAGACCGAAACGACCGTCTACGCCGCCAACCTGGCCGGCATGGCGTTCGCGCTGCCCGCCGGCGACCTCGGCTTCGCGGTCGGCTACGAGCACCGCAAGGAGAAGGGAGCGTTCGTTCCGGACGCGCTCGCCGTGACCGGCGACTCGACGAACCTGTCGGCCGGTCCGACCGGTGGTGGCTACAGCGTCGATGAAGTCTATCTCGAGCTTCAGGTGCCGATCCTGGCCGACCTGCCGTTCGCGAACGAGTTCAGCATCAACGCCGCGACCCGCTACTCCGACTACGACACGTTCGGTGACACGCTGAACAGCAAGGCGGGTTTCCGCTGGAAGCCGATCGAGCAGCTGCTGTTCCGCGGTACCTGGGCCGAGGGTTTCCGCGCGCCGACGATTTCCGACCTGTTCGGCGGCGGCTCGCAGACGTTCTCGTTCTTCACCGACCCGTGCGACACGAACTTCGGCGCCTCGCGTGAAGCCGGATCCGCGGCCCGTGCCAACTGCGTCGCGGCAATGGGTCCGCTCGGCAACACGTATCGTCAGCTCGGCCAGGGCTTCAACCCGGTCAACACGACGAACTCGCAGACGCCGGTCGCGTTCACGAGCGGCTCGAACCCGTTCCTGCAGCCGGAGACCTCGGAGTCGAAGACCCTCGGCGTCGTCTGGAGCCCGAACTTCGTCGAAGGCCTGAACTTTGCCCTCGACTGGTGGGAAATCCGCATCGACCAGACGATCGTCGCCGACTCGCCGACGCAGATCCTCAACGACTGCTACGTCAACGGCCAGACGGCGCGCTGCGCGCTGTTCACGCGTGATCCGGTCCTCGGTTACGTCAGCACGCTGACGTTCGGTGGCCGCAACGCCGGCTACCGCGAGACGGAAGGTTACGACTTCGATGTGTCGTACCGCCTGCCGACGGACAGCTGGGGAACGTTCAATGCGCAGTGGAACACGACCTACACGGTCCGTGACGAGTTCCTGAGCCGCAACGAGCCGGGCATTCCGAGCCAGAACACGAGCTTCACGAGCTCGTTCCGGATCCGCTCGAACCTCAACCTGTCGTGGGAACTTGGCCAGTTCGGCGCAAGCTGGAACACGCGCTACTACTCGGCGATGAAGGAAGGATGCCTGAGCGCCGCACTGTTCCCGGAAGAGTGCAGCGATCCGGACTACCGCTTCCCGAACGTCAATGGCGTCTCGGTCTCGAGCCCGACCAACGTCAACGGTGCGACGACGTTCCACGACGTCCAGTTCCGCTGGAACGCGCCGTGGGATGCGACGATCTCGCTCGGTGCCAACAACGTGTTCGAGAAGGTCGGCCCGGTCATGTACTCGCAGCCGAGCGCGAACGTGTCTTACTACGGTGGCTTCGACATCGGCCGCTTCTGGTACGCGCGTTACACGCAGCGCTTCTGATCGACCCGTTCCTGCAATACCGCTCCACACTACGGCCCCGAAAGGGGCCGTAGTTCTTTGTGCTGCACGAACTTCGAACGAGCCGGCGCAGGAGTGCGCTTGCGCGCGACCGCGTTCGGCGTAGTCAGTAGCCCGGGCAAGTGCAGTGCGCCCGCGGCCTTTTCAGGGGACTCCACGCCATCCCCCGGGTGCGGCCTTCGGCCTTACCCGGGCTACGCACTTTCCCCGGCATCAATGCAAAGTGAAGTAGCCCGGGTAAGCGCAGCGCACCCGGGGTTCTGCCTCGGCATCGCATCGTCCCCCCGATCACCACGCCATCCCCGGGTGCGGCCTGCGGCCTTGCCCGGGCTACGGATTTCCCGCGCGATCGATTCGGAGAGCGCTCGTTTCGCGTGGGTGCGCGAAGCCGCGTTGAACCTTGCAGGTCGGGGAGCGGTTGCGCCTACCGTGCCTTCACGGCGGCGCGGATCCATGGATCAAATGATCCCGAGGCCTTCGATCCGGCCTATCGCATCGGGGTCGAAGCCGCCGAGTGCGGCGAATGCGCGACCGCGTTCGGCGTAGTCGCGGAACTGGTCGAAACTCGACGCGCCGGGGCTGAGCAGGATCGCATCCCCGGGCCGCGCGATGCTGCGCGCGCGGTCCACGGCATCGGCCAGGGTCGCGACGCCGTGCAGGGCATAGCCGCCGTCGACGTTACCGAGCAGCGCAGCGACCCGCGCGGCACTCGCCCCGTTGAGGATGATCGCGCGCGGCGGATCGGCCCGCACGGCCTCCGCGAACGCGTGCCAGTCGAGACCGCGGTCATGGCCACCGACGATCAGGCACACCCTGCCCGCGCCGACACTGTGCAGGGCTTCGAGCGTCGCATTCGGTGTCGTCGCGATGCTGTCGTCAATCCAGTCGATGCCGTCGCGCGTGCCGAGGTGCTGCAGGCGATGCGGCAACGGTCGGAACGTCGCCAGGTCGCCGGCCGCGGCCACCGCGTCCTCGCCCGCCGCATCGAGCGCCGCGAGCGCGGCGCAGGCATTGAGCGCGTTGTGGGCACCCGGCAACGGCAATGCGGCCCGCGCGAAGATCGCGTCGGTGCCACGCCGGATCGCGGTCGCATCGACATGCCAGCCATCCGTCGTGCCGAACAGGCGCCGTTGCGGGTGCGCGGCGGTGCGCCGCACGAGATCGGCATTCGCCGCATGGACGACGAGGGTCGCCGCGACCTCGGCGAGGGCGAGCTTGTCGGTCACGTAGCGCTCGCGATCACCATGCCAGTCGAGATGCTCCTCCTCGATGTTCGTGATGACGGCGATCTCGACCGCGCCGGGCTCGCGGGTCTGGAAGCTCGACAGTTCGACGACCCACCAGTCCGGCTCGCGCGGCGGGTCGAGCAGTTCGAGCAGGGGCAACCCGATGTTTCCGGCCAGCGCGACGAGGCGACCGCGCGCGCGCAACAGGTGGGCGATCAGGGCCGTCGTCGTGCTTTTCCCTTTGGTGCCGGTGACCGCGATCACGCGCGCCGCTGGATGCTCGGCGAACCACAAGGCGGTCGAGGAAGTGAAGCGCGTGCCGTTGCGGCGCGCCTCGAGCACTTCGGGCCGATAGGCGCTGATCCCGGGCGACTTGATCACGACGTCGAACGCGGAAAGATCGGCCGCCCCGGGCGCGCTCGTGACCACGGTCGCGCCGGCGTCCGGCCCGCGCCCGATGTGGCGCGCCTCCTCCGGCGAGCAGAAAAGCGTCGGCGTGCAATCCGGCAGGCGTCGGCGCAAGGCCCCTGCGGCGGCCTGCCCTTCGCGGCCATGCCCCCAGATCGCGACGCGCAAGCCGGCAAGGTCGGCGATGCGCATGCTCACGACCACTCGACGTGGGCGAGCAGGCGCGCGGGGATCCCATGCGGCCCGGATGGCAGCAGCAGTTCGTCGAGGCGCGGCCCGCTGCCGTCGAGTTGCGGCTGGATCTCGCGCGCGAATCGTTCGACCAGGGCATCGCCGCGCCAGTCCGCGCGCTCGGCGAGCACGCGCAACGCGGCGCGCGATTCGTGGCCCTCGCCGACACACTCGAATGGCTTGTGATCGCGATACTCGATCAGGGCGTCGAAGCCCGCGGCGAGCGTTTCGTCGTCGAGCAGATTGCGCCCGAAGATCGCCAGCAGGCGCGGCTTCGGCATGAAAGGCGCGAGCGCAAGGAACACGAAATGGCACTTCGGGCATTGCCCGCACCAGCGGTCGGCGGGCTTCGGGCCGAGGATGCGGAAGTTGCGGTTGCAGCTCGAAAAGACCTCGTCGTATGCATCGACGCGGGCGAACCGCGCGGCTACGGCCAGTTCCGACAACGGCCGCAGCAGCGAAAAATAGTCGAGGTCGGCGGCAATCTCGGCTGCGAGCAGGTCGCGCAGGCCGCGTTCGAATAGCCAGCCCTTGCTCCACTGGTGGTTGACCGCGCGGCCGTCGACTTCGAGCGTCGCGCTCGATGCCGAGCGTTCGTTCGAGAAGATGATCGCGTCGTAACCGTAGAGGATCGCGACGACGACAAGGATCGCCGAATTGATCGCGGTGACCGGAATATGCCCGTTCCAGGCGCCGAGGCGGTTGTACTCGAACAGGACCGGCGAAATGCTGCGCGCGATGTTGAGCATCGGCAGGCCGGTGCGCTGCGCACAGGCTTCGATCAGCGGCGAATTGCCGATCCACGCCGCGCTCGCCGGTTCGCCGGCGGCCGCGAGGATCTCGACGCTGACCAGCGAGTCCTTGCCGCCGCCGAGTGGAACGAGCGCGCGCCGCGGCAGGCCGAGGCGGGGCGCCGGTTCGATCGCGCCGGGGCGGGACGGAAAGCGGATCCGATCGCGCAGGTCGAGCGCGTTCTGGTAGGCGAACTCGCCGAGACCGTCGAGATAGAGCGCATCGAGCAGGCGCGCGCCCGCCGGCGTCGGCGCGCGCGCGTCGAAGCGGATCGCCGGCGGCACGCCGGCCTTGTAGTAGCTGATGCCGGCGATTGCATGGAGCAGGTCCAGCGCCGCCTCGAACGCGACCCGTCGTTCGGTCGGCACCGCAGGCGCGCCGGGGAACACGATGCGTTCGACGAGTTCGGGGCCGTCGTCGAACGCGTAGACGAGACGCAGCTCGCCGTCGGCATAGTCTCGGCCGACGAAGCGGAACGACTCGGCGTGACGGGGATCGGCAAGCTTCATGCGCGGATACCGGGACGTGGTGCGGTGGCGGACGCGTGATTCACAGCACGAACTCGGCGGCCGGCGCGCGCAGGTTGTAGTGCGATGCCATCGCCGCAACGTAGGCGCCGGCATCGGCGACCAGCATGACATCGCCTTCGCGGCAGTCCGGCAGCCGCCGGTTGTGGCCGATCACGTCGCCGGTCTCGCAGATCGGGCCGACCACCTGGACGAGGTCGCGTGCCTCCTCGTCGAGGCGATCGAGATTGACGATCTCGTGCCAGGCATCGTAGAGCGCCGGGCGGATCAGCGAATTCATGCCGGTGTCGACGCCGACGTAGCGGACTTCGCCCTTGCGCTTGAGCTGGGTCACGCGCGCGAGCAGCACGCCGGCCTCGGCAACGAGAAAGCGACCGGGCTCCATCCACACGGCGAACTGCGGGTAAGCCTTCTTCACCTCGGCAAGGACGTGACCGAGCGCAACGAGATCGAGCGGAACGTCATCGATCCGCGACGGCACGCCGAGGCCGCCGCCGAGATCGAGCACTTCGATGCGGTTGAAGCGTTCGGCGAGGCTCGCCAGCTGGACGTGCACGCCGCGCCAGTGGGTCGGGTCGAGGATGCCCGAGCCGAGGTGTGCATGCAGGCCGACGATGCGCGCGCCGTGTTCGCGCGCATGCGCGCGGAACGCGTCGATCTGGTCGAGGGCGACGCCGAACTTCGATTGCGGGCCGCCGGTGCGGACCTTGTCGTGATGGCCCGCGCCGGCGCCGAGATCGACGCGCAGGAAGATCTCGCGACCGGCGAAATCGGCGCCCCACTCGACGATCGGGTGCAGCGCATCGAGGGTGACGCGCACGCCGGCTGCGAGCGCGGCCCGGTACTCCTCGCGCGGCGCGAAGTTCGGCGTGAACAGGATCCGGTCCGCGGCGAGCGCCGGCAGGGCGCGGCGCACGGCCTCGACCTCGTTCATCGAGACGCACTCGAACGCGAAACCTTCGCCAGCGAGCGCGCGCAGGATCGCCGCGTGCGGATTCGCCTTCAGCGCGTAATGCCAGCGGTCGACCGCGCTGACCCCCGCAAGCGCGCGGGCCTGGCCGCGCACATGATCGAGGTCGTAGACCAGGCGCGGCGTGCCCGCCGCGGCCTGTTCGAGCAGGACCGCTCGCTTGTGCCGCCACCATCGCGCGCGCGCCGCGCCGGCGCGACCCTCGGCAAGATCGCGCCAGCTTGGTCCGAACAGTGCCGTGTCATCGACGCGCATGACCTCGGCCCGGATCAGCAGCGCGTGCAGGTTCGCGATCAGGCCGTCGACGATTGCCTCGTCGACGACGAAGGTCAGGTTGAGGTTGTTCGACGATTGCGAGATCAGGTGCACGTCGAGCGCGCCGAACTCGGCGAGCACGGCCGAGAGCCGGTGCAGCATCGCGCGCATGCCGCGCCCGACCAGCGTGATCGCCGCGCACGGCGCGATGACCTTGACCCGGCAGAACGCCTCGAGGTCGGCGCACAGGCGCGCGAGCACGTCGGAATTGAGCAGGTTGTCGGACGGATCGAGCGAGACGGTGACATTCGTTTCCGCCGAACCGATCAGGTCGACCGACAGGCCGTGGCGCTTGAACGCGGCGAACACGTCGGCGAGGAAGCCGACCTGCTGCCACATGCTGATCGATTCCATCGACACGAGCGTGATGCCCTTGCGCGAACTGAGCGCCTTGACGCTCGGCGTGCCTTGCGGCGCCGCGCCCGCGATCAGCGTGCCGGCCAGTTCGGGCCGGTTCGTGTCCTTGATCGCGAGCGGCACCTGCGCTTCACGCAACGGGTGGATGCAGCGCGGATGCAGGACCTTGGCACCGGTCGTGGCGATTTCCTGCGCCTCGGCGTAGTCGAGCATCGACAGCAGCCGCGCATCGGGCACCTGGCGCGGGTTCGCGCTGAACATGCCGGGCACGTCGGTCCAGATCTCGACGACTTCGGCACCGAGGAGCACGCCGAAATGCGCGGCCGACGTGTCCGAGCCGCCGCGGCCGAGCACGGCCGTGTCGCGCCCGGCCGCGCGCGCGATGAAGCCCTGGACGATGAACACGTCGCCGCGAGCGGCAAGCGCCTCGGAAAACGCGCGGTCCCGGCTCGCGTTGACCGACGCCGAGAGCCAGCGCGCCCAGTCGGTCTGGTTCGGCCGCGGTTCGGCCTGCAGGTGATCGCGCGCATCGAGCCAGTGGGTGGCGAGGCCGGCCGCATTGAGATACAGCCCGCCGAGCGTGCTCGAGAGCATTTCACCATGGGCGAGCACCTCGGCCTGCCAGGCGAGCGGGCCTTGCGCGCTGCGCGCATCCTCGAACAGCTGGTCGAGGCGCGAGAACCAGCCGGTCAACGCGTTGCGCCGGTCAAGCTGCATCTCGGCGAACAGGGCTTCGTGGCGCCCGACGACGCCGGCCAGCAGCGTTCGCCGGCGCGCCGAATCGCCCCCGGCATCGCAGATTGCCTTGAGCTGGTCGGTGATTCCCGACAACGCCGAAACGACGATGAGGACACGTCGCCCGCGCGCCTGGTGGGCTGCCACGATGCGCGCGATGTTGTCCCAACGCGAACGCGTCGACACGCTCGTTCCGCCGAACTTGACGACGACCCATGGCGCGCCGGGCGGCAAGGTCGTGGTCGCTGCGGGACTCATCGGCGTTCGCGGCTCGGATGACGGGAGGAAGCGTGCATTCTTCGGTGCGTCGCAGCAAAAGGCAATGGAGCGCCGACATGCCGGCCCGCCTGCCGCGCGCCACCGATGCCCCGCGGGTCTTCGGTTCGTGTCGAGCGCAGTATTGCGTCGTCGAAGCACGCCGCACGGCCCCTCGACTTCGCGCCAACGTGGCCGGAGCGGTGTCCGCCGGCGCGCTGCGGAAGTTGTTCCGGTTCCCTGCCTTTCGCTTCGCGGCCGTGCCCGGCTAGGGCTCGATTCCGCGCACGACGAATTCCGCGTCGACGCGCGAGTTGTCGGCCATGACGAACGTCATCGCGACGCGTGCGCCGGCGGCGAGTGGCTGGCTCGGCTGCATCAGCATCAGGTGCTTGCCGCCCGGGGCGAGTTCGACGCTGGCGCCGGGGTCGAGGTCGATGCGCCCGAGTTCGCGCATGCGTGACATGCCGTCGACGATGACCGTTTCGTGCACCGAGGACGATTCGAACGCCGTGGATTCAACCGCAAGGATGACGAGTCGCGCATCTCCGCGGTTGGCGAGGTTCGCGTAGCCGGCCATCATCGTGGCACCAGGCGGCGCCTCGCGGATCCACGCATCCGCAACCTCGAGCTTGCCGGCGGCCTGCGCGCACGGGGCGAGGACGAGGGCCGCAGCAACGAGACACGCGCGTTGCAAACGATTCATGAGCTTCTCCATCGGTGGCGGCTATCATGCCAGCCCCTGCATTGCGCCCAAGGATACGCGACCATGCACCGCAGCCTCGCCCTGACCCTCGCCGCCGGCTTCGCCGTGACCGCCCAGGCGGCCGATGCCGATCCCGCACTGACGATCTATCGCAACGATGGCGGCGCGCTGTTCGAGGGCGGTGGTTCGCCGATCGCCGACGGCTACGCGATCGTGCACGAGAGCCGCTCGCTCGCGCTCACCGGCGGGCGCCAGACCGTGATCATCGACGGCCTGCCCTCGACGCTCGATGCCGAAGCGATCGCGGTCGACCTCGGCAGCGGCACGCGCGTGCTCGCCCAGCGCGTGCTCGCGGCCGGCGATGCGGGCCTGCTCGCCGCGCATCGTGGTGAACGCGTCGATGTCTACGCGAACGGTGCCCCGGTCGTCAGCGGCATCCTGCTCAGCATCGACGGCAATGGCATCGGTGTGCGCAGCGACGATGGACGCATCCATTACGTGCGCGAATACACGAGCGTGCGCTTCGCGGTCGGGGGCGGCCTGCCCGGCAGCACGCTCCAGCTCGCGCTCGACGGCAGTGCCGGCACCCAGCTCGCGCGCCTGACCTACCCGACCGCCGGACTCGGCTGGCGCGCGGCGTACTCGGCCGTGATCGGCTCGGGCAATGCCTGCAGCATGCGCCTCGAGGCACTGGCCAGCATCGCCAATCGCAGCGGTCGCGATTACCCCGACGCGCGCCTGAAACTCGTCGCCGGCGAACCGGCCTTCGCCAAGAACACGGGTCCGCAACCGATGATGATGAAGGCGATGCGCGCCGAGGCGAGCGCCGATGCGGTGCCCGAGCAATCCGCGCTCGGCGACTACCGCAGCTTCACG
Source organism: uncultured Dokdonella sp. (assembly GCA_964587775.1). Lineage (GTDB taxonomy): Bacteria > Pseudomonadota > Gammaproteobacteria > Xanthomonadales > Rhodanobacteraceae > Dokdonella. The sequence continues at coordinate 23,291 of CAZPLY010000025.1, forward strand.
ATCGACGGCACGCTTGCCCTGCCCGATGCGAGCGTGACCCAGGTCCCGCTGTACGCGGCGCGCGAACTCGCCTGCAAGCGCAGCTGGGTGTTCGACTCGGGCAATGCCTGGTTCCCGCCGAAGCCGATGCTCGGCGCCGGCGCGCCGGCGCGCAGCAGCGGACCGGTCATCAGCCAGTTGCGCTTCAGCCCCGACGAGAACCTGCCGGCCGGTTACCTGCGCGTGCTCATGCGCGATCGCGACGGCCAGCTCGAATTCCTCGGCGAGAACCGCGTCGGCGACACGCCGAAGGGCCAGGCGATCGACGTCACCCTCGGCAATGCGTTCGAACTGCGCGCCGTGCGCGAGCGCACCGCGTTCTCGGTCGACCGCGCCGCGCGCACGATGAACGAGGGTTTCCGGATCACCCTCGACAATGCCGGCGATGGCGCGCGCACGGTGACCGTGCGCGAACATCCGAACCGCTGGACGAACTGGCAACTGGCCTCCTCGAGCGTGAAATCGACGCGGCAGACACCGGACCTGCTCGAATTCGAGGTCCTCGTCCCGGCCAACGGCAAGGCCATCCTCGACTACAGTGTCGGCTACGCGTGGACACCGACCGACGACTGAAGCCGGCCCCACCCTATCCGCCGCCCGGGAAAACCATGACGATCCTCGAATGCATTGAGCACGACCAGATCCACGAACTGCGCATGTCGCGACCACCGGTCAATGCACTCGACGGCTCGCTGATCCAGGCCCTGCGCCTCGCGGTCGAATCGGCACCGGCGAACGGCGCGCGTGGCCTCGTCCTTTCCGGGCGCGTCGGCGTGTTCTCGGCCGGCCTCGACGTACCCGCCCTGCTCCAGCTCGACCACGCGCCGATGCGCGCGGTCTGGAACGACTATTTCGGGCTGCTGCGCGCGATCGCCGCGTCGCCGATCCCGATCGTCGCCGCGATCGCTGGCCATTGCCCGGCCGGTGGCGCGGTGCTCTCGATCTTCTGCGACTACCGGATCATGGCCCGCGGCGAGTTCCGCATCGGCCTCAACGAGACCCAGGTCGGTCTCGTCGTTCCCGACGTGATCCAGGCGGCGATGCGTCGCCTGCTCGGCAGCCATCGGGCCGAACGCCTGATGGTCGCCGGTGCGATGCTCGACTCTGAGCAAGCGTTTGCCGCCGGCCTCGTCGACGAGTTGATCGACAGCGAACTCGTCGTCGGCCGCGCGATCATCTGGCTGCAGGAGCTGCTCGCCCTGCCCCCGGAAGCGATGGCCGACACGCGGCGCATCGCGCGTGCCGACCTCGTCGCCCTGTTCGACACGCCCGGCGCGGTCGATACCGATGCCTTCGTCGCGCGCTGGTTCTCGAGCGAGGCCCAGGCCGTGCTCGGCGCGATGGTCGCGCGCCTCAAGGCCCGAAACGCCTGATCGCACGATTGTGCCGGATCGGCGCGCAGGAGCGTTTTCAGGGTTCAAGGCGCCGGTAGGCGGCGAGCAACGCCGGATCGGCGAGCAAGGCCTCGGCGACGAGCCAGCGCGGTTCGCGCCCTGCGGCCAGGTCAGCGCGGATGCGGGTGCCGGAAATTTCCAGTGCGGATACGCGCAATTCGATGACACGACCGGACGCGGCGTTCGCGATATCCCGCGTGTCCCGGCTGCGGCGCGGATCGGCTTCGCAAGCAAGCTCGGCGGGCTCGTGCGCGGAATGGCCGGCGCGCGTCAGCACGCCGACATGGGCGAGCGCGAACAACTCGCGCCAGCGGTACCAGCCTGGCAGGCCGGCCCAGGCATCGGCGCCGACCAGCAACACGAGCGGACGTCGCGCGCCGATTTCGGTGCGCAGCTCGGCCAGCGTGTCGAACGTGTACGAGGGGCCGCTGCGGGCGAGTTCGCGTGCATCGAGCGCGAGCCGCTGCTGCCCTGCCAGGGCGGCCCGCAGCATCGCGACGCGTTCGGCCGCCGAGGCGACCGGCTGCGGGCGGTGCGGCGGCACGCTGGCCGGTACGAGCCGGACCTCGGCGTCGAGCTGTTCGGCGGCCTCCCAGGCGACCCGCAGATGGCCGAGATGGACCGGATCGAAGGTGCCCCCGAAGATCGCCAGCGGCCGCATCAGGCACCAATCAGTTCGACCGCGCGGCGCGGCATCGCGATCGCGGCGACGAGGCGTTGCAGTTCGCGCCAGGCATCGCCGTCGGCGCGGCCCTTGGCGATGCGGTCGATGCGTGCGGCGTGCACGATGCAGCGTTCCCAGTGCGCCGTGCCGGCGGCCTTCAGCGCATGCCGGAACACGCCCTGGCGCGCGTCGAACACGCGCTCGTTGCGCAGGGCCTGGGTCAGGTTCGAGCCGGCCGTCGACAGGCGCTGCAGCGCGCGCAACTGGTTGAGGATCCAGCCGAGCAACGGGATCACTTCCTCGCCCTCGGCCTGCAGGCCCGAGACGATGCGCAGCGCTCGCGCCGCATCGCCGCCGATCGCGGCATCGGTCAGGCGGAATGCATCGAAACGCGCGTCGTCGGCCACGCTCGCTTCGAGCAGGGCGACATCGAGCCTTGCGCCATGGGCGAGCAGGGCCAGCTTGTCGATCTCCTGCGCGGCGGCGAGCAGGTTTCCTTCGACGCGTTCTGCCAGCAGTTCGATCGCGTCGGGAGTCGCATCGACCGAACGCGAGGCAAGGCGCGCGCCGATCCACCCCGACAGTTCCTCGCGCCTGAGCGGCCACACCGGCATCGCCACGCCGATGCGCGCGATTGCATCGAACCAGGCGCCCTCGTGCTTCTTGCTCCAATCTTCGGTCGTGACGAGCAACAGCGTGTCCGGCGGCGGCGCCGCGCACCAGGCGCTGATCGCGGCCGAGCCTTCCTTGCCGGGCTTGCCGGTCGGCAGGCGCAGGTCGATCACGCGCCGCGTCGCGAACAGCGACATCGCATTGCCGGCCATCGCGAGTTCGTTCCAGTCGAAGCGTGCATCGACGTCGAAGACCTCGCGTTCGCTGTAGCCGAGCTCGCGCGCGCGGGCGCGCACGCGATCGGCCGCCTCGAGCACGAGCAGGTGTTCGGCGCCGCCAATGAGCCAGACCGGCTTGAGTTCGGTCGCGGCGAGCAGGCGCGGGAGATCGGACAGGCGAGACATGCGAGGATTGTAGCGGTCCGCGCGGCGAACGCGCGGGCGCATGGCCCCGGCGCGCGCCGCATGCCGTGGAGGGTTACGGGAACCGGGTGGTTCCTCGTCCAGCAAGACCATCGTGAGGGGATCCGATGCGCATCATCCAATCTGGCCTGACGTCTGTTGCGGGCATCTTCGCCGTGGTGCTGGCCCTGCCGGCCCTCGCGGTCTCTGCGCCCGAGGTCGAGCACGGACCCGCCAACTACGACATCCGTCGCGACCCCGACGACGCCGCGCGTGCGACGCTCGAACGATTCCGTGATGCGGCCGGGCGCACGCGCGCGGCCGGCGATGCCTGGCTCGGCCGCGTCGAATCGGCGACCGAGGCGCTGCGGCTCGTGCAGCCGGCGCTGCGGATCAGTTGGTCGCGCGATCTCGGCGCACCGGAAGTCGTCGGCACCGATCCGGCGACCGGCGGATTCCTCGGCGCGCCGGGCAGCGGCGATCGTGCAGCCGAGCTGCGCGCGTTCATTGCAACGCATGCCGACCTCTACGGCCTGCAACCGGCGCAGGTGGCGAAGCTCGAGACGCTGGCCGACTACCGCAATCCCGAGGATTCGCTCGCTTTCGTCCTGCTCGCCCAGCGCATCAACGGCCTGCCGGTTTTCCGCGGCGAGATCGCGGCAGCGTTCACGGGCGCGGGCGAACTCGTGCGCACGGTCGGAAATCCGGCGGTCGATCTCGATGAAAGCCGCCTCGCGCGCGATCCTGGCGATCCGCGCAGCTGGTACGCACGCGCGGCGCAGGCGATCAACGTGGATGTCGGCGTCAGCGATCCGCGGATCGCCCGGGTCCACGTGGCCGGCCGCGACGTGGAGCTCGAACATGCGGCATTCAGCGCGCCGGTACGCGCCTCGGCGCTGTACTTCCCGACCGAGCCCGGAGTCGCCAGGCTCGCCTGGCGCTTCCTGTTCTGGCAGCCCGCCACGGCCTGGTACGTGATCGTCGATGCGGCCAGCGGCGAACTGCTGTGGCGCAAGCAGCTGGCCGAACACCAGACCCAGCCCGCGAACTATGCCGTGTACGGCAACAGCCCGGCCGAGTTCGGCGCGTCGCAACAGCCGCAGATGCCGAACGGCGCACAGCCGCCAATGGGCAACCGCACGCAGGAAATCCTCATCGGCAACGAAGCACCGAACACGTTCAACAACCTCGGCTGGATCCCCGACGGCGCCACGACGACCGCCGGCAACAATGTCGTTGCCGGTCTTGATCGCGACGGAACGGACGGCATCGACGCGAGCGGCATCCCGAGTTCGGCGACCCGCCGGTTCGAACCGATCTACAACCCTGCGCCGGGAAATCCGGCGCCGGGCCAATCGCCGACCACGCCGAACTATCCGCCATCGATGTCGACCTACCAGGTCGGCTCGGTGACCAACGCGTTCTACTGGAGCAATCGTTTCCACGACCGCCTGTATCGCTACGGCTTCAACGAGTTGGCACGCAATTTCCAGACCAGCAATTTCGGCCGCGGCGGACTCGGCGGCGACCGCGTGCGGGCCGAGATCCAGGACACCGAGGACGTCAACAACGCGAACTTCGCGACCCCGGCCGACGGCGAGGCGCCGCGCATGCAGATGTTCCTGTGGACGACGCCGACTCCGGCCCGCGACGGCTCCCTAGATCGCACGATCCTCGTCCACGAACTGACCCATGGCCTGTCGAACCGGCTGATCGGCAATGGCTCTGGCCTGTCGACCCAGCAGGCCCGGGGGCTCGGCGAAGGCTGGTCCGACTTCTTCGGCCTGACCCTGTTCGCCTCGGCGTCGAGCACTGCCGCGGGGATCTACCCGATCGGTGCGTACAGCCTGTTCGAGCGCGAAAGCGTCGGCCTCAACAACTACTACTACGGCATACGCCGCTATCCGTATGCACTGATGACGACGACCGGCGGCCCGCTCGGGCGTCCGCACAATCCACTGACGTTCGCCGACATCGACCCCGACCAGATCCTCGTCAACGACGGCGCGTTTCCGAAGGATCCGGACGACACCGGATCACCGGGTTCGGCCACGGCCGTGCACAGGATGGGGGAGGTCTGGGCGATGGCCCTGCTCGAAGGCCGCGCACGGATCATCGATCGGCTCGGCTTCACCGACGGCAATCCGCGCATGCTGCAGATCGTCGTCAATGCGATGAAGATCACCCCGCCCAATCCGGATTTCATCGAAGCGCGCGACGCCGTGCTTGCCGCCGCGCAGGCAATGGGTGGCAGCGACCTGGTCGACCTGTGGCTGGGCTTCGCGGTGCGCGGCATGGGCGTCGACGCGACTACCGACGGCATCCATGTCGAGGAGTCGTTCGACGTTCCGGGGATCACTGCGAACCCCGCCCCGAGCGTGCTCGATTCGATCTGCAATGCCAGTGGTGCCGCCGACCCGGGCGAGCAGGTCGACGTCTTCGTGCCATTGCGCAACTCGATGCCGGCGACCGTCAACGACGTCCGCCTCAGCATCAATGGTGCCGCACCGGTCGACTACGGCTCGATCGCTGGCAACGCCACGAAGTGGCGGACCCTTCCCGCGCGCGTGCCGAACCTGACCTGCGGTGGCGTCTGGGCACTCGACCTCGATGTGGAAAGCGAACTCGGCATGTCGACCTCGCGCCATCTCGTGCGCCTCGGTTCGCCGGTGTATGGCATCGATCAGGACTTCGACGCGCTGCTTGGATCATTCCCGCCGAGCGGCTGGACGCGCAGCACGATCGCCGCGAACGCGCTCTGGGAACGGATCGGCAGTGTCTACTCGAGCTCGCCGTACGCGGCGCATGTCGATGCCGCCACGAGTGCCGGGCAAAGCTCGCTGACGACGCCGTCGATCGATCTCGGCACCTCGACTTCGGCCGAACTGAGTTTCCGCCACCGCTACGACACCGAACTCGGCTTCGACGGCGGCGTGCTCGAGATCAGCATCAATGGATCGACCTTTACCGACATCATCCAGCGAGGCGGCCTGTTCAGGGCGGGGTCGTACGACGGCAGCCTCGGCGACAAGTGCCTCATCGGCGGTGACAACCCGCTTGCAGGCCGTTACACGTGGTCAGGGGATTCGGGCGGCTGGGGCACGACGCGCGTCGTGCTGCCGCAGGATTCGATCGGCCAGAGCGTGCGCTTGCGCTGGCGCATCGGCACCGATTGTTCGATCGGCGCGAGCGGCTGGACGATCGACGACGTCCGCCTGCGCTCGACCTACGCCTGCGCGGTGCCGGTGTGCAGTGACCTCGTGTTCCGCCACGGCTTCGAAACGACGCCTTGATGACCGCCGGCGCCGGGCGCCGGCTACTGCGAGGGTGGCGTCGCGCGTGCCTCGAGCCGGCGCAGGATCGCCTGCACCATGTCGCGCTGGAGTTCGGCGCCGAGCAGATCCTGCTCGGCGGCGACGCCGAGGGCCTGGCTCGCGTCGAAGGTGAAATCACGGGTCAATTCGACGACCTGCTTCGGAAACAGGTTCGCGCCGGTCGCGTCGACGACGTCGAACTCGACGTGGTAGCGCATCGTGTACTCGTTGGCGCGCGCATTGCCGCCGACCGAAAGCACGTCGGTCCGCAAGTGGTTCGCGCCGATGCGCAGCCTTGCCGCACCGGCCCCCGCCTGTTCGACGACCTCGGCACCCGAGCGCGCGAGCGCCTTGCGCAGGTCGCGCCCGAGTGGACTCGCGGGCTCGGCGCCCTCGACGAACACGCGCTGCATGCCGGGCGGAAGCCTGGCCTCCTCGCGCAAATGGAAACCGCAGGCCGTGAGCAGGCAGACGATTGCGGCAAGGATGACGGCACGAAAGCTGTTCATGGATACCCGGGATGCATGGCGTGAGCGAAGCATAGCGGAACCTGATCCTGCTCCCCCTCTCCCACCGGGAGAGGCTGCCCCGACAGGGGCGAATGAGGGAGCACGCTCCATCGCATGCATCGCGGTCACTCGCGTCGCAACGACACCGTCCGTCACACGACGATATTGACGATCTTGCCCGGCACGACGACGACCTTGCGGATCGTCTGTCCTTCGAGATACGGCATCACGGCCGGCGCTGACAACGCAGCCTTTTCGGCATCTTCCTTCGAGGCCGAGACGGGCAGCTCGATCGTGCCGCGCAGCTTGCCGTTGACCTGCACGGCGAGTGTCACCGCGTCGCGCACGAGGGCGGCTGGGTCGGCCTTCGGCCAGGGCCGGTCGTCGACGAGCTGTTCGCCGTGGCCGAGCGCCTTCCACAGCGCGTGACTCGCATGCGGCGTGATCGGGTTGAGCAGCAGCACGATCGTCTCGAACGCTTCGTGGCGCACCGCCCTGCCCTGGTCGCTCCTGTCGTCGAACTTCGCGACCGCGTTGAGCAGTTCCATCAGCGCGGCGATCGCGGTGTTGAACGACTGGCGGCGGCCGAAATCGTCGGTGACCTTCGCGATCGTCTCGTGGATCTGCCGGCGCAGCGCCTTCTGCGGCGCATCGAGCGTGGCCGCGTCGACATCGGGATGATCGGGCTGCGCGACATGCGCATGCAGGTCGCGCCAGAGGCGCTTGAGGAAGCGCGACATGCCCTCGACGCCGGCTTCGTTCCATTCGAGTGACTGGTCGGGCGGCGCGGCAAACATCGAGAACAGGCGCACGGTGTCGGCACCGTACTTGTCGACCATCGCCTGCGGGTCGACGCCGTTGTTCTTCGACTTCGACATCTTCTCGATGCCGCCGATCGATACCGGAAGGCGGTCGGCCTTCAGGATCGCGCCGATCACGCGGCCCTTGTCGTCGCGCGTGATCTCGATGTCGGCCGGATTGAACCATTCGCGATTGCCGTCGGCGGACTCGCGGAAGAAGGTCTCGGCCACGACCATGCCCTGGCACAGCAGGTTGATCGCGGGCTCGTCGCTGTCGACGAAGCCCTCGTCGCGCAGCAGCTTGTGATAGAAGCGGAAATACAGCAGGTGCAGGATCGCGTGCTCGATGCCGCCGATGTACTGGTCGACCGGCGTCCAGTATTTCGCGCGCGCATCGACGATGTCGTCGGCACCCGGCGAGGCATAACGCGCGTAGTACCAGCTCGATTCCATGAACGTGTCGAACGTGTCGGTCTCGCGCTCGGCCGGACCGCCGCATTGCGGGCACCGGGTTGCGCGCCAGGCGGGATCGGCCTTGATCGGCGACTGCACGCCCGAAAATGCGACATCCTCGGGCAGCACGACCGGCAGCTGCACATCGGGCACGGGCAAGGCGCCGCACGCCGCGCAATGGATGACCGGGATCGGACAGCCCCAGTAGCGCTGGCGCGAGACACCCCAGTCGCGCAGGCGGAAGTTGACCCGTCGCGCGCCGATGCCGTCGCTCTCGAATCGCGCGGCCAGCGCATCGAACGCGGCGCGGAAGCCGAGACCGTCGTACTCGCCCGAATTGACGAGCGTGCCGTACTCGGTGAATGCGCCTTCGGTCACGACCTTGTTCTCGAACTGCACGAGCAGGTCGATCTCGCCGGCCGGCTCGACGACGTCGATCGGCTTGCTCTCGCCGAGCGCGGCGCTCATCGCGTCGCTGTTTTCCCGCGCGTCGCGGCCGAGCTCGCGGATCGCGTCGCGCACGCCGTCCGGCACGATCACGATTCGGATCAGCAGGTCGTACTTCGTGGCGAATTCCCAGTCGCGCTGGTCATGCGCGGGCACGCCCATGACCGCGCCGGTGCCGTAGCTCATCAACACGAAATTCGCGACCCAGACCGGGATCGGCTCCCCGGTCGCCGGATGGATTGCCTTGAAGCCGGTATCGACGCCCTTCTTTTCCTGGGTTTCGATGTCGGCCTCGGCGGTGCCGCCGTGCCGGCATTCCTCGATGAATGCCGCGAGCGCCGGATTGTCGACGGCGGCCTTCAGCGCAAGCGGATGCTCGGCCGCGATCGACAGGAAGCTGACGCCCATCAGCGTGTCGGGCCGCGTCGTGAAGATCGTGACCGGCGCTTCGCCGTCGACCGCGAACGCGATCTCGAGGCCTTCCGAACGGCCGATCCAGTTGCGCTGCATCGTCTTGACCGATTCGGGCCAACCGGGCAGTTGGTCGAGGCCGTCGAGCAGTTCCTGCGCGTAGTCGGTGATCTTGAGGAACCACTGCGGGATCTCGCGCTTCTCGACGATCGCACCTGAACGCCAGCCGCGACCGTCGATGACCTGTTCATTGGCGAGCACGGTCTGGTCGACCGGATCCCAGTTGACGTTCGAGTTCCTGCGATAGACGAGGCCCTTGCGCATGAGGCGCGTGAACATGCGCTGCTCGTGCACGTAGTACTCGGGCTTGCAGGTCGTCACTTCGCGCGACCAGTCGTAGACGAAGCCGAGGCGCACGAGCTGTTCGCGCATGTGGGCGATGTTCGCGTAGGTCCACTGCGCCGGCGGGATGTTGTTCCTGATCGCGGCGTTCTCGGCCGGCAGGCCGAACGCGTCCCAGCCCATCGGTTGCAGGACATTCCTGCCGAGCATGCGCTGGTAGCGGCTGATCACGTCGCCGATCGTGTAGTTGCGCACGTGGCCCATGTGCATCGAGCCACTCGGATACATGAACATCGACAGGCAATAGAACTTCTGCTTCGAGGGATCTTCGTTCACCTCGAACGCGCGCGTCGTGTTCCAGTAATTCTGTGCGGCGGCTTCGACCGCCTGCGGCTCGTAGGCTTCTTGCATGGATGCGCATGCGCGACCGGTGGGTCGCGGTTCCGGAAAAAAGTGTGCCAGCCTAGCGCAGCGGCGCAACGCGGACAAATCCGCCCGCGAGCGCGGCAGTCGCGCTCAACGCGCGCTGCCGGCCGCGAGGCGCGCCTCGAGCGCACCGGCCATGCCGGGCGGCAACGCGCGCAGCAGGGGCGCGATGCGCGCGCGCAACGCCGCTGCTTCGGGATCGCGGCCGAGCGCGTCGAGCACGAGCACGCGTTCGACCTCGATCTCGAGCATGCGCGGGTCGCCCGGCTGCTGCACGCTGCTGGCGACGCGCAAGGCCTCCTCGAGCAATGGCAGGGCCGCTGCGCCATCGCCGAGCGCATGCCGCGCGCGCGCCTCTGCGAGCAGCGGCCTTGCGGCCTGGAAATGCGCCTCGCCGAGATTCTTGCGCGTGATCTCGCCGGCCAGCTGCGCATTCGCGAGCGCTGCGTCCGCATCGCCGAGGGCGAGCTGCGTTTCGGCGAGCGTGACGAGGACGTTGCGGCGTACGGAAACGCCGCCGAGCGATTCCTGTTCGAAAACCTTCGCGGCCGCCTCGGCGAGGCGCATGGCTTCGTCGAGTCGACCGCGTTCGCGCAGCAGGTCGGCGAGATCGGCGCTGGCGAGAGCAACCCGCATCGGGTCGACCGGCGCGCGGCCTTCCTGCAGGGCGAGCGCTTCGCGCAAAATGCGTTCGGCTTCGTCGCGGCGACCGGCCAGGGCCAGGGTATGACCAAGGCTTCGTCGGGCCACGATCGCGAGGTTGCTGTCGGTGCCGAGCGACTCGACGGCCGCGGCGGTCGACTCGCGCAGGATCGGGATCGCTTCGTCGAACTCGCCGACGTCACGCAGGTCGCGCCCGAGCGAGAGGTTGAACGTGGCGAAGTCGCGCCGGTGCACGCGTCCGCCATTGGCCACGCGCCGGACCAGTTCGCGGCGCTCCGGCAGGGCCTCGCGGATGCGGCCGGTCGTCTCGATCAGGGTCAGCAGGTTGTGCTGCACGATCAGCGTGTCGCGATGGTCGGGACCGACCGTGCGCAGGCGGATGCTGAGCGATTGCCGCAAGGCCTTTTCGGCACCGTCCATGTCGCCCTTGTCGCTCAGCATGTTGCTGAGCTCGTTGAGGACATGGGCGACATGGTAACTGTCTTCGCCGTAGCGCGAGGTGAACGCGGCGATCGCCGCGCGGAACGCCTTTTCCGATTCGGCGAAACGGAAATCGCTCGCGTAGACGTTGCCGAGCTGGACGAGGCTGTCGGCGACCGCATCACTGTCGTCGCCGAGCGCGGCGCGGTCGCGCGCGAGCGATTCGATCAGGACCGCCTCGGCTTCGGCCGCGCGGCCGAGCGAAACGAGCGCGTGCGCGATGACGTAGTGCGCCTTGGCCACGGTCGGGGCTGCGCCGGGGCCCGCATCGGCGAGCAGGGCGAGGCCGCGCCGGGCATGCCCGATCGCCTCGTCATAGTCGGTCTTCTCGTCCTGGATCGCGGCGATGCCGACCAGCACGCGGGCCTTGACATCGTCCGGCACGCGCGGATCGTCGGTCGCCGCGAGGGCACGCTGCAACAACACCTCGGCGCGCTCGAACTCGCTGATCTGCACGTACAGCTCGGCGATCAGGGTCGCCGCATCGGCTTCGATCGCGGGCTGGGCGGCGATCGACTGCTCGATCTGTCGTTCGCCCTTCTCGAGCAGTTCCCGGGCCGTGATCGGCTTGCCGTCGTTCGCTTCCGGGGCGGCCTGCTCGAACACGCCGACGAGGATGCGGCGCACCGCTTCGGCGCGTTCGCTCTGGCGCAAGGCGCGGTTGGCCGCCTCGCGCGCCTGCACGGCCTGTTCGCGCGCGCGCTGGCCCTGCACGATCGCGGTGCCCAGTGCCGCGAGCAGGGCGACGACCGCGATCGCGGCGAACGCGACCCCGGCGCGATGGCGCGCGATGAACTTGCCGAGGCGGTAGCGCGTGCTAGGTGCGCGCGCCTCGATCGGGGCGCCGGCCAGCCAGCGGCGGACGTCGTCGGCGAGCGCCTCGACACTTGCATAGCGCTGCTCGGGATCTGCCTGCAGGGCGGTCGCTGTGATGATGTCGAGATCGCCGCGCAGGATGCGCGGCGACACCGCCACGAATGCGGCCGGTGCATCGGGCAGCACGTCGGCAGTCGCCGTGGTCGCCGCGCTCGGCAGGGCGCGCCGCGCATCGGAGATCGCGGCGAGGCGTTCGACCGGCGAGGCATTCGCGCCGATCCGGTATGCGCGCACGCCGGTCAACAGTTCGTAGAGCACGGCACCGAGCGAATAGACATCGGCCGCGGTCGTGACCGGGTCCCCGCGCAACTGCTCGGGCGCGGCATAGGCAGGGGTCAGGGCACGCAGTTGCGTCTCGGCCGCGCTCGCGGCGTCGGCGGCGAGCACGTTGGCGATGCCGAAATCGAGCAGCTTCACCGCGCCGTCGCGGTTGACGAGCACGTTGGACGGCTTGATGTCGCAATGCACGACGAGTTGGCGATGGGCGAACTGGACGGCCGAGCATATTTCGAGGAACAGGCGCAGTCGCCGCTCGAGGCCGACGCCGTGAGCCGCGACATGATCGAGCAGGGGCTCGCCGTCGATGTACTCGAGGGCGAAATACGGCTCGCCGGCCGCGCTGACGCCACCGTCTAGCAGGCGCGCGATATGCGGATGCTCGAGCTTCGCGAGGATCTGGCGCTCGCGCAGGAAGCGCCGCCGCAGTCCGGCCGGATCACCGCTGGCCCGCATGAGCTTGAGCGCCGCGCGCTGCTCGTACTGCCCGTCGGCGCGTTCGACGAGGTGGACGACACCCATGCCGCCGCGGCCGATCTCGCGCAGGACGCGCCATGGACCGATCAGCATGCCGGCGACTTCGGCGCGGAACGCCTCGGGCTCGATCGCGGTGAACGGTTCGGCGACCGGATCGGGCGCCCCGCCTTCGAGCTCCGCATCGCCGCGCAGCAGCCGCTCGACCTCGTCGCGCAGGTCGGCATCCTCGCCGGCGAGCGCGGCGAGCGCCTCGCCCCGCGCCGGCCCGTCGAGTTCGACGATTCGGTCGAACAGCTCCGAGATGCGCCGCCAGCGTTCCCCGCTCATCGGCAGGTCTCCGTGGCCCGAACGCCCGGATCGCGTCGCTGCGCGACGCCGACGGCCTGTTGCATTGCATGTCCTCCCGGGGCCGCGCGTCGATCCTTGCCGGGCCGTCGCGCCGGGGCCGATTGTTCCGCACCGGGTCGGCACTGACAATGTCCGGCGGCAGACCGGCGGACGACGGGCTGGTATCGTTGCCTCGAACCGAGCGAGGAACCCGCCATGCGCCTGTCCGTCATCGCCGTCGGAATTCTCGCCTGCTGCGGCCCGCTGCTGGCCCAGACCCCGGCGCAGCCGCAGGCTCCCATGCCGGTGACCGCGCTGCAGTGCGGACACCTGTTCGACGCGGCAAGCGGCAAGCGGATCGGGGCGACGACGATCCTCGTCGAGGGCAATCGCGTGCGCGCGCTGAGCCCGGGCCGCTCGGCTCCGGCCGGTGCCGAAGTGATCGACCTCGCCGGGCTAACCTGCCTGCCCGGCCTTATCGACATGCACACGCACATCACCGGCGAAACGAGCCCGCGCGGTTACGAAGAAGGCTTCCGGCTCAATCCGGCCGACTACGCCCTGCGCGGAACCGCGTATGCACGGCGCACCTTGCTGGCCGGCTTCACGACGCTCCGCAACCTCGGCGACGGTGGCGGCGCATCGATCGCGCTGCGCAATGCGATCGACCAGGGCTACGTGCACGGGCCACGCATCTTCACCGCGGCCAAGTCGATCGCGACAACCGGTGGTCATGCCGATCCGACCAACGGACGCAACATCGACCTGACCGGCGATCCGGGTCCGAAGGAAGGTGTCGTCAACAGCGCCGACGAGGCGCGCAAGGCGGTCCGCCAGCGCTACAAGGAAGGTGCCGACCTCATCAAGATCACCTCGACCGGCGGCGTGCTGTCGTATGCGAAGAATGGCCAGAACCCGCAGTTCACGCTCGAGGAGATCCGCGCGGTGACGACGACCGCACACGATTACGGCATGCGCGTGGCCGCGCATGCGCACGGCGACGAGGGCATCCGCCGTGCCGTGCTCGGCGGCGTCGATTCGATCGAACACGGGACCTTCATGAGCGACGGGACTATCCAGCTCATGAAGCAGCACGGCACCTGGTACGTGCCGACGATCAGCGCCGGCGTCTTCGTCGCCGCCAAGGCCCAGGCACCCGGCTACTACCCCGAGATCGTGCGGCCGAAGGCGCTCGCGGTCGGCCCGCAGATCCAGCAGACGTTCGGGCGCGCCTGGAAGGCCGGCGTGAAGATCGCGTTCGGCACCGATGCCTCGGTGTATCCGCATGGCGGCAATGCGCACGAGTTCGTGCTGATGGTCGAGGCCGGCATGCCGCCGGCGGCCGCCTTGCAGTCGGCCACGATCGGCGCCGCCGAACTGCTCGACCAGGGCAAGGACCTCGGCAGCCTCGAAGCGGGCAAGTTCGCCGACATCGTCGCAGTCGCGGGCGATCCGCTCGATCGCATCGAGGCGATGGAATCGGTCGCCTTCGTCATGAAGAACGGCGTCGTCTACAAGCGCGACGGCCAACCGCTCGCGCACTGAAGCGCGCACTCGCCAGCGCGAGGCGGCTGGCGTACCGTAGCCGTACCACCGAAACGAGGATGCGCACATGGCTATCGACACGAAGACACCGATGGCGCTGTACAAGGCCAATCTCGAGCTGGTCATGCGCCTCGGCGCCCTGCTCCAGGAGAACCGCCGGCGCTGGACGCGCTTCGGGGTCGCCAGCAGCGACGATGCAATCGAACGCACGCTCGACGAAACGAGCCGCGTGCTGACCAGCAACGACTGGCAATCGCTGGCGAACCTGCCCGGCGAAACGTTCTGGCGCACGCTGCAGGGCGATGTCGGCCAGATCCAGGGCGCGCTCGACACGGCGGTCGGCAACCAGACCGCGTTCGCGCACGGCCTGCAGGACGCGTTCGCGGCCTGGCAGCAGCAATGCGCCGAGGTCATCCAGGACGCCGGCGCCGGCGTGCCCGGCAATGCGACGTACGAGGAATTCCTCAAGGCCTTCAATCCGGGCCGCGGCGCGCCCGCTGCACCGCGCAAGCCGAAAGCCGCAGCACCGAAGTCGCGCAAGGCCGCCGCGGCGAAGAAGCCGGCGAAACCTGCCCTCAAGGCGAAGGCGAAAACGAAGACGACGGCAAAGACGAAGCTTAAGCCGAAGGCAGCGTCGAAGGCGAAGCCGAAACCCAAGGCGGGCAAGGCCAGGGCGAAGCGGCGCGCCTAGTCGGGCCGGCACCGGTGGCGACCGCCCCTGACGCGTCGGCAGCGACCGACCCGCGCCTGATCGGGAACCGCACGTTCGACGAGATCGCGATCGGCGACAGCGCGACGCTCGAACGTACACTCGGTGCCGAGGACCTGCGCATCTTCGCCGTGCTGTCCGGCGATTCCTCGCCGTTGCAGCCTGCGCCCGGCGCCGGCGACAGCGGCGCGATCACCCAGGGCATGTGGGGCAGCGCGCTGATCGCGGCCGTGCTCGGCAGCGATCTGCCCGGACCCGGCACGCGCCTCGTCAGCCAGGACTTGCGCTTCGACGGCACGCCGGCCGTCGGCGACGAGCTGCGGGTCACGTTGCGCGTGCGCGAACGGGACGCGGCGACGCGCCGGCTCGTGCTCGATTGCACCTGCACGAACCAGCACGGAGGCGAAGTCATCGCGGGCACGGTCGCCGTCGTCGCGCCGGCGGTGCGCATGACCCGGCCGCGCAGCATGCTCGCCGAAGTGCGGATCGTGCCGGGCAACCCCGGCGCCCGGCGCCTGCTCGATCACGTGCAACCGCTCGGCGCGATCCACATGGCGGTCGTGCATCCGTGCAACGAGGCGAGCCTGTCCGGCGCGATCGAGGCACGCAGGCTCGGACTCGTCGAGCCGGTCCTGGTCGGGCCGCGAGCGAAGATCGAAGCGGCCGCGGCTGCCGCCGGCTTCGACCTTGCGGGCATGCGCATCGAGGACGCGACGCACAGCCACGCGGCCGCCGCGCGCGCCGCCGAACTGGCCGTCGCCGGCGAGGTCGAGGCGCTCATGAAGGGCAGCCTGCATACCGACGAACTGATGGCCGCCCTGCTGCCCTCGAGCGCCGGCCTGCGCACGAAGCGGCGCGTCTCGCATTGCTATCTCATGCAGACCCCAACCTATCCGCGGCCATTCCTGATCACCGATGCGGCGATCAACATCGCGCCCACGCTCGATGACAAGGCCGACATCATCCGCAACGCGATCGACCTCGCGCGCATGATCGGCGTCGAGATGCCGCGCGTCGCGATCCTCGCCGCGGTCGAGACCGTCAATCCGCGCATGCCGGCAACGCTCGATGCGGCCGCCCTGTGCAAGATGGCCGACCGCGGCCAGATCGCCGGAGGCCTGCTCGACGGACCGCTCGCCTTCGACAACGCGGTCTCGATCGCGGCGGCGCGCATCAAGGGCATCGATTCCGAGGTCGCCGGCATGGCCGACATCCTGGTCGTGCCCGACCTCGAGAGCGGCAACATGCTGGCCAAGCAACTCGAGTTCCTCGGCGATGCCGAAAGCGCGGGCATCGTGCTCGGCCTGCGCGTGCCGGTCGTGCTGACGAGTCGCGCCGATCCACTCGACTCGCGCATCTCCTCGTGCGCGCTCGCGGTGCTGATCGCCCACCACCATCGCACCTGCCCGCCGTGAGCGATCCGCTGCTCGTCCTCAATGTCGGATCCTCGAGCATCAAGTTCGCGCTGTTCGACAGCGCCACGGTCACCCGCGAGCGGCGTCCCGCATGGCACGGCAAGGTCGAGGCGATCAAGACGCCAGCGGCGACCTATGTCGACAGCGACCTGGCCGCGCCCGAGCCACTTGCCCTGCCGACCACGCACCCGAACCGCGCGGCGCTCGGGCATATCCGCGAGCGCGTGCTCGCACGGCTCGGCGGACGCCGGCTGAAGGCGGTCGCCCATCGCGTCGTCCATGGCGGCACGCGCTATTCGGCGCCGATCCGCGTCGATGCCGGCGTGCTCGCCGACCTGCACGAGTACATCCCGCTCGCGCCGCTGCACCAGCCGTTCGCGCTCGAGGCGATCGCCGCCCTGCTCGAGTCGAATCCCGACATCGTCCAGGTCGCCTGCTTCGATACCGGCTTCCACGAAACCCTGCCGCGGGTCGAGAAGATGCTGCCGTTGCCGCATTCGGCATGGCAACGCGGCCTGCGCCGCTACGGCTTCCACGGGCTGTCCTACGAGTACGTCTCGATCGCCCTCGCCGAACGCTGCGGCGACGTGGGGCGCGGGCGCACAATCGTCGCCCATCTCGGCAGCGGCGCGAGCCTGTGCGGCATGCACGATCTCCAAAGCGTGGCGACGACGATGGGCTTCTCGGCCCTCGACGGCCTCATGATGGGCACGCGCTGCGGCGCGCTCGACCCGGGCGCCGTGCTCTACCTGATGGAGATCGAGAAGCTAACGCTCGAGCGGGTCGGCCAGATCCTCTATCACGAGTCGGGCCTGCTCGGCGTTTCCGGTCTCTCGTCCGATCCGCGCGAACTGCTGCGCCACGAAGCGACCAACGAACAGGCGCGCGACGCGCTCGCCCTGTACGTGCGTCGCATCGTGCGCGAGATCGGCGCCTTGGCCGCCGCGATCGGCGGCCTCGACCTGCTCGCGTTCACCGCCGGCATCGGCGAACACAATGCGGCGATCCGCGAACGCGTCTGCGCCGGACTCGCGTTGTTCGGCGTCGAACTCGATGCGGCGGCGAACGCGCGCCACGCGCCCTACATCTCGAGTGCCGCAAGCCGCGTGCGGGTCGTCGTCGAACCGACCAACGAGGAATGGATCGCCGCGCTGCGCGCGCATGAACTGACCGCGTGAATCCGCCGGTCGACTGCGATCAGGGCTCCTTCCAGAAGAACACTTCGCCGATCTCGCGCCCGAACGCGCGTGTGATGCGGAACGCGAGCTCGAGCGAGGGCGCGTACTTGCCCGCCTCGAGCGCGATCACGGTCTGGCGCGTGATGCCGGCGCGCTCGGCCAGTTCGCCCTGGGTCATCTCGTCATTGTCGAAACGCAGGCGACGGATGTGGTTGCCGACCGCCGGCGCGCTCATGCGCGGTCACGCCGATAGTGCCAGGCCGCGACCGCATGGCCAACGAAGGTAGACGATACGAGGCTGAACATCAGCAGGTTGGCCACGGCGAGCGGACCCAGCGCGTCGATACGCGCACGCGGACTGAATCCCAGCATGATCGCGACGACGAGGACGGCGACGGCCAGCGTCGTGTGGGCGGCCGCATCGGCTGCACGCTCGACCTCGATATCGCGCTCGTCACGCTGGACGCGCGCGCCGAATCGCGTGCGCAACAGCGCCGCGAAGACGATCCAGCCGACCAGCAGCATGACGACCGGCCGGCCGACCTCGCGCAGCTCGGCCACGCTGCCCGCGTGCATGATCAGGTCGGCCTTGAACAGCATGATCGCGACGACGAGACCCGTGAAAGCGAGCGCGACCGCGTTCTTCTGTTCACCGGGCGACAGCTGCGAGGAGGCGTCATCCCCGATGCGGCTGGCCAGCCACAGGCCAAGCCATGCCAGGGTCAGCATGAGTGCCGCGCCGAGTGCACCGCTGTCGATCCCGATCCAGCGCGACGGCGTCGCGACGAGCAGCCACAGGGCCATCGCAGCGGGCGCAAGGAGCCAGAACGCGAGGGCAGGAAGTCGACGCATCGAAGTAATTTCCAGAGAACATTATGTTATCTCTACATTACATTTTGTAATCCGCGATTGTCAACCGCGCGGCCCGACCACGCCGCGCACGCTTGATATCCTGCGCCACGACCCGAACTCGGGCCGACCGTTTCCCTGCCGGACTTCCGCATGCCCATGACACCATCTGGTGCGTCCTTGCACGTCTTCGACGTGACCACCGCAGCATTCGAGAACGACGTCCTGCAGGCCTCGCTCGAGCAGCCGATCCTCGTCGATTTCTGGGCCGCCTGGTGCGAGCCGTGCAAGGTGCTCGGACCGCTGCTCGAAAAGGTCGTCAACGACCACCACGGCGCCGTGCGCCTGGCCAAGGTCGACGTCGACAAGGAACAGCAGCTCGCGGCGATGTTCGGCGTGCGCAGCATCCCGACCGTCGTCCTCGTGCGCGATGGCCAGATCCTCGACGGTTTCGCCGGCGCGTTGCCCGAGGGCCAGATCCGCGAGTTCCTTGCCCGCCACGTGCAGCCGCGCGAGGCCCCCGCCGAGGCAGAGGTCGACGTCGCCGCGCCGACGATCAGCGAAACGCCCGAGCAGGCGATCGCGCGCCTGCAGCAGGAGATCGCCGCGAAGCCAGAGCAGGCGGAACTGAAGCTCGATCTCGCCGTCGCCCAGATGCAGGCCGGGAACAGCACGGCCGCCGCGGCCGGACTCGACGCGCTGCCGGCCAACCTGGCCGGAGACGACCGTGCGAAGCGCCTGCGCAACCAGCTCGAATTCGCCGACGTGCTGAAGAGCGCGCCAACGGCCAGCGAACTGCAGGCGCGCCTCGCCCGCGATGCCACCGACCACGAGGCCCGCGACCTGCTTGGCGTGCGCCTGCTGATCGACGGCGACAGCGAAGCCGCGCTCGACCAGTTCATCGGCATCCTCGAAGCGGATCGCCACTGGCATGACGGCCTCGCGAAGAAGCGCCTGATCGCCGCGTTCAACGTCATCGACGACGCCGACCTCGTCGGCCGCTATCGGCGACGCATGTCATCGCTGCTGTTCTGATCCGCTGCGGCCCGCGCCCGCAATGAGCCCATCCCGCTTGCGCCGGTACATGAACCTGTGGCCGCCCTTCCTGTTCAGCGGTATCCGCGTGCTCGCGATCGGCGCCGACTGGCGCAGCGCGCGCGTCGTGCTGCGCCGGCGCTGGTTCAACCGCAATTATGTCGATGTCCACTTCGGCGGCAGCCTTTTCGCGATGACCGATCCGTTCTGGATGATCCTCGTCAAGGAGTGCCTCGGTCGCGATTACCGCGTCTGGGACCGCGCTGCCGAGATCGAATTCATCGCGCCCGGCCGCAGCGACGTCTACGCCGAATTCACGGTCGACGACGCCCTGCTCGATGAGCTGAGGGCCGAAACAGCCGACGGCGAAAAGCACCTGCGCTGGCTCGACGCCGATATCAGGACCGCCGACGGCGAACTCGTCGCGCGCGTGCGCAAGCAACTCTACGTGCGCCGAAAGCGCGAAACGAACACCGCCGCAACGCCGTAGTGGCCGTCGGATCCCGCGGCGGATGTCGGTAGGAGCGCCCCTGGGCGCGAAAGCAATCTGGCGGCGGTCGATCGATTCTGCGGCAAGGTTCGGTCGCGACCAGGGTCGCTCCTACATGGCGATATGTAACCTTGAGGGTCATCTGACAGAGCGGTAACGCCGTCACGGTGATCGAAGCTGCGGCCGATGTCGGTAGGAGCGCCCCTGGGCGCGAAAGCAATCTGGCGGCGGTCGATCGATTCTGCGGCAAGGTTCGGTCGCGACCAGGGTCGCTCCTACATGGCGATATGTAACCTTGAGGGTCATCTGACAGAGCGGTAACGCCGTCACGGTGATCGAAGCTGCGGCCGATGTCGGTAGGAGCGCCCCTGGGCGCGAAAGCAATCTGGCGGCGGTCGATCGAT
>CAZPLY010000026.1:0-41258 GCA_964587775.1 uncultured Dokdonella sp.
GGCAGCCTGCTCGAGGAGTTGCAGCACAACCTCGTCATCACGCATGCGGTCTGCGTCGGCAAGCCGCTGGCGCCCGAAGTCGTGCGCGCGATGCTCGCGATCCGCATCAACACCTTGCTGCGCGGGCATTCCGGCATTCGCGTGGCGACCCTGGAAGCGCTGACCGACCTGCTCAACCGCGACGTCGTGCCGGTGATTCCGGAGAAGGGTTCGGTCGGTGCGAGCGGCGATCTCGCGCCGTTGTCGCATCTGGCGATCGTCCTGCTCGGCGGCGGCGAGGCTTTCCACCGTGGCGAGCGCCTGCCCGGCGCCGAAGCGATCCGGCGTGCCGGCATCGCGCCGATCCGGCTGTCGTTCAAGGAGGGACTCGCCCTCAACAACGGTACGGCGCAGATGCTCGCGACCGCGGTGCTCGCGCTCGCGCGGATCGGGAACCTGATCGCCACCGCCGATCTCGCCGCCGCGATGACGCTCGATGCGTTCGCCGGCCGCAGCGGCGCATTGCGGCGCGAGGTGCACGAACTGCGCCCGCATCCGGGCCAGGTCGAAACGGCGCGCCACCTGCGTGACCTGCTTGCCGGTTCGACCCTCGTCGACATCGCCTACCACCTCGTGCCGCGCTTCCGGACCTGGACCGCCGATGCCTGGCGCGACGCGCAGGAGCAGGCCCGCCGCTTCGACATCGCCTGGGATTATGTGCCGCCCGCGCAACGGCACGGGCGCGAAGCGTTCTATGCGCGCTTCCTGCCGTTCAGGGGCGGCAAGAAGCACCAGCCGCAGGATGCGTATTGCCTGCGCTGCATGCCGCAGGTGCATGGCGCGGTGCGGGATGCCTGGGCCCAGGCCTGCCGTGTCATCGACATCGAGTTGAACGCGGTGACCGACAATCCGCTCGTGTTCCCCGAGGCGACCGATGCGGGCGCGATCGAAGACCAGGTGATTTCGGCCGGGCATTTCCACGGCATGCCGCTCGCCCTCGCGATGAGCTACATCAAGGCCGCGGTACCCGTGCTCGCCTCGATCTCGGAGCGCCGCCTCGCCAAGCTGGTCGACCCGGCGACGAACGACGGCTTGCCGGCGTTCCTGATCGGCAACGAGGACGGGACCGATTCGGGCTTCATGATCGTCCAGTACACGGCGGCGGCGCTCGTCAACGACCTGGCGACGCGCGCGCACCCGGCCAGCGTCCATTCGATCCCGACCAGCGCGAACGCCGAGGACCACGTGTCGATGGGCACGAACGAGGCGCGCCACGTGCTCGAGATGACCGAGGACCTCGGCCATGTGCTCGCCCTCGAGCTCTACACCGCCGCGCAGGCACTCGAGTACCGGCGTGACATGCTCGACGCGGCGCGGCGACTCGCGGCACGCGGCGACGTCGCGGCACTCGCGGCGAAGATCAACGGCGCGCCGCGCGAGGACCAGGCCGGGCACGCGCAGTTCCTCGGCGAAGTCCGTGCACTGATGCAGGCGCTCGGCGAATCGGGCGAGTACCACGCCGGCACGGCCGTGCGCGCGGCCTACGCGCGGATCCGCGCCCATATCGCGTTCATGCCGCGTGACCGCGCAATGGACGGCGACGTGCGCCGCATCTGCGAACTCGTCGCCAGCGGCGAATTGCTCGAGGACCTGCCATGAGCGCATGGGTGCGCGTCTGCCACACGGCCGAACTGCTGCCGGGCGAAGTGCAGACGGCATGGGATGGCGACACCCCGATCGCCGTGTTCAACATCGACGGCGAGTTGTACGCGATCGAGGACATCTGCACGCACGACGGCGGCGAGCTGACCGGCGGGCCGATCATCGGCCATGAAGTCGAATGCCCCCGGCACGGGGCGCGCTTCGACGTGCGCACGGGCGAGGCGACCTGTCCGCCGGCCTACCTGCCGACCGCGAAGTTTCCGGTCAGGGTCGAGGACGGCTGGGTCTGGTCGCGCGACGATCGCTGAGCGTGCCGGCGGGGCCCGGCTCAGGAAACCGCGCTGAAC
Organism: uncultured Dokdonella sp.; assembly: GCA_964587775.1. Lineage (GTDB taxonomy): Bacteria > Pseudomonadota > Gammaproteobacteria > Xanthomonadales > Rhodanobacteraceae > Dokdonella. The sequence goes on from CAZPLY010000026.1 coordinate 1,989, forward strand.
AGGACGAGGACGATCTCGCCGGCACCTTCGAGCTGGATGCGCTGGCGCGTACTGCCCGCGTCGAGCAGCAGGGTCTCGCCGGTCGCCGCGCCGATCGCCTGATCGTCGATGTGAAGCTCGACGTCACCGGCGAGGACATGGACCAGGGCGGTCGTGCCGGCTTCGCGGAACACCAGCATCGAGCCTGCCAGCGGTCGCGCGACGACCTCGGCGTGCACCGCATCGCGGCGCGCCATGACGTTGAAATCGCGGGTCGGGCCCGCGAGCAGGCGGCAACGCACGTCCTGTTCACCGGCGAAATGCACCTGCTCGAAGCGGCGATCGATGCGCAACGGCGCGGCATCGTCGATGTCGAGCTCGAGCCCGTTTCCGGCGAGCAGGAGCAGGTCGCGCTCGACGCCCGGAAATGTCGAGAACGGCCCGTTGCGCTCGATGTCGGCGATGCTGACGCGCCAGCGGAATCCCTCGGCAATCGCGTGCCCGTCGCGGGCCGGCGGATCGCTCGCGAGTTCGGTGGTCCAGCCACCGTCGTTCTTCCAGCGCGTGCGCCGGGTATCGCCGGCGCGGATCAGGCGGACCTGTGCGCTCATCGCATCAGTTGCCTTCTTCCTGGCGGTGGTAGGAATAGACGAGCGTCGCGCTGCCGAGGAAGTCGATGGTCGTCGACTGACGCCCGCCGAGGCGGCGGGCAACGCGTTCGGACGCGGTGTTCTCGGTGCGGATGAGGCTTATCACGCGCTCGGCCCCGACCTGCTGGAAGGCGAAGCCGAGTGCCGCGCGCGCGGCTTCGCTCGCGTAGCCCTGGCGGCGGAATTCGGGGCGCAGCATCCAGCCGAGTTCGAGGTCGGGCCAGCCGTCGGGATTGTGCAGGCCGACGCGGCCGATGAACTCGCCGGTATCCGCGAGCTCGACCGCCCACATGCCGTAGCCGCGCAGGACCCAATGCCCGAGCAGCATCGCCATCGAACGCCAGGCGTTCATGCGATCGAGCGGCTGGCCGTCGCCGATGAAGCGCGTCGTGTCGTCGTCGGCGAGCATGCTCGCATAGGGTTCGAAGTGCTTTTCGGCCAGCGCGGTCAGGCGCAGCCGGTCGGTGGCGAGAACGGGAATTTCAAGCATGACTCGGGGCTCGCGCGATCAGTCCATGCAGCGCCTGCGAGGACGCCGCGAGACTTTCGATCCAGGTGAATCCGACGATGCGCTGGCCGCTCTCGGCATCGCGGAAGTCTTCCTCCTGCCCCGGGGCGAGCAGGTGGCGGTAATCGACGGTGATCTCGGTTCCGGCCGCGAGGTCGGCGACGGCGAAGATGAAACCGAGGTGCCAGAGGCCGGTCGGCGTGAACGCATGGTTGACGTAGCACTCGTCGGGCCATTCCGGCGTGACCGTGTAACGGTCCTCGAACCAGCGGACGGTCGCAGGCAGCAGGTTCGCCGCATCCGGCATCGCTTCGATGTCGGGCAGGGACCAGGTGCGCGGGATCGCATCGGGGGCGACGATGATGCGGCCGCGGGCGATCGTCTCGTCGAGGAACAAACCCTGTCCGGCGCCGGCAATCGCCGACGGACCGATGTGATAACGAGGAACGATCATGGCCGCACCGCCGGGGAGCGGCGCGGAGTCTAGCATGCCCCCGGCGCGCCCTGCTGCAAAGCAGCATGCGGCTCGTGCCGGCGGCGCGCCGGCTCCGGCCACGGAACGCTCGCGAGCGAAGACCAAGGTTGTCGTGGCAAACGTGCCCGCGCGATGCGCGGTTCGAGGCGATCGTGCCCGCGCGCCCGGGCCTCCCCGCAACGGTGAACGCCAGGCCACCCGTCGGGGCGGCCTGGCGTGGCGGTCGGGTCGCCCGTTTTTCAGTCGGCCGAGCTCGACTTGCGCGTGCTCTTCGCCTTCACGCTGCCGGTGACGATGAGGTCGCGGTTGCGTTCGACGGTGCGGTCGCCGACGCCCTTGACCTTGGCAAGGTCGTCGGCGCTCGCGAACGGGCCGTGTTCGTCGCGATAGGCGACGATTGCCTCGGCCTTGCTCATGCCGATGCCGTTGAGGCCTTCGGCGAGCGTCTTCGCATCGGCCGTGTTGATGTCGACCGGATCGGCGGCGAAGGCCGGCAGGGCGAGGGCGCAGGAGAGGATCAGCGAGGCGAGGATGGTCTTCAGGTTCATCGTGTTGCTCCTTGGTCGGGTAGGTCCGCAGCGGTGTGCTGCCGGTGATGGAAGCTTGCGCCGCCCCCGATTTCGCCGAGACCGCAATCCGTCGCGTCGCCGCGTAAGGCGCGACGGCCGTGTCGTGTAGGAGTTTTCCTACCTCGAATTCGGGTCATGCGCCGTGGCGCGCTAGAATCGGCGCACGACAACGTGGCGCAAGGCGCGAGGCGGACACATGGATTCACGCAAGATCAACGAATTCGTCGGTGCTTTGTGGGACGAACAGATCGTCCCGCAACTGGTCGACTACATCCGGATCCCGAACAAGTCGCCGATGTTCGACGCGCAGTGGGCCGAGCATGGCTACATGGACCAGGCCGTCGCCTTGATGGAATCCTGGGCACGCGCCCAGCCGATCCCGGGCATGCAGCTTGAAGTGGTGCGCCTGCCGGGGCGCACGCCGCTGATCTTCATCGAGATCCCGGGCTCCGGCGATGATTGCGTCCTGCTCTACGGGCATCTCGACAAGCAGCCCGAGATGACCGGCTGGGCCGAACACCTCGGGCCATGGAAGCCGGTCATCGAAGGCGACAGGCTGTATGGCCGCGGTGGCGCCGACGATGGCTATGCGATCTTCGGTTCGCTGGCCGCGATCCTCGCCCTGCAGGCACAGCAGATCCCGCATGCGCGCTGCGTCATCATGATCGAGGCCTGCGAGGAATCGGGCAGCTACGACCTGCCGTTCTACGTCGACCATCTCGCCGCGCGCATCGGCAAGCCGTCCCTGATCGTCTGCCTCGATTCCGGATGCGGCAACTACGAGCAGATGTGGCTGACGACCTCGCTGCGCGGCATGACCGGCGGCAACCTGCGCGTCGACGTGCTCGAGGAAGGCGTCCATTCCGGCGATGCCTCGGGCGTCGTCGCGTCGAGCTTCCGCATCCTGCGCCAGGTGCTGTCGCGCCTCGAGGACGAAGCGACCGGGCACATCGTGCCCGACGCGTTCCATGTCGAGATCCCGGCCCAGCGCCTCGAGCAGGCCCGGCGCGGCGCCGACGTGCTCGGCGATGCCGTCCATTCGAAGTTCCCGCTCGTGCCGGGCATGCGGCCGATGAATGACGATCTCGCCGAACTCGTGCTCAATCGCACCTGGCGGCCCGCATTGTCGATCACCGGCGTCGGCGGATTGCCCTCGCTTGATTCGGCCGGCAACGTGCTGCGTCCGTTCACTGCGGTCAAGCTGAGCCTGCGCCTGCCGCCGACGACCGATGCCGTGAGGGCCGGCGAGATTCTCAAGAACCTGCTCGAGAAGGATCCGCCGTACGGCGCCAAGGTCACGTTCACGCTCGAGAAGGCCGGCAGCGGATGGAATGCGCCAGCCCTCGCGCCATGGCTCGAGCAGTCGGTCGACGAAGCGTCGCGCACGTTCTTCGGCCCGCCGCCGGCCTACATGGGCGAGGGCGGCTCGATTCCGTTCATGGGCATGCTTGGCGAGAAGTTTCCGGGCGCGCAGTTCCTCATCACGGGGGTGCTCGGGCCGCATTCGAATGCGCACGGCCCGAACGAATTCCTGCACATCCCGACCGGCAAGCGCGTCAGTGCCTGCGTGGCCAAGGTCGTCGCCGATCATCATCGGGCGAGCTCGCAGGGCCTGACCCGCGGCGTCGCGGCGAGCGGCGCGCATACGGTCAAGGGCGGCGACGGCTGCTGCTGAGCGCGCCTCGCCGGCGGCCCGCCAGTCAGCGCACGGCCGGGATGCGGACCGGTCGATCGCGCGGGCAGCGCGTGCGCACGCCGTGGCCGCATTGGCGGAATTGCAGGTCGGTGTCGACACAGATGCGAACCTCGGCGAGGTCGCCGCCGCGGCAGATCACGCCGAACATGTCGCTGCGCAGACCCGGATTCGCGCGGACGAAGGCCGCGCCGATCGCGGCCGCGGTCAGGTTCGCCGGTGGTGGCGCGGTCGCGGCCAGCGCCTCGGGCACGCGCACGCGCGCGAATGCGTGGTCGGACATTTCGAAATACGCCGTCGGCGCGAGGCCCGTGCAGGCGCCGTGCGCGCGCCATTCGTGTTCGATCAGGCGCCGGCTCGGCATGAAGGCCAGGGTGCGTTCGATCGTCGCGCGGTCGGGACGCTCGGCGCTGGCGCAGTCCTGCGGTCCGCTGCCGCGTTCGTACTGCGGCCACAGGCCGTGCAGGATGAAGCCGTAACCGCGGCGGCCGCATTGCTCGCGGTCGTCCGGATTCGCCTGGCACCAGGTCGGCGACCACGACAGCGCGATCAGGTAGTAGTCGAACGCGCCGTTGCTGACCGCCGCGATCTCGCGGGTCGGCGCCGGTTCGCGTTCGCGCTCGAGGAAACGCGACAGCGCAAACGCGGCCACGATGACGATGATCGAAACGATTGCGCGCTGGTTACGCTGCATGCACGGCTCGAATGGGAACGAAACGGAACGGACGCCGACCGCCTGTCCACGACGCGCGGCACACGGCCCGGATGAAACGCTATCATTCCGCGTCCATTACCCCCAAACCGCCGAATTTCGAATCCATGACCCGTCGCATCAAGCAACGCCGCTCGCCGATCCATGGCAACGGCGTCTTCGCCACCACCGACATTCCCGCCGAAATCGAACTCGTCGAATATCGCGGCCGACGCCTCACCCACGCCCAGGCCGATCGCGCCTACGGCGGCACGACCGAATCGGGGCACACGTTCCTGTTCACGTTGAATGACCGTTACGTCATCGATGCGAACGTCGACGGCAACGTGGCGCGATGGATCAACCACAGCTGCGCGCCGAACTGCCAGGCCGTGCTCGAAGAGGACGCCGACGGCGACCGCCGCGCCGATCGCGTGCTGATCGAAACGCTGCGCCCGATCCGCAGCGGCGAGGAACTGACCTACGACTACGGGATCACCCTGTCCGAGCGGTTGACGCCGAGGCTCAAGCGGATCTGGGAATGCCGGTGCGGGGCGAAAGCCTGCAGCGGCACGATGTTGCGGCCGAAGCGCAAGCCGGCGGCGAAGCGTGCCCAGGCCCGAAACTGAACGGATCATGGTGCGATTCCCGCATCCGATTGACGCCAAGCCGATGCAGGTCGCACGCTTGGTGACGGTACGCGACTGGCGCGGCTTCGGCGGCCATGCCGCGCGGCGCCTGCAATGGAACGATGCGGCGAGGGGACGAATGGCGGGACGTCTTGCGGGGCAGAATCGAATTGGCCAGTGAAAGATCGATCACCACGGTTGCCGTATCCGATGAGGACGTCGCCCACCTGCGCCTGCTGATGCGCAAGGCCGCCGATCAGTTGAGCAATGGCTGGCGCTGGGGCAGCGAGACCGGTGCCGATCTTGTCGTCGTCGACGCAGGCCAGTTCGCCGGCCAGATGGCACGCGCGCGTGCGCAGGTGACCGGCGTGCGGGTCGCCCTGTTCTGCGATGCCGGCACCGATGCCGGCGGCGATCTCGCATTCGTGCGTCCGCTCAAGCTCGCCAATGTCGTCGAGGTCCTGAACGCGGTGACCGACGCCGCGCGCGTGCCGTCCTCGATCGTGTCGCGCCAGCAGGATTTCTATTTCAACGAACCGGATTTCGTGTCCGTGCCAGAGCGCGAAATGCCGGCGGACGCCGAGATCGCGCCAGGACTCGATGAACTGATCCGCGGGAATCCGCTCGTCGATCCGTTCGCGAATGCGAAGCCGCCGCTGTCCGACGATGCCGGGATCGGAATCGAAGACACCGGTGCCGGCACACGGCGCAGCGAAGCCCGCGTCGAGCGCGACATCGAGAAGGGTCTCAACTCCGCCGGTGCCACGCGCAACCTGCTGCCGCCGAAGCGGTCGCTCGGCGAAGAGCGCGCCCAGCATCCGATTCGCGCCTATCTCGACAGCGACCTGCTCGGTGGCCCCTCGCAGATCGCCTGGCCCGGCGAAGCCGTGCTCACGCTCGATCCGAAGAACGAGGTGTTCCACTGCGAATCCGGACTCTCGGCGCTCGAGGTCTACTGTCGCGAATCGCCGCGGCGCAGTGATTGGCGTGCGCTGACTTCGGCCGAGATCGCCCAGATTCGCGAGACCCAGCCGACCCAGCCGTACCTGCGCCTGGTCTGGCTCGATACCCTGCTGCATTCGGCCGGCAAGCTCGCCCCCCACCTCGATCCGGGCGGCACGTTCAAGCTTTCGCGCTGGCTCGAGATCCGTCGCGACTATCCGCGGCAGTCGCGCATTTCAACGGTCATGATGCAACCGTTGCGCCTGCACGAGATCGCCGCGACGAGCAGCGTCGAGATGGCCGAGGTTTTCGACGTCGTCAATGCCTACGACGCGATCGGCTGGCTCGAATGGACGCCGCGTCAGCCGCGCCACGCCGAGGTACCGAACGAATCGGGCCTGGCGGGCTTCATGCAGAAGCTGCGCAAGCCGTTCGGGAGATGATCCCTAGTCCCTGGCTCCCGCGACGACCGCATTGCACTGCAGCTCGATCCGCGCATCGAGGGCGAGCCCGGCCACGGCGAAGGCCATGCGTGCCGGGAAATGTTCCTTGAAGTAGGTCCGGTAGACCTCGTTGAACGCGGGCCATTCGGCGATGTCGACGAGGGCGACCGTGCACTGGACGACATGCTCGAACGACGAGCCATGGCGGGCCAGCGTGCGCCCAATGTTGTCCATCATCTGCCGCGTCTCGGCCTTGATGCCGCCGGCGACGAGCTTGCCGCTCGCGTCGACACCGAGTTCGCCGGAAAGGTGCAGCATGTTGCCGACGCGCACGGCCTCCGAGAAAGGCAGGTTGCCGAGCGGACCGGCCGGCCGTGCGTGGAACTGGACGTCGCCTGCGGCGCCGCCCGTCGACGGCACCCGGGGTTCCACCGCGATCGCGGCGCTCATCGCCGTGGCGAGGGCGAGGATCGAACCGAGGCAGGCGGGTGTGGTCGCGTTTTTCATGGTGGGCTCCACGTCGTGGCGAACAGGCGGGCGAAGTTGCCGCCGATGATCTTCTCGATGCGCGCGTCGGGATGGCCGCGCGCGGCGAGCAGGGCGGCGATCCGCGCGAAGCGGTCGGCGCTGTTGAGGTCGGGCAGGAACGTGTAGACGTCGGCGCGCTCGCCCGGTGCCGAGATGCCGCGCGCACGCCGCTCGGCGACGTCCTCGGCATGCTTGCGGCGGAACGCGTCGTCGAACTGCACGGGCGAGATCGTGCCGTCGCTGCCGATGCCGACATGCTCCTCGCCGCAGACGTCGATCGCATGCTCGATGTGGCGGACCAGATCGTCGGCGGTCGGCTGGCCTTCGCGGCGCAGGAACGGCATCAGGTAGATGCCGGCGACGCCACCGCGTTCGGCGAGTGCCTTCAGTTCGGCATCGGTCTTGTTGCGTGGCAGCGCGGCGAGCGCGGCGCAGCCGGTGTGGGTGATCGCGACGGGCGCCTTCGAGGCGGCAATCGCCTCGCGCGTCGTGCGCTCGCCGGCATGCGAAAGATCGATCAGCAGCCCGCGTGCATTGAGGCGTTCGACGAGCTTGCGACCGAACAGGCTGAGCCCGGCATTGCCGGTTTCGAGGCAGCCGTCGCCGACGAGATTGCGCCGGTTGTAGGTGAGCTGGAACACGCGCAGGCCGAGTTCGGCGAACACGTCGACGCGATCGAGGTCTTCGCCGATCGGCGTCGCATCCTGGAAGCCGTAGACGAGGCCGAGGCGGCCGCTGCGCCTCGCTTCGGCGAGGTTGCCGGCACTGCGCACGAGCAGCAGGTGATCGGGATGTGCGGCAATCTGCGCGTTCCAGTACGCGATCGTGCGCACGGTCTGTTCGTAGTCGCGCGCATAACTGCCGACGCCGCTGACGGTCACGTTGACCGCGGTCAGGCCCGAGGCGCGGATGTCGGCGAGCGCGCGCTCGCTGAGCGGGGTGAACGGCTCGGCGTGGTATTCGCCGGGCCCGCCGAGCGCATCGATGACGATCGCATCGGCATGGCCGGACCACGCCGCAGGAGATCCGTTCGCCGCGAATGAGGTGCGGGGACGCGCCAGGCCGGTCGCCGCCGCGAGCGCGCCGAGCGAAAACAGGAAGCGTCGGCGCGAAAGTGCTGGGTGCATGGCGACGGACTCCGGGGCGACGGGCAAGTCGACCATCGCGGATATGCGCGCGTGGCGCAAGCGTTGTCCCGGGCGCATCCGCGGCGCCGATCGGATGCCGGTCGCGTGCCGGCGCGACCGGGACCGCGGTCGCCTCGACTCAATCGTCGTCGACCTGTGGCTTGAAGGCCTCGACAAGCTGTTTCTGCACGTGCGCAGGCACCGCCTCGTAATGGCTGAACTCGAGCGTGTAGCGGCCGCGGCCGCCGGTCATCGCCTTGAGCTCGGTCTGGTAGTCGGTGACTTCGGCGAGCGGAACCTGGGCCTTGATGACGAGTTCGCCGCCGCGCCCGGAATCGGTGCCGTGGATGCGCGCACGCTTGCCGGCGAGGCCGCCGGTGACGTCGCCCATGTGCGCCTCGGGTACGTTGACGTCGAGGTTGACGATCGGTTCGAGCACGATCGGCCTGGCCTTGCCGATCGCATCGAGGAAGGCTTTCTTGCCAGCTGCGACGAACGCGACTTCCTTCGAGTCGACCGAGTGGAACTTGCCGTCGTGGACGGTGACGCGCACGTCCTGCAACGGGTAGCCGGCGACCGCGCCATGTTCGAGCACCTGGCGCACGCCTTTCTCGATCGCCGGCAGGAACTGACCCGGGATCGCGCCGCCCTTGATTTCCTCGGTGAACTCGAAACCGGCGCCGCGCGGCAGCGGCTCGATGCGCAGGAACACTTCACCGAACTGGCCCGCGCCACCGGTCTGCTTCTTGTGCCGGTGATGGCCTTCGGCCTTGCCGGCGATCGTCTCGCGATACGCGATGCGCGGCGGCCGTGCCTTGACCTCGACGCCGTAGCGCGCCTTCATGCGCTCGAGCACGAGCTTGAGGTGGAGGTCCGACAGCCCGCGCACGATCGTCTCGTTGAGTTCCTTGTTGTGTTCGACGCGCAGGCACGGGTCCTCCTCGCCGAGTCGCGCGAGTGCGGTCGCGAGCTTCTGTTCCTGGCCCTTGTGCGCAGGCTCGACCGCGAGCCCGAACATCGGCTGCGGGAAGTCGAGCGGCTTGAGATGGATGTGGTCCTCGTCATGCGAATCGTGCAGCACGGCGTCGAAATGGATGTCCTCCACCTTCGCGATCGCGGCGATGTCACCCGGCACGGCCTGCTCGATCTCGACGTGGTCCTTGCCCTTGAGCTTGAACAGGTGGCCGACCTTGAACGGCTTGCGGCCGTCGTCGACATAGAGCTGGGTATCGCGGCGCACCGTGCCCTGGTGGATGCGGAACACGCTGAGCTTTCCGACGAACGGATCGTTGACGATCTTGAACACGTCGGCGATCACATGGCGCGCCGGGTCGGGCACGGCCTCGATCGGTTGGGCGTCCTCGCCTTCGCCCTTGACGAACGGCGGCGGGTTGCCTTCGAGCGGATTCGGCAGCAGGCGCTCGGCGATGTCGAGCATTTCGTGCACACCGGCGCCGGTGCGCGCGGAAACGTAGCAGATCGGCACGAGATGCCCTTCGCGCAGGCATTGCTCGAACGCATCGTGCAGTTCGTCGCCGGCGAGGCCTTCCTCGCCGAGATCGAGGTAGTGGTTCATGACCGTTTCGTTGATCTCGACGACCTGGTCGATGATGCGCTGGTGCGCTTCGGCGACCGACGAGAAGTCGGCCTCGCCGACCGGGTTGAAGAAGCAGTCGACGACCGTCGTCGCCCCGTTCGCCGGCAGGTTAAGGGGCAGGCACTCGGGACCGAATTCGGCACGCAACGCGTCGGTCACCGCGGCGAGATCGGCGCCGTCGGCATCGATGCGATTGACCACGAGGATGCGTGCGAGGTTGCGTGCCTTGGCGTACTCCATGATCCGCCGCGTCGAATGCTCGATGCCGTTGACCGCATCGACGACGACTGCGCAGGTCTCGACCGCCGACAGCGCCGACAGCGCCGGGCCGCGGAAATCGGCATACCCCGGGGTGTCGATCAGGTTGATGTGGCAGTCGCCCCGGTCGATCGAGGCGATCGTCGCCGCCATCGAATGCCGGCGTTCCTTCTCCATCGGATCGAAATCGGAAACCGTCGTGCCGCGTTCGATCGTGCCTGCCGTCTGGATCGTGCCGCCGGCATGCAGCAGGGCTTCGAACAAGGTGGTTTTGCCGGCGCCCGCATGGCCTGCGAGGGCGATGTTGCGGATGTTTGCGGTGGTGTGCGACATGGGCTCGTCTCCAATGACGTGCGGTTGTCGTGCGTCCGTGCGCCTCGGTCGGCGTCCGTGCCGGTTCGCAGCGGCGGCTGGCGTGGCCCAGGCGAACGGCCTGCGCGCAGACGGTCATCCGGCGCGGCGCGGGCATGTGCGCGATGCGGCATCCGGCACTGTCCAGGGCAGTGGGCGTCGAGGCGCCGCGGTGGCGCGCACTGCCGGGAAACGGGATCGTCGGCGGTTCGAGCGGCGCTCGAACCAGGCCCGTGGGCAGCGCGTGTCACGACGAGCGTATCGACGTCCGCAGCAGGGCAGTGGCGGGATCAGCGAAGCGACGCATGCGGGCGTCGCGACTAGCCTTGCGCGATCGTGCGAAGCGGTCAAGCCGCACTGCCGCAGTGCGCTGCGGGCCGCGGCATCGCTGGGCCATAATGTCCGCACGCCTGCCGACGCTGCGTCCGGCATGGCCCTCGCGGAGCCCAAAGATGACGTGGCAAGCCCTCGCCGGAATTCCGATCACGTCGCTGTTCGTGCACGGCGCCGGCGGTGGCGGCTGGGAGTGGGGCGTCTGGCAGCGCGTATTCGCCGCGCATGACATCGCGAGCGCGGCGCCCGACCTCGAGCCTGCCTCTGCGGGTCTCGCCGCGACGCGCTTCGCCGATTACCGCGATCAGGTGCTCGCGCATGCGCGAGCCGTGCAACCGGCGCAGGCCGGCCTCGTGCTCGTCGGGGCAAGCCTCGGCGGCCTGCTCGCGCTGTCGGTTGCGCACGAAGCGCGGGCCGCCGCGCTCGTGCTCGTCAATCCGGTCATGCCGGCCGGCATCATCGCGGCGCGCCCGCCCGCGGAACCGTATCCGGCGATCATCCCGTGGGGCCGCGAGCGATCGCTGTCCGGCACGCGCCGGGCGATGCCCGATGCCGACTCCGCGGCCGTGCTGCATGCATTCCGGAACTGGCGCGACGAATCGGGCGCCGTCCTCGGCGAGGCGCGGCAAGGCATCGCGGTCGAACCGCCGCATTGTCCGATCCTCGTCCTGTCGAGCGAATTCGACGACGACATCCCGCCGACCCTGAGTCGTGCGCTTGCCGTGCGTCACGCGGCAGATTTCGAGCGGCTGCCCGGTTGCAGCCATCTGGGTCCCTTGCTCGGCAGGCGCGCGGCGGTGATTGCCGAGCGCACGCTGGGTTGGCTGCGCCTGCGTCTCGAGCGACCGGACTGAAGCCCGATCTCCGCCCGCGTGGCCGCGGCTTGCCTGCGCCCGCCGGCAACAACGAGCCAGGCGGGTCGGCCGCTCGGAGTGGCACGCGCCGTGAATCATCGCGCGTGGCTTCGGCCGATGCGAGAACGACTTGTCCGGATCCGGTCGGCCTGTGCTATCGTGCGCGCCTCCAATGTACTAACGCGCTAATACATCATGAAACGACGCAGCCTGAAGGCGGAGACTCCCGACGCGCGTGCCGAGGAACGCCTGTGCCGCGCCTTGCTCGCGCTCGACGACGTGGCGACGATGCGGGCATTCCTTCGCGACCTGTGCACGCCGGCGGAACTCGAGGCACTGGTCGATCGCTGGCGCGTGGTGCCGTTCGTGCTCGAAGGCATGCCCTACCGAGAGATCCACGAGCGCACGGCGGTCAGCATCACGACGATCGGCCGGGTCGCGCGATTCCTCAACCAGGGCCACGGCGGGTACCGCGCCGCGCTTGCGCGAGGCGCGGGATCGCCGTCGACGCGTGCCGTGCGCCGGCGCGCGCCGGCCGGGGGAGCACGTCCATGAGCCAGCGCGAACGCCTGCGCATCGCGGTGCAGAAGTCGGGGCGGCTCAGCGAACCGTCGCTCGACCTGCTGGCGCGCTGCGGCCTCGAGTTCCGGCGCAGCCGCGATCGCCTGTTCTGTTTCGGCGAGACGCTGGCGGTCGACCTCCTGCTCGTGCGCGACGACGACGTGCCGCGCATGCTCGCCGACGGCGTCTGCGATCTCGGCATCGTCGGCCGCAACGTGCTGCGCGAACAGGTCCTCGCGTCCGAAGGCGGGGACGACGCACGCGGTTTCCGCGAAGTGCGCACGCTCGGCTTCGGCCAGTGCCGGCTGTCACTCGCCGTTCCGTTCGAATCCGCAGTCGACTCGGCGAGCGGTTTCGCCGGCCTGCGCATCGCCACGACCTATCCGAACCTGCTCGCGGACTGGTTGCGCAGCAACGCGATAGCCGCCGGAGTCGTCACGCTTTCGGGTTCGGTCGAGATCGCGCCGCGGCTCGGCACCGCCGATGCGGTCTGCGATCTCGTTTCGAGCGGAGCGACCCTGGCGGCGAACCAGCTTCGTGAAGTCGCGATCGTGCTCGAGTCCGAAGCCGTGCTCGCGGCCAGCGTGACGATGCCGGTCGGTGCGCGGGCCGACCTCCTCGAAATGCTGCTCAGGCGCATCGATGGCGTGATCCGCGTGCGCGGATCGAAACTCGTCATGCTGCATGCGCCGCGGGCGGCGCTCGACGCGATCACGCGGCTGCTGCCGAGTGGCCAGCGCCCGGCGGTGACTCCGATCGAGGGCAGCGACGACGACGTCGCCGTGCATGCGGTGTGCACGGGCACGGTCACCTGGCAGCACCTCGAGGACATGCAGCGCGCCGGCGCACGCCAGATGCTCGTCCTGCCGGTCGAGCGCATGCTCGCATGAGGCGCCTCGACTGGAACGCCCTCGACGCGCGGACCCGCGAGGACATGCTGCGCAGGCCGGCGCTGACCGGCTCGTCCGACACGAGTGCCGCGGTGGCCAGCATCATCGCCGAGGTCCGCCGTGGCGGCGATGCTGCCTTGCTCGAACTGACGCGACGCTTCGATCGCTGCGAACCGACCTCGCTGGCGGTCGACGAAGCCGAGTTCGACGCGGCCGAGGACAGCCTCGACGATGCGCTCAAGGCCGCGATCGTCGCTGCGCGCGAACGCATCGAGGCCTTCCATTGGGCCGGTGCGCCGCACGCCTACCGCATGGAAACGGCGCCGGGAGTCACCTGCGAGCGCGTGCTGCGCCCGATCCGGCGCGTCGGCCTGTACGTGCCGGCCGGCGGCGCGCCGTTGCCGTCGACGGCGTTGATGCTCGCCGTGCCGGCCGGCATCGCCGGCTGCCGCGACGCCGTGCTGTGCACGCCGCCGTGCGCGGACGGTCGCGCCGATGCAACGGTGCTGTATACGGCGCGCCTGTGCGGGATCCGCAACGTCCGCAAGCTCGGCGGCGCCCAGGCGATCGCGGCGATGGCGTACGGCACGCAATCGCTCGCGCGTTGCGACAAGATCTTCGGTCCCGGCAATGCCTGGGTCACCGAGGCCAAGCGACAGGTCGCGGCCGATCCCGACGGCGCTGCGATCGACATGCCGGCTGGACCGTCGGAGGTGCTCGTGATCGCCGACGCCGGTGCCGATCCACGCTTCGTCGCCGCCGATCTGCTTGCACAGGCCGAACATGGCAGCGATTCGCAGGCCGTGCTGGTGACGCCGAGCGCGAAGCTCATCGATGCCGTGATCATCGAGACCGGTGCGCAATGCGCGCGCCTGCCGCGGGCCGCGGTCGCCGCGCAGGCGCTTGCGCACGCGCGCCTGATCCTCGTCGATTCGCTCGAACAGGCGGTCGCCGTCAGCAATGCCCACGCGCCCGAGCACCTGATCCTCAATGTCGCGCGACCGCGCCGACTGCTCGATGCGATCGAGAGCGCCGGTTCGATCTTCCTCGGCGCCTGGTCGCCGGAGACGCTCGGCGACTACTGCAGCGGCACCAACCACGTGCTGCCGACCTACGGTGCGGCGCGGGCCGGCAGCGGCTTGTCGGTCGCGAGTTTCCAGAAACAGATCACGGTCCAGCACGCCTCGCCGCAGGGCCTGCGCGCGATCGGACCGTGTGCGATCACGTTGGCGCAGGCCGAGCGACTCGACGCGCATGCGCGGGCCGTCGAACTGCGCCTGGCCGACCTGGAGCAGACGGCATGAACATCCTCGACCTCGCGCGACCCGACATCGTCGCCTTGCAGGCGTATTCGTCGGCACGACTCGAGGCGCAAGCCGGCGAGTTCCTGCTCGACGCGAACGAATCGCCATGGCCGCCGCCGGGCGCCCAGCCCGACCTGCGGGCGACGCCGTTGAACCGCTATCCCGATCCGCAGCCGCGCATCCTCGTCGAACGCCTGGCGCACCTGTATGCGGTCGATGAAAGCGAGCTGCTGGCAAGCCGCGGCAGCGACGACGCGATCGACCTGCTCGTGCGCGCGTTCTGCGAGCCGGGGCGAGACGCCGTCGCGATCTGCTCGCCGACCTTCGGCATGTACGCGACCTGCGCTGCGATCCAGGGCGCCGAGCTCGTCGAGCTGCCGTTGACCGCGGCGTTCACGGTCGATGCCGATGCCCTGATCGCGGGCCTGCCGGGCAACGTCAAGATCGTCTTCCTCTGCTCGCCGAACAATCCGACCGGCGGCCTGACCGCGCTCGAGGACATCGAGCGCATCACGCTCGCAATGCGCCGTCGCGCAATCGTCGTCGTCGACGAGGCCTACATCGAGTTCGCCGATGCGCCGAGCGCGGCGACGGTGCTGCGCAGGCATGCCAACCTCGGTGTGCTGCGGACCTTGTCGAAGGCATGGGGCCTGGCCGGCGCGCGCGTCGGCTGCCTGCTCGCGGGTGCCGAGATCATCGCCCTGCTGCGCCGGATCATGGCGCCGTATCCGCTCTCCACGCCGAGCATCTCGGCGGCGCTGGCCGCCCTGACCGCCGACGGGCTCGCCCTGACCCGGCAACGCGCGGCACTCGTCGTGGCCGAGCGCGAACGCGTCGCCAGTGAACTCGCCCGGCTTCCGCACGTCAACGCCGTGCTGCCGTCGCGGGCAAACTTCCTTGCGGTCGAATTCAGCGGGTGCGCGGCGGTCCATCGCCACCTGGCCGCCGCCGGCGTCGTCGTGCGCGACATCGGCCGTCAGCCGCGGCTCGCCGACCACTTGCGCATCAGCATCGGCACGCGCGAGGAAAACGCGCGCCTGATCGAACTGCTGATCCGCCAGGAACTCGCCCGGTGAGCCTGCGCAAGTTGCTGTTCCTCGATCGTGACGGTTGCCTGATCGAAGAGCCTGCGGATTTCCAGGTCGACCGGTTCGAGAAATTCGCCCTCGTGCCCGGCGTGATCGCCGCGCTGCAACGCTGCGTCACGGCCGGGTACGAACCCGTCATGGTCAGCAACCAGGACGGACTCGGCACCGCGCAGTTCCCCGAGGCGGATTTCCGTGGTCCGCAGGAGCTCCTGCTGAGGATCCTCGCCTCGCAGGGCATTGCATTCCGCGATGTCCTGATCGACCGCAGCTTCGCAAGCGAGAATCTCGACACTCGCAAGCCCGGGGTCGGTCTCGTGCGCGACCTGCTCGCGCGCGACGACTGGTCGCGTGCCGGGTCGGCGATGGTCGGCGACCGCGAAACCGACATGCAGTTCGCGGCGAACATCGGCGTGCGCGGCCTGCGCATCGGCACGGGTTTCCTCGACTGGGACGCGATTGCGCGCCGGCTGTGCGCGTCGGCCCGCACCGCTGACGTCATGCGCGTGACCGGCGAGACGCGCGTTCATGTGCAGGTCGATCTCGACGGCAGCGCGCACGCGGAGATCCGCAGCGGGATCGGCATGTTCGACCACATGCTCGCCCAGATCGCGCGTCATGCGGGTTTCTCGCTGCGACTCGAGTGTGCCGGCGATACCGATGTCGACGAGCACCACACCGTCGAGGATTGCGCGCTTGCACTCGGCCAGGCCCTGCGCGAGGCGCTCGGCGCCAAGCGCGGCATCGCGCGCTACGGTTTCACGCTGCCGATGGACGAGAGTCTCGCGACGGCCGTGCTCGATCTCTCGGGCCGCCCGTACTTCGCGTTCGACGGCGCGTTCCCGCGCGAGCGGGTCGGCGGCTTGCCGACCGAACTCGTCGCGCATTTCTTCCGCTCGCTGTGCGAGGCGCTCGCGGCGACCCTGCACCTGCGCGTGCACGGCGAGAACGCCCATCACATGGTCGAGGCCTGCTTCAAGGCGTTCGCACGCGCGCTGCGTGCGGCTATCCGCGTGGACGGCGACGACCTGCCGAGCAGCAAGGGCGTGTTGTGAGCGCGCGCGATGTCGTCATCGTCGATGCCGGTGGCACGAACTTCGGTTCGCTGCGCAGCGCGTTCACGCGCCTCGGTGCCGAGGCCGTGCCGACCACCGATGTGGCGCGCATCCGCGCGGCATCGCACGTGATCCTGCCGGGCGTCGGAGCCGCTGGTCCCGGCATGGCCGCACTCGGCGAAGCGGGGCTGGTCGACGTACTGCGCGACCTGCGCCAGCCCGTGCTCGGCATCTGCCTCGGCATGCAGCTGCTGTTCGACCGTTCCGAGGAAGGCGATACGTCCTGTCTCGGCGTGATCGGCGGTGCTGTTCGCCGCATCGAGGCGACCGCAACCTGCCGCGTGCCGCACATCGGCTGGAACCGCTTGCAGCGCGAACGCGACGACGGCCTGCTGGAAGGCTTGCCCGAACCGGCCTACGCCTACTTCGTGCACAGCTACGCCGTGCCGGCGGGTCCGCACACGCTCGCCAGCGTCGAGCACGGCACGCGCTTCGCGGCGATCGTGCGCGAGCGCAACTTCGTCGGCATGCAATTCCACCCCGAGCGCTCGGCCGCGCTCGGTGCCCGACTGCTCGCCGGATTTCTCGCATGAGCCTCGAGATCATTCCCGCGCTGGACCTTCACGGCGGTCGCGTCGTGCGCCTCGAACAGGGCGACTACGCCCGCCAGACGACGTTCGCGATCGATGCGGTCGAGCAGGCCAGGAAATGGCACGCGCACGGCGTGCAGCGCGTGCATGTCGTCGATCTCGAGGGCGCGCGCGACGGCGGCCTGCGCAACCTGCTCGTCATCGAGGCGCTTGCCGCGCTCGGCCTGCAGGTCCAGGCGGGCGGCGGCGTGCGTGTGGAAGGCGACTTGCAGCGCCTGTTCGACGCCGGCGTGCACCGCGCCGTCGTGGGCAGTGTCGCCATCCGCGAACCGCAGCGCGTGATCGACTGGATCGGGAAGCATGGCGCCGGACGCATCGTCATCGCGCTCGACGCGCGCCGGCGCGACGAATCCTGGTCGCTGGCGTCCGCCGGCTGGACCGCGCCGGCCGACACGACACTCGAGGAACTCGCGCCGCGTTTCGCGGAGGCCGGGGCGCTGCACCTGCTGTGCACCGACATCGATCGCGACGGCATGCTGGCCGGGCCGAACCTCGACCTGTACAGGCATCTCGGCCGACTCGCGCCGGACCTGCGCGTGCAGGCATCGGGCGGCGTGCGTGACCTCGGCGACGTGCATGCACTGCGCGCGACGCCGGCTGCGGCCGTCATCGTCGGTCGCAGCCTGCTCGAAGGGCGGTTCGATCTTGCCGCGGCGCTCGCATGCTGACCCGCCGGATCATCGCCTGCCTCGACGTGCGCGACGGCGTCGTCGTCAAGGGCGTGCGCTTTCGCGATCACGTCGTCGTCGGCGACATCGTCGAACTCGCCCTGCGTCACCGCGACGAGGGCGTCGACGAACTCGTGTTCTACGACATCACCGCGAGCCCCGAGCGGCGCAGTATCGAGCGCCGCTGGGTCGAGCGCGTCGCGCAGCTGATCGACATCCCGTTCTGCGTCGCCGGCGGCATCCGCGACGTCGGTTCGGCGCGCTCGATCCTCGAGGCCGGCGCGGACAAGATCTCGGTCAACTCGCCGGCCCTCGAGCGCCCGGGCCTCGTCGATGAACTCGCTGCCGCGTTCGGCGTGCAATGCGTCGTCGTCGGCATCGACAGCGTGCGCGATGCCGACGGCGAATGGCGCGTGCGCCAGTACAGTGGCGATCCGTCGCGGATGCGGGCCCTGCCTCGGCGCACGCTCGACTGGGTCGTCGAAGTGCAGCAGCGCGGCGCGGGCGAGATCGTGCTCAACTGCATCGACGTCGACGGCGTGCGCGCCGGCTGCGACATCGCGCAGCTGCGTGCGGTGCGCGCCTGCTGCGCGGTTCCGCTGGTCGCGTCCGGTGGCGCCGGCGCTGCGCGGCATTTCCTCGATGCGTTCGCCATGGCGGACGTCGACGCGGTACTCGCCGCGAGCGTGCTGCACTCGGGCGAGGTCGTGATCGGCGCGCTCAAGGACGAACTCGCCGCGAACGGCGTGGCGGTCCGTCGATGAGCGCGGTCGATCCGTTCGACGATGCGGATTGGGCGAAGGGCGGCGGCCTGCTGCCGGCGATCGTCCAGCACGCCGACAGCGGCGAAGTGCTGATGCTCGGCTACATGGATCGCGAAGCGCTTGACGCGACACGCGCGAGCGGCCGGGTCACGTTCTACAGCCGCAGCCGCCGGCGGCTGTGGATGAAGGGCGAGCGATCGGGGCATGTGCTCGATGTGCTTTCGTTGCACCTGGACTGCGATCGCGACAGCGTGCTCGTGCGCGCGCGGCCGAACGGGCCGACCTGCCACGCCGGCACCGCGACCTGCTTCGCCGATGCAGGTGCGCTGCCGTTCGGCTTTCTCGCCGGACTCGATGCCCTTGTCGCGCGGCGCGCGGACGAACGCCCGACGGGTCATTACACGACACGCCTGTTCGATGGCGGTCTGCGCAGGATCGCGCAGAAAGTCGGCGAGGAAGGGGTCGAGACGGCGCTCGCCGCGGTCGCACAGGATGACGCCGCGCTGCTCGGCGAATCGGCCGACCTGCTGTTCCATCTGACCGTGCTGCTGCGCGCGCGCGGGCTCGCCCTCGCCGATGTGGTGGGCGTGCTCGCATCGCGGCACGCACAGGCGTCGCCAGCGCCCGGAGCTGATCGCGCTCCCTAGTCCGGATTCTCGTCGAAACCGTCGAGAAGGATCGCGTCGTCGACGGCGATGACGTCGAGGAACACCGCATCGGGCGCCCCGAGCGAGAGGCCGCCGCCGAGTGCATTGTTGCCCTGCACGTAGACGAGGTGGCGCCCGGCCGCGAGCGTGCCGGTGCCGATCACGCCCGAAACGGTTTCGCTCGTCGCGTTGAATGTTCCGTCGACCGCGTCGAGGGTGATCGCAACGGCCCCGTCGGCCCACGGCGGCGTATCGATGTACGCGTATGCCGCGGTGATCGGCGAGGTCGGTTGCGCCGGCACCGTCGTGCGGTAGCGGCGGTCGTCGATGGTCGCCTCGATGGCGACGTCCTCGCCGGCGACAACGCGGGATCGTGCGAGCCGGATCGTGTGCGCGTCGGGTCCCGAGCCGAGCCGGTACGGCGCCCGGGCGACGCGTGCGGCGTAGGTCAGCGCAGCCAGGTTGCGCGGCAGGACCGTGCTTTCGAACGTGCCGCAGCTCTGGAAGAAGGTCGTGCCGATTTCCATGACGAACGACGGCGCGCCGAGCTGGCCGTAGAAGGTGTCGATCGTGCCGCCGTCGGTCGGGTACAGCTCGACCGCACGCTGCGGCGTGTATGAATTGAACCAGGCGATCCGGCGACCGAGTGCCTGCAGGGTCGCGGCGTTCGGCGGCGGCGTCATGACGTCACTCCAGGGCCACAGCACGAGTTCGCTGTAGCTGTGGATGTCGAAGAACAGGCCGGCGTAATCCTCCGGAGCCGCGACCGTCACCCCATCGGCCTTGCGGTCGGGCAGGGCGCCGCCCTCGAAGCGGCCATCGGCTTGCTCGATCCCGGCGACATAGCGGATCAGGTTGCGCGTCTCCGGTTCGGACGCCGGGGCCGGACCGCGGTAAACGGCATTGCACGGGAGCCCGCTCGATCCGTTCGGCGCGCTGTTCCAGTGGAACGGGAAATTGCGGTTGAGGTCGATGCCCGCGTGGTAAGAACTGCTCGGCGTGTTCGGGCAGGCGTGGTTCGTCGTGTTCGTGTTCTTGCGCCACAGGATGCCGGTTTCGGCCCGCTTCCGGCCATCCGGATTCGCATGCAGGACGAAGCGGAAATCGACGTGATCGACGAGCCAGGTTGCGCGGGCGTCGACGCCGTGGCCGCCGACGAGCCATTCGGCGAAGCGGGTCAGCAGTTCGGCGGGTGCGTATTCGCGCGCGTGGATCGAGCCGAACATCACCATGCGCGGGCGATCCGGATCGTCGGCGATCGTGGCCAGGTTGGTCACGCGCAGCACGCGCATGCGATGGCCCTGGGCCAGGGACTGCTCGCGCTCCCAGCTCGGGCCGATGTCCTCGACCTCGGCGAGTTGCGGGCGCGCAACCACGAGGTCGTCGATGCCCTGCGCGGTTTCCTCGATCGTGCGATAGCAGGCGAAATCCGGAATGCTCTCGATCGACATGCCTGGCGGCTGCAGCGCGTGCCGGGCCGCGCTCGCGACGATGTCGATGCGCACCTGCATGCCGGCGCCCTCGAGCAGGCGGATTCCGGTCGCATCGGTTTCGGCGACAAGGCGGCCACGCTCGCGGTCGACGATCAGGTGGTCGAACTGGCCGCCGACCCGGGCCAGCATCGCCGGATCGGCATAGGTCGCCTCGACGATCCATTCCTCGGCCGGCACCGCCGGGGACACGAGCACGGCCATCAAGACGGCAAGGACATTCCTGCGCACGACGTTCCCCCCGACGGAAGCCGCGCAAGGTAGCGCAAGGTGGCCCCGGTCCGGTAGTCGGCGCGTGGTTTTCCGGGCTCTCCGGCGGCCCGATCGCGGGGTCTGGGGGCGCCGCGGCAGCGGCCCGGATTCCGTTAACGGAATGTTCGCATTTGCCGCAAGCCTGAAGTACACTCCGCCGCACTGTGTATGCCGGAGTCACATTGAACCGTGACAGGGGTAACGCCGATCCTTGATCTGCCTGGTTGCCGCTTCTCGACACTTCCTCCTTGCACACCCAGTACCCGCGACGCACCGAATGGTACGCGCGTTTCCCTCTAGTTCTATCTGTTCAAGGATTTAGTCATGTCCAATCGCGAAAACGGCACGGTCAAGTGGTTCAACGATGCCAAGGGTTTCGGCTTCATCACGCGTGAGTCGGGCCCGGACGTGTTCGTCCATTTCCGTTCGATCGAAGGCAGCGGCTTCAAGTCGCTCGCCGAAGGTCAGAAGGTCAGCTTCACGGTGACGCAGGGCCCGAAGGGTCCGCAGGCGGAAGCCGTCCGCGCCGACTGACCGGAATCCGGTCTTCGATGCCGACCCCGGACGTTCGCGTCCGGGGTTTTTCGTTTCTGCCGTCCGCAAAGGATGGATGTCCGGAGATTTCCCGATGCAGATTGCCGCGCGCACCGTCGTCGCGTTCCATTACACCCTGACCAACGACGAAGGCGAGGTGCTCGACAGTTCGCTCGAGCGCGGACCGCTCGCCTACCTGCAGGGCGCCGGCAACATCGTGCCGGGCCTCGAGGCGCAGATGGCCGGCCATGTCGCCGGTGACCGCTTCACGGCCGATGTCGCGGCCGCCGACGGTTACGGCGATTACATCAGCGAGCTCGTGCAGGTCGTGCCGCGCGCTTCGTTTGCCGGGGTCGACGAGCTCGAGGTCGGCATGCAGTTCCAGGCGCAGACCGGGCAAGGCGCGATCGCGGTCGTCGTCACCGCGATCGATGGCGACGAGGTGACCGTCGACGGCAATCATCCGCTGGCCGGCGAGACCCTGCATTTCGCCGTCGAGATCGTCGAGGTGCGGGCGGCCAGCGACGAGGAAGTGCAGCACGGGCACGTGCACGGCGCCGGCGGCCATCACCACTGAGCGGATGCGCGATCACGGCCGGCGGAGTGACTCGCCGTGTCTTGTGCGCTCGTGGCTCGTCTGGCCTGAATCGCTGCGCCCGTCTGGCTCCCCGCGCGCTTACCGGCTGCGTTCACGCACCGGAATCGGCACGTTGCAGACGTCGATGTGGCCGGCCGGCACGAGGTACCAGTCATCGCGGCGGTTGCGCCGCGATTCGACGAGCGCGGCGAACGTCGGCGTATCGGTGCGCAGCACTTCCAGATCGCTGCGTTGGTCGGCCGGAACGTCGGCAGCCATCCGCACGGACCTGATCGGCACGCGCTGTCCGGGCTTCTCGTGGAAGCCGAGCGGACCCGTGCCGCGCGGCAGCGCGGCCAGCCATTCCATCCCCTTGACGACGCGACCGACCGTGGCGATGTTGCGGTCGAGCTGGCGCGGCGCATGGCCGATCACGACGTACAACTCCGCGCCGCTGCCCGATTCGGGATCGTTGTCGCGTCCGGCGCCGACCATGCCGTAACAGTGGACGAGCCAGGCCGTGTCGAACTTCGGATCGCGCGCGGCCGGGAACCCGTTCGAGAAACCGGTTTCCGGTGCATACGCGTCGCGATCGGCCAGGCGCGTGAACGCGAGGCCTCTGGCCGCGCGCGTGAACTCGGGCGCGAGCCTGCGTTTCGCTTCGCCGAACGGACGGGCGTCGGCCTCCCCCGCCTGCGGATCGCCCCATTGGGTCACGAAGTTGTCCTGCACGCGCAGGATCGCGAGGCCGTCGAAATACTGCTGGCGCACGAGC
Organism: uncultured Dokdonella sp.; assembly: GCA_964587775.1. GTDB lineage: Bacteria > Pseudomonadota > Gammaproteobacteria > Xanthomonadales > Rhodanobacteraceae > Dokdonella. The sequence goes on from CAZPLY010000026.1 coordinate 24,868, forward strand.
TGGCGGATGTTCGCCGCATGCAGCGGCGCGAACGCGCCGGCAAGTTCGATGACGACGCGCCCGGCGGGCAACTCCATATAGACGGTGTTATCCGGATCGAGCGGGCGCCAGTCGGCTGCGCTTGATGCCTCGATGACCTGCTGCATCGTGCGGCCCTTGGCCGGTTCGCCTTGCGCGGCCACGGCGAGCGGCGACGCGAGCGCGACCCATGCGAGCGGGAGCAGCGCGCGGCTACGAGGCCGCGACAGGAACCGGAATCGAACGGACACGGCGGCGACCTCGCTGGAACGACGCCCCCAGCCTAGCGCGTTGCCGGCCGGAGTGGCGGCCGACGTGACTTCCGGCCCATTCACTACTATCAAGTGAATACTACGATTAGGTCAACGCTATGGTGATCTGGACAGGACCGGACGTGACCGAACTCGAGAGCCATCTCAAGAAGTTCCAGAAGGAGATGTCGGCCGGCACGGTTTCGCTGGTCCTGCTCGCCGTGATCGCGCGTGCGCGCGAACCGATGTACGGCTATCTGATCGCGAAAAGCCTCGCCGAGGGCGGCGAGGGCGTACTCGCCGGCAAGCAGAGCGCGCTCTATCCCGTGCTGCGCAACCTGTGCGCGGCAGGCATGCTCGACGGCGAGGTCGAACCTTCGGTTGCCGGACCACCGCGCCGCTATTACCGCATCACGGCACTCGGTCGTGCCGTGCTCGAACAGTGGACGGCGGCATGGACGACGACGCGTGACTTCGTCGACGGCGTGCTCGTGGGAACCAGTTCGCAAGGGGACAACGCATGAACCACCCGATTCCGAAAACGATCCGCGAATACCTCGACCAGCTGCGCATCGAACTGCGCGGTGCCGACCCCGCGATGATCCAGGACGCGCTGTACGACGCCGAGGAACACCTGCGCGCCGAACTCGATGAGCATCCGCAACGCGACGAGGCCTCGATGCTCGCGAAGGTCGCGACGAGCTACGGCGCGCCCGACGAAGTCGCGGAGATCTACCGCATCAAGGAGGGCGAGGTCGAGCGCGCCCTGCGTCCGCCGCGGCGGCCGACCGCGGTGCGGAAATCGGTGCTGGCACGCTTCTTCGGCGTGGCAGTCGATCCACGCGCGTACGCCGCGCTGTTCTACCTCGTGCTGTCGCTGGCCACCGGGATCTTCTACTTCACATGGGTCGTCACCGGACTCTCGCTGTCAGCCAGTTTCGCAATCCTCATCATCGGCGTGCCATTCGTGATCCTGTTCTTCGCCACCGTGCGCGCGTTGTCGCTCGTCGAGGGCAAGATCGTCGAGGCGATGCTCGGCGAGCGCATGCCGCGCCGGCCGCTGTACGTCGATCGGGGCCTGACGATCTGGCAGCGCATCGGCGCGATGTTCACCGATGCGCGCACGTGGAGCACGCTGCTCTACATGCTGCTGATGCTGCCGCTCGGCATCGTCTACTTCACGGCCACTGCGAGCCTGCTCGCGGTCGCGCTCGGCCTTGTCGTTGCGCCGTTCGCGCGCTTCTACTCGGAGAAAGGCGTGGTCATTCTCGACGGCGAAGTCCTGTACTGGACCGCGCCGGACTGGTCGCTGCCGTTTTTCTTCCTAGCAGGAGTCCTGCTGCTGTTCGCGATCCTGCACTTCGCGCGCGGCATCGGCCATCTGCATGGAATGCTCGCGAAGAACTTGCTCGTGCGGCCGGCTGAAGCGGGACAGGCGGGATGAAGCCGGCGCGCCGGGCCCCGGATTCCGGACCCGGCAGGCCGCGACCCGGCTTCAATACCCGCTCGCGACATCGAGTTCGGCGATGTCGATGCCGGACAGCACGAGCCGCGTCGCGCCGATCAGTTCATCGAGTTGGGCGATGCTCGTGGCGCTCGCGATCGGCGCCGTGATGCCGGGGCGCGCGATGAGCCAGGCGAGCGCGACCTGGGCCGGCGTCGCGCTGCGCCGCGCGGCGATCTCGTCGAGCTTGGCGAGGATGCGCAGTCCGCGTGCATCGAGATAGCGCGCGACGCCCTGGCCGCGCGCCTTGCTCTTGCCGAGGTCGTCCGCGCTGCGGTACTTGCCGCTGAGGAATCCGCTGGCCAGCGAGTAGTAGCTGATCACGCCGATGCCTTCGGCGCGCGCGAGTGTCTCGAGCTCCGCCTCGTAGCCGACCCGGTCGTGCAGGTTGTATTCCGGCTGCAACGTCTCGTAGCGTGGCAAGCCATGCTTGCGGCTGGCTTCGAGCGCCGTGCGCAGCGCCGTCGCGCTGTAGTTCGACGCACCAATCGCGCGGACCTTTCCCTGTTCGATGAGCCGCGAAAACGCGCCGAGCGTGTCTTCGATCGGAACGCCCGGATCTTCCTCGTGGGCCTGGTACAGGTCGATGCGCTCGACGCCGAGGCGTGCCAGCGATTCATCGGCGGCGGCCTGGATGTTCGACGGCGACAAACCCGGGCGCTTGCCCCATTTCGCCACCTTCGTCGCGATCACGACGTCGTCGCGCCTGCCGCGCCGGCGCAGCCAGTTGCCGATGATCGTCTCCGATTCACCGCCCTGATTGCCGGGAACCCACGCCGAGTACGCGTCGGCCGTGTCGACGAGATCGAGGCCTGCGTCGACGAAACGGTCGAGCAGGCGGTGCGAGGTCGCTTCGTCGACGCTCCAGCCGAACACGTTGCCGCCGAAAGCCAGCGGTTTGACCGGAATGCCGGACTGGCCGAGCATGCGTGGCGCCATCTGGGAATCCTTGTTCGGGGGGACAGACCGCAATCTGGGGGCCGATGGTGCATTGCACAAGCCAGCCCTCGGACCCGCCGGGAGTCAGCCCTTGCGCCGCCTGCGGGCGCGGTCGGGCGTTTTCGCGGGCGCGTTGTTTGCCGCGATGAAACCACGCACCTGCGGGTAGATCCTCTCGCGCCAGCGGCGGCCGCTGAAGATGCCGTAATGGCCGGCGCCGGCGACCGTGATGTGGTGCTTGTCGGCATCGGCGATGCCGGTACAGAGATCGTGCGCGGCCTGCGTCTGGCCGAGCCCCGAGATGTCGTCGAGTTCGCCTTCGATCGTCAGCAGGCGCGTGCCGCTGATCGCGCCGGGATCGACGCGTTCGCCGGCCACGTCCCACTCGCCGCGGGCGAGCAGGTGCTGCTGGAACACGGTCCGGATCGTGTCGAGGTAGTACTCGGCCGGCATGTCGAGCACGGCGTTGTATTCGTCATAGAACTTGCGGTGCGCCTCGGCATCCTCGAGGTCGCCGCGGCGCAGGTCTTCATAGAAGTCCCAATGCGACTGGAAATGCCGGCTCGGATTCATCGCGACGAAACCGGCGTGCTGGAGGAAGCCCGGATAGACTCGCCGGCCGGCGCCGGGGTAGTTGGCGGGAACGGTGTGGATCACGTTGTTCTCGAACCATGACAGCGGCTGGGTCGTGGCGAGGCTGTTGACCTTGGTCGGGCTGCGCCGGGGATCGATCGGGCCGCCCATCAGGGTCATCGTGCGCGGCGTCTGCTCGCCGTTCGCGGCCATCAGCGATATCGCCGCGAGGACCGGCACCGTCGGCTGGCAGACCGAAATCACGTGCAGCCGGTCGGCGCCGATATGGGTGATGAAGCGGCGCATGCACGCGACGTAGTCATCGAGAGTGAACGCACCATGCTCGACGCCGACCATGCGTGCGTCGATCCAGTCCGTGATGTAGACCTTGTGGTCCCTGAGCAGGGCGCGCACGGTGTCGCGCAGCAGGGTCGCGTGGTGTCCCGACAACGGCGCGACGACGAGCACGGTCGGATCGTTCTTCAGTTCGTGCAGGGTCTCGATGTCGTCGACGAAGCGCTTGAAGCGCACGAGGTTGCAGAACGGTGTCGCCAGCGCGACCTGTTCGGAGATCGGCGTGTGATGGCCGTGCGCCTCGACCGCATCGATTGCGAAGGCCGGTTTCTCGTAGGCCTTGCCGAGCCGGTGGAACAGCTCGTAGCCGGCGGCGAGGCGTTGCACGCCGGGAAAGTGGGCCAGCCAGTTGTCCTTCGAGGTCAGCAACTGGGCGGCGGCGCCGGACCAGCCGATGAGCGGGTTGAGCAGCGAGCGATTGAGTTCGTTGATGCGATACAGCATGGGCGATCTTTCGGCCGGAGGCAGGAAAGGGCACTAGCTTAGACCCTCGGGGTGCACTGCACCATTGGACCGTGGTCTATGCCGGCCCTGCACTTGCATGGACAATCGGGCTCTTCCTGAACGATCCGGGGTAAGCGATGAGGTCCGTCTGCTCGCGCATCGGAGCGGCGTTGTGCTTGCTCGTGGCGCTTGCCGCCACTCCGTCGCATGCCGGGCCAGCGCGCGGTGCCGACGCCGCGAGCGCGCCGATCCGGCTCGCGGTCGACCTGACCGACATCGACCGGCGGATCTACCGCGTGCGCGAGGAAATCCCGGTCGTCGCCGGGCCGATGCGCCTGTCCTATCCGAAATGGCTGCCCGGCAACCACGCGCCGAGCGGGCCGATCGAACAGCTCGCCGGTCTCGTCATCACCGCCGATGGCGAGCGCATCGCCTGGAAGCGCGATGCACTCGACATGTACACGGTCCATCTCGTCGTGCCCGAGGCGGCGACGCGTCTCGTCCTCGAATTCCAGTTCGCCTCGCCGCTCGATCCGGCCCAGGGCCGCATCGTCGTCACGCCGCAGATGCTCGGCCTGCAGTGGAACACGGTCATCCTGTATCCGACCGCCCATGCGGCGGACCGCATCCGGGTCGAAGCGCAGGTCACCTTGCCAGCGGGCTGGCATTTCGCGAGCGCCCTCGCAACACGGAGCGTCGACGGTCCGCGCGTTGCATTCGAGGCAGTTTCGCTCGAGACGCTGGTCGATTCGCCGCTGTTCGCCGGCCGGCATTTTAGCCGCTTCGAGCTCGATCCGTCCGCGCGCTCGCCGGTGCGTCTCAATGCATTCGCCGACTCGGCGCATCTGCTCGACGCCGATGCGGGCGTCCTCGAGGCGCATCGCGGGCTCGTACGCGAAGCCGATCGCCTGTTCGGGGTGCGCCATTTCGAGCGCTACGACTTCCTGCTCGCATTGTCGGGCGCGTTCTCGCGGATCGGCCTCGAACACCACCGTTCGAGCGAGAACGCGACCTGGCCCGACTATCTCGTCGACCACGGCCAGATCGCCGACCGCGACCTGCTCGCCCACGAGTACGTGCATTCGTGGAACGGCAAGTACCGGCGTCCGGCCGAACTCGCCACGCCCGACTTCAACGTTCCGATGCAGGACAGCCTGCTCTGGTTGTACGAGGGCCAGACCGAATACTGGGGCTTCGTGCTTGCCGCGCGTTCGGGCCTGTGGAGCCCCGAACAGGCGCGCGCCGCGCTGGCCGAGGTGGCCGCGCGTCACGCGCATCGCGAAGGCCGGAGCTGGCGCAGCCTCGACGACACGACGCATCAGCCCGTCATCGCCTATCGACGTCCGATCGCATGGCCGAGCTGGCAACGCGCGCGCGACTACTATGCCGAGGGCCAGCTGATCTGGCTCGATGTCGACACGCGCCTGCGCGAGGCGAGCCGAGGGCGTCGCTCGCTCGACGATTTCGCCCGCGCGTTCTTCGCCGGCGACGGCGGGCGCGCGCGCGTTTCGACCTACACGTTCGACGACGTCGTTGGCGCGCTCGATCGCGTGCAGGCGCACGACTGGAAGCGGTACTTCCACGAACGGATCGAGCAGTCCGGCCGGGAGGCGCCGCTCGACGGCCTCGCGCGCGCGGGCTGGAAGCTCGTCTACGCCGATGAGCCAACCGCGTACGAGCGCGACGTCGGCTTCCTGCGCAAACGTGCTGACTTCAGCTACTCGCTCGGCCTCGTGCTCGGCAGCGCAAGCGGCCGGATCGAGGAAGTCCTGTGGGACAGCCCGGCGTTCGCGGCCGGGCTCGCCTCGTCGATGACCGTCGTCGCGGTCGACGGCGAAGCGTATGCGGGCGAAACCCTCGGACGCGCGATCGCCGCGGCCGCGCGCGAACGCCGGCCGATCGAACTGCTCGTGCGCAACTTCGATCGCTACGGCACCGTGCGCATCGACTACCACGGCGGCCTGCGCCACCCCCGGCTCGAGCGTGTCGCCGGTCGTCCCGACCGGCTCGCCGACATCTTCGCCCCGCGCCGGATCCCGGGCGAGGGCGAACGCACGGGCCAGCGCCGATGAACGCGAAACGCTACGACCGTGCGTATTTCGACCGCTGGTACCGCGATCCGAGGCATCGCGTGCGTGCGCGCGGCGAGACGAAACGGCGCGTCGCGATGGTCGTCGCGCTTGCCGAGTACTATCTCGGCCGGCCGCTCGCGAACGTGCTCGATGTGGGTTGCGGTGAAGGCGTCTGGCGCGCGCCGTTGCGGGCCTTGCGCCCGGACATCGATTACCTCGGGCTCGATTCGAGCGAGTACGTCGTCGCGCGCTACGGACGCCGGCGCAACCTGCGCCTCGCGCGCTTCGCCGACCTGGCCGGATTGCGCTTCGAACGCAGGTTCGACCTGATCGTCTGCTCCGACGTCCTGCACTACCTGCGTGCACCGGAAATCGTCGCGGGCCTGTCAGGCTTCGCCGAACTGCTCGAAGGCATGGCCTTCATCGAGACATTCACGAGCGCCGACCCGATCGAGGGCGATACGCGCGGCTTCATCGGCCGCAAGCCGGAGTGGTATCGGCGCACGATCGCCGCGGCCGGCCTCATGGCGGTCGGCAGCCACGCCTACCTCGGCCCGCGCCTGTTGCGCTCGGTGTCGGCGCTCGAGCGCGCCTGAGCGCGCCTGAGCGCGCCAGCACCGGACCGGCGAGTCGCAGCCGGCCTGGCTCAGTATTTCTTGCCGGGCTTGTGCGGTTTGCCCGATCGCGCGGCGTCGCGCGACGGACGCGCGCCACGATCGGCCGGGCCCGGTCGAAACGCCTTGTCGGCGGCCTGGCGCGCTGCAGGCCCGCCGCGTTCGCCGCCATCGCCGGCCGTGCCGCGGCTGATGCGCAGGCGCTGACCGGCGACCCAGACCTTCTTCAGCAAGGCGAGGATTTCGGACGGCATGCCTTCGGGCAGGTCGATCAGGCTGTACTCGTCGCGGATCGTGATGCGGCCGATGTGCTTGCTGTCGAGTTCGGCTTCGTTCGCGATCGCACCGACGATGTTGCCGGGCTTGACGCCGTGGGCGTGGCCGACCTCGACGCGGAACGTTTCCATGCCCGGTTCGGGATCGCGATGGGCGGCTTCGCCCCGCGCGGCGTCGCGCGACGCACGCGGCGCCGCGGAGGACGGATGCCCGCCGGCCGCGGGCGTATTGTCTCGTGGCGTGCGCGACGGTCGCGCATCGTCGCGTTGGCCGGGTTTCACGTCGTGCGTGCGTTGCGGGCGCTCGTTGAAGTCGCGGCGTTCACGCCGCGCGGTCGGATCGATCTCGCGCCGCTCGGCCTTGGCCGGTGGCTGCAGCAGCAGCGGCGTATCGCCCTGGGCGAGGCGTGCCAGCGCTGCGGCGATCTCGATCGCCGGCACGTCGTTCTCGCGCTCGTACTGTTCGATCACGGTGCGGAAGATGCCGAGATCGGTCGCCGCGAGCGCGACTCCGATGCGGTCCTTGAAGCGCGTGATGCGGCGATCGTTGACGGTCTCGACCGAGGGCAATTCCATGACTTCGATCGGTTGCCGGGTCGCCCGCTCGATCGCGCGCAGCATGTTGCGCTCGCGCGGCGTCACGAACAGGATCGCATCGCCTTCACGACCGGCGCGTCCGGTGCGCCCGATCCGATGCACGTACGACTCGGTGTCGTAGGGGATGTCGTAGTTGAGCACGTGGCTGACGCGTTCGACGTCGAGTCCGCGCGCGGCGACGTCGGTCGCGACGAGGATGTCGAGCTTGCCCTCCTTCAGTTGCTGGATCGCACGCTCGCGCTGGGCCTGGGCGAGGTCACCGTTGATCGCCGCCGCCGCGAGGCCGCGTGCGCGCAGGCGCTCGGCGAGTTCCTCGGTGGCCTGTTTCGTGCGCGTGAAGACGATCATCGCGTCGAACGGCTCGGCCTCGAGGATGCGGGTCAGCGCATCGAGCTTGTGCATCCCGCTGACGAGCCAGTAGCGCTGGCGCGTCTTGGCTGCAGTCGTCGTCTTCGACTTGATCGAGATCTCGACCGGGTCGACCAGGTGCGCATTCGCGATGCGCCGGATCGGGGTCGGCATCGTCGCCGAGAACAGTGCGATCTGGCGGGTCGGTGGCGTCTTCTTGAGGACCGCCTCGACGTCGTCGATGAAGCCCATGCGCAGCATTTCGTCGGCTTCGTCGAGGACCAGGCAAGCCAGTTCGGAGAGGTCGAGCGAGCCGCGTTCGAGATGATCGATGACGCGCCCCGGCGTGCCGACGACGACGTGCACGCCACGGCGCAGGCCGCCGAGCTGCGGTCCGTAGGCCTGGCCGCCGTAGATCGGCAGCACGTGGAAGCCGGGCAAGTGCGCGGCATAGCGCTGGAACGCTTCGGCGACCTGGATCGCGAGCTCGCGGGTCGGCGCGAGCACGAGGGCCTGTGGCCTGGTCTTGCGCAGGTCGAGCCGGTTGAGGATCGGCAAGGCGAACGCGGCCGTCTTGCCGGTGCCGGTCTGGGCCTGGCCGAGGACGTCCTTGCCGGCGAGCAGGTGCGGAATCGTCGCGGCCTGGATCGGCGAGGGCGATTCGTAGCCGACGTCAGCGAGCACGCGCTGCAGTGGCTCGATCAGGGCGAGATCGCGAAACGAGGCAATCGTGGGCGTGTCGCTGGGCGCCGGCTCGGACATGGTGGATTCTCGCGACGTCGCGGGCCGAGAAGCCAGGCAACGAAAAGGAAGGGCGCGCATTGTAGCGGGTTGGCCGTCCGCGCGCAGTGCCGGCCACGACCGCTGCGGCGTCGTCGCGCTCGCGGTCGGTGTTCGAAACGCGAGAATCGGCGCGGCCGCGACCTGCGGACGCCGCGGTCATGCCTGATCGCGAGAGCGGTGCAGCTGGGCCGCCCTGCGTTTCGCGCCGGACCAGCGTGTGGCTACTTCTTCGTCGCCTTCTTCGCAGCGGATTTCCGGCGCGCCGAGCCGCTCTTCCTGCCGCCGCCGTCCTGCTTGTTCACGGTCGCCCAGGCACGCGCTTCGGCTTCGTCTTTCGACACGCCCTTGTCGAGGTATGCGTCCTCGATATGACCGGCCTTGCGCTTCTGCTTGTCGGTGTAGGCCGACTTGTCGCCAACGGGCATGTCGTTCTCCTTGCAGGATTGGCGCGTCCGAAGGTGCGCTCGCGCACATGAGTTCGCGCGGAACGGCGGCACGCCCGGGCATGCCGTTCCGGCCCTCGTTCAGGCTTGCCCCGGGCGCGGCGCGCCCCCACTGTAGGGACTCGTCCGTTCGCAGAGTCCCGTACATGTCCGATCTGATCGCGCAAGCCGAGCAGCGCCTGTTGCGCCCCGGTGGCCTGTCCACGGACGACTTCGGACCGGTGTTCGCGCGCCTGATGACGCCCGCCGTCGATGCCGCGGACCTGTATTTCCAGCACTCGCGCAGCGAGTCGTGGCTGCTCGAGGACGGCATCGTCAAGGAAGGCAGCCATGCGATCGAGCAGGGCGTCGGCGTGCGCGCGCTGTCGGGCGAGAAGACCGGCTTTGCCTACTCCGACGAGATCGTCCTGCCGGCCCTGCTCGATGCGGCCGGGGCCGCGCGCGCGATCGCGCGCGCCGGCGCGAACGGCAGCGGGCGGCCATTCGCGATCGCTCCGGCGCGCGCGCTGTATCCCCCGATCGATCCGGTCGACAGCATGTCGAGCGAAGCCAAGGTCGCCCTGTTGCGCGAGGTCGACGCCTATGCCCGCGCGCTCGACCCGCGCGTGCAGCAGGTCATCGTCAGCATCGCGGCGACGCTCGACACGATCCTCGTCGCCGCTTCCGACGGCACCCTCGCGGCCGACGTGCGACCACTCGTTCGCCTCAACGTGCAGGTGATTGCCGCCCAGGGCGACCGGCGCGAATCGGGCAGTGGCGGCGGCGGTGGCCGCTACGGGTTCACCGAACTGCTCGAGAACGGCCGCGCGCAGCAGTTCGCGCGCGAAGCGGTGCGCAGTGCCCTCGTCAACCTCGAGGCGATCGATGCGCCGGCCGGCAACATGACGGTCGTGCTCGGGCCGGGGTGGCCCGGCGTCCTCCTCCACGAGGCGATCGGACACGGTTTCGAAGGTGACTTCCACCGCAAGGAGACCTCGGCGTTTTCCGGCGGCATGGGCCAGCGTGTCGCCGCGCCGGGCGTGACGATCGTCGACGACGGCACGCTCGCCGGTCGGCGCGGATCGCTCAGCGTCGACGACGAAGGCACGCCGACGAACTGCACCGTGCTCGTCGAGGACGGCATCATGCGCGGGCTGATCCAGGACAAGTTCAATGCACGCCTGATGGGCGCGCGCCCGACCGGCAACGGCCGTCGCGAATCGTTCGCGCACCTGCCGATGCCACGCATGACGAACACCTACATGCGCCCCGGCGCGCGCGATCCGGCCGAGATCCTCGCATCGGTCAAGCGCGGCCTGTACGCAGCCAATTTCGGTGGCGGCCAGGTCGACATCACGAACGGCAAGTTCGTGTTCTCGGCCAGCGAGGCCTACCTGATCGAGGACGGTCGCATCACGCGCCCGGTCAAGGGCGCAACCCTGATCGGTGCCGGGGCCGAAGTGCTCCAGCGCGTGTCGATGATCGGCAATGACCTCGCCCTCGACGAAGGCGTCGGGGTCTGCGGCAAGGAAGGCCAGAGCGTGCCGGTCGGGGTCGGCCAGCCGACCTTGCGCATCGACGCGATGACGGTCGGCGGCACGGCGGTGTGAGCGCCGCGAGATCGATGCGGGCAAACGACGTGGAGCGAGGGCGGACACGCATCGCGCGCGCCGGGCGATCGACGTCGCGGCGAAGGCAGGGCCATGCGCCGAAGCGCCTAGACTCCGTCGGCTGCGTCGCGGGTCTCCTCCGGGGTGTCGCGCAGCAGGCGGAACAGTTCGCGCGCCGCGCGCGGCGGCTTGCCGCGTTCAGCCTCGAGCCTGGCCTGGCGGGTCAGCGCGCGCAGTTTCTGGCTGTCGCCCGCGGGATGCCGTTCAAGCCATTCGGCGAGGGCGACATCGCCTTCGGCGAGCAGGCGGTCGCGCCAGCGTTCGGCGTGGTGCAGGTGGGCCGTCTCGATGGCTGCCTGGTGGCGGTCGTGATCGAGCGCCTTGCGGATCGGTTCGATTTGCTCATCGTCGAGCCGGCGCATCTGCTTGGCGAGGAACTGGGTCTGCCGCTTGCGGGCGATCTGCTGGCGGATCGCGCGCGCGCGCCGAACCTCGGCGACGATGTCCTCGCCGAGCGGAATGCGCGCGAGCTCGGCGTCGGGCAAGCCGACGAGCGTCTCGGCGAGTTCGAGGATGGCGAGTGCGTCGCGCCGTTGCTGGCTGCGGCTCGGGCCGTCGAAGCGGTCGTCGGTTACTTCGCTGGACATGGGATGCCGCCGCTGGCTGCGGTGTCGATGATGGAATGAAGATCGTGGAGGATACGGCGTGAGCGAGACGATGACCAACCGCGATGCGAGCCTCGCCGAACTCGATCGGCTGGCCGGCATCGGCGAGGACGTGCTGCGCCAGTGTCGGGCGAAAGGCGCCAGCGAGGTCGACCTCGGCCTCAATGTCGACGAGGGCCTCTCGGTCAGCGTGCGCCTTGGCGAGGTCGAATCGATCGAGCGCACGCGTGACCGCGGACTCGCGCTGACCGTGTTCTTCGGCAAGCGCAAGGGCTCGGCGAGCACGGCCGACCTCGATCGCGACTCGATCGCCAAGACCGTCGAACACGCCTGCGCGATCGCGCGCCACACCGAGGAGGACGCGTGCAACGGCCTCGCCGACCCCGAACGGCTGGCCCACGATTTTCCCGACTTCGACCTCTGGCACCCGTGGGACATCACGACCGACGAAGCCGTCGATCTCGCCATCGAATGCGAACAGGCCGGGCGCGATTTCGATGCGCGGATCAGCAATTCGGAAGGCGCCAGCGTCGAGATCGGTTCCTCGCTCGCGGTCGGCGCGACTTCGCACGGGTTCCTGTCGCGCACGCGCGAGACGCGCCACATGATCTCCGCTGCGCTGCTCGCCGGCGACGAGGCCGGCATGCAGCGCGACTACTGGTACGAGGCGGTGCGCGCGGCGGATGATTTTCCGAGCGCGGCCTCGATCGGGCGCATAGCTGCCGAGCGGACCCTCGCGCGGCTCGGTGCGCGCAAGCTCGGTACGCGCGAATGCCAGGTGCTGTTCACGCCGCCGGTCGCGCGTAGCCTGATCGGCAATTTCCTCAGCGCAGTCAGTGGCGGTGCGCTGTATCGCAAGGCGAGTTTCCTGCTCGACCACCTCGGCAAGTCCGTGTTTCCGGACTTCGTGCAGATCGTCGAACGCCCGCACCTGCGCCGCGGCCATGGCTCGTCGGCGTTCGACGCCGAAGGCGTGGCGACCTTCGATTCGGATCTCATCCGCGACGGCCGCCTCGAGCGCTACATCCTCGGCAGCTATTCGGCGCGCAAGCTCGGCCTGCAGAGCACGGCGAATGCCGGCGGCGTGCACAACGTCATCGTCGAGCCCGGCAGCGACGATTTCCGCTCGCTGCTGCGTGGCATGGGCAGCGGCCTCGTGGTCACCGAACTGATGGGGCAGGGCGTATCGCTGCTGACCGGCGACTACTCGCGCGGTGCGGCGGGTTTCTGGGTCGAGGGCGGCGAACTCGTGCACGCGGTCGACGAGGTCACGATAGCGTCGAACCTGCGCGACATGTTCGCCGGCATCACCGCGATCGGCAACGACGTCGATCGACGCTCCCACCTGCTGACCGGCTCGATCCTGCTCGGGCGCATGGTCGTTGCCGGATCCTGAGGCCTTGCCGATCGCCTGCGGCAGGCGCGTGGCGTACCTGCGAAGGGTGACTTCCAGCGCTTGACCCTGCCGCGCGTCGACCGCATTGTGGAAGCGCGACAGCTTCCTTCACGAGGAGATGCACGATGAACGAAGAATCGATCCATTCGCCGCCGCAAGCACCGCAGGTTCCCGAGGTCGCCCCGATCGGCGACGAACGCACCTGGGGTCTGCTCGGCCACCTGTCCGCATTGTCGGCCTTCGTGATCGGCATCGGCGGCATCCTCGGGCCGCTCGTCATCTGGCTGATCAAGCGCGACACACTGCCGTTCGCCGGCGACCAGGCCAAGGAAGCACTGAACTTCAACATCACGGTCGCGCTCGTCGCGATCGGCCTGATCGTCCTGACCTTCATCACGTTCGGCATCGGCGCGTTGCTGACTGTTCCGCTCGGCCTCGCACTGTTCGTCGCCTGGCTCGTGCTGACGATCATCGCGGCGATCAATGCGAACAACGGTGTGCGTTACCGCTATCCGCTGACCCTGCGCCTCGTCCAGTAACCACAAGGCGGCAAGCCGCAGCCGCCATCGGATCCTCGATGCCGCACCGCGGGCGGATCCGCCGCAGGGTCGCGCGCGGCACGCGCTCAGCTTTCGCGCGCCGCGATGAAACGGGCGAGGTCGTGCAGGTGGCGGGCACCGGCGCCGAGCGGCGCCAATGCGGCGAGCGCGGTGTCGGTCAATGCGGCGAGTTCGGCCCGCGAACCGTCGAGGCCGAGGATCGCAGGGTAGGTCGGTTTCGCGTTCGCGAAATCCTTGCCGGGCGTCTTGCCGATCCGACCGGGGTCGCCCTCGATGTCGAGGATGTCGTCGCGGATCTGGAACGCAAGCCCGACGCAGTGCGCGTAGCGCTCGAGCGTCGCGAGGATCGCCGGGTCACGGCACCCGGCAGCGAGTGCACCGAGTCGCACCGATGCGCGGATCAGCGCGCCGGTCTTGTGCACGTGCATGCGCTCGAGTTCGGCCGGACTCAAGTCGTGCCCGATCGCGCCGAGGTCGAAGGCCTGGCCGCCGGCCATGCCGTGCGAACCGCAGGCCGCGGCGAGCGTGCGCAGCATGTCCAGACGCGTCGACGCATCGATGCCCGGTGCCGGATCGTCGGCGAGGACCTGGAAGGCGAGCGCCTGCAAGGCATCGCCGGCGAGGATTGCCATCGCTTCGCCGTACACGACATGACAGGTCGGGCGTCCGCGCCGCAATGCATCGTCGTCCATCGCCGGCAGGTCGTCGTGCACGAGCGAATAGGCATGGATGATCTCGACCGCGACCGCCGGCCCGTCGAGTCGCTCGGGCTCGGCGTCGAACGCCGCGCCGGTCGCATGCACGAGCAGCGGACGCATGCGCTTGCCGCCCCCGAGCACGGCATAGCGCATCGCTGCGTGCAGGTCCGACGGCGGCTGCGCCGCATCAGGCAGCGCGCGCTCCAGCATCGTGTCGGCCCGCGCCGACAGCGCGATGAGTTGCGGGCCCAGCTCAGTCACGCTGTTCCTTCACGAGGTCTGCCAGGAATGGGCGAGTGCGGCCATCGTGGGCTGCATCGGGGTTGGAGGATGCCGGAAAGCAGGGCCGACGCACGGCGGCCGGTGAGATGCTCAAGGAATGTCGGCCGGTCTACGGCGTCCCCGGATCGAACGGCTCGGATTCCGTGGCCGCCGGATCGAGCAACTGGCGCACGCGCAATTCGGCCTGCTCGAGGGCGCCCTGGCAATTGCGATACAGCTCGACCCCGCGTTCGAACGACCTCAGTGATTCATCGAGGCCGAGTTCGCCTCCTTCCATGCGTGCGACGAGCTGTTCGAGCTCGTCGAGCGAGTGTTCGAACTCGGCGATCCGGTTGGCTTCGGGAGGCGGCGTCTGCGGCATGGCGCGAAGGCTAGCCTGACGCCCTGGGCGGGTCAATGCGGCGCTCCCAGGCCAGGCTGCGCCCGTGGCTCGCGAGCAGGTCCTGGCCATCCTTGCCGAGCCAGAGGTCGGCGACCGCGAGCAGGGTCCCTTCGTGATCGAACACGAGTGGCAGGCGGCCACGCTCCCATGGCGGGATGCCGGCGCCATGGAACAGGTCGCGCAATTCGCGATGATGGCCGTCGAGCGCCATGCGCAGGCTCTCGCCGCCGCGGCGGAAGCGCACGCGCCACGGTTGCGCCATCGCGAGCGGTGCCTCGTTGCCGGACAGGTCGAGCATGCGCAGGCTGCCGAGTGCGGCCGGCAATTCCAGGCGCTCGCCGTGCCAGTCCTGTTGCCATTCGATCGGCACCATCTGCATCGGGCGGCGCGCGTGGACGAGATCGCGATAGCGTCGCAGCTCGGTGCCGGGCCAGCGCACGCACGGCAGCTTGTCCTCGCCCGCTTCGGCAAGCTGGCGCACGAGTTCGCCGACCTGGTGCTGGCTCGGTTCGGGCAGGTCGATCGAACGCAGCCAGCGACGCAGGACCGGATCGCGCAAGGCGTCGGGCAGTTGCAGCCACTCGTCGTGACGCAGCGTCATCGGATCGAGGCCCTGCACGCGGGCGAGCGCGCGTTGTGCTTCGCTTTCGATGTAATCGGCGGCGGCGCGCACCCAGTTCGCGCTCTGGGCGATGCTCGCATCGGCCTCGGGCCAGCGCCGGCGCAGGCGCGGCAGGATGTCGATGCGCAGGTAGTTGCGGTCGAGCAGGGTATCGGCATTGCTCGGGTCCTGGATCCAGCCGAGCTCATGGTGTCTGGCGTAGATGCGCAGGGTCGCGCGTGACAAGCCGAGCATCGGGCGCCAGGCCAGCCCGCGCCCGAAGCGGCGCAGCGCACGCATTGCCGCGAGGCCTTCCGGGCCCGCGCCACGCAGCAGCTTGAGCAAGACCGTCTCGGCCTGGTCGTCGCGATGATGGGCGAAGGCGACGATCTCGCCGTCGGCGAGCTCGGCCTGGATCGCGGCATGCCGCGCGCGACGGGCCGAGGCCTCGAGGCCGAGGCCGCTGCCGCGTTCGACGTCGATGCACAGTGTCGTCAACGGCGTGTTGCACGCTTCGGCGACGCGCGCGCAGCGGGCGGCCCAGGTCGCACTGTCGGGGCTGAGGCCGTGATCGACATGGATGGCGCGCAGGCCGCGCGCGCGCACGTTCGGCATCGCCGCGAGGACATGCAGCAGGACCGACGAATCGAGCCCGCCACTGAATGCGACGACGATCGGGCCACGCGGCAGCGAATCGAACGCTCGCTCGATCGCATCGCGCACTCGGCGCGGAGCGGTCATGCCGGGAACCTGCCCGATTGCCCGCGCTTCATGCGCGCGTGGCGAGCGGCCGCACCGCTGCGGTCGGCGCAGGCGGCGCGTTGTTCAGCCCCACGAACAAACGACTTTTCCGCATTGACCCGATTCCATGAGGTCGAAGCCCTTCTGGAAGTCATCGATGTGGATCTGGTGCGTGAGCACCTTCTGCAGCGGGAAGCCGGTCAGCACCATCTGCGTCATCTTGTACCAGGTCTCGTACATGCGCCGGCCGTAGATGCCGTGC
>CAZPLY010000027.1:0-40776 GCA_964587775.1 uncultured Dokdonella sp.
CATCTGCGTCATCTTGTACCAGGTCTCGTACATGCGCCGGCCGTAGATGCCGTGCATGACGAGGCCCTTGAAGATGACCTTGTCCCAGTCGATGCCGGCGCCACGCGGCAGGATGCCGAGCAGGGCGATGCGCCCGCCGTGGTACATGCAGTCGAGCATGTCGTTGAAGGCCCGCGGATTGCCGCTCATCTCGAGTCCGACGTCGAAACCCTCGATGTGGAGGTCCTTGACGACGTCGCCGAGCGACTGCTTGGAAACATTGACGACCCGCGTCGCGCCCATGTCGGCCGCGAGCTTGAGGCGGTAGTCGTTGACGTCGGTGACGACCACGTTGCGCGCGCCGACATGCTTGGCGATGCCGGCGGCGATGATGCCGATCGGACCGGCCCCGGTGATCAGGACGTCCTCGCCGATCAGGTCGAACTCGAGGGC
Source organism: uncultured Dokdonella sp. (assembly GCA_964587775.1). Lineage (GTDB taxonomy): Bacteria > Pseudomonadota > Gammaproteobacteria > Xanthomonadales > Rhodanobacteraceae > Dokdonella. The sequence continues at coordinate 433 of CAZPLY010000027.1, forward strand.
GACGTGCGCGGCGTTGCCGTACGGATCGAAGAACGCGGCGAGCTCGGAGGGGATCTGGTCCGGGATCGGCCACAGGTTCGACGAGGGCATCGCGATGTACTCGGCGAACGCGCCATTCCGGTTCACGCCGATTCCGACCGTGTGCGGGCACAGGTGCTGCTTGCCCGCGCGGCAGTTGCGGCAGAAGCCGCACACGATGTGGCCTTCGGCGGACACGCGCTGGCCAAGCGAGTAGCCACGCACGCCGGCCCCGATATCGACGATGCGGCCGACGAACTCGTGGCCGATCACGAGTCCCGGCTTGATCGTGCGCTGCGACCAGTCGTCCCACAGGTAGATGTGCAGGTCGGTGCCGCAGATCGCGGTCTTCTCGAGCTTGATCAGGACGTCATTGGGGCCGATCTCCGGCAGCGGCACCTGCTCCATCCAGATGCCCTTGCCGGGATCGCGCTTGACCAGCGCCTTCATTGTCTGCTGCATGGGGACCTGCCCTTGATGGGGTGTGGCTGTCGCGCGGAACCGCCGGATTATACGGAGTCGCGGCCGCGTCCGAGCGGGCAGCGGCCTGCAGATTGCGAGCGTGAAACGGGCGAATCAATCCGGAGCCGAGCGGTGCGAGCGCAATCGGCATATCGTCCGGGCGTTTTTCTTGCTCAATGGACCGCGCCGCGGACGGCCGGCGCGGCCGGCGCCGGTGCGCGCACGAGGGCGATCGCCGCCTCCATCTCCATCGAGCGATGGAAGTGGAAACCCTGCAGCCGGTCGCAGCCGGCGGACTGGAACCAGGCCAGCTGGGCCGCGGTCTCGATGCCTTCGGCGACGACTTCGAGGCCGAGGCTGTGCGCGAGGGCGAGCATCGCGCGCACGATCGCCGCGTCACGCGGGTCGATCAGGACATCGACCACGAAGCTGCGATCGATCTTGAGTCCGTCGAACGGCAACTGGCGCAGGTGCTTGAGCGACGAGAAACCCGTGCCGAAATCGTCGAGCATGACGCGCACGCCGAGCTCGCGCAGGCAATCGATGCTGATGATCGCGCGCTCGGGCAGTTCGAGCGCGATCGATTCGACGATCTCGAGCTCGAGGCAGGCCGCGTCGAGGCCCGTGCGTTGCAGGAGCGCGTCGATCGTTTCGGGGAAGTCGCGGCGCTGGAAGCTGAAGGCAGAGATGTTCACCGCGACCGGGATCGGATCGCGGCCGCTGCGTTGCCAGGACAGCGCAGCCGTGCAGGCGCGTTCGAGCACCCAGGCGTCGAGCGCCTCGATCATGCCGAGTGGCTCGAGCTCGCCGATGAACGCCTCGGGCAACAGGCGTCCGCGTTGCGGATGCCGCCAGCGCACGAGCGCCTCGAAGCCGCTGACCTCGAGGCTCCAGCCATCGAGGATCGGCTGGAATTCGAGGACGAACTCATCGCGCGCGAACGCGGTGCGCAGCTCCGATTGCAGCAGCAGGCGCTGTTGCAGTTCGGCATCGAGGTCGGGCGTGTAGAAGCGGTAGCGCATCGCGCCTTCGCGCTGCGCGCGTGCGCGTGCCATTTCCGCGCGCGACTGCATCGCGTCGGCCGACGCCGCGTCCTTCGGTGCGAGGGCGATTCCGACGCTCGCCTCGAGGGCGAGTTCGCGGCCATTCCAGAACAACGGCCGCGACAGCGCATTGAGGATTTCCTCGGCGATGCGTCCCGCGCCCGCTTCGGTGCCGACCCCGGCGCCCTGCACGGCGAAGTGGTCCGAATCGGGGCGCGAGGCGAACAGGCCGCGCTGGCGGGCCACTTCCTCGATGCGTTCGGCGGTCGTCGTCAGGGCGAGGTCGACCCCGTCCATGCCGAACGCGGCGGCGACATTGCCGAGGTTGTCGATGCGCATGAGCATCAATGCCGCGCCGGACGGGTGCTCGATCTGTCGATCGAGGTGTTCGAGCATATATTGGCGATTCGGCAAACCGGTCAGCGGGTCGAAATGGCGCAGGCGTGCGGCCGCGTCGGTCGCCCGCTCTGCGCGTTCGCGTTCGTCCTCGAGCAGCCAGATCGCGAGCCCGTAACCGATGAACAACTGGGTGACGAGGCTCACGATCGAGGTGTACTTGAGCCACGGCCACACGCTACCGCCGGTGACGAGCACGACGTAGGTGGCGAACACCTGCAGGAGGTCGATGCCGTAGATCGTCAGGGCGATCGCGGTCAGGTTCTGGCCGAAGCGACCCTGCGGCCAGCGTCGGGCGATCGCGATGCCCATCGCGAGCGCGGCGACGCCGGTGATCAGGTGGCGCAGCCCGACGCGCAGGAAGAAGCGCTCCTGGACATGGCCCGGGTCGAACGCGAACGCGAAGCCGCTGAGCAGGCCGACGAGGGTCGCCAGCACGAGGACTTCGATGATGCGCCGGCGCGACCATGACCGGGTGCGCCAGACCGACAACGTGCCGACGACGAGCAGGGCGACCTGGATATAGGCGGCAGCCAGCGAGGTGCACGAAAGGAACAGGCGAAGGGGATGGCTGGCCGCGAAATCGGCCCGCAGGTGGATCGAAAGCCCGGCCGAGCCGAGATAGATCGCGAGGGCGAGGAAACTCAGCGACCACAGGCGCAGGTGATCGCGGCGGAAGATGCCGTGGTAATGGGCGAAAACCGCGCTCTGGATCAACGCGATCAGTGCACCCGCGCCGTACAGCACGAGCTCGAGGACTGCCCAGTCACCCATTCCCCTCACCCCGGTTGCGGTCGACCCGAATCGCTATTGAGCCCGCCGGCGCTGCACTTTGTCAAAGAATTGCCTGCGGTCGCGCTGTCGCGGCAGCATGTGCGCAATCCGGGCTCGATCCGTTCACTAGAATGGGCGCATGAACCGCGTCGACCAGCGCCCCCCGGCGATCTTCCTGATGGGACCGACCGCTTCGGGCAAGACGGCGCTGGCCTGCGCGCTCGCGGGTGGCTTTCCGATCGATCTCGTCAGTGTCGATTCGGCGCTGGTCTACCGTGGCATGGACATCGGCACGGCGAAGCCCGATGCGCAGACCCTGCGCGCACACCCGCACCGCCTCGTCGACATCCGTGATCCGGGCGAGCCGTACTCGGCGGCCGATTTCCGCGGCGACGCGCTCGCCGCGATGCACGCGATCGCGGAGCGCGGGCGCGTCCCGCTGCTCGTCGGAGGGACCGGCCTGTATTTCCGCGCCCTCGAGCGTGGACTCTCCGACTTGCCTTCGGCGGATCCGGGACTGCGCGCGCAACTGGCCGCCGAGGCGGAAAGCCAGGGCTGGGCGCACCTGCATGCACGCCTGCACGAACTCGATCCGGTCGCGGCCAAGCGGATCCCGGCCGGCGATCGCCAGCGCGTCCAGCGCGCGCTCGAAGTGATCGCCCTGAGCGGCGCAACGCTGACCGGCCAGCTGGGCGGGCCGCGCGAACGCCTGCCGTTCCGCGTGCTCAAGCTGGCCTTGCTGCCGTCCGCCCGCACGCTGCTCCACGCACGCATCGGCGAGCGTTTCGACGCGATGCTCACCGCAGGTTTCCTCGACGAGGTGCGTGCCTTGCACGGCGCTACCGCGCTCGCGCGCGAGCTGCCGGCGATGCGCGCGGTCGGCTACCGGCAGGCGCTAGAGCACCTCGATGGGGCGACCACGCTCGCCGAAATGCGCGAGCGTGCGATCGCGGCGACCCGACAACTGGCCAAGCGCCAGGTCACCTGGCTGCGCTCGGAGCTTGATGCGCGCACGTTCGACCCCGACATGAGGGGCGTGGGCGGGCGCATGCACGCAGCGGTCGAGGACTTCCTCGGCGCGCCGGCGCGCGTTCTCATCGGCCCGGCATTAGGCTAAGCTGCGGCCATGAACCGGGGCGCGGCGGGCGCAGGTCGTGGCGGGATTGCCGCTGACCAGTGCGCAGCGCGACTTTTTGCCTGGTTCGGAATGACGCAACAGGAGAACAACAATGTCCAAAGGACAGTCCCTGCAGGACCCGTTCCTCAACGCCTTGCGCCGCGAACGCGTTCCCGTTTCGATCTACCTCGTCAACGGCATCAAGCTCCAGGGAACGGTGGAGTCCTTTGACCAGTTCGTCGTCCTGCTGCGCAACACGGTCAGCCAGATGGTCTACAAGCATGCGATCTCGACCGTCGTCCCGAGTCGCAACGTGCGCCTTGCCGGTCCTGACGGCGCAACGTCCGGCGATGCCGCCGAATCCGAGTAATCCGCACTGTTCGAACGATCCCGCAAAGGTGAACGCGCGCTGCTGCTGCAGGCGCACGAGCCCGGTCGCCAGGACCCGGCCCTGCTCGACGAGTTCATCGAACTGGCGCGCTCGGCCGGAGCCAGCGTCGTCGGGACGCTGGCCGCGCGCGTCGAGCGGCCGAATCCGCGCTACTTCATCGGCACCGGCAAGGCCGAGGAGCTCAAGCAGCACCGGCTCGCACTCGACGCCGACCTGATCCTCGTCAACCATGCACTGACGCCGGTCCAGGAGCGTAACCTCGAGAAGCTGACCGAGTGCCGCGTGGTCGACCGCACCGGCCTGATCCTCGACATCTTCGCCCAGCGCGCGCGCTCTCACGACGGCAAGCTTCAGGTCGAACTGGCCCAGCTCAAGCACATGTCGACGCGCCTCGTGCGCGGCTGGACCCATCTCGAGCGTCAGCGCGGCGGCGCGATTGGCCTGCGCGGCCCCGGTGAAACGCAGCTCGAGATCGACCGCCGCCTGCTCGGCGAGCGTGTCAAGCAGCTGCAGAAGCGGCTCGACAAGGTCGAGAAGCAGCATGCGCAATCGCGCCGCGCGCGCGAACGCAGTGCCTTGCCGGTGGTGGCCCTCGTCGGCTACACGAATGCCGGCAAGTCGACCTTGTTCAATGCGCTGACCGGTGCCGGCGTCTACGCCGCGGACCAGTTGTTCGCGACCCTCGACCCGACCCTGCGCCGGATCGACGGGCTCGATTGCGGCCCGATCGTCCTCGCCGACACGGTCGGATTCATCCGCGACCTGCCGCACGACCTCGTCGCCGCATTCCGCTCGACGCTGGCCGAAGCGCGCGAAGCCGACCTGCTGCTGCACGTGATCGACGCCTCCGATCCGGAACGCGACAGCCGGGTGGCCGACGTCGGGCGCGTGCTGGCCGAGATCGGCGCAGCCGAGCTGCCGCAGGTCCTCGTCTACAACAAGATCGACCTGCTCGACGCGCCGATGCCCGGCATCGACCCGCCCGGACGCGAAGGGTCGACGCGTGTGCGCGTGTCGGCGCGCGACGGCAGTGGTCTCGACCTGCTGCGCATCGCGATCAGCCAGGCGCTGTCGAGCGAACGCGTGCGCTGCGTGCTCGAGCTGCCGGCGAGCTCGGGGCGCCTGCGCGCGCGCCTGCACGCGCAGGGCGTCGTCGTCGCCGAGCACATCGACGAAGGCGGCTGGCGGGTCGCGATCGACGCGCCCCGATCGCAACTCGAACCGTTGTACGGACTTCCCGACGGCGACGGCGAATGGTTGCGCCGGGCCTTGCTTGCCCCGGCTCCGGCCCCTACCTACAATCAAGCGTGACTTCTCCCGTGATGCGCCTGGCCGCCGCGATGGGCTCGCCTGCGGCACAGCGCCCTGAACGTTCCAGCCGGCGCATGCCGGAACCGCGCGACCCGCATCGGGTCGCCGACACAGCTTGAAAACAGGAATGAACAATGGCTTGGAATGAACCCGGTGGCGGCAGGCAGCGCGACCCGTGGCGCGACAACGGCGGCCCGAAGAACGATGTCGATGCCGCGATCAAGCGCCTCAAGGACATGTTCGGCCAGATGTTCGGGGGCGGCGGCACCGGCGGTGGCAGCGCCGAGGGCGGCCGGAACCGCGGTGGCGCATTCATCGCCGTGCTCGGGCTCGTCATCGCCTGGGTCTTGTACGACTCGTGGGAGAGCATCAAGGCGAACCAGGCCGGCGTGGTCCTGCGCTTTGGCCAGTTGGCCCGCGTCATGCCCCCGGGCCTCAACTTCAAGTGGCCGCGGCCGATCGAGAGCGTCAACAAGGTCAATGCGCGCAACACGCGTGCGGTGTCGGACACCGTGCGCATGCTGACCCGCGACGAGAACATCGTCCAGGTCGAGTTCAACGTGCAGTACACGGTCGGCGATCCGACCCGCTACCTGTTCTCGACGCGTGATCCCGACGAAACCCTCAAGCAGGCCGCCGAAAGCGCCGTGCGCGAGGTGATCGGCACCGGCAAGCTCGACGCGATCATGCCCGACCAGCGCGTCGAGCCGGTCGAGGGCGCGGCGGAAGTGCCGAACCCGAGCGCCGACCTCGCCCAGCAGGCGAAAGCGGTCATGCAGCAGACGCTCGACCGCTACGACGCCGGCCTCATCGTCAACGTGCTCAATTTCCAGAACGTGCGCCCACCCCAGGAAGTCAAGGAATCGTTCGACGACGCGATCAGCGCGCGCGAGGATCGCCAGCGTTCGAGCAACATGGCCGACGCCTATGCCAAGCGCGTCGTTCCCGAGGCGCGCGGTGAAGGCGCGCGCATCCTCGCCGAGGCGGAAGGCTACAAGGCCGAGCGGATCGCCAAGGCGGTCGGCGACGCCGGGCGCTTCAACCTGATCGCCAACGAGTACCGCGCGGCGCCCGAGGTCACGCGCAAGCGCCTGTACCTCGAAACCCTGCAACAGGTCGTCAGCCGGACGCCGAAGGTGATCGACCTGACCGGCGGCAAGAACATCCTTTACGTGCCGGTGCCGACGGCGCAGGGCGCCGCCCCGCAGGCCGTGCCACCCGAGATGCTCGGGCCCGTCGTCAATGCCAAGCCTGAAACCGGCAAGGGAGCCCGCTGACATGCGCCCGATCATCGCAATCATCCTCGCCGGCGTCGTCCTGCTCGCGGTCAACTGCGTGTTCGTCGTGACCGAAGGGCAGACCGCGATCCTCCAGCAGTTCGGTCGCATCGTCGAAGCCGGTTTCAAGCCCGGCCTGCACTTCAAGTTGCCGTTCGTCCAGCAGGCCGTGCGCTTCGACCAGCGCCTGCAGACGCTCGACGCCGCCGCCGAGCGCTACCTGACCTCCGAGAAGAAGGACGTCAACGTCGACTTCGTCGTGAAGTGGCGCATCGCCGATTCGGAGAAGTTCTTCACCTCGCTGGGTGGCCTCGAGGCGAATGCCCAGCAACGCCTCGCGCCGATCGTCAAGGACGGCATGCGCACCGCGATCAATTCGCGCACGCTGCAGGAAGTCGTCTCGAGCGCGCGCACGGACCTGACCCAGACCCTTGTCCTGAAGGCTAATCTCGAAGCCGGGAACCTCGGCATCGAGATCATCGACGTGCGCATCAAGCGGGTCGACCTGCCCGAGGAAAGCTCGGTGCTGCGCTCGGTCTACGAGCGCATGCGTTCCGAACGCAAGCAGGTTGCCGATTCGCTGCGCGCGGAAGGCAACGAAGCGGCCGAACGCATCCAGGCCGATGCCGACCGCCAGGTGCAGGTGATCAAGGCCGAGGCCTATCGCGAGGCGCAGACCGCACGCGGCGAGGGCGACGCCGAGGCCGCCGAAGTGTACGCGGCCGCCTACGGCAAGGACGCCGAGTTCTATGCGTTCTACCGCAGCCTCGAGGCCTATCGCGAATCGTTCCAGAGTCCGGGTGGCGTCCTCATGCTTGATCCGGATTCCGAATTCCTGCGTTACCTGCAAGACAGCAAGTAGCCCGCCGCGGCATGCCGACCGAGCTCGCCGCGGCGCTCTGCCTCGTCCTCGTCCTCGAAGGACTGCTCCTGTTCGCCGTGCCCGGTGCGTGGAAGCGCATGGCAGAGCAGTTGCAGCGCGTCGATGAGCGGACCTTGCGCATGCTCGGCGCCGGAATGATCGCGGTCGGCCTGGTCGCCTTGAACCTCGTGCATTGAACGAATCGGTGCCGGCCGTGCGTCGGCGGCCCGACAGGTGCAAACTCAACCCGGCGACGGCGCCGGACCAACTGAACGGAAATGTCATGGGCAAGTCAGTCGTCATTCTCGGCGCCCAATGGGGCGATGAGGGCAAGGGCAAGATCGTCGACCTGCTGACCGAGCGCGTCAGCGCCGTTGCCCGCTTCCAGGGCGGCCACAATGCCGGGCACACGCTCGTCATCGGCGGCAAGAAGACCGTCCTCCACCTGATACCCTCTGGGATCCTGCGCGAGGGCGTGGCCTGCCTGATCGGCAACGGCGTCGTCCTCTCTCCGGCCGCGCTCAAGCACGAGATCGCCGAGCTCGAGGAGCAGGGCGTCGAGGTCCGTTCGCGCCTCAAGATCAGCCCGGCGACGCCGTTGATCATGCCGTACCACATCGCCGTCGATCAGGCGCGCGAGAAGGCTTCGGGCGCGAAGGCGATCGGCACGACCGGCCGTGGAATCGGTCCGGCCTACGAAGACAAGGTCGCTCGCCGCAGCATCCGCGTCGCCGACCTCATGTATCCGTCGGAACTGCCCGACAAGGTGCGTGCGGCGGTCGACTACCACAACTTCATCCTGACCCAGTGGCTCAAGGCCGATGGCGTCGACTATCGGCAGACGCTCGACGATGCGCTCGCGTTCGCCGAGTACCTGCGACCGATGATCGACGATGTGTCGACCCTTCTGCACGACACGCGCGTGCGCGGCGAGAACATCCTGTTCGAGGGCGCCCAGGGTGCCTTGCTCGACATCGACCACGGCACCTATCCGTACGTGACCTCGTCGAACACGACGGTCGGCGGCGCGCTCGCCGGCACCGGCGTCGGCGCCAGCGACATCGACTACGTGCTCGGCATCTGCAAGGCGTATGCGACGCGCGTCGGAAGCGGCCCGTTCCCGACCGAACTCGACGATGCGATGGGCGAGGAATTGCGCAGGCGCGGCAACGAGTTCGGCGCGAGCACGGGGCGCCCGCGCCGCTGCGGCTGGATCGACCTCGTCGCCCTCAAGCGGGCGACCCAGATCAACGCGATCAACGGTCTCGCGATCACCAAGCTCGACGTACTCGACGGCTTGCCGACGATCAAGGTCTGCATTGCGTACGAGTACCGCGGCAAGCGTCGCGAGCTCGCGCCGCTCGATGCCGACGGCTGGGACGAGTGCAAGCCGGTCTACCTCGAGTTCCCGGGCTGGGAAGAGCCGACCTCGGGCGTGCGCGAATGGAACAAGCTGCCAGCCGCCGCGCGTGCCTACCTGCGCGCGGTCGGAGAACTCTCGGGCTGCCACCTCGCGCTCGTCGCCACCGGCGCCGACCGCGACGACACGATCGTGCTGCGAGATCCGTTCGCCTGAGCCAGGGTTCAGTCCGGATGGCCCGTCGGACCGGCCGCGCGTGTTCCGGCCGCAGGCCCCCGCAAGCGCGCGTTTGCGCCATGCGGGCAGGGGCGTATATTGTCGACCGCAGGGTGTCGATCGGCGATCGCCGACCGGTTTTTCCATTCCAGACTTCGGGGATTACGACCATGTTGAAAGCAAGGAATTCCACGGTGCTTGCCCGTTCCTTCCTGGCGTCCACCGTCATCGCCATCGGCTCATTGCCGGCGATCGCTTCGCAACCGACCGGCGACCCGGCCCGCGACTGCCCGGCCATCGCCAACAGCCTGGAGCGTGAACCGAGCTGGTATGCGGCCGAGTGCCAGGCCTACATGCCCGCCGTCAAGTTGCTGCCGGTGGCCAAGGCAGGCACGGCTCCGGCCACGATCGGCGATCCGGCTTACCAGCTGGACCTGCGTGCAACGCCGAACACGTTCGAGACGTTCGCGTTGCCAAACGCCGCGGCGCCAAGCGCCTTGCCGACGACCACATTCGACTCGTTTGCGCTCGAGCACGATAATGCGAGCGGGGTATTGTGGGCCATCGAGAACGTGACACTTGCGCTGGGCACGGTGAACACGACCACCGGTGCATTCACGGCAGGCCCGACGGTTACCGGACTTGTCGGCACCGATGCAATCACGGGTCTCGCCTTCGTCAACAGCAGCTCGACGTTCTACGTCTCCGCGGGAACTGCCACCGATTCGAATTTGTACTCACTCAATCCGACCACCGGTGTCCTTACCTTGATCGGGGCCATGGGTGTTCCGTTCATGATCGACATCGCAATCAACAACGGTGGCCAGATGTACGGCCATTCGATTGCTACGGACTCGATCTATTCAATCAACACGTCGACGGGTGTCGCGACGTTGATCGGTCCGACCGGTGTCCTGGCGAACTTTGCCCAAAGCATCGACTTCGACAAGAGTACCGGCGTGCTCTACGCGTGGCTGTACATCGGCGGCGGCGTCAACCAGTTCGCCAGCATCGATCTCGCGACCGGTGCAGCGACGACCGTATCGACGCCGACGAACAAGGAATACGAAGGCGCCCTGACGCCGGTCAGCCTGCAGAGCTTCAGCGTCGACTGACCACGGTTCCCGTCCCGCCCTGATTGACCGACAACGCCCCGATTCCGGGGCGTTGTCGCATCACGCCGGACCCGATAGGCATGAATGGATTCCGAATGTCGGTGCCCATGACCGCATGCGAGACGAGATCGCGCGCCTGCGCTTGCGACCGGTGCGCTAGACTGCGGCGGCGGGAACGAAAAACCCCGCGCGAGGCGGGGTTTTCGGCAAGGTCCGGATGCCTTGCGACATCCGCTGCAGGTTGTTGGTGCCCGGGAGAGGACTCGAACCTCCACGGGTCGCCCCGCTAGCACCTGAAGCTAGTGCGTCTACCAATTCCGCCACCCGGGCATGCCCCGAGCGGCATGGCCGTTCGGGGGCGCGAACGATACTGGGCAGGTGCGAGTCCTGTCAATCATTGCAGCACGTCGATCAGTGGTCGACGCCAATCGGAGTGTCGCATCACGTGACGAAGAAGAAGACCGCAGGCAAGAAATCCGGCAAACCGGTCGCCGGCAAGCCGTCGCAACGACCGGCGCCGCGTGGCAAGGCACCGTCGTCGCCGAAGTCGGCGAAGCCGAAGTTGCCGCCGTGGATGCCGCAGCACGGTGCATCCACGGGTGCGCGTGCGCCGAAGGGCGGCAAGCCCGGCCCGCGGCCCGCGCGTCCGCCAGCACCGCCGTCGGCCGATCCGTTCGCCGCGCGCGAAGCGCAACGCTACGAGCGGCCGATTCCGAGCCGCGAGGCGATCCTCGCCCTGCTCGCCGAGTACGCCGTGTTGATGAAGGCCGAGGCGATCGCAGAAGCGCTCGGACTGCGCAGCGAACAGGATGTCGACGCGCTTTCCAAACGGCTCGGCGCGATGGTACGCGACGGCCAGCTGCTGCAGAACCGGCGCGGCGGCTACGGCGTCGCCGAGAAACTCGACCTGATTTCCGGTGCGGTGCTCGCCAACGCGGAAGGTTACGGTTTCCTGCGCCCGGACGACGGCGGCGAAGACCTGTACCTGTCGCCGGCGCAGATGCGACCGGTCCTGCATGGCGACCGCGTGCTCGGCAGCGTCATCGGCGTCGACCGCCGCGGTCGTCGCCAGGGCGCGGTCGTCGAAGTCCTCGAACGTCGCTCGCCGCGACTGGTCGGCCGCGTGATCCGCGAGGACGGCTTCGTCCTCGTCACGCCCGATGACCGGCGCGTGCACCAGGACATCCTGATCCGGCCCGGCGAGGAGCGCGACGCGCGCGCGGGCCAGATCGTCATCGTCGAGATCAGCGATCCGCCGACCCAGCACCGCGGTCCGATGGGACGCATCCTTGCCGTACTCGGCGAGCGCCTGACGCCGTCGATCATGGTCGAGATGGCGATCGCGAGCCATGGCATCCCGAACGAATGGCCCGAGGCCGTGATCCGCCAGGCCGCCAAGGTGGCGCCCGAAGTCGGCGCCGCGGACATCGCCGGACGGATCGACCTGCGCGGCCTGCCGCTCGTGACGATCGACGGCGAGGACGCGCGCGACTTCGACGATGCGGTCTATGCCGAACCCAACCGCGACGGCTTTCGCCTGATCGTCGCGATCGCCGACGTCTCCCACTATGTTCGCGCCGGCAGCGCGCTCGACGAGGAAGCCTACCAGCGCGCGACCTCGGTGTACTTCCCCGGCTTCGTCGTTCCGATGCTGCCGGAGACGCTGTCGAACGGGATCTGCTCGCTGAATCCGAAGGTCGATCGGCTGTGCATGGTCTGTGACATGCAGGTCGATCGTAACGGCGAGGTCACGCGCTCGACGTTCCACGATGCGGTCATGCGCTCGCATGCGCGCCTGACCTACACGCGGGTCTGGCAATGCATCGGCGAGCGGCTGCCCGATGCGCGGGAAGAACTGGCCGACCTCGTGCCGCAGCTCGAACACCTGCACCAGCTTTACCAGCTGCTCGCGAAGGCGCGCCGGCGGCGCGGCTCGATCGATTTCGAGAGCACCGAAGTGAAGTTCCGACTCGGCAGCGCCGGTGAAGTCGTCCAGCTCGAGAGCGAGCCGCGCAACGATGCGCACAAGCTGATCGAGGAGTGCATGATCGCGGCCAATGTCGAGGCGGCCCGGTTCCTGATCGGACATCGCATCCCGGCGCCGTATCGCGTGCACGCGCCGCCGCCGGCCTCGAAGTACGACGACCTGCTCGAGTTCCTGCGCGAGTTCAAGCTCAAGTTGCCGCCGGCGGACGAAGTGAAACCCGCCGACTTCGCCGCGCTGCTCAAGAAGATCCGCGATCGCCCCGATGTCAGCCTGATCGAATCGGTCCTGCTGCGCTCCCAGAGCATGGCCGTCTACCAGCCGGAGAACACCGGCCATTTCGGTCTTGCCCTCGACGCCTATGCGCATTTCACGTCGCCGATCCGGCGATATCCGGACCTGCTCGTGCATCGCGCGATCCGGCACGCGCTGGGCGGCGGCAAGCGCGCGACCTACGAGTATTCGCCCACCCGCATGGGTTCGATGTCGGTGCACTGTTCGCACAACGAACGGCGCGCGCAGGAGGCGGAGCGCGACGTCGACGAACGCTACAAGTGCGCGTGGATGGAGAAGCACGTCGGCAGCGAATTCGACGGCGTCGTCTCGGGCGTGACGTCGTTCGGCCTGTTCGTCGAACTCGATGATTCCAAGATCACTGGGCTCGTCCACATCACCCAGTTGCCGAACGACTACTACCACTTCGATCCGGTCCGCCACCTCCTCGCCGGCGAGCGCCAGGGCCTCGCGTTCCGCCTCGGCGACCGCGTGCGCGTGCAGGTGCTGCGCGCGAGCCTCGAGGATCGCAAGATCGATTTCCGCCTCGTCGTCGAGGCCCGCGGGCAGGGGACGGCGGCTGCCTAGCCGAAGCGCGCGGCATCGCTGCATCGAGCCCGCGCGGATGCCGTCGCGGAGCGGGGTCCCGGGCTGATTGCGGCGAGTGATCGTGCCCGCGCGGGAGCGTGTCGTGGCATGCTCGGCGGTGACCCTTTCGCCGGAGGCAGGATGCGCACTCGTCGTCGTCGCTGGTCGCGCGTGGCCGGCCTGGTTGTCGTGGTCTGGCTTGCGAGCGCGACGTGGCAGGCGTTCAAGCCCCTGCCGGCCGGCGTCGGCCTCGAAGGGCCGTGGCGACCTGCGGCGGACACCGGTTTCCTTGCCGATGAAACCTGGGTCGACGCGCGCGGTGAGCGCCGCGCGCGTCAGGCGATATTCGACAGCGCTTTCGCCCTGATCGCGCAGGCGCAGCGGCTTGTCTTGCTCGACATGTTCCTGTTCAACGACTTCGGCGGCACGGCCCTGCGTCCCCTGAGCGGCGAATTGACCGCGGCCCTGCTGGCGCGCAAGGCGGCCGTGCCCGGCCTGCGCGTCGTCGTCATCACCGACCCGATCAATACGGTCTACGGCGGCCTGCCGGCACCGCACCTGGAGCGCCTGCAAGCCGCCGGCGCCGAGCTCATCGTCACCGACCTCGCGGCCCTGCGCGCCTCGAATCCGCTGTGGTCGGGGCCGTGGGCGCTGTGCTGCGGCTGGCTCGGCAACAACGATCGGGGCGGCTGGCTGCCGAATCCGCTCGGCGCCGGCGAAGTCGGCCTGCGCAGCTGGCTCGCCCTGCCGAATTTTCGCGCGAACCATCGCAAGACCCTGGTCGTCGATGCCGGCGCCGGCTGGCAGGCGATCGTCATGTCGGCCAATCCGCACGATGCGAGCAGCGCGCACGGCAATGTCGCCCTGCGTTTTTCCGGCGCGGCCGCGCTCGACCTGATCGCGAGCGAAGCGGCCGTGGCCGCTTTTTCGGGTTCGCCACTGGACGACCTGCCCGTGGCGCCCGCGGCCGAGTCGACCGATCAAGGCGCGCGCCTGCGCGTGCTGGGCGAAGGCGCGATCCGGCGTGCACTGCTCGCGACGATCGATCGGGCGCGGCCCGGGGAGGCGCTCGATGTGGCCGTCTTCTACCTGGCCGACCGCGGCCTGCTCGGCGCGTTGACGTCGGCACATGCACGCGGCGTCCGCCTGCGCGTGCTGCTCGATCCGAACGAGGATGCGTTCGGTCGCAGGAAGAACGGCGTGCCGAACCGGCAGGTCGCGCGCGAGCTCGCTGAAGCCGGGGTCAGCGTGCGCTGGTGCGACACGCACGGCGAGCAATGCCACGCCAAGCTGCTCTTGCATCAAGGGGCGCACGAGGCGGCCCTGATCATCGGCTCGGCCAATTTCACCCGACGCAACCTCGACGATCTCAACCTCGAGACGAATGTCGAACTGAGGGCGCCGCCCTCGCATGCGGCCGTCGCCGATGCCACCGCCTGGTTCGAGCGCCAGTGGACCAATGAGGCCGATCGGCGCGCCAGCCTCGAGTACGCGCGCTACGCCGACGCCGCGCTGCTGCGCCGCGCCTGGTATCGGGTCGGGGAGGCGCTCGGCTTGTCGACCTGGTGAGTCTTGCGTGCGCGAGCAGTCAGCCAGGTGCACGGCCGGACAGGTCCTGACCGCGACGCCGTTTTCTGCGAGACTGCGCGCCTTCTCGCGGCGACCTGGACGATGAGCAACGAACTCCTGATCGGCATCCACTCCGTCGAGGCCGCGCTTAACCACGACGCCGGCAACATCGTCGAGCTGTACGTCGAGAGCGGCCAGCAGAACGCGCGCGTGCGTGAACTGGCCGAGCGCGCGCGCGAACTCGGCATCAAGCCGCATGCGCGCGACCGCGAGGCGCTCGACCGCATGACCGGCGGCGGTCGCCATCAGGGAATCGCCGCGCGCTACCGCGCCCCGCCGCCGCGCAGCGAGAGCGAGCTGCCCGGCCTGATCGAGGCGGCCGGCAACGAGGCGCTGTTCCTTGTCCTTGATGGCGTCACCGATCCGCACAACCTCGGCGCCTGCCTGCGCAGCGCCGAGGCGGCCGGCGTGACCGCGGTCATCGCACCGAAGGACAAGGCGGTCGGCATCACCCCGACCGTACGCCGGGCTTCGGCCGGTGCGGCCGATCGCGTGCCGTTCTTCGCCGCAACGAACCTCTCGCGCAGCCTGCGTACGCTGAAGGATGCCGGCGTCTGGCTGACCGGATTCACCGGCGATGCCGGACAGCCGCTGCACGCGATCGATTTCCGCGGCCCGGTCGCGATCGTCATGGGCAGCGAGGGCGAGGGCATGCGCCGCCTGACCGCCGAGACCTGCGATTTCCTCGCCCATATCCCGATGCGCGGCAGCGTCGAGAGCCTCAATGTCTCGGTCGCGACCGGCATCGCCCTGTTCGAAGTGCTGCGCCAGCGATCGACGGCATGATCACGATCGGCTGGCACGATGTCGCCGGCCTCGCCGGCGTCGCACTGGTGCTGGCCGCCTACCTGCTCGTGCAGACGCGCCATCTCGATGCGCGTCATCCGTCGTATCTCGCCGCCAACGGCCTCGGCGCGCTGCTCGTCCTCGTTTCGCTTACGCGCGCGTTCAACCTCTCGGCCTTCGTCATCCAGTGCGCATGGATCGCGATCAGCGTGTATGGCCTCGTGCGCTGGTGGCGCGAGCGCGCGTGAGGATCGGCGACGGCTCGCGCCGTCGCCGATCGCGCTCTCACCTGCCGAATGCGTCCAGGATGAACGCGTAAACGTCGGCTGCCTCGTCGATCTGCTTGCTGGTCGGCTTGCCCTGGCCGTGGCCCGCGCGCACATCGATCCGGATCAGGGCCGGACGCGGCGGCGCGACCGCCTGCAGGGCCGCGGCGAACTTGAAACTGTGGGCCGGGAATACGCGGTCGTCGTGATCGCCGGTCGTGATCAGCATCGCCGGGTAATCGACGCCGGCCTTGATGTTGTGCAGCGGCGAATAGGCATGGATGGCGGCGAACTGGTCGGGCTGGGTGACCGAGCCGTAGTCCGACTCCCAGGCCTTGCCGATCGTGAATTCGCGGAAACGCAACATGTCGAGCACGCCGACCGCGGGAATTGCGGCAGCGAACAGCTCCGGTCGCTGCAGCGCGACCGCGGCCACGAGCAGGCCGCCATTCGATCCGCCGCGGATCGCGAGCCGGTCCGGCGAGGTGTAGCCCTGCGCGATCAGCGCCTCGGCTGCGCCGATGAAATCGTCGAACACGTTCTGCTTGCGCAGCAAGGTGCCGGCATCGTGCCAGTCGCGGCCGTACTCGCCGCCACCGCGCAGGTTGGCCACCACGTACACGCCACCGCGCTCGAGCCAGGCCATGACCGCCGGCGAGAATGCGGGCGTCAGCGAAATGTTGAAGCCGCCGTAGCCATACAGGATCGTCGGGTTGCTGCCGTCGAGCACAAGCTCACGGCGCGAAACGATGAACATCGGAACGCGCGTACCGTCCTTGCTCGTGAAGAACACCTGGCGGGTCGTGAACTTCGAGGTGTCGAGCGGGTATTCCGGGGCGATCACGCGTTCGATGCTTCCGCTGCGCAGGTCGAGTCGGTAGATCGACGGCACGTCGGTGTAGCTCGAGTAGCTGAACCAGCTCTCGTTGTCGGTCGGTTGTCCGGTGAATCCGCTGGCTGTGCCGAGTCCGGGCAGGTCGACGCCGCCGATGCGTTGTCCATCGAGTGAAATGCGCTCGATGACGCTGTGCGCGTCCTTGAGGTAACTGACGACGAGCTGGCCGCCGACGAGCTTCGCGCTGCCGAGCGTTTCCGCACGTTCGGCGACGATTTCGCGCCAGTCTGCGCGGGCCGGCCGGGCGGCATCGATCGCGACGACGCGATAGCGCGGCGCGCCGTCGTCGGTCAGGAAGTAGAACGTGCCATCGCGGTTGCCGAGCAGCTCGAAACCCGCGCTCCAGTCGCCGACCAGCTCGCGTACTTCATTGCCCGCGGCCTGCAGGTCGCGGTAGAGCACGAGATTCCTGGGTTCGGTGCCGCGCCATACGGTAATCACGAGATAGCGGCCATCGTGCGTGACTTCGCCGCTGAATCCCCAGTCGGGCTGGTCGCTGCGTTCATGCACGAGCACGTCGTCGCGCTGCGGCGTGCCGAGGGCGTGGAAATACAGTTTCTGGAACTGGTTGACCGCCTTCAGCGCATTTTCGCCCTCCGGTGCGGCGTATCGGCTGTAGTAGAAGCCCGTGCCTTGCCGGTTCCACGACACGTTCGAGAACTTGACCCATTCGAGGCGGTCGTCAAGCGGCTTGCCGGTTGCGACGTCGAGTACGCGCCACTCTTCCCAGTCGGATCCGCCCGAGGACAGGCCGTAGGCGAAATAGCGCCCGTCCGCGCTGAACTCGCCGTCCTTGAACGCCACGGTGCCGTCGCTGGACAGCGTATTCGGATCGAGCAGGACGCGCGCCGTGCCGCCCGGCCGGTCGGTCACGTACAACACACCCTGGTTCTGCAGGCCGTCATTGCGGGTGTAGGCATACCGGTTTCCGTGCCGCTCGTACGGTGAAAAGCGTTCGTAGTTCCACAACTGTTCGAGCCGCCCGCGCAGCGCGTCGCGTTGCGGGATCTTTGCCAATTCGCCGAACGTCAGGGCATTCTGTGCCGCGATCCAGTCGGTCGTTGCGGAAGAATCGATGTCTTCGAGCCAGCGATACGGATCGGCCACGCGCGTGCCGTGATAGTCGTCGACCTGGTCGACCGTGTGCGCCGACGGGTAGGCCAAGGCGGACTGACGCGCAGGCGTGGTGGCGATCGCGGCAGTCTCGACGGGTTGGTGCTGGCAAGCGGTCATGGCAAGCGTCGATGCAAGGCAGGCAAGGGCTGCGAGGGGGAGGGTACGCATACAGGAATCCGTGCAAGGCGGATGCATGACTATAGCGGTGCGGTCGGGGTTCGTCAGGCCCTGCGCGATTGCCGCTTTGCATCGCGCGGTCCGGACCGCAGACTGTACCGCCCGACCCGATTGCACCGTCCATACAGCGATTCGATACAGATGCCGACGCCACGTCTTGCCGGACTCGACCTGTTGCGCGTCGGCGCAGCGATCAGCCTGATGGCCTGCCACGCGGGCTTCTGGCTTGCGCCGTTCGCGATTCCGGACACGACGTGGCTGTTCCTGGGCCATGCCGGAATCGAGGCCTTTCTCGTCCTCAGCGGCTTCCTCGCTGCCTGCGCCATGCTGCGCGCGGGGCCGCAAGCGTCGCCCTTGCGTCATGGATTGCACGTATTTCTGAGATTGTGGCCGCTGTATGCGGTGTTCGTGTTGCTCAATCTGGCTTTCGTCGGGCATTTCGCCGTCCCTCGACCTTCGCTGCCTGCCTACCTGGCCTTGTTGCAGAATCTAGCCTGGCCACATCCCGCCTTTTTCGCCGAAGCATGGGTCGTTCCGGTCTGGCTGATGACCGGCGTGCTGCTCGCATTCATCGCGCCGCGCCTGCGCGGGGCCTCGTCCGCAACGGGCCTTGTGCTGATCGGAATGCTGCTTGCAATCGCGCACCTGCCGCGCGTGATCGCCGTCTGGCTCGGCGATCCTTCATTCGACCTCGGCCTGCGCAAGCAGGTGCTGATGCGCCTCGACGTGCCGCTTTACGGTCTGCTCGCGGCGTGGTGCTGGACCCGGCAGCGCGCGCTGCTATCGCGTTGGCGCGGCGTGCTCGCGATCAGCGGCATGCTGCTGCTGGCAGCCAGCGCCCGCGTGCATCTCGCGGTACCGCTCGATGCAAGTCGCGCGGCACGCATCGGACTGCTGACGATGTGCGATGTCGCGTGGATGTGCCTGCTGCCGTGGGCATCCACGCTTCAATTGCCGGCGCGATTCGCGCGCCTGCTGGCGACGCTGGCCAGTTGCGCCTACGCGGGCCTGTTGAGCCACATGACCCTGTTGCGCGCACTGGCGTGGGCCGGCGTGCCGCTGGTGGCCGCGACGCCGGCGCACGGCCTGGCCTGGCTATCGGGATATCTCGTGCTCGCCAGTCTCGTGGCGCTGCTGATCCGGCGCGGACTCGACCGCCCGTGGCGGCAGTGGCTGGATCGCCGGAGCGGAGCGTGCGCGCAGCATCTGCCACCAGTCGCGGAACGGTGACAGCGTCGCCCGCAAGGGCCCGTTGAGGTTTTCGCGCGAGTGCAGGCCGGTCGCCGGATACTCGCCGCTGCGTGGCCGGGTATAGGTGCCGAACAGGATGTCGTAGACCGGGAAGAACGCCGCGAAGTTGCGGTCGCGGTGTTCGGGCTCGATCGAATGGTGCAGGCGATGCCATTGCGGACCCGCAAAGACCGGCGTCAAGGGTCCGAGCGGCAGGCGCAGGTTTGCGTGCACGAAATAGCCCCACAGCATGATCAGGGTCGCGAGCCAGGCGATCGTGACCGGCTTCTGGTCGAACACGAGTCCGATCGGCAGCAGGATCAGCAGCACCCGGATCGGTTCCTCGAGCCAGTGATGGCGCATCGTCGTCGTCACGTTGACCGACTCTTCGGAGTGGTGGAGCTTGTGCAGCGGCCATGCGCCGGGCAGGCTGTGCTGGGCACGGTGGAACCAGTAGTAGAAGAAGTCGTACAGCGCGAAGAACACGAGCGCCTGCAGGACCTGGCCGCCGAGGCCGTCGGCGAACGCGATCGGGATGTGCAGGCCCCACGCGTCCACGAGTGGGCGCACCGCCGCCATCAGCGGCGGAATCAGCAGGCTGTTGAGCAGGACGATGAAGCTGACGTAGGCGACATTGAAGCCGATGTGCGACCACGGCTGGCGACGCTGCGCGGGGCGCAAGCGCTCGACGAGCAGGCCGATGCCGAGGATCAGCGCGAGGACCTTGAGCTGGCCGGCGCCGATCGTGAGGGACTCGATGAACCAGTGCATGGAACGTTCGCGTGCGATGCAGTCGGCGGCGAGTCTACCAGCGCGCCCGTCCACGCGTCGGCGCGCCACAGGATGTGCGGAAAGGCACCCGGACGGGCGCGGGCTGGAATCTGGCCGTCAGGAGCCCGCTGCCGGAGGCTCGCCGCTGACGACGTTGTGCGACAGGTCACCCTTGCGCCGTGCCTTCGCGATCTGGGTGCCGTGCACGAGGAAGTAGATGTTCTCGGCGATGTTCGTCGCATGATCGCCGATGCGCTCGATGTTCTTGGCCATGAACAGCAGGTGCGTGCAGGCGGTGATGTTGCGCGGATCCTCCATCATGTAGGTCAGCAGCTCGCGGAACAGGCCGGTGTGCATGCTGTCGAGTTCCTCGTCGCGCGCCCAGGCCAGCAGGGCCCGGTCGGCGTCGCGGTCGCGGTATGCAAACAGGACTTCGCTGACCAGTTCGCCGGCCAGTTCGGCCAGCCGCGGCAACGCGAACACCGGTCGCACGAGGGCGACCCGGTTCAGTGCGATCGCGCGCTTGGCGACGTTCGCGGCGTAGTCGCCGATGCGTTCGATGTCCGAAGCGATGCGTAGCGCTGCCATCACTTCGCGCAGGTCGCGCGCCATCGGCTGGCGCAAGGCGAGCAGCCGGATCACGTCCTGGCTGACCTCCTGCTCCAGCGCATCGACGGCGTGATCGCTTTCGACGATGCGCTGCGCTGCATCGCTGTCACGCTCGATCACGGCGGCTATCGCCGCGTGCAGTTCGGTCAGGGCGAGGTCACCCATGCGCTGGATCTCGCCGGTGAGGCGCTGCAGTTCTTCGTCGTAGCTCTTCACGATGTGGTCGCCGGAAGCGTTGGTCATGGTTCGTCCTCAGCCGAAGCGGCCGGTGATGTAGTCCTCGGTCTGCTGCCTGGCCGGTTTGGTGAACATCCTTTCGGTTTCGCCGAACTCGACAAGCTCGCCGAGATACATGAAGGCCGTGAAATCGGAGACGCGCGCGGCCTGCTGCATGTTGTGGGTGACGATCGCGATCGTGAAGTGTTGCTTCAGTTCGGCCACCAGTTGCTCGATCTTGCCGGTGGCGATCGGATCGAGCGCGGAGGTCGGCTCGTCGAGCAGCAGGACTTCGGGCTTGAGGGCAATCGCGCGCGCGATGCAGAGGCGTTGCTGCTGGCCGCCGGAGAGTCCCAGCGCGTTCTGCTTGAGCTTGTCCTTGACCTCGTCCCAGAGTGCGCTCTGGCGCAGGGCGAGCTCGACGCGTGCGGCGAGATCGGCCTTGGACAGCTTTTCGTGGTGGCGGATCGCATAGGCGACGTTCTCGAAGATCGACATCGGGAACGGTACCGGTTTCTGGAACACCATGCCGACCTTGCTGCGCAGGCGATTGAGCGGATATTTCGGATCGAGGATGTTCTCACCCTCGAGCAGCACCTCGCCGCGCGCCTCGAACTTCGGATAGATCGAATAGATGCGGTTGAAGATGCGCAACAGGGTCGACTTGCCGCAACCCGAGGGCCCGATCAGTGCGGTCACGCGCCTGTCGGCGATATCGAGGTTGACATCCTTCAGCGCACGGAAATCGCCGTAGAAGAAATCGAGGTTGCGCGCACTCATCTTCGGCGGCGTGCTTGCCGCGCTCGCAGGGCTGGCGCCGACGCTGGGTGCCGACATCGCGAAGTGCAGGTCAGTCATGGCTGATCTTGTTCCTGAGAAGGATGGCGCGTGCGAGCAGGCTCAGCAACAGCACGAATGCGGTCAGCACGAGTGCCCCGGCCCACGCCAGCGTTTGCCACGATTCGTACGGACTCGCCGCGTACTGGTACATGACGACCGGAACACTGGCCATCGGTCGGCCGAGGTCGGTGCTCCAGTACTGGTTGCCGAATGCGGTGAACAGCAGCGGCGCAGTTTCGCCGCTGATCCGCGCGAACGCGAGCAGGATGCCGGTGACGATGCCGGCCGACGCGCCGCGATACAGGACCTGCACGATGACCTTCCATTGCGGCACGCCGAGCGAAAGCGCGGCTTCGCGCATCTGCGACGGCACGAGGCGCAGCATCTCGTCGGTCGTGCGCACGACCACCGGCAGCACGATGAAGGCCAGCGCTAGCGCACCGGCGATGGCCGAGAATCCGCCGCCCATCTGCGCCACGACGAGCGTGTAGACGAACAGGCCGAGCACGATCGACGGTGCCGAGAGCAGGATGTCGTTGACGAAGCGGATCACCGTGCCGATCCTGCGTGCGCCGGCGTACTCGGCGAGCCATGTGCCGGCGGCAATGCCGAGCGGCGTGCCGATCAGGATTGCCAGCGCGCACATCACGGCGCTGCCGAAGAACGCGTTGGCGAGGCCACCGGCTTCCATCGGCGGCGGGGTCATCTGCGTGAACAGCGCGATATTGATGCCGGCCATGCCCTTGCTGATCGTCGTCCACAGGATCCAGGCGAGGAACAGCAACCCGAAGATCGCGGCAATCGACGACATCACGACCGCGACGCGATTGATGATCCGGCGCCGCAGGTACAGGCGGTCCGCAACGTTCGGCGTACTCATCGGCTGCCTTCCTTGCGCGCGATCCGCGAGAGCATGAGCCGCGCGATCGCGAGCACGAAGAAGGTCACGATGAAGAGCACGAAGCCGAGCAGGAGCAAGGCGGAGCGGTAGGTATCGGTTGCTTCGGCGAAATCGTTGGCGATCAGCGCGGAGATCGTTGTGCCCGGTTCAAGCAGCGAGGCCGAGAAACGCACGGTGTTGCCGATCACGAAGGCAACGGCCATCGTTTCGCCAAGCGCGCGTCCGAGACCGAGGAAGATGCCGCCGATCACGGCCGAGCGCGTGTATGGCAGCACGATGTCCCAGACCACCTCCCACTTCGTCGAACCGAGCGCGTAGGCCGATTCCTTGAGGCGTGTCGGAACGGTGAGGAAGACTTCGCGCATGATCGAGGAAATGAACGGAATCACCATGATCGAGAGCACGAAGCCCGCCGTGAGCATGCCGATGCCGATCGGCGGACCCTGGAACAACGCACCGATCAGCGGCAACGTGCCGAGATTGTCGTTGAACCACGGTGTCACGTATTCCGTCATCACCGGCACGAGCACGAACAGGCCCCACATGCCATAGATGATCGAGGGAATCCCGGCCAGCAGTTCGATGGCCGTGCCAATCGGGGTACGCAGCCACGGCGGCGCGATTTCGGTCAGGAACAGCGCAATGCCGAAACTGATCGGCACCGCAATCAGCATCGCGATCAACGAGGTCACGAGGGTGCCGTAGATCGGGATCAGCGCGCCATAGCGGTCCTCGACCGGATTCCATTCCGTCGAGAAGAAAAAGCGCCAGCCTTGCTCGGCCAGGACTTCGCGCCCGCCCCAGAGCATCGACAGCGCGGCTCCGGCCAGCGCAATCAGGACCAGGAAGGCGGTGACCGCGAGGACGGCGCCGAACCCGCGGTCCTGCAATTCGTCGCGGCTCGCACGGGTCGGCGTCGGAGGAGCACTGGCGGCGATCGTGGTCATCGAGGGTTTTCGACGTACAGGAAGGGAAGTGTCATGCAGCGTGGAGCCGGATCGTGCGTGCCCCGGGCACGCACGATCCGGCGGTGGATCATGTCATCCGCAGCGGACGGCTTACTTGATCTTCGCGGTCCAGTAGGCCTTGACCTGTTCCACCAGGGCTTCCGGAAGCGGCACGTAGTCGAGCGCGGATGCCTGCTGCTGGCCATCCTTGTAGGCCCAGCTGAAGAAGTCGAGTGCGGCCTTCGAACGTGCTGCATCCTTTGCTTGTGCATGCATGAGGATGAAGTTCGTCGCGGCGATCGGCCAGGCGTCGTTGCCCGGAGCATTGGTGATGACGAGGCTGAAATCGGTCGCGTTCTTCCAGTCGGCACTGGCGCCGGCCGCGGCAAACGACTCCGCGCTCGGCACGACGAACTTGCCGGCCGCGTTCTGCATCAGCGCATAGGACATCTGGTTCTGCAAGGCGTAGGACAGCTCGACATAGCCGATCGCGTTCTTGATCTGCTTGACATAGGCCGCGACACCTTCGTTGCCCTTGCCGCCGAGTCCGGTCGGCCACTGCACCGACGTGCCCTCACCGACCTTTTCCTTCCACTCCGGATTCACCTTCGAGAGGTAATTGACGAAGTTGAAGGTCGTGCCCGAGCCATCCGAACGATGCACGATCGTGATCTTGGTGTCGGGCAGGGCGAGACCGTCGTTGAGCGCGACGATCGCCGGATCGTTCCACTTCGCGACCTTGCCAAGGAAGATGTCGCCGAGCACGGGGCCGGTCAGCTTGAGTTTGCCGGTCTCGATGCCGGGCAGGTTGACGACCGGAACGACTCCGCCGATGACCGACGGAAACTGGACGAGTCCGGCGGCGGCGAGGTCTTCCGGCTTGAGCGGAGCATCCGAGGAACCGAAATCGACGGTCCCCGCCTTGATCTGGGCGATGCCACCGCTCGATCCGATCGACTGGTAGTTGATGCGGTTTCCGGTCGCCTGGCTGTAGTCGGAGGACCACTTCGACATCAACGGAAACACGAACGAGGCGCCCGCTCCAGTCACTTCGGCCGCCTGGGCGGCATGGGCACCGAGCACGGCGGCAAGACCGATGGCGGCAGCACGCAGCTTGATAGAGATCGTCACGGGGGACTCCTGATTGGTTGGACGGGATCTGGAATGCCGCCCTTTGTAGCCGCGCAACGTTGCAGAACCGTGTGCAAAATATTTCAGAAATGTTTCAGCTGTCATCTTCGAGCAAGAATCGGTGGCGCGGCATCCCGGCAGGCGATCGGCCGTTGTGTATTGCGGGTTGCACAGCGCGGCAGCCATGTTGCCGGGTGCGTCCCGCGGCACGGGCTGGCGCCCTCCCGGTCAATCGCGGGTCGGAACCGCTGCGATCTTCTGGTCGCGGGTCGGCAGGGTGATCGACACAAGTGCAGCGCACGCGAGCAGCAGCGCGGAGATCCACAGGCACGCGCCGAAGCCCCGCACCTGGAAGGCCCAGCCGGACAGGACCGTGCCGAGCAGGCGGCCGAGTGCATTGGCCATGTAGTAGAAACCGACATCGAGCGATACGCCGTCGGCGCTGGCACGGCTGACGATCAGGAAACTGTGCATCGACGAGTTGATCGCGAACAGCACGCCGAACACGGCGAGACCGCCGATCAGCACGGCGTTCGGGTCCGCGCCTTGCCCGAGCAGCACGACCATGGTGGCCGGGACGAGGGTGAGGACGGCCGCCCAACCGACGAGATTCGCGCGGCCGGGCACCGTGCCCGTGCGCGTGCCGATCAGCCACGGCGCGCCGGACTGCACGACGCCGTAACCGATCACCCAGCAGGCGAGGAACGCGCCGACCGAGGCATGCGGCCAGCCAAGCGTCGTGGCAAGGTAAACGGGCAGTGCAACCACGAACCAGACATCGCGCGCGCCGAACAGGAACAGGCGCGCCGCGGAGAGTACGTTGATCGAGCGGCTCTTCGAGAACAGCGCGCGGAACCTCGGCTTCGACTTCGCCTTGCCGAGATCGCGTTTCAGGAACACCAGGCTGGACAAGCCGACGAATGCGAGCGCGATGGCCATCAGCGCGACCGCGTTGCGGAAGCCGGTCAACGCGAGCAGCAGTCCGCCGAGGAAGAATCCCAGGCCCTTGAGCGCGTTCTTCGATCCGGTCAGTGCCGCGATCCAGCGGAACAAGGTTTGCTGATGCTCGTCGGCGATGAGCAGCTTGATGCTGCTTTTCGCGCTCATCTTGTTCAGGTCCTTGGCGATGCCGGACAGCGCCTGGGCCAGCATGACCCAGGCCACCGTGAGCCATGCGGTCGGAACGGTCAGCATGGCCAATGCCGCGACCTGCAACACGAGCCCTGCATTCATCGTGCGGTTGAGGCCGACCCGCGCGCCGAGCCAGCCGCCGACCAGGTTGGTGATCACGCCGAAGACCTCGTAGAACACGAACAGCATCGCGATCTGCAGCGCGCTGTAGCCGAGCGTGTGGAAATGCAGCACGACCAGCATGCGCAGGGCGCCGTCGGTCAGCGTGAACGCCCAGTAGTTGCCGGTGACCAGCAGGTACTGCCGCACGTCGGGCGAAAGCGGCGCGCGCATGGACGGGTCAGCGATCGGCGCGCGCGACGAGCGCGGCAAGTTCCGCGGTGCGATTCGCATAACCCCATTCGTTGTCGTACCACGCGTAGATCTTCACGTGCGTGCCATTGACGACGAGGGTGGACAGCGCATCGACGATGCTCGAACGCGGGTCGCCGCGGAAATCGATCGACACGAGGGGCCGCTCCTCGTAACCGAGGATGCCGGCGAGCGCGCCATCGGCTGCCGATTTCAGCAGCCGGTTGACTTCCGCGACGCTCGTCGCGCGCTCGACTTCGAACACGCAATCGGTCAGCGACGCGTTCGTCAACGGCACGCGCACGGCGTGGCCATCGAGGCGTCCCTTCAGTTCCGGGAAGATCGAGGCGATGGCCGTTGCCGAGCCCGTCGACGTCGGAATCAGGCTTGAGCCGCACGATCGCGCGCGGCGCAGGTCCTTGTGCGGGGCATCGAGGATGACCTGGGTGTTGGTCAGGCTGTGCAGCGTGGTCAGGCTGCCGTGGCGGATTCCGAGTTGCTCGTGGATGACCTTGACCACCGGCGCCAGGCAATTCGTCGTGCACGAGGCGGCCGTCACGATGCGATGCACGGCCGGATCGAAGCGTTCGTGGTTGACGCCCATGACCACATCGAGGACGCCGTCCTGCTTGACCGGTGCCGTCACGACGACGCGCTTTACGCCTTGGTCCAGGTACGGCTGGAGTACGTCGGTCTTGCGGAACTTCCCGGATGCCTCGATGACGAGATCGCAGTCGTTCCAGGGTGTTTCCGCGAGCGCCTTGTTGCGTGTCATTTCGATACGCCGCCCGTCGACGACGATCGCGTCGCGGTCGACCTCTGCCTCGTGCGCCCAGCGGCCGTGT
The DNA here is from genome assembly GCA_964587775.1 of uncultured Dokdonella sp. Lineage (GTDB taxonomy): Bacteria > Pseudomonadota > Gammaproteobacteria > Xanthomonadales > Rhodanobacteraceae > Dokdonella. The sequence goes on from CAZPLY010000027.1 coordinate 27,461, forward strand.
ACGGAGTCGAAGTTGAGCAGGTGCGCGAACGTCGCCGCGTCGCCGCCCGGATCGTTGATCCGTGTGACCTGCATGTCAGGGGAATTCCAGATGGCGCGCAGGGTCAGCCTGCCCATGCGCCCGAAACCGTTGATGCCAACGCGTGTAGTCATGCAAGGACCGTAGTGTTTGATGGGTAGTGAATTCCGTTACGTCGACGCGTGCGATCAACCCGCCTGACGGCGCCTCGGGCTTCTTGCCGTCGCTGCTGTGCCGGCCGGTGCGCAGTCACGCTGATTGCCGCAACAGTTGCGCGTGAGGAACTCGACGAGGGCGGGTATCGCATCGAGGTTTGCCACGTAGCGGATGAAGCGCCCTTGCGGATGCGCAACGATCAACTGCGCGTGCGCGAGTTCCTTCAGGTGAAATGAAAGGGTGGCCGGGGCGAGGCCGAGGCGCTCGCCGATCATGCCGGCGACCGCGCCATCGGGCGCCCATTCGACCAGTTGGCGGAATATCGACAGGCGCGTTTCCTGCGCGAGCGCGGCGAACGCAACGAGGGCGGCTTTGGTTTTCATGTTTCCAGTATCGTGGAAACGTCATGACGGAACAATGACAAGGGCTCGTGCTGCCGGGGCAACCCGCCTAGTCGCCGCGAATGATCTTGGGGCCCTTGCCGGCCGTCTTCTCGTAGACGCCCTTGCCGGCGCGCTTGTACTGCGTGAACCCGTGTTTCGCGGCATGGGCCTCGCCGAGGCGGTGGGCCTGTCCGGATACGACCTGCGCGGCGCTGATCACGCGCTCGAGCGGCGTCGCGCAGTGCGGGCATCGCGCCAGTGGCGGATCGGCGAGTTTCTGCAACGCGTCGATGCCGTCGCGGCAGGCGTCGCAAGCTTCGCCGAGGGGAACGTGGTGATAGATCGGCATCGGTCGAGCATGCGGGCGCGGCGGTCCGCGATCAAGATGGCTCGGGCACCGCGCCGACGACCGCGCCGAAGCCCTGCGCGATCGTGATGTCCTCCATCTGCTTCCAGCGGTTGACGATGCGGCAGAACAGTTCGGCGGTGCGTTCGGTGTCGTAGACCGCCGAATGAGCCTGGCCGCCGTCCCACTCGATGCCGGCCGCGGCGACCGCGCGCCCGAGAACGGTCTGCCCGTACGCGAGTCCGGCCAGCGACACCGTGTCGAAATTGCTGAATGGATGGAACGGATTGCGCTTGTGCCCCGTGCGGCGCACGGCCGCGTTGAGAAAGCCGAGGTCGAATGCCGCGTTGTGGCCGACGAGGATCGCGCGCTGGCATTCGGACGCGCGCATCGCCTTGCGGACCGGCGCGAACACGTGTTCGAGCGCGGCACGCTCGTCGAGCGCGTTGCGGAACGGGTGATCGGGATCGATGCCGGTGATCTCGAGCGAACGCGGATCGATGTTCGCGCCGGGAAATGGCGCGACGTGGGTCGACACGACCGGCTCCGGGCGGATGAAGCCGTCGTCATCCATCGCGATGACGACGACGGCGATTTCGAGCAGGGCATCGCGTTCGGCATCGAAGCCGCCGGTCTCGACGTCGACGACGACGGGCAGGAAGCCACGGAAGCGCTCGCTGATGCGGGGGATGCGGATGACCGAGGACATGCCGCGAGAATAACGGATTGCCTGTGCGCGGCGTGGACTTCAGCGCGTGCCGAGCAGGATGTCGCGCCGGCGCAGCTCATGCAGGATCGCGATTCCGGAGGCGCGCATCGCTTCACTGTCGCGACCGAGCCCGGCGAGGACAGCGTGCAGGCAGTCACGCCCGCTCTCGCTCCCGTTTGCGGCGAGGCGTTCGAACAGCATCGCGCTGAGCGGATCGACTTCGAGGAAGCCGACCTTGTCGCTGCGATCGCGCACGAGCACGATCAGGGTCGGGTGCGCGGGCGCCTCGATTGGCCGCTGCCGCGGCCCGATGTGCTGGACCGGATAGCGGTAGGCGAGCAGGCGGGCGAGCGGCGACAGTACCGGGATGCCGTCGATGACATCGCCGTGCGGATCGTGGTCGACCGCGTCGATCTCGGCCTCGTCGAGGGCAAGCGCGAGCTCGCTCCATTCGTGGTGGGCGAGTTCGACGAGGTAGGCAGGATCCTTGCCGGCGGCCGCGCGGTGCTCGAGGAAGCGGATGAACTCGCGTGCGATTTCGGTGAACAGCGGCGTCCGGCAGCGATGATCGCGCAGGAAGGCGCGAACGAGGCCATGCCAGGCCGCGTCGTCGTGCATCGCGCGGATGACGGGGAAATTGCCGCCGAGCAGTTCGTCGAGGTTGTTGAAGACGAGTTCGCGATACACCGCGATGCGGCGCGGTTCGATGTCATCCGGCGCGGCGACGTGCTCCGGATCGCGCAGATGCGCGGACAGGCCGAGCTGGACGCTCGCGAGGTCGGTCGCGTCAGGCATGTTGCACGTGCCTCGCCGTCGCCGGGGCATGCAGGGCCTGCAGTTCGCGGATCCGGTCAAGCTCGCCGAGCAGGTCGGCAAGCGGCGGGAAATTGAAATCGCGTTCGACCATCGTCGGGCGCGATCCGATGCGTGCGTAGGCGCGCGCGAGCAAGGCCCAGACCGGATCGATGACCGCCGCGCCGTGGGTATCGATGATGAGGTCGGCTGCCTCGTTGTAATGGCCTGCGACATGGATCCAGGCCACCCGCTCGGCCGGCAGCGCGTCGAGGAATGCGGCGGCGTCGTAGCCGTGGTTGATGCTGTTGACGTGGATGTTGTTCACGTCGAGCAGCAGTTCGCAGTCGGCCTCGTCGAGCACTGCGCGGATGAACTCGAGTTCGCTCATGCCGGCCTGCGGCGCCGCGTAGTACGAGGAATTCTCGACTGCGATGCGCCGGCCCAGGATGTCCTGCGCCCGGCGGATGCGCGCGGCGACGTGGTGCACGGCTTCGGCCGTGAACGGAATCGGCAGCAGGTCGTACAGGTGGCCGTCGTCGGCACACCAGGAAAGGTGTTCGCTGTAACGTTCGATACCGTGCGCCTGCATGAAGCGCCGGATGCGCACGAGCAGGGTTTCATCGAGCGGAGCCGGCCCACCGAGCGACAGCGACAGGCCATGGCAGACGAACGCGTGGCGTTCGGTGAACGCGCGCAGCGTGCGTCCGAGCGCCCCGCCGACGCCGATCCAGTTCTCCGGCGCGATCTCGAAGAAGTCGATCCTGGCCTCGGGGCAGGCTTGCAGCGGGCCGACGAGGGCCCGCCGCAATCCGAGTCCGGCGCCGCCGATCGCGTCGCTGGACGTCACGGCGCGATCAGCCCTTCTTCTCGGCCGCCGCGCCGCACTTGCCCTCGCCACACTTGCCTTCGCCGCATTTTCCTTCCTTGCCCTTGTGCCCGGCGTCCCACTCGGCCTGGGTCACGTTGCCGTCGGCATCGGCGTCAAGTTTGGCCCACTTGTCGGCCTTGTCGGGTTTCGCCGCGGTCCATTCGGCGGCCGAGATAACGCCGTCTCCGTTGGCGTCGAGCTTGGCGAAGCCGCACTTGCCTTCGCCGCATTTGCCTTCCTTGTTCTTGTCGCCGGCGAGCGCGACGACGTAGCCGCTGCCGAGGTCGGTGGCCTTGAAGCCGTCGCTGGCGACCGCGAGTTGACCGAGCGAGAGCGAGCCGAGTAATGCCGTGCCGATGGCGATGCTGACGGGTTTTGCGATCTTGCTGGACATGGGAACCTTCTCCGTTGAGGGCGGGCACACCCGCCGGGTTGCCCGATCCCGGCGGCTCCGGACGGGCCGTGGCCCAGGGACGATCGGGCGCCCGGACTCTAGAACAATTGCGTGACCATCGCGTAAAGCGGGCGTAAATCCGCGACCGTGCCGATCGTCATGGTCGGTCGGCGCTGTTCGCGGAGATCGCGCAGCCCGGAAACCGTCACGGCTCCGTCCAGAAAGTGAAATGTCCCGGTAACAGAACCGTCTTAACCTCCGCGCCGACCCTCCCCACGAGATCCGGACGATGAACCGATTCACCCCCCGCCTCCTTGCATGCATGATCGCTGCAACCCTTGCCGCGCCGGCCGCCCGGGCCGAGATCGCGCTCGACGTGATCCTCGGCAGCGAAGTGAGCCTCGAAGGCTTGATCCAGGCCGATGGCAATTGGTTCGACAACGACGTCGCCGACCTCAACGGCACGAGCGTCAACGGCAAGGACAGCGAATTCGAGCTTCGCCGCGCCGAGATCGTCCTCAAGGGCAAGGGCACGATGTTCGACTGGGTGCTCGGTTACGACGCGAAGGCCGACAAGTACCTCGATGTGAACGTCAAGTGGAAGCTCGGCAGCAACGCGGTGACCGTCGGCCAGTTCAAGCAGCCGAACAGCCTCGAGGAACTGAGCAGCACGAAGAACAACGATTTCATCTCGAAGGCGATGACGACGAACCTGTTCGCGCTCTCCCGCCGCACCGGCGTTTCCTACGGCGACGACAAGGGCGCGTGGGGTTACACGGTCAGCTATTTCGGTCGCGAACTGACCCGCAACCTCGCCCAGGGCCAGGGCTTCGGCGCGCGCTTCCATTACGCGCCGATCCTTGCCAAGGGCAATGTCCTGCATTTCGGCGTGTCCGCGGTCGACCACGACACCGACAGCGACACGTCGCGCTGGCGGGCTCGACCCGACGCGGACCTCTCGGCGGTGCGCTTGATCGACACCGGCAACCTCGCCAATACCGACCGCGTGCGCACGTACGGCGTCGAAGGCCTGTGGTTCAACGGGCCGTTCAAGCTGCAGGGCGAATACATGCAGTCGCGCACGAGCCGCACCGATGCGACCAGCGCGCCCGATTTCCGCGCCGACAGCTGGTACGTGCAGGGACTCTGGAACCTGACCGGCGAAACCTGGACCTACAAGGGCGGCGTTCCGGGCACGCCGCTGCCGGCCAACCCCGGTTCTGGCATGTGGCAGCTCGGCCTGCGCTACGACAAGGCCGATCTCGACGACGGCGCCGTGCGCGGCGGCGAGCAGGACAACATCACGCTCGGCGTCAACTGGTACCTGCGCTCGAACTTCAAGCTCGCCGCGAATTACGTCAAGGTCAGCAGCACGCGCCGCGACATCACTGACGATCCGAACATCGTCGAGGCGCGCGCGCAGTTCTACTGGTAATCGCCGCGAACTGCGCTTTCGTCGATCGCAGTCTCTCCTACGACTGACCAGGTTCCCAGTCGTCTTCGAGGCAGCCCGCATCAGCGGGCTGCCTTTTTCTTGTCGTGACGCCGGGCCATGCCGCGCGCAGCGCCTCCGACCCGGTACCGAACCCGCAGGCGCGGCGTCGTCGAATCATGCTGATGTCTTCGCCCGGTACGCGCAGAGGTCGCGGATCACGCAACGCGGGCAATCGGGCTTGCGCGCCTTGCAGGTGTAGCGCCCATGCAGGATCAGCCAAAGGTGTGCATCGTGCCGGAACTCGGCCGGCACGACCTTGACCAGTTTGTCCTCGACCCGACGAACGTCCTTGCCGCGGGCCAGGCCGGTCCGGTTGGCGACCCGGAAGATGTGCGTATCGACCGCGATCGTCGGCTCGCCGAACGCGGTGTTCAGCACGACATTGGCGGTCTTGCGGCCGACGCCCGGCAGCGCCTCGAGCGCCTCTCGATCACGCGGAACCTCGCCGCCGTGCTGCTCGACGAGGATGCGGCAGGCTGCAATGACATTCCTCGCCTTCGCATTGAACAGGCCGATCGTCGATATGTACCGCTTCAGGCGGTCTTCGCCGAGATCGAGGATCGCCTGCGGCGTGTTCGCGAGCGGATACAGCTTGCGCGTGGCCTTGTTGACGCCGACGTCGGTCGCCTGAGCGGACAGGATCACGGCGACCAGCAGTTCGAACGGTGTCGAATACTCGAGCTCGGTGCGCGGTTTGGGGTTGAGCTCGCGCAGGCGCGAGAACATTTCGACGATAGCTTCGCGCTTCATGGCGCGGCAGGATCCTTGCCGCCTTGCCGACGGCGTGCACGTCCGCGCGCGATCGCCTCGAGCACGGCGCTGCGCGTTATCGGCGGTGGTACAGGGCGCGCTGCGGCGGACGATGCGCCCGAACGGCGTTCGTCACGTTGTGCGCGTTCACGGGCGAGCCGCAGCTTGCGTGTCTCGTAGCGCATGCGTGCATGCTCCGCTCGCGCAAGCACGCGCATGCGATCGGCCACTTCGGTCGCGATCGGGACCATCGTGATGCAGTCGACCGGGCACGGCGCGATGCACAGTTCGCAACCGGTGCATTCGGCATCGATGATTGTGTGCATGCGTTTCGCCGCGCCGACGATCGCATCGACCGGGCAGGCCTGGATGCATTTCGTGCAGCCGATGCAGACTGCCTCGTCGATCACCGCGACCGTGGGCGGTGCCTCGACGCCATACGCGGGATCGAGTGGTTTCGGCCCGCGCCCGAGCAGGGCCGCGAGCGCAACGACGCCGTCGTTGCCACCCGGCGGGCAGCGGTCGATGTCGGCCTCGCCATCGGCGATCGCTTGCGCGTAGGGACGACAGGCCGGGTAGCCGCAGCGCGTGCATTGCGTCTGCGGAAGCTCGGCGTCGATGCGGCTGGCAAGATCGATCGTCATCGCAAACGGTTCCGATGCAGGCGCACCGGAATCATGCAATCGTGCCGTCGCCACTGGCCGCCGCGCCGGCAGCTGATCACTCAGCGCACCGTCGCGCCCGGCAGCGCGCCATCGTCGACATCGAGCAGCTTGAGGTCATCGCCGCCGTTGCCGGCCGACAGGATCATGCCTTCGGAAACGCCGAAACGCATCTTGCGCGGGGCGAGGTTGGCGATGAAGACGACGTGGCGGCCGATCAGGCGTTCGGGTTTGGAGTAGGCCGCGCGGATGCCCGAAAAGATCTGCCGTTCGCCGAGTTCGCCCGCGTCGAGCCTGAAGCGCAACAGCTTGTCCGAGCCCTCGACGAACGCGCATTCGAGCACCTTGCCGATGCGCAGGTCGAGTTTCGCGAAGTCGTCGATCGAGATCGCGGCAGGCGCGGTCATCGGGTCGGCCGCTGCAGGCGCGACCGGCACTGCTGACGCAGGCGTCGGCGCGGTCGGTGTGAGCGATTCCTTCGAGGCCTCGATCATCGCGGCGAGCTGTTTCGGATCGACGCGCGTGGCGAGCGCGGCATAGCTGCCGATGACGTGGTCACCGAGGTGCAGGCCGATGGCGTCGAAACGCGCGAACGCGCCGTCGGGCAGGCCGAGGAAGCGTGCGGCGTCGTCCGCCATGCGCGGCAGGATCGGCCTCAGTGCGCAGGCAATCGCGCGGAACAGGTTGATGCCGGTCGACAGCACGACATGCAGCTCGTCGCGGCGCGCCGGATCCTTCGCCAGCGCCCACGGGGCCGCTTCGGCGATGTATTCGTTCGCGCGGTCGGCGACCTGCATGATCGCGCCGATCGCCTTGTTGCAATCGTCCTCGGCGTAGTGCGCGATCGCGTCGAGCAATTTCGCGGTGGCTGCCGCGAGCACGCCGACTGCGGTCGCCTCGTGCGGCGCCGGTGGTTGCGGCGCGCCGGGGCTCGCCATCCAGAATGGCGCGGCGAGGCGGTTGCCGAAATGCGATTCGAGCAGCTTCGCGCAGCGGCTCGCGATGTTGACGAACTTGCCGACCAGATCGGAATTGACGCGCTGGGCGAAGTCCTCGAGGTTGAGGTCGAGGTCGACGACGCCGCCCGAGGACTTGGTCGCGATGTAGTAGCGCAGGTATTCGGGGTCGAGCCCGGCTTCGAGGTAGGTGCGCGCGAGGATGAACGTGCCGCGCGACTTCGACATCTTCTCGCCGTTGACCGTCAGGTAACCATTCACGTGCAGCGCGGTCGGCACGCGCATGCCAGCGCCGTGCAGCATCGCCGGCCAGAACAGGCCGTGGAAATTGACGATGTCCTTGCCGATGAAGTGGTGCATCTCGGCGGTGCTGCCCGGTGCGAGGTATTCGTCGAACGAATGGCCTTCGCGTGCACAGAGCGCCTTGAAACTCGCGAGGTACCCGAGCGGCGCATCGAGCCAGACGTAGAAGTACTTGCCCGGCGCGTCGGGGATCGCGAAGCCGAAGTAGGGCGCGTCACGCGAAATGTCCCAGTCACGCAGGCCGCCTTCGGCATTGAGCCATTCACCGAGCTTGGCGATGACGCCTGGATGGGCGACCGGCTGGCCACCGGTCAGCTTGCCGTCGAACCAGTCGCGCAGCAGCGCTTCGAACTTGCCGACCTCGAAGAAATAGTGCTCGGAATCGCGCAATTCCGGCGTTGCGCCGGACATCGCCGAGCGCGGGTTCTTCAAGTCCGTCGGCGCATAGGTCGCGCCGCAGTTCTCGCAGTTGTCGCCGTACTGGTCCGGCGTCCCGCACTTCGGGCAGTCGCCCTTGATGTAGCGGTCGGGCAGGAACATCTGCTTGACCGGGTCGAACAGCTGCTTGATCGAGCGGCGCGCGATGCAGTCCCCGTCGCGCAGTCGCGTGTATACCGTTTCGGCGAGTTCGCGGTTTTCCGCGGAATGGGTCGAATGGTAGTGGTCGAACGCGACGCGGAATTCGGCGAAGTCGCGTTCGTGCGAAACCTGCATCGGCGCGATGAACTGTTCCGGAGTCACCCCGGCCTTTTCGGCCGCCAGCATGATCGGCGTGCCGTGGGCGTCGTCGGCGCAGACGAAATGGACGACATGCCCGTGCATGCGCTGCGCGCGCACCCAGATGTCGCCCTGGATGTAACCGACCAGATGGCCGACGTGCAGCGGCCCGTTCGCATAGGGCAGGGCGGCGCTGACGAGGATTTTCCTCGGGTTGCTCATCGATCAGTGTTTTCCGCGCGAGTCGTCGCGCGGAATTATGGCATGCGCGACGCGCGGCCCCGCGCGTCGCCGCGGATCAGAGGTCGCTGCAACCGTTCTTCGAAAGCTTGCGCACGCTCAGTGCGCGCAGGCGCTTGCAGGTTTGCTCGATGCGCTCGGGCCGCACGTCGCCCTGGGTCGACGCGCCGACGAGGCGGACCGAATTGCGCAGTTCGGTGCCGTGCACCTTGCGCTCGTCGGGGCTCAGGCGCGTGTTAATGCACTGGCGCGCCTTCTCGAAGAAGTCGTCGCAGACCGGATATCCGGTGGCCGCGAACGGCGCGAGTTGTTCATCGAGCGGGGGCGGGGGAATCGGCTGGGTCACCGGGAACTGGCCCGCGACGGGCGTCGCGTCCGGCTCGGGCGCGGGCGCTTCGGCCGCGGGCGCCGTTGCCGGGCGTGACGCGGTGTTCGCAGGCATCGCCGAGGGTTGCTCGCGGCTGCAGGCGACGCCGATGAATACGCTGAGGATCGCGACGGCGAACGGCTTGTACGACATGGCTTCGTCTCCTGGGAGATCGCGAGGCGCGGGATCGGGCTGCACGCTTGGACTGCGCGGAATCGGATCGGTTCACGCTGCCTCGCGGTTTCGATGCACGCCGCGCAGGCGTTCCGCGAGGCCGGGCGGTCGCGCACGGTCTGGCATAATAGCGGTCTTTTCGAGCCGGTCAGCGCAATGAATCCAGTCAGCGAAGCCCATGTCCGCCAGATCATCGGCACGATCGTCGATCCGCACAGCGGCCAGGACCTCGTCGCTTCGGGCGCGCTGCGCGGGGTCGGCGTCTCCGGGCCCGATGTCTCGGTCGACATCCAGCTCGGGTATCCGGCGCTGTCGTGGCAGGCCCGGCTTGCTGCCGAGGTCAAGGCCGCGCTCGAGGCCGATGGGCAGATCGGCAGCGCGGCGGTCGGCGTTTCGTGCCGGGTCGGCGCGCATCGCGTGCAGGAAGGGCTGATGCCGCTGCCGAACGTCAAGAACGTGATTGCGGTCGCGTCCGGAAAGGGCGGCGTCGGCAAGTCCACGGTGACCGCGAACCTTGCCCTCGCGCTGCGCGCCGAAGGCGCCAGTGTCGGCATCCTCGATGCCGACATCTACGGCCCGAGCCAGCCGCGCATGCTCGGCCTGTCCGGCAAGCCCGACACGACCGACGGCCAGCGCATCGAGCCGAAGCTCAACCACGGCATCCAGGCGATGTCGATCGGCTTCCTGATCGAGGAAGACACCCCGATGATCTGGCGCGGCCCGATGGTCACCCAGGCCCTGCAGCAGCTGCTCGGCGACACGAACTGGGTCGACCTCGACTACCTGATCATCGACCTGCCGCCCGGCACCGGCGACATCCAGTTGACGCTGTGCCAGCGCGTACCGGTTTCCGGCGCGGTGATCGTGACGACGCCGCAGGACATCGCCCTGCTCGACGCGCGCAAGGCGCTCAGGATGTTCGACAAGGTCAACGTGCCGGTGCTCGGCATCGTCGAGAACATGGCGACCCATGTCTGCACGAACTGCGGGCACGAAGAACACATCTTCGGCAGCGGCGGCGGCGCGGCGATGGCCGCGCAGTACGAGGTGCCGCTGCTCGGCTCGCTGCCGCTCGACATCCGCATCCGCGAGCAGGCCGACGGCGGCACGCCGACGGTCGCCGCGATGCCCGATTCCGACCTCGCGGCGCGCTATCGCACGATCGCGCGCAACGCGGCCGCCCGGCTGTCGCTGCGCGCGCGCAACAAGTCGATCCAGTTCCCGAAGATCGTCATCCAGAACACGTGACCAGGCTGCGTCTGCGACTGGCCGCGTGCGCGGCGTCCGCTGCACCGACCGCACTGCCTCCTCCATCACCGCGAGACCCGAGCGAATGAGCATCAAGTCCGACAAGTGGATCCGCCGCATGGCCGCGCAGCACGGCATGATCGAGCCGTTCGAGCCCGATCAGGTCAAGACGAACGCCGGCGGCGGACGCGTGATCTCGTACGGCACCTCGAGCTACGGCTACGACGTGCGCTGCGCGAGCGAGTTCAAGATCTTCACGAACATCAATTCGACGATCGTCGACCCGAAACGCTTCGAATCGGGCAACTTCGTCGATTTCAACGGCGATGTCTGCATCATTCCGCCGAATTCGTTCGCGCTCGCGCGCACGGTCGAGTACTTCCGCATCCCGCGCAAGGTGCTGACGATCTGTCTCGGCAAGTCGACGTATGCGCGCTGCGGGATCATCGTCAACGTGACTCCGCTCGAACCCGAGTGGGAAGGCCACGTGACGCTCGAGTTCTCGAACACGACGCCGCTGCCGGCGCGCATCTACGCGAACGAAGGCGTTGCCCAGATGCTGTTCCTCGAGTCAGACGAGGAATGCGCGACGAGCTACCGCGATCGCGGCGGCAAGTACATGGGGCAGCAAGGCGTGACCTTGCCGCGCGCCTGAATCGGGCATGGCCGGCGGCCGGCCGCGCGCTCCACGGCGCGGGTTCGGTGGTAGTCTTGCGCACTGTTTTTTTCCTGCGGAGAGCTGATCGATGCGCCTGGCCGTCCCCCGTTTCCCGTCCCGCCTGGTCGTCCTGTGTTGCATGCTGCTGTCGCTTGCCGCCTGTGGCAGTGGCAGCAAGCCAGGGAACGTGCGTCCGGAGAATGTCCCGAGTCAGTTCGACGTCGTCCTCGTCGCCGGCAAGGACGACCAGTTCGAATACATGGAAGCGCCGCTGACCGCGCAGGACCTGCGCGGCGCGCTCAACTACCGCAAGGAAGAAGGCGAGCCGATGGCCACGGTCCTGCTCAAGCGCGGCGAGAAGCAGAGGGTCAAGGATGCCCACGTCGTCGCCCTCGCGCGCATCGCGGTCGACCTCAAGTTCCAAGCCTTCATCGAGGAAAAGGACGGCGGCATCAGCGAGATTCGCACCACGACTTCCCGGATCGAGTGACGGAGGATTCCATGAAGAACATTTTTCGCGCGACCATGTTGCTGTTCGCCGGCGCGATTTTCAGCAGCGCCGTTCTCGCCGCCGACATCAAGGACGGCCGCGCGATCGTGACGCCGGAAAAGGAAGGCCGCTACACGATCGACAATTTCACGTTCGGCAAGGCCGAACTGTTCGGTTACCTCAGTGATCTCAAGGACACGCGCAAGATCACCGGCATCGTCCTCAAGTCCAGGCGCGGCAAGCCGCAGGCGAGCGATGAACAACTGCGTGCCGTGGCCAGCATCGGCAGCACGCTCGAACTCGAAGCCTTCGTGCAGCACGGAAAGGAACTCGTCCCGATCGCGCCAGAACCCTGATCGAACGCGTGCGGGTCGCGCACGCCGACGTGGCAGGCATCGTTTGCCGCTGAAGCATGGTCCGATGATTTCCCCGATTTCCCGTTGCATGCGCGGCGTGCTCGCCGGCGCGATCGCGTTGCTGCCGATGCAGGCCAGCGCGAATCCGTTCGTCGAATGGAAGGAGCGCCTGTTCGGCGCGCGGCCCACGATGCCTGAGCCGGCGGTTGCTCCGGCCGACGGCGTCGTCGCGGTCGGCCTCGACAGTCCGCAGCGGCTGCGCATCGGAACCGACACGCCACAGCGCGATTTCCCGCAAGGCCCGAGCCGCTTCCGCGTGATCGAACTGCCACGCGAGTTCGAGCATGTCGCCGTGCGCATCCAGGTCGTTGCCGAGCGCAATCGCAAGGGACGTGGCAACAGCGTGTTCAAGCCTGTCCTGTACCTGCTCAATGATGACGGTTCGGTCCGCGACAGCCGCCCGGCCGAACCGCTCTACCTCGACATCCGCCCGTTCAAGCCGACCCGGCTGCTCAGTTGCGTGTCGCTCGAGGATGTCCGCCGCTTTGCGATCGCGACGACGCCCGACGCGGTCGGCAAGTCCTACGAATCGAAGGCGCGCGACAAGCTCAAGGCACCGACCCGGGCCGACTTCTACTATTCGACCGATCCGGTCAAGGTCAAGCTGCCGTACGCCGACACCGGCCAGTTCATCATCGAGCTGACCGAGCAGGACGCGAACGGCGACGCCTGTTGAGCGCGTTCAGCGGAACGAGCAAGACCCGACAGGGTCAAGTGAGTCCTCGTACGCGGTAACCCCGCTGCTGAGGACTGATCTTGCCCCCGCTTTTCGGACACCCGCCTAAGCAGCCTTGGCCCGCTCGAACTGCTCCGGGCTGAGATACCCCAGCGTCGAATGGAGCCGGTCTCGATTGTAGTACGCGCGTGCTCGCGGGTCACGAAGCGTTCGCCATGGATCGCTTCGACCTTGAAGCTGTGGTTCCAGCTTTCCATCGCCGCGTTGTCATAACAGTTGCCTCTGGCGCTCATGCTGGCGATCAGGCCGTGTTCTTCGAGCAACGCACGGTGCTCGTGCGAGCAGTACTGGCTGCTTCGGCGCAAGGCGGACAATTGGAGTGTGTTACTGGGTTGGAGTCCGACCCTGCGCGACGAACTGCTGGCAACCACGCGCAAGGGATAGAGCTGGCCCCGGTTGTTTGAACAGCTAGCCCGGTTGGATAAGTGGATTGCC
>CAZPLY010000028.1:0-37410 GCA_964587775.1 uncultured Dokdonella sp.
AATGCGGGATGCCGCGCAGGTAGTTGTGGGTGCCGTCGAGCGGATCGATGACCCATACATGCTTCGAGTGGCCTTGTGCGCCGCTCTCCTCGGCGAGGAACGCGTGCGCGGGAAATGCGCGCTTGAGCTCGCGTATGATTTCGGCCTCGGCGGCCCGATCCACTTCCGAGGCAAAGTCCATCTGCTGCTTTTCGACGACGGCAAGCGCGTCGACGCGGTTCATGTAGCGCAGGATGATCTGGCCTGCGGCGCGCGCGGCGCGCACCGCCACGTTGACTGCTGGTCTTGCCATGATGGATATGTCGGAATTGGACTGGGAAAGAACGCGGAACCGCGCCGTGCGCGGTGCGGAAGGGTAGCAAATCCGCCGTGGCCTGACCAAGTTGTCCCGGTGCCCACGGCAGTCCCGATCGGCGAAACAGGCGAATGACTGAAGAACAAGTCCGTACCACCTCGACGGGACGCATCCGATTCGTGCTCGCGAACACGTCGCACCCGGGCAACATCGGCAGCGCGGCGCGGGCGATCCGCACGATGGGGTTCAGGCGCCTCGCGCTCGTGGCTCCCGAGCAGTTCCCGCATGGCGATGCGTTCGCGCTGGCGGCCGGGGCGACCGATGTGCTCGACGAGGCGATCGTCGTGTCGACGCTCCCCGAGGCGCTGGCCGACTGCACGCTCGTGCTCGGCGCGACCGCACGCCTGCGCGGCGTGTCGCTCGAGGAGTGGTCGCCGCGCGAGGCCGCGGCGCGCATGCTCGGCGCCGCCATGGAGGGCCGCGAGGTCGCGGTCGTCTTCGGCAACGAACGCGCCGGACTCAGCAACGACGAGATCAAGCTCTGCCATGCCGCCGTGCATATCCCGAGCGATGCGGCCTACTCCTCGCTCAATCTCGCCCAGGCCGTGCAGGTGATCGCCTACGAACTGCGCATGGCCGTGCTCGGCGGCGTGAGCGCGCGGGTCGGCAAGCTCGACGCGCCGGCCAGCAGTGCCGAACTCGAGGGCTTCTTTGGCCACCTCGCCGAGACACTCGACGACATCGAGTTCCACAAGGGACGCTCGCCGCGCACGATCATGCGGCGCCTGCGCCGGTTGTTCCTGCGCGCGGCTCCGGACCAGCGTGAGTTGAGGGTCCTGCGCGGCATCCTCGCCGATGCCCAACGGATGGCCCGGCTCGCGCGCAACGGACACGAGCCCGAATGCGCCCGCGGCGACCGCGCGCCGCCTCCAGGCCTGTCATGATGTTGTAATATTCGCCACCCGTGCGGCCTGTGGCGGGGTTTCCGCGCCACGCGCGCCGATCACGGTCCGACCCATGTTCTCGTTGCAGACGATCTTCGGTAAAGGCGACAAATTCTACGGCCTGCTCGAAGCGAGCGCCGAAGCAGCGCGCCAGAGTGCGGCCGCGCTCGCCCAGATGCTCGCCGAACGCCCGCAGACCGTGGTCCTCGACCAGTTCCGCGCGGCCCGCAAGCGCGAAAAGGACCTGTTCGCGCAGATCAACCTCGAACTCGTCAACACCTTCGTCACCGCGCTCGAGCGCGAGGACATCGAGGCACTGGCTGCAGCGCTGTACAAGATCCCGAAAACGATCGAGAAATTCGCCGAGCGCTACGCAATCTTTGCCGACCGCCTCGCCGACACCGATTACGGTGCGCGCGCGCTGATGCTCGAGCGTGCCTGTGAGGTGATCGTGCAGATGGTCGGCGAGCTTCGCCGCGGCTTCAAGCTCGATGTCATGCACGAGCTCAATGAACGCATGCAGTCGATCGAGGCGGAAGCCGACCGGCTGATCCTCGAACTCTATCGCGAGGTGTTCACGAGCGAGCAGGATTTCTCGCGCCTGCTCCTGCGCAAGGACCTGTTCGAACTGCTCGAGAAGGCCATCGACCGCTGCCGCGACGCCGGCAATGTCGTGTACCAGATCGCGCTCAAGAATTCCTGATCGAAGCAGCGGGGAAGCATCGTGACCTTGAGCCTCGCCCTGGTGCTGCTGGTCGTACTCGTCGCGCTCGTTTTCGAGTACATCAACGGGTTCCACGACACCGCGAACTCGATCGCCACCGTCGTCGCGACCAAGGTGCTCAGCCCGGGCCAGGCTGTCATGCTCGCGGCGACGACGAACCTGATCGGCGCATTGTGGGGAACCGCGGTGGCGAAGACGATCGCTTCGGGCCTCGTGGACACCGGGGTCGTCGCGGTCACCCCGCAGGTACTGATCTGCGCGTTGCTTGGCGCGATCATCTGGGACCTCATCACGTGGTGGTGGGGTTTGCCGTCGAGCTCGTCCCACGCACTCGTCGGCGGCTTGTGCGGCGCGGCGCTCGCGGCAGCACACGACAACTGGTCGTCGATCATCTGGTGGCAGGGCGGCGAACACTGGTGGCAAGGCAAGGGCCTGTTGCCGAAGGTCGTCTTGCCGATGTTCAGTTCGCCGCTGCTCGGCTTCGTCATCGGATTCTCGTTGATGGGCCTGATCTTCGCCTCGGTCAGCTACCTCGGCTCGCGCAAGGGACCCGTGCAGAAGCTTGGCCGCCCGCGTTTCCTCAACGGGTTCTTCGGCAAGGCGCAGATCTTTTCGGCGAGCGCGATGGGTCTTTCGCACGGCATGAACGATGCCCAGAAGACGATGGGCATCATCGCGCTGGCGCTGGCCGGCGCGACTGCGGCCGGCACGCTCGACCAACTGCCGACCGGGCTCGGTTTCCTGCGCATCGAGGAGGACGCCGACCGCCAGTTCGAGATCGCGTTGTGGATCAAGGTCGTCTGCGCGGTGGTCATGGCGGCCGGAACGGCGGCCGGCGGCTGGCGCATCATCAAGACGCTTGGCCACAAGATGGTCAAGCTCCATCCGGTACACGGATTCGCCGCGGAAACCGGTGCGGCCAGCGTGATCCTCGCGGCCTCGCATTTCGGCATTCCGGTGTCGACGACCCACAACATCTCGTCGGCGATCATGGGCGTCGGTGCGGCCAAGCGCTTTTCGGCGATCAAGTGGACGATCGTCGAGCGGATGATCTGGGCCTGGTTGCTGACGATCCCGGTCACGGCCGCACTGGCCTGGCTGCTTGTGCGCCTCGTCCAGGCGCTCGGGCTCGATCGCTGAGCCCGGATTCGGGCGTCGGGTGTCTACAGCGCCGGTTGCGCCCCTCAGAAAGCGTCGCCGCCAGTCGAAACCGCCTGTTCGAGGCGATCACCGAGCTGGCCGAGCTCGTTGACGACGCGATCGAGTTCTTCGCCGTGCAGCAGCTCGTACGGCCGGTTCTCGCAAAGATGCAGGTATGGCGATCCATCGAGGTCGCTGACGGCCAGGTAGCCGATCCGCTGTTCCCAGTTGAAGCGCAGGCAGCGCGTCGCGTCGATACCGGTGGCCGGGCCGATCGGGGTCGAGATGCGCAGGTGCTTGCCGCCTTCCTCGTCTTCCATCTCGGCCAGGTAGATGCCCTGATGGCGCCCGTGGGCGAGGTCGAGATCGAAACTGATCAGGTACGGATCGTTCGTGCGCAAGCTGTGCCGGCTGCTGGCGTGCGAGCGGACTTGTTCGAAACTCTGCACAGCGGTCTCCCCGGAGAGTGCGTCGCTATGCTATCAGCCTGTCGCGCCGCGGTCAGTCGGCATGCGAGGATCGCACTCCGATGAACTCCCGCGCCCTCGTCATCCGCGACGCGCATGCGGCGATCGCGCATGCGGTCCGCCAGATTCCGTTCGCGCATGTCGCAAGCTACGGCGAAGTCGCGGCACGCGCGGGCCTGCCGGGTCGCGCGCGGCTGGTCGGGCGCGTGCTGGCCGAGGCCGGCGCCGAAGCAGGCCTGCCGTGGCACCGCGTCGTGTGTGCCAATGGCCGACTCGCGTTCCCGCCCGGAAGCCGCGCGTTCCGTGAACAGAAGCGCCGGCTCGCGGCCGAGGGCATCCGCGTGGACGGCAACCGCGTCGATCTCGCCCGGTCCGGCTGGCAGCGCGACCTCGATCGCGAACTGTGGGCACCGGCGCCGCCGCGCGCACGCCGGACCTGAATCGCGCGCGCATCTGTCGTGTGGTCGTCGTTGCCGCATGCCAGAATCCACACATCGACTGGATTCCGGAGCGCCGATGCCCACCGACCTGCCGCCTGTCACGCGCGCCCTGCTGATCGCGAATGGCGTGATGTATCTGCTCCAGCAGGTATTCGGCGACTTCCTGCTCATGTGGTTCGCGCTGTGGCCGCTCGGCGCCGCGATGCCGGTGCAGGGCGGGGGTACGGTCGGTTTCGGGATCTGGCAACTGGTCAGCTACGGCTTCCTGCATGGTGGCTTGACCCACCTGCTGTTCAACATGCTCGCGCTGTGGATGTTCGGCGGTGCAATCGAACGCCTGTTCGGTTCGCGCCCGTTCGCGATCTACTACCTCGTTTGCGTGGTCGGCGCGGCGGTCGCCCAGTTGGCCGTCATCGCCTGGTTCACCGGCGGGTTCTATCCGACCCTCGGTGCATCGGGCGGCGTGTTCGGCCTGCTGCTCGCGTTCGGCATGATGTTCCCGCATGAACGCATCATGTTGCTGTTTCCACCGATCCCGATGCCGGCGTGGCTGTTCGTGACCGCGTACGGCGCGATCGAACTGTTCCTCGGCATCACCGGCACCCAGGCCGGCGTCGCCCATTTCGCCCACCTCGGCGGCATGGCGGCCGGCTTCATCATGATCCAGTACTGGCGCGGCCGGCTTCCGTGGAAGCCGCGTCGCATCCTCATGCGCTGATCCGCGGCGCGCCCCTGCATGTCGGCACCACCCGTCGCCCCGCACACGCTCGCGGAATGGCTGGACCATCAGCACCGCGCGCACCCACTCGAGATCGAGCTCGGCCTAGGGCGCGTGCGCGAGGTCTGGCTGCGCCTCGGCGCGCCGCGGCCGGCGCCGATCGTCATCACGGTCGGCGGCACGAACGGAAAGGGTTCGACCGTCGCGTTCCTCGACGCGATCCTCGGCGCGCAGGGCTGCCGGGTCGGTTGCTACACCTCGCCGCACCTGCTGCGTTACAACGAGCGCGTGCGCGTCGCCGGCATCGATGCCTCGGACGACATGCTCGTAGCCGCCTTCGAGCGCATCGAGGCGGCGCGCGGCTCGATCGCCTTGACCTGGTTCGAGTTCGGAACGCTCGCCGCCCTGCTCGTGTTCGCCGCCAGCGCGCTCGATGTCGCCGTGCTCGAAGTCGGCCTCGGCGGCCGCCTCGATGCGGTCAACATCATCGATGCCGATGTCGCGGTCGTGACGACGATCGCGCTCGACCACGAAGACTGGCTCGGCAATGACCTCGTGCGCATTGCACGCGAAAAGGCCGGCATATTCCGGCCAGGCCGGGTCGCGGTCATCGGCGATCCGCACGCGCCCGACGTGCTGCGTGAAGTTGCCGAGCAGATCGGCGCGCGCACGCTCGTTGCCGGGCGCGATTACCACATCGAACGGCTCCAAGGCGGTTGGCGCTGGCGATTCGCGGATCTCACCCTCGAACTGCCCGACCCGCGCCTCGCGGCCGCATGTCAGCACGCGAACGCAGCGGCCGCGCTCGTTGCTGCGCATGTGCTCGGCGATCGCATCGGCCGGGATCCGCTTGCATTCCCGCGTGGCATCGCCGCGGCACGCGTACCGGCCCGCCTGCAGCGCTTTGCGGGCGCGGTCGAATTGCTCGTCGATGTCGCGCACAACCCGCAGGCGGCACTGGTGCTCGCCGACTGGCTGCGCGCGCATCCGCCTGCGGGGCGGCAGCTCGCCGTGTTTGCCGCGCTCGCCGACAAGGACATCGAAGGCATCGTCGCGCCATTGCGCGATGCGTTCGCGCACTGGTGCCTGGCCGGTCTCGAGCGCGAGACCTCGCGAGGCCTCGACGCGGCGACGCTGGGCCATCGGCTCGCGGACAGCCTTGCCGGCGCGTGCGTATCGATGCATGCCGATGTCGAGGACGCGCTTGCCGACGCACACACGCGCGCGCGTCCGGGCGACCGCATCGTCGCCTTCGGCTCGTTCTTCGTCGCGGCAGTCGCCCTTGCGGGCGCAAGGCGCGACCGGCTCGACGAAATCTGAATCCCGGTTCCGGCTTCCGCGGCACGGCGCACGCCGCGGCTGGGTATAATCGGGGAACCTCGTTGTGCGTCGATGCCCATGGAACCCGCCTTGAAACAACGCCTGCTCGGTGCGGTCGTCCTGATTGCGCTCGCGATCATCTTCGTGCCGATGTTCCTCAGCGGTTCGGGCCCGAAGCAGGAATCGGAGACGGTCAATCTCGAAATCCCGCCCGCGCCGGATCGTGAATTCGAGACACGCGTGCTGACGGTCGAGGAGGGCCGCGGCAACGCGCCGATGCCGACCGTGGCAGCACAGCCGCGTGACGCGATCGTCACGGTCGACGCGGGGACGCCGGCGCCCGCACGGGATCCCGAACCGGTCGCAGCGCCGCCAGCAGCATCCTCACCGCCCGCACCGGCACCCGTACCGAAGCCCGAGCCGGTCGCCGACGCGCCGCCGCCGGCGACGCCGGGACAGAAGGCGGCCGGCGAAGCAGCAGGCCTGCGCCATCTCGTCCATCTCGGCGTCTATGCGTCGCCGAAGAACGCCAGCGATCTCGTCGACGTGCTCGTGAGCAGTGGCTTCCCGGCGTTCACCGAGAATGTCGAATTCGAGGGCAAGGTGGCTCGGCGCGTACGGGTCGGGCCGTATGCGGACCGCGCCGAGGCCGAGGCCGCGCGCATCCGCATCAAGCAGGTCCGCAACGATGTACCCGGCAGCGTCGTCGTGCTCGGTGACGATGCGACGGCTGACGCGCCGCCGACGGCCGCGCCCGCGGCGAGGGCCGGCGGATGGGCCGTGCAACTCGGCGCGTTCAAGACCGCCGACGATGCGAACAAGCTGCGCGGCCGCCTGCAGGGCGCGGGATTCGTCGGCTACGTCGACCGCGTCGCGACCGACGGCCAGACGCTGTGGCGTGTGCGGGCCGGTCCCGAAGTCGATCGGGCCAACGCGGCGACCCTGCGTGACCGCATCAAGGAAAAGCTCAAGATTGACGGACTGATCGTCACCGAGCCATGAGCAGCCGGCGATGAACTGGTTCGACTACGCGATCGTCGGCGTGCTCGCGCTGTCGGTCCTGATCGGCCTCTGGCGCGGTTTCATCGGCGAAGTCCTCGCTCTCGTCTGCTGGATCCTCGCATTCTGGGTCTCCTGGACGTTCGGTCCGGTCCTTGCGGAGCAGTTTTCCGCCAGCATATCGGTACCGTCGGTGCGCCTGATCCTCGGCTATGCCCTTTGTTTCGTGGCCGTGCTGATCGCCGGCGCGCTGGTCGGGTTCGTCATGCGCAAGCTCGTCAGCGGCAGTGGATTGTCCGGTACCGATCGCCTGCTCGGCATGCTGTTCGGGCTTGCGCGTGGCGCGGTGCTTGTCGTCCTCGTTGTGCTGATGATGAAGTTCACCGCCGTCGTGCGCGACGACTGGTGGCAGAATTCACGCCTGTTGCCGACGTTCGACCATGGTGCGCGCTGGATCACCGCGCGCCTGCCGGAGAACATCGCGAAGTACCTCGAGCCGGCTGCGGCGCTCGCCCTGCCGGCGATGCCTCAGCCCGCGGCGACGCCAGAGCCGAACGTCGACGCTGTCCAACCTTCCACCACGCCGGTGAACTGATCATGTGCGGAATCATTGGAATCGTCGGCAAGTCCGAGGTCGCCTCGGCCCTCTACGATGCACTCACGGTGCTCCAGCACCGCGGCCAGGATGCGGCCGGCATCGCGACGATCGATGGTTCGAAATTGCGCTTGCACAAGGGCAACGGCCTCGTGCGTGATGTCTTCACGCGCGAGGAAATGCTCGACTTGCGCGGCCGGGTCGGCATCGGCCATTGCCGTTACCCGACGGCCGGATCGGAAGGCATGAACGAGGCGCAGCCCCTGTATGTCAACTCGCCCTACGGCATAGCGCTCGCCCACAACGGAAACCTCGTCAACACGGCGACCCTGCGGCGCGAGATGTTCGAAGGCGACCGTCGCCACATCAACACCGATTCCGACTCGGAAATCCTCCTCAACGTGCTCGCCCACGAGATCCAGATCCAGGATCGCCTGGCGCTGTCGCCGGACCACATCTTCAAGGCCGTGGCCGGCGTCCACCAGCGCTGCATCGGTGGCTACGCGGTCGTCACCCTGCTGCTCGGTTACGGGGTGCTCGCGTTCCGCGATCCGCACGGCATCCGTCCGCTCGTGCTCGGCGAGCGCGAGACGGCCGAAGGCAAGGAATACGCGGTCGCGTCCGAATCGGTCGCCCTCGACATCCTCGGTTTCCGCCTGCTTCGGGATGTCGCGCCCGGCGAGGCGGTGCTGATCACGCTCGACGGCCAGATCCATTCGCGCCAGTGCGCCGAACCGGCGCGCCACACGCCGTGCATATTCGAGTATGTCTATCTGGCCCGGCCGGACTCGATGATCGAGGACGTCTCGGTATACAAGGCGCGCCTGCGCATGGGCGAACGACTCGCCGCGAAGATCCTCGAGCTCAAGCCCGATCATGGCATCGACGCCGTGATCCCGATTCCGGACACCTCGCGGACCGCGGCCTCGTCGCTGGCCCAGGTGCTCGGCGTGCCGATGCGCGAAGGCTTCGTCAAGAACCGCTATATCGGGCGCACCTTCATCATGCCGGGGCAAAGCGAACGCGTGAAGTCGGTGCGCCGAAAACTCAATGCGATCGGCCTCGAGTTCCGCAACAAGAACGTCCTGCTCGTCGATGACTCGATCGTGCGCGGCACGACCTCGCGCCAGATCATCCAGATGGCGCGCGAAGCCGGTGCCAAGGCCGTGTATTTCGCCTCGGCCGCGCCGCCCGTGCGCTACCCGAACATCTACGGCATCGACATGCCGGCTTCGGCCGAACTCGTCGCTCATGGGCACAGCGAGGCCGAGATCGAGAAACTGCTCGGCGCCGACTGGCTCGTCTACCAGGACCTGTCCGACCTCATCGCCGCAGTCGCCGAAGGCAATGACAACCTCCACGAGTTCGATACCTCGTGTTTCTCGGGCGAGTACGTCACCGGCGTCGAACCGACCTACCTCGACCAGCTCGAGTTCGCCCGCTCGGACGAGGCGAAGGACAAGCGCCGCCAGGCTGGCTGAGGGGTCCCGGGCAGATTCGTCACCCGAGCCCGTGGCGCTTTCGCCAGAAGTGCGCCCACGCGCGAAAGCAATCTTGCGGCGGGTGATCGATTCTGACGCGAGGTTGGGTCGCGACCGGGGTCGCTCCTACACGTCAATGTGGTGCCTTGATGGCATCGCGGCGGAGCGGGGACGCCCGACCAACAACGGAGCGGCAACGCCGCAACAGTCATTGAAGTCCGCGGCAGATGTCGACAGGAGCGCGCCTGCGCGCGAAAGCAATCTTGCGGCGCCTGATCGATTCTGCCGCGAGGTTGGGTCGCGACCGGGGTCGCTCCTGCACGTCAATGTGGTGCCTTGATGGCATCGCGGCGGCGCGGGCCGCGGCCCGCGCCGTGTCGCGGACAAGGCGACATTTTCCACGAACGCGCGATCAAGCGTGATGCACCCGACGGAACCGGGCGCTCCGGCAGGTTTCACGTTTGCACCGAAACCGGCAGAATCGGCGGATCGTATGCAGCGCATACCCGGGCGAGTGATCCGATCCGCATGCACCGGCAGAACCTGTTCGACGCGGCCCGTGCCTGCATCGAGGCGACGGCGCCGGCTGCCAAGGTCGCCTTGACGCATGAGCTTGCGGCCGCATTTTTCGCAGGCCACGTCGATGTCGGCGCCAGTGCCGCAGTCGAGCCGATCGGCCTGCCCGGACGCCCGGCGTCGCCGCGACTCGTGAGTCCGCGTGAACTGCCGCGGCGCGGCCTCGGCAGCGTGCAGGGCAGGGCGGCCCTCGTCCACGCCGTGGCCCATATCGAGTTCAACGCGATCAACCTCGCATGGGATGCGGTCTTCCGCTTCCGCGGCATGCCGGATGCCTATTACGCCGATTGGGTGCGCGTGGCGGATGACGAAGCGCGGCATTTCCGCATGCTCACCGCGCGCCTCGCCGAACTGGGCCATGCCTACGGCGATTTCGACGCCCACGACGGGCTCTGGGACATGGCCGTGCGCACGGCCGATTCCTGCCTCGAGCGCATGGCGCTGGTGCCGCGCGTGCTCGAGGCGCGCGGCCTCGACGTGACCCCCGGCATGATCGCGCGCCTTGGCAACGCCGGCGACGGTGAAACCGCCCGCATCCTCGAACGGATCCTCGAAGAGGAAGTCGCCCACGTCGCCGCCGGATCGCGCTGGTTCGCGTGGTGCTGCGCACGGCTCGGGGTCGAGCCGCAGGCGACTTTCGCCGGCCTCCTCGAACGACATCTCGGCGATGCCGTGAAAGGACCGTTCAACGTCGAGGCGCGCCGGCAGGCCGGCTTCAGCGTGGGAGAACTCGTCCACCTCGGGGCGCTTGCTGCATGAGGAAGCTGATCTTCGTCGTCGCGCTGCTCGTCGGCGTGTTCGTCGTCCTGGCCTGGGCCGCCCGGCTCGAATGGGATGCGCCATTCGTCGCGACCGAACAGCTCGAATTCAAGGGTTCCAGGTTCCAGGTCATCATGGGCGGTGCCCTGCACGATGAGGATCACCTGCGGATCGGTGCTGTCGGCAACGAGCGGACCGCCTTGCAGTCGGTCCAGCTCGACGGCATCGACGCGGGCACGTATCGCCTGCTGCGCTACCACTTCGAGCAGTTCCCGCACACGCTCGAGCTCTCGTTCGTGTTCCGCCGGGCCGACATGCTTGAGGAAGTCCACGTCATCGCCCTGCCATGGCCCGGAGACGGCGACGCCTGGTTTGATCTCTCGAACGTGCCGGAATGGAAAGGCCGCATCGTCGAGATCGGTTTCGCCGAATTCCCGACCCCCCAGATCGTGCCGCCGATGCAGGGCTTCAAGCCGTTCACGCTCGTCGGAGCCGACTTGCGCTCGCGCTCGTGGCGCGGCGATTTTTCCGCATTGTGGACCGATTGGCTCGGCTACTGGCCGTGGAGCCAGCGCTCGGTCCACGCGCTCGGTCGCGACACCGACACGCCGCGCGCGCAATCCCTCGTGTTGTGCATCGCGATCATCGTCGCACTTGCGGCGTTCCTTGCCGTCGCGGTGCTGCGCTGGCGCGGCACCCGCCTGCGCCGGCTCGTCCTCGTCGCCTTCATTGCCGGCTGGCTGCTGCTCGACCTGCACTGGCATGCGGGCCTGCGCTGGCGGCACGAGGCGACCCACACGCTGTATGCCGGTTTCGACTGGCCGCAGCGTGAACTCAATTCCGCCGACAGCGACGTCGTCCGCACCGCGATCCGCTTGAAGGCGCTGCTGCGCGACGAGCCCGACAGCACGCGCATCCTCGTCCACGCCAGTTCGTCCTTCGAGCAGTTGCGCCTCGTCTATCACCTGCTGCCGCTCAACGTCGCCGTGCTCGCCCAGGTCATCGCGGCGACGCCGGCACCGTTGCCCGACGGCAGCCTGATCATCGTCTACAACACCGAAGGCTGGGCGTACGATGCGCGCCGCCGCGTGCTTGACGGCGGCGGCATGCAATTCCCGGTCGAACCGATCCTGCAGGACGGCCATCTGCTCGTAATGCGTCATCGGGGAACGCAATGAGCATCGTCCACGCACTCTCCTGGCTGCTGCCCTGGGCGACCGGCACGGGTATCTGCCTTGCGCTCGGCCGCGGGGCGCGCAGGCGTGGCGATGTCGCTGCCGCGCTCGGCGGTGGCTGGCTCATCGGCCTGTTCATGACGGCAGCACTGACATCGTGGCTGGCCGCCGACGACATCACGCGGGCCTTCGCGCGCGTTGCACCGTGGCTGGCCGCGATCGCTGTCCTTGCGTGGGCAGCGGCGTTCCGCCTGCGCGATCGTGAAGCGGCCGCGCGTGCGGCACCGCTGCCGGCATCCTGGCGCGCGTTCTGGTGGCTGATGTTCGCTGTGGTGCTCGTGCGTCTGTACGTGCTCGGCAGCGAGGCCTGGCTGCGGCCGACCTTCCCATGGGATGCGTGGTCCGCCTGGGCGATCAAGCCGAAGACCTGGTTCATGCTCGACCATTACGTGCCGTACGTCGAAGCAGCGGCTTGGCTGACCGAGCCCGGCAACAGCGCGCGCACTTCAGCGGTCTGGGATTACCCGGAATTGCTCGCCTGGATCCAGGTCTGGTTCGCGAGCGCGGTCGGCGCCTGGAACGAGCCGCGGATCAACATCGCGTGGACCGGCACGCTTGCCGCGCTCGGTCTGGCCGCGTACGGCCAGTGGCGCGCGATCGGGCTCGGCCGCTGCCTTGCACTTGCACTCGTCTACGCGTTGTTGTCGCTGCCGTTGCTCGGTGCGCACGCCGCGCTGGCCGGCTATGCCGATCTCTGGCTCGCCGCGGCTTTCGGGATGGCCGTGCTCGCCTGGGTGCGCTGGATCCGCCGGCGCGAGCCGGGCCAACTCGTGCTGGCCGCGGTGTTCGCGTTCTGCATGCCGATGATCAAGCTCGAAGGCGCGGTCTGGCTGCTCGTGTTCTCGGTCGTGGTCGTGCTCGGATCGATGCCGCCGCGCTGGCGCTGGCGCGCGGTCGCGATCGGCGCGACCCTGCTCGCGATCGGCATCGCTCTCGGTGGATTCCTGTTTCCGATGCTCGGACTCGGCTGGGTGCGCATCAACTGGGGCCAGGTCGTGATTCCGGCCCTCGGCGCGCTCGACCTGCACTGGCGCCCGGTCGGCACCGCGATGGTGTCGGGCCTGCTGACGCTGCCGAATTGGCATCTGCTCTGGTACTTCGTGCCGGTTGTCGTGATCTGGCGCTGGCGTTCGCTGTGCGGCGATCGGGCCAGTGCCGCGGTTGCCTCGCTGCTCGCCGCCTGCGTGGTGTTCCTGTTCGTGTTGTTCTTCTTCACCGAAGCCTCGGCCTGGGCCGAGAACTACACGAGCGCGAACCGGCTGATCCTGCACATCGTGCCGGCCATGTTCTGCCTGCTCGCGCTGCTGCTCGGCGACGTCAGCGCAGGGTTTCGAGATACAGGTCGAGCACCGCCCGAGCCGATCGATCGAGCGTGAACTCGCTGCGCCAGCGGTCGCGCCCCGCGTTTCCGAGATCGCGCCGCAACGTGCTGTCCTCCGCGAGCCGGGCCAGTGCAGAGGCGAGGGCGGGGACATCGCCGGGCGGCACGAGCAGGCCGCTCACGCCGTCGGCGACGACGTGGCCGACGCCGGAACCGCGAATCCTGCTCGCGATCACCGGCAGTCCGTCGCGCATCGCTTCGAGCAGGACGAGGCCGAACGCTTCACTGCGATCGAGCGACGGCAGGACGAAGACATCGGCGCTCGCATAGGCCGCGCGCAATCGGGCGTCCTCGACATCGCTGGCGAACGCGACGCGATCGAGCAAGCCGAGCCGGGACGCCTGCGCGCGCAGTGCCGCGGCCATTTCGCCGTCGCCGACGAGCAGGAGCCGGCCCTTGCTGAATTGCGCGAGTGCGTCGAGCAGCACGCCGAAGCCCTTGTAGTGGCTGAGCCGACCCACGGCGAGGATGCGCAGCGCGCCGCGCGTGGGCCAGGGCGGGGCTTCGGCGACTTCCGGCATGTCGTCAAGCCCGAGCGCGATCACGCGCACCTTCGAATGCCAGTCGGCCAGTGCACCGCTCGCGTCGAGATACGCGTGCGAGGTCGCCACGACCGCGTTCGCGCGCGCGAGCACGGCCTGTTCGAATGGGCGATAGAGCCGATAAGCCGCGCGCAATGCCGCCCTCGGCACGTCGGGCGAAACATCGGCGTGCCAATGAACGATCCAGGGGATGCTTCGCGCGCGCGCGCTTGCCAGCGCGGCAACACACGATGGATTCGGAAGGTGCAGGTGGAGAAGGTCGGGCCGGATTTCGTCGAGCGCGCGGGCGAGCGCGAGCGGGAACGCCGGACTGATCGGCGCGTAGAGCGGTGCGGCGATGCAACCGGCGCGTCGGATGTCGACGCCGTTCAGCGTTTCGCGCGCACCACGCCAGGTCCCCGGCGGCTGGTGGACGAGCACGCCGACATCGACGCCGTGCCGGACCAGCCATTCCGACAGGTCCTGCACGCTGCGCTCGATGCCGCCGCGCTGCGGTGCGTAGTACTTGCCGATCTGCAGGACGCGCATGCAAGCCTCTGGATCGTTTTTGCCGCCCCGGCCGGGAAACCGGATCCGCGGGTAGGAAAAGGGCGGAGTCCGGGGTTTCCGTTGAAGTAGGCCCGGGCTGTGCCCCTCATCCGGTTGATCGCGCCACCCTCCCGGGACGGGAGAAGCAGCACCGCCAGCGGGCTAGCTTGCGCCGGTCCTTCCCGTGTCGCGTTTTTCCGGCCGACTGCGCAGCTGCTCGAGTTCCTGTTCGAGGATCGCGAGCTTCTGGGTCAGGCGGCGGACCTGTCGCTCCTGGCGCGAGCGGTCGATGTCGAGCTTGAGCAGGCGCAGGAGCACGAACGAGAGTCCGATCACGATCGGCAGGACCGGCGCGTAGCTGATCCCGGTGACCTTGCCGAGCCACACCACGAGTGCAGGGAACATGCCGAGCGCGAGGGTCGCGGCGGCTACCGCAAGCCACCATGCGGCGAACGGGCCGTGCAGGTGGTCGCGGCGGACCAGGTACAGGATCGCTCCGGCGAGGCCGATGCCGAGGATCGCCGCGGTGATCTGCGCGTTCAACATCAGCGATCGACCGACGGAGCGGCGGTTGCCGCGCGCGTACCGCGATCGATGCGCGAGATGCACAGGATCGTCGTGTTGAACATGTAGCGCGCGACGACAGCCCACGATGCGAACACGCGCGAATGGCCGATCTCGCGCGGATTCATCGGCGTCGGCGTTTCCACGATGCGCAATCCCTGTTTGGCCAACAGCATCAATACTCCCACATCCTGGTAATCGAGCAGGCTTGCTTCGGGCGCGGCGAGCATGCGGATCGCATCGGTATCGTAGAGGCGCAAGCCCGACGTGAAATCGCGCAGGCGCAAGCCGGTCAGCATGCGCAGGTAGCGCCATGCGATCTTTTTCGGCGTGCTGAGCCGCTCGATGCATGTTCCGATCACGACATCGGCCCCAGTGCGCGCATGTTCGGCGAACAGGGTCGGCAGCGATTCCGGAACATGCTGGCCATCGGCATCGAGCGTGATGACGGCCGGGAAGCCGTTGCGCACCGCGTAGCGGATCCCGGTCTGGCTGGCCCCCCAGGCACCGAGCCCTACCGGCAGGCGCAGGACCTCGGCCCCCGCCGCCCGGGCCGCCGCGCCGGTCCCGTCCGTGCTCGCATCGTCGACGACGAGCACCCGGCAGCCGAGGATGCGGCGAACGCCGGCCACCACCGTCCCGACGGTCGCGACTTCATCGCGCGCGGGAATGACGGCCAGGCAATCGGCGGGCAGCAGGGCTTCCAAAGGGGAGCACGGGAACCGGTAGGGGGCCGCGATTCTCGTTATGCGGCGCCGCGGATGTCAATCCGCGCGCCGAAGCGCCGGTTGGCGGCGGGTCCGCAGCGCCAGTCGGGCCTGCCGAAGCTCAGGAATTGAACGGGAGTCACAGGTCGTGTCCGCTTTCCGTGGTTCCATGCGTCTCAGAGACCGTGGACGTGGTGGACCATCGGTACGGGTCCGCTGTTCGTGGCCCGGGGCCAGGCACAAATTGCCACCACGTGTTCTTTACAGGTCGGTCCAGACTGTGGTCGGAACTTGTTGACGGGGAAAGGGGTAATTCCTTATGCTCCGGCCGGTTCAGATGCAGGCAAGGCCGTTTTGCAGCAAGTAATGGGGACGGGGACCGCTCCCTTCCCGGACAATCTCTGGAGAAGTCAGATGAACGCAAAGATGAAGAAGCTGTCGCTCGCCGCAATCGGTTTCGTCGGCTTCGCCGCCGCAGGCACCGCGATGGCGCAGTGCCCTGCGAGCCTTACGCCGCCGTGGAGCAGCGTCTCGGTCCTTGGTGGTAGCGCCGCGAGCGTTGCAACCGGTCTTGATGGTTCTGCCTGCAAGCTCGCAACCTCGATCACGTTGAATGGCCCGGCCGTCAACGCATTTGTGCGCGATAACACCCCGGCTGGCGAAGCGCGCTACCGCGCTCAATTTATCGTCAATGCCGATGCGCTGGGTGCGGTCAACTCGACTCAGGGCGTGAAGCTCTTTGGCGCATCGACCGAAACGCCCGCCAATGGAGTGACGGACGTGGTGCGCCTTACGCTCTCGGGAAATCTTGCGGGCACCCAGAAGCTTCTCGGTGTTTTCACCGCATGTGCGGGACAGCCGGGCAGCATCTGTAGCGCGACGACCAATCTGGCCGCCGGAAATAACACGATCGAAATCGATTGGGTCAAAGGTGCCGCAGGCACTTTGAAGGTGTGGGTCAACAACAATGTTGAAGCTACGCCGACGATTCCCACGATTACCGGGGATAGCAGTGCATGGGGTGGCGTTGATTTCGCTGCCCTGGGGCTCATTGCTCCGAGCTCTGGATTCCGTTCTGGTCACTTGAATCAGGTCGTCAACTTCGACCGCTTTGATTCGCGCCGCCAGACCTTCATCGGTTTCTGATACACAGCAACTGCCGTCCATTTAGGAGTGACTAGAATGAAAAAGACCCTGCTTTCGCTTGCCAGTGTGCTCGCTCTTGGAATTTCCTTCCAGGCAGCGGCGCAGACGTGTGCGACGCCGCTGTCGATCACGGATCCGACCGGCCCGAATTCCGTTGTCAACGGAAACCTCTGCACGGCTTCGAATTCGCTGCCCGGATACGGAGCGACGCCTAGCCCTCAGAACGAGATCGTCTACTCGTTCACGTACAACAACAATGCGTCCGGTCAGATTGCCGTCGCGCAGGGTCCGGAAGGTACGTGGGGTGGTCAGTCGGTGGGTGTTCTGCTGATGCCGTCGCCGTGCTCCACCGCAACTGATCCCATCAATCTGGGTTTCCCGGGCACTCCGATGGTGATCTCGGGCCTGACCAACGGCTCGACGTACTATGTGATCTTCACGGCCGATCCGGGTGCGCCGGCAGCCACGTGCGGCACGTACACCGGCACGGTGACGGGCACGCTCCCGGTCCAGCTGCAGGGTTTTTCGGTCGAATAAGCGCGTCCGCATCTGCGGACCTCTGTTTCACGAACATGAACCCACCTGGCAACAGGTGGGTTTTTTTTGCACGGATTTCCTCACATGATTTCATCGCTTTTTCTCGGCGCATTGGCGGCTGCTACCGCCGCGCCGGTTTCGCCAGCCCCTCTGGTTGTCGAGCATTGTGACTTCGGCGAGAAGAACCAGTTCGAGACTGTCGAGTGTCGGTTCCAGCTGCGCAACGTCGGCAAGCACCCGATCAAGATCTCGAACATCCGCTCCTCAAGTGCGGAAGATTCGGTATCGCCGACCAAGCTGGTGGTGCCCGCGAACTCGACCGGAGAAGTCGAATTTACGACGAGGACTGTTGACCGGATTGGGCAGTTCGTGCGTTTCGTGTCCTTCGATGTCGAGGGCGAATCGCGTCGGCTGATCGCCAGCGGATTCGTTGTTTCGGATCTCGATGATGCGCGCCAGGGCATCGATTTCGGAACGGTGAATGCGCTCGAAGGCAGCAAGTTTCAATCCATCACCTTGTCCAGCCGCGCCATTGCGGACTTCCGGATCGTACGCGTCATCGACGCGCCGGCGTGGGTCGATGTGCGATTGGAACCGGATCACCGGACGCTGAGCGCGCGCGTGAAGAAGGGTGCTCCCTGGGTACCCGGCGAAGGGAAGATCAAGCTGGAGGTGAACACGCCACGCCAATCCGAAGCATGGGTTACGGTGGCGGCGAATCTGCAAGGCGCGGTCATTCCGAGCAGCAATCCTTACGAGATCGGGCCGATCAACCAGGGCGGTACGCACGAATTTTCAGTGCGGCTCAACAGCAGGGATCGGAAGCCGCTGAAGCTTGGAAAGATTTCGGCGGTTGGCCCGCAAGTGGGCGTTTCCACCCAGCCTTGCGTACCGGCGACGGTCGATTGTGTCCAACTGCGGGCGGTACTTCCGGACAGCTTGCCATTGGGATTGTTCCGCGGCGCGATCGTTGTCGAACTTCCCGATTTCGATCGTGAGTTGCCGATAACGTTTGGCGGCTTGCTGGTGGCAAGAACCACCGAGATCAGAAGAGTCCCACCTGATGCGACAGGAACACGCGGAGAGGGTGCAGGGTCCGGCGATGGAGGGGAACCGCCAAGCGCAGTCCAGCCCGACCTCAGCGGTGCATTGCGCAATTCCGTACTGCAGGCGCAGACCCAGGCGGTCACTGCGCCGCCGCCCGGGCGCGGGCCCTTGTTGAGATGGCAGGTCGCCAACGAGCAACAGGTGCATGGTTACCTGATCCACAGGGCAGATAGCGAGAACGGCCCGTTTGTGCGCGTCAACAAGGAGACGATTCGCGTCGCGTCGGATGGAGCAGGCTGGAACTATCAATGGCGGGACGAGACGGCTGAACCGGGGAAGACGTACTGGTATCACGTCTCCGTCATCAACAAGAGCGGAAAGATCGAACCCCTGTCAAACCCTCAACGCATGGTCGCGAAGTAACGATGCCGATGCAGTCCGACGGAAGCGGGCATTTGCAATCCGTCGAGCGCGGAACCGTGACGTCTCACGTGCAGGTCTCGCGTGTCACCCGTCGCGGTGCAACGGTGGCGACGCCATACCGAGGTAGTGAAAGCTGCTCTGTTCATACCAGTCCCCGAGCACGATCCGCTCGGCGGCCAGGCCGTCGAGTTCGACGCGATGGATCGCCGGGCGGTGCGTGTGGCCGTGGATCAGGCGCAGGCATTCGTGCTCGTCCATTGCGGCACGCACTGCTTCTTCGTTGACATCCATCAGGCCTGAATTCGTCGCGTCGGCGGTGTAGCGCCGGCTCTCGGCGCGCGCCTGTTGTGCGAATGCCTCGCGCTCGCTGCGCGGTCGTGCGAGAAACGCTCTCTGCCACGCGGGCGCCCGTGACTGCGCGCGGAACGCCTGGTAGGCCACGTCGTCGGTGCACAAGGTGTCGCCGTGCATGAGCAGCGTGCGTACGCCCTCGATCACCAGCACGGAAGGATCGGGCAGCAGGGTCAATCCGGCACGGCGCGCGTAGTCTTCGCCGAGCAGGAAGTCCCGGTTGCCGTGCATGAAGAAGCACGGCTTGCGTGCGTCGCGCATCGGCTTCATCGCTTCGACGAAGCGCCGTCCGGCCTCGTCTTCGGAGTCGTCGCCGATCCATGCCTCGAACAGGTCGCCAAGGATGTACAGCGCGTCGGCCCGCAGCGCTTCCTCGACGATGAACCGGTCGAGCGCATCGAGGATATGCGGGCGCTGCACATCAAGATGCAGGTCCGATATGAACAGCGTGGTCATCGGTTCGCGGCGCGCTCGTTCATGTGAGCTTTCAGTCCTGCGTTCCCGTCGTCGTCCGACGCCGACGGGATGCGGACCGGGTCGCGACCCGATCCGCGCGTCGGTGCCGCGCTTACGGGAGCAGTTCGACCTTCTCGATCACGACGTCGGTCAATGGCACGTCATTGCGGAACGGGCCCTTCGGGCCGGTCGGCGTCGCCTTGATCTGGTCGACCACGTCCATTCCGGCGATGACCTTGCCGAAAACCGTATAACCCCAGGTTTCGGCGCGCTCGTCGCTGACGAAATCGAGGTTGCGGTTGTCGACGAGGTTGATGAAGAACTGCGCGGTCGCCGAGTTCGGATCGGGCGTGCGGGCCATCGCCAGCGTGCCGCGCTTGTTCGACAGGCCGTTCTTCGCCTCGTTCGGGATCGAGGGACGGGTCGGCTTCTGGCGCAGATCCGGCGTGAAACCGCCGCCCTGGATCATGAAATTGTCGATCACGCGGTGGAAGATCGTGCCGTTGTAGAAACCGTCCTTGACGTACTGCAGGAAGTTCTCGACGCTCTTCGGTGCTTTCTCGGCGTCGAGTTCGGCCGTGATGTCGCCGAGGCTCGTCTTGATCAGGACCTTGGGATTCGCCGGCTTGGCGTCGGCCGGCGCCTCGGCCGTGGTCGCCGGTACGGCAGCGGGCTTGGTCTGCGCGAATGCCGCCAGCGGCAGCAGCAGGGCGAGCATGGCGAACTTGAGGACAAGCCGTGCGCGGGCAAAGCGCTCGATGGGTGGATTCATTCTTCGAACCTCATGGGTAACCGGATTGCCGATGATAGGCGTTGTGCCGGCCGGCGAAAACAGCCGGGCGCTCGGCGACGGGACGCAGTGACGCGTCGAATGCCCGCTCTTCCAGGATTGTCAGGCAACACATCCCGGCCCGAGGCGGATTCCCGCGCAGGAATGCCGGATGCAACTTCGCCGTGAGGGCCGGTCGCCACCGCCGGCAAGAGCAGCAACACGGCGCGCCGGGTCAGGCGGCCGCGTTGCGGGTGTCGAATTCGACGACCTTCAGCTTGATGTCGATGAGCTTGAGCTGGTCGCGTTCCTGTTCGAGGTCGGTGCGGGTCAGCGGGTGGCGTTCGAGCCAGCTGCGCGGCAGGCCGAGCGTCAATTGGGCCGGCCCCGCGTCGAGGTGCAGGTCAGGCAGGGCCTGCTTGCTGCGTGCGCGGTGCAGCAGCACGGCGAGTCGCAGCAGTGCGGTCAGGCGCTGAGCGGTCGGCTGCATGCGCGCCGGCAGCGCACGCAGGCTGCCCGCATCGGGTCGGCGCCGGTGCGAACGCAGGATCGCCGCGAGCAGGGCCTGCTCCTGGCTGCCGAATCCGGCGAGGTCGGAATTGGCAATGATGTAGGCGCCATGCACGTGATGCTGGCTGTGGGCGATCGCCAGTCCGATCTCGTGGATCTGCGCGCACCAGCCAAGCACGTCACCGGTTTCGCCGTCGAGTTCCCACGCGTCGGCGGCCTGTGCGTGCAGCAGCGCGGCCGTTCGACCCACGCGCAGCGCCTGGGCCTTGTCGACGCCATAGCGCTCTGCAAGCGAACCGATGCTCGTGTGTCTCGGGTCGGTCTGTCGCGCACGGCCGAGCATGTCGTAGAGCAGGCCTTCGCGCATGGCCGTCTCGCACACATTCATGCGTTCGAGGCCGAAGGTTTCGAAAACGGTTTCGAGGATGACGACGCCGCCCGCGATGATTCCTGCGCGATCACTCGCCAGGCCGGGCAAATCGAGTTTGTCGATAGTGCCGATCCGCAGCAGCGCGTCACGCAGCTTCAGCAAGGAATCCTCGGTGATGCCGCGATCGCTCCAGCCGTTCGCCTGCACGATGCTGCCGATTGCCTTGGCGGTGCCCGAGGAACCGATCGCCTCGCTCCAGCCGCGCCCGCGATAGGTCGCACCGAACTGCTGCAGTTCGAGCGCGATCTCGCGCTGTGCCTGGTGCCAGCGGCGCTCGGTGATCTTGCCGTCGCCGAAGAAGCGCCGCGTGCTCGCAATGCAGCCGACCTGCAGGCTTTCGCGCTCGAGTGCATCGAAGCCGCGGCCGATGATGAACTCGGTGCTGCCGCCACCGATGTCGACGACGAGGCGCTTCTCGTCGGAGAGCGGCAGTCCGCGCGCGACGCCCTGGTAGATCAGGCGCGCTTCCTCGCGTCCGGAAACGATCTCGATCGGGTGGCCGAGTGCGGTCTCGGCCGGCAACAGGAAAGCCTGCGGATTCGCCAGCTGGCGCACGGCATTGGTCGCGACCGCGCGCACGAGGCCGGTCGTGAGTTCGGCCAGTCGCTGGCCGAAGCGCGCGAGGCAGGCGAATGCGACTTCGCGACGTTCGCGCGTCAGCGTTCCGTCGGCACGCAAGCCGGCCGCAAGGCGCACGTTCTCGCGCAGTCGATCGATGACGCGCAATTCACCGTGCGCATAGCGGGCGACGACAAGATGGAAGCTGTTCGATCCGAGGTCGGCGGCGGCGATCAATTCGCCGTCCGCTATCGGTTGGGCGGGAGCGGCCGGGATCACGGGCAGAGCTTGGCCAGGAGCGCCGATTGCGCCGAATGCGGCGGATCTTCGCCCGGTTCGAGGCGTGTGTAGCGGCCATCGGACTCGAGCTGCCAGGCCTGGGTGTTGTCGGCCAGGTAATTGGCGAGGGCCTCGTCCTGCACGCGCGCGGCGAGTTTCGGATCGAGGATCGGAAAGCAGGTCTCGACGCGGCGCAGCAGGTTGCGATCGAGCCAGTCGGCGCTTGAACACCAAGTCTCTGGGTTGCCGCCGTTCGCGAACCAGTAGATGCGACTGTGCTCGAGGAAACGCCCCACGATCGAACGCACGCGGATGTTCGCCGACACGTCCGCGATGCCGGGGCGCAGCGTGCAGGCGCCGCGCACGATGAGGTCGATCTGCACGCCCGCACAGGACGCGTTGTAGAGCGCTGCGATCACGGCCGGTTCGTTCAGGGCGTTGATCTTCGCGACGATGCGCGCCGGCAGTCCGGCCCGCGCGTGCCCGGTTTCGCGTTCGATCTTCGCCATCAGTTCCTTGTGCAGCGTGAATGGCGAATGCAGCAGGTGTTTCAGCTTGATGATCGCGCCGAGTCCGGAGAGCTGCAGGAACAGCTGATGGGCGTCCGCGCCGATTTCGGGATCGGCCGTCATCAGCCCGAAGTCCGTATAGGTGCGCGAGGTGACCTGATGGTAGTTGCCGGTCGACAGGTGCACGTAGCGGCACAGGCCACCCGCTTCGCGGCGCACGATCAGCAGCATCTTGGCGTGGGTCTTGTAGCCGACGACCCCGTAGACGACCTGCACGCCCGCTTCCTGCAGGCGATTGGCCAGGCGCAGGTTCGCTTCCTCATCGAAACGTGCGCGCAGTTCGACGACGACGGTGACGTCCTTGCCCTGGCGCGCCGCTTCGATCAGGTGATCGACGAGTTGCGAATCGGTTCCGGCCCGGTAAAGCGTCTGCTTGATCGCGAGCACGCCCGGATCGACGCTGGCCTGGCGGACGAGTTCGCTGACGGTCGTGAACGACTCGAATGGGTGGTGCAGCAGGATGTCGTTCGCGCGGATCGCCGCGAACAGGCTGGTTTCTTCGACCACCGCGGTGTTCGTGCGCTGGGTGAACGGCAGGAACTTGAGGTCGGGCCGGTCGACCTGGTCGTAGATCGCGATGCTGCGGCTGACGTTGACCGGCCCTTCGCACCGGTAGATGTCCTGGTCGGACAGCTCGAAGTTCTGCTTGAGCATGCTCGTGATCGACTTCGGGCAGTTCGCCCCGACTTCGAGACGCACGGCTTTCGCATAACCGCGCCCGCGCAGTTCGTCGCGCAAGGCGAGGGCGAGGTTTTCGACCTCTTCCTCGTCGACCGACAATTCACTGTTGCGGGTGACCCGGAACTGGTACGAGCCCTTGACCTGCATGCCCGGGAACAGCTCGTCCATGAACGCATGGAGCAGGTCGGACAGGAACACGAACTCGTATTGCGCCCCGGCGACTTCGGCCGGCAGGCGGATGATGCGCGGCAACGAGCGCGGCGCGCGCAGCAGGGCCATGTGGCCCTCGCGTCCGAACGCATCCCGGCCCTTGAGCACGATCGCGAGGGTCAGGCTCTTGTTGAGGATGCGCGGGAACGGGTGGGCCGGGTCGAGTCCGAGCGGCGATAACACGGGCAGGGTCTCGTTGCGGAAATACCCCTGCAGCCAGCGCCGCTGCTTGACGCTCCAGGCATCGCGGCGCAGGAAGTGGATGCCTTCGCGTTCCAGTTCGGGCAGCAGCGTAGTGTTCCAGAAATCGTATTGCCGCTTGACCAGGTCGAGCGAACGTTCGCGGATGCGCGCGAGGACCTCGACCGGCGAAAGCGCGTCTGCCCCGAGCCGCGTTTCGCCGAACGCATGGTGGTGCTTGAGCAGGGCCACGCGCACCTCGAAGAATTCGTCGAGGTTCGTGCACGAGATGCACATGTAACGCAGGCGTTCGAGCAAGGGCGTCTGCGGATCTTCCGCCTGCGCCATGACGCGCATGTTGAACTCGATCTGGGACAGCTCGCGATTCAGGTAAAGCGACGGATCGCTGAAATCACGGGACGGGAGCCCCGGCGTCGCGTCGACGTGGCCCTCGTTCGCGCCCGACGCCGGCATGTCGCCTGCCCGCGCTCCGGTGACTGGTGGATCCATGTCATGTTTCCTCGGCCAGCATCTCTGGCACGAGCAGTCTATCGGGACCGAAGACGCAGGTGAACGTGCTGCCGACGCCAGGTTCGCTTTCGACTTCCAGGTGCGCGTCATGCAGTTGCAGCACGTGCTTGACGATCGACAGGCCGAGTCCGGTGCCGCCACTCTCGCGCGAGCGGCTGGTCGAAACGCGATAGAAGCGCTCGGTGAGCCGCGGCAGGTGCTGTGGCGAGATGCCGTGGCCGGTGTCGCGCACGGCGAGGCGCCCACCGCCCGGCCCGCTGCTCCAGCGGATCAGGATGCGGCCGCCGACCGGCGTGTAGCGCACCGCATTGCTGACGAGATTCGAGAAGGCGCTGTAGAGATCCTTCGGAGAACCGCTGAGGTCGTGCGTGCCATCGATCTCGAGCGCGATCGTGTGCCGGCCCCGGCTGAGCCCCTCGGCATCGCGGGCCAGCGAACTGACGAGCGGGTGCATCGAGACGCGCGAGGCAGGCAGCGTTTCCTCGGCATCGAGCCGCGAGAGCGTCAGCAGATCCTCGACGATCTGGGTCATGCGCCGCGACTGGTTGCGCAATTCGCGCAGGATCGATTCGAACTCGGGTACCTGCTCGGGCTCGATCAGGTCGAGGTAACCGTGGACGACGGTCAGCGGCGTGCGCAGTTCATGCGAGACATTGGCGACGAAGTCGCGCCGCATCTTCTCGAGCCGCAACACCTGGCTGACGTCGCGCCCGAGCAGCAGGGCGTGGCCTTCGGCGTACGGGATCAGCCGCAGGTTGAGGGTCACCTCGGGATCGGTCGGTGCGCCGACGTGGGTCAGGACGTCGATGCCGCCGGCCGCGATCCAGTCGCTGATGTCCGGATTCTTGACGACTTCACGAAGGCAGCGACCGAGATCGCCCGGGTAGGCGAGGCCGAACGCGCGACCGGCAGCCGCGTTGAACCAGAGGATGCGTTGGGTTTCGTCGATCGCGACGAGTGCATCGGGCAGCGCGGCGGCGGCGTCGCGGAAGGCTCGCAGCAGTCCGAACAGCTCGCTGCGCCTGCGGGCCGCCCGCTTCTTCACGTGCTGACGGAGAAGCGGTAGCCGGCTCCACGCACGGTCTGCACGAGCGCGTCCTTTTCGTGCGGAGCGAGCGTCATGCGCAGGCGGCGGATATGCACGTCGACCGTGCGTTCCTCGACGTAGACGCCGCCACCCCAGACGTGGTCGAGCAACTGGCTGCGCGAGTAGACGCGTTCCGGATGGGTCATGAAGAAATGCAGCAGGCGGTATTCGGTCGGACCGATCGGGACGATCTGCTCTCCGGCATGGACGCGGTGGGCGGCGCTGTCGATGCGCAGGCCGCCGACCTCGATGACGCCTTCGACATCCTCGCCGTGTGCGCGACGCATGACCGCGCGGATGCGCGCGACGAGTTCGCGTGCCGAGAACGGCTTGACGACATAGTCGTCGACCCCGGCTTCGAGGCCGTTGACGCGGTCGGTCTCCTCGCCGCGCGCGGTCAGCATGATGATCGGTATGTCGCGCGTCAGTTCGTCGCGGCGCAGGCGGCGCGCGAGATCGATGCCGCTCATGCCCGGCAGCATCCAGTCGAGCAGGATCAGGTCCGGGATCTGGTCGCCGATCAGCGTCTGCGCGCTGCGGGCATCGGTGGCGTGGACCGCCTCCATCCCGGCCTTGCGCAGGGCAAACGCGACCATGTCGCGGATCGCGGGTTCGTCTTCGACGATCAGGACGCGCTTCTGCACGATTTCGCTGGTATGGCCCCGGGATGGGCGCCTTGTGACGGCATCATTGCAGCGGAGAACTGTTACGGCCGGATGACATGCTGAAGCATATCCGCTGCGGGCATTCGGCGTCAGCGGTGATTCCGCCGGTTTCCTGTCCCGCCTCGCGCGTGCCGCGCTTGCGCAGGTCGAGGACGATCGGGGTCAACGAAGTGATCCTCGCGTCGACGCGGGCGCGCTGGTAGTAGTTGAGGTCGCCGTCCTTCGACAGCGCCTTGAGCTGGTTCAGGGCATCCTCGGCGCGGCCGTTGAGGAAGGTCGCTTCGGCGAAGGCTTCGGTTGCGCGCACCTTGTCGCCGCCGAGTTCGGCGGCGCGGCCGAAGGTCCGCTGCAGTTCGGGGTCGTCGCCGTGGCGCGCGAGCAGCGGGCGCAACAGGTCCTGCGCGCGCTGCGCCGCCTTGCCGTCGACGCTCGCTAGCAGCGCATCGGCATAGGCGAGGGCGATCGCGCGGTTGCCGGGATAGTCGCGGTTGATCCGTTCGTAGCGCTCGAGCGCAGCGGCTTTCCGGCCGGCCTGGTCCTCGGCCGCCGCCATGCCGAGTTCGAACACCGAGTTACCCGGGAATTCGGCGACGAGCTTGGCGAAGACGTCGATGGCCGCCTGCGGCTGGCGGGCGCGCAGCAGGGCGAGCCCGTGCCCATAGCGGTTCGCCGGCGTGTTGAACGTGGGGTCGCTGCGCAGGTCGTCGGCGTAGTAGCGCAGGATGCCGTTCGGCGTATCGGCGTTCAGCGTGCGCGCGCGTTCGCGCATCAGCTCGAAATAGTTGATGCCCGGTGCGTTCGCGTCGACCCGTGCGCGCGGCGCATGCAGCGGCGCGACCGGGACCGACAGCCGCAGCGTCGTCGCAACGGGTGCGCAGGCGACGCTGCGATCGTCCGCGAGGTCGTGTTCGCCGATGCGGCCGACGCCGGCGCAGTTTTCCCCGTCGGACAGATCATCGGGTTTCGCCGGCGCGCGCGCGAACGGTGCGGCCGGATAGGCTTTCTCGAGCGCGACCGCACGCGCCTTCGCGTCGGCGATGCGGTTGACGTCGACCGGGTGCGTGCGCAGGAATTCCGGGATGTCGACCCCGTTGGTGCGCATCACGCGCTGGAACATGCCGAACGTGTCGGCCATCGCGAGCGGATCGTACCCGGCGCGCGCAAGCGTCTGGATGCCGACGCGATCGGCCTCGATCTCGTCGTAGCGCGTGAAGTTGATCGCGCGCTGCTGCATGAGCGAGACGCCGCCGAGAATCGCGGCCTGTCCCGCATCGTCGCTGCGGTTGCGCGAGGCGACCAGTGCACCAAGCATCGCCAGCGCGATCGGCAGCGTGCTCTTCTTCGAATCCTCGAACGCGCGCAGCGTGTGCTGCTGGGTGATGTGGGCAATTTCGTGGCCGATCACGGCGGCAAGTTCATCCTCGCTCGATACCGCGTTGATAAGGCCGATATTGAAGCCAATGTAGCCGCCCGG
This sequence comes from uncultured Dokdonella sp., assembly GCA_964587775.1. GTDB lineage: Bacteria > Pseudomonadota > Gammaproteobacteria > Xanthomonadales > Rhodanobacteraceae > Dokdonella. Next base: position 27,319 of record CAZPLY010000028.1, read on the forward strand.
TGCGGCGAACGCGTTGATCTCGTTGCTGCGCACGACGAAGAACGTGAACGGCTGGTCGGCGCCGTCGCTGAACGAGACGAGGCGGTAGCCGAGCGAATTGATGTAATCGCTGACCAGCGGGTCGTCGAGGATCATGTTGTACGAGCGCAGCTCGCGCAGCATGCTCGCGCCGTACTCGCGCATCTCCTCCGGTGACGCGGCGGTCGCCGCCGAACTGCCGATGTCGGGCAGGCGCACGGCCGGATCCTGGGCGCCGGCAAGGCCCGTGCAGGACAGTGCGGCGAGCATTGGCAGGAGTTTCAGGGTTCGCATGGTTCAGGCTCCGCGGAAGCGGCAGGGCAGAGGACAGTCTAGCGCCCGCTTCCTCAAGACTGCGTTATGCCGCGTCGGTCGCCGGCCCTGGCCCGACCGGCTTGGCCGGTTTCTGTGCGCAGGCCGGTTGCCGTTATGATCGGCGCAACGTCGCTGGAAAACCGATATGGCATCTGTCGAGCTATATACAACGGCCATCTGCCCCTACTGTGTCGCGGCCAAGCAGTTGCTCAAGCAGCGCGGGCTCGAATACAGCGAAACCCGCGTCGATACCGACCCGGCCCGCCGCGATGAAATGCTGTCGCGCTCGGGCGGGCGGCGCAGCGTCCCGCAGATCTTCATCAACGGGGTCCACATCGGCGGATTCGACGATCTCGTCGTCGCCGATCGCAGCGGGCGCCTGGCCGAGATTCTCGGCGGCTGAACGCTCGGCTCAGTCGGCCAGCCGCAGGAGCTCGACCCGGTCGCCGTCGGCGGACTGCCCGAGCATGCGGTCGAGTCCGATGCGATCGAATGTCGCGAGCACCGTGCCGCCGTCGCGCAGCGCGCAGAATGCCGGCATCGCGTGCTCGCCCGGCTCGGCGAGTCGGCAATCGAGCGTGATCGCGTTCGCCGCGTCGGAAAGCGTGAAACTGTCGGCATCGCTCGTGCGCTCGCCGGACAACGCGAAGATCCGGGCGACGTCGTCATCGTCCTTGGCGAGCAGCCAGCGTCCGCGCCACGCATCGGCCGCATGACCGGGCGCGAAAGCGAGCCGCCGCAGGCCGAAGCCCTGCAGTTCGATCGCGCGATCCGATCCGGCTTGCGGTCGCTCGAGCCAGGCGCGTGCACGGGCCGGGGATTCGAACAGCAGGTGAAGCACGGGTCCCGCTTCGGCGAGCGGAGCGGAGCCAGCGCCATCGAACAGGCCGCCGCCGCCGAGCATGCGCATGAGCTGGACGCGGACGCTGGAACCGCGCAGGTTCGAACTGCCGAAGTACCACATCGGCAGGCCAGCCTCGTAGCCGAGCAGGGAAATCGCGAGGCGCTCTTCCTGGCGTTCGAGAGTGATGCCGCTGCCCGCCAGTGCCGGCGCCTGCCCGGGGTTGGCGAGCGACCACCAGAAGCCGTTTTCCGGTTTCGCCGCGGCCAGTTCGCCGCCCGCATCGAGCCAGGCGAACGCGACCAGTTCCTCGCCGTGCCCGGCACGGCCGAGGTAGAGCCGCACTTCCCAGGTCGCGAGCGGCAACTGGGTCCAGCCGGCTGCCCGGGCCGGGTTGACGAGGAATCGCACCGGCGTCGAACCCTCGGCACAGGTCCGCGCGCTTGCCCGCAGGTGCACTTCGATATGGCCCGGCGTGGTCGTCACGCGGTCGACGACCGGCGGGCAGCGGTCCGGCCAGGTCGCGTCGATCTGCAGGTCCGGCGGGAGTTGTGGCGCATGCGCCGAGGCCGGCACGAGGGCCAATCCGAGTTCGAGCCCGAACGCGCCCGCCGACGCTGCGCCGGTCATCAGCAGCAACGCGACAAGGGCGAACGCGACCCATCGCCGCGCCGCGCCCGTGGACCCCCGTGTTGTGCGATGCATCGTCATGTCCCGATAATGCGCGTTGTTGCCGGTGCCCGGCAATCTCAGTGCCCGAGGAGTCAAACCCCCTGATGAACAAGGCCATTGCGGTCATTCGCGGCGATGGGATCGGTCCGGAAATCGTCGATTCCGTCCTTCGCGTCCTCGACGCCCTCGATGTCGGCTTGAGCTACGACTTCGTCGAGGCCGGCATGGGCGCCTATGAAGCCCATGGCGAATTGCTGCCGCAGGCGACGATCGACACGATCGCGCGCCATCGGGTCGCCCTCAAGGGACCGTTGACGACGCCGATCGGTGGTGGCTTCAGCTCGCTCAACGTCGAATTGCGCAAGCGCTTCGACCTCTACGCGAACATCCGGCCCGCGATCACGTTCCCCGGCACGCGGGCGCGCTATTCGGACATCGACATCATCACCGTGCGCGAGAACACCGAAGGCGCCTACGGTTCGGAAGGCCAGACGCTGTCGGCGGACGGCGAGGTCGCCCAGTCGCTGGTCCGCAACACGCGACGCGGATGCGAGCGCATCGTCCGTTATGCGTTCGAGATGGCGCGCAACCAGCAGCGTCGCAAGGTGACGGCCGTGCACAAGGCCAACATCATGAAGACGACGTCGGGCCTGTTCCTTAAGGTCGCCCGCGATGTCGCGCAGGAATATCCCGACATCGCGTTCAACGAGATGATCATCGACAACACCTGCATGCAGCTCGTGATGAATCCGCAGCAGTTCGACGTCATCGTGACGACGAACCTGTTCGGCGACATCATTTCCGACCTCTGCGCGGGACTCGTCGGCGGCCTCGGCCTCGCGCCCGGCGCGAACATCGGTACCGAAGCGGCGATCTTCGAAGCCGTTCACGGCTCGGCGCCCGACATCGCCGGCAAGGGCGTGGCGAATCCGTGCGCGCTGCTGCTCGGCGCCGCGCAGATGCTCGGCCACATCGGCATGGAGGATCGCGCCCGCCAGGTGCGCGAGGCGATCCGGGCGACGCTCGCGGCGTCCGACCGGCTCACCCCCGATCTCGGCGGTACCGGCACGACGTCCACGTTCACCGATGCATTGATCGAGCGCGTGCGCGGTTAAGCGCGCGCCGCGCGGTCAGCGGCGCCCGGCGTCAGCGCGCGCGGCGTCGCCCGCGGCAAGATGGTCGAGGACCACGAGCGCACCGCGGCCCGGCCGGTAGCCGCGGGCGAGTGCGCGCTGCACGAATGCGATCGCCGTGCCGACCGCGGCGACGAGCGGATCGCCGCGTGCAAGGCCGGCCGCAACGGCTGCGGCGAGCGTGCAGCCGGTGCCATGTGCCTCGATCGCGAGGCGCCGATGACGGAACCAGTGCACCTCGTTCGCGCTGACGAACACGTCATGCACCTCGTCGCCATCCAGATGACCGCCTTTCAGCAGGACCGCGCGTGCGCCGGCATCGACGAGACCGCGTGCCGCATCGAGCAGGTCTTCGCGCGAGCGGATGCGGCGGTCGAGCAGTTGTTCCGCTTCGGGCACGTTCGGCGTCAGCAGGTCGGCCCGCGGCAGCAGGTGCCGGCGCACCGCGGCAACGAGGCCATCGCGCGCGAGCGCGGCACCCGATGTCGCAATCAGGACCGGATCGACGACAAGCGGCACCGCGGCATGCCGCTCGAGCGCGCTGCGCACCGTGCGCACGATGCCCGCGGTCCCGAGCATTCCGGTCTTGATCGCGGCGATCGGGAAATCGTCGAAGACCGCGGCGATCTGGGCGTCGATGCTTCGCGCCGGCAGCATTTCGATGTCGGTCACGGCGCGCGTGTTCTGCGCGGTGACGGCGGTGAGGACGCTCAAGCCGTGGACGCCGAACGCGGCAAGACTGCGCAGGTCGGCCTGGATGCCGGCACCGCCGCCCGAATCCGATCCGGCGATCGTCAGCGCGACCGGCCGACCCTCGTGATGGTTGCTCATGCGAGTTGTTGGTTTTGCGCCACAGGACGCGCCTTGCCCGATTGTCCGGTTTCCAGGCGCGCGTGTACAACGCCGTCGCGCGGGGACTTACGTTCGTGTTGCGTACTTGACCCGTTGTTGCGTTTACGCCAAAATCGCCGCGCAACGCGACACTCCTTTCCTCGGCCGCAGCAACAGGGCAATGCAGCGGGCAAGCACAGCAACAGCAGGAAAATTCGTGGGAGCGCTCGGCCTCGTGCTGACGCTCCCCTTTTTCGTTTCCGTGCAGGCGCAGGAAATCGATGCGCCAGGATCGCGTGCCGCGCTCGATCGCCCGGCGATGCCGGAGCGTTGGCGCAATTACGCGCTGGTCAGCATCACGCCGAATTTCGCCTGGGCCGTCGTGCCGGCATCGTCGCCGCCGCAGGTCACCGATGCACCGGTCCAGAACGGCAGCCTCGCGTTCGCACTCGGTTTCATCGATCGCGATCCTTCCGCCCATTTCATGATTTCGATGGCGCATCGCGTCGTCGATGATCGGGTCGATGTCATCGCGATGCCGCAAGCGGACGTCGCCGCCGAGCTGCCGCGCATCGGCCTGCAACGCACGATCATCGCGCCGTCCTATGTGCGTGGTTGGGGCAGCAACGGTTCGCTCGGGGTCACCGCGGTGCTCGCCTACCAGCGTTTCGTTTCGCTCGGCCTCGGTGAAGTCACGATGCGTGACGACGCCCTCGTTTGGCCGGCGATGGCCGGCGAGTCATCGTATGGTGGTGGCCTGCGCGTCGAAGCCGGCAACCGGCTCGGCGAGCGCCTCTCCTGGACCACCGGCTACCAGTCGCGCGTCAACATGGATGCGTTGAACAGCTATCGCGGCGTCTATTCGGAACCCGGGCAGTTCGACATTCCGGCCAGCGCGAGCTTCGGCGTGAGCTATGCGCTGACCCCATCGCTCGCGTTCGATGTCGGCGTGCAGCGCGTCATGTACAGCGACGTCACTCCGTTCACGAATCCGGCGCTGCCGCGGCGTTTCCTCGCCTTGCTCGGCACCGGGGCAAGTCCCGACTTCGCCTGGCGCGATCTCGATGTCTACAGCGCGGGCTGGACGTATTCCAACGCCCGGCTTGGCGCGGTCGAATTGCGTTACACGACGCGCCAGCAGCCGGAGCCGACTTCGGCCCTGCTGCGCTCGGCGCTCGATGCCGATCCGGCCGACCATACCATCGCGCTCGGCTACGCGCGGGCCACGGGTCGCAACGCGCGGCTCAGCCTGCAAGCCGTCTATTCGAGCGCGCCGTACTTCCTCGGCGTGCCGAGTTATCGCGCCCGAACCGACACGAAGGGCGACAACGTCGAGTTCGAAGCACTCTGGGCGCTGCGCTTCTGAATCTTCGCGCAGCCGCGGGCGGCTTGCGCGTCATCGTTTCCTGACAGGGCAGTGCGGGCAGGCGGATCGGAAGCCGTCTGCCCGCACACTTGCGGCTGCCATCGTCGCGGCGAACGCCGTTACAGCACTTCCGAGGCGAAGTCGGCCAGGCGCGAGCGTTCCCCGCGGCGCAGGGTCAGGTGCGCGGAATGCTCCCAGCCCTTGAACCGATCGACCGCATAGGTGAGCCCAGACGTCGTTTCAGTCAGGTACGGTGTGTCGATCTGTTCGACATTGCCGAGGCAGATCATCTTGCAGCCCGGGCCGGCACGCGTGATCAGGGTCTTCATCTGCTTTGGCGTGAGGTTCTGCGCCTCGTCGATGATCACGTAGCGATTGAGGAACGTGCGTCCGCGCATGAAATTCATCGAGCGGATCTTGATGCGCGAGGCAAGCAGGTCGTTGGTCGCCGCGCGTCCCCACGCGCCGCCTTCCTGCGGTGAGGTCAGCACTTCGAGGTTGTCGGTCAACGCGCCCATCCACGGCGTCATCTTTTCTTCCTCGGTGCCGGGCAGGAAGCCGATGTCCTCGCCGACCGACACCGTCGCGCGGGTCATGATGATCTCGCGATAGCGTTGCTGGTCCATGACTTGGGCGAGTCCGGCGGCGAGCGCGAGCAGGGTCTTGCCGGTGCCGGCCGTGCCGAGCAGGCTGACGAAATCGACCTCGGGATCCATCAGCGCATTGAGGGCGAAGTTCTGTTCGCGGTTGCGCGCGGAGATGCCCCAGACCGTGTGCGAGCCGCTGCGATAGTCATCGACGATCTGCAGCGTGGCCTTGCCGTTGGCGATGCGCAGCACGCGCAGTTCGACTTCATTCTCGCCTGGCAGGTAGAGGAACTGGTGCGGATGCCAGTCCTCGTCGTCCTTCATGCCGACCTCGTAGAACGTGTGACCGCGTTCGGACCACGAGCGCAGGTCGGCGTGCGTGTCCCAGAAATCCGCGGGCAGTTCGTTGTGGCCTGCGTAGAGCAGGCTGAAATCGTCGAGCGCGCGATCGTTCTCGTAGTCCTCGGCCGTGATGCTGGAGATCGAGGCCTTGATCCTGAGGTTGATGTCCTTGGTCACGAGCACGACCGGGACGTCCGGGTGCTGCTCGCGCAAGGCGACGACCGAGGCAAGGATCAGGTTGTCGGGCAGGGCGCGCTTGCGGCCATTAGCCGGCAGTTCGGCGGTGCGGGTCTGGAAATACAGCCGGCCGACGTCGGGGTTGCGATCCAGCCGAAGGCCTTGCGGCAGGCGCAGGTCAAGCCCCTCGTCGATGCCGCGCGTCTTGTCCTGCTCGATCAGTTCGTTGATGAAGCGGCTGACCTGGCGCGCGTTCCGCGAGACTTCGGATTGGCCCTTCTTTGCTGCATCGAGTTCCTCGAGGACGGTCATCGGGATGAAGACATCGTGTTCCTCGAAGCGGAACAACGAGGTCGGATCGTGCATCAGCACATTGGTATCGAGCACGTAGATGCGCTTGCCACGGGTCATGCGCGGGTCTCGCTGTGTGGACAGGAAAGAATGGGCCGCGACGGATGCGCCGGCCTGCGGATTGCGGAGAACGGGATTGCGGTCACGCGCTTGCCAACTGCTCCAGCACGGCCGCGGCATGGCCGGCGACCTTGACCTTGCGCCATTCCGCACGCAGGACGCCGGCCCGGTCGATCAGGAAGGTGCTGCGCACGATTCCGAGATGGCGCTTGCCGTACAGGACCTTCTCGTGGATCACGTCGAACGCCCTGCACCAGGTTTCGTCGACATCGGAGATCAGCGGGAACGGCAAGTCGTGCTTTTCGCTGAAACGGCCATGCGAGGCCACCGAATCGCGTGATACCCCGATGATCTGGCAGTCGAGCTCGCGGAAGCGCGCATCGAGATCGCGGAATTCCCGTGCCTCGAGCGTGCATCCGGTCGTCGCGTCCTTCGGATAGAAATATACGACAATCCATTTGCCGCGCAGCGATCCGATCGAAAGCGTGCTGCCGTCGGTGGTGGTGCCGCGCAGGTCCGGCACCGGCTTGCCGATCTGGATCGTCTTCTTTCCGCTCATGTGTCCTTCGGGAATGGCCTGCTCAGAACTTCATCGGGTCCATGATCGCGTCGAGATTCAGTCCGTCGCAGAACTCGAGGAAATCGTCGCGCAAGGCGGCGAGGTGCATCGAGTTCGGGATGCCGATCGTGATCTGCGCGGAAAACATGTCGGCTCCGGTCTGCATCGCGCGGTAACGCGTTGAATGCAGTTGCTCGATGCTGATGTTGTGCCCGGCGAAGAATTCGGCGAGTTGGAACAGCACGCCGGGCTTGTCGGCGGCGATCACCTCGACGACGTATGGCAGCAGGTTGGTCTGCTGCTGCTTGGCATTCGTGCGGAAATGCACGAGGCGCAGGCCGCCGTCGCGGTCGAGCTTGGCAAGTGCGTTCTCGAGCTTCGCGATCGCATCCCAGGAGCCCTGGGCGAGCACCTGCACGCAGAGTTCGCTGCCGAGCGCGGAAACACGCGCTTCGGCGACATTGCAGCCGCAGTCGGTGACCCGTTTGCTGATCGCGACGAGCGGCGACGTATCGGCGTTCGCGAACACGCTGATCAGCAGATGGTTCTCGTTCGCGGCGGGACGCGGCGAGCGATCGCCCAAGACCTGCTTTCCTGCCTGCTTCACGGCTTCATCGGCGCTCGTCATGCAGGGCTTTGCGCCTGCCTGTCGGAGAATACTGGGCGCCTCCGGGGGTCGCAAGCGAAGGCCGCACGATGACCGAAAGCGGCGCCGGCGCAATTGGACTTCGGCATCGCGACGCCCTACCATCCTGCGCTTCGAGTAGCGCCTGCCGATCCCGCCTTGAACCTTTCCGGAAGCATCTGTGCGCTGGCCACGCCGTTCCGCGACGCGGGCGAGCGGATCGACCTCGACGCATGGTCGAGGCTGATCGATCGCCAGCTGCACGGTGGTACGCGCGGCCTCGTCGTCGCCGGTTCGACCGGCGAGGGCGCCGCGCTCGACGAGGACGAATTCATCGCCTTGCTCGGGCATGCCGTGCGCAAGGTTTCGGGGCGCATCGCCGTGCTCGCCGGGACCGGCCTGCAATCGACGCGCAAGACGATCGCCCAGACGCGGACGGCCGCGACGGCCGGCGCCGACGCGGCGCTTGTCGTCACCCCGGCCTACGTGCGCCCGACCCAGGAAGGCCTGTACCGTCATTTCAGCGAGGTCGCCGAGCATGGCGGCCTGCCGGTCGTCCTCTACAACGTGCCGTCGCGCACCGCCTGCGACCTGTTGCCGGAAACGACTGCGCGCCTGTGCCGCCACGAGCGCATCGTCGGCATCAAGGAAGCGCTGCCCGACAGCGAACGCATGCGTGCCTTGCTCGACTTGCGCAGTGAACGATTCCGCGTCCATTCGGGCGACGACCCGACCTGCGCGCGTGCGATTGCGGCCGGCGCTGATGGCGTCATTTCGGTTGCCGCGAACCTCGTGCCGGCGGCGATGCAGGCGCTTTGCGACCGTGCCGCGCGCGCCGACGGTTCGGCGGCGGGGCTCGATCGCGAGTTGCAGCCTCTCTTCGAACTGCTCGGTGCCGAACCGAATCCGATTCCACTCAAGTGGTGCCTGCATCGGCTCGGCCTCGGCGACGCGCAGCCACGATTGCCGCTGACCGTGCTTTCGCCCGCGTTGCAGGCGCGCGCCGAAGCCGTGCTCGCCCGATCAGGATTGCTCGAACCCGCCAGCGCGGCCGGATAACCGCTACAACGACGACGGAACCACCCCCGTGAACCGATCACTGACCTTCGCCCTTTGCGTCATCGCCTCCGCATCATTGCTCGGCGGCTGTGGCTACATGCGCAGCAAGTTCGGCAGCAAGCCCGATGCCTACAAGAAGAGCACGCAGACCCGTCCACTCGAGGTGCCGCCTGACCTCGAACGACCGAATTCGAGCGGAACGCTCGTGATCCCGGAGCGCGGCGCGCCCGGTGCGACGACGGCTTCGAGCGCGGTCGCCCCGCCATCGGGATCGCCCGGTGACGCCGTGCCGCGCATGGCGACCGGCCCGGCCCTGGCCGGTGACGGCCTGCGTGTCGCCGACACCGTGGCAAGCACGTGGGCGCGGATCGGCCTCGCCCTCGAACGTTCGGGTGCGGCAACGATCGAAGCGAAGGACGAGGCCGCCCATACCTATTCGGTACGCACGAGTGCAACGACCAGCGAGCGCCCGGGCTGGTTCAAGCGGGCGATCACGTTCGGCCGCGCCGCGGACCGCCAGGTGTCGACGCCGGTCACGCTCGGCATCCGCGTCGCCGCCGAGGGCGACGGCAGCAAGGTGACGATCGAAGGCGCCAACGATTCGGCGGGCGAGAAGGCCGCACGCGACCTGCTCGAGACGTTGCGCCAGCGCCTGACCTGATGCCCGACGCGGGCATTCCGCGAAGTCCCGTTGTCGACGATCCCGGCCCCGGATGGTGCGGGTGCGAAAGCAATCTTGTGGTGCGCGATGAATCTTGCGGCGCGGCCGGGTCGCGACCGGGGTCGCTCCTACAGGGCGATGTGCAGCGGCAACGCCGTCACGGTGATCGAAGGCCGCGGCCGATGTCGGTAGGAGCGCGCATGCGCGCGATCAATCTTGCGGCAAGGTTCGGTCGCGACCGGGGTCGCTCCTACAGGGCGATGGGTTGGCTTGAGGGCATCGCAGCGGGCAACGCCGTCACGGTGATCGAAGCCGCGGCAGATGTCGGCAGGAGCGCCCCTGGGCGCGAAAGCAATCTTGCGGTGTGTGATGAATCCTGCGGCAGTCCTGGTCGCGACCGGGGTCGCTCCGACGCCGCGATGTGTTGGCTTGAGGGCATCGCAGCGGCAACGCCGTCACGGTCATCGAAGCCCGCAGCAGATGTCGGTAGGAGCG
>CAZPLY010000029.1:0-35336 GCA_964587775.1 uncultured Dokdonella sp.
TCAGTGAGCAGGTAATCCACCTATCGGGCTGTTCAGATTCCCAGGGCCAGCTCTCGGCTCGGGTCGGTCCACCACCGATCACCTACGGCTACACTGCAAACGGCAACCTCGATCGCAAGAGCGACGTCAGCACAAACGCGCCCGGTGCCTACGGATACGGCGCGAACGGCTGCGGTCCACATGGCGTAAGCAGCATCGTGACGAGTACGGGCATTCAGTCGTTCCAGTGTGATGCGAACGGAAACCGTATCGAGGATCCGGGCCAGTACCTGCCGCACTACTGTCTTGCCTGCTCACGCCCCCAGGCCTCGAGCGCGTCGAGCAGCACGTGCTGCGCGGCTGATGCGGTCGAGCGCAACGTCCCGATCGTCGCGAAGTAGTGCTCGAGGGTCAGTCCGGTCAGGGCCGTCTCGCGCCGCATGCGGTCGTCGCGGAATGCATTCCAGCGGGCGAGTTCGTCGTCGTCGAGGGTATGCGGCCAGTTGCGCGCGCGGTAGCGGAACAGCAGTTCGGCGTAGCGCGCGTCGCGGAACAGCGGCGGATGGCGCGCGAGTTGCTCGGGTGTCGACTGGCGCACGTCGCGCAGCAGGCGCTTGTCGGCGTCGGGCAGGAAGCCGGCATACAAGGCGAGTTCGGGATCGATGTCGGCGGGCACCGGCGATTGGGTCGCGAACACGCGCTGCAGTTTGCTGGCGAGGCCTTCGGCGCCGCGCAGGCGTTCGAGATGGGCCAGCGCGCGTTCGCGGTCGAGGCCGATGCGCGCATGATCGATGCCGTTGAGCACGCTGAGCGGTGCGAGGGCCGGCGAGCGGTTCGCATGCACGAGTTTGAGCGGGATACGCTCGACCTCCTCGGGCAGGTCGACGCGCTTGGCGAACACGCGCTCGGCGATCTCGTCGGCATCGAGTTCGAGCAGCGGCGTCGGGTCGGCATCGAGGTCGAACACGATCACGCCGTTTGCGTTCGTCGCGTGCATCGCGAGTGGCACGACGATGCCGAGGCAGCCGCGGCTGGCCGGAAAGCGCGAGGACACGTGCACGACCGGCGTCATGTGCGCGACATCGAGCAGTTCGAACGCACGCTGCTTGCGGCGCAGCGCAAAGTGGAAATCGAACAGACGCGGCTGGCGCACGCGGACCAGCCGGGCAAGCGCAATCAGCGCCTCGACATCGGACAGCGCATCGTGCGCGCGTGCCTGCTTCAGGTGATTCGCGCTCGCGAGATCCTCGAGGCGGAAGCTCGGCGTGCCATCGTCGCGACGCGGCCATTCGATGCCTTCCGGGCGCAGGGCGTAGCACATGCGCACGAGGTCGATCAGGTCCCAGCGTGAATTGCCGTCCTTCCACTCGCGCTCGTACGGATCGTGGAAGTTGCGATAGAGAAGATGACGCGTGAACTCGTCGTCGAAGCGCAGCGAGTTGTAGCCGACGCCGCAGGTGCCCGGTGCGGCGAGTTCCTCGTGCACGACCGCGGCGAACTCGGCTTCGATGCGCCCCTCGCGCTCGGCCAGTTGCGGCGTGATGCCGGTGATCAGGCAGGCTTCCGGGTGCGGCAGCACGTCGGCGACCGGCTTGCAGTACAGCATCAGGGGTTCCGACACCGGCTCGAGCTCGAGGTTGGTGCGGATGCCGGCGAACTGCACGACGCGATCACGCCTCGGATCGGCGCCGGTCGTTTCGTAGTCGTGCCAGTACAAGGTCGTCGAGGCCATCGCGGTCCGTTCGCGGCAGGGCAATCGCCGCATGCTACACGCGCCGCGCAAGCCGGTGCTTGGCGTTGCGGCGTGCTGCGGCAATAATCGACGCATTCCGGGGATGGAGAACATGATGTCGGCAGCGCGCGCGCCGCAACCCAACGAAGACAACCTGATCTGGATCGACCTCGAGATGACCGGGCTCGACACCGACAACGACTCGATCCTCGAGGTCGCGACCGTGATCACCGACCGCGATCTCAATGTGCTGGCGGAAGGCCCGGAATTCGCGATCCATCACGACGAGGCGCGGCTGCTCGCAATGGACGACTGGAACCGCAACCAGCACCGCAAGTCCGGGCTCTGGCAGCGCGTGCTCGATTCATCTGTCAGTCTCGGCGAGGCGGAGGCGCTGACGGTCGAGTTCCTCGTGCAGTGGGTGCCGCCCGGCAAGTCGCCGATGAGCGGCAATTCGATCTGCCAGGACCGGCGTTTCCTGCACCGTCTGATGCCGCGCCTCGAGCGCTATTTCCACTACCGCAATCTCGACGTGTCGACGATCAAGGAACTCGCGCGGCGCTGGGCACCCGAAGTCGGCCGTGGATTCAACAAGGAATCGGCGCATACCGCGCTCAGCGACGTGCGCGATTCGATCGCCGAACTTCGCTACTACCGACCTTTCATGGGACAGCTCGCCGGCACGCTCGAGGCGCCGTAGGCGCGCGCCTCAGGCGTCGCTGACGGTCTCCGCTTCGCGCTCGCGCGCGACGATGCTGCTTGCGGTCAGGTCGCCGCTGACATTGCCGACCGTGGCGAACATGTCGGGAATCGTGTCGACCGCAAGCAGCAGGCCGAGCGGTTCGACCGGTAACCCCATCGCCGAGGCGACCGGCATGTTGGTGGCCATGAAACTGACCTGGCCGGGCAGGCCGACCGAACCGAGGCTGATGACGACCGAAAGCGCGGTCGCCGCGGCCAACTGCGCGCTGGTGACATCGATGCCGTGGATCCATGCGATGAATGCGGCCACGGCGATGTACTGCACCGGGCTCGTGATGCGGAACAGCGAGACCGCCATGGGCAACACGAGCGCCGCGGTTTCGCGCGGGTGGCCGAGCCGGTCACGCGCGCCCTCGACCATCGCCGGCAACGAGGCCAGCGACGATTGCGTGCTCGCGGCGACCATCTGCGCGGGCAGGATCGCGGCCGCGAAGTGACGCAGTTTCTCGCCGCCGAACACGACGGCCACCGGATACAGCAGCAGCGTGACCGCGATGTAGAGCGTGCACAGCAGCGCGATGTACCAGCCGAGCGCGTTCAGCACGCCACTGCCGGCGGTCGCGCACACCGCGAGGATCAACGCGAACACGCCGAGCGGCGCGACCCAGAGCACCCACTGCACGATCACGATCATCGTGTCGGCGAGGGTCTGGAAGAACTCGATCATGCGCGCGCGCCGCGCCGCTTCGATGCGCGTCAACGCGAAACCGAAGAACAGCCCGAATACGACGAGCGGCAGCATCGCGCTCTGCGCGGCGGCCGCGATCGCATTGGCGGGAATGATCGTGGTCAGCCAGTCACCGAAGCCGGGCGGGGTCGATGCAGCGGCTTCGGTCGGCAGTGCCGCGCGCAGGCTTGCGATCAGCGCCTCGTCGCGTGGCAGGAAAGAGAGCAGGAACGGTGCGGCCAGTGCGGTGAAAACGGCTCCGGCCGTCAGCAAGACGGCGAACACGATGACTGCCCGCCGCGCGGTGCGGCCGGACGCTGCGGCATCGGTCGCGGCGTTGACGCCGACGATGACGAGGGCCAGCACGAGCGGCACCACGGTCATCTGCAAGGCGTTGAGCCAGAGCCGCCCGACCGGCTGCGCGAACGCCGCGGCACGCGCGGCGAGGGCAGGGTCGAACCATGCGAGCAGCAGGCCGGACAGTGCCCCGGCGACGAGGCCGAGCAGGATGCGGGAAGTCGTCGTCATGGCTGGCGGGAGTCCGTGGGCAGGGTTCGGTTTCGGCGCGCGTCGCTTGCAGCGTGCGTGATCAAGGCAGCTTCCATGCGTCCCGCAGGCGCCGGTACTCCTGCTGCGGCAGCAGCACGAACACCGGATGCGCATCGGGCTGCAGCCAGTCCAGCAAGGCCTGCATGGCCGGTTGGGCCATTGCGGTGCAGCCGGCCGTCGTCGAATCGGCAGCGCTCCACAGGTGGGCGAAGATGCAACTGCCGGCGCCCGCGACATTGCGCGGATTGTGCCCGATGACGAAACCGAGCCTGTAGCGCATGTCGCCATCGGCATGCAGGTCGCGGCGCATCGGTTCGGTCGAGCCTGCGGTCGCGCCGGCGCCGACATCGCCGGCATCGACGATGCGGTTGTACAGCGGCGAGTCGGCCACGTCGATGCACCAGTGCCCGCTCGACATGGCGGAGTAGGGCCATGCGCCGGTGCCCGCGCGCGCGTAACCGAAGCCCGTACCGAGCGCGAACACGCCAGCCGGGCTGCGCCCGTCGCCTTCCTTCTTCTGGAGCCCCGGCTGGGGCGGATGCAGGCCGATGCCCCAGGCCGACCCGGCACGCCCGATCACGACCGGCACCGGCGCAGCGAGCGCATGCCATTCGCCGTCCCGGCGTTCATGGCGTTGCAGCGTGCCGTGCGTGCTTTCCAGGTCCGCGGTCGTGACGACGATCATCTGGCGTGCGTTCGACCACGGGTGTTCGGTCGCAGGCGTCGAACACGAGGCGAGCGCGAGCAGGGCGCAGGCATGCCATCGGAAACGCCTGATCGTGCTGGGGCGGGTCATCGCAGGCTCCGCGGCTGAAACAGCGCGAGCATGCCCGGTTCCGCAGCAATGCGCCTCATGGCTCGGAAAGGTTGCGGATGCGTTCGAGGTTCGCGTCGAGATCGGCGAGCCGGCCTTTGCCGTTCTCGCAGAGCAGGACGAACAGGATGTCGAGCAGGTGGCGCAAGGCGGACTGGTACAGCAACGGTTCGATATGCGCACGCTCGTCATGCGCCGAAACGAGCAGCGAATGGCCGGCCAGCGCGCGCAACGGGTTCGCGGTGTGCCGGGTCACCGAAACGACCATACCGTGGCGCTCGCGGAACTGGCGACCGATCTGGCACAGGCCTGGTTGCTGGCCATGCTCGGAGAAAACGAGCAGGACATCGCCGGATTGTGCACTCGCGATGCCGGTCGCCATCAACACGGCATCGAAATGATGCACGGTCAGGATGCCGAGCAGGGACATGCGCATCGCGAATGCACGCGCCGGAATGCCGTCTTCGCCGAGGCCGATCAGGAAGACCTTGCCGGCCCTGGCGATCGCTTCGGCAATCGCATCGACCTTGGCCGACGGATTGATCAGGCGCGTTTCCTGCTCGGCCAGCGACTTGCTGTGCCACAGGCTTTCGGCCAGCGCCGCATGCGGATCGTCGCGCGCCGGTTCGACCACGCCATTGCCTTCGCCGACGTCGCCACGTGCGATCGCCTCGCCGATCGAATACTTGAGGTCGGGATAGCCCTTGAATCCGAGCTTCTGGCTGAACTTCACCACGCTCGACTGGCTGATCTTCAGCGCGTTCGCGAGCTGCTGCGACGAGTAGTCGCGCAACAGATGCGCTTCCTCGAGGATGTAGTCGGCGATGCGCCGCTCGATGGCGGACATCTGGTCGCGCTCGGCGCGGATCTTCAGCAGCGGCGACATGACGTGGTTCCCGGTCCCGTCAGGCAATCGGTTCGAGGCCGCGGATCTCGCGGATGCCGAGTCCCGGGGCGTCGGTCACGCTGATCTCGGATTCGTTGAAGATCACGCCGCCGTCGACCGGGTTGAACGCGCACAGCGACGGCCCGTCGAGGTCGATCTTCGTGATCGCGTTCGCCTTGGCCACGGCGACGTGCACGGCGGCCGCGACACTGATGCTCGTTTCGAGCATGCAGCCGATCATGCAGTCGACCTCGTACATCTCGGCGATGTCGGCGATGCGGATCGCATTCGAGATGCCACCGGTCTTCATGAGCTTGATGTTGATGATGTCGGCCGCGCGCATGCGGATCAACTCGATGACTTCGGTCGGCCCGAACACGCTCTCGTCGGCCATGATCGGCGTGTGCACGCGCTCGGTCACGTATTTCATGCCATCGAGGTCGTGTGCCTTGACCGGCTGCTCGACGAGTTCGAGATGGACGCCGGCGTCTTCGAGCGACTGCAGGGCGTATACGGCCTGTTTCGCGGTCCAGCCCTGGTTTGCGTCGAGGCGCAGCAACGCGCGTCCCTCGACCGCGGCGTGGATCGCCCTGACCCGTTCGATGTCGACGCCGATGTCCTTGCCGACCTTGATCTTCAGCGACTCGAAACCGCGTTCGACCGCGGCCAGCGAGTCGGCGACCATCTTGTCGATGTAGTCGACGCTGATCGTGATGTCGGTCGTGATGACCGGATCACCGCCGCCGAGCAGTCGGTACAGCGGTGCATCGTACAGCTGGCCCCAGAGATCGTAGATCGCGATCTCGACGGCGGCCTTCGCGCTCGAGTTCTTCTCCATCGCGCCCTGGATCAGGTGCGTGATGCGGTTGAGGTCGGCGACGTCCTGGCCGATCAGGCGTGGCGCGATGTAGTGGCGGATCGCCTCGACGATCGAACCGTGGGTGTCGCCGGTGATCACGGCTGTCGCCGGCGCTTCTCCGAAACCGACATGGCCACTGTCGGTGTTGATCATGACGACGATGTCCTCGACCTGTTCGACCGTGCGCAGCGCGGTCTTGAACGGCGTCTTCAGCGGCACGCGCAGCATGCCGAAGCGGATATCGGTGATCTTCATGGGTGGCCTGCCGGTCGGGTGGCGGTGTCGGGACGGATCCGCACGATGCTGCGCATGCGGTCGACGTAGCTCTCGGTGTCACTGAACTGGAGTGGCAGCAGCGGCGTGACCGACACCGAGTTCAAGCGGACGCGCGCCATGCTGCCGTCCGGCTTGCGGTAGCTGATCCCGGTCGTGTCGTGGATCATCCACGGCTCGCCGTCGACATGGCCGATCGTGAGCATGACGTGGCCCGGGATGTAGACGAGATCGCCGACCTCGACGGCCCGCGCTTCGCGCAGGCGTGTTGCCCGATCGTCGTCGCCCTCGAAGATGCGCTTTGCAAGTGCCGGGCTGACGCCCTGCGCACTCGTGTTGCGCGGCATCTCGACCCCCATGCTGCGGTAGACCTCCGACACGAAGCCGCTGCAGTCGCGGCCCTCGTAGGCATGGCCCCAGCCGTAGCGTTCGCCGAGGAACTTGAATGCCTGGCGGATCAGGTTTGCGCGCGTCAGTGGCAGGTAGTCCGAAGCGCTGTCGGCGTTCTTCCGGAGCAGGGCAGGGGCGAATGCGAGTGACCCGTCCGCCGTGCGTACCGGCAGTTCGATCACGTGCGCGGCATACGGATGCTGGCCGTTGACGAGGCGATCGGACGGCCAGTCTGCGAGCACCGGAACGCGCACGCCCATGTCGAGGCGCAGTTTCGACACAGCGGGCGCTTCGCGCGTGAACACGGTATGCACGTCGGCGCCGGTGATGATCCGGTACGGTGTCTTCTCGGCATGACCGAACACCTGTCCGGCCGTGCCGGTCGCGACGTACCGGGTCTCGATCCAGGCCGCATAGCGCGGGCTGACGACGAACGACCACAGGCCGTCGCGGCTCGTGTGGACGATGACGACCGGCGTGCCGGGGAACAGTGCGCTTTCCTGGAAGCGGTCGATGTCGGTGTCGTCGGCCGTTCTGAAGACGCGCTGGCGGGTCGGGAAAGCACGCAGGTCGGCGCGCTGCACGACGAGGCCGTGGCGCAGCTCCTGTGTCCCTGCGATCGCGTCGATGTTGCGGTTGGCGACGATCGCATCGATCACCGACGTGGCGATGATCTCGCCTCGCTCGTCATGCAGTGGTTTGCGCGGGACTTCGGCAAGCTTGTCGATCCAGTCGACGACCTGCTCGCGGCTCAACGTCGGCGGCAGGGCGCGCAGGTCGTGCATCGAGCGGTCAAGCTCGAACAGGCGCTCGTTCTGCGTCCTGATCGCTGCGCGATCGAGGATCGGTGCGTCAGGCGTCGCAAGTCTCGCGATCCAGAAATCCGCCGCGAGATGCATCTCGTCGACGTCGATCACGCCATGCGCCGGGGCCGCGCGGGTCGAGGCGTCGCGCGCGTGGACCGTCGGCGTGGCAGCGGCGAGCGCAATCGCGACGCCAAGCAGGAAGCGGTTTGCGATCATGATCGGTCAGCCCTCATGGAACCGCCCAGCGGGATAGGATCGAGGCGACGACGAGGCCGAAGCCCGTCCCGAGCACATAGCCGAGCAACGCAAGCAGGATACCGACCGGTACCAGTGCGCGCGCGTAGCTCGCGGCCAGCAGCGGGGTCGCGGCGACGCCGCCGACATGTGCGAGCGAAGCGATCCCGCACAGGTACAGATCGAAGTGGAACACGCGCGCGGCGAGCACGAGCAGCACGGCGTGAATGAGCAGGATCGTCGCACCGCACAGCAGGTACAGCGGAGCCGCGCCGATACCGTCGAAATTGCTCTGCGAGGCGAGGACCGCAACGACGCCGATCAGCAGCGCGCCCGAGATCGAGCCGGCGCCCGGGTAGCGTGCCAGCGGCGTCTGGCCGGCGACGAGGCCGAACGCGGTCGCGAGCAGGATCGTCCACGTGGTCGCCGAGAGCATGCTCGAGACAGGAAGATGCGTGGCCAGCACGGCGGAACCGGCGGAAACAAGCAGCGCCAGGCCAAGCCAGACGAGTACGCTGTCCGCGGTGGCCGGCGATTCGCTGCGCGCCTGCGGCGCCGCGATGTCGGCGCTCGAGCGGGCTCGCGTCCAGCGATTGAAGGCGGCGGCAAACGGACCGACCGAGAACAGCACGACGACCCAGATCGAATAGCCGATCGCGTCGGTCAGCAAGGACATCGCGAGCAGCGAGTCGGGCATGTCGATGGCCTGCTTGACCGCGATCATGTTCGCCGAGCCGCCGACCCAGCTGCCGCTCAATGCGGCGAGTGGCTGCCAGGCATCGCCGGCCAGCCACGGGCGATAGATGAGGAACGTGGCGAGGAACGCGATGAACAGGCACACGCTTGTGCTGAAGAACACGCCGAGCACGCGCGGCCCGAGCCGGAAGATCGCGCGCAGGTCGCAGTTGATCATGAGCAGGAACAGCAGCGCCGGCACGAGACGCGAGATCAGGACCGACTGCGTGCCGCGGATCTCGTCATTGACCTGCCACAACCCGGCGGCGGCCAGCGCGGTCACGAGCAGATAGGTCAGCACGATCGGCGGAAGGATCGCGAAAACGCGCCAGCCGAACCTGCGCTCGAGTGCCGGAAAAATGCCGGCGCAAAGCAGCATCAAGGCGAGGTATGGCCACGCGGTCTGGATCATCGCCTCCCCTCTGACGCGACAGCATTTGTTGCAGCACGGAATAGATGATTCCATCCATGTGCAAGCAAAGCATAAATTATTGACCGTCGAATGCAACCGTGTTACACAGCCGCCACGGTGTCTTGAGGCGGAACACTACACGGTGGATACGGCAACGGCATCGATCGCGGCCAACGCCTTGCATGCGCAGCGGCTTCGTCGCGCCGCTGCAGCGCTGCTCGCCGTCTTCGTCGCAGCGGACATGCCGCAGGCCGTCGCGACGCCGTCGATCGAACGCGTCATCGCGAGCGTCGATGCCGGCCAGTTCCAGGTGGCCGAACGCGCGATCACCGATGCGCTGGCCGCGCCTGGCACCGACCCTGTGTTGCGCGACGCCTTGCTGTTCGAGCGCGAGCGGATGCGTCGCATCCTGCTCGATTTCACACTCGACGAAGCTCGGCTGAAGGCTCGTCTGCGCGAGCGCATTCCCGATCTCGCCGAGGCCGAGTTCGCGCAGTGGAAAACGCGAGGCCTGTTCGAGCGCCAGCTCATCGACGGCCGCGAACTCTATTTCCAGCGCGCACCGTCGAACCTGTTCCGACTCAGCGCCGAGGCTCGGACGCGGCGCGCGTCGGCGGCGCCGTTTCGCGACGGCCCGATGGAGAAGGCCAATGCGCACCATCGTGAAGTGCTCGAAGCCGCAGTCGCGCAAGGCGCGACGAGCGTCGCCCCGCGTCGCTTGCGCGTCACCCAGTCACTGACCGTCAACGCCGACGCGGTCCCTGCAGGCAAGCGCATCCGCGCATGGATTCCGTATCCGCGCGCGCTGCCCGGCCAGCAGGAAGACATCCACTTCGTCGGGAGCACGCCGACGAAACATCGGATCGCGCCCGAATCGACCCTCCAGCGAACCGTCCATCTCGAGAGGACGGCAGTGGCCGGCAAGCCCACCGAGTTCACGGTCAGCTACGAACTGACCGTGTACGCGCGCCATCATGCAATTGACCCCTCACGCGTCGTGCCCGCGACGATCGATGCGGAACTCGCGCCGTTCGTGGCCGAGCGCGCGCCGCATGTCGTGTTCACCGAGTCGCTGCGCCTGCTCTCGCGGCAGATCGTCGGCGACGAGACGCACCCGTGGCGCATCGCACAGAAACTCTATGCCGCAGTCGACCGCATTCCCTGGGCCGGCGCGCGCGAGTATTCGACGATCAGCAACATCAGCGACTACGCGCTCCACGCCGGCCACGCCGACTGCGGCCAGCAGACCTTGCTGCTGATCGCCTTGCTGCGCCTCAACGGCATTCCGGCGCGCTGGCAATCGGGCATGGTCTGGTCCGATACCGACTACAGCAACCTGCACGACTGGGGCCAGCTCTGGATCGCGCCGTATGGCTGGATCCCGATGGACGTGACGAGCGGACGCCTCGACAGCGACGACCCGGCCATCGCGGGATTCTATCTCGGCAGCCAGGACGCCTACCGCATCGCGTTCAACGACGACTACAGCCGTGCGTTCGTGCCCGCGAAACAGCATTTCCGTTCGGAGACCGTCGACCTGCAGCGCGGTGAAGCGGAGTGGAGCGGCGGCAACCTGTATTTCGACCAGTGGGATTACGCGTTCGCGTGGAAGGCACTGCCGCTTCCGCCGCGTTCCGGGGCAGGCAGAAAAAAAGCTCAATCAACATCACGGGGAGAGTAGATCATGGGCAACAGAAACCGCGTCCTGCGCAAGTCCGCCTTGTGTCTGGCGATGGGAATCAGTCTTTCGCTGATGCTGCCGGTATCGGCGCACGCGGCGAACACCGACGGTTCCGTCGTCGGCCGCACGGCGGCCGGCGCGGTCGTCACGATCGTCAGTCCGGCAACCGGATTCACGCGCACGGTAACGGCCGACAGCTCCGGAAACTACCGCTTTCCATTCCTCCCGGTCGGCGAGTACAAACTCGAATCGAGTGCGGGTGGCACACCGGTCGACGTCGTCGTCAGCCTCGGCAATGCGACCACGGTCAACATCGGCGTCGCCGAAGCGACCCTCGATACGATCACCGTCACCGGCATCGCTGCCGCTGCCGCGGTCGACGTCACCTCGGTCGAAAGCGCAACCAATGTCACGCGCGAGGAGCTCGCGCGCCTGCCGGTCGAACGCGA
Organism: uncultured Dokdonella sp.; assembly: GCA_964587775.1. Lineage (GTDB taxonomy): Bacteria > Pseudomonadota > Gammaproteobacteria > Xanthomonadales > Rhodanobacteraceae > Dokdonella. The sequence goes on from CAZPLY010000029.1 coordinate 11,229, forward strand.
TCCGCTGTCGGTCGCACTGCTCGCGCCCGGCGTGATCAAGGGCGAGTTCGGCGGCGTCTCGTTCGGCGGCTCGTCGGTCGCCGAGAACAGCGTCTACATCAACGGCCTCAATGTCACCGACTTCTACAACCGGGTCGGCTTCTCGTCGGTGCCGTTCGCGTTCTACAAGGAATTCCAGGTCAAGACCGGCGGCTACTCGGTCGAGTTCGGGCGCACGACGGGTGGCGTCATCAACGCGGTGACCCAGTCCGGCACGAACGAGTTCAAGTTCGGCGCCGAAGCGGTCTGGGAACCGGCATTCGCGCAGACCAGCGGCGAGGACCACTACGATGCCGATGGCAATCCGTACTACATCGCCAGTCACGACGAGTACGACCGGCGCAACCTCAACGTGTATGCGTCGGGCCCGATCGTCCGCGACAAGCTGTTCTTCTTCGCCCTGTACGAAGTGCGCGACTACGAGCCGACCAACACGACGAGTACCGGCAACCTGATCAACAAGGGCAAGTCCGACGACGGCTTCTGGGGCACCAAGCTCGACTGGCAGATCAGCGACAACCACCTGTTCGAGGTGCTCGCCTTCGGCGACGGCAACAAGCAGGCGACCGACGTGTACCAGTTCGATCTCGACGCCGGCGAGCGCGGCGATTTCACCAACACGCAGTACATCGACAGCGGTGGCACGAACTGGTCGGCGACCTATACCGGCTACCTCGCCGACAACTTCTCGGTCAAGGCGATGTACGGCGAGAACGAACGCGAGTTCGCCCAATCGAGCCTCAACGACATCAATTGCAGCCGCATCCGCGACTTGCGCACCGGCGGCGCGGGCGACATCGGCTGCACGCGCAGTTCGACCGTCGCCGAGCGCCTCGACGATCGCGAAGCCGCGCGCCTCGATTTCGAATGGACGCTCGGTGACCACCTGCTGCGCTTCGGCCTCGATCACGAGACGAACACCTCGAACCACGCGCAGTTCTACCCTGGCCTCGACCGGCTGCTGTACGAGATCCGCAGCACGACGCCGGGCGCGACCTTGCCGAATGGCGGCGTCGTGCCGGACGGGATCACGGCCTATGTGCGCACGCGCACGAACGAGGTCGATGGCACGTTCGAATCGACCAACAGTGCGTACTACCTCGAGGACAGCTGGTCGATCACGTCGAACTTCATCCTCAATGCCGGCGTGCGCATCGAAGCGTTCGACAACAAGAACTCCGACGGTGACAGCTACATCAAGATCGACGACATGATCGCGCCACGACTCGGCTTCTCGTGGGATCCGGGCGGCGCCGGCCGGACCAAGGTGTTCGGCACGCTCGGCCGGTATTTCCTGCCGGTTGCGAACGTCATCAACATCAAGCAGGCCGGCGGATTCTCCGACGTGCGCACGTTCTACGCACTCAACGGGTTCGAGGACTTCGAGTTCAACGGCAGCACGTTCCGGCGGCCGATCCTCGGCGCGCAGATCGGCCCGATCGACGACTCGCAGGGCGACGGCACGGTCGGCGACCTGCGCGGCGAGGTCGACGCCGACATCGATCCGGTCTACCAGGACGAACTGATCCTCGGATTCCAGGCCATGCTCGACGACAAGTGGTCGTGGGGCGCGCGCGGCATCTATCGCCGGTTGACCAACGCGATCGACGACATGGAACTGACCTCGAACGGAATCCTGTGCGACGGCGAACCCGGCTACATCGGCTACATCATGGGCAACCCGGGTCGCGACGCGACCGTGTTCACCGATACCGACTGCGACGGCGAGAGTGACGCCTATGTGACGATCGATACCTCGGTCGCGGGCTGGGCGATCTATGACGACGACGGCAACTACGTCGGGGAAGCGGGCTACTCGAAGCCGAACCGCACGTACAAGGCACTCGAACTGCAGATCGACCGCGCTTGGGACGAACGTTGGGCGTTCAATGCCTCGTACACGCTGTCCTACAGCGAGGGCAATGCGGAAGGACCGGTCAATTCGGACACCGATTTCTCCGACACCGGCCGCACCGAGAACTTCGACGATCCCTGGGTCAACCTCGGCGGCAAGGGATACCTGCCAAATGACCGCCGCCACCAGTTCAAGCTGCGCGGCGCGTACGGATTCAACGAGAACTGGGCAATCGGCGGCACCTTGAACGCGCAGTCCGGGCGTCCGGTCAATGCGTTCGGCGTCGGCAACCCGTTCGACGGCACGAACTACCACAGCAACTACGTCTGCGTCGCCAACTGCACGTCGGACGTGCCGTCCGAGCGCGTCTACGAACTGAGTCCGCGTGGCTCGGGCGGTCGCCTGCCGTGGACCTATGACGTCGGCGTCAACGTGACCTGGATGCGCTCGTTCGGCGAGGCCGACCTGCGCGTCAAGCTGGCCGTCTACAACCTGCTCAACCACGAACGCGTCACCGAAGTCGACGACGAGCTCGAGACGGACATCGGGTTCATCAATCCCGAGTACCGCCAGGGCACCTCGTACCAGACACCGCGCTATGCACAGTTGACCGTTTCGCTGAACTTCTGAGCGCTGCCCAAGGAGCGGCGCTTGATCGCGCCGCTCCGTTTCCCGTTTCCTCCGAATCCGACGGCGTGCGCCTGACCGTGAATTCCGCAGCGATCGCCACCAGCGCATTGGCGTGCCCCGAAAATGCCTGTCTCGACGGCGTCGATCTCCAAGCCATTGCGAACCATGCCGGCACGCCGTGCCATGTCTACTCGGCGAGCGCGATCCGCCGGCGCATCCGCGACCTGCAAGGCGCGCTGTTCGGACTCGATGCCCAGATCTGCTTTGCCGTGAAGGCCAATCCGCTGCGGGCGATCCTCGAGCTGATGGCCGCGGCGGGCATTGGCGCGGACATCGTTTCCGCCGGTGAACTGCGACGCGCGCTCGACGCGGGCATCGAACCGGGCCGCATCGTGTTCTCGGGCGTCGGCAAGAGCACCGATGAAATGCGCATCGCGCTTGCTGCCGGTATCGCGCGCTTCAATGTCGAATCACGGGCCGAACTCGAAACGCTGCAGGACCTCGCCGCGGCCCAGGGTCGCGTCGCCGATGTCGCGGTGCGCATCAACCCCGACGTCGATGCGCGGACCCACGCGAAGATCTCGACCGGAATTGCCGCGAACAAGTTCGGTGTCGACATCGACGAAGCACGCCAATGGTTTGCCGGGCACGCGCAGTTTCCGAACCTGCGCCTCAACGGACTGCACGTGCATATCGGTTCGCAGATCCTTTCGCTCGAACCGTTCCGTGACGCGCTCGAGCGGGTCGCCGGATTTCGCCGCGAGCTCGAAGCCGCGGGCCATGTGATCCATTCGATCGATGTCGGCGGCGGACTCGGCGTGTGTTACCACAAAGGTCATGATCGCGTGGTCGGGCCGCAGGCCTATGTCGAAACGATCCGGCATGCGCTCGACGGCTTCAGCGGCCGCATCATCCTCGAACCGGGCCGCTGGCTCGTCGCCGAGGCTGGCGTGCTGCTGACCCGCGTGGTCCGCGTCAAGCTTGCCGGGCAGCGCCGCTTCCTCGTCATCGACGCGGCCATGAACGACCTCGCGCGACCGAGCCTGTACGATGCCTGGCACGATATTGTTCCGGTCACCTCGAAGCCGCGGCGCATGACGACCTGCGACATCGTCGGACCAGTTTGCGAAACCGGCGACACGTTTGCGCGTGACCGCCAGATCCCCGAATGCGAAGCGGGAGACCTGCTCATGATCAAGACGACCGGCGCCTACGCCGCATCGATGGCATCGACCTACAATTCGCGGCCTCTGGCCGCCGAGGTGCTCGTCGATGAAGGACGCCTCGCGCTCGCGCGCAGCAGGCAGACATACAGCGAGATGATCGCCGGCGAAATCGCGCAGCCGGCCTGGCAGGATCCCTGATGCATATCCGGACCGCCAGTACCTTGCTGCTGGCGGGGCTGCTTGCGGCCTGCGCGGCTCCCGTGCGCGAGCAGGCGCCTGCGCCAGCCGCCGCCGCGCCGCCGCTGCTGACGATCGATTCGCATGTCGACATCCCGTCCGATTACATGAGGGCGCCGCGCTTCGATGCGGGCGGCGACAGCAGCCTGCGGGTCGACCTTGCGAAGATGCAACGCGGCGGACTCGACGCGGCCTTCTTCGTCATCTACGTAGGGCAGGGGCCGTTGACCGAAGCGGGCTACGCGCAGGCTGTCGAGGCAGCCGAGCGCAAGTATTCGGCGATTGAACTGCTGGTCGAACGCAACCGCGACCGCATCGCGCTCGCAACTTCGCCGGCCGACGTCCGTGCGAATCATGCGCGCGGCTTGCTGTCGGCCATGATCGGCATCGAGAACGGCTACTCGCTCGGCCACGACCTTGACCGGCTCGATGCCGCGCATGCGCGCGGCGCGCGCTACCTCGGACTCGTGCATGTCGGCAACAACGACATCTGCACGAGCTCGCAGCCGAACGCCGAGCTCGGCGAAGCGGCGCCGGCCACGCAAGGCCTCGCCACGTTCGGTCGCGAGGTCGTGCAGCGTGCGAACACGCTCGGCGTCATGATCGACGTCTCGCATGCTTCGGATGCCTGCGTGCGCGACGTTCTCGACGTGTCGAGCGTGCCCGTCATCGCCTCGCATTCCTCGTCGCGTGCACTCATCGACCATCCGCGCAACCTGCCCGATGACCTGCTTCGCGCGATCGCGGCCAGGGGCGGCGTCATCCAGGCGGTCGCCTACAAGGAATTCCTGAAGATCGATCCTGCCCGCAAGGCGGCCGAGAAACAGCTCGAGGCGGACGTCGCGAAGCAGGCCGGAGCCGACGCGTTCGACAGTGACGAGCATGATGCACTGCCGGCCTACCTCGAAGGCATGCAGCGCATTCAGCAGGAGCATCCACTGGCGACGCTCGAAGACCTGCTCGATCACATCGTGCACATCGCGAACGTTGCCGGCATCGAACATGTCGGCATCGCGTCGGATTTCGACGGCGGCGGCGCGCTGACCGGCTGGATGGACGCCTCGGAAACGCGCAACGTCAGCGCCGGGTTGCGCCGGCGCGGTTTCGACGACGCCGAAATCGCGAAGATCTGGGGCGGCAACCTGCTGCGTGTCTGGCAGGCGGCGGAAGCCGCGGCGCAGCGATGACGCGCGCCGCGAAACGGCTTTCCGGCGCATGCCTCCTCGGCCTCGCCCTGCTCGGTTTCGCGCCCGCCGCCGCGTTCGCCGCGACGGCGAACGCGGCATACGATCGCGTGTTCGACGAGGTCATGGCGCACTACCGCCTGCCGGGTCTTGCGCTCGGCGTGATCGAGGACGGCAAGGTCGTCTATACGCGCACGGCGGGCGAGCGCGTGGCCGGATCAGGCCAGCCAATTTCCTCGAAGACCCTGTTCAAGATTGCCTCCAACAGCAAGGCGATGACAGCGGCCGTGCTCGCACGCCAGGTTGCGTCGGGAAAATTGCGCTGGGACGATCCGGTCGTCCGGCATCTGCCGTCGTTCCGCATGCACGATCCGTGGGTCACGCGCCACATGCAGGTCGGCGAACTGCTCGTGCACAACAGTGGCCTGCCCGAAGGCGGCGGCGACCTCATGCTGTGGCCCGAACCGAACCACTACACGCGCGCCGACATCCTTGCCGGGCTCGCCCACCTGAAGCCGGCCTACAGCTTTCGTGCGGGCTATGCCTACGACAACCTGCTGTACGTCGTGGCCGGTGAACTTGCCGCTGCGGTCGGCGGCGCAAGCTACGAGGAACTCGTCCGGCGCGAGGTGTTCGAGCCGCTCGGACTTGGCTGCCGCGTCGGCGCGTGGCGCCGCGACCGGAACGACGATGTCGCCCAGCCGCATCGGCGCGAGCGCGGTCGCAATGTCGTCACGGATGCGGATTCCGAAAACATTCCGGCGATCACCTCGGCGGCGGCGGGTGGCATCCGCTGCAGCCTCGACGACATGCTCGCCTGGGCGACGAACTGGCTGGCGCCCGATGCGCGCGCGGTCGCGTGGTTGCCACCTGAGCAGCGTGCGGCATTGTGGACGCCGCGCACGCCGATGCCCGTTTCCGCGCGGCGGCGTGCCTGGGACAACACGCATTTCCTTGCCTATGCCTACGGTTGGCGGCTCGCTGATGTCGATGGCGCGTGGACCGTTTCGCATACCGGAACCTTGTCCGGCATGTATTCGGTACTGACATTGTTGCCCGACCGACGCAGCGGCTTCGTCATGCTGACGAACGGCGAAGCCGGTGACGCGCGCACGGTCGTCAATGCGGTCCTGCTCAAGCAGTTCACGAAGCCGGGGCAGGGCAGGACGGTCGCCGAACTGGCCGCCGAACTCGCTGCAGAATCGAAGGAAACGACCCGCCGCACGCTGCCCGACACCTCGTCCCGCAAGACCGCCGGTGCACGCCAGTTGCAGGGCAGGCTCGGAGTCTGGCGCGATTCCTGGTTCGGCGAGGTGTCGATCTGTGCGGTCGGCGGACATGTCGAGTTCGCCGCGCACAAGTCGCCGCTGCTGCGCGGAACCCTCATGCACGTCGGCATGCGCGTTCTTGTCGACTGGCACGACGACAGCGTCGATGCCGAGGCCTGGCTCGACTTCGGCACCGGCGACGCGCCGGCAAGCCTGCGCATGGCGAAAGTCGATCCGGAGGCCGATTTCAGCTACGACTTCGAGGACCTCGACTTCACGCGCGAGCGCGACTGCGGCGCCCGATCGACGACGTCCGCAGCGAAAAGCACCGGCGAAGCCGGCCTCGTCGACGTGGCCACGCGCATTCCCGACATCGCACTCGACATGCGCTACGCAGGTCCGGACAACTTCGTCGGCACGCGCATCGACGGCTACTCCGCGGCCCGCTGCCTGCTGCTCGAACCGGCCGCCCGCGCCCTGCAACGCGCGCAGGAAGCCCTGCGTGCGGACGGCTTTCGCCTGCGCGTGTTCGATTGCTACCGGCCGGCACGCGCGGTCCGGCATTTCGTGCGCTGGGCCGGCGATTCCGCCGACCAGGCCGGCAAGTCGCGATACTTCCCGAACATCGAAAAATCTGCCTTGCTCGGTGACTACATCGCGCCGGTTTCGGGCCACAGCCGGGGCGACACGGTCGACCTCACGCTCGAACGCTGCGGCGAGGACGGTCGATGCGAGGAACTCGACATGGGCACGCCGTTCGACTTCTTCGATGTGCGCGCGCATACCGACACGCCTGACATCACGCCGCCGCAACGCGCCAACCGGCAGCGCCTGCGGCACGCGCTGGAGCAGGCGGGATTCCGCAATTACGCGCTCGAGTGGTGGCACTACAGCCTGCCGCCGACGACGCCGGCGCGAGCGACACATGACGTGCCGATCGAATAGGCGAGGGCGCCGGTGAGTTCCGCGGCGTGCGCGCGACTTTGCCTCTGCATTGCCGTGCCTGTCGCGGCACTCGTCCTGCAAGGCGGCTGTGCAACCGGAGCCACGATGCAAGCGCACACCGATTCGATCCTGCGTGACTACGCCGGCAAGGTGCCGGGCGCCTCGGTCCTCGTCCTGCACGACGGCAAGGCTGTCGTGCGTCATGCCCACGGACAAGCCGATCTCGAAGCCGGCATCGCGGCAACACCGGCGACGAACTACCGGCTTGCCTCGATCAGCAAACAATTCACCGCTGCTGCGATCCTCCTGCTGGCCGAGCAAGGCGCGCTCGCGCTCGATGACCGCGCGCGGCGCTGGTTGCCGGAACTGCCATCGACGCAGGACGCGATCACGATCCACCACCTGCTGAGCCACACGAGCGGCCTGATCGACTACGAAGACATCATCCCGGCCGATCGCGTCGAGCCGCTGCGCGATGCCGACGTGCTGGCCTTGCTCGAACACGAGCCGCGGCGCCATTTCGCTCCCGGCAGCGCCTGGCGCTACAGCAACAGCGGCTACGCGCTGCTCGCGTTGATCGTCGAGCGCGCATCGGGCAAGACGTTTCCGGCATTCCTGCGCGAACGCATCTTCGTTCCCCTCGGCATGCAGGACAGCCTGGCCTATGTGGAGGGCGCGCCGGCCATCGCACGGCGCGCATTCGGCTACAGCAGCATCGATGGCAAGTGGATGCGCACGGACCAGAGCCTGACCAGTTCCGTGCTCGGCGACGGCGGCATCTATTCGTCGATCGACGACCTGGCCCGCTGGGATGCCGCGTGGTACGACGATCGTCTGCTCGACGTCAAGTCGCGCCAGCTCGCAACGACCGCCTGGACGCACTCGGACGATCCTGCCGTCGATTACGGATACGGCTGGCGCCTGACCGCGGACACCGAGTGGCATTCAGGCGAAACGATCGGCTTCCGCAACGTCATCGTGCGCTGGCCACGACAACGCCTGACCGTCATCGTGCTGAGCAACCGCGATGATCCCGAGCCGTACCACATGGCGCTCGAGATCGGCCGCGCATTCATCGGGCGATGAGCACGCGGCGAGCGGTTCGGGCAAACGAGCGCGTCTGGGCGCGATCGGTCTTGCGGCAGCATTTGGTCGTGACTTGCGGTCGCTCTGCAGCGCGATGTGATGTCGACAGGAATCAGACGGCGCATATTGCGTACCGGAACGGGACAAGCCGTCGGGAAAGGGGGAATTCCGGCAAATGCCCATTGCTTGCGGTGCCCGACGGCATCAAGAATTTGACATAATATGCATTGTGCACCAATCGAGTAGCGGATGGACCTGGCGGGCGCCTGCCGATACCACTTGACTCTGGACCCAGGAGCCGGGACAAGTAAAACTGATATATCCCGATCAGTAATTGCGATACATCGCTAACCCAAGGCACCGTCCGGAAAAAGTAACAACTTTCCTGGCCGCCTGTTCTCGCCGCACACGGCTCCGAATGGTTATGCCTTCCTCTGGTAGAAAGGCTCAACGCCGCTACCGGCAACGAAGTCCGGAACACCCTGGGCCGGATCGAACACCGTCAGGTCAATCGCCAACTCGGGTGGCGATCGCTGGATCTCGCCTTGCATCGAGGTCAGGCACGCCCGCGCTGCGTGCTCCGCCTGGTCTGGTGGCACGCCGAGAACAATCAGCAAGGAGACGTCGTCCTTATTCGTTTCTGGAGCGGTCTGGATCACGCAAGCCGAGGTGACGTGGCCTTGTCGCTTCAACGTTTGGGTCAGCACGGGAATCAGCCAAGGAGGAAGCCAGTCTGGGGGGCCAAACCAAACCTTCCCACCTGGCCATGGGTCTTTCCTGATCTGAGCAATGGTCCCGGTCGTCAACAAAGATTCGACCTCTTCCGGGTACAACACAGCGCCACCGTCATTCGGGTTGAGCATCAAGGTTGCCCCGCGAGTGATTTCGAGCAGTTCGCGCCCCGTGAATGTCACGATTTCCGCCGAACGGCCAGCAGCTGCGGCCGCCTTGTATTCAGACGTGAAGAACGGCAGTGCGTCGAAGCCATCAGGGTGCCTGAACTGAATCAGGCGGAACTTCGTCGAGTCGTCGGAGATGGGAACATGGGCGTACACCGTGGCCTCAAGCAGGAGTCGGAAAAATTCCTGATCGGCCTCAGGGTTCCCACGAGCCTGCTCCAAACGCTCCTCAAGTTCGCTTTCGCTGATCATGTCTGGCTGTCCGTCTCGAGTCGGAGTGGAACTCAATGGGACGGCGCCAGGCTGGCCTAGTCAAGGTCCGCAGCTGACGTCTTCCGTGTCGCCGCGGACGCCCTTTTCTTCTGGGGCGTTTGCACGGTCCTCCTGGCCACCTTTTTGGGGCTAGGCGTGACCTTTTTCGCCTGTCGTAGGACCAGCTCCAACTCGGCCGGCAAGTTGCGCAGTTGCGCCAGCTGTCCTGCTAGCGCGTCCGCCTTGGCCTGCTGGATCTCGGCCTTGCGCTGGGCCTCCATGGCTTTGGCGTTGCTTTGCTCCACAGCCACGATGTGCGCTTTCTGGATCGCTGCCTGCTCCTTTTGAACGGCAGTGAGAAGGCCTTGGAGCTCCTTGCTCTGCTGCCGGGCGCGATCGACTTCGGAATGGGCCCGGTCCTCTATCGCCTGGACATGCTTCGCTAGCGTCTCGCGTTCTGCTTGGGCGGCGTCTTGGAGCGCTTGTAGGCGTCGATCGGCTGCTTGTCGCTCGGCTTCGGCGTTCGCGGCTTGCTCCAGCGCAGCGTCACGCTGTTGAGCCAATTCGGCAACTTGGCTTTCAAGCTGGCTGACCAACCGGCTCAGCTCGGCCGCTTGAGTGAAAGCCACGCGTTCAGCTTGGGAGGCGGCCTCGACCTTGTCGTGTAACGCCGTGGCTTCAAGGGCGAAGGATTCGCGTTCGGCCTGGAGCCCGGTCTGTTCCTCTTGAAGGACAGCGCGCTCAGCCCCCAGTGCCTCTTCGGCATTGGCTTGGGCATGTTCCAACGCCAGGCACCACAACTCTCCCGCGACTTTCGCAACGGCGTCTGGGGCTTCCGGCAGCGAAAGGCTTGCCTGTTGCGCCTGCAATCGCTGGCCGAGCCCCTGCCACCAGGTCTCGAGCCACCGGGTCACGGTGTTCGGGGACCCGGTGCCCAGGTGGGAGCGGATGCGCTCAACCGTGGGGCGTTCGCCTGCGTCGACGATGGCGTCGGCGGCGGTGTGGACGTCGGATTCGGTGATGCCTCGGGCCATGGACGGATCTCCTACGCGGACGCCCTACTCTGTTGCTTCCGTACTGGTGATAAGTGATGATTATCGTTAGTAGATACTCTATTTCATAGCATACATTACATAGTATGAAACGAAATAACACATTACCGACAACAGCAGAGACGGTCACCAGCCTGGTACTGCCAGAACAACTGGCCCAGCAAGCTGCCGATGCCGTGAGCGAACTACTCGCTGAAGCGTCCGCCGCTAACACGACGCGCAGTTACGCAACCGCTCTGCGCTATTGGGCGGGCTGGCATCAAGGCCGTTATGGGGTCGAATTGGCGCTGCCTGTCAGTGAGGCCGTGATGATCCAGTTCCTGGTCGACCACATCCAGCGCAAAGGCAAGACCGGGCTCGTTAGCGAATTGCCGCCAGCGCTGGACCAGGCTTTGGTGTCGGCTGGCCTCAAGGCCAAGGTCGGGCCGCTCAAGCTCTCGACCGTGGTCCAGCGGGTAGCCGTACTCTCGACCGCCCATAAGCTCAAGCGGCTGCCGAACCCCTGCGAACTGCCCACTGTCAGGACGCTTCTCAGCCGAGCTCGGCGTGCCTCGGTCAAACGCGGCGAGCGCCCCACCAAGAAGACAGCCATCACTCGGGCCGAGCTGGAAGCCATGCTGGCCACCTGTGATGACAGCCTGGAAGGCCTGCGTGACCGTGCCCTGCTCTGCTTTGGGTTCGCCAGCGGCGGACGACGGCGCAGCGAGATTGCAGCAGCCGACATGCGAGACCTGCGCAAGGTGGGCGACGACGGCTACATCTATCGTCTGGAGTACTCGAAGACTCAGCAGGCCGGGGTGAAGGCGGATTCGACACCGGACAAGCCGATCCTGGGGCGCAGTGCTGAGGCACTGGCCGCTTGGCTGGGCGCTGCGGGGATAGATGAGGGGGCGATCTTCCGACGTATCTGGAAGGGGCGGATCGGCCCTGCCCTCCTCCCGGGCTCGGTGGCCATGATCGTGAAGCGGCGCACTAAACTAGCGGGGTTGGAGGGGGATTTCGGGGCTCACAGTTTAAGATCGGGATTCGTTACCGAAGCTGGCAAGCAAGGGGTGCCGCTACCAGCGGTGATGGCAATGACCGAGCACCGCTCCGTGGCGAGCGTGATCGGGTACTTCCAGTCTGGGCAGGCCGAGGATAACCCAGCTGCACGGTTGCTCAGGTGAGCCCATTGGGGGGGAGCTATCAGAAGACTTAGCGGGCCGTTGAGCCGGGAGAGTGAACCGCCCCGGGATTCGTGGAGGCTCCAACTCTTGAGAGAATGGAGCCATGACAAAGTCCAAACAGTTTTCCCCCGAGGTGCGTGAGCGGGCCGTTCGGATGGTGCAGGAGCACCGGGGCGAGTATCCGTCGTTGTGGGCGGCGGTCGAGTCGATCGCGCCAAAGATCGGCTGCGTACCGCAGACCCTGCTGACCTGGGTTCAGCGGCACGAGATCGACGCCGGTGTCCGCGATGGCGTCACTACCGCCGACGCCAGGCGCATGAAGGAGCTTGAGCGGGAGAACAAGGAACTGCGCCGCGCCAACGAGATCCTGAAGCTGGCCAGCGCGTTTTTCGCCCAGGCGGAGCTCGACCGCCGGCTGAAGTCCTGAGGGCCTTCGTCGATACGCACCGGAGCACGTTTGGAGTCGAGCCGATCTGCAGAGCCTTGCAGATCGCTCCGTCCGGCTACCGGCTGCATGCAGCGCGACAACGTGAGCCTGATCGACGTCCGGCGAGGGCGCAGCGAGACGAGGTGCTTGTGCCAGAGATCCAGCGGGTGTGGCGAGCGAACCTGCAGGTCTACGGTGCGGACAAGGTCTGGCGACAGCTCGACCGCGAAGGCATCGAGGCAGCGCGATGCACAGTCGAGCGCCTGATGCGCAAGCACGGCTTGCGGGGTGTGATGCGCGGCAAGGTCGTGCGTACAACTGTCAGCGATCGTGATGCCCCGTGTCCGCTGGACAAGGTCAATCGGCAGTTCCGCGCCGAACGACCGAACCAGCTGTGGGTGTCTGATTTCACCTACGTTTCCACCTGGCAGGGCTGGTTGTACGTCGCATTCGTCATCGACGTGTTCGCCCGCCGCATCGTCGGTTGGCGGGTCAGCGATTCGATGCGTACGGACTTCGTGCTTGATGCGCTCGAGCAGGCGCTGTATGCACGTCGGCCTGAGCGTGACGACGCGCTGATCCACCACAGCGATCGCGGATCGCAATACGTGTCGATTCGCTACAGCGAACGCTTGGCCGAGGCGGGCATCGAACCTTCCGTTGGCAGCCGTGGCGACAGCTATGACAACGCACTCGCCGAGACAATCAACGGACTGTACAAGACCGAGCTGATCCACCGCCGCGGGCCATGGAAGACGAAGGCGGCCGTGGAGCTGGCGACGCTCGAATGGGTGTCGTGGTTCAACACCCAGCGGCTGCTCGGATCAATCGGCTATATCCCGCCCGCGGAGGCCGAGGCAAACTACTACCGGCAACTCGCGGAATCGAGGTTCGCTGAAACCGTGTGACTTAAACCAAACAGCCTCCATGAAAGCCGGGGCGATTCAATTTCACCTCGTCCCGGTAACTCCGCCAAGCCATGCGGAGTACCCGAGCGGAGGACCGCAGAAACATCAGCAACAGTCCACCGGCGATGACCAGATCGGGCCAGCCGGCATCGAACAGCCACACGCCGGCGGCTGCCAGCAGCACCGCAACACCCTCGTACAGGTCATTGCGCGAGCACTCCCAGGCCGATGACATGTTCACGTCGCCAAAGCGGTACGGGGTAAGCAGCCACAGGCACAAGGCGTTGAACGCAAGATTGATCACGGCGGCGATGCCGATGGCCTCGAAGATCGGCACCTCCGGGTGGACCAGGCGCCAGCCGATCTGGATGGCGACCGCAACCGCGGCACCGAGGATCAGCAATCCCTTGAACAACGCCACCCTGGCCTTGGCGCGCAGGCTCGCGCCGATCACTGCCAGGCTCAGCAGATAGGTCAACGCATCACCGAGGTTGTCGAGGCTGCCCGACAGCAACGAGGACGAGCCGCTGTAGATCGCTGCGGTGATCATCATCACGAAGCTGGCGATGTTGATTGCCAGCACGATCATCAACACGCGCCGCTGCCCCGCCTCCAGGGCGCGGATATCCACCGTGCTTCCGCAGCCGCACGAATCACTCATGATCATGTCTCCGAGTCGAGCGGGCGTCCGAGGATTTGCGGCCCGCTTCCAGGTCGGCGATCCTAAACCCCGGAGTCGCTACAGAGTCAAGCCCATGAAGATCGGAGAGGTCGCGGAGCGCAGCGGGTGCCATCCCGAAACCGTGCGCTACTACGAGCGCATCGGGTTGTTGCCTGCCCCGCCGCGCACGGCGGGCGGGTATCGCGACTACCGTCCCGCCGACGCGGATCGGCTGCGCTTCATCAGCCGCGGACGCGAACTGGGCTTCTCGCTGGAGGAGATCCGCAGCCTGCTGGGCCTGGCCGAAGACGACGGGTTGTCCTGCCAGGATGTCGACCGTCTTGCCCGCGGGCACCTGCTGGACATCCGGAACCGGCTAAACGACCTTCAGCGGATGGCCTCGGAGCTCGAACGGGTGATTGGCAGTTGCAGCGGCGGCGAGCGCGGCCAGTGCGCCATCCTCGACACGCTGCGCCACCCGCCATCCTAGGTCGGCACTCAAGCGTCCTCTTCGCCACGGGCATCCTGCAGGATCTCGATGCCCCCTTTCAGGGCGATCGCCGCCACTGCGAGCCCCACGACGAGGTCGGGCCAGGCCCGCCCGGTCCACAGCACCAGTCCGCCACCCACGAGCACGCCTGCGTTGGCGATGAAATCGTTGGTGCTGAAGGTCGTCGCGGCACGCACGTTCACATTGGCCTGCCGGATTTTCTTGAGCAGCCACACGCATGTCGCGTTTACCAGGCCGGCCCCCAGCGCCATCACCATCATCGTCGTACCAATGGGCTCGGCGTCACCCAGGAACCGACGGCCCACGTCGACCAGGATCCCAGCGGCGAACAGGATCAGCAGCCAGCCGGACACTTTGGCCGCCGACCGTTTCCAGGCTTGTGAGCGACTGAGTGCGAGCAGGGTGATGATGTAGACGGCGCTGTCGGACGTATTGTCCAGTCCATTTGCGATCAGAGCGCTTGAGCCGGCGGCGACGCCCGTGACCCCGAACCCCGCGGCAAGCGCGAGGTTCAGGGCAAGGACGATCAACAGGATCCGGCGCTGGTGCGCGCCGTGTATCTCGATCTTCTCTTCGCTCACCTCAGTGGGCCTCCCGTTGCGGCATCGATGCGTCGCCGCGGTGCAGAAGACGGTAGAGGGTGGGCAGGACAAGCAAGGTGAGCAGCGTAGAAGACACGATCCCGCCGATCACCACGGTGGCGAGCGGACGCTGTACCTCGGCGCCTGCGCCGACATTGAGCGCCATCGGGACGAAGCCGAGCGACGCCACGAGGGCAGTCATCAAGACCGGCCGCAGCCGCCCGAGCGCGCCGTTGAAGACCGCGTCGTCCAGCGACTGGCCTTGTTCGCGCAGGTTGCGAATGAAGGCGATCATGACCAGGCCGTTGAGCACGGCCACGCCGGACAGCGCGATGAAGCCGACACCTGCGGTGATCGACAACGGGATACCGCGCAGAGCCAGTGCGGCCACGCCGCCCGACAGCGCCAGCGGCACGCCGCTGAACACGATCACCGCGTCCCTGGCCGAGCCAAAGGCCATGAACAACAGGCCGAAGATGAGGACCAAGGTCACTGGTACCACTACTGCGAGCCGTTGGCTGGCCGAGATCAACTGCTCGAACGTGCCGCCGTAGTCGATCCAGTAGCCCTCGGGCACGTTCACCTGCTGCCCGACGCGCTGCTGCAGCTCTTCGACGAAGCTACCCAAGTCGCGATCGCGCACGTTGGCGGTGACCACCACCCGGCGCTTTCCATTCTCGCGGTTGATCTGGTTGGGCCCCAGCAGGCTCTCGATCTTCGCGAGCTCCCGCAGCGGTACGGTCCGCGCGGTCGCCCAGCGTGGCTCCAAGCTCGACCGGTCCGCGTTCGCAACGTCGGGCAAGGGGATCGGCAGGTCCTGCAGGGCGATCGGATCGACACGCATCTGTTCCGGCAGTCGAACCACGATGTCGAAGCGGCGGTCGCCCTCGAACAGCTGGCTGGCCACCTGGCCACCCACCGCAGTGGCAACGGTCTGCTGCACGATCCCCGGATTCAGTCCGAAGCGCGCAAGCGCTGCGCGGTCCGGGACGATCGTCAGCAGTGGCAAGCCGGTTGCCTGTTCGGTGTTGACGTCGACCGCGCCCTCGACCTGCCTGGCAGCCGCCTCGACCTGTTCGGCCACCTCGACCAGCGTGTCCAGGTCGTCACCGAACACCTTGACCGCCACATCCGCACGCACGCCGGAGATCAGCTCGTTGGTCCGCATCTCGATCGGTTGCGAGTACTCGTAGTTGTTGCCGGGAAGCGTCGCCACTGCCGCTTCGATTTCGTCGATCAGCACATCCCTGCGCTTGCGTGGATCGGGCCATTGCCCGCGTGGTTTCACCATCAGGTAGGTGTCCGCCACGTTGGGTGGCATCGGGTCGGTGGCCACCTCCGCCGTGCCAATCCTGCTGAAGACACGCTCGACTTCCGGAACCTGCATCAGGCGTTCTTCCACGGCCAGTTGCATCTTCACCGACTGCTCCAGGCCCGTTCCGGGAATGCGGATCGCCTGCATGGCGAGGTCGCCCTCGTCCAAGCTGGGAATGAACTCGCTGCCCAGGCGTGTGGCGAGTAGCAGGGACACGACGACCAGCATCAGTGCCCCGCCAAGGACCCAGTTTTGCCGGCGAAGCGACCACGCAAGCAACGGCTCATAGCGCCGCCGCGTCCATTGGACCAGTCTGTTCTCCTTCTCCTCGACGCGGTTACCCATGAAGATCGCGATGGACGCGGGAACGAAGGTCAGCGACAGGACCATTGCACCGGTGAGGGCCAGCACCACGGTGATCGCCATCGGGTGGAACATCTTTCCCTCGATCCCGGTCAGCGCGAAAATCGGCAGGTACACCGCGGCGATGATGAACATGCCGAACAGGCTGGGCCGGATGACTTCGACCGTGGCAGTCGCCGTCAGGTCGTTGCGTTCCTCGCGTGTCAACGTCCGCCCAAGTCGGTGCTGCATCTCGCCAAACCGCCGCAGAACATTCTCGATGATGATGACCGCGCCATCGACGATCAGCCCGAAGTCGAGCGCACCGAGACTCATCAGGTTCCCCGACACGCCGCCACGCACCATCCCGGTGATGGTGAACAGCATGGCCAGCGGGATGACGGCTGCGGTGATGAGCGCGGCGCGGAAGTTCCCCAACAGCAGGAACAGGACCACGATCACCAGCAAGGCACCCTCGATCAGGTTCTTCGAGATGGTCTGCATCGTGCGTTCGACCAGCCCGGTGCGGTCGTAGACCGCCGTCGCGGTGACGCCTTCCGGCAAACTTGCGTTCGCATCCTGCAGCTTCGCCGCCGCGGCCTGCGCGACGGTGCGGCTGTTGGAGCCCACCAGCATCGACACTGTGCCCAGCACGACCTCTTCCCCGTTCTGGGTCGCCGCGCCGGTACGAAGCTCCGGGCCTTCACCCACCTGCGCCACGTCGGCCACCCGGATCGGCAGGCCCTCGCGCCGGTCCAGCACGATGTTCCGGATCTCGTCGACGCCGCCGACCTGGCCGGGCACGCGCACCAGGTACTGCTGGCCGTTGCGCTCAATGTAACCGGCGCCCATGTTCTGGTTGTTGGCCGCCACCGCGTCGACGATGTCCTGCAGCGTGAAGCCGAGTGCAACCAGCTTGGACGGGTCCGGCGTGATGTGGATCTGCCGCTCGAAGCCGCCGATCGTGTTGACCTCGGTCACCCCCGGTGTGTTGCGCATCTGCGGCCGGATGACCCAGTCCTGCAGGGTGCGGAGGTCGGTGGCGGTCCACGGCGTGCCGTCCGGCTTGGCCGCCCCGGGCGCCGCGTCGACGGTGTACAGGAAGATCTCGCCCAACCCGGTCGAGATCGGCCCCATTTCGGGCTCCAGTCCTTCTGGGATCTGCGAGCGGATCTGCTGCAGGCGTTCGGCCACCTGCTGCCGGGCGAAGTACAGGTCGGTGCCGTCCTCGAACACCACTGTGACCTGCGACAAACCGTATCGGGACAGAGATCGCGTGTAGTCAAGGCGCGGCAGGCCGGCGAGTGCCGTCTCGATCGGGTAGGTAACCCGCTGCTCGGACTCCAGTGGCGAGTAGCCGGACGCCTCGGTGTTGATCTGTACCTGGACGTTCGTGATGTCGGGCGTTGCATCGATCGGGAGCCGGGTGAAGCTCCAGATGCCCACGCCGATCAGCCCGAGGGTCAGCACCAGCATCATCCAGCGATGTCGGATCGAGAACCGGACGATTCGCTCCAGCAGGCCCGGCTGGAGGGCTACGGCGTCAGTGGTCATGCGCCGCGCCCTCCTTGCCGATGTCCGCCTTGATCAAGTAGCTCTCCGCGACGACCACCTCCTCGCCTTCGCTCAGGCCCGAGAGGATCTGCACCTGCGTGGCATCGCGGGCACCGAGTTCGACGTGTCGGGTCAGGTACGTCTCGCCCTCACGTACGAACACGGCCTCCTGGCCATCCATCGACTGCAGCGCGGTCAGCGGCACCATCAGGTCCACCGGCTCCTGCGCGACCGTGATCCGCGCCTTGACCGCCGTTCCCGGCCGCCATTGGTTGTCGGCGTTGTCGATCGTTGCGCGGGCCACCGTGCTCTGGCTGGCGGTGGCCATGCCCGGCAGCACGCGTTCGAGCGTGGTTCGGACCGTCTCGCCATCGCTCATGCGGGTGACCGCCACCGGCACGCCGGGCTGGATGTGCTGGGCGTCGGCGCCAAAGATGTGGAGGTCGACCCAGAGCTGCGAGAGATCGGCGATCTCGAACAGCGGCGCGCCCTCGCCGGCCAAGCCGCCGACCGAGGCACTGCGCTCGACGACCACGCCAGAGATCGGCGCGGCGACGCTGTAGGTGCTCAGACTCAGGTTGCTCTCGATCGTCGCCAGCATCTGGCCGGCGCGAACCTGGTCTCCGACATTGGCGCGCAGTGAGCGGATCGGGCCTGGGAAGCGGGCGGTGACCTGCGCAACACGCCCCTCGACCGGGGTCAACAGGCCTTGCACCTCATGCTCGTCGGCGATCACGCCGGGGCCGACGGGCCGCGTCTGGATACCGGACTTTTCGGCAATTTCGGCAGGGATGACCGTGCTGGCGATTTCACCCGCTTCATGACCGTGTTCGTCGGCCTCGGTGCCGTGGTCGGCGGCCTCGTCAGCATGGGCGTCGTTTGCCGGCTGGCTAGGCTGGTCCGGCTCACCACTGCAAGCCGCCAGGCTCAAGGCCAGCGCCAATGCCGGGATCAGGTGGACAGGCTTCATGGGGTTGCTCTTTGGTTGTCTTGCGGGCCCGGGCCGGCGACGAATGCCTGGCCGGTCAGCCGCTGGATCTCGATCAGGGCGCGCTGGGCTTCCAGCGCAGCTGCCAGCTGTTGCTGCCGTGCGGCGGCGCGCTCCGCCTGCAGGCTCGACCACTCCAGATAACTGGCGGCGCCTGCGCGGTACGCGGTGGCGGCCGCTGCTTCGGCCTTGGCCAGACGTGGAAGCACGTCCTCACCCAGCCGCTGTGCTTCCAGGCGGGCCACCCCGAAGCGGCCATGCGCCTCAGCGAGGGTGGAGTAGAGCGACAGCCCCACGGCCTCCCGTTCGATTTCCAGCGCTGTCAACTCGGCGCGTGCGGCACGGATGCCCGGTTGTGCCCGGCGGGTGGTGCCCAGCGGGATCGAGACACTGCCGACCAAGCCGAAGTCATCGCCGTCCGCCATCCGTCGCACGCCCACCTGCCAGTCGAAGTCCGGGGTCGCTTCGCTGCGTGCCAGCTGCAGGCGTGCCTCGCCAATGCGCTGCTGATCGACGAACTGCGCGAGCTCGGGAGTGCGTTGCAACCAGTCGGCGAGTACCGCGAAGTCCGCGATCTGGGGCACGGCGAGCAGATCGCCCCCGAGGATCTCGAATGCGGGATTTCGCTCGCCCCACAGGGCCGCGAGATGCTGGCGGGCGGCCGCCTGACGTTGCCGGGCTCGCGCGCGATCCAGTTCCGACCGCGCGAGGGCGGCCTGGGCGGTGAGTACGACCGATTCCGGCGAAGCGCCGGCCTCGTGACGCCGGCGCGCCGCAGCAACGGTGCGTTCGCGCTGGTCGACGTCCAACTGCGCAAGCTCGCCTTCGCGTTGCGCACCGACGACCGCCAGGTAGCGGCGGGCCACTTCGGCCAGGAGATCCAACCGCTGCGCCTCGCGCTCGATGGCCAGCGCGTCGATCCGGCTTTGCGCGAGCGTGCGGCGGGCATCGAGCTTGCCGCCGCGCTCCAGCACGGAGGCGAGGCTCAGCGTGATCTCGGCGCCATCCAGGCCGCTGGCCGGGCCGGTACCGAGCACGTTCTCGACCTCGGCTCCAGCGACCAGCGCCGGGCGCAACGAGGAGCGATCCAGTTCGGCTTTCAGGGCCTCATGGCGGGCACCAAACAAGCGTAGATCGGGATGGGCGTCGGCAACGCGAAGGAAAGCGTCGTCCAGGGTGAGGGGGTCGGCGGCGTGCGTGGGGAATGCCACGGCACACACGGCGACGAACGCGGCCAGGGCCGCTGATCGCAAACGCATGGGGGTTGCTCCGATGAATCGAATTGACGGGAGTCGGCATCAGGCCGACGGCGCGGTCATCCGAAGATCGGAGGCTTGAATGGGCTCGGCAGACGCAAGGCGGCCGGGGGCGATGCTTTTTCGACCCCCATTCGACCGGCGACCGGTCGAGTAGAAAATGAATCCAGGACCGGCAACACGGCCGCGGCTGAACCACAGCAATGGGCGAAATCCAGTAACAGGTGCAACGTCTCCGATCCGTCTTGATCGTGCGCGTCCGCCGCGGCGAACTCCGCGCCCGGATCGTTGGCATGCGGGCCGTGGCTGTGCGCGCCCGACGGATCGTGCGCGAGCTCATGCATTTCGCCAGCGGCTGTCATCACCGGTTGGAACGCCAACCCCAACGCAAGCACACCCAGCACGACGACGCGCAGGAGCGGCAACAAGAAGCGGGGATGCAGGCGGGTCATGGCCGCGCAGGATACCTGCGGATGATGGGGTTATACAATTCCGCTGAATGCGTCGAGAGGGCTACAGGGAAAAGGCGCGTTCCAGTTGTCGGCCATGGCACCGCTTGTACTTGTTTCCGCTGCCGCACTGGCACGGCTGGTGATCGCGCAGCCCCGACGACAGTGCGTGTCCAGGAACTGGTGCGCCTGCTGCAGCGGTTCGATTTCATGCGCGGGGACACTGACCTCGCCGGGAGCCGCCGGGATGCCCCGGCTCAGTCTCTTCCTGGGGGCTCTTGCCGTTGCATGGGCTGCTAGCCCTTCGATGGCAGACAGCAATAGCCGGACTGCGCTCTACGAGGTCATGCGGTCGGGCTTGGCTGCCTGAGTGATCCGTGGGACGAAGTGGTGCGCGATGTTCCAACGAGACGTCCGCTTTGGGTCGCATCACGCCCGTCTGGCGCCCATGAGAGAACCATCCCATTCCCTTCCAATAGGAGATGGTCATGGCAAGCCTCCACACATCACAGCCCTGTCAACCCTGGAACAAAGGGAAGCTGGTCGGCCAGAAGGCACCGCTCAAGCTCAAGGACATCTGGGCGATCCGGGTCCGGCTGCAGTTACGCGACAAGGTCCGTGACCTGGCACTGTTTAATCTGGCGATCGACTCCAAGCTCCGCGCCTGCGATCTGGTCAAGCTCCGGGTCTCTGACGTATCCCATGGTGGGCTGATGGCCTCCCGTGCCATGGTGATGCAGCAAAAGACGGGGAGACCCGTCCAGTTCGAGATCACAGCGATGACTCGTGACGCAGTCCATGCTTGGATCAAGAAGGCCCACCTGAGCCCTTCGGACTTCCTTTTCACCAGCCGGGTCACTGGATCCCCTCACCTGTCGACAAGGCAGTACGCCAGAATCGTCCACCGCTGGGTCGAGGATGCCGGGTTGGAGACAGGATCCTATGGGACGCACACGATGCGCAGGACCAAGGCATCGCTGATCTACAGACGCACTCGGAATCTCAGAGCTGTCCAGCTTCTGTTAGGCCACACGAAGCTGGAGAGCACAGTGCGATATCTCGGGATTGAGGTAGACGACGCCTTGGAGATTGCCGAACAGACGGATGTCTGACGTGTGAGGCTGCTCCTCGCCCTAGGAAGGTCGAGGAGCGGCCAGGAGCGGACCCAATGCCTCACTCTGAGGAGGCTTGCGTTTTACTGCGAGGGCTCCATTTCTTATCCACTCGGCCGTGGTATGCGCGGCGGATGCTGGAGGAGCGGATGGCCAAGGTAGGTCGCAATGCCCCCTGCCCGTGCGGCAACGGGAAGAAGTTCAAGAAATGCCACGGCGCGCCGAAGGAGGCCTCGGTGAAACGTCCGCCCGGGCCGCCCCAAGAAGTGTTCGAGGCCTTGATGCGCCGAGCCCAGGCAAAGCAGGCGCAGACCGTTCGCCAGCAGGGTCACGGCCGCCCCATCGTCTCCAACGAGTTTAAGGGCACCCGGTTCGTTGTCGTAGGCAAGGAAGTCGCCTACGGACCCTGGAAGATTTTCCCTGACTTCCTCCTCCACTACGTGCGAGCGCGCCTGGGGTTTGAGTGGGGCGAAGCCGAGAAGGGTAAGCCCGAGCTGGAGCGCCACCCGTTCGTCCGCTGGTGGGAAGTGTTCGGTGCCCAACGCGAGCGCCACACCACGTCGGCCGATGGCATCAACACTATGCCAATGTATGGCGCGGCCAGCGCCGTGCTCGGGCTCGCTTACGACCTCTACACCATCGAACACAATGCCGAAGACGAGCAGGCCACCGCCTCGTTTCAGCGGATGCTGGCCCGGCTGCGCATCGCCGACCAGTTCATGGGCGCCAGGCACGAAGCCCGGGCTGCTGGGATGCTGCTGCGCGCCGGGTTCAAGTTGGCCTGGGAAGACGAGCACGTGCGCCAGGATGGTGGGCATGGGGAGTTCGTGGCTACGTTCCCCGAGACGGGCCGCTCGTTCTGGGTCGAGTGCAAGATGCGCCAGCCCGAACGGGAAGACGCCCGCTTCCGCTACACGCACCTAGTCAGCGAAGCCCTACAGAAAGCCACCGACCTGGAACGTTTGGTCTTCGTAGAGCTGGCCTACAACGGCGCCCCGTTGAACGAGGAAACGGGCGGCTGGGCAGGCATCGCCGTGAACCAATTGCGCACGCTCGAGCAACAGCCTACGTCTCTTCCCGCAGCCTTGGTGGTGCTCACCAACTTCCCTGAGCACTGGCAGCTTGATCAGCCCATGGCGGGCACAGGCGTGGTGATGGAAGGATTCGGGACGGATCGGTACCGCATGGGTCAGGAAGAAGAATTGCTGGCCGCCATCGAAGTCAAGGAGCGCAACCGAGAAATCGAGTTCCTGTGGACCTCGCTGCAGAAGCACTTACGCACTCCCATCACTTTCGACGGCTCGTTGCCCGGCGTCGATCCCGATAGACAACTGGTGCTTGGGCGTTCCTACCCTCTGCCGGACGGCCAGCTGGGCGTTCTGGAAGAAGCCACGGTGGTCGAGCAGTGGAAGCAAGCCGCCTGCTTCATGCGCCGCGCCGACGGCACGCGCATCATGGTCAACATCGATTTGAGCGAGGACGAACTGGACGCCTGGAAGCGCCATCCCGATACGTTCTTCGGCGAGCTTCGACCCCACCACCCGCCGGCCAAGAACGCGATGGATCTCTACGAGTTCTTCCACTCCAGCTATGTGAATACCCCGAAGGAAAGGCTGCTGGAGTTTATGGCGCACCACCACAACCTCGCTGAGCTGCGTGGACTTCCCCAGCCCGAGTTGGCCAAGCGCTACGCCTACGCACTGACCGCTGCCGTCGTTAAGGACGCGCCCGCGCCGGCTCCGCCCATCTGGCAGAAGCGGCTGCGGAAACCTCTCACAAGGGAGTAGACCAGCCGGTCCAGACACGTTGCCATCCACAATCCGCGCTCGGTGCGCGCCCTAGCCTTGCAAATTAGGGTCGCCGGATGTCCGCTTTGGGTCGAATGCTGCCCTACCCCCGATAAACATCCCTAATCTGCAGCAAGGTCTGCCCCGGCCATTTCCAGCGTTGAGGTAAAGGCCTCCGAATTGTTCGAACCAGCTGTTGGACCAGCAAGGACCAGGACGGGCCCCCGCTGATGGCGGCATCAGCGGCACAGCCGTACTCTTGAACGCATGAAGTCCAGGCCATCCCGCACCGCCGGTCGCATCCGGGCCCTGACCTGGCCGCTGGCCGGCGTGCTGCTCCTGGTTGGTTGCGCCTCCACACAGCCGGCAAGCCGGCATGCCGGAGGAACCGGTGCGTGCCCTGCTTGACCTTAAAATGGTGGACACCCCTTAATCAGG
>CAZPLY010000030.1:0-23296 GCA_964587775.1 uncultured Dokdonella sp.
CGCAGACCGCATGCGTGATGACGAGGTTGTGCTGCAACTCCTCGAGCAGGCTGCCCGACTGCGGCTCGGGATTGCCACCGGGCAACTCGTCGCGCGCACGATGCGCACCGAGCAGCTTGTCGGCATTGCTGCCGAAGCCGGTCGTCACGCCGTACACGGGTTCGCCGCAGTCGACCTTTCCGGCAAGGAAATCGGCGGCACGCTGGACGCGCACGAGTGCTGCCGGGTCGAGCGAAACGGCGACCCCGTGTTCGGCGATGCGGACGAGTTCGGCACGCGTCAACGACAGCCCGTCGAGGACGATCGTCATGCCGGCGCACTCCCCATCGCGGCGCCCTGGGCGAGTTCGACGCGCAAGGTCCGCGCGAGTTCGGCGCGCGGCACCGCGAACTGCTGTTCGCTGCGCAGGTCCTTGACCGCGACCGTGCCGTTCGCGATCTCCTCGTCGCCGAGGACGAGGACGAAGCGGACGCCGGCGCGGTCGGCCTGCTTGAACTGCTTGCCGAGCTTCGCAGCCTCGAGGACGACCTCGGTATTGATTCCGGCCGCGCGCAGGTCGGCAGCGAGCTCGAGATAGGCCGGCAGGTTCCGCTCGTCCATCAGGGTCACGAGCGCCTGCACGGTGCTCGTCGCGGTCGCGATGAGCCCGGCTTCGCGCAGTTGCCAGTAGAGCCGGGTCGCCCCGATCGAGATGCCGACGCCGGGCAGGCTCGATTTCGTGTAAGTGCCCGCGAGGTTCTCGTAGCGGCCGCCCGAACAGATCGAGCCGATCTGCGGGTGCTCGTCGAGCGTCGTCTCGTAGACCGTGCCGGTGTAGTAATCAAGGCCGCGCGCGATCGACAGGTTCAGGGCGAAGTGCCTTTCCGGCACGCCGAACGCCTTGATCAGGTCGAGGACTTCGCGCAGTTCGGCACGCCCCTGCTCGAAGGTCTCGCTGCCACTGCCGAGCGCTTCGAGCTTCGCGTGCGCGTCGGCGAGCGAGGTCGAGCGGATCTGGACGAAGGCGAGGATCTTTTCGATGACTTCCGCAGGCAGGTTGAAGGCGCCACCGGCCAGGGTCTCGCGCACATGCGCGGGGCCGCGCTTGTCGAGCTTGTCGACCTCGCGCAGCACGTCCATCTGGGTTTCGACCTCGCCGATTCCGAGGCCTTCGAACCAGCCACGCATGAGACGGCGGTTGTTGAGCTGGATCGTGAACGGGCCGATCGCGAGATCGCGGAACACGCCGTGGATCGCCGCCGGCAGTTCGGCATCGTGGCGCACCGACAGCGCATCCTTGCCGATCACGTCGATGTCGCACTGGTAGAACTCGCGGAAGCGTCCGCGCTGCGCGCGCTCGCCACGGTAGACGCGCTGGATCTGGTAGCGGCGGAACGGGAAGACGAGTTCGCGCTCGTGCTCGGCGACGTAGCGCGCGAGTGGCACGGTCAGGTCGAAGCGCAGCGCGAGCTCGGGCTTCTCGCCGCTTTCGAGCGACCCGGTCGACTGCACGAAATAGACCTGGCGCTCGGTTTCGCCACCCGACTTCGTCAGCAGCACGTCGGCGTACTCCATGACCGGCGTCTCGATCGGAAGGAAGCCGAAGCGCTCGAAATTGCCGCGGATCGTGTCGAGCATGCCCTGGAACGCGATCTGGTCGAGCGGCAGCAGTTCGAGCACGCCGGGCGGCGTGCGGGCGGAGGTCAAGGCCATCGGAATCCTCGGAAAAACCGCTGCGGCGACCGCATCGGGCACCGGCACAACGGGCCGCATAGATTAGCAGAAGGCCCTGCCCGCCCCGCACCCACCGTTGCGCTGCACGGACCCCGCCGTTATCATGCGCGCCCCGCCACGGCGGGCCTGTCGGGGTGTAGCTCAGTCTGGTAGAGCGCTACGTTCGGGACGTAGAGGTCGCAGGTTCGAATCCTGTCTCCCCGACCATTCAATCAAGTGTTTTTCGACGAAGCCGGCCTTGCGCCGGCTTTTTCGTAACTGCAGGGTAACTGCATATCTGTATTGCCGCCGGCGGCTCGCAGGGTTCGAACGCGCCCCGCGATGCGCCCAATCCGCGAGCAAAAGCGGCGCCCAATCAACCGGCCGCCTGCAGGAATTTCCTAATCACCTTTTTCGATACGATCCCGAAGCTTCTTTGCGACTTCGGCCGAACGCGCCTCAATGAAAGCAACCGCTTCCTCTGCCGTTTCGCAATCGCGCTGCTCGTGGATGATCCAATGCAGCCGCACAAAACTGGGGCCGCCGATTTCGAAGTCTGCGTCGGAACTTGCGTTGCTACGCTCGGGGCCGGCACGGCCGAAGCTAGCTCGATAATTTGTTAGCGAGTCGCTACTCGCGATCTTCCGGATGTTGCCGGCGTCGACGGTTTCTGCCGCATTCCCGCTAGCGCATGCCCACAAGGTAACTTGCTTCACCGTTCGACTCCTTGTGTAGGTGATGGCCCGTGGCGTCGGCCGCATGCGCTTAAAGGGGACTTCGGCGCTCGCCAAGGACATCACGGTTCACGGAGTGTGCCAGATCGCGGCTGCTCTCGACTCAGGGAAAAAGCGCATTCTCATGTAGGAGATTTCCTACATGCGTAATCCGCGACGCGCCCCATGAGACGGCATCTCCCCAGCCTCCGCGCATGAGCAAACGAAACACCGCCTTCATGGGGCCGCCCGGCATCTGCGACGCTTGCGGGCGCGGGTGCCAGGGTCTGCATCAGGCAGGATGCCCCTGCTACCACTGCAAGGCCGGCACCTTCATCCATCGCGGCGAATGGCACTACACGCCCTGCAAATCGTGCGGCGCCGATGTCTACGGGTGCGCGGCATGCAATCAGAATGGCGTCGTTGCGACTAGGCTCCCGCAGACAGCGGCGACGTTGACGCCATGAAACCGCGAAGGTGACGCGCACGCTACCGTGTTGGCGGCGTGGACGTTCGGCATGCGATGGTGTCGGCTTTCGATGCGCTCATGGCTTGGGTCCATTCCGCATAGTGTGGATGGTCGATCGACCGCCAGTTCTCAGCACTCCCGAATAAAACCAGTTCGACCAGTTCCTCATGATGCTCGCCGGGTGCATGTGCCCATGCGGGTGGCGGTTGTTGGCGATCCCAAAGGTCGACCAGGGATTCCGGGGTGTTCAATCGTTGCCGGCTACGGCGCTTGATCGTGCTCACGATGCGGCCTCCAATTCAGCACGTAGGGAAACGGAGTCCGGCCAGGTCGTCGCACCAGCAGCCCTTGGCGGATACGGACACGCCCCAACGGCATCCAATGGCGACACCTGCCACGGTGGAAGCCGTAGAGCCGCGTGCAGGCTCTCGCGGTCATCAGCGCGGAATGCAGCGACGGCATCGGGTGTGATCCTGCCGGCACGCTGTAGGCGCGGCTTGCGTTTGATGGTCGACATATCAGCGCCCCGTAAGCCTTCCGGTTTTTTGAACAGGTACCACGTCGATATTCAGAGCCCGGAACGCCCCCAGCATTGCGCTGCGTGCGTCTCTCTCGGCAGCGACAGCGGGATTCGCCTTCAATTGCTGATAACGGTCCATGATCGCGGGACCATGCTTGTCGACCAGCTCGCCGGCCTGATTCATCCTGTCGAATGCCCGCAATGCGGTCTCCAGCAAGAAAAGCCCGGCCTGATCGGTTAGGTCATACTCGCCGTGCAACTTTCGCCACCAACGGACAGCAGCGGGTGATAGCCCGGACGGGGCCGGGATAGACGCGGGTTTTGTGGTGGACTTTTTCAAAGGCGTACCCTTGCGTGTGGTTGTTAAGGACTTGGGCCGGTGTCCAAAAGGGTTAAATTGCCGTTTTTCAGGCCCGCCCCCGTCAATCAGCCAGCCAGTCAGCGAGTCCGTCCAGGTCCGATGCGCTGTAGACAACGCGGCCAGCACGCTTGACCTCGAACCGCTCGGCAGAGTCCGTGCGCAGATCCCGCAGATGCAGACCGAGTGCCTTTGCGCGCTCTGCCAGCGCGAGGAACCGCTGCCACTCATCGCGAGTCAATATGCGGCCCATCATGCGATAGCTGCCCGTGTGGCAGGTTCCGGTTTCTGTGCCGTTGCGATGCCGAGCCGACTTCGCAGGGCATTGGCCAGGCTCCCGGCCATGCGCTCCGATATGGCTGCATCGAATGTGTGCCGGTACAGGGTGCCGATTCCGAATGAGGCATCGCTCACGGTGACCGTGACGCCTTGGGGCGCACAGGTGACAGCCAAGGCCAGGTCGGACGGTTGCAGTCCCAATTGCTCGCGAAGCTCGCACGCCTCACGGTCGACGTGGGCAAGGATGGCGAATGTGTCCATGGCCGTTACCTCGGCTGAATGAGTTTGACGACGGGGCGGGGCTGAATCAGTTTCACGGTGCCGGCCTTGCTCGATCGCTCTATGCGCGCATCCGCGTTGGCAGGCACGGGAACGATGCTGATCTCGACCAGGGTCCAGGTTCGCCAGTGAACGCCGGTCGGGATCGGTTCGCCCTTCTGGCCAAGGAACCCGATGCTGTAGAAATTCAGGCCACCCAACTCGATCAGCTTCCAGGCCTCATCCGCGCGTGCGATGCCTTCCGCGATCTCGGCCTCGATCTCAAGACCTCGGCTGGTGACTTTCACGGCGCGCACGACACCTATCACGTCGCGGTGCGAGTGCCCGAACAGCAGCGGCAGCGGCAAGTCCCACTGTCCGCCGCGCGGATCAACGCGGTCGCCTTGGCGGTCCAGGGATTCGGTCGATGCGATGCCGCGCACGATGCGCTTGCCGGCTGACATGAACTTCTGGACGTGCGACAACGGCAGCGACACGGCTTGCATTTTCGCCGGTCGCGTGGTGCCTAGCCGCTGGTCGATTGCAGCGGCAATGACCCCTGCAAGCTCGCGCCCGAAGGTTTCAGGATTGACGCCTCGGAACGCGCTCACGATCCGGCCACCAGGACAACGCCGGAACGGTCGCCCGCAATGTGGAACGATCTTTCCGCGATTATGCCGACGGAATTCGTTTGCCAAAGCGAGACAAGTTCGCTTGGCGCACTTGGGGAATCGCTCATGTTCACGTCGCCTTCCCCGCTCGCCCTCAGTTCCAAGCTGGTCAAGTACAGCGCCAATCGGCTCGCCGGTACGATGGTCATGGCGTCGATATCATCCATCGCGACGACCTCGATTCCAGGTCGGAATGTGCCGCCACGGACAGACATGCCGGCGGTGGACTCGACGCGGGTTGCCAGGTCTGCAACGTCGCCAGCAGGTGCAGCGACAACGTAGCCATTCGACGGACCAGCCGCGCGAAGCGCTGCGCGAAGATCAGTCAGCGGATCGCCGGATGCGCCGATTGTCGTCGTGCCGCTATCGACCAGCGCAGAAATTGCCGCTGCATTCATGCCGCGCAGGATTGCGCGCTCAAGCTCGGCTGCGAACAATGCTTGCGATTCGCCATCGGTCGCCAGGACAAGTTCTTTCGTGCTAACGATGATCGCCGCGATTTTCTGCGCAGTCTCGGGGTCGATTGAAAGCGCCAGGCTGCGAACAACTTTCGGACTGGCCTCTTCGATGACATTCGCGGTAAAGCCACTGGCCAGCATGACGCGGCGTTGCCTAATGGGCAGGACTTTCGCGTAGAGCGCGATGCGGTCGAGAATGGAAAATTCGCCGATGCTCGCAACATATGCGGCTGCGAGTGCCCGCGCGTCATCGGTTTGCCACACGGGCTGGCCGGTGTTGGCCGCGACCGCTTTCGATACAAAGTAATCCGATGATTCCGCAAGCGCCTCACGTTCGCGGCCCATGCCGGCTGCGGCAATGGCGCGTGCCGCTGCTACGAATGATTTTGCCAGGTCGCGGCGGTCGATCTCGCGTTCCTCGCCGAGCGCCACGCCGAGTGCGTTGTGCGCGCGTGCGACTGCCGAATATTGCAACGGA
This sequence comes from uncultured Dokdonella sp., assembly GCA_964587775.1. Classification (GTDB taxonomy): domain Bacteria; phylum Pseudomonadota; class Gammaproteobacteria; order Xanthomonadales; family Rhodanobacteraceae; genus Dokdonella. The sequence continues at coordinate 5,897 of CAZPLY010000030.1, forward strand.
TCCATAAGTCTGTGTCCTTCGTTTGGGAAATGCCGTCTCACGACGGGATGGGTCGATCTTTTCACACTCGGCTAAAATCAATCATTCGCGCGCGATATTCCGCAGCCGTTCGATAGGTTCGGGAAGTGCGGAGACATCCGGTACCGCCGGGCACTCTTTCCGCATGTAATCGAGCAACGTCGTCGACGTGCTGTACCAGGTCGCAGCCATCAGCCCGGCTAAACGTCTCTTGTCGATGCCCTCCGACCGCTGCCAGGCCGCTACGAGTGCATCAGCGAAGATCTCAGGGAACGCCGCCGCAACAGCGAGGATTGCCGCCGCGCGCGGGTCAGCAGCCCGCCACTGGCGAACATGGTCAGGGTCGACAAGCTGCGCATGCCCTCGACCTCGCCGGCCTCGTTGCGCTTGCGGGCAGCCTTGCCTGATCCAGCGGCGCAGGGTGCCCGGGGGGACGCCCAGGGCGCGGGCAGCGGCGTCGACTGGCAGCGCGGTCATGGCAAGACCTCGACACCAGCGCCATGCAGAATTCGCAATTCCTCGACGATCGCCTCGCGCGGTTTGGTGCCTATCGCCGTGCACCATGATCGCGGGCAGCCTCCCTGCAGCCGGAAACGTACGACGACACGGACCACCTTCTCAGGTTGTTGCGTTGTTGCGCCCCTAGGAAACGCGACGCACGCAACACGCAACGGGGTCGAATCTCGCGCAACAATCGCGGCCTCTAAATCGTGCCGTTGTTGCGCGGTTTCTGGCGCATCTTGTGCGCCAGTGTTGCGCGCGCTGTTGCGTGCCAATGCGGCGCCCGCCAAGGCTCTAAGGCTCCCTTGTTGCGCGCCTGTTGCGCGGGCTGTTGCGCGGTTTTGGGGTGTTTGTTGCGTGTTGCATTCCCTAGGCTGCGCAACACGCAACAAACGGCGCATGCCGACGCGTTCAGTCGTCGCCATAGCGGTTGCGCTCCTTGCGGTTCGCCTTCTTCTTCGGGACGAAACGGCCGTCGCTCTCGGCCTTTCGCAGCGCCCGCATCACGGTCGATCGGTGAACGCCGAGTTCTCGGGCAATCTCGGCATGCGGCAATCCCAGGTCCGCCAGGTCGATCATGGCGGCGTCCGCGACCTCCGCGACCTCCCGCATGGCCCATGTTTGGCGGCCGTCCGGTTCGGCGCGCAAGGTGGCCTCGATCGGCTTGACCTCCTGACCGAACAGGCTGCGCGCCTTCTCGAAGTGAACCTCGAAGCGTGCGCCTTCCGTTGGGCTGTAGTCGGCGGGACGCTTTAGCAGCATCACGACGTCAAGCAAATCCTCTCTTTTGCTTGTGCCGCGTTGCTGGCCTCCCTTTCCGCTGTGATGGATGAAGACGACGCTGCGCCCCGTTGCCCGCATCCGCAATGCCCAATCCGCGACGGGTTGCCATGAGTCCCCTTCGTTCTCTTTTCCCGATCGCGCTAGGCATGAAAGGTTATCGACCACGATCACCTTCGCATCGTCCAGGACTGGCTCAATCGCGTTCTGGCCCTCGCGCGTTGAAAGGTCGGGCATGATCCCGTCCGGCTGCAGGTCCGGCGTGACGAACCGCAGGAAGCCTTCGGCTGGCTCTATGTCGGCGCCTTCGACGATCCTCGCCAGTCGGTCCCGCAATGCCGCGCCAGGCATCTCGCCGTCGAGGTAAAGAACCGGCTGCGGTTTAGGCGCGGACCAATCGAAGCAACGTCCGCCACTCGCGACCGCGTAGGCGATGGCAAGCGCAACGTGCGTCTTTCCGACGCCCCGCCATGCGTAGATCATGGCGAGCGCCTGCGACTGCAACCAGGGTTCCAGCAGCGTCTCGCGTTCGGGAAACGTCGCCGCGAGCAAGTCATGTGCGCCGACTGCGACCAGGGGACGCCGAGCCGTGTCCCTTGATGGCACTCGGCCCAGCTCGCGCGCAGCCTCGTCTTCAATCGACATCGGCCGCGCGCTCATCGGGCACCCCCGAGCAAGGTCGCGGCCGATTCGAGCCGCGAGACAGCAAGCGCCAGCCGTTCCAGGTCGCCGGATGATTGCAGGCCGCCCAAATAGTGAACGTCTCGCGCAGCAATCAATGCGACGCGGCTTTCGAGTGCGGCAACGTCGAGTGCAGCGGACCAGCCCGCTTCGCGACGCGCGCGCGACCAGGCGCGCCGATCATCTTTGCTTGGCGGCCATGTGCGCGGTGGCCCTATATCGGCAATGCGAAGTCCGACAGCGGCCAGGATCGCGCTGCGCTCGGCGCCGCACCTGAAACAATGTGCCAGCAACCAGCCGTCGCGCTCGGTAACACTCAGAGCGCCGCGACCGTCATCGCAACACGGACAGCGCGCGCGCCAGCCGTTGCCGCTCGGGGTGAACCTGCCGCCGTGCGCAGCCTTGAAAACCTCGACCGCATCGGCCGCATAAACGGCTGGACGGCTGGACGTTACCGAGCTAGAATTGCGCTCACCATGATATTCCTGTGCGACGCGAAGCCCGGTTGCCGCCGGGCTTTGTCGTGTCTGGGGATTAGGCCGCATCCGGTTTCCCTCCCGCGCGAAGCTCGCGCAATCCGCGCGCGACAGCATCGGCCTGCACGATTGCGCCCTCGATTGCCCGCGATTGCGCCGGCAGCGATCGCCAAGCGCCGATGATTGCCGACAATCCGCGCACGCATTCGTGCAGGTTCTCGATGCGTGCATCGGCATTGCCGGCCAACGCGCGAAGGTGCCGAGTCTGGACAAGGCCGTTCATGCGGCCACCTTCCGCGCCGGGTAAGCGGTAGCGGCGCGCCCATCGCGAGCGCGGTAGCAAACCGGGCGCCCTGCATCACTCTGTTTTTCCAGGAACGTAATCCACGCGCGAACCGCCTCCACGGTCGCCTTACGCTTGCGGCCCACCAAAAAAGTCTTCAAGTGCCCTGCTGAAATTGCGTCATCAACGACGCTCAGGGACGTATCTGCGGTTTCGGCTATCTCTTGCCGGCCAAGTACAAGCTTCGACACTTTTCTACTCCGAAGTGCGCCGCGTCGCGACGCTTCGGAGACAGATTGGCAGTATGTAGCGCGCCCGTAACCCCGGCAGTTTCTACTTTTTCGCGGGACTGCCGAGCATGCGCTTGGCTTGTGCGTAGAGTTCTTCCGCTCGTGTTTTTCCGACGCCAATCTCGCGTCCGATAGACTCGAACAATTCGCGGTTAATGGGTTCATCGCGCTGAACAGCGGCGTTTACCTTCAACCAAACAGCGCCTCGCTTTTCACGCGCCTGCCTCATGCGTGAAAGGTGCGCCCCCTTCTTGTATGGCCGCCCAAACACTTCGTCCCAACTGTCAGATCGACACGCCAGAACGTTGTCGTATCCACGGATGAAGGCCGATGCTGCCCAGTCCGGCAGGGGCATGTCGTGATTTGCGCAAATCCTGATAGCACCTAGTAACGCGATCTTCTCGCCTGCCTCGAACTTTGCGCGCTCTTGCAGCAGCGATTCCTCAGCGGCTACCTTGTAGATTGGCAACGTAGGGTCTGCGATACCTCGGTCCGGGTTAGCTGCGAGGATTAAATCGGTTTCTCGCATGGCACGCTGCATCCGACTTTCGAAGTCTGCGGCCTTCACTTGCGCGCCCCTAGCTTTGCCACGGCATCAGCAAGGTGCGACGGTGCAAGGTGGGCATATCGCAGGGTCATCTTGATATCAGCATGTCCCATCAGTTCCCGGACCGTGTTCAGGTCGACTCCGGCCATTACCAGCTTGCTTGCGAAGTCGTGGCGCAGATCGTGGAAATTGAAGTCGGGAAGTCTCGCCGCCGTGATGATGCCAGCCCACGCCTTGTTGATGTTGTTGAATCGCGCTCCGCTTGCCGATGGGAAAACTAGGCCGCTGCCGTCCTGCTGCTTCTTCCATCGCCGCAGCACGTCCATCGCTTCGCTGTTTAGCGGTATGTGCCGCGTCTTCCCACTTTTTGCATTGCCAGCGTCGACCGTTAGAAGCTTGCCGGCCATGCTCACGCTGCGCCATTCCACTCCGAACAATTCCCCTCGTCGCATCCCCGTATTCAGCGCAAGCAATACGATCGGCAAAACGTGGTCCGTAAACCCGTACTTAGGCCAGATTGGTCGCTCTTCGTTTCCGCGTTCACGCAACCACTTGTTGCCCGATTGCCGTTGCTTGCGGCGCTCGACCTCGCGATCCGCCAGCGCCTTGCGTAGTCGCTTCTCCTCGTCGGCGCGCAGATAACGGACTCGTTCATTGTCCACCTTGATCCGCTTGACCATGCGCAACGGATGTTGCGACAGAAAGCCCCATTCGACGGCGCAGGCGAAGACCTTGCGAATGCGATCCAGATCGCGGTTCACGGTCGCCGGCTTAATGCCATCCTTCCGTCGCGTCGTCTTGAATCGCTCGATATCGAAAGCCACGACGCTGCGCAGGTCGCGGCTGTAGAGACTCCCGAAGCATGCCTCTAGCGCCGCAACAGTCGCTGCGCCTGCCTTTTGGTTCGCCCTTGCCCATGGTGCAAAGTGCTCGCCGACGAAGTCCCCGAGCGTAATCGGCTTCTCCGCTACCGGCTTTCGCGCCTCCACGACGGCCACAGGCGCGCCATGCGTGTCTGTTTCGACCAGGACCGCTCGCGCTTTTGCGCGTGCTGATTCGACGGTTACGCCCGGCCACTTGCCCAGCGCGCGGCTACTTGTGCGCGACCACTGCACGTTCCACGACTTCACGCCGGACGGCTGCACGCGCAAGTGCAGTTGTGGCACCTCGGAATCCCATACCCGGTAGGGTACGGCCGATGCTTTGTGCCCTTCGACAACAGCGTGCGACAGCTTCTGCTTTAGCTTCATCTCGGCCCGTAACTGCATGGTAACTGCGAACGGGACTATTCTGCGACTTCTCGCGACGCTTGGCAAACCGCTAACCTACTGTTTTCGCGGATAACTCGTTGATGGGCAATCCCCTAAAATCCCGTTCGGGACGTAGAGGTCGCAGGTTCGAATCCTGTCTCCCCGACCATCATTTCGCGAATTCAGGAATGCCGGCCCCGCGCCGGCTTTTTCTTGCGCGTCATCCTTCCGGAACCTGCGGCGTGCGTCCGCGCCGGCTACGCCGCGAGCCGGTGCTCGTAGTACGGGTGGCGCTTGTCGTCGAAGATCGCGAACAGTGCCTGCACGTCATCGGCGCGCGGAGCGAGCCAGGCATCGACATGCTCGGGCCTGAGGTTGATGATCGTGCGGTCGTGGCCGGCGGCGGCGACCTCGGGTTCCGGCTCGTCGGTGATCGCGGCGAATGACAGCAGATCGGGCGACGTGCCGGCCGGATCGCTCCAGCGCGACCAGAGGCAGGCGACGATCATCGTCTCGCCGGTCCTCGGCTCGAACCGCAGCACGCGGTTGCCGCCTTCGCCATCGTCGACGTTCTCGTAGAAGACGTCGGCGAGCAGGATGCCGTGGGTGTGTCCGAACTGACCTTTCCAGAACCCTTCGAGATTGTCGCGGCGCGCATTGTAGGTACCGGGAAAGCGGCTGTCGTAGGAAGCCGGCTTGCCGGCCGGACGGCACTGGTAGCGCATCGGCTTGACGATGCGGCGGCCGTTCTCGACGATCATCACCGGCGCATGCCAGCCGGGCCAGATCCGGTCATCGACTTCGGGTTCGTGCACCGCGCGTCCCGCATCGGCGATCCAGCGCTTGAACTGGCTGATCTTGTTGCGCGCCACGCGCTGCTCGTTGCGGGCGGCCTTGGTCTCCTTCAGCGCGAGCTTGCGCTCGGCATCGGCGAGGCGCCTGGCCTGGGCGAACATTCCCTGCTCGCTGGACGCGATGCGCGCGGCATTGTGGGCCGCGACGAGCGCGCGGATTTCACCGGCGCCGGGCGCTTCGGCGAGCATGAAGTCCATGCCCTTCGGGATCTTCACGCCCGGGTCGTGGGCACGAAAGCCGTACAGCTCGACGAACGACTCGATGCTGATCAACGCCCCCCACTCGCGCACGTAGCGGTCGTAGGCCTGCAGGATCTGTGCGGAATAACACATCGGCCAAGCCTAGGGTCGCCGCACGCGCGCCGCAACTGCGGCCTGCCACGCGGACTTCGCCCGCGCGCGCCGATCGACGCGCCGGCGTGCGCGGATCGCATCGCTGACTGGCGCTTGAACGCGGTGCGGCCAGCGCGCATCGATCCTGCCGGGGTTCAGTGCCGGAAACCTATCGTCGCAACAGCTTCGTGACCCGGGAACCCGCCATGAGCCCGCTCGCCCTCGCCGGCACGCTCGCCTTGCTCGCCCAGTTCGCACCGATTTCAGCGCTCGCCAATCCGCAGGACCAGGCATTCCTGACGACGGCAAGCCAGGGCACACTGATGCAGCTCGTGCTCGGCGATCTCGCCGCGCAACGCGCCGGATCGGAATCGATTCGCGACTATGCGCAACAGGCAGCCGCGGATTACCGCACGCTCAGGTCGCGTATCGAACGGTCGGCGGCGGCTGTCGATGCGGACCCCGCATTCGCCCCGTCACGCGCGCAACAGGCACTCGCCGACGAACTGCTGGACTTGATCAACGAGGAGTTCGACCTGCGCTTCGCCGAAGTCGTCGCCAACGAGCTCGACGATCTGCTGCAGGCATTCCGCGCCGAAGCCGAATCGGGCACGGATGCCCGCATGCGCGCCCTTGCCGACGAGTTCGTGCCGGTACTCGAACGCCGGCGCGCGGCCGCGGACCTGTTGCAGGCACGCATCGCTGCCGCGGATTGAGCGACCCGGGAGCACTTGCCAGGCGAAAGACCAGGCCGATCAGGAACCGATTGTCCTTGCCAGATAGCTCGCCCCGGCCGGGCACGTCGTCGCGAACTCGCGCAACGCCGCGATCGCAGGCGGTGCTTCCGCGCGCTGCACCCGTGCATATCCATGCCGCAGGAAGAACGCTTCCGCGCTCGTCGTCAGCAGGTGCAGGCGGGCGACCCCCGATGCGAGCGCCTCGCGTTCGACGCGGGCGAGGACGTCGGCACCCAGGCCGCGTCGACGCAGCGCGGGCGTGATCCAGAACGAGCGCAACAGGCGATCGGGGCCACGGCCCTGCACGCCAGCGAATCCGATCGTCATGTTGCCATCATGGAAACGCAGGTAAAGGCAATCGTCGGCATCGACCTCATCGTCGGGGAGACCCGCCTCGCGCAGCGCCGCGGCGAGTTCGGCGCGTTCGCCAGGCGCGAGCGCCGTGACGAGCCATTGCGTCGTCATGCACGGACCCCGCATTCGTACCAGCCGCGCGAACGCCTGAAGAGGGCGACGAGCGAGAGCATCACCGGCACCTCGACGTGGACACCGACCACGGTCGCCAGCGCAGCACGGGAGTCGATGCCGAACAGGCTGATCGCCGCGGCCACCGCGAGTTCAAAGAAGCTCGATTCGAAGTACCGGGCATGCGTCGGCATCACCGCGGGGCGGCGGCCTCGTCCTGGATGGCGCAGTCGCTGAACCGGTGCCAGCCGTCGTCGTCGTAGATCAGCACGCGCCGCCCGCGGCGCTCGATCTTGGCGAACCCCCAGTCCGGCGTGTGCCCATCAGGCCAGCCGATGTCGAGCGCATCGCACGTGCGGCGCAGTTCGAGGCGGACCATGCCGGCTTCGGCACGGTCGAGCACCACCTGCGCGGCTCGACCGATGCCCGGCAGCGGCACGCGCCCGCGCACGACCGTGCCGGCGATGCCGACCACGAGCAGGAGTTCGCGACGGCGCAACCATGGGCGCGCCACCGCGACGGGAATGCGCAGGCGGCGGATCGGATGCGGCGGGATGGGCCGATCCGTCCGAGCGTCGATCGCGAACCGCTCGGGCCTTGCGGCAATCGCGAGCAGGCGTCGCGCGCTGAGACTGACCTGGGTTGCATGGTCGAACACGGCGCGTTGCTTGGTGTGCTGCTGGCATGCTGTCGATGCGATCTCGACCACGCGCCCGTTCAGCGCCGCGCCGTGGACGATGAAGCCGAGTCGCTGCGGCCGCGGCGCGCGCGCGAGCATCGAGGCACGTTCGACGAGCACGCCCAGCGCACTGTGGTCCGGATGCCGATCCGACAGCACCGGCGCGGCAAGCCAGGTCGGAGCGAACGCCTCGATCGCGCTCGCGATCGCCTGCTCGGCCCCGGCGCCCTCGAGCAGGCGTTCGGTCACGCCGAGATCGGGCCAGCCGTACGCGGCGTGCGCATCGGCGGCCACGCCGAGCCGCGCGAGCGCCGCACGCGCCTCGGCACGCCGGCGCTGGCCCCAGCGCGTTCGCGCGCGTGCATCGATGCGCCAGCGTCGTTCGAGCCAGCGCTGCGGCCACGGATTGTTGTCGCCATCGGTCAGGATCACGACCTGCGCGGCACTGCCGGCCGCCAGCGCCTGCTGGATCAGGACGCCGGTCGCGAGCGTTTCGTCGTCGGGATGCGGCGCGAACACGATCAGCCGGTCGTGCGGCCCGAACTCGGGTGGCGAAATCATCGGGTCATCGGCACGGCAACCAGGCAAGTCGGCGCGCACGACGCCGGACCCGCGAGCCTAGCGCAATCGGGCGACGATTCCGCGCCGCGCCGCTGCATGCGGACCCGCCATCAGGCCAGCGCGGCGAGGCGTTCGCGCAAGGCGTCGAGGCGCAGGTCGCTGCCGGCACCGGGTGATGTGCGCGCGGCGAGGCTCGACTCGGGCGTGCGGCCCGCGCCTGTCGCGGATGCCGACTCGGCCGCGGCGCGGTAGGCCTCGCGGAACGGCACGCCGGCGACCGCCGCTTCGATCGCGACATCGGTCGCATGCATCGATGGCTCGATCGCATGGCGCATCGCGTCGGCATTCCATTCGAGCGCGGCGAGCAGGTCGGGCAGCAGGGCGAGCGCGGCAAGACCCTGGCCGAAGCCATGGACGATCGAACCCTTGCCGAGCTGCAGGTCACGCTGGTAGCCCGAAGGCAGCGACAGCAGCTGTTCGATCTCGGTGCGTGCCGCGGCCACGCTCGCATGACTGGCGCGCATCAGTTCGACGACATCGGGATTGCGCTTGTTCGGCATGATCGAACTGCCGGTCGTGTACTGCGCCGGCAGCTTCACGAAGCCGAACTCCGCGGTCGTGAACAGCGACAGGTCCCAGGCGAGGCGGCGCAGGTCGAGCGTCGCCGCGGCCAGCGCATCGAGTGCGGCGATCTCGAACTTGCCGCGCGAGAGCTGGGCGTAGACCGGACTGACCTGCATGCGGGCGAAACCGAGGCGTCGGGTCGTGTATTCGCGATCGAGCGGCAGGTTGACACCATAGCCAGCCGCCGTGCCGAGCGGGTTCGCGTCGATCAGGTCGAGGGTCTGCTTCGCGCGCCAGGCATCGTCGACGAACGCCTCGGCGAATCCCGCGAACCACATCGCGGTCGACGAGACGACGGCGCGCTGGATATGGGTGTATCCGGGCATCGGCAGCGACTCGCGCGCGGCGCGCGCGAGGCAGGTCGCGGCCACGTCGCGGCAACAGGCGAGCAGTTCGCCGAGCCGTTGCTTCAGCCACAGGCGCGCCGCGACGAGGACCTGGTCGTTGCGGCTGCGACCCGTGTGGACCTTGCGGCCGACGTCGCCGAGGCGTTCGGTCAGGCGCCCCTCGATCGCCGAGTGCCCGTCCTCGTGGCGTGCATCGAGGACGAAGCGGCCTTCGCCGAAATCGACGCCGAGCACGCCAAGTTCACGAACGAGCGCCTGCGCCTCGTCGGCACGAAGAATTCCGATCCGCTCGAGACCCTCGACATGGGCGATGCTCGCCTCGATGTCGTGCAGGAAGAACTCACGATCGAGGACGACGTCGTCACCGGCGAGGAAGCGCATGATGCGTTCGTCGACCGCGACACCGCTTTTCTGCCAGAGCAATCCGCTCATGCCGTTTCCCCTGCCGTCCCGACCGGAATGCCTTCGAACTCGTCGAATCCGAGCGCGAGGTTGAGATTCTGCAGGGCCTGGGTCGCAGCGCCCTTGAGCAGGTTGTCGAGCGTGGCGACGACGACGACGCGCCGCCCGCCAGGGGCGAGCGCAAAGCCACCGATCTCGGCATGGTGCCGTCCGGCGATCCGGCTGACCCACGGCGCCTCGTCGACGAGTCGCACGAGAGGTTCGCCGTCGTAGGCGTCGCGATAGCGACGCCGGATTGCCTCGAGCGTCGTCGCCTGCTGCAACCACAGGTTCACGGTCATCGTGATCCCGCGGAAATGCGCGGCCACATGCGGCATGAACTCGACCGGCACGCCGAGCCGGCGCGAGACCTCGCGCTCGTGCACGTGGTCGACGAGCGCATACGGCATCAGGTTGTCGCGCAGTTTCGCCGGATCGTTGCGGTCGGACGGCGTCGTGCCGGCACCCGACCAGCCCGAGACACCGAAGCACTGCGGCGGGCCGGCGAGCTGCTCGCGCAGCGGCGCGATCGCGAGTTGCATGGCGGTCGCATAGCAGCCGGGATTGCTGATCCGGCGCTGGCCGCGATACTCCGCGCGCGTCAGTTCGGGCAGGCCGTAGAACCAGCGGTCGTCGAAGCGATGGTCGGCCGAAAGGTCCACGATCACGCTGCCGGCTGCCTGCGCATCGATCGCAGCGACGAGCTCCGCGGATTTCCCGTTCGGCAAGGCGAGCACGACCGCGTCCGCGCCCCGTCCAGCCACGTCGTCGCCGGTGAGACGCTCGTAGCGCAAGGTCCCCGCGTACGCATCGACATGCGCGGAGACGAGTTGCCCGTCGAGCTCGCGCGAGGACACGAAGGCGAGTTCGAGCCCGGCGTGGCTGGCGACCAGGCGGATCAGTTCGGCGCCGGTGTATCCGCGCGCGCCGACGATGCCGATGCGTTTCGTGCTCATGGGTTTCCCGGGCGTCTCCGCAAGTTCAGTCGACGAGGGTCGGCGGGCGCGTACGGCAATGCTCGACGCAGCGCTCGATGTCGGCGAACGCCTCGATGCCGTACCAGTACACGCGCCAGGTCTCCTGCCGGAAGCAACCGTCCGACTCGGAATGGTAGAACGGATTGACCGCATTGCCATGCCGCGAGCGCCAGAACAGGCGCGGGTTTTCATTGCGCATGACCTGCCAGACCGCGCGACCGAGGCCTTCGCCCTGGGCGTCGTCGAGCACGGCGAACTTGTCGAGGTAGGTGAAGCCGCCCTCATCGGTCAGGATCAGCGCGGTCCGGTAGTTCTCGCTGACATAGGCGCGATGCAGGGGTGTCCGCTCGAAATAGTCGGCGACGAGCCGGCGCCCGAAGCTCGATTCGATCAGGTCGCGCAGGCGGGCAAGGTCGAGCCCGGACCATGCGTCCGCGCGCAGGATCTTCTCGCCGCGCCGCACGAGCGTTCCCGATCCGCGGTGCGTGAACAGTTCCTTGGCCAGTTCGGCCGGCTTCGTGATCGACACCGACGAGGTCAATGGCAGGCGGTCGAGCAGGTTCTTGATCTGCTCGATCTTCAGGCGCATGCCGCCGTTGATCCACGGCTGCGCAATCAGGTGCTCGTACTCGCTCGAGAGGTTGATCGAGTCGATGAGGCGGCCCTCGTCATCGAGCAGGCCGCCGGTGCCGGTCAGGAAGATGATCTTGTACGGCTGCAGGACCTGGACGAGTTCGTTGGCGGCGAAGTCGGCGTTGACGTTGAGGATCTGGCCGCCGCTGGTCTCCCCCAGGCTGGCCAGGACCGGGATCGATCCGGCATGCAGGCTCGCCTCGATCGGCGCGAGGTTGACGCGCGCGACGCGGCCGACGAGGCCGTAGGTATCGGCATCGAGGTACTCGGCCTCGAAGACGCCCGACATGATCGAGGTTGCGCGCGCGTCGGCCTGCTGCAAGGCCTCGACGAGCTTGAGGTTCTGCGCCTGGAAGACCCGCCGAACGATCGCGAGTGCCTGCGGCGAGGTCACCCGCAGGCCGTTGACCGTCTGCTTTTCGATGCCGGCGGCCGCGAGTTCCTCGTCGAGCTGCGGCCCGGCGCCGTGCACGACGATCGGGGTCAGGCCGACTTCCTGCAGGAACGCGAGCGACGAGGTCAGCGCCTCGAGGTCGTCGCGCAGGACGCCGCCGCCGACCTTGACCACGGCGAAGCGCTTCGCATCGAGTCGGGAAAAACGCTTCAGGTATTGCGAGATTTCCTTCGCGCTGGCCATGCTCGAGAGCAGGCGCACGATCGTCTGGCGCGTCTGCCTATGCGTTTGCATCGTCGATGATCCTGTGCACGTGGGCGCCGTACCGGCGGAGTTCGTCGAGGGCGACCGATTCGTCGGCGCTGTGCGCCTCGGCGATGTCGCCGGGGCCGTAGACGAGGGCGACGTGGCCCGCTTGCGAGAACAGCGAGGCCTCGGTCCAGAAATCGACCGCGTTGCCGATCGGCAAGCCGAGCGCATCGGCGACATCGCGCGCGGCGAGGCGGCGATTCTCGGCGTCGGCGATCGCGCCGGCCGGCAGGGGCGGTCCGCGGAACGTTTCCTCGAACGCCTCGGCTGGCGGATCTGCGAAACCGCGCAGGGTGGCGAGCAAGGCCGCGACGTCGGTCGACGGCAACGGGCGCATGCCGAAACGAAGCTCGGCCGCCGGCGCGATCATGTTCGCCTTGATGCCGCCTTCAATGCGGCCGATGTTGAAGCGCAAGCCGGTCAGGCCACCGAAACGTTCGTGGGCGAGCGATTCGACGTGGGCAAGGGCGCGACTGCCCCAGCGGATCGCCTGGTGCACGGCGCTGTCCGCAGGCGATTGACGGCCCGAAGCGTGCCCGGCGCGGCCGCGGAACCCGATGCGCGCCGAACTGATCCCGCGATGGGCCAGCACGGCCTCGCCACGCGTCGGCTCGGCCACGAGGACCGCGTCGAACGGCGCGATGCGGCCGTCCTTCCCGCAGGCGTCGAGGAACGCGGCGATGCAGCGCGGATCGTTCGCCTCCTCGTCGGAGGTGAACAGGAAAGCCGCATCACCCTTGCTTGCATTCGCCGCGGCGAGCAGCGCGGCGGCGGCACCCTTGATGTCGCAGGCACCGAGGCCGATCGCACGTTCGTCGACGACCCGCAGTTCGAACGGGTTCGCCGACCAGTGCGGCGAATCGGGCACCGTGTCGAGATGCACGTTGAACAGCAGCCGGGGTCGACCACGCCTCGCATACAGGCTGACGGCGCCGGCGCCATGGTCGCGTGTCGTGCATTCGAAGCCGGCGAGGTGCGCGCGCAGGTATCCGAAGATGCCCTCGCCATCGATCGCGCGCGGCGGATTGCGCGTGTCGAACGCCACGAGCGCCTGCAGGTGTCTCAACGTTTCAGTCAACAAGTCCATCGATTGTTCCGCGGTTGCTCCGGTCGAGGTTGCGTCGCCACCTGGAAAGCGTCGTCCATCGTTCCCGCTTCCCTATTCCCGGTTCCCGGCACCATTCACCTCGGCCCACAGGGTCGAGCTCATCCCGTACAACTTGATGAAGCCCTCGGCCTCCTCGACACCCCAGTCCGCCGACTGCGCGTAGGTCGCGCCTTTTGCATTGAGGATGTGCGGCGACGCAATCGCAACCGCCTGCACGCTTCCGCCGTGAGTCTCGAGGGTGACGACACCATTGACGCAGCGCTGGCTCGCGGCGAGGAAGGACTCGAGATCGGCCTTCAGCGGATCGTGGAAAAAGCCCTCGTAGACGAGTTCGACCCATTGCCGGGCGACCGTCGGCTTGAACCGGTTCTGCGATTTCGACAGCACCGCTTCCTCGAGCGCGCGATGGGCAACGAGCAGTGCGGCAATGCCGGGTGCCTCGTAGACGATGCGCCCCTTGAGCCCGATCGTCGTGTCACCGGTGTAGACGCCGCGACCGACGCCATACGGCGCGAACATGGCGTTGAGGCGCGCGAGCAACTCATGGCCCGGCAGGCGCACGCCATCGAGCATGACCGCTTCGCCCTGCTCGAACGCGACCTGCACCTGCAGCGGCGTCGCCGGCCACAGCGCGCGCGGCGCGCACCAGCCGCGCGCGCCCGCGCCAGGCGCCTCCCAGCGGTCGATCTCGCCGCCCGACATCGTCACCCCGAGCAGGTTTTCATTGATCGTGTAGGCCTGCTGCTTCGCGCGCACGCCAAAGCCGCGTTCCTCGAGGTATGCCTGTTCGTAGGCGCGCGTCTGCGTGTGCTGTTTCTGGATCTCGCGGATCGGCGCGACGATCGTGTAGTCGCCGAGTGCCTTGACGGTCAAGTCGAACCGCACCTGGTCGTTGCCCATGCCCGTGCAGCCGTGCGCGATCACGCGCGTCCCGAGTTCGTTCGCGCGCGCGATCGCGGCCTCGACGATCAGGTAACGATCCGAAACGAGCAATGGATACTGGCCCTGGTAGGCCTCGCCGGCGCGCACGAACGGCTTGACGAAGCCCTCCCAGATCGCCGGACCGCCATCGACCGTCAAGTGCGAGGCGACCCCGAGCTCGGCCGCGCGTGCCTCGATAAAGGCACGTTCGTCGGCATCGACGCCACCGGTATCGGCAAACACCGTATGCACGGCGTAGCCGCGCTCCTTCAGGTAGGGCACGCAGAAACTCGTGTCGAGACCGCCGGAAAATGCAAGGACGATGTCCTTGCGTTGGTCGGAAATCGGCAGTCGGGAATCGGGAATCGCGGAACGGCTGGACATGAGGGTTTCCTGATCGATGCGCCCTCGCGGGCGACGGGTTACGCGGCTTTCTCGATTCTCTATTCCCGATTCCCTGATCCCGCTGGCTGCGAGGCCAGCGCGACCATGATCGCCTTCTGCACGTGCAGCCGGTTCTCCGCTTCGTCGATCGCGATGCAGGCCGGAGAGTCCATGACCGCATCGGTTGCCTTGACGTTGCGCCTTAGCGGCAGGCAGTGGCTGAACAGGCCGTTGCGGGTCAGGGCCATCTTCGCTTCGTCGACGATGAAATGCCGGTTCGCATCGCGCAGCGGTTTCTCCGCGTCCCAGCGGCCGAAGTACGGAATCGCTCCCCAGCTCTTCGCATAGACGACGTCGGCGTCGCGGTACGCGCTGTCGATGTCGTGGCTGACCGAGAACGAGCCGCCGTTTTCGGCGGCATTGCGTTTGCCGAATTCGAGATAGCGCGGATCGAGCAGGTAGGACTCATCCGGGCACAGCAGGGTCACGTCCATGCCGAAGCGCGTGGCAATCTGCAAGGCCGAATTCGCCACGGCCGTGTTGAGCGGCTTCGGATGCCAGGTCCAGGTCAGCACGTACTTGCGCCCGCGCAGGTCCGGGCCGAGGTGCTCCTGCAGGGCCTGGACATGGGCGAGCTCCTGGCAAGGGTGGGTGATCGTTTCCATGTTGATGACCGGCACCGTCGCGAACTTCGCGAACGAATGGATCACGCGATCCTCGCGATCGACCGACCAGTCCTGGAACTTCGGGAACGCGCGCACGGCGATCAGGTCGACGTAGCGGCTCAGCACGCGCGCGACTTCGGCGATGTGTTCTTCGGTTTCGCCGTCCATGACCCCGCCGATCTCGAACTCGATCGGCCACGCATCCTTGCCCGGGGCGAGCACGATCGCCTTGCCCCCGAGCTGGTGGGCCCCGAGTTCGAAACTCGTCCGCGTGCGCATCGACGGATTGAAGAACAACAGCGCGATCGACTTGCCTTCGAGCTGGCGACCGCCTTTCGAGCGCTTGAACTCGGCCGCCTGCGCAAGCAGTGCATCGAGTTCGGCGCGGCTCCAGTCCTGCGTGCTGAGGAAATGCCTGATCGTCATCGCGGAAACCTCTGGAAGATGGCAACAAAAAACCCGGCGCGGGGGCCGGGTCTTCGATCGAAACGCGAGAAATGCGTACGCGGAAGCCTACCCGGCCGGATGGTCAGCCTGCGGTCGGCGCGCACGCGACGTCATGCCGGCGGCCATCCAGGCACTGGACAGGAACTCGACGGCGGAGAGATGGGCGTTCACGAGGTCGGCGACGTTACCGCCAAACCTGCGGCGGCGCAACAGCCGGTCGACCGTCACTCGGCCGGGGCGACCGTGACCCGGACGCGCATGCGCTCACCGGGGTCGTAGTCGAGGTGGGACATGTAGACATCGCCGCGGTAGCGGTACTGCACGTCGTATCCGACGATGCGGCGCTCGCTGAAACGCTCCTCGACGATGTGACAGCGGGTTTCGGACGCGGTGTAATAGCGATCGTCGCGGCGCGCCGTGTTGTTGCCGATCGCACCGCCGACGACGGCACCGGCGACCGTCGCGGCCTTGCGGCCATCGCCCTTTCCGACCGTGTTGCCGAGCGCTCCGCCGATGATCGCCCCGATCACGGTGCCGGCGGCATTGTTCCCGCGCGGGTCGTGGCGGCTGGCGACTTCGGCGTCGTGGCATTCCTCGCGCGGCCGCGTCGACTGAACCTCGTCGTAGACGGGATCGACGCGCAGGACGTCGGCCCACGAGATCCGTTCGTTCTCGCCGCGCTCATTGGCGTAGCCGCGGTCCTGCGCCTGCACAGTGCCGATTGCAGCAAACGCGGCGACTGCGACGGCAAGGAATCTCGAAGACATGGTGGCTCCTGATGGTGGCATCCAGACGCGCGCGAGGTGCGGATCCGGCGCGCAGCGAGTCCATATTATTTGCGGATTACAGCATTTTTTCACTGAATGCCGATTAAGGCTCGCCTTCGCGCCGAGCCTTGCCCCGGCCACTCCGGATGACCTCGGGCCGCCTGATATGATCAACCGTTCCAGACACGACGCGATTGCCGATGAGCTTGCGCCTGCACAACTCGCTGACCCGTCGGGTCGAGACCTTCACGCCGCAGGATCCCGCGCGGGTGACGATGTACGTGTGCGGCCCAACCGTCTACAACTACATCCATATCGGCAATGCAAGGCCGCCGGTCGTGTTCGGCCTGCTCGCGCGCCTGTTGCGCAGCCGGTATCCGCAGGTCGTCTATGCGCGCAACATCACCGACGTGGACGACAAGATCAACGCCGCCGCGCAGCAAGCCGGCGTGCCGATCACCTCGATCACGGACCGCTACGCCGCAGCCTATGCCGAGGACATGGCCAAGCTCGGCGTCGACCCGCCCGACCTGGTCCCGCATGCCACGATGCATATCGCGGAGATCGTCGCGATGTGCGAGCGCCTGATCGCGCGCGGCCACGCCTACGAGGCCGAAGGCCATGTCCTTTTCGATGTCGCGAGTTATCCGGACTACGGGCACCTGTCGGGGCGCTCGCCCGAGGACATGATCGCCGGCGCGCGCGTCGAAGTCGCGCCGTACAAGAAGAACGCTGCCGATTTCGTCCTCTGGAAACCCTCGGCCGACGACCTGCCGGGCTGGGACAGCCCGTGGGGTCGTGGTCGCCCGGGCTGGCACATCGAATGCTCGGCGATGGCCGCGACCCACCTCGGCGAAACGATCGACATCCACGCCGGCGGCAACGACCTCATGTTCCCGCACCACGAGAACGAGATCGCGCAGAGCAC
>CAZPLY010000031.1:0-23180 GCA_964587775.1 uncultured Dokdonella sp.
AGCGTCGCGCTCCACCAGCCGGTCGGATAGCACGGCTGAGGGAAGGTCAGCGTGCGCACGGCCTGGAAGCCGGCCACACGCATCGCCGAGCGCATCGACTTGATCAACTGCAGGTGGGCGAGCGGCGACTCGCTCTGCTGGACGAAGATGCCGCCGGGCTTCAGCGCCTTGAAGCAGCTCGTGTAGAACGCCGCGTTGAACAGGCCTTCGGCCGGGCCGACCGGGTCGGTCGAGTCGACGATCACGACGTCGACCGACTCGGCGTCGCAGTCGGCCATGTACTTGATGCCGTCGTCGAACAACAGTTGCGCGCGCGGGTCGCCGTTCGCCTCGCACAGTTCGGGGAAGTACTGCTCGGCGAGGCGGGTCACGCGCTCGTCGATCTCGACCTGCACGGCGTGCTCGACCTCGTCGTGGCGAAGCACTTCGCGCAGGGTGCCGCAGTCCCCGCCGCCGATGATGACGACCCGCTTGGCGCGCGCGTGGGTGAACAGCGCCGGGTGCGCCATCATCTCGTGGTAGAAGAAATTGTCGCGCGTGGTCAGCATCATGCAGCCGTCGATGACCATGAGCTTGCCCCAGTCGGTCGAGTCGTGGATCTCGATGTGCTGGAACGGGGTCTGCTCGGCGTGCAGGCGCTCGCGCGTACGGAATCCGATCGATGAACCGGAGGATTCGTGCGCTTCGGTGAACCAGCTCTGCTCGGGTGTGGACATGGCCGTTTTCCTGGACTGCGGTTGGACGCCGCCGCGCGAGCGATGCGACGCTGAAAAAAGTGCGCGATTGTATCGGTTCGCGCGCCTGAACGGGTGCCCGGCACGATTGCGGCCGGATCGGCGAAACACAAGATCACGATCGGCTGGTTACAATGCGCGCCCGTGACGGTTCCCGCGGCGTGCGAGGCTTCCGACCGTCGTGGTGAATTCGTCCAGGCCCGCCGCTGCGACGTCGCTGCCCTGCGGAGAACACGATGAAATCATCCTGGAGCACGGACGACGCGCGCAAGCTGTATGCGGTCGCCCACTGGAGCGAAGCTTACTTCGACGTCGGTGCCGATGGCGGCGTCGTCGTCCGCCCGCGCGGCCCCGGCGGTCCTCAACTGAGTCTGCCGGCCGTCGTGGACGCTGCGCGCGCGCAAGGCTCGCGCCTGCCGCTGCTCGTGCGTTTCGCCGACATCCTCAACGACCGCCGCGCGCGCCTGCAACGCGCGTTCGCCACCGCGATGGACGAGGCCGATTACACCGGCGGTTACAGCGCGATCTATCCGATCAAGGTCAACCAGCAGCGCAACGTGGCGGGCGAGCTTGCGGAGAACGGCAGCGAAGGCTTCGGTCTCGAGGCAGGATCCAAGCCCGAACTGATGGCCGTGCTCGCACTCGCGCGGATCGGCAGCATCGTGATCTGCAACGGCTACAAGGACCGCGAGTACATCCGCCTGGCCCTGATCGGGCGAAAGCTCGGCCTGCGCATCTTCATCGTCATCGAAAAGCCGTCCGAGCTGCGCTACGTGATCGAGGAGTCGCGCGCGCTCGGTGTCGAGCCGCTGCTCGGCGTGCGCATGCGCCTGAAAAGCCTCGGCGCCGGCAAGTGGCAGAACTCCGGCGGCGACAAGGCGAAGTTCGGCCTCACCCCGCGCCAGTTGCTGACCCTGATCGACGAACTGAAGGCGGCCGGACTCGACCATACGCTCGAGCTCCTGCACTTCCACATGGGTTCGCAGATGTCGAACGTGCGCGACATCGCGCGCGGCATGCGCGAAGCCGTGCGCTATTTCGTCGAGCTGACCCAGCTCGGCTTGCCGATCCGCTACATGGATGTCGGTGGCGGCCTCGGCGTCGACTACGAAGGCACGCGCTCGCGTTCGGACTGCTCGATCAACTATGGGCTCGACCAGTACGCGTCGAGCGTGGTCGCTGCGCTGGCCGAAGCCTGCGCCGAGCACGACCTGGCGCACCCGCACGTGCTGACCGAATCGGGTCGCGCGATGACTGCGCACCATGCGGTGCTCGTGGTCAATGTCAGCGAGGTTGAGCAGGCGCCGGCCGGCGCGGTTCCCGACCCGCGCGAGGACGAACCGGCCGTGCTTCGCCGGCTGCGCGAGGTGCACGCCGAGATTGGACGGCGACCACCGACCGAGCTCTACCACGAAGCGCAGTACCACCTCGCCGAAGGGCAGTCGCTGTATGCGCTCGGCCAGCTCGCGCTCGGCGAGCGTGCCCGGCTGGACGACCTTTACTACGCGATCGTCAACGCCGTGCGCGGGCTGCTGAAACCCGAGGAGCGCTCGCATCGCCAGGTCCTCGACGAGCTCAACGAAACGCTCGTCGACAAGTACTTCGTCAATTTCTCGGTGTTCGAATCGGTACCCGACATCTGGGCAATCGACCAGGTGTTCCCGATCATGCCGATATCCGGACTCGGGCGGGCGCCGCAGCGGCGTGGCGTGATCGCCGACCTGACCTGCGATTCGGACGGGCGCATCGATCGCTACGTCGATGCCGACGGCCTCGACGTCAGCCTGCCGCTGCACGCGGTCGGCGACGGCGAGCCGTACCTGCTCGGCTTGTTCATGGTCGGCGCCTATCAGGAAACGCTGGGCGACATCCACAACCTGTTCGGCGACACCGATGCGGTCAACGTCAAGCTCGACGGTGACGGTTACCGCTTCAGCCACGTGCGTCGCGGCGACACGACGGATCTCATGCTCGACTATGTCGGCTACGACCTCGCTGCCCTGCGCGCGGAATACCGGCGCAAGATCGCCGCCGCCGGCATCGCCGGCGAGACGGCCGAGGTGCTTGAAGCCGCGCTCGAGGCTGGCCTCACCGGCTACACCTACCTCGCTGAGGACGCATGAGCGCCGATCTGCGCGCAGGCTTCATCGGCCTCGGCGCAATGGGTCAGCCGATGGCCGGCCATCTCGCCCGGGCCGGGCTGCTCGATTCGGTGTGGACGCGCACGCCGTCCAATGCGCAGGCGTTCGCCACGCGCTGCGGCGTCCTGGGCGCGGAATCAGCAGGGGCGCTCGCCGCCCGCTGCAACGTGATCGCGCTGTGCGTACCGGCCGATGCCGACGTGCTCGCCAACGTCGAGGAGATCGCGCGCCATGCACGGGCCGGCACGGTCGTCGTCGATCACTCGACCGTGTCGTCGGTCACCGCGCGCGCCGCGCGAGAACTCATGCTCGCGGTCGCCGGCGAATTCATCGACGCGCCGGTATCGGGCGGCGTCGAGGGCGCGCGGAACGGCAAGCTCTCGGTCATGGCCGGAGGCAGTGCGACGGCGCTCGAGCGCGTTCGACCTGTGCTCGAGTGTTATGCGGCGAAGATCAGTCACATGGGTGGCGTCGGTGCCGGTCAGGATACGAAGGCGGTCAACCAGGTGCTCGTCGCAGGGATCGCGCAGGCCGTCTGCGAAGGTCTCGCACTCGGCGAGAAACTCGGCCTCGAGGCGGATGTACTGATCCCGACCCTGCTTGCCGGCGCGGCCGGCAACTGGTTCCTCGACAAGCGCGGCGCGACGATGCTGCGCGACGAGTTCAAGGTCGGCTTCAAGCTCGGCCTGCTGCACAAGGACCTCAAGATCGTCCGCGAACTCGCGCGAGCGGCCGGAACCGACTGCAGCATCATCGAGAAATCGCTGGCCGACTACGCGGCGCTGATGGCGCAAGGGCACGCGGACGAGGATATTTCCGCGTTGATCCGGCTCAAGCGCAACGCATCCTGAGCGGTTTCATGTTTTGTTTACACCTCGTTCCGCGGCCTTCGGCAACAATCCCGCGTCGACCGCCCGGCCGCAAAATCGCGAATCGGTCACAGTGTCGATGGCATAGGCTGGCAGGATGCGGGGCCGTCCCCTGACACTTTTCTTCCACGATCGGAGTCCATCCATGCGCGCCCTGCGTACCCTGTTCGCCTCGCTGTTCGTGTTCGGCAGTTCGCTCGCCATGGCCCAGCCCATCCTCGGACTGTCGGTCACGCCGATGCCCGGCAGCTATTCGTCGCCGGTGGCGGTACGAGCGCCACATGACGGCAGCGGCCGCCTGTTCGTCGTGCAGAAGAGCGGAACGATCCGCGTCATCAAGAACGGCGTCGCCCTGCCCACCGCGTTTCTAAACGTGTCGGTGACCTCGAGCAGCGAAAGCGGCCTGCTCGGACTCGCGTTCCACCCGAACTTCGGCAAGCCGGGCCTGCCGCACAACGACGAGTTCTACATCGCCTACACGCGGCCCTCGGCCGATCCCCGCCTGGGCAGCACGCCTGACCAGGCGATTGCGCGCTACACGGTGCCGACGCTCGACGCGGACGTCGCCAATCCGACCGGCACGATCGTGCTGCGCGTGCCCGATCTCGCCGGCAACCACAACGGCGGCGACATCCATTTCGGTCCGGACGGTTACCTGTACTACTCGATGGGCGATGGCGGTCCGCAGAACAACCAGCACGGCTTCGCGCAATGCCTGTGGAAGAAGCCGGCTGACAGCAACCAGACGACCTGCGGCACGAATCCGAGCGGCACCCAGTACTTCCTGCTCGGCAAGATGCTGCGCATCGACGTCGACACCCGCGGCGGCGCGGTGACGGCCGACATGTGCGGCTCGAACGGCATCAGCCCGGCGCAGTATTCGATCCCGGCCAGCAACCCGCATGTCGCGTCGAGCAACACCTGCGACGAGATCTTCGCGCACGGCCTGCGCAATCCGTGGCGCTTCAGCTTCGACCGCGCGACCGGCGACCTCATCATCGGAGATGTCGGCCAGGGCCAGTACGAGGAGGTCACCGTGCAGGCGGCCGGCACCGGCGGTGGCGATCATGGCTGGCACCGCTGCGAGGGACGCCACTACTTTTCCCCGTCGGGCAGCGGAACGGACTGTCCGGCGACCACCGGCACGATCGCCCCCGTGCTCGAGTACAACCACGGTGGCGGTCGTTGCGCAATCACCGGCGGGTACGTCTACCGGGGTCCTTCGCAGTCGTTGCAAGGGACTTACTTCTTCGGCGATTCCTGCGTCGGCGCGCTCAATTACGCGATCGCCTCGGGTCCGGTCTGGGATGCGGGTGGCCTGCAGGACACGGGATTGCCGGTAAGTTCGCCATACGGCTACGGCGAGGATGAATTCGGCAATATCTACATCGCCCAGGTCAGTGGCGTCGTCCTCAAGATCGAGTCGAACTTCATTTTCGCGAACGGATTCGATTGAGGCATTTCCGACCGCGGTGAGACTGGCGGCCAACCCGATGCGGTGCGGTCGCCGGTCAGTGCGCGCCTGCGTTTGCGGGTGGCAAGACGGCGTGCACGCGTTCGCGCAGCACCGGCAGCAGCTCGCGTTCGAACCATGGATGGCGCTGGAACCAGGCCGTATTGCGCGGTGACGGATGCGGCAGCGGAACGTGGCCCGGCGCGTAGTCGGCGAAGGCGGCGACCGTATCGGTCAGGCTGGGTCGGGCACGCGCGCCGAGGAAATGCCGTTGCGCATGCTGGCCGATCAGCAGGGTCAGCCGGATCTCGGGCAGACGCGCCAGCAGCGCATCAAGCCACAGCCGCGCGCATTCGCGTCGCGGCGGCAGGTCGCCACTGCGGCCGCGACCCGGATAGCAATAACCCATCGGCACGATCGCGACCTGGCGCGGATCGTGGAATCGCGCCACATCGATTTCGAGCCATTCGCGCAAGCGTTTTCCGCTCGCATCGTCCCACGGCACGCCGCTGGCATGGACCTTCGCCCCGGGGGCCTGGCCGACGATCAACAGGCGCGCGCTCGAACCGGCTTGCACGATCGGGCGAGGGCCGAGCGGCAGGGACGCTGCGCATGCACGGCATGCGCGGATTGCCGCGAGCAGCGTATCGAGGTCGCGATCGGCCCCGTTGGCCTGCGTAACGACCGAACGTGGCGAATTCACGCGTTCCGTCCGGCGCGGACGCACCTTGGGGTCAATTTCATGTCTGCAGGGCACCGGTCCGCAAGGTCCTGATCGTCGTTCCCGCTGCAGCGCGCGACTCAGCGGCTCGCTTCTTCCTTCAGTGCGATCGCATTGATGCCGTTGTCGGCCAGTGCGGCTTTCGCGGTCTCGAGTTCGCTCGCGCTCGCATACGGACCGAGGCGCACGCGATTCCAGGTCTTGCCGTTGATCGTCACCGGGTAGACCTGGGCGACGAAACCGATCAGGGCCAGCTTCGCCTTGACCTCGTCGGCGCCACGCACATCCGGATACGAGCCGGCCTGCAGCAGGTAACGCACGCCCGGTTGCGCGGATGGCATCGTCGCCGTCGGTTCGCGCGCGGCCTGCGCGCGTGCCTGGGCCTCGGCGCGCGCCTTGGCCGACAGTTCGGCATCGGGGATCACGACTTCCATTTCCGGCAGGACCGAATAGAAATCGTAGTTCTTCTTCTTCGCCTCGCGTGCATCGGCCAGCGGCGGATCGCTTTCGCGCGGTGCGACCGCCTCGGGATTCGGCTGCGGCAGGTTCTTGCCGCGCAGGACCGGCACCCAGTTGCCGGCAAGGAACACCGCAGCGACGACAAGGCCGAGCAGCACGCCGATGGCGAGCCAGATCCAGGCCGGCCAGGACTTTCGGGAGCCACCGCGGGTGGCCTGTTTGCGCGATCGGGCAGCCATCACACACACTCCAGCAGAATCTGAAAATGACGCATGCGGGCGCCGGCGTGAACTTGCAACGGGGCCGCCATCACATGCTTTCCGGGGCCGTCACGCCGAGCAGGCCGAGACCGTTCGCGAGCACGTGTCGGGCCGCATCGGCGAGCGCGATGCGCGCGTCGCGCAAGACGGCGTCCTCGACAATGAACTGGTGCGCGTTGTAGTACGCGTGGAATGCAGCGGCCAATTCGCGCAGGTACTGCGCCACGAGCTGCGGGTCGAGGTTCGCGGCGGCGGCCTCGACAACTTCGGGGTAACGCGACAGCTCGCTCATCAACGCGCGCTCGTGCTCGCTGTCGAGCCGGCCGAGCGCGGCTAGACCGGCGCGCGGATCGCCGACGATTCCGCGCTCGGCAAGCTGGCGACGCACGCTGCACACGCGCGCATGCGCGTACTGGATGTAGTAGACCGGATTGTCGTTGGTCTGCGCGCGCGCGAGGTCGATGTCGAACACGAGTTGCGAATCGGTCTTGCGCGCGACGAGGAAATACCGCGTTGCGTCGCGCCCGACCTCGTCGATGAGGTCGCGCAGGGTCACGTAGCTGCCGGCACGCTTCGACAGCTTCACTTCCTCGCCGCCGCGCATCACGGTGACCATCTGGTGCAGCACGTACTCGGGCCAGCCTTGCGGAATGCCGATGTCGAGTGCCTGCAGGCCCGCGCGCACGCGAGTGATCGTCGAATGATGATCGGCGCCCTGTTCGTTGATCACGCGCTCGAAGCCGCGCCGCCACTTCGTCTCGTGATAGGCGACGTCGGGCACGAAGTAGGTGTATCCGCCCTCGGACTTGCGCATGACGCGGTCCTTGTCGTCGCCGAAGTCGGTCGTCTTCAGCCACAGC
The DNA here is from genome assembly GCA_964587775.1 of uncultured Dokdonella sp. Taxonomy (GTDB): domain Bacteria; phylum Pseudomonadota; class Gammaproteobacteria; order Xanthomonadales; family Rhodanobacteraceae; genus Dokdonella. Next base: position 7,498 of record CAZPLY010000031.1, read on the forward strand.
GCGCCGTCCTTTTCATAGGTGTGGCCGGCGGCGACGAGTTCGGAAACCGTGCGTTCGACCTTGCCTTCGGCATACAACGACGATTCGAGGTAATAGACGTCGAACGCGACGCCGAACGCGCGCAGGTCGAGATCCTGCTCGCGACGCAGCCAGGCCACCGAGAAGCGCCGGATCGCATCGAGGTCGTCGGGGTCGCCGCTCGCGACGACGTCGTGGCCGTCCGCATGCACGGTCTGTCCGGCGAGGAAGTCGCGGGCGACATCGCGGATGTACTCACCGCGGTAACCGTCGACCGGCCAGCCCGGAAGCTCGGGTTCGATGCCGTTGCAGCGCGCCTGCACGGACAGCGCGAGATTGTCGATCTGGGCGCCCGCGTCGTTGTAGTAGAACTCGCGGCTGACATTCCAGCCGTTTGCCTCGAGCACGCGCGCAAGGCTGTCGCCGACCGCTGCGCCGCGCCCATGGCCGACGTGCAACGGTCCGGTCGGATTGGCCGAGACGAACTCGATCTGGGCCTTGCGCCTGCCGCCGTCGGCGTTCCGGCCATAGGCGTCCGCGAGTGCATGGATACGCTCGATTTCGGCGTGCACGGCCGCGGCGGCGAGAAAGAAATTGAGGAAGCCAGGACCGGCCACATCGACCTTGGCCAGGCGCGGGTCGTTCGCGACCTGGGCCGCGATCGCCTCGGCGATCTCGCGCGGCTTGCGCGAGGCGGCCTTGGCCAGGGTCAGCGCGACATTGCTCGCGAAGTCGCCATGCTCGCGACTGCGCGTGCGTTCGACGACGAAGGCCGGGGCGGCCGTTTCGGGCAGGACCTTGCGGGCGCGCAGTTCGGCGAGCGCCTCATCGATCAGCTCGCGCAGGGCTTCTTTCACGTGGAATTCGTTTTGTTCGGGCGACGGGACCGCGCATTGTAGGACCTGCGCCCGCATTCCCGAAACTTCATTGCGGAAGATGCGCCGCGACCGGACCCGGCCGTCGCGGAGCCGCCCGCTTGCGGACGGGGCCGCGGCGCGCCGGCGCCAGTCGGGATTGCTCGCGACTCCTCTGCCGGACCGGCAGGTGTGCGCGCCAAGGTCTTGTCGGCAAAGCCGAATCGGCTGATCGCCGGAGCTTGTGGATAACTCTGTGGGGAAGCCTGCGCGCGGGACCTCAGGCGGTTTCCGCAATGTCAAGCGGTTTCCCCGGGAAAGTCGCATTCGATGATTTCAAGCGCTTGAATGAAAACGGGTTTTTACGGACGGCTGCGCGCCAGTCGTGGCCCGCCGGCGGGTATGGGCCCGATTTCCCGAAATGTGTATATAAATGCGCCGTTTGCGCAGCGCGTCATCGAAAAAGTGCCTTGAATCCTGCCCGATTGTGCGCCGCCGGATTGCAGGCGCGGCACCCTCAGCGCGCGGCGACGGGCTCCTGGACGAGCCCGGCGACCGTCTCGCCGTAGGCGCGCAGGACCTGGGCGCCGCTGCGTGGCCGCCCACTGATCGCGATCCGCGCGCGCAGGCCGAGACTCAACGATTTCAGGCGCGGCGCGTTGGTCGACTTCGCGGCTTCGAACGCTTCGCGACCGAGTTCGGAACTGAATCGATGGAGGTCGAAGAAGAACCGATCCTGGCCATCGGTCAGGAAGCCGAGTACCGGTTGCGCGCTCTCGCTGTCATCGAGGCTGCGCTCGCAGAGCATCTCGCGTTCGCGGCAGAGGTTCTCGGCACTTGCCGCGAAACGCGCGAACGGCTCGGCGACGTTTGCAGTGTCGAGGTCGGCGGCGACCAGGGCGAGGTCGAGCGCATGCACGATGCGCGCGTCGCCGCGCCAGTCCGGCCGGTGCTTGTCGAGTTTCTGCTCGAGCTTGGCCGCGAGCGCGCCGCCGGACTGCACGAGCTCGGCCGCGTTGAACGCGGCGCCGCCCGGCGGCGGCCGCGCATCGAACGTGCTGCCGGCGATCATGAGGTCGAGCCCGAAATACAGGTCGGCGTCGGTTTCGCGCGAGAAGCCGACATGGTCGAGCAGCCGGTGCGTTTCCTCGAGACTCGCCCGCTCATTGGCGCCGACCCCGGCTTCGTACATCGTCTGCTCGCGCTGGCGCAGGTCGTGGCAGGCGGCGAACAAGCCGAGCGCGCACCAGTCGCGCAGGCCGAGTGCGAAGATTCCGCGCGCACCGATCAGGCGTGCGATGCGGTCGCCGAGGATGTCGAGGATGTGGCCTTCGTTGTGGTACGCGTGGAAGTCCTCGCCCCAGCTGCCGTGCCGACGGGCAAGCCTGGCGTAGGCGACGCGTACCGCGTCGGCGCTGCGCGCGATCAATGCCTCGGCGGCCGGATCGGTCGCGATCAACGGTTCGAGCTGGCGACGGCGCGTGGCGAGAGCCTGCTCGAGCGGGGCAAGGCGGTCGCCGGCCTGCGCGCGCACGGCAGCGAGGTCGGCCAACTCGAGTTCGACCGCATCGGGCGGATACGTTCGCGGAAAATCGAAAATCACGGGCGCGCGCGACCTTGCTCGAGGACGTGGCGAGTATAGGCCAGCCCGCAGCGCACGGAATACGCGGGCCTCAGATCCAGCCGCGACGTGCGAGCGAGGTCGGCGTGCCGCTGCCGATCACGAAATGGTCGAGCACGCGCACATCGACGAGGGCGAGCGCATCGCGAAGGCGCAGCGTGATCGCACGGTCGGCATGGCTCGGTTCGGCCACGCCGGATGGATGGTTGTGAGCGAAGATCACGGCCGCGGCGTTGTGCGCGAGGCAGTGGCGGACCACTTCGCGCGGATGCACGCTCGCGCCGTCGATCGAGCCGCGGAACAGCTCTTCGAACGCGATCACGCGGTGGCGGTTGTCGAGGAACAGGCAGGCGAACACTTCGTACGGATAGGCGCCGAGTCGGGCCTTGAGGAAGCGCGCACTGGCAGCCGGGTCGGTCAGGCTTTCGCACTCGCGCAGTTCGGCGTCGAGGTAGCGGCGCCCGACCTCGAGCGCCGCGCGCAGCCGACACCAGGCGACCGCACCGAGGCCGGCCCGCGGCGTCACCGATTCGAGCAGCGCTTTGAGGCCGCCACTCGCGACGAGCAGGTCGCGGCCGATGTCGACCGCGTTGCGTCCGCTTCGACCCGAGCCGATGAAGACCGCGAGCAGTTCGGCGTCGGACAGCGCGCCGGGTCCGCGTGCGGCGAGTTTCTCGCGCGGTCGTTCGTCGTCGGGCCAGTCACGGATGCTCATTGTCGATGCCGCCGGTTTGCGATGAACGCCACGATAGCGGTCGGGCCGCGCGGCCGGCAGCGGGAATCGGGCCGGTTTTCGGTAAGCTAGCGCTTCGTTCCGCTGTCGGAAATTTCCTACATGAGCCCCGGATCGCTCGATCGCGTGCGTGTCCTGCTCGGCGTATCGGGCGGGATCGCCGCGTACAAGGCCGCCGACCTCGTGCGACGCCTGCGCGACGCCGGCGCCGAAGTGCGCGTCGTCCTGACCGCGAACGCGGCCCGCTTCGTGAGCGCGATGACGTTCCAGGCACTCTCGGGCCAGGCCGTGCGCACGAGCCTGTGGGACGAGTCGGCCGAAGCGGCGATGGGACACATCGAACTCGCGCGCTGGGCCGACGAGGTGCTGGTCGCGCCGGCCTCGGCCGACACCCTCGCGCGCCTCGCCCACGGCCGTGCCGACGACCTGCTCGGCACGCTCGTGCTGGCGACGACGGCGCCGCTCAGCGTTGCGCCGGCGATGAACCAGCAGATGTGGGTGCATCCAGCGACCGCGGCCAACCTGGCGACGCTGCGTGCGCGCGGCGTCCGTGTATTCGGCCCCGGCACCGGCGGCCAGGCCTGCGGCGAATCCGGCGACGGTCGCCTGCTCGAACCAAACGAGATCGTCACCAGGCTCGCGGCCGCGCGCGGGCCGCAGCTGCTCGCCGGCTTGCGCGTGCTGGTCAGTGCCGGACCGACGTACGAGGACATCGATCCGGTGCGCTTCATCGGCAATCGCAGTTCGGGTCGAATGGGATTCGCGATCGCCGAGGCGGCGGTCGCGGCAGGTGCCGCGGTGACGCTCGTGGCCGGACCGGTCGCGCTGGCGACGCCGGCTGGGGTCGCCCGCCACGACGTGCGCAGCGCGCGCGAGATGCGTGACGCGGTCGTCGCTGCCGCGTCCGACGCCGACATCTTCATTTCGGCGGCGGCAGTCGGCGACTATCGACCCGGTATCGTATCGTCATCGAAACTGAAGAAGACCGGGCGACCACGCGCGATCGAACTCGCCGAGAATCCCGACATCCTGGCCGAACTGGCCCAACTTCCACGCAAGCCGATGCTGGTCGGGTTCGCGGCCGAGACCGACGACCTCGAACGCAACGCGCGCGCAAAACTCGAACGCAAGGGGCTCGACCTGATCGCGGCGAATCGGGTCGGCGCGGGCGTCGGGTTCGAGAGCACCGACAACGCCCTGGTCCTGATCTGGGCCGATGGTCGCGAGGAACTCGCCCGGGCCGACAAGCACGTACTCGCGCGCGCCCTGCTCGCGCGCGTCGCGCAACGCTTCCATGCCCGCGAGGCGCAACCGCAATGAACATTCCCGTGCAGATCAAGATCCTCGACCCGCGTCTCGGTGTCGACTATCCCTTGCCCGAGTACGCGACGATCGCTTCGGCCGGCATGGACCTGCGCGCGATGATCGATGCGCCGCTCGTCCTCGCCGGCGGTGCCTCGGCCCTGATCGCGAGCGGCATCGCGATCCATATCGGCGATCCGGCGTTGTGCGCGATCGTGCTGCCGCGCTCGGGACTCGGCCACAAGCACGGCATCGTGCTCGGCAATGGCAGTGGCCTGATCGACGCCGACTACCAGGGCCCGTTGATGATTTCGTGCTGGAACCGGACCGGCGAGGCCTATACGATCGCGCCCGGGGATCGCATTGCGCAACTGGTCTTCATGCCGGTCGTGCGCGCGACATTCACGCGCGTCGAGTCGTTCGTGCCGAGCGACCGCGGGGAAGCCGGTTTCGGCAGCTCCGGAAAGTGTTGAGCGGGCGGAAGCCCCGGACTTCGTCGGCCGCGAAATGTGCGGCGGCACCAAGCCGGGAACGTCCGCGCCGGGTTAGGCTGCCGGCGGATGCCGTGCAATCGTCAGTCGGTCGGGGATGAAGATGGCTGCGCCGAAAGAGCCAACCGGAATCGGGAGCAACGCGGGGCGCGCACGCCTCAAGGCCCTGCTTGCGCCGCTCGTGCCGAACCTGCGCGTGCTCGTGCCGCTCGCCGCCGCGACCCTTCTGATGCTGTTCGCGTTCTTCCTGATCTGGCAAAGCTCGCTCGTCTACTCGGCGAGCGACGACCTCGAGTCGGCCGAAGCGGCGCGCGGACGCCAGATCGAGGCAATCAGCGCGCAGATCGACGAGGCCACGCGCAAGGCCGGCGAAGTCCTGCACTCGCCGGCGGTCCTGCAGGCACTCGAAGGCGGCGACGATGGCGCCGCTGCGCGTGCGACCGCGGCAGTCAAGCAGGCATGGCCCGACGTCATCGATGTATCGTTCTACAGCGAACGCCTGATGGAGGTGTTGCGCGAGGACCTCGGCCAGTTCGGCTACGCGCGCGCGCAGATGCTCATGCAGGCGCAATCGACCGGCCGACCGGCGCCTGCGCAGATGCGCGGCACGAATGCCGATGGCGAGCTCGTGCTCGCGCTGCCGGTCCGCGCGGACGAACGCACGCTCGCCTATGCCTACCTGCAACTGCCGTTCGAGCCGATCCTGCGCGCGTTCGAGGCGATCCATCCGGGCGGTGGCCGCACCGAGTTGCGCCAGGGCGACGGTCGCGGCGACATGCTGATCGCCGGCGTCGGCGCGGCGCGCGGCGACTCGATCGCCGATCTGGGCAGCGCGATCCCGCGCACGAAGCTGCGCATCGGCATCGTCACCGCGGACGACATGATCTTCGTGACGCGCAACATGTGGGTGCTTTTCCCGCTTACCGCGCTGTGCCTGCTCGCCGGTTTCGCCGCCCTGTGGTTGCGCCAGGTCGGCATGCAACGGGCGCTCGAGACGCTGCGGCCGGGCCAACGATCAGAAAACGAGGAGATCACCTTGGGTGATGCAATGAAGAAACAGTCCGCGCAGGCGGCGAGCGCGCCTCCTGCGGCAGTCAAGCCGCCCGTGGTGAAACCCGAACCGCCCCGCGAGGAACCCGCGATCGGCGTCGATCGCAGCATCTTCCGCGCCTATGACATCCGCGGCGTGCTCGGGCGCACGCTGACCAACGGAATCGCGCGCCTGATCGGCCGTGCAATCGGCAGCGAAGCGCAGCAGCGGGGCCTGCGCGAGATCGTCGTCGGGCGCGATGGCCGCCTGTCCGGCCCCGAACTGTCGGCCGCGTTGATCGAGGGCCTGCGCGAGGCCGGATGCGACGTCATCGACATCGGGCTCGCGCCGACCCCGCTGACCTATTTCGGCGCATACCACCTGCAGACCGGATCGTGCGTGTCGGTCACCGGCAGCCATAATCCGCCCGATTACAACGGTTTCAAGATCGTGCTCGGTGGCGAGACCTTGTCCGAGGGGGCGATCCAGGATCTCTACGCGCGCATTGCCGAGAGCCGTTACAGCAGTGGTGCCGGCGGCCTCCAGGTGATCGATCTGGCCGGCGACTACCTGACCCGAATCACCGACGACATCCAGGTGGAGAAGAGCCTCAAGATCGTCGTCGACTGCGGCAACGGTGTGGCGGGCGCGATCGCTCCCGCGGTGCTCGAAGGCATCGGTTGCGAAGTGATTCCGCTGTACTGCGAAGTCGACGGCCAGTTCCCGAACCATCATCCCGATCCGTCCGAGCTGCACAACCTGCAGGACCTGATCCTGTCGGTGAAACAGACCGGCGCCGACCTAGGCCTCGCGTTCGACGGCGACGGCGACCGCCTCGGCGTCGTCACCCGCACGGGCGAGGTGATCTTCCCCGATCGGCTGCTGATGCTGTTCGCGATCGACGTGCTGAGCCGCAATCCCGGCGCGACGATCATCTACGACGTCAAGTGCACGGGCCACCTGCAGCCGCTGGTCCTGCAACACGGCGGCAGCCCGATCATGTGGCGCACCGGGCATTCCCTGATCAAGGCGAAGATGCGCGAGACCGATGCCCAGCTGGCCGGCGAGATGAGCGGCCACTTCTTCTTCGGCGAACGCTGGTACGGATTCGACGACGGCATCTACGCGGCCGCGCGCCTGCTCGAGATCCTCGCCGGCGACCTCGACGGGCGCACGCCCGAGGAGATCTTCGCGAGCTTGCCGAAGGGTGTGTCGACACCGGAACTGAAGATCCCGCTGCACGAAGGCGAGCATTACCGCTTCATCGACGTGTTCCGCAAGCAGGCGGTTTTCGAAGGCGCACGGATGACGATGATCGACGGCGTGCGTGCCGATTGGGCCGACGGCTGGGGACTCGTGCGTGCTTCGAACACGACGCCCGTGCTCGTCCTGCGCTTCGACGCCGACAACGAGGCGGCGCTCGCGCGCATCCAGGGCGTGTTCCGCGAGCAGTTGCTGGCGATCGATCGGGCGATGCCGCTGCCGTTCTAGGTTCCGCCGGGACCGCAGCCGGCGTCCGCCTTGCGTGCGGTCTCGGTGCCGGATCAGCGCATCAGCGAACGGTAGTGGTCCAGTTCCGAGGCGAAATCGACTCTCGCCTTCTCGAGTTCGGCTTGCCGACGCTCGATCAGGCTGTGCTGGGCCTCGATCTGCTTGCGCACGGCGCTGATCTGGTCGGCCATGCGCTGCGGAATCGGCTTGCCGTCGCGCTCGACGTCGGCCGCGTGGCCGAGCTGTTCGGCGAGGTTGCGTTCCTGGTTCTGCAGCGCGCTCCGTGCGCTCTCGATGTTCTGTTGCAGCAGCTGGAGCTGTTGCTGCTGGGCGAGCAGCAGTTCCTGTTCGGTCGGATAGGCGGCGAGCAACTGCTCGTCCTTGCGCACGCGGGCCGCGGCTTCGTCGCGGCTGGCCCGCTCGCGCTCCGCGGCGGCCTTGGCGACGGCGCGCTGTTCGGGCGTCTTCGCGGGTTCGACGCGCCGGACGACGATGCCGTGCGCATTGACCACGTCATAGCCGAGCTTGCCGGCGTCGGCCGGCAATGCGTCCGAATAGTGCAGGTTGCCTTCGGCGTCGCGCCACTTGTATCGCGTACCCTGGGCCGTCGCCGGAGCGCTGGCGAAGCTCGCGGCAATCAGCAGGCCGAGCGTCGGAACGATGAACTTGCGCATGGTCCAGTTCTCCTCGCGGCGAAGTATAGGCGAGCGCTCGCGTCGCGAGCAGTGGCCGCGGTCACACCCCGTAGCGGTCGCGATAGTCACGCAAGGCAGGCAATTGCACGGTCAAGTCAGGGCGCTCGCCCGCGTAGGCCAGCAGCTCGTTCAGGCTCGCGATCGCGATCACCGGGATGCCGAACTCCGCGGCCACTTCCTGGGCGGCGGAACGATCGCCGTGGCCGCGTTCCTCGCGATCGAGCGCGATCAGCACGCCGGCCGCGGTCGCGCCGTGCGTGCGGATCAGGGCGAGCGTCTCGCGGATCGCGGTTCCCGCCGTGATCACGTCGTCGATGATGAGGACGCGCCCGGCCAGGGGCGCTCCGACCACGGTGCCGCCTTCGCCGTGCATCTTCGCCTCCTTGCGGTTGTAGGCGAAACCGACATCGCGACCGAATTCCGCCGCCAGCGCCGCAGCCGTCAGGGCGGCAAGCGGGATGCCCTTGTACGCGGGCCCGAAGACGAGGTCGAACGCGATGCCCGAACCTGCCGCCGCTGCCGCATAGGCATGTCCGAGTTCCGCAAGCGCCGCCCCCGTGTTGAACAGGCCGGCATTGAAGAAGTACGGGCTGACCCGGCCCGATTTCAGCGTGAACTGGCCGAAATGCAATGCGTCGCTGGCGATGGCGAGGGCGAGGAAGCGCCGTTGATGGTCGTGCATGTCGATGAGCCGCGGCGAAAGGCCGGCATCATAGCGACCGGTCGCGATCGGCGCTTGGCGCCTCGCCCGGCTGCCGCTACGCTCGTCGGCTCGCACACCGGTACAGGGCGACATGCGCATCATCAGTTTCAACGCCAACGGCATCCGATCCGCCGCCAGCAAGGGGTTCTTTGATTGGCTGCGCGGCCAGGATGCCGACGTGACCTGCATCCAGGAAACCAAGTCGCAGGAGGACCAGCTGGTCGACCCGATGTTCCGGCCCGATCGCCATCACTGCTTCTATCGGGATGCCTCGACCCGGAAGGGTTACAGCGGCGTGGCGATCTATTCCAGGCGCGAACCGGACGAGGTGCGCACGTCGCTCGGCTGGGCTCCGTTCGACGACGAGGGCCGCTACATCGAGGCGCGCTACGGCAACCTCAGCGTTGTCTCGTTCTACATCCCGTCGGGGTCGTCGGGCGACGAACGCCAGGGATTCAAGTACGCCTGCATGGACTTCCTCGCGCCGATCTTCGCCGAGTGGCTCGCCAGCGGGCGCGACTATGTGTTGTGCGGCGACTGGAACATCGTGCGTGCGCGCAACGACATCCGCAACTGGACCTCGAACCAGAAGAACTCGGGCTGCCTGCCGCGCGAACGCGCATGGCTCAACGGCTTGATCGGCGACGACTGCGGCGACGGCACGCCGGCGCCGCTCGCGGGCTGGATCGACACGTTCCGTGCCTTGCGTCCCGAGGCGGTCGAGTACACCTGGTGGTCGAATCGCGGCGCCGCGCGCGCGAACAACGTCGGCTGGCGCATCGACTACCAGATCGCCACGCCGTCGCTGCGCGAGCGCCTGCGCGATTGCGCGATCACGGCCTCGCCGCGTTTCTCGGACCACGCTCCTTACGCGGTCGACTACGCGATCTGAGCGCGGCCCGATGGCGCGAACTCAGGGAGTTGCGGCGGCGGCGCGGACATCCTGCTCGACGATCGCATCCTCGATGAGCCCGCTCCGCATGAGCCACGCGAACAGGAAGACACCGGGCAACGCGGCGAGCGTCGTCAACAGGTAGAAGTCGACGTAGCCAAGCTGCTCGATCATCGCGCCGGCCGTCGTGCCGGTGATGAAGCGACCGAGGATCGAGGCAGCAGCCGAGAACAGCGCGAACTGGGTCGCCGTGAACGAGAGGTTGCACAGTGCCGACAGGAACGCGACGACGACCACGCCGCCGATCCCGCTCGCGAAGTTCTCGAAGCAGATCGTGAAAGCGAGGAATGCATTGCTGTGGCCGACATCGGCCAGCACGGCGAACGAAACGTTGGATACCGCCATCAGCACGAGGCTCAGCAGGACCGATCGCTTGAGGCCGACGCGGGCGTAGAGGATGCCGCCGACGAAGATGCCGGCCAGGTAGGCGAAGAACCCGAAGCCGACGTCGTAGGTCGCGATCTCGGCGTTGCTGAAGCCGAGGTCGTCGAGCAGCAGGCGCAAGGTCAGATTGGCCAGCGTGTCGCCGACCTTGTGCAACAGGATGAACAGCAGGACGAGCCACGCGCCGCGCCGCTCGAAGAACTCTGTCAGCGGCATGAGGATCGAGACCAGCCGATCGCGCATGCGGCGGCTTGCGACGGGCTCCCGATGGCGAGGCGGCTCCCCGAGCCAGAGCGCGGTCACGACGGCCGGAAGGACGAAGCCGGCACACAGCAGATAGGCCGCACTCCAGCCGGCCGCGCCGGCGACGAGCAGGGCGAGTGCGCCGGCCGAGACCGAACCGATGCGCCAGCCGTACTGCGACATTCCCGAGCCGACCCCGAGTTGGTGAGGTTGCAGCATTTCGATGCGGTAGGCGTCGATGACGATGTCGAAGGTCGCCCCGGCGACACCGACGAGCACCGCCGCGACGGCGACACTGCCGAGGCTGGCCTGCGGATCGGCGAAACCGAGATACGACACGGCGGCGGCGACACCGGCGGCCGAGAGCCAGAGCCACGAGCGACGGTGCCCGAAGCGGCCGAGCACCGGCAAGCGCACGCGGTCGACGATCGGCGCCCACAGGAACTTGAGGTTGTAGACGAGGAACGCGAGCGCGAACGCGGTGACGCTCTTCTTGTCGATGCCGTCCTGGGCCAGGCGCGTGGTCAGCGTCGCGCCGATCATCGCGTACGGAAATCCCGAGGAAATGCCGAGCAGAAGGGCCCCCAGCGGTTCCGGCTCGAGATACGGCCTGAGCCACGCGGCGAACCCGCCGCGCCGCGGCAACGAAGAAGTGGTCATGCCGGCATGCTATCCGATCACGTGCCCGCCCGACCGCGCGGCGTCGCCGGCGACACGGCGTCTCGACCGGCCAACCGGCAGGCAGAAATCCGGCGCGCTTGTTGCGACAATCGGTCGACCATCAAGACGACGGAACGGACATGCCGGACATCCTGCTGAGGAACATCGACGCGGCAACGTTCGAGCGCATCCGGGCGGCAGCGAGCGCCCAGGGCTGCCCGCTCGAAGACGTCAGCCTGCGCGCCCTGCAATTCGCGTTCGGACTCACGACCGAGGACCCGGCGCCGCGCGACCGGCAGGACATCGCGACGTTGCGCGGCGTCTGGAACCAGGGCGAGAACCAGGCATTCCGGGAGGCGATCGAGGCGTTCCAGCGCGTCGACTCGGGTCCGGCGTTCGAACCGGGCCGCGCGCGGGAGACGAAGTAGGTCCCGATCATTCCGGCCCGGCGTGGATCGCCCCGAGGAGGCGTGGACCGCGCGCGCCGGTGACGCCGACCCGATTGCCGGGCCGCCCGACCAGGCGTTCTCGGGCCAGCCAGGCGAACAGGGCCGCTTCGACGTAATCCGGATCGAGCCCCGATGCCGCGGTGCTCGCGAGCGACACCGGTGCAATCGCCTCCGCGATCGCGGCCATGAGAACCGGGTTGTGCACACCGCCGCCACAGGCATGAAGCGTCGTGATCATCGCGCCTGACATCCGCAGGGCATCGGCAATCGAGCGTGCGCTGAGCGCGACCAGGGTCGCCTGCACATTGGCCGCATCGATCGGCGTGCCGCCAAGGCGCGCCTGCAGCCAGTCGAGATTGAAGTGCTCGCGCCCCGTGCTCTTCGGCGGTGCTGCCGCGAAGTAGGGATCATCGAGCAGGCGGGCAAGCAACGCGTGGTCGACCTGTGCGCCGGCGGCCCACTGGCCGCCGAAATCGCAGCGGACGCCGCGCTGCTGCGCGGCCCATGCATCGAGCAGGCAGTTGGCCGGACCGGAATCGAAGCCGCTGACGCGACCTTGCCGATCGATCAGGCTGAGGTTGGCGATGCCGCCGAGGTTGAGCACGCCGCACGGCGCATCCGTGGCGAACACGGCCGCGTGGAATCCCGGCGCGAGTGGCGCGCCCTGGCCGCCGGCCGCGATGTCCGCGCGGCGGAAATCGGCCACCGTGCGGATCCCGGTGCGCTCGGCAATGACCGCCGCGTCGCCGATCTGGAGCGAGAACGGATGCGCGCCGGTCGGGCGATGGCGCACGGTTTGGCCGTGCGAGCCGATCGCTTCGATGCGTCCGGCGGCCACGCCGGCGTTGGCGAGGAGGTCCAGTGCAGCTTGCGCGAAGCATTCGCCGATCGCGACATCGAGCGCGCCGAGTTCGTCGAGCCGGATCGCCGCGTCCGCCGCGGTCAGCGCGAGCACGCGCGTGCGAACCGGTTCGGGATAGGCCGTCGTCGACGCCGCGAGGATCTCGATCCTCGGCTCGAAACGCACGAGCGCGGCATCGATGCCATCGGCACTCGTGCCCGAAATGAGCCCGACGAACAGCGCCGGTTCTGGCGTCATGCGTTCGCTCAGTCGTTGCGGGCGAGGCGGACGTCGTCGACGAGCTTGAGGCGCGCGAGCAACGGCGCCGTGCGCGCCTTGAAGCTGGCGAGTTCACCGGCCGGCAGCGGCTCTTCCTTCGGCAAGGTCACGGTCAGCGGATCACGATGCTTGCCGGCGAGGCGGAATTCGTAGTGCAGATGCGGACCGCTGGCGAGACCGGTCATGCCGATGTAGCCGATGACCTGGCCCTGGCTCACGCGTTGGCCGACCTTGGCGTTGGCGAACTTCGACATGTGGCCGTACAGCGTCGTGTACTTGCCGTTGTGCTGCAGGATGACGACGTTGCCGTAACCGTTCTGCCAGCCGCGGAACATGATCTTGCCGTCGCCGGCCGCGCGGATCGGGGTGCCGCTCGGTGCCGCATAGTCGACGCCGCGATGCGCGCGCATCTTGCCGAGGATCGGATGCATGCGGCCGGAGCTGAAACGCGACGATATGCGCGAGAACTCGACCGGCGTGCGCAGGAATGCCTTGCGCAGCGGGCGACCGTCCTCGGTGTAGAACAAGGTTTCGCCCTGCGCATTGGTGAAGCGGATCGCCGTGTAGCGCTTGCCCTGGTTGACGAATGTCGCGGCGACGATGTCGCCGTCGCGCAGCCGCTCGCCTTCGCGATACACCTCGTCGTAGATCGCGCTGAAGCTGTCGCCTTCGCGCAGGTCCTGGGCAAAGTCGATGTCGTAGCCGAAGGCATTGGCGAGCTTGAGGACCATGAGGTCGCTCATGCCGGCCTGGTCGCCCGCCTCGAACAGCGAGCGCTTGATGACCCCGTGGGCAACCTGCACGCGGCGTTCGACCGCGCGGTCCTCGGCCGCCTCGACGACGCTGCCGGCCGAGAACTGCAGGGTGACCCGGGTCGCGTCGTCGCGGTCGAAGCGCATCGCCCTCAGCGCGCCGGCTTCATCGATGTCGAACGCGAACTCGTCGCCGGGCCGGATGCGACGCAAGGCAGTCGCGTCCTGCTGGGCATCGAGCGCACGCTGCAATTCGTTCGGGCTCAGGCCCAGTTCGCGGAAAATGTCCGACAGGGTCTGGCCGGCGCGCACCTGCACGGTGCGCCAGTCCGGTTCGTACGTGCCATCGGCGGCGAGCATCGCGATGCCGGCCTCGGCGTCGGCACCGACCGGCAGGGCAGGAAGGTCGAGGGCGAGTGTCGTGTAGGTGACGTCCGCCGGTTCGCTGCGCGTCGCGCTCGCGAAGGTCGGCATGATCACGCCGATGAGAAAGGTGAGCAGTACCGCGGTGCCACCGAGGATCCAGTGCTCGCGCCGCCAGGTGACCGGAGCGGCGGCGACGTTCTGCATGAACGTCCAGGTCTGGTTGCGCAGATAGAAGTTGAAATGCCTGCGCTGGGCGCGGCGGCGAAGGGCGAGCCGGCGAGCGATGCGTCTGGCGTTTTGGATCGGTGGGCTCGTCTCGGTCACAATCGCGTTCCAGCTACTGGCCGCGTAACATAACGGCGCCTGAAGAGCGACGTCAATGTCAATGATGACGCGGGGTTGCGAGACATTTCTCGATTAACGAATAATTAACCGGGTCATCACATCCAGGCGGCCGAACGCCCGCTTTCCACCCGATCCGGATCGCCCGAAACCACCCCGAGGATTTCATGACCGACCTGCAGTCCGCGCTCGACCTGATCGGTCGCGGCGCCGAGGAAATCATCAAGCCCGAGGAACTGGCATCACGTCTCGCTAGCGGTCGGCCGCTGCGCGTCAAGGCGGGCTTCGACCCGACCGCCCCGGACCTTCACATCGGGCATACCGTCCTCCTCAACAAGATGCGCCAGTTCCAGCAGCTTGGTCACGAGGTGATCTTCCTGATCGGGGACTTCACCGGGATGATCGGCGATCCGACCGGCAAGAACGCGACCCGCAAGCCGATGACCCGCGAGGACGTCGAGGCGAATGCGAAGACGTACACCGACCAGGTATTCAAGGTGCTCGACCGCGAGCGCACCGAAGTCCGCTTCAACATGGAATGGTTCGGTGGCATGTCGGCCGTCGACATGACGCGCCTGGCGGGGCAATTGACGGTCGCGCGCATGCTCGAGCGCGATGATTTCGCCAAGCGCTACGCGGCCCGGCAACCGATCTCGATCCATGAATTCCTCTATCCGCTGGCCCAGGGCTATGACTCGGTCGCGCTGCGATCCGATGTCGAACTCGGCGGCACCGACCAGAAGTTCAACCTGCTGATGGGCCGCGGTCTGCAGGAGCACTTCGGCCAGCCGCCGCAGATCGTGCTGACGATGCCGCTGCTCGAGGGGCTCGACGGCGTCGCCAAGATGTCGAAGTCGCTCGGCAACACGATCGGGATCAACGAGCCCGCGATCGACATCGTGACGAAGACGATGAAGATCGGCGACGAACTCATGTGGCGCTGGATCGAGTTGCTGAGTTTCGACATTTCGCTGGCCGAAATCCCCGTGCTCAAGCGCGACATCGATGCAGGGCAGCTGCATCCGCGCGAGGTCAAGCTGCGCCTTGCACGTGAACTCGCCGCGCGATTCCATGACACAGCGGCCGCCGAACTCGCGATCGCCGGCTGGAATGCGGTCGTGCGTGGCGAAGGCGACACGAGTTCATTGCCGCTCGCCGAGATCACGGTTCCGGCCGAGGGCTTTCGCCTCGCCGCCTTGCTGACCGCGGCCGGCCTGGCATCGAGCAATTCCGAAGCGACCCGCAAGATCCGCGAAAATGCCGTGCGTATCGACGGCGACGTCGTTGTCGACCTCCAGCGTTCGTTCGGGCCGGGATTCGAGGGCGTCCTGCAGGTCGGAAAGCGCAATTTCGCGCGGGTCAGACTTGCCGGCGCGTGAGCGCGACATCGCGCCGCGATCGCAAGGCCGCGAACAATCCGGATTTTCTTGCCGTGCCCCCTTCCCGCGGAGTGGTCGAGCGGTTAGGATGCGCGCCC
>CAZPLY010000032.1:0-21521 GCA_964587775.1 uncultured Dokdonella sp.
TCGGCGAGATCGAGCGCCTGGGCCGAGAACTCGAAGCACTCGTGCGGATCCTCGGGCAGCAGCAACACGTGCCTGGTGTCGCCGTGCGACGCGTAGGCGGCGGCGGTGATATCCGATTGCTGGGTGCGCGTCGGCATGCCGGTCGACGGGCCGCCGCGCTGCACGTCGATGATCGTGACTGGTATTTCGGCGAAATAGGCGAGGCCGATGAATTCGTTCATCAGCGAGATGCCGGGGCCCGAGGTCGTCGTGAATGCACGCGCACCGTTCCAGCCTGCGCCGGTGACCATGCCGATCGAGGCGATCTCGTCCTCGGCCTGGATGATCGCGTAGCGGTTCGTGCCGGTTTCCGGATCGACGCGGTATTTCTGGCACCAGGACTGGAACGCTTCGGCCAGCGACGAGGACGGCGTGATCGGGTACCAGGCACAGACCGTGGCGCCGCCATAGACGCAGCCGAGTGCCGCGGCGGTATTGCCATCGACGAAGATCCTGTCGCCGACGTTGTCGGCCTTCTGCACGCGCAGGCCGATCGGGGCAAGGTGTTCCTTCGCGTGGTTGATGCCGAGATGCAGGGCGTGGATGTTCGCATCAAGCAGCCGGGCCTTGGACTTGTACTGCTGGCCGATCAGCGTCTCGATGACGCCTGCATCCATGCCGAGCAGTTGCGCGACGGCACCGACGTAGATGATGTTCTTGAACAGCTGGCGCTGGCGCGGATCGTCATAGGTGGCATTGCTGATCTCGGTCAGCGGCACGCCGATGGCCTGGACGTCGTCACGGAACTTCGATTTCGGCAACGGCTTGCTGCAGTCGTAGAACAGGTAACCACCGCTTTCGATCTCGGCGACGTCGGCATCCCAGGTCTGCGGATTCATCGCGACCATGAGGTCGACGCCACCGCGACGGCCGAGCCAACCTTGTTCGTTGACGCGCACCTCGTACCAGGTCGGCAGGCCCTGGATGTTCGACGGAAAGATGTTGCGCGGACTGACCGGCACGCCCATGCGCAGGATCGACTTGGCGAACATCTCGTTCGCCGAGGCCGACCCCGAGCCATTGACGTTCGCGAACTTGACGACGAAGTCGTTGGTGGCCGTGATCGACGTCATTGGCGCACTCCGCCACGCACGCGCCGGCGCAGGCCGTGCCGATCCGTGCGACCGGGGCGAACGGGGGCGCTCATGCGACCTCCCTTGCCGGCTTGCCTCGACAGGCCGGGCCCGCGTGGGTCATCTGGATCAGGGTCTTGCGCATGTCCCAGGCGCCGGTCGGGCAGCGTTCGGCGCAGAGTCCGCAATGCAGGCAGACATCTTCGTCCTTGACCATCACGCGGCTCGTCTTGAGCGGCCCGGAGACATATAGCGACTGCTCGAGGTTCAGTGCCGGCGCGGTCAACCGCAACCGCAATTCCGGCTCGTCGCCATTGGCCGTGAAAGTGATGCAGTCCATCGGGCAGATGTCGACGCAGGCATCGCATTCGATGCAGGCCGAATCGGTGAACACGGTCTGCACGTCACAATTGAGGCAACGCTGTGTTTCCGCGAGTGCGCTCGCCGCATCGAAGCCGAGCTCGACCTCGAGGCGCATGCTGCGCAGGGCCTCGCTGGTCGGCATCAGCGGCACCTTGTAGCGTTCGTCGCCCGAGATGTCGTTGTCGTAGCTCCACTCGTGGATGCCCATCTTCTGCGAAAGCACGCGCAGCGTCGGATCGGGACGCTCGCGCGGGTCTTCGCCCGACAGCAGCTTGTCGATCGAGACGGCCGCCTCGTGGCCGTGGGCGACCGCCCAGATGATGTTCTTCGGACCGAACGCGGCATCGCCACCGAACAGCACGTGCGGCAGCGTCGACTGGTGCGTGATCTTGTCGACGACCGGCATCCCCCACTCGTCGAACGCGATGCCGAGGTCGCGCTCGATCCACGGAAACGCGTTTTCCTGGCCGACCGCTACGAGCACCTCGTTGCAGGCGAAGAACTGCTCGGGCTCGCCGGTCGGGATCAGCTGGCGGCGTCCACGCGCATCGATTTCGGCGCGTACCTTGTCGAACAGCATCCCGGTCAACTGGCCGTTCTCGTGGACATAGGCTTTCGGCACGAGGAAGTTGAGGATCTGCACGCCTTCGTGCATCGCGTCCTCCTTTTCCCACGGCGAAGCCTTCATTTCGTCGAAGCCCGAGCGCACGATGACCTTGACGTCGACGCCGCCCAGCCGCAATGCCGAGCGGCAGCAATCCATCGCCGTGTTGCCGCCGCCGAGCACGATGACGCGCTTGCCCACCTTCGTGACATGGCCGAAATAGACCGACGCGAGCCAGTCGATGCCGATGTGGATGTGCGCGGCCGCATCGTCCGAACCGGGCAGCTCGAGCGCGCGCCCGCGCGGGGCACCACTGCCGACGAAGATCGCGTCGTAGTTTCCGGCGAGCATCGTCCGCATCGAATCGATGCGTTCACCGCCGCGCAGTTCTACGCCGAGGTCGAGGATGTAGCCGACCTCCTCGTCGATGACGGTTTCCGGCAAGCGGAAACGTGGCACCTGGGTGCGCATGAAGCCGCCGCCTTTCGCGTCGGCCTCGAACACGGTGACGCGATAGCCGAGCGGGGCGAGGTCGCGGGCGACGGTCAGCGATGCCGGGCCGGCGCCGATGCAGGCGATCCGGCGACCGTTCGACTTCGTCGCCGGTTTCGGCATGCGCGCGGCGACATCGCCCTTGTGGTCGGCGGCGACGCGCTTGAGCCGGCAGATCGCGACCGGTTCGGGCTTGTCGCCATTGTTCTGCTCGACGCGCCCGCGCCGGCAGGCCGGTTCGCACGGGCGGTCGCAGGTTCGACCGAGGATGCCGGGGAAGACGTTCGATTCCCAGTTGATCATGTAGGCATCGGCATGCCGGCCGGCCGCGATCAAGCGGATGTACTCGGGGACCGGCGTGTGCGCCGGGCACGCCCATTGGCAATCGACGACCTTGTGGAAGTAGCTGGCTACACGGACATCGGTGGGCTCCACCTCATTCCCTCGCTGCGCGAACTGCCGGCATCCCGGCGCTTGCGGACCTCGCGCAAAGGCGCGAACGGTACGTCCCCTGGATCGGATCGAAGTCTAGACACGCCTGCAACGGATTTAAAAGACACGCTGCACAACATTTTCACGGCATCGGAACGCCGATCGTGATGCGTCGCTCAGGGTGCGCCAGCAGAGCGGATGGCTTCGAGCCGCACCTCGAGGGCCTTGCGCGGAAAGCCGAAAGCATCGGTCAGCGTTTCGAGCGCAGTCCGCTCGCGAGCAAAGACGCGGCCGTCGGCTGCGGCAAGGCGCAGCAACGTGTTGTAGAGGTGGATCAGCTCGTCGCTGCCCTTCGGATGGACCTGCATGAATCGCTGGACTTCCTGCGCCGCGTCGATCTGGCGCAGGCGCCCGCGGTCGAACGAGGCGTTCGCGATCGCGCGCCCCTGGGTCGGCAGGTCGAGTTCATCCATGAGCCGGTTCGCGAATTCGGCCTCGTGGCTCGTGATGACGCCATCGGCCTTGGCCAGCCAGCCAATCAGCCCGAACACGACCTCGATCGGCATGCGTTGCTGCTCGTCGATCCTGCCGCCAGAAAAGATCCCGCCGATTGCGTCGCGCACATCGCGCAGGATGCCGCCGAACCCGTCATTCGCCATGATCCCCTACTCCGCGTGGTCCCCGGGTGCATGCTGCCTCTTGCGCGGCCGATTGGAAAGGGCGTGGATGCCGCTCCGACACGACGAAGCGGAAACGGGGTATCGGATTCCGGATTTCGGCGCGAGTGCGCATCCATCAGGAGGCATCTCGCGGCAAGGTCGGGTCGCGACCGGGGTCGCTCCCGCACCGCGACGTGACACCAGCTGGGGAAATCGTGACTTCTCGCTTGCGCAGACGCTATTTTGGCAATTGGGCGTTGTGGTAGACGTCCTGGACGTCGTCGAGTTCGTCGAGCCAGTCGAGCAGGTCCTGCAGGACCTCGGCGACTTCTGCATCGACCGCGACCCGATTGGCCGGGCGCATGACGATCCCGGCACTGGTGGCGGCGAAGCCGGCGTCGACGAGCGCCTTGCGCACGGACTCGAAGTTCTCCGGCGAACAGATAACCGTCGTCTCACCGCCTTCGCTGACGACATCGTCGGCACCGGCGTCGAGCGCGATTTCGAGGACCTTGTCCTCGGTACCCGATCCGGCCGTGTCGATGACGATTTCGCCGAGGCGCGAGAACTGGAACGCGACCGAGCCGCTCGTGCCAAGGTTGCCGCCATGCTTGCCCAGCGCGTGGCGCACGTCGGCGACCGTGCGCACGGCGTTGTCGGTCATCGCGTCGATGATCAGGGCGACGCCGGACGGGCCGTAACCCTCGTAACGCAATTCCTGCATGTTGTCGGCGCCTTCGGCACCCGAGCCACGCCGGACCGCGCGCTCGATCGTGTCTTTCGACATGTTGGCCGACAAGGCCTTGTCGATCGCGATGCGCAGGCGCGCATTCGTCGCCGGATCGGCGCCGTTGCGCGCCGCGACCGTGATCTCGCGGATCAGCTTCGTGAAGATCTTGCCGCGACGCGCGTCCTCGGCGTTCTTGCGGCCTTCGATGCTCGGGCCTCTGCCCATCGGGAGGTTCCTGCTGCGGGGAAAGCGTGCAAGGGTAAACGAGGTCGGGCCGTTCCGGCGCGTCCCGGCCTGGTCACCCCGGTCAATCGTTCCGCGCCGGCGCGGACCAGCGGTCGACGCGCACCGAGACCGGGCAATGGTCGGCCGGATTTTCGGCCTCCGGGACGCCGTACTGGAACTCCTCGAACGAGTCCGGAGCGACCACCGCGGCGGCCACCGGGTCGAGCACGATATGGTCGATGAAATCCGGGTAGCGCGCGAAGCAGCGCGCGCCGCGCCCGCCGCCGGCGATCGTCAGCGGCGGACCCGCCTCATTGAGGCGTTGCCAGACCGCGTCGTCAGGCAGGGCGAGGCGCCGGTTCCAGTCGCCGAGCATCACGAAGGCGGCTGCCTCGGCGCGCCGCGCCGCGATCCAGTCCTGCAGGACGGGTACCTGGTCGAACAGGATCGGACACGCCTCGTTCTCGTCCCCGCGCGAGCAGCCGCTTTTCAGGTGCAAGGCGAGCAGGCGCAGCGGACGCGGCCCGTCGAGCGTGATGTCGACGCCCCAACGCAAGTCCGGGTCGCCGAGTCCGAGCGCTTCGAGATCGCGGTGGCGTGTGTAACGGACCGACTTGCGGATCGCGAACCCGACATCCTGCTTGCGGATGCGCGGACCGCTCGTGGCGTCGCGCCGGCAGAAGCCGTCACGCCCGCTGTCGGGACGGTTCGACATCTCGATCGTGTACTCGCCGGCGTCGAACACGCGCTGCGCGGCCGCGACCGATTCGATCTCCTGGAAGGCCACCACGTCGGCATCGAGCCGCTCGACGTAGGCGCGCAAGGCGGCATAGTCGGCTTCGCCACGCGGGCGACAGCCCTCGCCGTCCGCCGCGGCGAGATGTTCGAGGTTCCACGCCGCGATCTTCAGCGGCACCGGCATCGCTTCGCGCCGCGGCGTGGACGTGCAGGCGGCGAGCAACAGCACCGACGCCGCGAACAACGATGCGGAAATGTTCCTGATCATGCGATTCCAGAGCGGACGAGGATTCGGTGCAATGGTATCGGTTGCCACGCCTTGCTGCTCGAATCGTGCCACTCCTCGCCCAACACGCAGGCCGCTCCTTCGCTATTCTCGGCGGGTCGGCATTCGTTCGCTTGCGGGTCGGTACGGATCCGGCCAGCCGCATTGCAACTGCTGTCAGCGGAGAACCGGAACATGCATGGCCGCCTTGTCCTGCTCCTTGCCTGCGCGCTGGGCGTCAGTTCGACCCGCGACGCTCAGGCAATCCAGTGCAGCTTCTCGAGCGCGCGCGTCGAATTCAGCGAACTGATCGCGGCACTCGGCCTTCCCGGTGGCGCGTTGCTGGTCGGCACGTCGCAAGGCATCCTTGCAGAAGCATATTTCGGCAGTCATACGGGCGCGACCGTCGTCCCGATTGCCTCCGCCAGCAAGCTGCTGAGTGCGGTACGTGTGCTGCAGGTGTTCGATCGCGGCCAGGCGAACCTCGATGCGGCGGTATCGACCTACCTGCCCCAGTTCACGGGCGCCAAGGGCACGATGACCCTGCGCCAGATGTTCAGCCACACCTCCGGGTACGGCAACGATTCGCTCTCGCCCGTCCTCCTGGACGACAGCATCACGCTCGCCGAAGCGGTCAACCGGATCGCCTGCTGCCGCCCGCTCGAGGCCGGCCATACGGTCGGCGGGCAGTTCTCGTACGGCGGGGTATCGATGCACATCGGTGGCCGCGTTGTCGAAGTGGTCGGCGGCGGAGACTGGCAGCAGCGCTGGCACAGCGAGATCGGTGCGCCGCTCGGCATCACCACGATCGACTGGCAAGGCCTGGGCCCGACCAGCAACTACGGCATTGCCGGAAGCGCACGCAGCAACCTGCGCGACTATGGTCGCGTACTCGAGATGCTGGTCAACGGAGGGCGTGGCAACAACTGGCGCGTACTGCGTGCCAGTACCGTCGCCCTGCTCGAGCAGGACAACGTCGGCAGCCTCCCGGTCGCTTACGCGCCTCCGAACGCGAGCCCGCCGGTTCGCTACGGACTCGGCAGCTGGCTCGCTTCCGGAAGCGCGGGAACTGCGCCGTCGTACCTGCACAGCCTTGGCGCGCTCGGCTACTTTCCATGGCTCGACTTCAGGCGCCGGCTTTACGGCATCTTCATGATCCAGGCGCCTGCAGGCGCGAACGGCACGTCGCTGTCCGCCTACACGAGCATGCTCGCGAGCATCGGCGCGGAATTCGACAGCGGTTCCTGCACCCCTATCGAATATACCGATCAGATATTCGCCGGCGAATTCGAACCCGACTGAAGCGGCGCAGCGTTCAGTCGCGGCGTCACGCCGCGACGTCGCATCAGGTCGCTCAAGGCACGCGGGACTGCGCGAGCTGTTCGCCGACACGCGAATCCTTCTCGTCCCACACGCCGTTGAGCCAGGCCTGGAAGCGCTCGCGGAACGCGGCATCGTCCTGATAGTTGCCGCCGGTCAGTGCGGCCGGGATCGGCCGCACGCAGACGTGCGCACGCACGTCGCGTACCCGACCGACCATCAGGTCGATGACATCAGGACGGCCACCCGGATAGACGAGGGTCACGTCGAGTATGCCGTCGAGTTGCTCGCCCATCGCCTCGAGGACGAAGGCGATGCCACCGGCACGCGGGAGCAGCAGGTGCTCGTGCGGCGATCGCTGGCGTGCGTGCTTTTCAGGCGTGAAGCGCGTGCCCTCGACGAAGTTCATGACCGAAACCGGCAGCTCGCGGTATTTCGCACAGGCTTTCCGCGTCGCCTCGACATCCTTGCCGCGCAGTTCCGGATGCCGCTCGAGCATTTCCTTCGAGTAGCGTTTCATGAACGGGAAATCCAGGGCCCACCAGGCGAGGCCGAGCACGGGCACCCAGATCAATCCGCTCTTGAGGAAGAAGCGCAGGAACGGGATGCGCCGGTTGAAGATCGCCTGCAACATCGGGATGTCGACCCAGCTCTGGTGGTTGCAGATGACGAGGTAACTGCCGTCCCGCCGCAGGCCCGCGAGACCGGTGACCTCGATGCGGGTTCCCGCATAGGTCCGGATCAAGGCACTGTTGATGGCAATCCAGCTTTCGGCGATGACGACGAGCGTGCGCGACAGGGCCCGGCGGACCTTCGCGGACGGGACCAGCAACTTGACCACGGCGAGCAGCAGCAATGGCGTCGCATGCAGCACGGTATGCGCGGCGATCAGGATGAAACCGAGGGCGATGCGTGGCGGCGCGGTCAACCAGGTGGGCATGGATGGCGGCAGGAATCCGGCGGGACCCGCACAGTACCAGCCGCTGCACGCTTTCGTCAGATCGCTTCGGCCGGTTGCGCTTCATGGCAGTCATCGAGCATGCGCAGGAGTGCGGCATCGACGAGGAACGCGTGGTCATCGATGCTCGCGATCGGCGTGGCCGCAGCGGTCGTGTTCATCGCGAACGCACTGCGCAAGCCATCGTAATCGCCGGCACGCACGCTGCGTCGGACGACCGGCACGCCGCGCGCGGCAAGCCCGCGTTCGACGAGTTGGCTCGTGACCCCGGCCAGCGCCGGTGCATCGGGAAGGACGATCGAACGACCGTCCCAGAAGCCGATGTTCCAGACCGATCCTTCGGCGATCGCTCCGGCCGCGGTCGTCAACAGCGCGTCGTCGAAACCGGCCTCGCGTGCCGCCCGTCGCTGATGGAACAGGTCGAACGTGCCGACGTGCTTGATGTGCGCCAGCACGCGCTCGTGCACGACCGACCGCACGCGCAGCGGGACCGATGCGGGTTCACGGGCAACGCCGGCAGCGACAAGCACATCGACTGCTGCGGCACGTCCGGGCCACGCCGGATCGAACGCGCGCGAGAACACCGTGACGCGCAGCGTTGCCGGCGCGTCGTCGAGCACTCGCCCGATCCATGCGCGGACCCGGGCGCGGTCGAGCGCCAAGCCGAACAGTTCGTGCGTCGCCCGCTCGAGGCGATCGAGATGCAGGTCGAATCCGCGCGCGCGCCTTTCGCGCACCTGCATCGTCGTGAAGTGGCCATAGTTGACCAGGGCCAGCGCGGCGAGGTCGCCGGCTCCGGCCGCCTGACCATTGATTTCGATGCGTCGGGTCATGCAACTGGCCGGATTCGGATGCCTCATGGTAACGCGCGCGTCGCGGCCGCCGCACTTGAACGCGTGCGCTAGGCGACACTCGGTCAAACTGGCATGCTGGCGCACCCTCGCGCCACGACCGGCCCGGAACGACGCCGTGACATTGCTTTCGCCCGTGGCTCGCGCCCAGTTGCAGATCCATTTCTGCGTCGTCCTCTGGGGTTTCACGGCGATCCTCGGCAAGCTGATCACGCTCGCGGCCCTGCCCCTCGTCTGGTGGCGCATGCTGATCGTCGTCGGCGTGCTCGCGATGCTGCCGCGCGTCTGGCGCGGCCTGCGCGCGATGCCGGCACGACTGCTCGCGTCGTATGCCGGGATCGGCATCCTCGTCGCCCTGCACTGGCTGACGTTCTACGGTGCGATCAAGCTTGCGAATGCCTCGGTGGCGGCGACCTGCATCGCGCTCGCCACCGTGTTCACGGCCATCGTCGAACCCTGGCTGGCGCGCACCCGGTTCTCGCGGCGCGACCTTGCCCTCGGCATCGCGGTCCTGCCCGGGGTCGCACTTGTTGTCGGCGGCGTGCCACACGAAATGCGCATCGGCATCATCGTCGGGGCGGTCTCGGCCCTGCTCGTCGCCCTGTTCGGATCGCTCAACAAGCGGCTTGTCGAGCACGGCGATCCATTGACCGTGACCGCGATCGAGCTCGGGGCTGGCACGCTGGCCCTGACCGCGCTCGCGCCGGCGATGCCATGGCTGTTCCCGGCCTTCGCGGGCGACGTGTTCGCCCTGCCGCCGACCCAAGACATCGCCTGGCTGCTCGTCCTCGCACTCGCCTGCACGCTGCTGCCGTTCGCGCTGTCACTGGTCGCGCTGCGCCACATGAGCGCGTTCTCGGCCCAGCTCGCGGTCAATCTCGAACCCGTGTATGCGATCGTCCTCGCGATCCTGCTGCTCGGCGAACAGCGCGAGCTGGCGCCGCTGTTCTACGCGGGCGTCGCGATCATCCTCGCCGCGGTATTCATCCATCCGCTGTTGCGTCCGGCGCGCCGGGTGACGGCCGATGAGACACTGATGACGGCGGAATCCAGACGGCTCGGCGACTGACGCCGGCAGGCGTGACCCGACGAGCGGTCAGCGTTCCGGCTGGATGAGGTCCCAACGGTTGCCGTAGAGATCCTCGAAGACGACGACAGTCCCGTAGTCCTCGTGGCGCGGTGCCTCGACGAAATGGACACCGAGCGCCTGCATGCGCGCGTGCATGCCTGCGAAGTCGTCGGTGTGCAGGAACAGGAACACCCGCCCGCCGGCCTGGCACCCGATGCTCGCCCGCTGCGCGGGTGTCGTGGCCTTTGCGAGCAGCAGCGAGGTCTCGCGCGATCCCGGCGGCGCCACGCGCACCCAGCGCTTGCCGCCGTCCATCGGCGTGTCCTCGCGCAGCTCGAAACCGAGCACGCGCGTGTACCAGTCGATGGCCTCGTCGTAATCGCGCACGACGAGCGCGAACGCGTGCAGGTGCATGGACATGATGGAACTCCCGGTTCAAGTGCAGGATCCGGCTCGACGCGATCCGGTGCGCATCGCTACCAGTCCGTCGGTCGGTAGTCCTTGAGGAACCTGCCCCAGACGTGGTTGCCGGTGTTGAAGCCGTCGATGATCGGGTCGACGATGCGCGCCGCGCCATCGACGATGTCGAGCGGAGGATGGAAGCGCTCCTCGACGACCTTGCGCGCGGCGATCGCGACCGGATCCTCGTCGGTGACCCAACCCGTGTCGACCGCATTCATGTGGATGCCGTCGTTGTGGTAATCGGTGGCCGAGGTGCGCGTCATCATGTTGAGCGCGGCCTTCGCCATGTTCGTGTGCGGATGCCGCGAGGTCTTGAAGTTGCGGTAGAACTGCCCTTCGACGGCCGAGACGTTGACGATGTGCTTGTCGCGTTCGGGCGTGCGCAGCAGCAACGGCTTCAGTCGCGCATTGATGATGAACGGGGCGATCGCATTGACGAGTTGCACCTCGAGCAATTCGACCGCCGGCACGTCGGCCATCAGCAACCGCCATGAGTTGCGCTCGCGCAGGTCGACCTGCTGCAGGTCCTGGTCGAGCCGACCCTGCGGAAACAGATGCTGGCGGTCGGCCAGTTCCTCTTCGAGCAGCCGCATCTGCGAGAGCTCGGCGGCACGCGTGATGCCGGGCACCTCGTCGTCGACACCGTGCCCGGCCGTCATCGACTGCCCCTCCGGCAGCATGTCGTAGCGGCGCAGGCCCTCATAACGGCCGAGCAACTTGCGCTGATGCGCGGGCACGTGCTCCGCCGCGGCGGTTTCCGCCTGCATCATGTGCGCGTAGAACTCGGGTGGCCGGCGCACGGTCTGGCAGGCGTTGTTGACGATGAAATCGAGCCGCTCGCGCGTGGCGAGCAGTTCGCGGCAGAACGCCTCGACACTCGGCGTATGGCGCAGGTCGAGGCCGAAGATCTCGAGACGGTCGGCCCATTCGCCGAAGTCGGGCTCGGCCGCATAGCGCGCGGCCGAATCGCGCGGGAAGCGCGTCGTCACGATCAGGCTCGCGCCGGCGCGCAACAGCTTGAGCCCGGCCTGGTAGCCGATCTTGACGCGGCCGCCGGTCAGCAGGGCGACGCGACCGCGCAGATCGGCCGTCTCGGTGCGCTTGGCGTGGTTGAACGCAGCGCATTCGGGGCAGAGCTGGTCATAGAAGTGGTGGATCGTCGTGTACTTGCGCTTGCAGACATAGCAATGCTGCGGTTCGATCGACTCGCGCCGTTCGGGTTGGTCGTCCTCGCTGTCATTCGCGACGAATCCTTCGGGCGGAAACACGTTCGGCGTCGTGAAGACCGGGCGGCGGCGCAGCTCGCGGATGCCGGTCGCCTGCAGCAAGGCTTCCTCGCGCGCGACCTGGGCGGCGACGCGCGCACGCTCGGCGGCCTTGAGCTTCTGCCGGCGCAGGACCGGATCGGGGTGGTAGACGGCGGCAACGGCCTGGTGCAGCCGCGTGCGTTCATCGTCGGACAGGTTCTCGAGCAGCGCGCGGTCGGCGGCGACCTCTTCGAGCACGGCGGATGCCGCGCGCACGCGCTCGGCCAGCGGGTCGCCTTCCTGCGAAGACGGGATCGGATTTGCGGGATTCATCGGAGCATCAGGTCGTGCGGCGGAACGGCGCGATGCGCGGCGCACATCGGTTCGGCGCTCCGCCCGGGGTGTCGATGATACGGAGGATGCACCCCGCAACGCGAACGCCGGCCGGGTGCGACCGCCGTTGCAGGCGCGGATCAGTCCGGCGAAGGCACCGCGAGACCACGCTGGACCGCCGGTCGCGCAAGTCCGCGCGCGAGCCAGTCGGCGACGCGCGGATAGCGCTCGAATTCGACGAGTTCGCGCGCGCCGTAATGCGTGACGAGATTGTTGACCCAGCCGAGCGTGGCAATGTCGGCAATCGTGTACCCGGCGCCGGCGATCCACTCGTGCTTCGCCAAGCGCCCTTCGAGGACGCCGAGCAGGCGCCTGGACTCACCGGCATAACGCTCGAGCGGCCGTTTGTCGTCGAGTTCCTTTCCGGCATATTTGTGGAAGTAGCCGAGCTGGCCGAACATCGGCCCGATCGAAGCCATCTGGAAGAACAGCCACTGGATCGTGTGCCAGCGCCCTGCCGCATCGGACGGGATGAATTGCCCGGTCTTGTCGGCCAGATAGAGCAGGATCGCACCCGACTCGAACAGTGCGAGCGGCACGCCGCCGGGCCCGTCCGGATCGATGATCGCCGGAATCTTGCCGTTCGGGTTGAGGGCGAGGAATTCGGGAAGATGACTCTCGTCGCGTGAAATGTCGACGCGGTGCGCCTCGTAGGCGAGTCCGGTTTCCTCGAGCATGATGGAAACCTTGACCCCGTTCGGCGTTTCGAGCGTGTACAACTGGATGCGGTCCGGATGCTGCGCCGGCCAGCGCGTGCAGATCGGAAATGCGGAAAGGTCGGTCACGGCATGCTCCGTCGTTTCGGAAGAGTTGACGATCTGGCGGTCGGAGCGCGCGCGATCAAGGCGCGGCATTGCGCCTCACTCCCATTCGTCGTCGAGACTCGTGCTCGCATGGATTGCGATGACCTCGACCAGTTCGCCGAGGCGCGGGAAACGCGGGTCGTCGCTCGACACCGACTCGTCGCGCGGCAATGCGTCGACGGGCAGGTCCTGCACGCCGTCGCGCCGGCCGAGATCGACGTTGAAGTACATGTGTTCGCCCTCGGCCACGTCGAGCGCGCCGGGCGTCGCGTCGTCGTCGTCGAGCGCAAGGCTCCATTGATCGCGGGCCGCGCCGCGGCCTTCGCCGTCGAAGCCGGTGAAGCCGAACGGCTTGCCGTTGATCCGGCGCAGCTCGGCGAACGACATTCCGATCCGCACGCCATGCTTGCCGCGCCAGTGCGAGCCGCGATCGCTGACCGATATGCCCTGCACGCCGACC
The DNA here is from genome assembly GCA_964587775.1 of uncultured Dokdonella sp. Lineage (GTDB taxonomy): Bacteria > Pseudomonadota > Gammaproteobacteria > Xanthomonadales > Rhodanobacteraceae > Dokdonella. The sequence goes on from CAZPLY010000032.1 coordinate 13,184, forward strand.
AGTGCGAGGCTGTCATGGAAGTGGACCCACGCCCTGCGGCTCGGGTCATCGGCGAACAACACGACCCGACGCACCGGATCGCTGCCCTGAGGTTCGACGATCGTCACGTTCGCGGCACCGAAGCGCGCGCGCAGGTCTTCGAGCGTGGTCGCTTGCGAAAACGTGCCCGGCAGGACGAAGTTGGCCTCGAGCGCCGGATCGCCCGCAGACCCGGGTGGCGCGGTCTGTCCGCATGCGGCAACGGCGATGAGCAGGACAATCGATGCGAACCGGTTCATGTCGCCACTCCCGCGCGAGCCCGCGTGCATCGTAACGGGCATCCGCTCGGCATGCGCTCGCTGGTGGCTGCTCGCGCCGTCGTGTCCGGACCCTTGCGTGCGCGCGGAGGAGGAAAATTGCACGAGACCGCGCGATGATCGCGGCAAGCCAGGAGCCCGCCCCGCGATGAAAGTCCTCGAACTGCGTCATCCGCTCGTCCAGCACAAGCTCGGCCACCTGCGCGACATCGCGCTCGATCCCGCGCGATTTCGCCAGTTCGCTGGCGAAATCGGCTCGATCCTCGCTTACGAGGCCTGTCGCGACCTCGCGACCGAGGACCTCTCGGTCGACACCTGGGCCGGGCCCGTCGTCGTCCCGCACGTGCGCGGCGACCAGATCACGCTCGTGCCGATCCTGCGCGCCGGCCTCGGATTCCTGCCCGGCGTGCAGGCGATGCTGCCGACCGCGCCGGTCAGCGTGATCGGCCTGCGCCGCAACGAGGAAACCCTCGTGGCCGAAGGCTATTACTCGCGCCTCGTCAACGATATCGCGCGGCGCACGGCCTTGATCCTCGATCCGATGCTCGCCACGGGCGGCAGCCTCGTCGCCGCAGCCGACCTGCTCAAGGCAGCCGGCGTCACCCGCATCAAGGGCCTGTTCCTCGTCGCCGCGCCGGAAGGCATCGCGCGCGTCGCGGCAGCCCATCCCGACCTCGAGATCTTCGTCGCGTCGATCGATCGCGGGCTCGATGCCCGCGGCTACATCCTGCCCGGACTCGGCGACGCCGGTGACCGCCTGTTCGGCACACCGGTCGATTGATGCGCATGCTCGAGGCAGCCAGCGCTCGCCGGGACGTCGCTGGGCCCGTCGCATGACGGCCTGGTTTGTCTATCTGATCGAGTGCCGCGGCGGCAGCATCTATACCGGCATCGCGACCGATGTCGAACGCCGCTACGGCCAGCATGTCGCCGGCACCGGTGCGCGCTACACGCGGTCATGGCCGCCGGTACGACTGCTCGCCCGTTTCGGATACCCCGATCGTGCGGCGGCCAGTCGCGCCGAACACGCGATCAAGCGATTGTCGCCCGCGCAAAAACGCGCACTCGCATCGGGAATCGGGCTGCCGGCCCGACACGCCCCGATCGGGGCCCGCGGATGCCCGTGACGGCGGTCGGGCGGGCAATCGAACCCGGGCACGGCCCGCCAGCGACGAGACGACACGGCCGGCATTGGCGTTGTGCGGCTGGATGGGGGCAGACTTGGCCTCCCCACGACGAGCGAGGAGCATCCCATGGCCTACATCGACGGCTTTGTCATCGCAGTGCCGACCGCGAACAAGCAGAAGTTCATCGACCACGCCAATACATTCGACACGATGTTCATCGAGTACGGCGCGACGCGCGTCGTCGAGTGCTGGGGTGACGATGTCCCGGTCGGGAAGCAGACCGACTTTCGTCGCGCGGTGCAGGCGAAGGAAGACGAGACGATCGTGTTCTCGTGGGTCGAATGGCCGGACAAGGCCACGCGCGACGCCGGCGTCGAAGCCTTCATGAAGGATCCGCGCATGGACGGATTCGAGATGCCATTCGACGGCGCGCGCATGATCTTCGGCGGCTTCACCTCGATCTTCGAAATCGGCGCCTGAGCCTGGCTCGCCGCGGTGCCGCGATTCCGCGGCGGCGGACGCCTCAGCCCATCGGCAGCCTGAGTCCCTGCGCCTTCGCGCAGTCCCTGGCGAGCGCGTAGCCCGCATCGGCATGGCGCATGACACCCGTGCCTGGGTCGTTCCACAGCACGCGCGCGATGCGCTTGTCGGCCTCGGGCGTTCCATCGCAGACGATGACGACGCCCGAGTGCTGTGAATAGCCCATGCCGACGCCGCCGCCGTGGTGCAGCGACACCCAGGTCGCGCCGCCCGCGACATTGAGCATCGCGTTGAGCAGCGGCCAGTCGCTGACCGCGTCGCTGCCGTCCTGCATCGCTTCGGTTTCGCGATTCGGACTGGCGACGCTGCCCGAATCGAGATGATCGCGACCGATCACGATCGGCGCCTTCAGCTCGCCGCTGCGGACCATCGCGTTGAAGGCGAGTCCGAGCTTGTCGCGAAGGCCGAGGCCGACCCAGCAGATGCGCGCCGGCAACCCCTGGAACGCGATGCGCTCGCCGGCCATGTCGAGCCAGCGATGCAGGTGCGGGTCATCGGGGATCAATTCCTTGACCTTCGCGTCGGTCTTCGCGATGTCCTCCGGATCGCCGCTCAGCGCCACCCAGCGGAACGGGCCGATGCCGCGGCAGAACAGCGGGCGCACGTAGGCCGGCACGAAACCGGGAAAGTCGAACGCGTTCGCACAGCCTTCGTCCTTCGCCATCTGGCGGATGTTGTTGCCGTAGTCGACGGTCGGGATGCCTTGCGCATGGAATGCGAGCATCGCCTCGACATGGACGCGCATCGAACGCTTGGCCGCGTCGCGCACGCCGTCGGGGTCGGTCTCCTGTGCGGCGAGCCAGCGTTCGATGCTCCAGCCGATCGGCAGGTAACCGTGCACCGGATCGTGCGCGCTGGTCTGGTCGGTGACCGCATCGGGGCGCACGCCACGCCGCACGAGTTCGGGCAGCACCTCGGCGGCATTGCCGAGCAAGGCGATCGACCTCGCCTGACCGTTCGCGGTGTACGTCGCGATGCGCGCAAGTGCGTCATCGATGTCGCTGGCCTGCTCGTCGACATAACGCGTCTTCAGGCGGAAGTCGATGCTCGCCTGGCGGCACTCGATCGTCAGCGAGCAGGCACCGGCGAGCGACGCCGCGAGCGGCTGCGCGCCGCCCATGCCGCCAAGTCCGGCTGTCAGGATCCAGCGTCCCTTGAGCGAACCGCCGTAGTGCTGGCGACCCATTTCGACGAAGGTCTCGTAGGTGCCCTGGACGATGCCCTGCGAGCCGATGTAGATCCACGAGCCGGCCGTCATCTGGCCGTACATCATCAGGCCCTTGCGGTCGAGCTCGTTGAAATGTTCCCAGGTCGCCCAATGCGGCACGAGGTTCGAGTTCGCGATCAGCACGCGCGGCGCGTCGGCATGGGTGCGGAAAACGCCGACCGGCTTGCCCGACTGCACGAGCAGCGTTTCGTCGTCGCCGAGCGTGCGCAAGGTGTCGAGGATGCGGTCGTAGCACTCCCAGTCGCGCGCCGCCCGGCCGATGCCGCCATATACGACAAGCCCGGCCGGATTCTCGGCAACCTCGGCATCGAGGTTGTTCTGCAGCATGCGGTACGGCGCCTCGGTCAGCCAGCTGCGACAATTCAGTTGCGCACCGCGCGGCGCACGGATGCGGCGAGCGGGATCATTGCGCGAAGCAGGTGATGACATGCGGCTCTCCGGAGAAGGCAAAGCGACGATTATCCGCCTCTCGCGCGGTGCTGGCGATGTGCCCTGCGCGTCGTGGCGGTCGCGCCAGGTGGCGTTCCCACCGCGCAACCCGTCTTTTCCGCGGTCGATGCGGTCGAGATAGCGTCGCATCAGCCAGTAGCCCGCGACGAGTCCGCCGGCGACGACGAGGATGACGTGCCAATCCACTTCAGGTCTCCTGGCCGCGCGGGTCGGCGGCGGTTTCGAGCAAGCGGTCGCGGTAAGCCTCGGCACGCCGGTAGGCCGCGGCATCGGGCTCGAGGAACGACAGGCGTGCGTCGAGTTCGCGCGCGATCCGGCGGTGCACGGTCCTGCGCGTTGCGTCGTCGACGAACGCGGTCAGGTCGATTGCGGGCGACAGCCGCAACGAAAGCCGGCGCGGCAGGTTCGCGGCGACCGGCGGGCAGGCGACGCATTCGAATGCGAGGAGCGCGAACGCGGACCACGGCAAGTCAAGCGCGCGGCGCAACAGGGCAAGACGCAGCACGAGGGCCCAGACCGCGAGCCAGGCCAGGGCGGCAACGAGCACGAAGACCGGGATCGACGCGAACACGAGTGCTGCCGGCGTCGCGACCAGCACGAGCAGCGCGGCCGCGCAGGTCCACGGTGCCAGCCGCGCTATCAGGCGCGCGCGCGCCTCGACGAGCGCGCGCGCCTCGGCTGACCGGTCCGGCGGCTCGAGCGTTTCGCGCACGCTCCAGGCCACGCGCCAGGCCGTCACCAGCGGCTTCCACGGCGCCAGCAGCAGCACGCGGCGACGCGCGATCCACGGCTCTTGCGAACCGAACAGGATGCGCATGCCGCCTCGCGTGCGCTCGACGACCGCCTCGTTCACGTGCAGCAGGACGAGGCAGTCGACGAGGTAGATCAGGATCACGACCGCGGCGAACTGGTACTCCGCGGGGAACGACATGCTCAGGACTTCTTGCGACCGAACACCTTGCCGAGCCCGACGACCAGCGCGGCGATGCCACCGACGATGAGCTTCCAGAACTTGGCAAGGAAGCCGGTCTTCGCGGCGACCGCCGCGGCACCGCCGACGACGAGCGCGGCGAGGCCATACTCGGCGACGCGATCGCCTTCGCGGTATTCCGCGTAGGTCTCGCCGTTGTTGAACGAAAAGCCGGCCAGGGCCGCCTTGAACGAGGAAATGTCGCGGTCGAGCGACTCCGGATCGACCACGAGGGTCGCGTTCATGACCCCGGTGCGGCCGAGCAGGCGCACCGTGTAGTTGACGGTTTCGCCTTCGTCGCTGCGCAGGCGCAGGCCCCATTCGAGGCGGCGCGTCTGCGGGTCGTAATGCGGCGGGACCGCCCAGCCGACCGTGTGCAGTTCACCGATGCCGAGCGAACGCCGGTACTCGTTCGAAGGCTCGTCGCCGCTCTTGAGCGTTTCGAGCAGATCGTCGGCGTCGATTTCCTCGTCGTCCTTGACGTATCCGGACGCATCGAAGTCGAACGTCGCCCACCAGTCACTGTCCTCGGCCGACGAGACGATGATGTAGTTGCCGTCCTCGGGGATGTTGCCGGTCAGTTCGAGGAAGCGCTTGCTGTTCGGCTCGTCGAGAAACGACACCGATGCGTCCGTGCGCAGCGTTGCCTTGTGCGCGATGTTCTCGCTGCCGGGTCCCTTGTGCCAGTCGAGCGTGGCGAACGGATTTTCCTGTTCTGCTTCCTGGGCGAGCGCGGGCGTGGCGGCGAATGCGGTGAGTGCGGCGAACAACATGGCCTTCATGGCGGAACTCCTTGTCGGTGTCGATCAATGACGTTGCACGATGTGTTTCGGTCCGGCGCGTTCATCGCGCGGGCTGCCGGCGTCCACCGGCCGCGCCGGAGCACCGCGCGGCGATTATCGTCGCTGATGGCCCTTCGCGGGAATGGGAACGGTGTCCCGGCGCACAGGCCCTGCCGGGCCGCGGGCTTCGATTTCCTTGAGGCGGTCCCCGCGCCGTCACGATCCCTTTCCGGCATCGCATTGCGGCGCGCGAATGCCCTGCGGCGGCGGCGCGGCATCCGGTCGCTGCCGCTCATGGCCGCCTGCAACATTCATGGGCGACAATGCCCGATTCCGTCCTGCCGATCCGCGCAATGAAGTTCTACCGCCCTGCCCTGTTGCTGCTCGTCCTTGTCCTCGCCGCCTGCGCGTCGCCGACGCGCCGCGTCTCGATCGAGGCGACGCCGCCGTTGATCCTCGTCTCCATCGACGGTTTCCGCGCCGATTACCTCGATCGCGGCCTGACCCCGACCCTGCAGGCCCTCGCCGACGGCGGCGCACGCGCCGGGTTCATGCGCCCATCGTTCCCGTCGCTGACCTTTCCGAACCATTACACGCTGATCACGGGACTGCGCCCGGATCGCAACGGCATCGTCAGCAACACGATGGAAGACGAGCAGATCCCGGGCGAGCGTTTCGGCGCGTGGAACCGCGTCGCGATCGAGAACGCGCGCTGGTGGGACCAGGCCGTGCCGCTGTGGACCACCGTGCAGCGCAGCGGACGCCGCGCGGCGACGATGTTCTGGCCCGGCTCGGAAGCGCCCGTGCACGGCGCCCACCCGGACTACTGGGCGCGCTTCGACGCGAAGTACGACGAACGCGCACGCACCGAGACCGTACTCGGCTGGCTCGACCTCCCGCCGGCCGAGCGTCCCGCCCTGATGACCCTGTACTTCGACAGCATCGACGTGACCGGCCATCGCCACGGGCCCGATTCGCCCGAGGTCGACGCGGCGCTTCGCGCGGTCGATGCCGCCCTCTCCGATCTCGTGGCCGGAATCGAACGGCGCGGCCTGCACGGTCAGGTCAACCTCGTCATCGTCTCGGACCACGGCATGACCGCGACCTCGCCCGATCGCGTCGTGTATCTCGACAACCTTGTCGGCGAGGAACAGGCACACGTCGTCATGTGGGGCGCGCTGACCGGCATCGTGCCGAAGACCGGCTTCCGCACCGACGTCGAACGCGTGCTGCTCGCGCCGCATCCGCACATGCAATGCCACCGAAAGAACGAACTGCCGGCGCGCCTGCATTACGGAAAGAACCGCCGCGTGCCGCCGATCCTGTGCATTGCCGAACATGGCTGGGTCATCTCCGACCGGGCCACGGCCGCACGCAAGAAGAACTTTTCGTACGGCGGGCACGGTTACGACATCGATCACCCCGAGATGCGCGCGCTGTTCATCGGCAACGGCCCCGCGTTCAGGCGTGGCGTCATCGTGCGGCCGTTCGACAACGTCGACATCTATCCGCTGCTCGCGCATCTGCTCGGCGTCAAGCCAGAGCCGCACGACGGCGATTTCGCGAACCTGCGCGGCGCACTGCGCTGAGCGGCGGCGCCCGTGTATCGGAAAGGGGCCGACATGGAAGTTCCACAAAGTACGACGTACAAGGAGAGAATCATGGAACATCCACGCCAGAGCAGATGGTCGGGAAGTAGAGTCGCATCGCTGATTGCATGCCTCGTCTGCAACCTGTACGCGACAGCGGCATCGGCCTTCATCGATCCGCCTGTGCTTGTCCCGCCGAATCCGGTTGCGGGCGAAACTGTATCGGTAAGTATTCGCCATGGAGATTGCGACGGTTTCATTTCCGCGCCTCCCCAGATTTCCCGAGAAGGGAATGCTATTCATATGCTGTTGGCGAGCGTTCACTACGATGACCCGCTGTGGTGTCAAGTATGGATCGGCACGACCGTTTTCCCCGTCGGCCTTTTTCAACCGGGGGACTACACACTGCATGTCGAGCGGTTCTACGAAACCCAGATACCAACCACTATTTTTGAAACGCTCGCCAACGTCACGTTCACGGTGAGCGGGGCAGTAGCGCCCGTCGCCCTGCCTGCAACCAGCATCACCGGCGCGTTGCTCCTCATCCTCGGCGTCATAGTCATCGTATGGCGGACCCACGCCGCGCGGCGCACTCACCTGCGCGTCCCGCTTCTACTTGTCGCGTTGATGTTCCCGCTGGGCACCTCGGCCCAGACGCCCGGTCACATCATCGAAGTCCTGCTGTCAGGAGCGCCCGGCGCCCCCACCCCGGATGAAGTCGTCTACTGGTCAGACACTTCGCCCGGAGGAGGCGATCCGCCCCTCGAAGCTTTCGACATCGTGGCACCGATCAGCGTGAACTTCGCTCTGTCGTACAGGGCGAACCCGGAACTGCAAGCGTGGCTGGACGTCAACCCAGAATCCGACCGCGCCAAACTGGAGCGATACATACTCGTCAAGTATCCCGAGGACATCGACGTCGAAGCGGCACTCCAGTCGCTCCTGGATGACGACGATGTGGAAGCCGCTTACGTGTCGATCCCCGTGGAACTGTCCTCCGTCTCCCTGCACGGTTTCTCGGTGGGACAGGACGAACCGGCGAAACCCTACGGGGGCAGCTACGCGTGGAATACCCTGAATCTCGAAGCAGCCTGGAATCGCGCCACCGGCTACGCGCTGATCGGTGCAACGGACACCGGGTTGTACGTCAACCACGCGGCGTTGCGCCAGTTCTCGGCGACCGGACAGCACATCGACGGCAACTTCATTCCCGCCGCGTCGCTCGATGTCGGAAGAGGCTACCCCTCGCTCGACTTCAATGTGGATGAACAAGAACCGGAGCCAATCACGGATCCTGTCTGTGACCTGCCCGGTGATTTTCGGACCGATTGAAAGTTGAGAGGATGGCGCCCGCCC
>CAZPLY010000033.1:0-20506 GCA_964587775.1 uncultured Dokdonella sp.
CCGCAGCAGATGTCGGTAGGAGCGCCCCTGGGCGCGAAAGCAATCTTGCGGTGCGTGATGAATCCTGAGGCAGGTCTTGGTCGCGACCGGGGTCGCTCCTACGTGGCCAGGTGTGTCTTGAGGGGAACTCGACGAAGCGGCAACGCCGTCGCGGTCATCGAAGCCGCGGCAGATGTCGGCGGAAGCGGGTCTGCGCGCTCAGCGTTCGAGCAGCTTGAGCTTGTCCGGCTTGCCTTCCCATTCCTTCGCGTCGGGCAGGCCGTCCTTGCGCTCGGTCAGCACGGGCCAGCCTTTCGAAAGCTCGGCGTTGAGCTTGATGAAGACTTCCTGGCCGGCAGGCACGTCATCCTCGGGATAGATCGCGTTGATCGGGCATTCCGGCTCGCACAACGTGCAATCGATGCATTCTTCGGGATCGATGACGAGGAAATTCGGCCCTTCGTGGAAGCAATCGACCGGACAGACCTCGACACAGTCGGTGTACTTGCACTTGATGCAGTTCTCGGTGACGACGAAGGGCATGGGTGCGGTTTCTCGCGCCGGAAAGGGGGCAGCGGTTGGCGCTCCCTACGAGGTTCGAACTCGTGTTCCCGCCTTGAGAGGGCGGTGTCCTGGACCACTAGACGAAGGGAGCGCTGTATGGGACCGCGCGGGGCGCGTAGTATAACGGAATCCTAACTGTCGACAATTGGCGATTCGCCGCAGCGATGTCGTCGTGGCCATTGAATGAATCCATCCACACAGCGTCCGAGTGCTTCCTCGTCCCCCGTCGCATCCGAACTCGTGCCGCGCATCATCGCGCGCGCCGAACACGGCATTTCCCGCAGGAACATTTCCAACGGCGCGTTGCGCGTGCTGTACCGGCTGCACGAGGCCGGCTACAAGGCGTTCCTTGTTGGTGGCGCGGTGCGTGATCTCCTGCTCGGCGGCCACCCGAAGGATTTCGACGTCGCCACCGATGCGACGCCGGAACAGACGCGAGTGCTGTTCCGCAACTGTCGCCTGATCGGCCGTCGCTTCCGGCTCGCGCATGTCGTGTTCGGCCGCGAGATCGTCGAGGTCGCGACGTTCCGCGGAATCGGCGAGGAAGGCGACGGCAATCGCCACATCGTCGACGGACGCATCCTTCGCGACAACGTCTACGGCAGCATCGAGGAAGATGCGATCCGGCGCGACTTCACGGTCAATGCGCTGTATTACGACATTGCCGATTTCAGCGTGCGCGATTACGTCGGCGGCATCGCCGACCTGCAGGAGCGGACGCTGCGCCTGATCGGCGATCCGGTGCAGCGTTACCGCGAGGATCCGGTCCGCATGCTGCGCGCCGCCCGGCTCGCCGCGAAACTCGATTTCGAGATCGCGCCGGAAGCCGTCGCTCCGTTCGCCGAACTCGGTCCCTTGCTCGCCGATGTCGCGCCGGCGCGCCTGTTCGACGAATCGCTGAAGCTGTTCCTTGGCGGGCACGGCCTCGAGAGCCTGCGCCGCCTGCACAAGCACGGCCTGCTCGGCGAGCTGTTCCCGGCGACGGCTGCAGCGCTCGCCGGTCCGCGCGCCGCGGAGTTCGGACGCCTGCTCGGTCATACCTTCACGAACACCGATGAGCGCGTGCGCGCGGACAAGCCGGTGACCCCGGCCTTCCTGTTCGCGGTCATGCTGTGGGAGCCCGTGCGCAGCACCGCCGAGCGCCTGATCGCCGACGGCACCGAGGCGGCCGTGGCCTGGCCGGTCGCAGTCGATCGCGTCATGCACCAGCAGGCGGCGCGGGTCGCGATTCCACGCCGTTTCGGCCTCGGCATGGAGGAAATCTGGGCCCTGCAGCCGCGTTTCGAACAGCGCCAGAAGAAGCGCGTCATGCGCCTGCTCGCCCATCCACGCTTCCGCGCCGCGTTCGATTTCCTCGTGCTTCGCGCCAACGAGGATCCCGAACTCGGCGAACTCGTCGCGTGGTGGACCGAGGCGCAACAGCTCGATGCGCAATCGCTGACCGAGCATCTCGCCCCGGCCGGGGCGACGCCGGTCGAACGCGCTGCGACCGCCAAGCGCAAGCGCCCGCGCCGCCGGCGCAAGCCGGCTGGGGCGCGCGCATCGACGGACAATGCCCCGGCGCCGCAGTGACGAGCGCGCTCGCCTATGTCGGGCTCGGCAGCAATCTCGATGAGCCGGCCGAACGGATCGCGCGTGCGTTGGACGAACTCGCCGCGATACCGAAAACGCGCCTGCGCCGGCACTCGAAGCTTTACCGGACCGCACCTTGGGGTGTCACGGCACAACCGGAATTCATCAATGCGGTAGCGGAACTCGAGACCGCCTTGTCGCCGCGCGCCCTGCTCGACGCCCTGCTCGCGATCGAACGCAGCCACGGACGCCGACGCGATGCAACGCGATGGGGGCCGCGCGTCATCGATCTCGACCTGCTGCTGCACGGAGACGCGGGATCACGCGAGGATGGCCTCGAGGTCCCGCATCCGCATATGCACGAACGCGCGTTCGTGCTCGTGCCCTTGGCCGAACTCGATCCCGCACTCGAGATCCCCGGTCGCGGCCGGGTCGGCACGCTGCTCGCATCGCTGGTCGACCCCGATTGCGTCGCACTCTGAGCGCCTGGCGCGGCGCGCAGCGGCCGGCGCGGTAGGATAGGGGCCAGCTCTCGCACCCGCGGCCACGGCCGCCAGCAACCGCAGTGGTCGCCCATGTACGCAGGCTCCTCCAATGACAACGCGCGCACTGCGGTCAGCGTGCCGGTCCTGCGCCAGCGCAAGGCAGCCGGCGAGAAGATCGTCGCCTTGACCTGCTACGACGCGAGTTTCGCCGCCCATCTGGAGTCGACCGGCATCGATCTTGCCCTCGTCGGTGATTCGCTCGGCATGGTCGTGCAGGGGCAGGCGAGCACGTTGCCGGTCACGCTCGACCACGTCGTCTATCACTGTGCGGCTGTCGCGCGTGGCCTGCGCGCGACCTTGCTCGTCGCCGATCTGCCGTTCATGACCTATCGCGACGTGGCGACCGCGCTTGCGAGCGCGGCCCGCCTGATGGCCGAGGGTGGCGCGGCGATGGTCAAGCTCGAAGGCGCCGACTGGGTCCTCGATGTCATCAGCGCGCTTGCCATGCGCGATATCCCGGTGTGCGCGCACCTGGGCCTGACCCCGCAATCGGTGCACAAGTTCGGTGGCTATCGCGTCCAGGGCCGGCAGGCCGAGGATGCCGAGCGCCTGCTCGCCGACGCGCGCCGCGTCGCCGATGCCGGCGCGGACCTGCTCGTGCTCGAATGCGTGCCGGCCGATCTCGCCGCCCGTATCACGCGCGAAATCGCGACCCCGACAATCGGCATCGGTGCGGGCGTCGACTGCGACGGCCAGGTGCTCGTCCTGTACGACATGCTCGGCATCACGCCGGGCAAGCGTCCGCGTTTCAGCATGGATTTCCTCGCCGGTCGCGATTCGATCGATGCCGCGCTCGTTGCCTATCGCGACGCCGTGCGTACATCGGCCTTCCCGGATGCCGGGCACAGCTACTGATGGATGTCGTCGAGACCGCCGCGCTGCTGCGCGCCGCCGTCGCCGGGCAACGGCGCAGCGGCCACCGGATCGCATTCGTGCCGACGATGGGCAACCTGCACGCCGGCCACCGCTCGCTCGTCACGCTCGCGCGTGAACACGCCGACTTCGTCGTCGCGAGCATCTTCGTCAATCCGACCCAGTTCGGCCCGAACGAGGATTTCACGCGGTATCCGCGTACCCCGGGGCTAGATGCCGAAGCGCTCGCCGAAGTCGGCTGCGACCTCGTGTTCATGCCTGGCGTCGAGACGATGTATCCGCTCGGCATCGAAAACGCCGTGCGCATCGGCGTGCCCGGCATTGCCGACATCCTCGACGGCGCGAGCCGACCCGGGCATTTCGACGGCGTCGCGACCGTGGTCGCGCGCCTGTTCAATCTCGTGCAGCCCGACCTCGCCGTGTTCGGGCGCAAGGACTACCAGCAATGGCTGGTCGTGCGCGCGCTCGTGCGCGATCTCGCGTTTCCGATCGAGATCGTCGGCGCGCCGATCGTGCGCGAGGTCGACGGCCTCGCGATGAGTTCGCGCAACCAGTATCTCGATGCGCAACAACGCGCCCGGGCCGGCACGCTTCACGCCGTCCTGCGCGAGATGGCTGCGCAGGTCGCCGACGGCACCCGCTCGATCGCCGCGATCGAGGAGGAGGCGAGCGCGCGCCTCGTGCAGGCGGGTTTCGTGCCCGATTACGCGGTCGTGCGACGTGCTGCCGATCTCGGCCAGGCCAGGGACGGACAACGGACCGGACTCGTTGCGCTCGTCGCGGCCCGGCTTGGTGGCGTGCGCCTGATCGACAATCTCGAGATTGCCGGCTCCGACGGGCCGGCCTGAGCGGCCCATCGCGAAAAATTGTGATGTGTATGGCACTTCGCAACAAGCTGTGGTATCGTCACAACCGTACTCGGGATTTTCGCAACGCTTGCGTTGCCGCTCCCGGTACTCCAGGGCGCATTGCAGGTAGTCGTCACTCCAATCTGAACCCTCGCGCGATTTCGCTGCGAGGGTTTTTTTTGTGCCGAGCATACGGCCGACCCCGCCGGAGCCGTTTGAAATCAATGGATTGCGCAGTCGTCCTTGCTGCCGTGCGCAGCGGGCCGGCGATCATCCGATGGGTCCGTCGCTGCCTCGACATGCGTTCCTGCCATGCATCTTGCTAGAATATCGACGTTGTTTTTCCGCAACAAACCGTTCCGAGGCGCGTCATGCAGCTCAACATGCTCAAGGCCAAGATCCACCGCGCGACCGTGACCCAGGCCGAGCTGCACTATGAAGGCTCGTGCGCGATCGATGGCCGCCTGCTCGACCTGTCCGGGATCCGCGAGTACGAGCAGATCCACATCTACAACGTCAACAACGGCGAGCGCTTCAGTACCTACGCGATCCGCGCCGAAGAGGGTTCGGGCACGATCTCGATCAATGGCGCCGCGGCCCATCGTGCCGGGCCCGGCGACATCATCATCATCTGTGCGTATTGCGTGCTCGCCGACGCCGAGGTCGCCGCGTTCAAGCCGAGCCTCGTCTATGTCGACCGCCACAATCGCCTGACCCACACCAACGACTCGATCGCGCCGCAGGCTGTCGACGCCTAGTTGCGTTTCGACTGCTGTTCGGCGAGCGCCCAGGCGACGTGCTCGCGCACGAGCGCGGAGGGATCGGCGCTGCGTGCTTCAAGCGCAGAGACGACGTCGGGCGCGTAGTCGGCATTGCCAAGCGCGACGGCGATGTTGCGGAGCCAGCCCTGGTAGCCGGTGCGGCGGATCGCCGATCCCTCGGTGCGTTGCGCGAATTCCTCCTCGCTCCACGCGAACAGGTCGAGCAGGGCGGCGCCATCAAGCGCATGCCGGGGCCGGAAATCCGGTTCCGCGCTGGCTTCGGCGAACTTGTTCCACGGGCAGACGAGTTGGCAATCGTCGCAGCCGAAGATGCGGTTGCCGATCGGCCGGCGCAGTTCGACCGGGATGGCCCCCTCGAGTTCGATCGTCAGATAGGAAATGCAGCGGCGCGCATCGACCTCGTAGGGCGCGACGATCGCGCCGGTCGGGCAGATGTCGATGCAACGGGAGCAGGTTCCGCAGTGTGCACTGGCCGGCTCGTCGAGCGGCAATTGCAGGTCCGTATAGATTTCGCCGAGGAAGAACCACGAGCCGGCGTCGCGATTGATCAGGCAGGTGTGCTTGCCTATCCAGCCGAGCCCGGCATCGCGCGCAAGCGCGCGCTCGAGCACGGGCGCTGAATCGACGAAGGCGCGATAGCCGAACGGGCCGGTCCGCTCTCCGATGCGGTCGGCGAGCTTCTGCAGCCGGTTGCGCATGAGCTTGTGGTAGTCGCGGCCGAGTGCGTAACGCGCGACATAGCCACTGCCGGAATCGCCGAGCACGCTCCAGGCATTGCGCGCGCCTTCGGGGGAATAGTCCATGCGCACCGAAATCACGCGCGCGGTGCCGGGCAGCAGTTCCTGCGGACGGCTGCGCTTGCTGCCGTGCCGCGCCATGTAGTCCATTTCGCCGTGGCGCCCGGCGGCAAGCCAGTTGAGCAGGCGGGCCTCGTCGGCGGCGAGGTCGATGCCGGAGATGCCGACCTGCTGGAATCCCAATCCTGCCGCCCAGCCACGGATTTCGCTGACGAGTTCGGTGTAGTCGATCGCGGCCATCGGCACGGCTGTCCGGCGTGATTCGCACGGCAGGCGTGCCGGCCCGGCCAGCATAGCGAGCAGGCCACGGCGGCGCGAGGCGCTCCTATACTTGTGCGATGACGACATCCCGTTCCGCGATGGCCTTGTACACCGTCGAGCAGGTCCGGCGCCTCGATCGACGCGCGATCGAGTCCGGCGCGATTGCCGGCTTCGAGCTCATGCAACGCGCGGCGGCTGCCGCATTCGCCACGCTCGTGCGGCGCTGGCCCGGTGCGCATCGCGTGCTCGTGCTCGCCGGAAGCGGCAACAACGGCGGCGATGCGTTCCTGCTCGCACGCCTGGCCCAAGCGCACGGATTGCGCGTCCACGTGCTCGCGCAGGACGCCCGGTCCGAGGGCGGCGATGCGGGCGCGGCGCGCGCTGCATGGCAAGGTGATGGCGCGGCGATCGGCACGATCGATGCGACGACGCACTTGCCCGATGCCGACGTGATCGTCGATGGGCTGTTCGGCACCGGTCTCGGGCGGCCGATCGAAGGACCGGTCGCACGGCTCGTCGCGATGCTGGCCGAGCATCCCGCGCCCGTGCTCGCCCTCGATGTCCCTTCCGGACTCGATGCCGACACCGGCATCGCGAACGGGCCGGTCGTGACCGCGGCGGCCACGGTCAGTTTCGTCGGCTGGAAGCGCGGCCTGTTCACCGCCGACGGGCGCGACCGGTGCGGCGCGCTCGAACTCGCCACGCTCGACATTCCCGAAGCGCTGCGTGATGAGATTGCGGCCGACGCCGAGTTGCTCGATGCCGACGCCGCCACCTGCCTGCCGCCACGTCTTGGCAATGTGAACAAGGGCACGTTTGGGCATGTTCTCGCGATCGGCGGCGACGATGGAATGGCCGGCGCCGTGCGCCTCGCCGCCGAGGCGGCCTTGCGCGTCGGCGCCGGGCTCGTCAGCGTGGCCACACGAGGCGGCCATGTCGGGGCACTCAACGCGGCCCGCCCCGAACTGATGGCGCGCGGGATCGAGGGTCCGCAGGCGCTCGCCCCGATGCTCGCGCGCGCCGATGCGCTCGCGCTGGGGCCCGGACTCGGTCTCGGCGCATGGGGACATGCATTGTGGGATGCCGCCATGCGCGCCGGAATCGCCGCCGTCGTCGATGCCGACGCGCTCACCCTGCTCTCGCGCGAGCCGCTCGCGCTGCCGGCGCGGACCGTGCTGACCCCGCACCCGGGCGAGGCCGCGCGACTTCTCGCCTGCGACATCGCCGCGATCCAGCGCGATCGCTTCGCCGCCGCGCGCGAGCTCGCGCGGCGCTTCGGGTGCGTCGTCGTGCTGAAAGGCGCAGGCAGCCTCGTCGCCGACCGCGACGGTCGCGTCGCGGTCTGTCCGTTCGGCAATCCCGGCATGGCGTCGGCCGGCATGGGCGATGTGCTGACCGGCGTCATCGCCGGCCTGCTGGCCCAGGGACTCGACGCGTGGCACGCGGCCTGTGTCGGCGTCGTCGTGCATGCGCGGGCGGGCGATGCCGCGGCCGGTGCGACGCCGCGCGGCCTGGTGGCCGGCGACCTGTTCGTTCATCTGCGAGAATTCGTCAATCGGCGGATCGCATGAACGCGAAACGGTCATGGCCTGCCATCGACGAGGCCCGGCTCGTCGCGCTCGCCGCGGCTTTCGCGGATGCAGCGCGCGAGGGCGGCGTGATCCACCTCGAGGGCGACCTCGGCGCCGGCAAGACGACATTCGCGCGCGCACTGCTCGCCGCCGCGGGCGTCGCGGAACGGATCAAGAGTCCGACCTACAGCCTGATCGAGTCCTATGCGCTCGCTGGCGGTTCCTTCGCGCACCACCTCGATCTCTACCGGATCGGTGATGCTTCCGAACTCGAGTGGCTCGGACTGGCCGACCTGCTCGATCGGCGCGCCTTGCTCCTCGTCGAGTGGCCCGAACGCGGGGCCGATGCCTTGCCGGCAGCCGATCTGCGTGTGCGCCTCGCGCATGCCGGCGAAACGCGCGATCTCGAGATCAGCGCGCTCAGTGCGCATGGCCGGGCGTGGCTGGATCGAGCGACAGGCCCGGCCGCGAACCGGGTCGACTCGTGAGTCCAGGCTGAAGAACGTCATGCAGATGACGGATTTGAAAGGGAAAACACTTGAAATTGACAGGCGTTCTGCGCTTGAATGCATGCCCATGGGCAGCCGACGTCGCAAATGGGGACCGTGGGCCGTGTGCGCGGCAGCGTCGCTGTCGCTGTTCGCGAGCGCCGAGGCCGCCGAAATCAAGGCTTTGCGCATCTGGGCCGGCCCCGACTACACGCGGGCCGTGTTCGACGTATCGGGTCCGCTCGAATACAAGTTGTTCGACCTGGCCCGCCCGGATCGGATCGTCCTCGACCTCAGTGCGAGCACGTTCGCCCAGGCCTTCGAGACGCCCGAGGCGAAGGGCCTGCTGAAAGCCGTGCGCAGCGGCAAGCAGGGCGCGAACGACCTGCGCGTCGTCTTCGATCTCGGCCAGGGCGTGCGCCCGAAGAGCTTCCTGCTGCCGCCGGCCGAGAAGTTCGGCTATCGCCTTGTCCTCGACCTCTATCCGAAGTCGCAGCCGGCACCGGTCAAGACCGTGCAGGCCGTGTTGCCTGCCGGCGCCGCGCGCAACGTGCTCGTCACGATCGATGCCGGGCATGGCGGTGACGATCCGGGATCGATCGGCGCGGCCGGTACCTACGAGAAGGTCATCACGCTCGCGGTCGCCCGCGAGCTCAAGCGCGTGATCGATCGCGAGCCAGGCATGAGTGCCGAGCTGACCCGTGACGGCGACTATTTCATCCCGCACAAGCAGCGCTACCAGAAGGCGCGCGATGCGAAGGCCGACCTGTTCGTGTCGGTCCATGCCGATGCGTTCACGAAGAGCGAGGCGCGCGGCAGTTCGGTGTGGGTGCTGTCGCCGCGCGGGGCCACGAGCGAGGCCGCGCGCTGGCTGGCCGATCGCGAGAACCGCGCCGACCTCGTCGGCGGGGTGTCGCTCGACACGCGCGACGATACGCTCGCGGCGGTCCTGCTCGATCTCTCGCAGGGCGCGACGATGGAGGCGAGCGCGGCGGTCGCCAACCAGGTCCATGCGGCGATGCGACGGGTCGGGCCGACCCACAAGAGCCACGTGGAGCGGGCGAACTTCGTCGTGCTGCGTTCGCCCGACGTGCCGTCGATCCTCGTCGAGACCGCGTTCATCTCGAACCCGGCCGAGGAAAAACGCCTCAACAATCCGGCCGAACGGACCAAGCTCGCCGAGGCTATCGTCGACGGCATCCGCAACCACTTCCGCATGGCGCCGCCGCCCGGCACGCTGTTCGCGGCAAATGCGCGGCGCGACAAGGCCAGTCGGCACGTCGTCTCGACCGGCGAAACGCTCAGCGTCATCGCCGAGCGCCATGGCACCTCGGTGACCGAGTTGCGCAGCTTCAACAAGCTGGCTGGCGACCTCGTGCGGGTCGGCGACGTGCTCGAGATTCCGCAGGGTTGAGCCGCCGGTCGGCGCGCGCCGATCCGCTATGATGCCGGTCCCGCTGCACGATCCGGCCCGCATGTCGCGCATCCATCCGTTGCCGCCCGCCCTCGTCAACCAGATCGCGGCCGGCGAAGTCATCGAACGTCCCGCCTCGGTGGTCAAGGAACTCGTCGAGAACAGCCTCGACGCCGGCGCCCGCCGCATCGAGATCGACATCGAGGGCGGTGGTGCGCGCCTGATCCGCGTGCGCGACGACGGCGTCGGCATCGATGCCGATGACCTGCCGCTCGCGATCGCCGCGCATGCGACCAGCAAGATCGCGAGCTTCGAGGACCTCGAGCGCGTCGCCACGCTCGGCTTCCGCGGCGAGGCCTTGCCGTCGATTGCCTCGGTCGCGCGTTTCGCCCTGACCACGCGCACGGCCGATGCCGGCCACGCCTGGCGCATCGAAGTCGACGGCGGCAAGCCGGGCGCGCAGCGCCCGGCCCAGCATGCGGTCGGCACGACGATCGAAGTGCGCGACCTGTTCTACAACGTGCCGGCGCGGCGCAAGTTCCTGCGCGCCGAGCGTACCGAGTTCAATCACATCGATGACCTCGTCAAGTCGATCGCGCTCGCGCACCGCGAGGTCGAGTTCCGCCTCTCGCACGATGGCAAGCCGGTCAGGCTGTACAAGCCGGCACGCGATGCCGGCGACGCGGCGCGCAGGGTCGCAGACGTGCTCGGCGACGCCTTCGTCGGCAACAGCCTGCGCATCGAACACGCCGGTGCCGGCCTTGCGCTGAGCGGCTGGGTCGGCTTGCCGACCGCTTCGCGCGCGCAGGCCGACCAGCAGTATTTCCACGTCAACGGCCGCCTTGTGCGTGATCGCGTCGTCGCCCATGCGGTGCGCCAGGCGTATGCCGACGTACTGTTCAATGGCCGGCATGCGGCCTTCGTGCTGTTCCTCGAAACCGACCCCGCGCTCGTCGACGTCAATGTGCATCCGGCCAAGAGCGAGGTGCGCTTCCGCGAAGCACGGCTCGTGCACGATTTCCTGTACCGCACGCTCAACGAGGCGCTGGCCGCGACGCGTGCCGGGGCTGCGCTCGGGACGCCCGGCGCGGCGGCTCCGGCGCCGGCTGTCGAATGGGGCGTGGCGCTTCGGCGCCAGGCCGGGCTCGGACTCGCGGTCGGTGAGCCGCTCGCCGACTACGCGGCCCTGCTTGGCGGCTCGCCCCATGCCGCGATCGCCGCGCCGGCACAGCTCGACGGATGGGCCGCACGCGGCGACGTCGGCTCGGCAGCGAACGAGGTGCCGCCGCTCGGGTTCGCGATCGCGCAACTGCACGGCGTCTTCGTGCTCGCGCAGAACGCGCATGGCCTCGTCATCGTCGACATGCATGCCGCGCACGAGCGCATCACGTACGAAAAGCTCAAGGCGGCGCGCGAAGGCGAGGGCATCCGCTCGCAGTTGCTGCTCGTGCCGCTCGTGATCGCGGTCAGCGAACGCGAGGCAGCCACCGTCGAGGAACATGCCGCGCAATTCGCCGAACTCGGTTTCGAAGTCGTGCGCAGTGGCCCGCAAGCCGTTTCGCTGCGTCGAGTGCCGAGCCTGCTCGCCGCCGGCGATCTGGCGCAGCTCGTGCGCGACGTGATCGGCGACCTCGCCAGCCACGGCCACTCGCGGCGCGTCGAGGAAGCCGGCAACGCCTTGCTCTCGACGATGGCCTGCCACGGATCGGTGCGGGCGAACCGCCGCTTGAGCCTGCCGGAAATGGACGCATTGTTGCGCGAGATGGAAGTGACCGAGCGCTCCGCCCAGTGCAACCACGGGCGCCCGACCTGGGTCCAACTCGCAATGCACGAACTCGACCGCCTGTTCCTGCGCGGCCGCTGAATCCTTCGTCGACCTCGGAATCCGCCATGCTGATCAACCTGATGCTGCTCGCCTCCACGTTCGCCGGTTCCGGGCTCGTCGCGGTCTCCGTCGATGACGCTTATCCGGCGCAAGTCGCCGAATGGCGCACGCAACGCCTGCAACGGCTGCAGGCCGCGAACGGCTGGCTATCGCTGATCGGACTCGAGTGGCTGAAGCCCGGCAAGAACACGATCGGCAGTGCGGAAGGCAATGACATCGTCATCACCAAGGCACCGGCGCGGCTCGGTACGATTGACTGGAGCGGCGGCAGGATCACGATCGAACTCGATTCGAAGGCGACCGCGACGGTCGACGGCAAGCACGTCGATACCGCCGAGTTGCTCGACGACTCGCAAGCGCGGGCGACCGTCGTGGCGTTCGACACGGTGACCTTCAACGTGATCGACCGCGGCGGCAAGAAGGGCCTGCGGATCCGCGACAGCGCCGCTGAAACGCGCACGAAGTTCGTCGGCATCGACAACTACCCGATCGACCCGGCCTGGCGTGTCGAGGCGCGCTGGATCGCGTTCGACCCGCCGCAGACACTCGACATCCCGAACGTCCTCGGCACGATCGACGCGATGCCGGTACCGGGCAAGGCAGTATTCGAGCGCGACGGCAAGACCGTCGAACTGCGGCCCGTGCTCGAATCGCCGGATGCGAGGCAACTGTTCTTCATCTTCGCCGACACGACGAGCGGTCGCGAGACGTACGGCGGCGGGCGCTTCATCTATTCCGACATGGCCAGCGACGGAACCGTCGTCATCGACTTCAACAAGGCCTACAACCCGCCGTGCGTGTTCACCGCGTTCGCGACCTGCCCACTCGCGCCGCCCGAGAACCGGCTGCCGTTCGCGGTCGAGGCCGGCGAGCGCAAGTATCGCGGCGCCGCGCCGCACTGAGCCGGCGCGCATGCCTGCATCGTCCTTGCTCAGGTTCCGCTGAACACGGGCTTGCGGCGCTCAAGGAAGGCCGCCGTGCCTTCGCGCATGTCGGCAGTCGAGCAGCACAGCGCGAATGCCTTCGTCTCGTAGTCGAGCGCCTCGTCGAGCGGGCATTCGCCGCCGCGGATCACCGCATCGAGGATGCCGGCCATCGCGTGCGGCGCCGACGCGGCGAGCTGGTCGGCCACGGCATCGACTTCGCGATCGAGCAGGTCGCCCGCGACAACGCGATTGACGATGCCGAGCTGCAACGCGCGGTCGGCCGCGATCGGCTGGCCGAGCAGGCAGAGTTCCAGGGTCGCCGCGCGTCCGGCAAGACGCAGCAGGCGCTGGGTGCCGCCGAATCCGGGCAACAGGCCGAGGCTGATCTCGGGCAGGCCGACGCGCGCGCGCTCGCCGGCGATACGCAGGTGGCAGCACATCGCGAGTTCAAGTCCGCCGCCCAGGGCAAAACCCTGGATGCGCGCAATCACTGGCTTTCCGAGCGTCTCGACCGTGCGCATCATGCGCTGGCCGGCGCGCGAAAAGGCCTGCGCCTGGACCGGCGTCACGGCCGCGAGCTCGCCGATGTCGGCGCCGGCGACGAAGGCCTTCTCGCCGGCCCCGGCGAGGACGACGACGCGAACCGAGCTGTCGTTTCTTGCCTGTGCGAACGCCGCGTCGAGTTCCTCGATCGTGGCCTGGTTCAGCGCGTTGAGCTTTTCCGGACGGTTGACGATCAGCGTGCGGATGGCGCCGCGGTCACTGCAGAGGAGGTTCTCGAAGGGCATGCGACACCTTGGTCGGGTTGCGTTCAGCAAGGCCGCGGATCATACCAGCGGCTCCACCGGAGCCTGCGCACGGCATTCGAACTTTCCGCGCCGCGTGGACTCGGAATCGGTCACCCGGACCTGATTGGTGCATCGATCAACCTCGGGTACACTTGTCGGCCCTTTTTCCCTGATGGCGCGCCGCGTTGGGCGCTGCAGCCCCGTTCGTTCGAGGTTTTTCTGGAGGCAACATGAATTTGCGTTGGTCACTCGCCCTTGCGGCGTTGCTTGCGGCGGGTTCCGTCGTGGCGCAGGACACGACATCCGAAAAGGGCAAGCTGTCCTATTCGATCGGCTACCAGATCGGCAAGGATTTCGCCGAGCGCAAGATGGATGTCGACATCAATACCGTCATCCGCGCGATGCAGGATGCCCATGCGAAGCGCAACCCGACCGTCACCGAAGAAGTCATGCGCGACACGCTGACCAAGTTCCAGACCAAGATGATGACCGAGGCGAAGGCCGAGTTCGACAAGGTTGCCGGCGCGAACAAGGCGAAGAGCGATGCATTCATGGCCGCCAACAGGGCCAAGAAGGGCATCGTCGCGCTGCCGTCCGGTGTCCAGTACCGCGTCATCGAGGACGGCACCGGCCGCCAGGTCACCGCGACCAGCGAAGTGACCGTGCACTACCGCGGTTCGCTGTCGGACGGCCTCGAGTTCGACAGCTCGTTCGCGCGCGGCGAGCCGGTCAAGTTCAAGGTCAATGAAGTGATCAAGGGCTGGCAGGAAGCGCTGCCGCGCATGAAGGTCGGCGACCACTGGCAGATCTTCGTGCCGGCCGAACTCGCCTACGGCGAACGCGGCCAGGCGCCGCGCATCGGCCCGAACCAGGCGCTCGTGTTCGACATCAAGGTCATCGATTCGAAGTGATTCGCGCCGGAAGGCACGACGGACGCCGCGGCTTGTCCGCGGCGTTTGTTTTTTACTGGACGGCTGCCGTCACGGATACGCGCGCATTTCCTCGACCGCGCGTTCCATGTCGAGCTTGATGCGGTTGATGATGCGCATTGCCGGCTCGGCGCTCGCGTCGTCGCTGCCGCTGCCGCTCGCGCTCGCCTGGCCGCGGGCGACGAGTTCGGCTTCGTCGTCGGCGACGAACTGGGCGAGATAGACATAGCCCTGGCGCAGGCCCTCCTTGACTTCCGGATGTCCCGGGCCGATTTCCCTGAGCAGGGACATGATCGCGTAGCGGATCGTCTCGCGTGCATGCGGCAGCAGGCTCTGCGGTAAACCGTAGACGCCGGGCTCGACCCGCGCGAGCACCTTGCCGTAGTCGCTGACCACCCGCGTCGCCATTCCGAGCATGCCTGGTTCCGTGTGCCGATCCCGGCGTTAATGTACCGCAGGCCGACCGTGCGCAAGCCGGTCGTCATCCCGAACCGAGCACGACAGCCATGCCCATCGAATTTCCGGAGCCCGTCGAAAGTCCCTGCATCGGCATCTGCCGGCTCGGCGATGACGGCTACTGCATCGGCTGCCTGCGCAGCGGCGACGAGATCGGTCGCTGGCTCGACATGAGCAGCGCCGAGCGACGGCACATCATCGAGGTCGTCCTGCCGCAGCGCGGGGGCGACCCGTCGTGATCGAGCACGTCGACATCCGCCGCCTGCGCCGGGCGGTGCGCGCGCTCGATGATCCGCCGCAACCGCCGGGCTGGAACGCGACCGATTTTCCCGAGCTCTGGTCCGACGACACGCCGCTGCGATCGGCCGCGGTGTTGTTGCCGATCGTCCATCGCGGCAACGATCTCAGCATGCTGTTCACGCGCCGCAACGAACGCATGCGCCATCACGCGGGCCAGGTCAGTTTCCCGGGCGGTGCGGTCGAGCCCGGTGACGCCGATGTGGTCGCGGCCGCACTGCGCGAGACGCACGAGGAAACCGGAATCGACGCGCACTTCGTGCAACCGTTCGGATTCCTCGACTGTTTCGACACGATCTCGGGCTTCTGCGTGGCACCCGTGATCGGCATCGTCCGCGACGGCTTCGCCATGGCACCGAATCCCGACGAAGTGGCCGAAGTGTTCGAAGTGCCGCTCGACTACATCCTTGCGCCGGGTTGCATGCAGCGCCAGGAAATCCTCTGGAACGGCCGGCCGCGCGAGATCTTCGAGTTCGACTACGATGGACGCCGGATCTGGGGCGCAACGGCGGCGATCCTGCACAACCTCCTGCGCCGACTCGAGGTGATCGAATGAAACTGCGGACACTCGTCCCGGCCACCGGACTGGCCGCCCTGCTCGATGCGGGCGGCGTCCTCGTCGTCGATTGCCGCAAGGATCTCGCCGATGCCGACAGCGGCCGCCGCGCGCATGCGCAGGCGCACCTGCCCGGCGCGATCCATGCCGACCTCGATGCCGACCTTTCCGATCTCGCGAAGCGCGGACTCGGTCGCCATCCCTTGCCCGATGCCTCGGCGTTTTCGGCCACGCTGTCGCGCTGGGGTTGGCATCCCGGCATGCCGGTCGTCGCCTATGACGATGCCGGTGGTGCGCTCGCGGCGGCACGGCTCTGGTGGATGCTGCGCCTGGCCGGCGCGCGCGATGTCGCCGTGCTCGACGGCGGAATCGCTGCCTGGCGAGCGGCCGGGCTGCATTTCGAGGCGGGTCCGGTCACGCGCAGCGACAGCCGCGTCGAGATCGCATTCGACGAGCGCGAACTCGTCGGTTACGACGAACTCGCGGCCGGCCTCGACGCGCAGTCGCTGTGCCTCATCGACGCGCGCGCGGCACCGCGCTATCGCGGCGAGACCGAACCTCTCGATCGCGTTCCCGGCCACATCCCGGGGGCGCGCAATCGTCCGTTCTCGGCCAATCTCGGCAGCGACGGCCGTTTCGCCGACGCCGCCAGCTTGCGCGCGGCGTTTGTCGAACTGATCGGCGCCCATCCGCCCGGACGCGTCGTCCACACATGCGGCTCGGGCGTGACCGCCTGCCACAACCTGCTCGCGATGGAGCATGCCGGGCTCGCCGGGTCGCGGATCTTCGCGCCGTCGTGGAGCGGCTGGAGCAGCGACCCGCAACGACCGGTCGCCGTCGGCGAAGGCTGAGCCCGGCCGCGCGGCCCTGCGCCCCGGTTCGCGGCGCCGGGCGGCGTCATCCGCCGGCAACAACCGGCGCGGGATTTGGCCCTATACTGGCGCCGCGCCAACTCCCGGCGCGTTGCGAGCGCAGAGGTCGATCGTCCCTTGACCACCCCGAAGAAGCCCGTCCGATCCGCGAGGAAAACCGCGCCCGCGAAGGCTGCCGGCAAGACTGCAGCAGCCAAGGGCGCCGCGAAGACCACGGCAGCGCGCAAGGCGCCCGCCCGTACCCGCAGCGTGAAGAAGGATGCCGGCCCCGCACTCGCGTTGCCGAAGTCGCCACGCAAGCGCAGCAAGCCGCAGGTCGAAAAGGATGTTGCCGCGCGCCTGCACGAACTCGTGAAGACCGCGCTCGACGATCTCAAGGCCAAGGACGTCAAGGAAATCGACGTACGCGGCAAGACCTCGGTCACCGACATCATCTTCATCGTCAGCGGGACCTCGACGCGCCACGTGAAGTCGATCGCCGACGAGGTCGTGCGTTCGGCGAAGAAGGCCGGTTTGCCGCCGCTCGGCGTCGAAGGCCAGCGCGAGGCCGAATGGGTGCTCGTCGATCTCGGCGACATCATCGTGCACGTCATGCTGCCGCGCACGCGCGAGTTCTACGGACTCGAACGCCTGTGGACGGTCGGCGACGAGCAGCCCGAAACGGCACTCGCCGGCTGAAACGGCCTCGGCGATGCGCACGCGCCTGATCTCGGTCGGCGAGCGCATGCCTGACTGGGTCGGGGAAGGATTCGCCGAATACCGCAAGCGCCTCTCGCGCGACCTGCCGCTCGATCTCGTCGAGTTGCCACTTGGCAACCGCGGCAAGCATCGCGAGCCCGTGCGCGCGATCGCCGAGGAGGGCGCAGCCGTGCTCGCCGCCTTGCCGAAGGACGCCCATGTCGTCGCCCTCGACGGTCGCGGCAAGCCGTGGTCGAGCGAGCAGCTCGCCGAACAACTCGCGGCATGGCGCATGCACGGTCGCGATCTCGCGATCGTCATCGGCGGACCGGACGGGCATGCACCCGACGTGCTCGCGCGGTCCGCCCAGCGCTGGTCGCTCGGCCCGTTGACCTTGCCGCACATGCTGGTCCGCCTCGTCGTCGTCGAACAGCTCTATCGCGCGGTGACGATGCTCGCCGGCCATCCGTACCACCGCGCCTGAGCTGGCGGCGGCCCGCTCAGAACACGAGTGCGATCGACGCTTCGGCGAGCACGAAGCCGATCAGGGTCGCGACGAGCACGTCACTCGGGTAATGCAGGCCGAGGACGACACGCGAGACCGCGACGAGCAGCGCGAAAGGCAGGACGATCGCGGCCAGTTGCGGATACCAGGCGAGGGCGACGAGGCTGAAAGCCACCGCATGCAGGGTATGCCCCGATGGAAAGCTGAACTCGTCGAGCGGGGCGATGTGGGCGACGATGCCCCGGTGGGCGCGGAACGGCCGCGGCCGCCGCGTCCAGCGTTTCAGCACGCGGTAAAGCAGGGCGGCGACTGCGCCGGTCGCCAGCATGTGCAGGGCTGCGTGGAACCCGTTGCGGCCGCCGAGCGATGCGATCGCGAGCATCAGCGCATACCAGAACACGCCGTCGCCGAGCCGGCTGACGGTACGGAACAGCAGCAGGATCGTGCGCCGGGCCGCCCAGCGGTTGCAGGCCAGGCACACGCGCCATTCGCCGCTCGAGCGGTCGAAACGATGCCAGCGCGCGAGCCGGCTCATGCGCGCTCCGGAACGGCCAGATCGGCCAGCAGCGCGGCGAAGTTCGCGCTGACCGCGGCCGGGCTCAGGGTTTCTATCGTTCGGCGCGCATGCTCGCGGATGTCGCGGCGGCGCCGCGCATCACCGGCCAGTGCGCGGGCCGCGTCGACGAATGCCTCGTCGTCGGCGAACGGGACGCAGGCGCCCGCACGTGCATCGCCGATGTGCTCGCGGGCAGCGCCATGGTCGAATGCGACGAGCGGGACGCCGCTCGCCATCGCTTCGAGGGTCACGTTGCCGAAGGTCTCGGTCGTGCTCGGGAACAGGAACAGGTCGCCGCTCGCGTAATGGCGGGCGAGGTCTTCACCACGCTGGACGCCGGCGAAGACGATGTCCGGATGGGCATTCGCGAGTCGGGCGCGTTCGGGACCGTCGCCAACGATGATGAAGCGCGCATCGGGCTGCGTTCGTTCGATCGCGCGGAATGCACGCACGGCGAGGTCGATGTTCTTCTCGGCGGCGAGGCGGCCGACATGCACGACCCCGAGCCCATGTTCGCCAATGCCCCAACGCGCGCGCAGCGCGCGGTCGCGGTGGCGCGGGTGGAACAGGCTCGTGTCGACTGCGCGGCGCAGCACGCGCACGTTGCGGAAGCGTTTCCCGCGCAGGAGCGCGGCCAGGTCGGCGGTCGGCACGAGGGTGGCCGCCGCGCGGTTGTGGAAACGGCGCATGCCGGCAAACACGAGCGGGGTCAGCCAGGCGAGGCCATAGTGGCGCGCAAAATCGTCGAAACGCGTGTGGAATCCCGTGCAGGCCGGAATGCCGAGCCGGCGCGCTGCGGCGAGCGCGCCGTGCCCGAGCGGACCTTCGGTGGCGACGTAGAGCGCGTCGGGCGCCGCGTCGCGCCAATGGCGGACGAGTCGCGCCTGGGCCGGCAGGCCCACGCGCAGTCCCGCATAGCGCGGCAGGGCGACGCTCGGCATGAGCAGTTCGGCGAATCCGCCGGCACCGACCCCGGCTGCTTCCTGCGGTCGCCGCGGGCGCACGACTTCGACCACGTGCCCGGCCTCGCGCAGGCCGCACGCAAGCGAGTGCACGGTGAGGGCGACGCCATTGACCTCGGGTGGCCAGGTCTCGGTGACGATCGCGACGCGCATGCCGGTCTCCCCAAGGGATTGCCAGCATGCTGCGCGATCGGTCTTAAAGCGCGATGGCGAACCGGTGACGCTGTCGTTACATCGAACGGGCGACGGCCTCGCTCGCGTGGCGGCGGATCGTTTCGAGCATCGCCGAAAGGCCGTTCGATCGGGTTGGCGACAGGTGCCTGGCCAGTCCGATCGATTCGATGAAGCGCGGTTCGGTGGCGAGGATCTCGGCGGCGCTGCGGCCCGAATAGACGCGCAGAAGCAGCGCGATCAGGCCCGAGACGATCGCCGAGTCGCTGATCGCCCTGAACTCGAGGCGCTCGGCATCGCCGTCGGCGACGAGCCATACCTGCGACTGGCATCCACTGACCTTGTTCGCATCGATGCGTTCGTCGTCCGGGAAGCGGGCGAGCTTGCGACCGAGGTCGATCAGGTACTGGTAGCGTTCGGTCCAGTCGCCGAAGAACGCGAATTCCTCGGCGATCGCCCGCTGCGCGGCATCGGCATCCGCTTCGGTGGCCGCTGCGGGCTCAGGCGGGGTGTTCATCGCGATCCACCACTTTCCAGCGCGTGCCCTGCGGACCGTCCTCGATGACGATGTTGCGCGCGGCGAGTTCGGCACGGATTCCGTCGGCGCGCGCGAAGTCCCTGGCCGCGCGCGCGGCGATGCGTTGATCGAGCAGGCCCTGCACCCACGCCGCATCGACCGCGGTGCCCGGTGCGGCTTGCTGGAACCAGGCTTCCGGATCCTGCTGCAGCAGGCCGAGCAGGCGACCGCCGCCGAGCAGGGCTGCCTTCGTCGCGCGCTGGCTGGCCGGCGTATCGGCCTTGCGGGCCTCGTCGGCGAGGCCGGCCATCACGGCGAAGGCTTCGGGCGTATTGAGGTCGTCGCACAGGGCCGCCTCGATCGCGGCGGGCACGCCCGGTTCGGCATCGCCGATGTCGACCCCGCTGCGGTCGCGCAGCACGCCGTACCAGCCGTCGAGCGTCGCGCGCGCCTGGGCGAGCGTGCTGTCGGACCAGTCGAGAGGCTGCCGGTAGTGGGCACGCATGAGCAGGAAGCGCAGCACTTCGGGCGGATGCTTCTGCAGCAGGTCGTGCAGGACGAGCACGTTGCCGAGCGACTTCGACATCTTGCGGCCGTCGAACGTCAGCATGCCGTTGTGCAGCCAGTAGCGTGCGAAGGTCTTGCCGCCGTGCGCACAAGTGCTCTGCGCGATCTCGTTCTCGTGGTGCGGGAACATGAGGTCGTTGCCGCCGG
>CAZPLY010000034.1:0-16374 GCA_964587775.1 uncultured Dokdonella sp.
ATCGCAGTCCGCGATGCGTTCGCGGACCTGCTGCCAGTGCGCGCCGAGCGTGCGGGCCATGGTCTCGAGGTCGAGCACCTGGATCGCGCGCATCGAAGGCCCCGAGACGCTGATGAATGCGTAGGGCTCGGCGCGCAGCGGGCACGCGACAGCCGCGACGAGGAATCCGAATGCGAAGCGGCGGAACGCGATGCACGACATGGGGGGCTTCCAGCGGGACGTGCTGGTTGGAACGTGTGCAAGCGCAGGTTCCGAACATTTCCGTGGCGCGGCGTGCCCCATGCGCCTGCGGCGATGCGGCCGCCAGCCCGGTGCGCGGGCCATCGATGGCAGCCGATGCGTGCAGATCAGGCCTCGACCGGCATGGCGCCACGCCGCGTTAGCGATGCTGGTCGACGAGGATCAGGTTGCCGTCGGGGTCGCTGAGCATGAAGCTGGCCGGCCCGGTCGTGCCTTCGTCGGCTTCGGTCGTCAGCGCCACACCGTTGCGCTTGAGTTCGCGCTGCAGTTCGCGCACATCGGTGAACCCGGCAAGTGGCTGCGCCGATTGGTCCCAACCCGGGTTGAAGGTCAGGATGTTGTTCTCGAACATGCCCTGGAACAGGCCGATGATGTGGTCGCCGTTCTTGAGGATCAGCCAGTTCTGCTCCTGGTGTCCGCCGAACACGCTGAAGCCGAGTTTTTCGTAGAACCGTTTCGATGCCTCGATGTCCTTGACGGCGAGGCTGACCGAGAATGCGCCGAGTTGCATGATCCTGTCTCCGCTATGTGAAGGGACTATCGGGACGTGGGTGGCACGCTGGCAGCGTTGCCGGCGATGGCCTCGGGCTTGCGGCGCCGGCTCAGCACGCCGGCCGATACGAGCGCGATGACGAGCGCGATCGGCAACGGCTCGACCAACGTGATCGCGGCGTTGATCGCCGGATTCTGGTAAAGCTTGCCGAACGCCTGTATGTCCGCTTCCTGGCGCGCCAGCGACTCGGCGCTCGCACCTTCCGCGCGCGCCTTGTCGAGCATGTGCACCTGCATCTTGTCGAGGAAGTCCGGCGCGAAATTGAAATAGACGACCTGCCACGTCGCGACATAGCACAGCGACGACACGAGACCGATCATGGCGCCGAGCACGAAGGCGCGGCCGAAGCGGATCGTGCCGCCGGCCACGTTGTCGCGGTAGGAGCGCACGCCGAAGTAGATCAGCAGGAACGCGATGACCATCGAGGTGTAGCCGATGACCATGCCGCGGTCGAAGCCGATCTCGTCCATGAACGGGACCGTCAGCAGCAGCATTGCCGAGAGGATCACGCCCGAGATCAGGCCGAACGTCAGAACGATCTTCTTCATGGGTTGAATCCCTTGCAGGTTGGAGCCCGGAGTCTGCCGAAGCGCGGGTCGGTCGGCGTCATCCGAACGGGTGATTTTGCCGCGTGCGCCCGCAAGATCATCCTTTCAGGGGATCAGGCCGGCTTCTTTCGCGCGCTGCACGGCCTGGGTGCGGCGCTGCGCCGAGAGCTTCCCGAACAGGCGCGCGGCGTGCGTCTTGACCGTGTTTTCACTGACGAACAGGCGTTCGGCGATGCCACGGTTGCTGAGGCCGGCTGCCATTGCTTCGAGGATCTCGAGTTCACGCGGTGTGATGCCGAGCTGCGCGAGTCGCGCGGCGTTGCGCGTGAACGGGTCGGTCGCCGGCACCGGAATCCGCACCTCGACCGGAACGGACACTTCCCGAACGACGACCTTCTCGCGGGTCAGCTTGAGTCCGAGCCAGATGCCGAGCGCCGAGAACAGCACCGCCACGATGCCGCCGTAGATCTCGATCGAATGCTCGATCACGAGGAAGCGGTATTCGACGAACTTCAGTCCGGCAATCAGGACACCACCGAGCAGGCCGTAGGCGAGGATCGTCTTCTTCACGCGCGATGGCTCGGGAAACGAAGGGTGGGTCAGCATCGGGCTCCGCGTGCGGCCCCTGCGGGTTTGCCCGCCGCGAGCGTACGCCGCAACCGGCGCGTGTCAAGGCGATACCGGGCGACGTGGTGCCCACGCGCGCAGTCCCGATGTCGCTGGCGGCGCGTTCGGGCCGCGGCACGCGTGACGGCCCGACTTCGCACGCGTTCCTGGCTCGCGCGAAGTCGAGGATGCGCAGGCGCACCCGGGCGCGGGCGCTTCGCAGCGCGGCGCAGCGTTGGCGCTGCGCCGCGAACGTCTGTCATCAGCGTGCGGCGTTGCTGTTCATCGTCGCGTTGCGACTCGTGTTCAAGTACTGGGCCGGGTCGCGCATGCCGCTGGTGTGGCACTGGCCCGTGACGTGGCCGCGGTTGACGCCGCTCGGCAGCTGGCCGTTGACCTGTTCGGTGGTGCCGTCTTCCGGATCGCTGAGCACGAGGTCGGTGGCGAACTGGCAGTAGTCGTTGGTCCACCAGTTCGTCAGCTTGAACGAGGTCGTGTAGTAATTGACCTTGGCCCGCGCCGAGGTCGGGATGCCGGCAAGCCACGACGACGCGCCGCTGTAGGTCAGGTTGCTGTTCGAGCCGCAGGCGATGCCGAACCAGTTGCCGAGCGTCGCGAGGATGCCGGACAGGTTCGTGCCCTTGTAAGGCGTGCCGACCGACTGGATCAGCCGGTTGCCGGTCGCGTTGTCGAGACCGCTCCAGTAGTACGCATACAGATGCAGCGAGGCGGCGCCACCCTGGCTGTGGGCGACCGTGCCGAACGAGTTCCAGGTCGAGCCGAACGTGCGGATCAGCTGCGCGAACTGGTCGTGGCTGCGGTTCTTGTTCGTGTCGAGGAAGGTCGAGGCGGTGCTGAACTGCGCGGCCGGCCAGACGCCCCCCGAGCAATAGCCATGAACGAGCAGCAGGCGCTTGCCGACGCCGAGCGTGGTGTTGCCTGCATCGGGGCGCGGGCCCATCGTCATGCGTTCGTCGATCGTGATATCGCCGGGGCGTGCGGACGTACGCAGGGCCGGCACTTCGAGGGCAAGGCGGTCGACCGAGGCGACGTTGACGAAATGGTCCGGATCCTCGACGCGCAGGTTGCGCAGCTCGAACGGACCTTTGGCGCCGGCCAAGGCGATCCAGCGCTCATCGAAGCCGAGCGCGAGCTGGCCGTCCTGCGGCGTGACCATGCCGCCGAGCCATGCGACCGCAACGGCCTTTCCGCGCGCGTCCGTGCCCCAGATTTCGCCGATCGCGCGGTAGTGCTGGCCAGGTGCGCGGGCCGTCACCGGAACGCGGATCGACAGCCGATCGCTGCCATCGGCAACCGCGATCGCACGCGAGGCGTCGACTTCGAGACTCGCCTCGACCACCGGCAAAAGGTGTTCGGCCGTGCGCACGAAGGCCTCGCCGCGGTGATTGGTGCCGCGCGCCTCGACCTGGGCCGTGAAGTTTCCGGCGAGTTGTGCGGGGAAATCACCGGCGAACAGGCCGTCGCCGGCAATGCCGTCGTCGTGCCAGCCATCGTCGTGCATCGCATGGGTCGTGATCGTGCCGTCCGGCGCGGTGACGCGCATGAGCGCCTGCTCGATGCGGCCGGCTTTCCGGCCGACCAGCACGGCGTCGTCCTGCGAGGTCGTCAGCAGGGCGGTCAGGCCGAGGCGTTCGCCGACGAGCTGGCGCGTATGGGTCTGATACGAGGCGAGCTCGGTTGCGGCATCGCCTTCGATGAGGACGAATCCGTCACCGGCGCCGGCGTTGCCGCTGAGCGCGAGGGTCCAGCGTGCGCCGGCCAGGTTGTCGTAGTCGTAGCGCACGGCAGGGACCTGGGCTTCGCCGATGCCGAAATGGGTCTCGAATACGCGGGTCGCGAGCGATGCAGCGGCGACGCCGCGACCCGATTCGGTCAACAGGTCGACCTGCCAGTCCGCACCGGCCGGGGCGAACACGAGAAAGCGCAGCTTGCCGTTCTCGACCGGGAGCGTGCCTTGCCAGCCGCGCGCACCGAGATGCACGGGAAGCAGGGCGCTGCGCGAGTGGATCGTCGATTCGACCGGCGACGGCGCGCGCATCGCGGCAATCTCCGAGGCCGGGCCGGCGAGCTGCTTGGCAAACGATGCGGGCTGCACGGCGGGCCCTTGGGCCAGCAACGGTGCGGCGGCGAAAAGCGATACCACGGACAACGCGAATTGCGTTCGATTCACGGCATTCCCTCCCAGGAAAGGCGTCATGTGGAAGTGGCTGGACTTGATTCCCGATCCGACGAATCGGGGTGGATCCCTGCTTCGCGCTGCACGCCGGCTTTCCCGAGCCGATCGCACAGTTCCCCGCGAACCCTGGACTTCGCGGGCGAGTCTGTACGCATGCGTATGGCAAACGCAAGGCGCGCTGCGGCAGGCAGCGGCGGACCGGTCGTGGCCCCCATGGGGCGCATCGACCGGGGTGCGGGCGGGATCAGGCCGCGCGTGAGGCGCGCTTGCGGTCGTTTTCGGTCAGGTGCTTCTTGCGCAGGCGGATCGCCTTCGGCGTGACCTCGACGAGTTCGTCGTCTTCGATGAACTCGAGCGCCTGTTCGAGCGACATCCGGATCGGCGGCGTCAGCTGCACGACTTCATCCTTGCCGGCCGCACGGATGTTTGTCATCTGCTTGGCGCGCAGTGCGTTGACGGTGAGGTCGTTGTCCTTGGCATGGATGCCGACGAGCTGGCCTTCGTAGATGTTGTCGCCTTCGGCGACGAGCAGGCGACCGCGTTCCTGCAGGCTGACCAGCGAGTAGGCCGGTGCCGGGCCCTGGCCGTTCGAGATCATGACCCCGTTCGGACGCTTGGCAATCGCACCTTCCGACTTCGGCCCGTAGTGGTCGAAGACGTGGAACAGCAGTCCGGTGCCGGCCGTGATCGTGCGGAATTCGGTCTGGAAGCCGATCAGGCCGCGTGCCGGGATCATGTAGTCGAGGCGCACCCGCCCCTTGCCGTCGGGCTCCATCGCGACGAGCTGGCCGCGACGCATGCCGAGGCGTTCCATGACGCCGCCCTGATAGGGTTCGTCCATGTCCACGACGAGTTGCTCGAACGGCTCCGACATGACGCCGTCGATTTCCTTCGTGATCACCTCGGGACGCGACACGGCGAGTTCGTAGCCTTCGCGGCGCATCGTCTCGATCAGCACCGAAAGGTGAAGTTCGCCGCGTCCGGAAACCTTGAACTTGTCCGGATCGGAGGTCTCCTCGACCTTCATCGCGACATTGTGCAGGGTCTCGCGCATGAGGCGCTCGCGGATCTGGCGACTGGTCAGGAACTTGCCGCCGCTGTGATCCTTGGTGCCCGCAAACGGCGAGTTGTTGACCTGGAACGTCATGCTGATCGTCGGTTCGTCGACGTGCAGCACGGGCAACTGCTCGGGCGCATCGATCGCGCAGATCGTGTCG
This sequence comes from uncultured Dokdonella sp., assembly GCA_964587775.1. GTDB lineage: Bacteria > Pseudomonadota > Gammaproteobacteria > Xanthomonadales > Rhodanobacteraceae > Dokdonella. Next base: position 5,362 of record CAZPLY010000034.1, read on the forward strand.
GAAATGCTCAGGCCTTCGACGCCGTTGATCGCGATGATGTCGCCCGCTTCGGCTTCGGCGACTTCGCGTCGCTCGAGGCCCATGAAGCCGAGCACCTGGAGCACCTTCGCGTTGCGCTTCTTGCCTTCGCGATCGATGACCGCGACCGGCATGTTCGTGCGGATCTTGCCGCGCTGGATGCGGCCGATGCCGATCAGGCCCACATAGTTGCTGTAGTCGAGCTGGCTGATGCGCATCTGGAACGGACCGTCAGGATCGACCTGGGGCGGCGACACGTGCTTCATGATCGCTTCGTAGAGCGGCGTCATGTCGCCCGAACGCACGTCCGGGTCGAGGCCGGCATAGCCGTGCAGGGCCGAGGCGTACACGACCGGGAAGTCGAGCTGCTCGTCGGTTGCGCCGAGGCGGTCGAACAGGTCGAACGTCGCATTGAGGACCCAGTCCGGGCGCGCGCCGGGACGATCGACCTTGTTGATCACGACGATCGGCTTGAAGCCCATCTGGAACGCTTTCTGGGTCACGAAGCGCGTTTGCGGCATCGGACCGTCCATCGCGTCGACGAGGATCAGCACGGTGTCGACCATCGACAGCACACGCTCGACCTCGCCGCCGAAGTCGGCATGGCCCGGGGTGTCGACGATGTTGATGCGGTTGCCGCGCCACGTGATCGCGGTGTTCTTGGACAGGATCGTGATCCCGCGCTCGCGTTCCTGGTCATTCGAATCCATGACGCGCTCGGCCAGCACGGTGCGTTCGTTGAACGTCCCGGACTGCTTGAGCAGGCAGTCGACGAGGGTCGTCTTGCCATGGTCGACATGGGCGACGATGGCGATGTTGCGGAGGTTTTCGAGGGACATCGGGGCACCGTCGGCTGCCCCGTCCAGGGCAACATTGCGAGAGAAAAAGGAGGCCGTGAACGACGGCAGCCGCGAATTATGCCCGGATTTTTGTTGCAGTGCTGCAAAAACCTTGCAGGGTCACCGTAACGGCCTTGCTGGCGGTCTGCCGGCCGCGGCTGCCGGTGGTTGTTCAGGTGACGAGGGCGACGTGGCTGCGCGAGAGTCCGGACAGCGGCGTCGTCCGAGATCGCGGTGCTTGCGCCGGCTCGCTGCTGACCAGGTCCTGGGCGATGGTGCGGGCGAGTGCGCGAATCTCCGCGTAGGCCGCGCATTCCCAGACGCTGCCGCGCAGCAGGGCGCCGATCGCGCGCAGGCCGCGCGCGGGCTGGCCCGTACCGTCGATGAGGCGCCCGTCGTTCGTGGCGACGAAGCCGAGCCCGACCGTGTCGGCGCAGACGAGGCCCTCGGCGAGCATCTGGCAGACGAGCGGGTCGCGCGTCGCGCTCGCGTCGAGTCGCGGGCCCGTCGCCTGGACGACGAGATCGGCGTCGAGCACGAGGCGCCGGCCGCCGCCGCGCTCGCGCAGGTGGACCTCGAGCGGCGCGGTGCCGTCGACACGTTCGATATGCGCCGCGCGGATCTCGAGGCGCCCGGATTCGCGCAAGGCGTCGATCGTGGCGGCCGTGGCGGTCGGCAGGCGATGCCGCAGCGGGTCCCAGAATGAACGCAGGTGGCGCGTGAAGCGGGCGCGTTCGGCAGGCGGCAAGGCTTGCCAGAGTTCCGTCGTCGCCGGGCGCAAGCCGTCGATCACGGCGCGCCAGTCGACCCCGTGCTCGGCGGCCGCTTCGCGCAGCACCTGCGACCAGCGCCGCAGGTTCGGATCGGCGAGCATCGTCTCGATCAGCTCGGCCTGATGCTCGTACGGTTCGCCCGGTTCGGGCAGGTGCGCGGCGGGCAGGTGGCCATGCCGCGAGACGGCCGTGATGTGCGCATCGGGCCAGTCGGTCGCCGCCTGCAGGATGACGTCGACGGCGGTCAGGCCGGTGCCGATGATGACGATATTCGCCGGCGTCGCCGCGCGCAGGGCCGGCTGCCAAGCGTCGACGACGAAGTTGCCGCTGTCGAGCGCGCGCGCACTGACCACGTCGAGTGCGGCCGGCGGCAGCGCACCGATCGCGACGACGACCGCGTCGGCCTCGACGCGGGCACCGTCGTCTGTTTCGATCAGATAACCGGTAGCGTCCGTGCCGCGCACGGCGGTCGCCACCGAGTTGCGGATATCGACCTGCTGGCCGCGCGCACGGGCGGCGTCGATCAACGCGGCCAGCGTCGATTCGACGAAATCGCCGAACCACGAACGCGGCAGGAAATCGCAGGCGCGGACATTCGTCGCGCGCGTGCTGGCGTGGCGGAAGAACGCGCCGAGGTCATCGCAGAACAGGCCCATGCCGGCTGCCCGCACATTGAGCACATGATGGTCGGATCGCGTCGAATAGGCGATGCCGCGCCCATGCACGCAGGGGCCAGCCAGCCACGTGATCGCGATTCCGGCGCCGCGTGGTTGACGAAGGATCTCGCCGATCACGACCGCCGCGGCTGCCCCGCCGCCGATGACTGTTACCTGTTTCATCAACACCCCTTCCGACACCCGCCGCGAACCGACGACGATTCACGACAATACCGCGTCGATCCCGGCAGGTGCACGCGTCGTCGTGCGTCCGTCCGGGCGTGCGGCGCATGCCGCGCCCGTCGCGAGCGCGCCACCATACACGTGCAGGGACAGGGCCGTGCTGCGTGACGACAGGTTCCGGCACGATTGCACGTGGCCGGGGCGCGCGAACACGGCCGCATCGCCGATGCCGAGGATCAACGTGCGCCGGTGCGCGAGCATGGGCCGGCCCGGTTCCCCGGAGTCGGCGAATTCCTCGATCGCAAGGGCGCCTTCGAGGACGAATTCGATGCGCCAGCGGGCGTCGTGGTTCTCGAGCGGAGCCTGGTGGCCGGGCGGCCACGTGACCAGCAAGGCGGTATGGCCAGTTCCGGGAGCGGTCGCGAGCAGATCGCGCCGGTTGAGACCGGTCCGCCCCTCGATCCCGGCAACGCACGCCGCAGGGCTGCCGAGTGGCCACGCAAGCGGGGTCAGGTGTTCGACCAGTTGCCCGAGGTCACGCGGGCCAGGATCGCGCGGCAGGGCACCGAGATGCTCGCGCAGGAGACCTGCCCACTCCTCGATTCCGGACCCGGCGCGGTTGCCTTGTTTCATCGTCATGTCGTGCTCGAACTTCGGGCCGGCGATCTCAGCATGCCGCTCGTTAGCTTCCCGCTAAGCCGTCGTTGCAAGGTTTCGGCCCGGGGCGCAAATCAGCTAGGCTGCGCGACCCTTTTCGAGGAATGAACCCGATGAACGCTGCTTCCACGCTGACCGCCCTGTTCGCCACCTCGCGCGGTCCGATCCGCGTCAACCTGTTCGCCGACAAGGCGCCGATCACGGTCGCCAACTTCGTCAATCTCGCCAAGCGCGGCTACTACAACGGACTCACGTTTCACCGCGTGATCCCCGACTTCATGATCCAGGGCGGCTGCCCGACCGGCACCGGTACCGGCGGGCCGGGCTACAAGTTCGACGACGAGATCGTGCCGACCCTCAAGCACAACATGCCGGGCGTGCTGTCGATGGCGAATGCCGGAACGCACGGCGGGCAGGGCACGAACGGCAGCCAGTTCTTCATCACCCATGTACCGACGCCGTGGCTCGACGGCAAGCACAGCGTGTTCGGCATCGTCGACGGCCCGGCCGACCAGAAGGTCGTCGACGCGATCCGCGGCGGCGACACGATCGAATCGATCACGGTCGAGGGCGATACCGCCGCGCTGTTCGAGAAGGCGGCGCCGCAGCTTGCCAGGTGGAATGCGATCCTCGACGCGAAGTAGGCGCGAGGCGGACGGGCGGCGAGTCGATCGCCGCCCGCCGATGTCAGCTCCGCTTGCGCGTGATGAGTCCGTACAGGACGAGCAGGATGATCGCGCCGATCACCGACACGATGAAACCGGCGCTGGCACCGGGTTGGTACCAGCCCATCGCCTGGCCGATGAACGTCGCCGCGAACGAGCCGGCGATGCCGAGCAGGGTCGTCACGATGATCCCGCCGGGATCCTTGCCCGGTTTGAGGAACTTGGCCACCACGCCGACGATGAAGCCGATGACGATGGTCCAGAACACGCCGTAGGTGCCGCCGAATACTTCCATCTGGGGTCTCCTCGCTGGGTCGGGCGTACTCTAGCAAGTGATGTCCGTGCTCCGCACGCGCAAGGCCGGAAATTTTCGTGACGCCACGGGCGACATGCTGGCGAACGCCCGATCGCACATTGCGCGAGGCTCCGGGCAAGGTCCGGTTGCAGCGCAGCATGGATGCCGGCCTGTGCTAAAATTCGCGGTCTGCGCTTCCCCGATCCATGCCTTCCGAACGAGGTTCCTTCCATGCCGCAACTCGCCGCGCGCATGAGTCGCGCCAAGCCGAGCGCGATCATGCTGGTCGCCGAAAAGGCCAAGCAACTCAAGGCCGCCGGTCGCGACATCATCAGTTTTTCGATTGGTGTGCCGAATTTCCTGCCGGGCGAGCATGTCTACGCGGCTGCGCGCGAAGCGCTGACCCGGGACAGCGGGCAATACGGATCGAACCGCGGCCCCGACGCATTGCTTGACGCGTTCATCCGGCATCTCGAGGAAGGCGGCCTCGGCGGCTATACACGCAACAACATCGCGACCGGCATCGGCGCGAAACACATGTTGTACAACCTCGGCGAAGCGTTGCTCGATCCGGGCGACGTGATCGTGTTCCCGACGCCGTACTGGACGACCTATGTCGACATCGCCGAGATCCTCGAGGCGACCGCGCGTACCCTGCCGTGTCCGGCTGCGCAGAACTACAAGCTGACCCCGGCGCAACTCGATGCGGCGTTGCCGGGCGCGAAAGTGTTCCTGTTCAACAATCCGTCGAATCCGACCGGCATGGTCTACACGAAGGACGAAATCGCTGCGCTTGCCGACGTTCTGGTCCGGCACCCCGAGGTCTGGGTGATCTGCGACGACATCTACAACCGCATGGTTTACGACGGCATCGGCTACCACAACTTCGTCAATGCGCGCCCCGAGTTGCGCGATCGCGTGATCCAGGTCGATTCGATCTCCAAGACCTATGGCATGCCGGGCTGGCGGGTCGGCTTCATCGCGGGGCCCGAGGTCATCGCACGGGCGATGGTCACGCTCAACTCGAACCACATCACGAACGTTCCCGAAGTCGTCAATGCGGCTGCGGCCGCCGCGTTGAGCGGCCCGCAGGACGTGACGATCGCGAAGAGCGCCGAGTTCTCGGCCAAGCGCGACCAGGTGCTCGCGGCATTGGCCGCGATTCCGGGCATTGTCTGCCCGCGCCCGCAGGGCGCGTTCTACGCGTTCCCGGATATCTCGTGCGCATTCGGCAAGTCGCACAATGGCAAGAAGATCAGCAGCGATGTCGATGTCTGCGATGCGCTGCTCGAAGCAAAAGGCGTCGCCTGCGTGCCGGGCAGCGCATTCGGCGAGCCGAGGGCGATGCGCATTTCGTATACATGTCCGACGGCCCAGCTCGCACCGGGTCTGGCGCGTATCCAGGACTTCTTCAGCGAACTGGCATGACCATGGTGCGCCTGCTGTGGCGATCGGTCGTGCCCGTCGCGTTGCTGGTCGCGATCAGTGGTTGCGGCGGCGAGATCGACCAGACTGCCTTGCGCGCCGAGATCGGCAGTGCGCAGGTCGTCCTGCTGTCGACGGCATCGTGCGGCTACTGCCGAAAACTGCGCGGCGACCTCGAGGATTGGGACGTCTCCTATGACGAGCTCGATGTCGAAACGAGCGACGCGGGCCAGCGTGCCTATTATCTTGTCGGTGGCCGCGGCGTGCCGATCCTGCTGGTCGGCGACCAGGTCGTGCATGGATACTCGCCGCAGCGTGCGCGCGAGCTTCTCGGCGCGGCCGGCATCAGCACGAGCAGCCTCGAATAGCGGTCTGCAGACAACTCCTTCCCGAATCCATGCGAGGTTGATGCAATGAAAGCTCCCGTCCGTGTAGCGGTTACCGGTGCCGCAGGCCAGATCGGATATGCACTGCTGTTCCGGATCGCGGCCGGCGACATGCTCGGCCCGGATCAACCGGTGATCCTGCACCTGCTCGAAATCACGCCGGCACTGCCTGCATTGCAGGGTGTCGTCATGGAGCTCAACGATTGCGCATTTCCGACCCTGCACGGGGTCGTCGCGACCGACGATGTGAATGTCGCATTCAAGGACGTCGACTACGCGCTGCTGGTCGGTGCGCGTCCACGCGGACCCGGCATGGAGCGCAAGGACCTGCTCGAAGCGAACGGCGCGATCTTTGCGCCGCAGGGCAGGGCAATCAACGACCATGCGAAGCGTGACGTGCGCGTGCTCGTGGTCGGCAATCCGGCAAATACGAATGCATTGATCGCCCAGCAGAATGCGCCCGATCTGGATCCGGGTCGTTTCACGGCGATGGTGCGCCTCGACCACAATCGCGCGATCAGCCAGCTTGCCGAGAAGACCGGTGCGCTGAACACCGATATCGCCAAGGTCACGATCTGGGGCAACCACAGTTCGACCCAGTATCCGGACATCCATTCGACCACCGTCAAGGGCAAGGCCGCGCTGTCGCTGGTCGACCAGGCCTGGTACGAGAACGACTTCATCCCTGTCGTGCAACAACGCGGCGCAGCGATCATCAAGGCGCGCGGTGCCTCGTCGGCGGCTTCGGCCGCCTCGGCCGCTATCGACCACATGCGTGACTGGACGCTCGGCACGTCGGCGGGTGATTGGGTGTCGATGGCGATTCCGTCGGACGGCTCCTACGGCGTGCCGGCCGGCGTGATCTTCGGCTATCCGGTCACGATCACGAACGGCAAGTATGCGATCGTGCAGGGCCTCGAGCTCAATGAATTCTCGAAGGCACGCATCGCGGCCACTGATCGGGAACTGCGCGAGGAGCGCGCTGCGGTCGAGCACCTGTTCGCGAAGTGACGCGCTGCCTTCTCCCCGCGGAGAAGGACAGCACTGATCGCATGCCTGCTTTCCTTCGTCAGAGGGAGAAGGAAACTACGTCCTTCTCCCGGAAGAAGATCATCCAGGGCATCAAGCAGATGGACCGATGAGGAAGATTGCCTGGAATCCGCTGCGCCGGATCGTCGATTTCATGGCGGGCGAGGCGGCCGGCGGCCTTGTCCTGATGGGCGCTGCGGTGCTCGCCCTGGTTGTTGCCAATTCACCGCTCGCGCCGCTCTATTTCGATCTTTTTTCGGCGAAACTCGGCCCGCTCAGCGCGCGGCACTGGATCAACGACGGCCTCATGGCCGTGTTCTTCCTGCTCGTCGGACTCGAGATCAAGCGCGAGGCGATCGACGGCGAGTTGGCGACGTGGCCGCAGCGCGTCCTGCCCGGCATCGCGGCCTTCGGCGGCATGCTCGTCCCCGCGCTGATCTACATCGCCTTCAATCGTGGCGATGCGGCCACGCTGCGTGGCTGGGCGATTCCGACCGCAACCGACATCGCATTCGCGCTCGGCGTCCTCTCGCTGCTCGGTCGACGCGTGCCCTTGTCGCTCAAGGTGTTCCTGACCGCGCTCGCGATCATCGACGATCTCGGGGCCGTGCTGATCATCGCGGTGTTCTACACGAGCGAACTGTCGTTGCCGTATCTTGCCGCGGCGGCGCTCGTGCTCGGCGCACTGGTCCTGTTCAACCGGTTCTGCGTCACGACGCTGTGGGCCTACCTGTTGCCCGGCGCGCTGCTGTGGTTCTGCGTGCTGAACTCCGGTGTGCATGCGACCCTGGCCGGTGTCGCGCTCGCGCTCGCGATTCCGCTGCACGATCCGGATCGAGCGCCGCACAATGCGCCGATCGCGCATTCGCCGCTGCTGCGCCTCGAGCACGGGTTGCATCGCGTCGTGCCGTTCCTGATCGTTCCATTGTTCGGTTTCGCGAATGCGGGTGTCTCGTTCGCGGGAATCGCCCTGAGTGCGCTGCTCGAGCCGCTGACGCTCGGTGTCGCGTCCGGTCTCGTGTTCGGCAAGCTCGTCGGCGTGTTCGGTTTCTCGGCGCTCGCGATCCGCTGCGGCCATGCGCAGCTGCCGCATGGGGCTTCCTGGATGCAACTCGCCGGGATCGCGATGCTGTGCGGCATCGGCTTCACGATGAGCCTGTTCATCGGCCTGCTCGCGTTCGACGGCAATGCGCGGCTCCAGGACGAGGTCAAGATCGGCATTCTCGCGGGCTCGCTCGTCGCGGGCATTGCCGGAACGCTCATGTTGCAGTTCGCCGGGCGTCGGGAAACGAAGGCACGTCCGGATCGCTGATGTGCGCGCCGCGGCGCGGTCCCTTGTCGCAATCGACCAAGGTCGTACGCAGCGCGGACCGGTAGCGGGATTACGATGGCGTTTCCGCGACGAGGGCAAGCCCATGCGCTACGAGGATGTCTATCGGCAGTCGATCGGGGATCCCGAGGCATTCTGGGCCGACCAGGTCGGCCTGATCGACTGGCAAACGCTGCCGCAGCAGATCCTCGACTACACGAACCCGCCGTTCCGTCGCTGGTTCGTCGGCGGCATGACGAACCTCTGCCACAACGCGGTCGACCGCCACCTCGCCGAGCGTGCCGACCAGCTCGCCCTCGTCGCGGTATCGAGCGAGACCGGTGTGACGCGCGAGATCAGTTATCGCGAGCTGCACCGCGAAGTGAACACGTTCGCCGCCGTGCTGCGATCGCTCGGCATCGGCAAGGGCGACCGCGTCGTGATCTACATGCCGAACATGGCCGAGGCCGTTTTCGCGATGCTCGCCTGCGCACGCATCGGCGCGGTGCATTCCGTCGTCTTCGGCGGTTTTGCCGCGCACAACCTCGCCTTGCGCATCGATGACGCGAAACCGAAGGTCCTGATTGCCGCGGATGCGGGCATGCGCGGCGGCAAGGTGATCCCGTACAAACCCCTCGTCGATCTCGCGCTGGCCGAATCGAAGTCACCGCCAGCCCATGTGCTGATCGTCAGCCGTGGGCTCGATCCGGGACTCGCGATCGTCGAAGGGCGGGATCTCGACTACGCGACGCTGCGCGGGAAGCATGCCGGCGAGGATGTCGCGATCTGCTGGCTCGAGTCGAACGAGCCGAGCTACCTGCTTTATACCTCGGGCACGACCGGCAAGCCGAAAGGCGTGCAGCGTGATGTCGGCGGTTACGCGGTCGCGATGGCGCTGTCGATGCGGACCGTGTACGACGTCGGTCCGGGCCAGGTCATGTTCTCGACTTCCGACGTCGGCTGGGCGGTCGGCCATTCCTACAACGTCTACGGACCGCTGATCGCCGGCGCGACCTCGATCCTTTACGAAGGCCTGCCGACGAATCCGGACCCCGGCATCTGGTGGAAGCTCTGCGAGCAGTACGGCGTTCGCACGATGTTCTCGTCGCCGACCGGCATCCGCGTGCTCAAGAAGCAGGATGCAGCGTTCCTGCGCCAGCACGACCTGTCGTCTCTGAAATGGTTGTTCCTCGCCGGCGAGCCGCTCGACGAGCCGACCGCGCAGTGGATCACCGAAGGCATCGGCAAGCCCGTCATCGACAACTACTGGCAGACCGAAACCGGCTGGCCCGTGCTGACGCTGCTGCCCGGGCTCGACCTCAAGCCGGTGAAATTCGGTTCGCCGGGGCTTCCAAATCTGGGTTACCGGTTGCGCGTGATCAATGAAGTGACCGGCAACGAGGCCGCGGTCAACGAGAAGGGCGTGCTCGTGATCGAACCGCCGTTGCCGCCGGGCTGCATGAGCACGGTCTGGAACGACGACGCGCGTTTCATCGCGAGCTATTTCAGCCACTTCAAGGAACTTCTCTACAGCTCGCTCGACTGGGCCGTGCGCGACGAGGACGGTTACACGTTCATCCTCGGTCGCACCGACGACGTGATCAATGTCGCCGGCCATCGCCTCGGCACGCGCGAGATCGAGGAATCCGTGGCGACCCATCCTGGCGTCGCCGAAGCCGCCGTTGTCGGCGTCCACGACGCGCTCAAGGGCCAGGTTCCGGTCGTCTTCGCGACGCTCAAGCAGGCGAACACCGAGACGTCGGCGGCCGTCGCGAACGGCATGCTGTCGTGTGTCGTCGAGCAGCTCGGCGGCGTCGCGCGTCCTGCACGTGTCTACGTGGTCAATGCATTGCCGAAGACGCGTTCGGGCAAGCTGTTGCGCCGCTCGCTGCAGGCGCTCGCCGAACAGCGCGATCCCGGTGACCTGTCGACGCTCGACGATCCGAACGCGCTCGAGGAGATCCGTCGCGTGCTCGAGCGCGGGCCCGACGGAGGCGCCTGAGCACGTCGCCGGCTCGCTGCAATCCGGGACTTGCAGGCGGGATCGCGCCACGACGGATGCGTGCAGCCGTGCCGGCGGGCCACGAATCCGCGGCAGGCACCTATAATGCCGCCTGCCAACGAGGGACCATCGATGACATCGTCTTCTTCTGCCGGCGCGCGATTCCGCAGCGCCGTTGCCGCCGAGTCGCCGCTGCAGGTCATGGGCGCGATCACCGCGTATGCCGGCCTCATGGCGCGGCGCGTCGGCTACCAGGCGCTGTACCTGTCCGGCGGCGGTGTCGCCGCGAATTCACTCGGCATGCCCGATCTCGGCATCAGCACGATGGAGGATGTGCTGACCGATGCGCGGCGCATCGTCGAGGCGACAGGCCTGCCCTTGCTCGTCGATATCGATACCGGCTGGGGCGGCGCGTTCAACATCGGCCGCACGATCCGTTCGTTCGAGCGCGTCGGCGTCGCGGCCGTGCACATGGAAGACCAGGTCGGCCAGAAGCGCTGCGGTCACCGTCCGGGCAAGGAGGTCGTCCCGACCACGGAAATGGTCGATCGCGTGAAGTCCGCCGTCGATGCGCGCCAGGACGCGGCGTTCGTGATCATGGCGCGAACCGACGCGGCGGCGGTCGAAGGCATCGATTCGGCGATCGAGCGCGCGCAGGCCTATGTGGCGGCCGGGGCCGACATGATCTTTCCCGAAGCGATGACCTCGCTCGACGACTACCGGCGTTTCCGCGCCGCGGTCAAGGTGCCGATCCTCGCCAACCTGACCGAGTTCGG
>CAZPLY010000035.1:0-14259 GCA_964587775.1 uncultured Dokdonella sp.
ACCGACACCTACAGCCTCGAACAGGGCCAGGACGAGTTCTATTTCGCCCTGCCCTATCGCTCGATGGACCTCGCGCTGTGGGCGCTCAACCACGGAGTCGCCGCGGCCGAACTCGCGGGCGTGCTCGAGATCAGCGAGGCCCAGGCCGAAGCGGTCTACGAGGACATCCGCAACAAGCGTCGCACGACGCGCTACCTGCACAGCCGGCCCTTGCTCGTCGGTGCGGTAGAGGAACTGGACCTGCACTGATGGACGAGGCGGCGCCCGCGCCGGCGTACCGCGTCGATGCGGGCGAGGTCGCGCGCGATCGCGCGGCCGTGCTCGCGATCTGGCACGGCAACCTCGGCCAGGACACGCGCATGCAGGCCAAGTTCGACTGGTTCTACGCGCGCTGTCCGTTTGGCCCGCCAGTGCTGATGCTGCTGCGGGCGAGGGACGGCGAGGCCCTGGTCGGCGTCGCGGCGGCCGGGGCGCGCCGCATGCAGGAAGGCGGTCGCACCTTCGAGGCCGGCGTGCTCGTCGATCTCGCGGTCGCGGCCGAACACCGTTCGCTCGGACCGGCGCTGATGCTGCAGTCGGCCGTCGCCGAGGCCGGCGTGCAGCGATTCGGATTGCTGTACGGCTTTCCGAACCCGAAGGCCGCGCCGGTGTTCAAGCGGGTCGGCTATGCCAGGCTGGGCGACATCGTTCGCCATGCCCGCGTGCTGCGCCATGCCGGCTATGCGCAACGGCGCCTGCCGCCACTGCTCGCCCGCCCGGCCGGCGCGGTGCTCGACGTCCTCGACACCCTCAAGTCGTGGTGGCGTCGACGCGGCGATGCGCGCTTGCGCTGGCACTGGCGCGAGCTAAGCGACCTGCGTTTCAGCAAGCTCTGGGAACGGTCACCACACGGCACGTCGGTCGCGACCGTGCGCGACGGCGCGTTCACGCGCTGGCGTTTCGACGAAAACCCGCTCGCGAAGACGCGCTTCCTCATCGTGGAGGACACGCGCGGCGAACTCCTTGCGTGGTTCGCCTGCGAGGCGGACGGAAGCCTGCTGCACGTGCGCGATTTCTGGTCCGGGCACGGCGACGCCGGCATCGCGCGTGCGCATGTCGATGTCCTGCTGCGGGCCGCGCGCCAGGGCGGCCATGCGGCCGTGTCGCTCGAGCTCGCCGGCAGTGCGGGCGCGTTCGCCGGCTGGGCCGCGTGCGGCTTCGTCGAACGCAGCCGGCGCCCGGTATTCGGCAAATGGGCCGATGGGCGTCCCGTCGAAGGCACCATCCTGCACCTGACCTCGGCCGACGAGGACGAGTGAGGCGAGGCGTATTGCGTCCATCCGCAATACATCAACAACGGAGCGGCTGCGCCCCCAACGGTGATCCAGGTCAGGTGCAACTCCTCAGCCACGACACGGTGGCTACTGAAGTAGCCCGGGCAAGCGAAGCGCGCCCGGGGCTCTGGGCCATTGCGCCATCCCGGGTGCGGCCTGCGGCCTTGCCCGGGCTACGGGCATCCGGCGATCTCCGGCGCAACGATGAAGCGGCTACCAGGGTGCCGCATCTCTGGATCGGAGGGCGCGACACCCCTCCCGCAAGCGCTGCGTCCCGCGGACTACGTCCCCGCCGCGATCGGTTTGCGGAACAGCAGCAGCGCGAGTTTCTCGGCGCGGAAATTTCCGCCACGATCGACAATGCCGGACTGCTCGAAACCGACCCGTCCGAGCAGCCAGTGCGGGGCCGGATCGATCGCGTTGAGCACGGGCTCACTCGTGAACACGAGCTCGTAACCCGAGGCATGCGCGCGCTCGGCGATTGCGGTGTCGTAGCGGCCGTGCGGAAACGACATCGTCAGTGGCGGCCGGCCGTGGTCGAGGTGCGCAGCGACCTCGAGCCGCGCGCCACCGAGTTCCGCGTCGAGATCGCGTGCGCGCGTCATCGGCGTATGCGTCTTGCCGTGCAGCCCGATCGCGATGCCGCCGCGTTCGAGCGCCTTCAGTTCGTCAGCCGTCGCCATGTGGCGCAAGCCGTCGTCGAGCGCGGCGTCGAATGGCGCGAGCACGCGTTCGCGCTCGGTGTCGTCGAGCTTCTCGAGCGCGGCTATCGCGCGACGCAGGTCGCCGATGCCGTTTGCCGCGAGCGCAGGGCCGCCCGGCAGGCCCGCGACAAGTTCGGCGGCCTTGATCCGACCGAGCCGCCACGCGCCGACGATGCGTTCCTGGAAGAATGCGAGGCGACGGCCGACGACGTCGGCGACGACGAACAACAGACCCGGCAGCCGCGCGTGCTGCAGGCGTGGCAGCGCGAAATCGACATTGTCGGACCAGCCGTCATCGAACGTGATGAGCAGCGCGCGCGCGGGCAGTCGACTCCGGCCGCGGCGCGCGGCAATGACGTCGTCGACCGATACGACACTGTAGTGGCGCGTGAAGAATGCCAGGCAGCGTTCGAGAAGACTCGCCTCGAGGGTATAGTCCGGATCGCATGACGCCCAGCGCGGATCGCCCGGCTCGAGCACGCGATGGAACATGATCACGGTCAACGTGCGTCGATTGCGCACGCGATGGTAGAGGCCAAGCAAGCCGCTACGATAGAGCACTTTCTTCACGAGATCAGACAGCATGACGGCGCGCCCGGACGTTTCCGCCATCATACCGACCTGGAACCGTCGCGATCTCGTGCTGCATGCGGTCCGCGGCGTGCTCGCGCAGACGCGCCCGGTCGAGGAGATCATCGTCATCGACGACGGCTCGACCGACGGCAGCGCCGAAGCGCTGCACGCCGAGTTCGGCGACCGCATCGTGCTGGTCCGCCAGGCGAACGCCGGCGTATCGGCCGCGCGCAACCGCGGCATGGCGATCGCGCGCGGGCGGTACTTCGCCCTGCTCGACAGCGACGACGAATGGTTGCCGGAGAAGACCGCGCGCCAGGTCGAGTGGCTCGATGCACATCCGGCGTTCGGCATGGTCCTGTGCGATGTCGAACGCATCGACGCCGAGCGGCGCACGATCGACTTCCTCGGGCGCCGCGCGATCCTGCCCGAGGACGGCTGGGTCCTGCCCCAGGTGCTCGCCAACCCGGCGCTCGCCCCGGTCTCGGCGATGTTCCGCCGCGAGGTGTTCGAGGACATCGGCGGCTTCGACGAATCGCTGCGCACGGCCGAGGACCTCGACTTCCACCTGCGCATCGCGCGCCGCTGGCAGATCGGCGTCGTCGACGAGCCGCTCGCGCGTGCGATCCGCGGCCATGTAGGCCTTTCGGCGCTGAGCCGGACCTACGAGGACTACACGCGCGTGATCGAGCGTGCGGTCGCCGATGCGGTCGAGATCGTGCCGCTCGCCGATCGCCAGCGCGCTCTGGCCGCCGCCTGGCTGCGCAATGCGCGAGGAATGGTCTTCGAACAACGCTGGCGCGAGGCATGGCGCTGGGGCCGCAAGGCCTGGCGCGCGTCGGCCGATCCGGCGATCCGCCGCGATGCACGCGAGGTCGCCGTGCTCGCGGCAAGACGGATCGGCGGGCGCCTGCTCGGGCGCGGACGCTGAAGCTCAGTCGAAGCCGTTCTTGAAGATCGGGTCCGACAGGGCCGAGTCGAAGCGCCAGATGCGACTGTTCTGGTGATCGACGAGATACAGATCGCCGTTCTGGCCCTCGCCGAAGCCCGACACGGTCCCGTAGCCAGGCGCGATGCCGGACGGAAAGACGACGAAACTCCAGCTGCCACCGGTTCCGGCCGTGCCGATGAAGATCTCGCTCGTGCACGCGTCGCCGAAGACGTAGTGGCCGTGGAACGGCGTGATTGGTCCGCGATAGCGCACGCCGCCCGTGATCGAACAGCGGCTGTTCGCGTGCGAATACTCCATGACCGGGCCGACCGTGTTGGTCGTTGCCGGACAGGTCGCGCCGGGGCCTGACGGACGCCCCGGGTGATTGCCCTCGCATTGGGGGTAGCCGTAATTGCGGTTTCCGGTGCTGCCGGCCACGCGCAGGCTCACTTCCTCCCACGAACCTTCGCCGACGTCGCTGATCCACATGTCGCCATTGAGGCGGTCGAAACTCCAGCGCCACGGATTTCGGAAGCCGTACAGGAAGATCTCGGCGCAGGTGTTCGCGGTCGTCGCATACGGATTGTCGGCCGGGATCGAATACTGCGCGGATTGGCCCGGCGTTGCGCCGCACATGTTCGCCGCGGCCGATGCGCTCGGCGTACGCACGTCGAGGCGCAGCATCTTGCCCATCAGGTAATAGGTCGTGTTGCTGACGGTCTTCTTCCAGAGATTCTGGGCGAGGTCCATCGGATCGAACGAACCGGTGCCCGAACCGGTGCTCCAGTAGAGGTGGTTGTCGGGACCGAAATGGATGTCGCCGCCGTTGTGGTTGTAGTAAAGCGGGATGCGCATCACTTCGGTGTCGGATCCGGCAAACGTGTTCGCGGCGGGATTCGTGGCGACCAGCCGGCGCAGGATCTCGGGGCCGGGGCCCGGTGAAGAATACGTGATGTAGAGCGTCCCGTTGCTCGCGAAGGCCGGGTCGAAGGCCAGACCGAGGAGACCACGCTCGACATCGCCGGTGTCCACCGCGCGCGTGTAGTACGGCGTCGATTGCAGGACGCCGTTGACGACGACGCGGATCGCACCGCCACGCTGGGCAATGAACATGCGACCGCTGCCGTCATTCGGGCTGCGGATCGCCACCGGATTCACGAGCCCCGTCGTGATGTAGGGGCTCAGGTGCAGGTCCGCGGGAATCACCGCGGCGGCGGTCGTGCACGCGAGCGCGAACACGAGTGCGACCAGACAGGGCAGGACGATTCGGCAGCGGCTTGGCACGGAGGGACGGCCCGGCAGGAGGGGTCAGGAGCATACTCCCACGGTCAGGACTTTGCGCTGGTTCACAGTTTGGTCAGTCGAACCGGGTTCATGCATGGCGGATTCCGGTTGGAGCACGCCTGCGCGACAAATCCTGCCGCAGGGCCGGGTCGCGACCGGGGTCGCTCCTACGCGGGGAGGTGATGCCCTGAGGTGGATTCATGCGGCAACGCGAGGACGGTCATCCAGAGCCGCAGCAGATACTGTAGGAGCGCGCCTGCGCGCGACAGCAATCTGGCGACGGTCGATCGATAAGCCTTGCGGCGCCGTTGGGTCGCGACCGGGGTCGCTCCTACGCGGGGAGGTGATGCCCTGAGGAGTCATGCGGAGCGGCAACGCGAGGACGGTTATCCAGTGCCGCAGCCGATTCCGCTAGGAGCGCGCCTGCGCGCGACAGCAATCTGGCGACGATCGATGAATGGCGAGGCACGGCCGGGTCACGACCGGGGTCGCTCCTACGCGGGGAGGTGATGCCCTGAGGGGGATTCATGCGGCAACCCGAGGACCGTCATCCAGAGCCGCAGCAGATACTGTAGGAGCGCGCCTGCGCGCGACAGCAACCTTTCGGTCGATCGATGAGCCTTGCGGCGCCGTTGGGTCGCGACCGGGGTCGCTCCTACGCGGCGATGTGATGCAGTGTGGATTGACTCGCCGGGACGACGCGCCTCAGCGCGCGCCGCGGCGGAACAGCACGACCTCGACCGTCTGCAGCAGGATCATGAGGTCGAGCATGAGGTTGTGGTTCTTGACGTAGAACAGGTCGTACTTGAGCTTCTCGGCGGCGTCCTCTTCGGTCGCGCCGTACGGATAGTTGAGCTGGGCCCAGCCGGCGAGGCCCGGCTTCACGCAGTGGCGCAGATCGTAATAGCGCAGCTTTTTCGCGAGGTCGGCCACGAACTGCGGGCGTTCGGGGCGCGGGCCGATCAGGCTCATGTCGCCGCGCAGCACGTTCCACAACTGCGGCAGTTCGTCGATGCGCACCTTGCGGATGAAGCGGCCGACGCGCGTGACGCGATCATCCTGCTTGCTTGCCCAGCGCGCGATACCGTCCTTTTCGGCATCGGTACGCATGCTGCGGAACTTGATCAGCGGGAACGGGCGCCCGCGCTCGCCGACGCGTTCCTGGCGATACAGGATCGGTTGGCCGCGACCCGACTCGAGGCGGATCGCGAGTGCCGCGCCGAGCATCAGCGGCCAGGCCAGCAGCAGCACGACGCCGGCCGCGACGATGTCGAAGGTGCGCTTGCTGATGCGCCGCAGCGGTGATGCATCGAAACCCGGCGAGAACACCAGCCACGACGGATCGATCAGGCCGAGCTTGACCTTGCCGAGCTCGCGCTCGAAGAACGTGATCAGGTCGGTGACGACGATGCCCTGCTGGCGGCATGCGATCAGTTGTTCCATCGGCAGCATGCCACGTCGATCCTCGGTCGCGACGACGATCTCGTTGACCTGCTGGCGGCGCGCGTAGACGGAAAGTGCCTCGTCGTTCGCGACCAGGCGTTCGACCGGCACGGTCGTCGACTCCCCCGGCATCGCGACGAAACCGATCACGTTGAATCCGCGCCGATCGACGCGCCGGCGCATGCGATGGATGACCATCTCGGCGCGCCGTCCGCCGCCAAGGACGAGGACGCGGCGCTTGAGTGCATCGACGTCGATCAGGCGCATGAACAGCGAACGGAACGCGAGCACGACCGGGAACCCGATCAGCAACGAGAGACCGAGGATTCCGCGGCCGACGTACGCCTGCGGCACCAGGTAATAAAGAATGACGACGGCAATGCCGCCGAGCGCGAATCCGACCAGTTGACGGGCGAGCAGGCCGAACCAGCTTTCACGCAGGCGCGGCTGGTACAGGCCGAGCGCGGCCAGCGCGCCGACGATGACGCAGGCGAACGCGAGGGCACGCGGCAGCAGGTACGGCGTGTGCAGGCGGATGTCGACCGGCGAGTTCCAGTAGCGCAGATGCATGCCCGCGACCATCGAGGCGGCCAGCAAGGCGAGTTCGAAGATTGCGAGCAACAGCAGCCAGCGCGCACCCTGTTCGCGCAAGAAGCGGACCATCACGCCCTCCAGCAAGCCATCATGATCGCGCGCCGAACGCACGCGAT
Source organism: uncultured Dokdonella sp. (assembly GCA_964587775.1). Classification (GTDB taxonomy): domain Bacteria; phylum Pseudomonadota; class Gammaproteobacteria; order Xanthomonadales; family Rhodanobacteraceae; genus Dokdonella. The sequence continues at coordinate 6,959 of CAZPLY010000035.1, forward strand.
GCCCGGGATCTGCACGGAGGGGGACAGGTTGCATGGCCAGATTCCAGGGGTGAATGCGGCGGAAAACGTGATGCGATTCTCATGCCAGCATTCAGGTTCGCCCGTATCAGGCCTGCGCCTTTCTGTCCCTTGCGTGCTCAGGAACGCCGATGGTAGCCCGATCCCGCCGCAAACCGGCGGGATCGGGCCGATTTTTTTTGCGGCGCAGCAACGAGCGTACGGCGGTGTCACGGCGCCCTCGCGATGTCAGGGATTGACGCGCATGGTCCGATCGATGCGCTCGCAGGCGGGCCGGCGGAACGTGTCCGCGGGCCGCGGCAAGCTTTATGATCGCGTTCATACTTTGCCGGCGCTCCTCCGGCCACTCCGCTTCCGAGGAAATCCCATGTGTGGAATCGTTGCCGCCGCGGCCGAGCGTGATGTCGTTCCGATCCTGGTCGCCGGGCTCAAGGCACTCGAGTACCGCGGCTACGACTCGGCCGGCCTGTCGGTGCTGAGCGACGGCGAACTGGCCCGGGCCCGCACGGTCGGCAAGGTCCGCGAACTCGAGGCGCGCCTCGCCTCGGCGCCGCTGGCCGGCGTCACCGGCATCGCCCATACGCGCTGGGCCACGCACGGCGTGCCGAACGAGACGAATGCGCACCCGCATCTTTCGACCGGAACCGTCAGCGTCGTCCACAACGGGATCATCGAGAACCACGCCGCGCTGCGCAGCGAACTGCAGGGCCTGGGCTACCGCTTCGAATCCGACACCGACACCGAAGTGATCGCCCATCTCGTCCATCAGCTGATGAAGCAGGGTCACGGCCTGCGTGTCGCGGTGCAGGCCGCGATCGAGCGCCTGCATGGCGCCTTCGCGATTGCCGTCATCAGCAGCGATGAGCCGGGCCACGTGATCGGTGCGCGGCGCGGCAGTCCGCTCTGCGTCGGCATCGGCATCGGCGAGCATTTCCTCGGTTCGGATGTGCAGGCGCTGATCAAGGTCACGAACCAGTTCGTCTATCTCGACGAAGGCGACCTCGTCGAGATCACGCGCACGTCGATGCAGGTCTACGATGCCGCCGGCCAGGCCGTCACGCATCCGGTGCACACGAGCGAGCTGTCGGCCGACGCGGTCGAACGCGGCGAATACCGCCACTACATGCTCAAGGAAATCTTCGAGCAGCCGCGCGCGGTCGCCGAGACGCTGGAAGGCCGCATCGCCGGTGACCGCATCCTGCCGAACATCTTCGGCGTGAATGCCGAGGACCTGCTGAAGCGCGTGCGCCATGTGCAGATCATCGCCTGCGGCACGAGCTTTCACGCCGGCCTCGTCGCACGCTACTGGCTTGAAGGCCTGGCCAACATTCCGTGCAGCATCGAGGTCGCAAGCGAGTACCGTTACCGGCGCGCGGTCGTGCCGGCCGACAGCCTGTTCCTCGCGATCTCGCAGTCCGGTGAAACGGCCGACACGCTGGCCGCATTGCGCGAAGGCAGGCAGCATGGCTACCTCGGCTCGTTCGCCGTCTGCAACGTGCCCGAGTCGAGCCTCGTGCGCGAATCCGATCTCGTGCTGATGACGCGCGCCGGCCCCGAGATCGGCGTCGCCTCGACCAAGGCATTCACGACCCAGCTCAGTGCGCTCGCCCTGCTCGTGCTCGAACTCGCGCGGCTCAACGGCATGCCCGACGAGAAATACACGCGCCTGGTCGGCGACCTCGGCAGCCTGCCGCGCCGGATCAGCGAGGCGCTCGAACTCGAACCGCAGATCGCCGCGCTCGCCGAGCGCTTCGTCAACAAGGATCACGCGCTGTTCCTCGGGCGCGGCGCGAACTACCCGGTCGCGCTCGAAGGCGCGCTCAAGCTCAAGGAAATCTCCTACATCCATGCCGAGGGCTATCCGGCCGGCGAGCTCAAGCACGGTCCGCTCGCGCTCGTCGACGAGAACATGCCGGTGATCGCGGTCGCGCCGAACAACCAGCTGCTCGAGAAGCTCAAGTCGAACCTCGAGGAAGTCCGCGCGCGCGGCGGCGAACTGTTCGTGTTCACCGACCACGACGTCGAGATCAAGGACGACGGCCTGCGCGGCGCGGTCATCAAGGTCAATTCCGGCGGCAACCTGATCGCGCCGGCCGTGTTCACGGTCCCGCTGCAACTGCTCGCCTACCACGTCGCCGTGCTGCGCGGCACCGACGTCGACCAGCCGCGCAACCTCGCCAAGTCGGTGACGGTCGAGTAGGACCTGGGCGCAGGCGCGGAGGTCTCAGCCGCGCGCGTCCCAGATCACCGACGCATCGATGTCGGCCAGCGTGCGGCAGCCGGTGAGCGCCATCGCGACTTCGAGTTCGGCGCGCAGGATCTGCAGCACGTGCGCGACGCCGGGCGCTCCGGCGGCAGCGAGGCCGTGCAGATAGGGCCGGCCGATCATCACGGCGTTGGCACCGAGCGCGAGCGCCTTGAGCACGTCGCTGCCACGGCGGATGCCGCCGTCGAGCAGCAGCGGCACGCGTCCGCGCACCGCGCGCGCGATCGCCGGCAAGGCATCGAGCGTCGCCGGCAGCGTATCGAGCGTGCGCCCGCCGTGGTTCGATACCGCGATGCCGGCCGCGCCATGTTCGAGCGCGCGCTCGGCGTCTGCGGCCGAGAGGATGCCCTTGAGCACGATCGGCAGCCGCGTCGATGCGGCAAGCCATGCGATGTCTTTCCAGGTCGGGGCCGCGGCCTCCAGCGGACTGCCGAAGACGGTGTTTCCGCCGGCATTCTCAGCCGGCACCGGCGCGCGGCGCATGCCCTGCAGGTTGACCGCCTCGATGCCGGCCGGTGGTGCGTAGCCCGCGCGCTGTTCGCGATTGCGCACGCCGCTGACCGGTGCGTCGACCGTGACCAAGAGCGCGCGATACCCCGCCGCTTCCGCGCGACGCACGAGTTCGAGCGTGAACGCGCGGTCGGCCTGGATGTAGAGCTGGAACCACAGCGGAGCCTGCGCGACTTCGGCGATCGCCTCGAGCGTCACGCTCGCTTCGGTGCTGACAACCATGCCTGCCTGCATCGCCGAGGCACCGAGCGCGCTCGCGAGTTCGCCCTGCGCATGCGCGAGTTTCTGCAGCGCGACCGGCGCGAGCAGGACCGGATGGGCATAGGCGTCACCGAACAGTTCGAGCCGCGTATGGCCGCCGGAAAGATCCGCAAGCACGCGCCCGGCCAGGCGAACGCGACGGAACGCGGCGACGTTGTCGGCCAGCGTCAGTTCGTCGGCGCTGCCGCCCTCGAGGTAGGCCCAGGCCGATGCGCTGATGCGTTCGCGCGCGATGTCTTCGTAGTCGGATACTGCGACGACATCCGGCGGAATCGAGGACAGTGGCGGCAGGACGACCGGCATCAGGTCTCGGACCATTGCCGCAGCAGATTGTGATAGACGCCGGTCAATCGCGCCAGTGACGGATCGTCGGGGAGTTTCGCGGTCACGTCGCGGATCGCTTCGTCGAGTTCGAGCAGCAAGCTGCGACGGCCGTCGTCGCGCACGAGGCTTTGCACCCAGAAGAACGCCGCGTAACGCGCGCCGCGCGTGACCGGCGTTACTCGATGCAGGCTCGTGCCGGGATACAGCACGAGGTGTCCGGCCGGCAACTTGACTTCGTGCGTGCCGTAGGTGTCCTCGATGACGAGTTCGCCGCCGTCGTACTCGTCGGGCGCGCTGAAGAACAGCGTCGCCGACAGGTCGCTGCGCACGCGCGCAGCGCTTCCGGGAACCGCGAAGACCGCGTTGTCGATGTGGTTGGCGTAACTGCCGCCGCCGCTGTAGCGGTTGAAGCGGGGTGGCAGCACGCGCAGCGGCAGCGCGGCCGCGATGAACTGCGGAATCCTTCCCAGCCGGTCGACGATCCGGTTGCCGAGTTCGACCGCGAGCGCATCATCCAGCGCAAGCTGTTCGTTGCTCTTCGCGCGCGCGGCGAGGTGGCCCGCGGTCGAGCGGCCGTCGCTCCACGTGGCCTGCTCGAGGGCCCGCCGGCATTGGCCGACCTCGTCGGCGGACAGGACATCGGGGATCCGCACGAGCATCGGCCAACTCCTCGGGGGTACACATCCAGACCGAAACCATCGGCGGGACGGCGCGCACGCACCTGTCGCGGCTCGAACCCGGGCCCGATCGTCACGGCCCGGACATCGATGCGAACGATTCGTATCCAAGTATCGGTCAGGCGAGGCGTGCCTGTCTCGTTTCCCGGGGGCGCCGCATCGATCGGCGTTGCCTGCGCGCATGCATTGCCGCAGCGCGACCGGCCGTGCGCGCGGCCTGCGGCGCGATGTCGTAGCGAACATGCAATGGATTCGACGTATCGTTGCACGCTCCTGGAGAATCCCCACGAGCACGATGACCAGACCTGAAATCGAATCCCGGACCGTGCTGGCATCGCGCCGGCGTTTCCTCTCGCGTGCCGCATGCGGCGCGGGGCTGCTGGCGATCGGCAGCCACGTGCACGCCGGCATCAACGAGGCGACGCGCACGCTCGCCCGCAGCACGGCGTCCGATCCCGATGCGTTTCTCGCCGCCGTGCGTGGCGGATTGCAGGCCGCGGATGCCGACGGACTGCGCCTGCCGGCCGGCTTCACGGCACGCGTCGTCGCGCGCAGTGGTCTTGCGGTCGCTGGCACGAGCCATGTCTGGCATCCGGCGCCCGATGGCGGCGCCTGCTTCGCCACGCGCGACGGCGGCTGGATCTACGCCAGCAACAGCGAGGTGCCAACCACGGGTGGCGTCGGCGCGCTGAAGTTCGATGCCCGCGGCGAGATCGTCGATGGCTATTCGATCCTGTCGGGAACGAGCATCAACTGTGCGGGCGGGCCGACGCCGTGGAACACCTGGTTGTCGTGCGAGGAGCATGCCGGCGGCATCGTCTGGGAGTGCGATCCGTTCAAGGCGGGCCAGGGCATCCCGCGACCGGCACTCGGCACGTTCGCGCACGAGGCGTGCGCGGTCGATCCGCGCGGCCGGCAGGTCTACCTCACCGAAGATCTCGGTGACGCGAGCGGCTTGTACCGGTTCACGCCGGCGCGCTATCCCGACCTCGCAACCGGCACGCTCGAGATCGCGACGCTCGAAGGCGATCCGGAAAAGGCCCGCGCGCGCGTGGTCTGGAAGCGCGTGCCGAATCCGAATCCGGCGCCCGGCGAAACGCCATGCCGCCTGCAGCTTGCCGATGCGTACCCGTTCAATCGCGGCGAAGGCATGTACTTCCATGCCGGCATCGTCTGGTTCACGACCACCGGCGATCATCGCGTGTGGGCCTATCGCTGCCGCGACCAGAGCATCGCGATCGTCTACGACGCCGATCGGCGTGCCGACGAAGGCCGCGAGGCACCGCTGCGCAAACCCGACAATGTCGTCGTCGACCACAGCGGCACGGTATTCGTCGCCGAGGACGGCGACGACCGGCAGCTCGTGCTGCTGACGCCCGATGGCACCGCCCTGCCGATGCTGCAACTGGTCGGCCATGACATGTCGGAAGTCACCGGACCCGCGTTTTCCCCGGATGGCTCGCGGCTTTACTTCTCGTCGCAACGCGGCAGCGGCGGCAGCCACGCCGACGGCATCACGTTCGAGGTCTCCGGACCGTTTCCGCGCCGAGGCGGCTGAACGGCGGCACCGACTGCCGACCATCGGCGGCGTCGCCGAGGCAGGCGAGGCCCCGGAACGGCCATGCGTTACTCGCGTATCGCGGCGAGCGTCCGGCGTCCGGGCCCGGCGCAGGCGATGGCGCCTGCGGATTCGCGCCGCCCGGCGCGACGATCAGGGCGTGCAGTGCGCGCGCAAGCCGAGCGCACGCGCGATGTCGCGCCAGTCGAACGCACCGACCGCCATGTCGTCGTGCACGGCGTAGAACACGCCGTTCGGGAAGCGCGTGGTCGCGCTGCGCTTGACCGGATCGAACCTGCTCGATGCATCGAAAGACGAGATCTTCAACAAGTTCGATACGCTCGCCGACCAGATCGATCGCGATTTCGACGAGTACGAGATCGAAACCGAGAAATCGGGTCCGGTCTGGCAGTTCGTCGCACGCTACGCGTTCTGAGGGCAGCCGGGGTCAACAATCGCAGGGGGTCGGAGTCACGGTTTCGTTTCGCCGGTCGCGGAACATGGCTCTGGCCCCAACCTGCCCGGCACGGATTGCCTCAAGGCGTCTGCTTGACCGCGCAGTCCGCGCGCACGAGCAGGATCAGGCCGGTACCGATGACCGCGAACACCGCGCCGATCGAAATCGCGACGGTCCAGCCGAACGAATCGGCGACGACCGCGAGCAGCAGCGCGTTGACGAAGCCCATCAGGTTCGCACCGGTGTTCAGCAGTCCACTGGCCGCGCCCGCATGGCGTCCGCCGATCGCGGTGGCGGTCGCCCAGTACGGGCCCTCGGTGGTCTGGTTGAAGAAGAAGCACAGGCCGAGCATGACCGCCGCAACGTCGGCGCGCGGATGGAATGCGACGCCGAGCAGCAAGATGGCCGAGGCGAGCAAGCCGCCGATGATCGAACCGCGGCATCCCCAACGCAAACCGAGCCGACGGCAGAGCCGGTCGCAGACCCAGCCACCGAGCGCCGCGCCGATGCCGGCACCGAGCCATTGCGCCGAGGTCAGGAACCCGGCGTCCTGCTCGCTGAAGCCGCGCACCTTCACGAGATAGTAGTAGCCCCAGGTGAAGACGACGTAGAACACGAAGTTCATGCAGGAATAGCTCAGCGTCACGAGCAGCGCATCGCGGTTCTTGAGTACCCTGAGCCAGGCCGGTTCGCTGGCCGCGTCGATGCGGGTGGACTCGGCGAGTTCGGCGGGATCGCGACCGGCCGAAATCAGGGTGACTTCGGCCGCATTCGCCGATGGATGCTGCGAGGGTCGATCGCGCGCATACCACCACCACAACGCTGCCACGGTGAAGCCGACCGGCGCGAGCAGGAGGAAGGACGTTCGCCAGCCGTAAGCACCGATCAGCCATGGCAATGCCGAGGCAGTGACCGCGAGGCCTATGGTCAAGCCACTGCTCGTCAGTCCATTCGGAAACGCCCAGCCGCCGACCGGGAACCAGCGCTCGATGCTGGCCGCCAGGACCGGGAATACCGGCGCATGCGAGACACCGACAAGGAACTGCAGCGTCATCAGACTGGCCAGGACCAGTCCGATGGACGCGAGATTGCCGGCCGGAATCGCACTGGTCAGCGCGATCAGGGTGCCCCATGCCACCGCGATCAGCATGAGCGCCCTGCGCGGCCCGACGCGACCGCCCCACACGCCGCCCGGAAACTGGAACAGCGCATAGCCGAGCGGGAACGCCG
>CAZPLY010000036.1:0-14026 GCA_964587775.1 uncultured Dokdonella sp.
TCTCGTTGCGCGCCATGTCGTCCATGCTGAGCAGGTTCTGCACGGTGCCCTTGCCGAACGTCGGCTCGCCGATGACGACGCCGCGCCCGTAATCCTGGATCGCCGCGGCAAAGATCTCCGAGGCCGAGGCCGAGGCGCGATTGACGAGCACGGCCAGCGGCCCGGTCCAGGCGGCACCGGCACGCCGGTCGGCCTTCTCCTCGACGCGACCGCCGGCATCGCGGATCTGCACGACCGGGCCCTGGTCGATGAACAGGCCGGTCAGGTCGGTGGCCTCGTCGAGCGAGCCGCCACCGTTGTTGCGCAGGTCGACGACGACGCCGTCAACCTTCTCGGCGCGCAGTTCGCCGAGCAGGCGCTCGACGTCGCGCGTGGCACTCTTGTAGTTCGCGTCGCCGCGGCGGCGTGCCTCGAAATCCTGGTAGAAGGTCGGCAACGAGATGACGCCGACGCGGCGCGTCGTGTCGCCGGTGTCGACTTCGATGACCGACTTCTTCGCGGCCTGTTCCTCGACGCTGACCTTGTTGCGGGTCAGGGTCAGGATCTCGTGCTTGCCGTCCGGACCGGCTTCCTCGGGCAGGATTTCGATGCGCACGACCGTGCCTTTCGCACCGCGGATCTTGTCGACGACGTCGTCGAGGCGCCAGCCGATCACGTCGATCATCGGGCCCGATGCGCCCTGGCCGACCCCGACCACGCGGTCCCCGGCCTTGAGCTTGCCCTGCAGGGCGGCCGGTCCGCCCGGGATGATCTCGCGGATCGCCGTGTACTCGTCCTGGCGCTGGAGCACCGCGCCGATGCCTTCGAGCGAGAGCTTCATTGCAATGTCGAAGTTCGCCGATGCACGCGGGCTCAGGTAGTTCGTGTGCGGCTCGATCGACATCGCGTAGGCGTTCATGAACGTCTGGAACACGTCTTCGCTGTTGAGCTGGCGAATGCGGTCGAGATAGTTCGAGTAGCGCTTGTCGAGCGTCTCGCGGATGTCCTTGTCGGCCTTGCCGGCAAGCTTGAGGCGCAGCCAGTCGTTCTTGACGCGCTTGCGCCAGAGTTCATCGAGCTCGGCGCTGTCCTTGGCCCACGGCGCGTTCTCGCGGTCGTACTGGTAGGTCTCGTCCTTTGTGAAATCGAACGAGCCCGCGAGCAGCTTGCGCGAATGGGCTAGGCGCTCCCCGACGCGCTGCTGGTAGACGTTGAAGATCGCGTACGGCGGCGCGAGGTCGCGCTCGAAGATCGCATCGTCGAGCTTGTCGCGGACCGCGCCGAACGAATCGATGTCGGTACGCGTGAAGAACAGGTGGTCGCCGTCGAGGCCGTCGAGATAGGCGTCGAACATCTTGCGCGACATCGCATCGTCGAGCGGCATCGGCTTGTAATGGAAGCGCGACAGGAAGCGCATCGCCCAGATCGCAGCTTCGGCCTGGTCGGCGGTCGGCTTGAGCAGCACCGAGGTGGCGCTGTCGGCGGTCGGCTTGGCCGACGCCGTGGCGACGACGGCGACGACGGCGACGAGAACCAGGCTGAGGGCAATGCGACGCATGAAACTCTCCAGAAGCAATCAGACGGGCGGATCTGCCCGCGTGTTCAGGCCACTTCGACGTATCCGGCCGCGTGGGCCATCTCGTCGGCATGATAGGACGAGCGCACCATCGGCCCCGAAGCCACGTGCTGGAAACCGAGCGCGTCGCCGTAGTCGGCCAGCGCCTTGAACTCGTCCGGCGTCCAGTAGCGCAGGACCGGATGATGATGCGCGGTCGGTTGCAGGTATTGCCCGATCGTCACCATGTCGACCGCATGCTCGCGCAAATCGTTCAACGTGCGATGAACCTGGTCGAGCGACTCGCCGAGTCCGAGCATGATCCCGGACTTGGTCGGGATCTCCGGATGCCGGGCCTTGAATCGGCGCAGCAAGTCCAGCGACCAGGCGTAGTCGGCGCCAGGGCGCACTTCCCGGTAAAGATCGGGCACGGTCTCGACATTGTGGTTGAACACGTCCGGCGGGTGTTCGGCGAGCAGTTCGAGCGCGCGCTCCATGCGGCCCTTGCCGCGGAAGTCGGGGGTCAGGATCTCGATGCGGATGCCGGGGTTCTCGAAGCGGACGGCGCGGATGCAGGCGGCGAAATGCCCGGCACCGCCGTCGCGCAGGTCATCGCGGTCGACCGAGGTGATGACGACGTAGCGCAGGCGCATGTCGCGGATCGTGCCGGCCAGCTTGGCCGGCTCGAGCGGATCGGGCGCGTTCGGACGGCCATGCGCGACATCGCAAAACGAACAGCGCCGCGTGCAGACCTCGCCGAGGATCATGAACGTCGCGGTACCCTTGCTGAAGCACTCGTGGATGTTCGGGCACGAGGCCTCTTCGCAGACCGTCACGAGGCGGTTCTCGCGCAGCTTCGCCTTGAGCTGGGCGACCGCGTTGCCGGGCGGGATGCGCACACGGATCCACGACGGCTTGCGCAGCTGCGGGGCTTCGGCGAAATCGGCGCGATTGCGCGCGATCTTGTCTTCGCCGAGCTGCTTTTCGCCGGCGACGGTCAACGCGATGGTCTTCGGTTCGTTCATGCGACGGGGACGGATCGGGCGACCTCGTCGCCGACGGGCAAGGGGAGATCCGCAATGGCCGCTTGCGGCTGGTATCCGAACTGGCGCGCGAAGCAGTCGATGAAGGCATCCTCGACTGCGGCAAGCGACCCGGGACCGCCCAAGTCTAGCACCTGGGTCACGGCCAGACCCTCGAATCCGCACGGGTTGATGCGGCGAAACGGCTCGAGGTCCATCGCGACATTGAGCGCGAGGCCGTGGAACGTGCAGCCGCGCCGCACGCGCAGGCCGAGCGCACCGACCTTGGCGTCGCCGACGTAGACACCGGGTGCGCCGCGGCGCCGGACGGCGACGATGTTCCATGCTTCGAGCGTGTCGATGATCGCCTGCTCGATGCGTTCGACCAGTTCGCGCACGCCGATCCCGAGCCGGCGCAGGTCGAGCAGCGGATAGCCGACGATCTGGCCTGGCCCGTGGTAGGTGACCTGGCCGCCGCGCTCGACCTTGATGACCGGGATGTCGCCGGCGGCCAGCACGTGTTCGGACTTGCCGGCCTGGCCGAGCGTGAACACGGGATCGTGCTCGAGGAGCCACAGCTCGTCGGTCGTCGCCTCGTCGCGCCCATCGGTGAACGCACGCATCGCGTGCAGCACCGGGGTGTACGGTCGGCGGCCGAGGCGGCGGACCTGCAGGGCGTGGCTCATCGCGGGGAGATGGGGCTGGCAGAACGGTTCACAAGCACGATCCTCGCGCGAAAACGGCTCCGACGCACGCGCTCCACGACACCCCCTGCCCGCGCGTGAGCCGATGTGCGATCGCGCAATGCGGTCAGATCGTCCAGCGCACGGCCGGATGGGCGCGCAGGCGCGCATGCACGGCGTCGTAGCTCGCACGATCCGGACTGTGGAACGCGATCGTCAGCGACACGTAGTTGCCTTCGCGCGAAGGGCGTTCGCGCAGGCTCCCGTCGACGACCGCGAGACCGAGTCCGGCGAGCACGGCCCGCAGTTCGGCCTCGAGACCGCCATCGGCGCGCCCGAGCACGCTGATCTCGAACACGCCAGGGAACTGGAAGCCCTGGTCGGGCCGTTCGGGATGGATGTCGACGAGGTCGCGCATCAGTTGGCCGGCGCCGGGACCGAGGTGCTGGTCGTGTCGTCGCTGTTGAACCAGAGCATGATGCCGTCGCCGAGGCGCTTGAAGAATCCGCCTTCCGCGGCATCGGCGAGGACGACGATGGGGCGTTCGACGAGGACCTTGCCGTCGAGTTCGACTTTCAGCGTGCCGACCTGCTGACCCTTCGCGAGCGGCGCGATCAGCGTCGCCGGCAGGTCCATGCTCGCCTTGAGATCTGCGTAACGGCCGCGCTGCATGACGACGAGCACGTCCTCGCTCACGCCGAGCGCGACGGTCGGTGATTCGCCCTTCCACAGTTCCGGCGTCGCGAGCGGCTTCGCGGTCTCGTACAACTTGTGCGACTCGAAGAAGCGGAAGCCGTAGTTGAGCAGCTCCTGGTTCGCATCCGCGCGCGATTTTTCGCTTTGTGCGCCCATCACGACCGCGATCAGGCGCTGGCCATTGCGCACGGCCGAGGTCGCGAGGCAATAGCCGGCCGCGTTCGTGTGCCCGGTCTTGATGCCGTCGACGCTCGAATCACGCCACAACAGCGTGTTGCGGTTGTGCTGCTTGATGCCGTTCCACTCGAAATCCTTGAGCTTGTAGATCTCGTACTCGGCCGGATAGTCGCGGATCAGCGCGCGCGACAGGGTCGCGACATCGCGCGCGGTCGTGTAATGGTTCTCGTTCGGCAGGCCGCTCGCGTCGACGTAGTGCGTGCCGGTCATGCCGAGTTGCGCCGCGTACTGGTTCATGAGGTCGGCGAACAGCGGTTCCGAACCGGCCGTGTGTTCGGCAAGCGCGATCGCGGCGTCGTTGCCGGACTGGATGATCATGCCGTACAGCAGTTCACGCAGCGGAACCTGGCTGCCGAGCGCGAGGAAACTCGTCGAACCGTCGGTTCCGGCCCCGCCCGAGCGCCACGCGTTCTCGCTGATCGTGACCGCGTCATCCATCTTGATCTTGCCGTGCGCGAGTTCGGCGGAAACGGCGTACGAGGTCATGATCTTCGTGATCGATGCGGGCTCGACGCGCAGGTCGGCATTGCCCTCGACGAGGATCTGGCCGGTCGCGTAGTCCATCAACACGAAACTCTTCGCGTCCGGGTTCGGCGGCGGCGGTGCCGGAGCCGGCATCGCGACCGGCGCAGCCGGCTTCGGCACGGGTTGCGCGTCCGGGGTCTGGGCGAGCGCACTCGCCGCGCCGAACAGGGTGGTGCAAAGCAATACGGAAAACGGGAGCTTCATCGGAAAGGAGTTTCCTCGCTGGATGGGGCATGCGTGAGGCAGGTTGCGGGCATTGTCGCCCGATCAGTCGTCGATCGCCACGCGCGGGCTGCCGAAGCCGAGACGCTCGACCCGCGCGACGAGCGCATCGGCGGCTTCGACGCTGGTCAGCGGGCCGAGCCGGACGCGGTGGATCTCGCGATCGTTGATGCGCGTGGTCTCGATGCCGACCGGGCCGAGTTTCTCCCGGCGCATGCCGAGTTCGACGCGCTCGGCGTTGGCACGCTCGGCGAACGCGCCGAGTTGCAGGTAGATGCGCGGCCCTCCGCCGGCCGCCGTCGCGGCATGCGTGGGCGGCGGAGCCGGTTCGGCCGGGTCGATCGCGCGCACTTCGACGAGGCCGGTGCCTTTCGGCCAAACGCCGATGCGCACGGCAGCGGCGTAGGACAGATCGATCAGGCGGTTTTCGTGGAACGGGCCGCGATCGTTGACGCGCACGACGACGCTCTTGCCGTTGTCGAGGTTGGTCACGCGCACGTAGGTCGGCAGCGGCAGGGACTTGTGCGCGGCGCTGAACTGGTACATGTCGTACGGCTCGAGGCTCGAGGTCATGTAGCCGTGGAACTTCGCGCCATACCACGAGGATATACCGCGCTCGACATAGCCTTTCGCGTCGGGCAGCACGCTGTAGGTCTTGCCGAGCACGCTGTACGGCGACTTGTTGCCATAGCGCGCGCGCGGCTCGGCTTTAGGCTGCGGTTCGACGAGCTTGGCGAGATCGACGGTACTCGCGCCTTCGGGCTCGCCGTCCCGCTGCCGGCGGTAGCGTTGCGCTTGCGGCAGGCTCGTTTCGGCGACGACGTCAGGCTTGCGCGCGGGCTCGCTCGGCGCTGGCTCCGGACGCGGCTTGCGCCCGGCGCACGCGCTGACGAGCACGGCCAGCACCACCGCCACGAGCAGGCGCGCGAACGTCATTGCGCGTCGCTCGCCACCGTCGCCGCGGCGCGCGCCGGCATGCCGCGGGCGATTTCGTCCGCCAGTTGCCAGACCGCCATCGCGTACAGCGGACTGCGGTTGTAGCGCGTGATGACGTGGAAGTTGAGGAACGTCAACCAATGCTCGGCGCCATCGGCGCCATCGAGCTTCAGCAGGGTGGCGGGCAGGGTCCGATCGAGCGTCGCATCGGCCGCGTAACCCCAGGCCTCGAGTTGTTCCAGGGGATAGACCGGCTCCGAACCGGCCGCGCGGATTTCGCGCGCGGCCGCTGCCGGTTGCGTGCGCGTGGCGACCGGCTGCCCTTGCTGCCAGCCGTGCGCGGCGAAATAGTTGGCCACGCTGCCGATGATGTCGGCCGGGGAATTCCACAGGTCGATGCGGCCGTCGGCATCGTAATCGCGCGCGTAGTGGGCGACGCTGGTCGGGATGAACTGGCCCCAGCCCATCGCGCCGGCGTACGAACCGAGCAGTTCGTCGAGCGGATAGGCGAGATGACCGTCACCGAGCAGGAACAGCTGGCGCAGCTCCCCGCGGAAGAACTTCGCGCGCGGCGGATAGTGGAACGCGAGCGTGACGAGCGCGTCGAGCACGCGGTACTTGCCGACGTTGCGGCCATAGCTCGTTTCGACGCCAATGATCGCGACGATGATTTCGGGCGCGACGCCGAACTCGGCGGCCGCGCGATCGATCAGCTCGCGATGTTCGAGCTGGAACGCGACGCCGTCGTTGATGCGCTTGGCGGTCAGGAAGATCGGGCGATAGTCCTTCCACGGCTTCGATTCGGCCGGCCGCGCGATCGCATCGAGGATGCTCTGCTGCACCTTGGCCTTGGCCAGCATGGCGAGCACCGCAGCCTCGTCGAGGCCATCGTTGCCAGCCAGCTCGCGCGCGAACTCGCTGTATGCGGGGTTGCTCGCGGCAACCGCGGGCGACGCCCCGCTCGCGGCGGGCTCCGCGGCGACCAGGCCGCCGGCGAACAGGAGACCCAACAGCAACAACTGCATCTGCTTCAAGATCGGAACGTCCAGGCGAAAACTCTCGTTACTTTAGCGCGCGCGGCGCTCATGCCGCCACCCGCTTGCGATGCGCATGGATCGACATCAGCACGCCGAATCCGGCCAGCAATGACACTGCCGACGTTCCGCCGTAGCTGACCAGAGGCAGCGGCACGCCGACAACGGGCAGGATGCCGGTGATCATGCCTCCGTTGACGATCACGTACACGAAAAAGGCCATGCTGATCGCTCCCGCAAGCAGGCGCGAATAGGTGTCCTTGGCGTTCGCGGCGATCCACAGGCTGCGGCCGATGATGAACGCATACAGCGCGAGCAGCAGCAGCACGCCGACCAGTCCCCACTCTTCCGCGTAGACCGAAAAGATGAAATCGGTCGTGTGCTCGGGCAGGAACTCGAGCCGCGACTGCGTGCCGTTGTGCCAGCCCTTGCCCCACAGTCCGCCCGAGCCGACCGCGATCTTGGACTGGATAATGTGCCAGCCGAGCCCGAGCGGGTCGGAATCCGGATCGATCAGCATGCGCACGCGGTTGCGCTGATACTCGTGCAGGAAATTCCAGGCCACCGGCGCCGCGGCCGCGACCGCGCCAACGATCAGGCCGATCCGCCACCACGACAGGCCGGCGAGGAATACGCCGAAAAGACCGCTGGCGACGACGAGCAGCGCGGTTCCGAGGTCGGGTTGTTCCGCGATCAGGCCGGACGGGATCGCGATCAGCACGCAGACGACGCCGAGCGATGCCCAGCTCGGCGGCAGCGGGCGCTGGTTCAGATACCAGGCGACCATCATCGGCATCGTCAGCTTGAGCAGTTCGGACGGCTGGAAGCGCACGAAATGGAGGTCGAGCCAACGGTGCGCACCGCGCCCTTCGCCGAGCAGGGCGACCAGCACGAGCAGCAGGACGCTGCCGGCGTACAGCCACGGCGTCCAGTTGCGCAGGGTCGACGGTGGAATGCGCGAGATCAGCGCCATCAGGGTGCCGCCGAGGGCGAGGCGGATGCCTTGGGCGAGCGCCTGCCCGCGGTCGAGGTCGCTCGCGCTGTACTGGGTGGCGAGGCCGACGATCGCGAGCAGGAGCAAGGCGCCGAACAACGGCATGTCGAAGCGCGGCTTGCGCACCATGAGGCCGATGCGATAACCGAGTTGCGCCCAGCCCTGGCCGGTCACGGCACGACCTCGCGGTCCGCGGCCACGACCGGCGGCGGTGCCGGCTCTCCGAGCAGCCAGGCATCGAGCATCGTTCGCGCGATCGGGGCCGCATCGCGACCGCCGGCGCGGCCGGCTTCGAGCGCGACGATCACGGCAATACGCGCATCCTCGGCCGGGGTGAACGCTTCGAACAGGACCTGGTGGCGCTCGATCGCGACCTGCGAGATGTGTTCCCAGGCCTCGGTCGTGCGCGAATAGCGTTCGGCCGTGCCGGTCTTGCCCGCGATCGTGTACGGAAAACCGATGCCCATCGTGCGCGCGGTGCCGGTCGGTCCATTGACCACGGCGATCATGCCGTCGAGCACGGCCTGCCAGTTCGCGAGGTTGCTGAAGACCGGTTCACCGGGCGGAAGTGGCGCGCGCGGTTCCGGAACGCTGCCGAGCCCGTCCTGGGTCGCATGCAGCAAGTGCGGCTGTTGCGGAACGCCGCGTGCGGCGAGCGTGGCCACGGCGCGCGCGAGCTGCAGCGGCGTGATGACCCAGTAGCCCTGGCCGATGCCCGAAATCACCGTCTCGCCGGGATACCAGGGCTGGTTGAAGCGTGCGCGCTTCCAGTCCCGCGACGGCAAGACCCCGACGCCTTCACCGATCAGGTCGATGCCGGTCGCTTCGCCGAAGCCGAACTTCTGCATGAACTTCGGCAGCCGGTCGATGCCGATGTCGAGCGCGAGCGAGTAGTAATAGGTGTTGACCGACTGCGCGATCGACTGCTCGAGGTCGACCATGCCATGGCCGCCCGCACGGATGTCGCGATACCCGCGCTGTTGCCCGGGGATGCGGAATTCACCGACCGAAAGCACGGTATCGGTCGCACGGCGCACGCCGAGTTCGAGGCCGGCCGCGGCGATGAACGGCTTGATCGTCGAACCCGGCATGTAGGTTCCGCGCAGTGCGCGATCGAGCAACGGCTTGTCGGGCGAGGCGAGCAGGGCCCGGTAGTCGGCACTGCTGATGCCGTTGACGAACAGGTTCGGATCGAAGCTCGGCACGCTGATCATGGCCAGCACTTCACCGTTGCGCGGGTCGATCGCGACCGAGGCCCCGGCCCGATTGGCGAACGCAACCTCGCCGGCCTGCTGGATGCGCACGTCGACCGTCAGGTAGAGATTCCTGCCGGGTGTCGGTGCGACGCGCTCGAGGACGCGCAACGGTCGCCGGTCGGCGTTCACCTCGACGAGTTCGTAACCCGGTTCGCCGTGCAGCATCTCCTCGTAGGCGCGCTCGATGCCGGTCTTGCCCGCGTGCGTGGTGCCGGCGTAGCGCGAGGCGTCGAGGCGCTCGAGATCCTCGGCATCGATGCGCCCGACATAGCCGACCAGATGGCCGAGATCCTTGCCTTTCGGATAGAAGCGCGTGAGGTAGGGAACGACGTCGACGCCGGGGAAACGCCAGCGGCTGACCGCGAAACGGGCGATTTCCTCTTCGGAAAGCTTGAGCCGCAGCGGCAGGCTCCGATACGGTCGGCTGCCCTTGCGCAAGGCCTTGAAGCGGGTGATGTCGTCGTCGTGGATGCCGATCGTTTCGCGCAGGTCGGCGAGCAAGGCGTCCATGTCCGCGACCTGTTCGGGGATCACCTCGAGCCGGAACGCGGCGACATTCTCGGCGAGCAGCACGCCGTTGCGGTCATAGATGAGGCCGCGAGCCGGCGCGAGCGGGCGGGTCAGCACGCGGTTGGAGTCCGAGCGTGCCTGGAACTCCTCGTGCCGATCGATCTGCAGGTACCAGAAGCGGCCACCGAGCGCGACCAGGGCGAGCACGATCAGGGCGAAGCCGGTCACGGCGCGACGCACGAACAGCGCGGCCTCCTGGCGCGTGTCCTTGATCGGCTTGAACTTCATGACTCGTGCGCACGCAGGCGTGCACGCAAGTCGTCGAGCAGCAGGAACACGAACGGCCAGGCGAGCATGCCGACCAGCGGCGCGATCCAGAAATCGAGCGACGGCATCGGCTCACCCGAGAAACCGCGCACCATCAGCTGGACGACGCGGTCGTTGAGCAGCAGGGCGAGCACGGCGAGCGCCTGCTGCCAGAGCGGGAAGAAGCGCAGGCGCGACCGGAAGCGCAGGACGATGAAGGTCAGGATGATCAGGCGCAGGCTCTGCTCGCCGAGCAGTTCGCCGGTCAGCACATCACCGGCGAGGCCGAGCAGGAATGCGAAGCCGAGGCCGACGCGATCCGGGACCTCGATCGCCCAGTAGATCAGCACGAGGGCGAGCCAGAACGGCTTGCCGGCCGGCAACGGCTGCGGCAACGGCAGCATCTGCAGCAGGAACGCGGCAACGATGCTGCCGATGAACAGCCAGAACTGGACGCGTTGGCGGTTCATGGCCGAGGCTCCGCGTCCACCGGCGCCGACGCGGCCGGCGTCGGTGCCGGCGGGCCCATCGGTTGCGGCAGGTCGTGCAGCAGGAGGACGTCGCCGCTGCGATCGAGCGCGGCGGCCGGCTTGGCGATCGCTGCGGCGAACATGCCGCTTTCGTCGTTGCTGATCTCGCGGATTTCGCCGACCGGGAAGCCGGCCGGGAAGCGGCCGCCAAGGCCCGAGGTAAGCAGCACGTCACCAACACGCACATCGGCGCTGATCGGGATGTTCGGCAGTTGCAGGCGGTCGATTGCGCCGGTGCCGAACGCGATCGTGCGCAGGCCGGTCCGCTCGATCGTCACCGGAATCGCATGGGTCGGATCGGTGATCAACATCGCCACCGAGGTTCCGGGCAGCACTTCGACGACCTGTCCCATGACGCCGCCTGCATCGAGCATGGGCTGGCCGACCGAGATCTGTTGTGTACTGCCGGCATCGAGGACAACGCGATGGCGGAACGGATCGAGATCGATGTCGACGAGGTGTGCGAGCTGGACGCCGAGGCCGAGGTCGTTCTGCACATCGAGCAGAACCTTGAGCCGCTCGTTCTGATCGGCGAGCGCCGACATCCGGTTGAGGCGCACCTGGGCGAGCAGCAAGGCCTCGCGCAGCCTGCGGTTCTCCTCGGCGAGGTGGCTTTGGGTCGCGATCGCGAGCCTGCCCGCGCGTGCGGCCTCGGCCGGGAACCCCGCGATCCGGTAAACCGGTTCGATCACCCGACTCGACAGCATGCGCATGCCGGCCAGATAACCTGCGCGATGGTCGATGACCATGACGATCATCGCGAGGGTCAGATAGATGATCAGCCGCAGCGTGCTGACGGCACCTTCGGCGAACAGTTGCACCTTGTCGGGTCGTGCCAGTGGCATGCGGCGGACTCGAGTGCAGTCAGCGAATACTGTCGAGTCCGGGCGATCCGGGGCGCGCGCCGACGGCGCGTCGCGCGCAGGCCGCGATCATCGGGGTGACCCGCTTGCGCCGTAGTCGCGATCACTCCTGCGCAAAGAAGTCACCACCATGCTGGTCGACGAGTTCGAGGGCACGACCGCCGCCGCGGGCGACGCAGGTCAGCGGCTCGTCGGCGACGTGCACGTGCAACCCGGTTTCCTCCGACAGCAGGCGATCGAAATCGCGCAACAGCGCCCCGCCGCCGGTCATCACGATGCCGCGCTCGGCGACGTCGGAGCACAGTTCCGGCGGCGTCTGCTCGAGTGCGCTGCGCACCGCACTGACGATGCCGGCAAGCGGCTCGTGCAGGGCTTCGAGGATCTCGTTCGAGTTGACGGTGAACATGCGCGGCACGCCTTCGGCGAGGTTGCGCCCGGAGACCTCGATCTCGCGCACTTCCGATTGCGGGAACGCGCATCCGACCTGCATCTTGATGCGTTCGGCGGTCGCCTCGCCGATCAGCGTGCCGTGGTTGCGACGCACGTAGTTGATGATCGCTTCGTCGAAACGATCGCCACCGATGCGCACCGATTGCGAGTAGACGATGCCGTTGAGCGAAATCACGGCGACTTCCGACGTGCCACCACCGATGTCGAGGACCATTGAGCCGCGGGCCTCGCCGACCGGGATGCCGGCTCCGATCGCCGCGGCCATCGGTTCCTCGACGAGGAAGACGTCGCGAGCGCCTGCACTTTCGGCAGACTCCTTGATCGCGCGACGCTCGACCTGGGTCGAGCCGCACGGCACGCAGACGAGCACGCGCGGGCTCGGCCGGAACATGCGCGAACGATGCACCTTGCGGATGAACTGCTTGAGCATTTCCTCGGTCATCGAGAAATCGGCGATGACGCCGTCCTTGAGCGGACGCACGGTGACGATGTTGCCGGGCGTGCGGCCGAGCATCTTCTTCGCGTCGGAACCAACCGCGGCGACGCTGCGCGGACCGCCGGGGCCGCGATCCTGGCGGATCGCGACGACCGAGGGCTCGTTCAGGACGATGCCCTGCCCGCGCACATAGATCAGGGTGTTGGCCGTGCCGAGGTCAATCGACAGGTCATTCGAAAAGAGACCACGCAAACCTTTGAACATGAGATCGAGCTTTATTGGGGGAGGGCGAAATGCGGCTTCGCGGATTCCGGCAAGCGGCCTGCCCGATCGCGCACCGATGTTCCGGATGATGCCTTTCAGGGCGGCCCGGAACCGCGGTCAGGGACACGGAAAACCGCCGCTACACTCTCCGGTCCTGCAGCGGACGTGCCGGCAGCCGGCCTGCAACGAACGCGACAGTGTAGAGATCGCGAGTAGCCCTCGCAAGCCGACTTCATGTTAAGAAAACCTGTCGTGGCGCAGGTTTGCAGGCGCGAAGGCATCACCCCGGGCAGGGGCGTGATCCGCGTGTCCCCGCGGCGGCGCCGGTCGGCCGACGCAACGGGCGCGATCGACGACGACGGGTCTGGATGCACGTGCGGGCGATCTCGGGCAAGATCGCGCTCTTTCTGTCCGCGCGACGCGGCAGACGCAGGGCGCGCGGAAATCCGCATGCCTCGACCCTTTCGCCACCGGAGTTTTCGCAACGATGTCGGCACTGATCTGCGGTTCGCTCGCCTATGACACGATCATGGTCTTTCCGGACCAGTTCAAGAATCACATCCTTCCCGACAAGGTGCATATCCTCAACGTGTCGTTCCTCGTGCCGCGCATGCGCCGCGAGTTCGGTGGCTGTGCCGGCAACATCGCCTACAACCTGAAGCTGCTTGGTGGCGATCCGGTGCCGATGGCGACCGTCGGCCAGGATTTCGGTCCGTACCGAGAGCATTTCGAGGAGTACGGCATCCGCCTCGACCAGATCAAGGAACTCGCCGACCTGTTCACCCCGCAGGCCTTCATAACGACCGATCTCGACAACAACCAGATCACGGCCTTCCATCCCGGCGCAATGATGCGATCGTATGAGAACCACGTGCGCGACGTGCCCGGCGTGACGTTCGGCATCGTGAGTCCCGATGGCCGCGAGGGCATGTTGCAAAATGCCGCCGAGTTCGTCGAAGGCGGGATCCCGTTCATTTTCGATCCGGGCCAGGCAATGCCGCTCTTCAATGGTGAAGAGTTGCGCCAGTTCGTCGACAAGGCCGACTACGTCACCGTCAACGACTACGAGTCCAACCTGCTGCAGGAACGAACGGGCTGGAACGAAGCCGAGATCGCCAGGCGCGTGAAGGCCTACATCACGACTTGCGGCCCGCACGGAGCCAAGATCCACGCCGAGGGCAGGACGCTCGACGTTCCGCCGGCCCACGAGCGGCGGATCACCGATCCGACCGGATGCGGCGATGCGTTCAGGGCCGGACTGATCCACGGCATCATGAAGGGCTATGACTGGATGACGATCGGCCGCATCGGCAACCTGATGGGCGCGCTCAAGGTCGAACATCCGGGCACCCAGAACCAGCGCTTCGATTACGACGAGTTCGCCGACCAGTTCCGCCAGCAATTCGGCTATTCGCTCGACTGATCCGCCGGGTCGTCGCTAGCCGCCGTGCATCGGCGGCCGTTCGCGGCGTGGCCCGTATTCGCCCAATAAAAACGCCCTGTCTTGAGAGACAGGGCGTTGGGTAAG
>CAZPLY010000037.1:0-12796 GCA_964587775.1 uncultured Dokdonella sp.
CATGGCCCTCGAGGCCTCAGGGAGCAGGAAGTCTCTTTTTACTCGTTCAAGCCGAAGCCCAATCGCTACGCGCTTGGGCTCGGCTTAACTCTGGCGTTGGGCTTCACTTCCAGCAGTTTCGAGTAGCATTGCTTTGTAGGGGGAGATCGAGCATGACGAAGCAAAGAGCAACGGCCGTCTAGAGGGCGGTGTGCAGCTTGCGAGTCTGTAAATTGAACTGTGTATCTGCTCTTTGAGACGATGCGGCGAAGGCCGCGAGGAGCAGTGACATTGAGCTTGAACAAGACGATGCTGGACGAGCTGACGGCAGACTGCAAGACGCCGCAAGACGTGGAGAAGCTTTATTCGCAGATGCTCCAGCACATGATCAATCGCTCGCTGGAAGCGGAGATGCAGGCGCATCTGGGCCACGAGCGGCATGCGGCATCGGAGGGCAATCCTCGCAACGGCAAGACGCGCAAGCGGGTGCAGAGCGCGGTCGGAGCCTTGGACGTGGAAACGCCACGCGATCGCGACGGCACGTTCGAACCGCAGCTGGTGAAGAAGCGCCAGGTGCGGCTGGCGGGAATGGAGGAGAAGATCCTGACCTTGTACGCCAAGGGCATGACCACGCGCGACATTGAATCGGCGCTGGTTGACCTTTACGGCGTGACCATCTCGCACGCGCTGATCGCGCAGGTTACCGATGCCGTGCTTGATGAGGCGCGTGCTTGGCAGACGCGGCCGCTGGACTCGATCTACCCGATTGTGTGGCTGGATGGGATCACGATGAAGGTGCAGCAGCACAAGCAGGTGATCAACAAGTCCGCCCACGTGGTGCTGGGCGTCAACCTGCGCGGCGAGAAGGAAGTACTGGGGTTATGGCTGGCGGAGAACGAAGGCGCGAAGTTCTGGTTGTCGGTGTTGACCGAGCTTCGCCAGCGCGGCGTGCAGGACATCTACATTGCCAGCATGGACGGACTGAAAGGCTTGCCCGAAGCGGTGAACGCCGTGTTCCCGCAGACGCTGACCCAGCTGTGCATCGTCCATCTGGTACGCGCCAGCCTGCGCTATGTGAACGCCAAGGACAGTCCCAAGGTGGTTGCAGCGCTCAAGCGCATCTACCAATCGGCGACCGTCGAGGAGGCGCTGGCCGAACTGGATACCTTCGAAGCGGAATGGGGTGGCAAATACCGGGCCATCGTGCGTCTGTGGCGCGGCAACTGGGACAACATCATCCCGTTCTTCCAGTTCCTGCCGGAGATCCGCAAGGTGATCTACACGACCAATGCGATCGAGTCCCTGAACATGGTCATGCGCAAGTTCACGCGCAACCGGCGCATCTTCCCCAACGACGAGTCGGCACTGAAGTCCCTGTTCCTGGCGATCCAGGAGGCCTCGAAGAACTGGAAGTCAATTCATCACTGGAAACCGGCACTGCAGAGCTTCCAGATCATGTTCGGGGAAGAGCGCGTGCCACTGGCCGCACTATGAAATCCGCGGATACACAGTTGGTTTGACAGCCCCTTCTTGAACGCGCTGAAAAGCTCCAGTCAAGGCGGTCGGGCGATGACGCCTGACATCGCCGTCAACACAGACCATTGCAAGCGTCCTTTCGCGTCGCATGCAACGGCCGGTTACTTCGATCGTTGGGCCGCCAACGTCACTTCATGGCAAGGGGAAAAATGAACTACGTCGATCTCGTGGCTGTTCTGGCGGTGATCCAGCTCGTTTTCTTCAGCGTGCTCGTAGGCCGCGCGCGTGGCCGTTACGGGGTCAAAGCACCTGCCGTCACCGGTCACGAAATGTTCGAGCGGATGTACCGGGTCCAGATGAACACACTTGAGCTCATGGTCGCGTTCCTTCCGGCCTTGTTCATCGCCGCAAAGTACTGGCCGCAAACCTACGTCGCCATTGCCGGCGCGGTGTATCTGGTGGGCCGACTCCTCTACTGGCGCAGCTATACGGCAGCGCCAGGCAGCCGTGCGCTTGGCTTCGGCCTTTCCATCCTGCCCGTTCTCGCGCTGCTCATCGGCGCGCTGGCCGCCATCATCCGTGGCAGCGCGGCCTGACCTTGCAATCCACCGGACCGTTGCATGCCAGCGTGCCCAGGTCAGATTACCCCGCATCCGGAATGTTGTTGCTGCCCGAGCCTGGACTCACGGACTCCCATGGATGGAATGGCCGCCACGTTGACTTTCACCGTCGACCCCGCACAGTCTCCTCGTCCCTCGTCTTGGTAAGCGCCAGAGCCGACCCCGACCCATCGATGAGCCGTTCCATCGCGCCCGGGAGAATTTCGTGCGTGAAATGACAGCCCGCGTCGCCGCCGCTGCGGTCTTGCTCGCATCGGCCGTTCCGGTCCCCGCTGCCGAACTGGCGCCGTTGTCCTGGCTCGCTGGCTGCTGGTCGAATCCCGATGGCGATACCGGATCGGGTGAGTACTGGCTGCCGATCGCGGGAGACTCGATGCTTGGCGTGGGCAGGGTGGTCCGCGGCGGCAAGACGCTCGAGTACGAGTACCTTCGCCTGCACGTCGACGCGCAGGGCAGGATCGTCTACACGGCGACCCCATCCCGACAGGAGCAGACCGCCTTCATCGCGAGCCACGTCGGGGCGGACACCGCGACGTTCGAGAACCCTGCGCACGATTTTCCGCAGAAGATTTCCTACACGAAGACGGGTCCTGCCGCGCTGTCGGTCCGCATCGAGGGCCAGCGCGCAGGAAAGTCGCGTTCGATCGAGTTCCGCTTCGAGCGCGTCGCGTGCGCGCGCTAGGATGGCCGCACTTCTGGTACGCGCCGCGGCATTGATGCCGACGATGCGGCACGGACGCTGTCCGGCCTGCGGCCTCCGGTTGTTGCAGTCCGACCCCTGAAATCGTGCCGCGTGCGTCGCGGCCAGCGTCCAGCGCAGGAGTGCCATGTCAAAGGTTCGCGTCGAAAGTTTCTCGATTTCGCTCGACGGTTTCGGTGCCGGCCCGGACCAGAGTCTCGAGCATCCGCTCGGCATCGGCGGACATTCGCTGCACGGCTGGCTGCTGCCGACGCGAACCGCGCAGGCGAAGATCTTCGGCAAGGGCGGCGGCGAGAGCGGTCGCGACGACGAGTACGCCGCGCGCGGGTTCCGTGACGTCGGTGCGTGGATCCTCGGCCGGAACATGTTCGGCCCCGTGCGCGGCCCTTGGCCGGACGACAGCTGGCGCGGCTGGTGGGGCGAGAATCCGGTCTACCAGGTGCCCGTCTACGTGCTGACCCATCACGCGCGTGCGCCGCTCGTCATGCAAGGCGGCACGACGTTCCACTTCGTCCCTGAAGGCGCCGAGGTCGCGCTCGAGCGTGCGCGCGAAGCCGCGGCCGGCAGGGACATACGCATCGGCGGCGGCGTCGACGTGATCCGGCAGTATCTTCGCCAGCGCCTGATCGACGAAATGCACCTTGCGGTCTCGCCGGTCCTGCTCGGGCGCGGTGAGCGCCTGTTCGACGGGGTCGACCTTCCAGCCCTCGGCTATGCCTGCACCCGCCACGAAACGACGGCCCGGGCGACCCATTTGATCGTGACCAGACAGTAGCGGCGCGGGAGATGCCGTGGGCAGCCATCACGGCGACCGGCAACGCCGTCACGGTGATCGAAGCCCGCGGCAGGTGTCGGCATGGGCGCGCCTGTGTGCGAAAGCAAATTCGTGGCGGATCAATCTTGCGGCAAGGTCGGGTCGCGACCGGGGTCGCTCCTACAAGGTGATGCGGAGAGGGGAAGGCATGGCGGAGCGGCAACGCCGTCACGTGATCGCAGCGATGCGGAGAGGGGCAGTCGTGGCGGAGCGGCAAAGCCGCCATGTGATCGCAGCCAGCGGCAGGTGTCGGCATGGGCGCGCCTGTGTGCGAAAGCGAATTCGCGGCGGATCAATCCTGCCGCAAGGTTGGGTCGCGACCGGGGTCGCTCCTAAAGGGTGATGCGGAGAGGGGCAGTCATGGCGGAGCGGCAACGCCGTCACGGTGATCGAAGCCAGCGGCAGGTGTCGGCTTGGGTGCGCCTGTGTGCGAAAGCGAATTCGCGGCGGATCAATCCTGCTACAAGGTCGGGTCGCGACCGGGGTCGCTCCTACAAGGTGATGCGGAGAGGCGGAAGGCGTGGTCGAGCGGCAACGTCGCCACGTGATCGCAGTGATGCGGAGAGGCGGAAGGCGTGGTCGAGCGGCGATGCCGTCACGTGATTGCCGTGATGCGGAGATGCGAAGTCGTGGCGGAGCGGCAACGTCGCCACGTGATCGCAGCGATGCCGGGAGGGGAAGTCGCGGCAGGGCGATGACGCCGTCACGGTGATTGACGTGCGCGATGTCGCGCGCTTCGTATTCGGCAATGGTTCATTCCGCTCGCACGACGAGCTGGTAGCGTTGCGATCCACTACGGGGAGACATCGGCATGCAAGCACTTTCGTCCCGGCGGCAACTGCTCGGCTTTGTTGGCTGGTTCGCGCTTTGCTTCGCGGCTTCCGCGCTCGGCGCGGTCGCGTCGATGAAGGCGGGTGCGTTCTACGGCGAGCTCGTGCGGCCCGATTTGGCGCCGCCGTCGTGGGTGTTCGGTCCGGTGTGGACCGCGCTCTACGCGATGATGGCGATCTCCGCATGGCTGGTCTGGCGTGACGGAGGGTGGCGCGCGCAGCGCCCGGCGCTCGGCCTGTTCGTCGTGCAGCTTGCCGTCAATGCATTGTGGAGCTGGCTGTTCTTCGCCTGGCACCTCGGCGCGCTGTCGTTCGCCGACATCGTCGTGCTGTGCGTGCTGGTCATTGCCACGATCGTGGTTTTCTGGCGCATCCGGCCACTTGCGGGCGCCCTGCTCGTTCCGTATCTCGCCTGGATCAGTTTCGCCGCGGCGCTCAACTACACGGTCTGGCAACTCAATCCGGACGTGCTTGGCTGATCGGGGACCGACGCCGGACATCGCCCGCGCCCACCGGAACACGTCTCAAGGGTCGCCGAGCGGAATGCCGACACGGATGTCGCGCGAGAACTCCCCGCTGCGATCCGCCGCGCGCGCGCGATCGGTGATGCGGCCGCGCGCGCGGTGCGTCTCGAGCGGCACCGAGCGGTCGAGGCCGCCGGCATCGTAGGCATACCCGGGCAGGTAACCGGACAGCAGGATGCGATGATCGAGCGGCAGATGGCCGACGATCTCGCGCATCATGCGGTGGACGAGCGTCGTGCAGTTGACGGTCAACGTGTGATAGAAGCGCGGCGTCGCGGCGAGGCGGTTGCCTTCCTCGACGAACGACACGAACAGCGCGCGACGTGCGGCGGCCGACAGCTGGAGCGGATAGAGATAGACGTCCTCGCCACGGATGTTCGTGCGGACACGCACGATGTCGCGCTCGTCGGCCGCGACGAGACTGAGTTCGAACTGCTTGAAGAAGCCCCCGATCTCGGAGAACAGTTCGCCGTTCTCGCGACGGATCTCGACCGAGAACACGACATGGTCGCCGTCCTCGAAGCCGAACGAGACGAGCGCATGGGCAATCCACGGGCCGGACCAGTACGAGAGGATCATGTCGACCGAGGCAAGTGCGTCGAGATCGTAGCGGCGCGATTCCCAGCGCGGCGTGTAATCGTCGCGGCCGCGCCAATCGAAATTGCGGACGTTCTCGAGGACGACCGCCGCACCGTCGATGCGGCCCGTGACCGTGCGCGCGACCTCGTCGGCCCATACGCGCGTATTCGATGGTTCGAGCGTATGCCACCAGGCGAGCAGGAGCGCGAACGCGACGGCGAAGACGGCGACCGGGATGCGCGCGCCGTGGCGCCAGAGGACGACGACGATCGCGAGCGAAAAGAGCAACCACAACGACGCGGCGATGCGCTGTCCGACAACGCCGCCGGGCGCCTGGTAGGCCAGGGCCAATGCACCCCATGCCGCGCCGACGAGGATCGTGATCGTGGCCAGCACGAGCATCGTCACGGCGAGCCTGGATCGCCTCGCGATCGGCCTTCCCTCGAGCGGCGTCGGCTCAGTCGCGCGCACGTTCGCGGGGTCGTCTCACTGCCCGACGGGCACCGAGTTGTCGCGGATGATTTCGGGATTGTCCTCATGCAGCTTCTCGTCTTCGAGCAAACGCTGGCGCACGTACAGGAACCGGATCGTTTCGTACTCGAACGGCGAGCCGGTCGAGTAGTAGCGGAAATCGATGTTCGCGCGCAGGTCGATCGAATTCGCCGTGCCGAACATCCATGCATTCGACGAGGTGCGATAGAAACCGGCCGGGTCGATCGCGTAGGTCATGCCGAAGTCGCCGCCGAGACCGATCGTGTCGCGCAATGTAGACGGTCCGATCAGCGGCAGCACGATGTACGGTCCCGTGCGCATGCCCCATTTCGACAGGGTCGCGCCGAACCCGGTCGCCGCCCTTGGCAGGTGCATTTTTTTCGCGACATCGAACAGGCCGCCGATGCCGAGCGTGCTGTTGATCGCGAGTCGCCCGAAGCTGCGCAGGCTGTAACCGGGCCGCCCCTGCAGCGCGAAGTTGATCGTGCTGCCGATCTCGCCGAGGTTGCCGAAGAAGTTGTGCACGCCTGAACGCACCGGTCGCGGCAGCTTGCGGTAGCCGTTCGCGACCGGCAGGAACACGCTTTCGTCGAAGCGCGCATTGAAGCGGTACGTGAACCGGTTGATGCGTTCCCACGGGTCGTAGGTGCGCATCGATGGCGCGTCGTCCGGCGTCAGCAGCGGGGCCAGTGCGGGATCGTCGTCGTTGCCGGCGGGTGCCGCGAGCGCTTCGCGGACCGCCGCAAGTCCGGCGGCACGCTCGATCGCAGCGGCCCGATCGGCAGCCGGCGTCTCGTCGGCGAGCGTGCGCACGCGCACGTCCTTGGTCGCGCAACCACCGAGGGCGAGCAGCGCCGCGAGAACGAGGCAGGGCGAGGCGTTCATCGGACACCTCCGTTCCAGCGACCGTCGAGCATCGCGAGCAGGTCGGCGATCTGGCGACGCTCGCCGATCGTGCCGAGATGCCCGCCGTGGTCGTAGACGACGATGCGTGGGCCCATCGTACGTTCGAGCCATTCGAGTTCGGAGGCGTCGAGAATCAGGTCGTCGCGGTTCGTCTGCACGAAATAGTCGTCGTTCCCGCGCAATGCGTCACCGATGACGGCGAGGCTGTTGCCGGTGACGAGCGACTCGCGCGTCGAACCCGGAATCCGCGCGAGGTAGTACGGGGCGAACACCTTGTCGAAGTATTCGGCGAACGGCTTGGCGCGCAGCTGCAGCGAGATCGCGTCGAGCGATTCGCCCTTGCGCGGCGGATCGCGTGGATCGACGACGACGCCGGTGCCGGCGTACAGGTCCCCGGCGAAGAACATGTCGACGAGGGCGAGCCGGAACGTCAGCGCGATCGCGGCGGCGAATTCCTCGTCGGTACTGAGCGCGGTGGCCGCTGCGGCGAGCAGGAAGTTCTCGTCGATCTGCACGGCGTCGGAAGCACGGTACAGGTTGGCAAGTTCGGCATACAGGCGCTGGTAGAGCCGTTCGAGTCCCGGATCGGCCGGACCGATGCTTTGCTCGAACAGGCGGTCGAGCCGGCCGATCGACGTGAACAGGTTGACCGGCGGATTGATCATCACCGCGCGTCGGATGCCGAGCTGGCCCTCGCGCGCGTCGATCGCCTTGACCATCGCCGCGTTCGCGCCGCCAAGGCTGTAGCCGAGCACGTCGATCGCCGTGATCGGGGCGTGTTCGGGCAGGTTGGCAAGGATGTGCCCGATCGAGGCATGCAGGTCATTGCCATCCTGGCGCAGGTCGCCCGGCACGCCGGTGCTCGAGGCCGCCGCGATGAATCCGGGGAACGTCGGCGACGGCAGGCTCAGCACGTGGTACCCGGCGCCGTACAGGGCGCCGCGCAGACGCTGGATGTTGGTCGTGTTGCCGTCGGCCCCGGTACCCGAGATGACGATGGCGAGCGGTGCGGCCGCCGGTTGTGCCGAAAACCACACGCGCAGGCGGCGGTTGAACCAGAACACGTCGGGCAGCGGGCGCGCCCATGGCATGCGGATGTCGATCTCGCTGAGCGGCACGCGCTCGGGCTGCTCGGCCATCTGGTCCGGAGGCGTGCCGAACACGGTGGCGCGCAAGGCCGCCGAACTGGCCAGCATCGGCGGGGGCGCCGGATCGGGCGACGGCTGGTCCTGTCCGAACGCGAGCGCCGACATCAGGATCAGGACGCAGGCGGACGCGAACCGGGCGTGGACCGGGTCGTGCGGGTGCGCTGCGTTGAATACGGGATGGAGGCCGGGAGTCGCCGGGTCGCGGGTCGCGTGGATCGTCGGATTCGAAAGCATTCTCGGGCGTCGTCGGGCGCAGTCGCGGAGCATGGCATGGAACCGGCGGGCGCGGTCAAACATGCAATGAACGGGTTGCCGGCGACTGCCCGCGCGCGCGGTCGATGCGCGGTCGTGCGCTATGCTTCGGCGGTTGCCCGCAGCGGAAGATCGCCTTGAAATCGCCTCTCCCGGCTCGCTACT
Organism: uncultured Dokdonella sp.; assembly: GCA_964587775.1. Taxonomy (GTDB): domain Bacteria; phylum Pseudomonadota; class Gammaproteobacteria; order Xanthomonadales; family Rhodanobacteraceae; genus Dokdonella. Next base: position 8,486 of record CAZPLY010000037.1, read on the forward strand.
GGTTCTTCGTGCTCGTCCTCGTCGGGACCTGCATCGGCATCGCGCAGTGGGGCGCGGGCATGGGCTGGCGCGTGCTCGCGGTCGTCGCCGGCGCCTTGACCGCGCTCGGCGTGTGGGACATGGCGCAACGGCGCAAGACCCTGCGGCGCAATTTCCCGATCCTCGCCCATGTGCGGTATTTCTTCGAGGCGATCCGCCCGATGATGCGCCAGTACGTGGTCGAGGCCGACGACGACGAGGTGCCGTTCTCGCACGACCAGCGCGCGATCGTCTACCAGCGCGCGAAGCTTTCGCTCGAGACGCGTCCGTTCGGCACCGAGCGCAACGTCTACGCGAACAGCTACGAGTGGATCAACCACTCGATGATGCCCGCGCACATCGCCCATCACGATTTCCGCGTGCCGGTCGGTGGCGCGCAGTGCACGCAGCCGTACTCGGCGAGCGTGTTCAACATCTCCGCGATGAGTTTCGGGTCGCTTTCGCCGAACGCGATCCGCGCGCTCAACGAGGGCGCACGGCGTGGCGGCTTCTACCACGACACCGGCGAGGGTTCGCTGTCGTCCTACCACCGCGAGAACGGCGGCGACGTCGTCTGGGAAATCGGCTCGGGCTATTTCGGCGCATGCTCGCGCGCCGGCGTGTTCAGCGAGGAACGGTTCGCCGAGCGCGCCATGCTTCCCCAGGTGAAGATGATCGAGCTCAAGCTTTCGCAAGGCGCCAAACCGGGTCACGGCGGAATGCTGCCCGGCGCCAAGGTCACGCGCGAGATCGCGCTGACGCGCGGCGTGCCCGAGGGCGAGGACTGCATCTCGCCGCCGCGCCATTCCGAATTCGACACGCCGGAAGGCCTGCTGCACTTCATCGCCCGGCTGCGCGCGCTGTCGGGCGGCAAGCCGACCGGCTTCAAGCTCGCGATCGGCCATCCCTGGGAATGGTTCGGCATCGCCAAGGCGATGCTGACGACCGGCATCCGTCCCGACTTCATCGTCGTCGACGGCGGCGAAGGCGGCACCGGCGCGGCACCGATGGAGTTCGCCGACCACGTCGGCGCACCGCTGCGCGAAGCGCTGCTGCTCGTGCACAACACCCTGGTCGGCCTCAACCTGCGCAGCGAGATCCGCATCGGCGCGGCGGGCAAGATCATCACGGCCTTCGACATCGCGCGCACGCTCGCACTCGGCGCCGACTGGTGCAACGCCGCGCGCGGCTTCATGTTTGCGCTCGGCTGCATCCAGTCGCAGAGCTGCCACACCGATCATTGCCCGACCGGCATCGCGACCCAGGACCCGGGCCGCTGGCGCACGCTCGATGTGCCCGACAAGGCCGAGCGCGTCAAGAACTTCCACCAGAACACGCTGCGTGCGCTGAAGGAACTGGTCGCCGCGGCCGGCCTTTCGCATCCGGGCGAGCTTGGCCCCGAGCACATCATCCGTCGCGTGTCGGGCAACGAGGTGCGTTCGCTGGCCACGTTGTATGCGTTCGTGCGTCCCGGCGAACTGCTCGAACGCACGGCGGAGCATGCGGTGTTCCAGCGCTTCTGGCCCGAGGCACGCGCCGACCGCTTTTCGCCGCCGCCCGGCGTCGCCGAGTTGCGCTGGAGCAAGCTGGTCTGACCGCGTCCCGATCACGGGTTCGAGGCGCAGACGGCAGAGCGGGCCAGCTCCCTGCGCGACCCGTGCGATCCGGTCGTGTCGAGCAATGCGCCGCGACGTCGCAAAACCGACCATGCCCTTCGACTTCGCACCCGCGATGCGACGCCCAGGGCGAACCGGCTGCTTGACTCGCTCGATGACGCGTCTATGGCCGTCTGCAAGGGCGCGCGCGTGGCCATTGTCCGAAAGGGCAGATTGAACCGCCCACCGCGGTCTACTACGCTCGTCGCGTGCATCGATGTCGCAGCAACCTGCCGCGGCCCCGCAAGCGAAGGACACTGCAACGTGAAGAAGACATGCAAGAGCGCCACCGATGCCCTTTCCGGCCTGCTGCATGACGGCATGACGATCGCCGCCGGCGGCTTCGGCCTGTGCGGCATTCCGGAGAACCTGATCCAGGCCCTGCTCGAGGCTGGCACGAAGAACCTGACGATCGTCGGCAACAATGCCGGCGTCGACGATTTCGGCATGGGACCTCTGCTCAAGACGCGCCAGGTGAAAAAGGTGATCGCGTCGTATGTCGGCGAGAACAAGGAGTTCGAGCGCCAGGTGCTGGCCGGCGAACTCGAGCTCGAACTCGTGCCGCAGGGCACGCTTGCCGAACGCCTGCGCGCGGGCGGTGCCGGCATCCCGGGCTTCTACACGCGAACCGCGTTCGGCACGAGGCTCGCCGAGGGCAAGGAAACGAAAGCGTTCGACGGCGTCGACTACGTGCTCGAACCGGCGATCAAGGCCGACCTGTCGATCGTCAAGGCGTGGAAGGGCGACGCGTTCGGCAACCTCGTGTATCGCAAGACTGCCCGCAACTTCAATCCGATGATCGCGACCTGCGGTGCGGTCTGCGTCGCCGAGGTCGAGGAACTGGTCGAGACCGGCACGCTCGAGCCGGACCAGGTGCACACGCCCGGCATCTACGTCGATCGCATCATCGAAGGAGCGAAGTACGAGAAGCGCATCGAATTCCGCACCTTGTCGGGCGGCGCGCCTTCCGGCAAGGAGAGTCCGATCCGCCTGCTGATGGCCCAGCGCGCGGCGAAGGAATTGCAGGACGGCTTCTGCGTCAATCTCGGCATCGGCATCCCGACCCTCGTTGCGAACTACATCCCGGACGGCGTCAGCGTCACCCTGCAATCGGAAAACGGCCTGCTCGGCATCGGCCCGTTCCCGACCGAGGCGACCGTCGACGCCGACCTGATCAACGCGGGCAAGCAGACGATCACGACGATCCCGGGCAGCAGCTTCTTCTCGAGCGCCGATTCGTTCGCGATGATCCGCGGCGGCCACATCGATCTTTCGATCCTCGGCGGCCTCGAAGTCTCGAAGGACGGTGATCTCGCGAACTGGATGGTGCCGGGCAAGATGGTCAAGGGCCCGGGCGGCGCGATGGACCTCGTCGCGGGCGTCAAGCGCGTCGTCGTGCTGATGGAACACACGGCCAAGGACGGTTCGCCGAAGATCCTCGAACAGTGCGCCTTGCCGCTGACCGGCAAGGCCTGCGTCGACATGATCATCACCGACCTGTGCGTGTTCGAAGTCGCCGAAGGCGGTGGCCTCACGCTGACCGAGCTGCATGCGGGCGTCAGCGTCGAGGACGTGCGCGCGAAGACCGGCTGCGAATTCGCGGTTTCGCCGAAGCTCAGGTAGGCCGCTCGCCGGCTCCGCCGCCCGGGCAGGCAACACGTCCAACGGCACGCGCAGCGCACCGCGCTGCGGCTATGATCGCGGCTCATCCGGGGGAGGAACGCATGAGCCTGATCTCGCGCCTGACGCGCCACAAGACGATCGAACAGCTGCAGGCCGATCTCGGCGCGCGGCGCGAATTCCGCCGTGTGCTCGGCCTCTGGCAACTGACCAGCATCGGCCTCGGCGGCATCATCGGGGTCGGCATTTTCGTGCTCGCCGGCCAGCAGGCGGCCGCGAATGCAGGCCCGGCGGTCGCGATCGCGTTCCTCATCGCCGGCATCGCGAGCGCCGCGGCCGCGCTGTGCTACGCGGAGTTCGCCGGCATGATTCCGGTCACCGGCAGCGCCTACACCTATGGCTACGCGGTGCTCGGCGAATTCGCGGCGTGGCTGATCGGCTGGGACCTGCTGCTCGAATACGCGTTGATCGTGGCCGCCGTGGCCAGCGGCTGGGCCGGTTACCTGCAGGCGATCCTCGAGGCGATGGGGCTCGGCCTGCCGGTCTGGGCGCAGGGCGCGTACGGCACCGGCGAAGGCCGCTACTTCAACGTGATCGCGGCACTCGTCGCGATGGCGATCGCGGTACTGCTGACGATGCGCACCGAACTCGGCGCACGCATCAACACCGTCGTCGTGTTCATCAAGATCCTCGGCGTCGCGCTGATCATCGGCGTCGGCGTGTTCTACATCGATCCGGCGAACTGGGTGCCGTTCATTCCCGAGCGCATCGTCGATGCCGACGGCAACGCGCGCTTCGGTTTCAACGGCGTGGTGACCGCGGCCGCGGTCGTGTTCTTTGCGGTGTTCGGCTACGACACGCTGACCACCGCCGCCGAGGAAGCAAAGAATCCGCAACGCGACCTGCCGCGCGCGATCCTGCTCTCGCTCGGCATCTCGATGGCGCTGTACCTGACGATCTCGATGGTGCTGACCGGTGTCGCCCACTACTCGACGCTCGGCAACGATGCGCCGGTGGC
>CAZPLY010000038.1:0-11602 GCA_964587775.1 uncultured Dokdonella sp.
GGCAAGGGCACCGTGCAGAACCTGCTCAGCATGGACGACATGGCGCGCAACGAGACGCCGACCTACGGCGACCTCAAGATGACCGTCCAGCAGTTCTTCCGCATCGACGGCGGTTCGACCCAGCTGCGCGGCGTCGTACCCGACGTCAGCTTCCCATTGACTGTCGCTGCCGAGGACTTCGGCGAGTCGAGCTACGACAACGCCCTGCCGTGGACCTCGATCGAGAAGGCACAGTACAAGCCGGTCGCCGACCTTTCGCCGGTCATCCCGATGCTCGTCGCACGCCACGAGGCGCGCACGGCCACGCATGCCGAATGGCAGAGCTTCGCGTCCGAGGTCGCCGAGGCAAAGAAGCTGCGTGCCGAGAAATCGATCTCGCTCAACGAGCAGGTGCGCACGAAGGAACGCGACGAGCAGGAAGCCAAGCGCAAGGCGCGCGAGACGCTGGTCGGCACCGCGTTCCCCGAACAGGATCCGGTGGCCAGCGCGGCCGACAAGGCGAGCCAGGAAGGCAAGGTGCCGCCGCGCATCGACCCGGGCGCCGACGCGGACGCTTCGGCAGCGGGCTCGCTCGCCGAAGACGACGGCCTGCAGGCCGACGAGCGCAGCATCGCGAGCGACCTCAAGCGTGAGCAGCAGCGCAAGACGCGCCGCGACGTCGTCCTCAACGAAGCCGCCCACATCCTCGCCGACGAGATCGAACTGATCGGCAAGGACACCAAGCTCGCCGCGCGCATCCCGTTGCAGACACCGGCCGAAGCGACGAACTGAACCGCGCGCCGGAGTGCGGCGCGAGCACCCTCGTCGTGAGCGACACTTGCCGCAAACTTCATCGTCCGCCGCAAGAGTGCCTTCGCGCCCAGGGGCGCTCCTACCGACATCTGCCGCGGCTTCGATCACCGTGACGGCGTTGCCCGCTTCGTCAGATGAGCCTCAAGACTACATATCGCCATGTAGGAGCGACCCTGGTCGCGACCGAACCTCGCCGCAGGATTGGTCGACCGCCGCCAGAGTGCCATCGCGCCCAGGGGCGCTCCTACCGACATCTGCCGCGGGCTTCGATGACTCTTGCCGCGTCGCCGCTCCGTTGTTGGTCGCGACCGAAGCTTGCCGCACGACTGATCGACCGCCGCCAGATTGCCTTCGCGCCCAGGGGCGCTCCTACCGACATCTGCTCCGGCTTCGATCACCGTGTCGGCGTTGCCCGCTTCGTCAGATGAGCCTCAAGACTACATATCGCCATGTAGGAGCGACCCTGGTCGCGACCGAACCTCGCCGCAGGATTGGTCGACCGCCGCCAGAGTGCCATCGCGCCCAGGGGCGCTCCTACCGACATCTGCCGCGGGCTTCGATGACTCTTGCCGCGTCGCCGCTCCGTTGTTGGTCGCGACCGAAGCTTGCCGCACGACTGATCGACCGCCGCAAGATTGCCATCGCGCCCAGGGGCGCTCCTACCGACATCCGCTGCGGGCTTCGATGACCGTGACGGCGTTGCCGCTCCGTCAGATGAGCCTCAAGACTACATATCGCCATGTAGGAGCGACCCCGGTCGCGACCGAACCTCGCCGCAGGATTGGTCGACCGCCGCCAGATTGCTTTCGCGCCCGGGGGCGCTCCTACCGACATCTGCCGCGGGCTTCGATGACTCTTGCCGCGTTGCCGCCCCGTTGTTGGTCGCGACCGAAGCTTGCCGCACGACTGATCGACCGCCGCAAGATTGCCATCGCGCCCAGGGGCGCTCCTACCGACATCCGCTGCGGGCTTCGATGACCGTGACGGCGTTGCCGCTCCGTCAGATGAGCCTCAAGACTACATATCGCCATGTAGGAGCGACCCCGGTCGCGACCGAACCTCGCCGCAGGATTGGTCGACCGCCGCCAGATTGCTTTCGCGCCCGGGGGCGCTCCTACCGACATCTGCCGCGGGCTTCGATGACTCTTGCCGCGTTGCCGCCCCGTTGTTGGTCGCGACCGAACCCTGCCGATCGAGTGGCGCGAATGGGTTCCTGCCTCGGTCGCGCGATCCGGCTACGCCGGTGGGTAGCGCTGCTTGAGGTATTCAAAGTGCGCGCGCAGGCCCTGCGCCTCGCCGCCGCGCGGGCGCCCGGGCTTGTCCGAATCGTTCCAGGCGTAGACGTCCAGATGCGTCCAGGCAGTCGCCTCGTCGACGAAGCGTTCGAGGAACAGTGCCGCGGTGACGGCCCCGGCGTGGCGCGAACTGCCGGCGTTCGCCAGGTCGGCGATGTGCGAGTCGAGCAGCGCGAGGTACGGGCGCCACAACGGCATGCGCCATAGCGGATCCTCGGTCCGGCGTCCGGCCGCGAGCAGGCCCTCGGCGATGTCGTCGCGATTGCTGAACAACGCGGGGAGGTCAGGTCCGAGCGCGATGCGCGCGGCGCCGGTCAGGGTCGCGAAGTCCATGATCAGGTCGGGCTTCTGTTCGTTCGCCCAGGCCAGCGCATCGCAGAGCACGAGGCGGCCTTCGGCATCGGTGTTGTCGATTTCGATGCGGTGGCCGGCACGCGTCGTGATCACTTCGCCGGGCCGGAACGCATCGCCCGAGATCGCGTTCTCGACCGCCGGGATCAGCACGCTGAGGCGCAGCGGCAAGTTCGCTCCGAGCACGAGGCCGGCCAGCGCGATGGCGTGCGCGGCACCGCCCATGTCCTTCTTCATCCAGCGCATGCCGTCGGCCGACTTGATGTCGAGGCCGCCGGTATCGAAGCAGACACCCTTGCCGACGAGGACGAGGTGTGGCGCATCGGGCGCGCCGTGGCTCAGCATCGCGAGGCGCGGCTGGCGATCGGCTGCGGCTGCGCGGCCGACGGCATGGATCGTCGGGAAACGCGCTTCGAGCAATTGCGGGCCGACCCATTCACGATACTGCGCGCCATGCCGTTCGGCGATCGCGCGCAAGGCCCCGGCCAGATCGGCCGGACCCATGTCCTGGGTCGGCGTGTTGACGAGGTCGCGCACGTGGCAGGCCGCTTCGGCAAGCGGACCGGCCTTCGCCTGCACGTCGGCGTCGACGACGAGGCGGACCCTGGGCGGGCGCTTCTTGCCGTAGCGAGTGAAGCGGTAGGCACCGAGTGCCCAGCCGAGCGCAGCCTGCAGCGGATCGAACGCGAGTCCGCGCGGATCGAGCCGGTAGTCACCGGGCGGCAGGCGCTGCGGCAGCGGGGCGAGCGCGTTGATGCCGTCGCGCGGATTGCAGCCGGCAAGGATGACGAACGGCGCACCGTCCGCGCGCGGAATCGCGAGGAAGCGCCCGCTCTCACCGGCGAAGCCGTTACCCGCGCACCAGCGCCGTGCCTCCTCGCCGAGCGCGGCGACGACCGCTTCGAAGCTCGCCGTGTCGATCGCGATCAGCGGGGTGGCGGCGGCCGGTTCGGCGGTGATCCATGCGTCCATGTGGAACCTCTTGGGCTGAAATCAGGGCGACCGGGCAGGCTGGCGGTGGACGCGGAGCCACTCGGCGAGTTCGGCGAGGTCGCGCACGACGAGGTCGGGCGCATGCGCGGCAGGCCAGCGTGCGCCGTCGCGGTTGATCCAGGCCGTGCGCATGCCGGCCGCGCGCGCGCCGGCGATGTCGGCCTCGGGATCGTCGCCGACATGCAGCACGTGGGCCGGGTCGATGCCGAGCCGCCCGCAGGTGTGCAGGAAGATCGCCGAATCGGGCTTGGCGACGCCGACGTCACAGGCCGAAACGCTGAAGCGGAAATGCGAGTCGAGGCCGATGCGGTCGAGTTCGGCCGTGCCGTTGCTGATGCTGACCAGCGGCACCTCACTGGCCATCGCAAGCAGGGCCGGGCGCGTATCGGCGTAGCAATCGACTTCGTTGCGCACGCGCACGTAGATCTCGTAGGTACGCTCGACCCAGTCGTCGCCGAGGCCGCAGGCGGCGAACGCGCGGCGCAGGGTCAGCTTGCGCTGGGTGCGGAAATCGTGCGCATGCTCGGGATGGGCCTCGGCGATTTCCTCGCGCAGCGCGCGCATCGCATCGATCGGCCAGGCCCGGGCGACTTCGGGGCAATTCGCCTGCAGCCACTCATCGACGCTGCGTTCGACGCGATGCAGGATCGGCTCGATCGGCCAAAGCGTGTCGTCGAGATCGAGCGAGATCGCGCGAATGTCCATCGCCGCGCGCGAACTCAGTCGGAACCCGCAGGCTTGCCGCCGTCCTGCTTCGCGGCCTTCTCGTCCTCGGCTCGCTGGAGATTCTCGCGCGCGAGCTGGGTCGATTCGGCCGTCGGCGCGACCCGGATGCGGGCCTCGAGGGTCGCGCGCGGCGCGGCGAGCGGAACGTCGCGCACGCGCGGCATCGCGGCGACGTCGGCCGGCACGACCTCGGCGATGCGCGCGTCGATGAAGGCGAGCCGTTCGCCGTCGCGCGCATGGACGTCGCCGGCCTCGGCATACGGCACGAGCTGGTGGCGACGCATCGCGGCATGCGCGGTCGGCGAATCGAGGAACAGCACGAACGCGTCGATGCGCTCGCGGTCGGCCGGGTTCGTCTGGTGCACGATGTAGAGCGTCATGAACAGCGGGTAGCTGCCGTTGGCGACGCTCTGGCTCGAGGCCATGACGCCCTCGACCGCGAGCATCTTCATGCCCTTGTTCGCATGGCTGCTCGAAAGCGTCGACAGGCCGAGCCCGTTCGGATCGATCGTGATCGCCTCCTCGAGCTTGCTCGTGTTGAGGTAGAGGCGCGGCGCGGCGACCTTCTGCTCGCCGCGCTTGTAGAGCAGGCGGCGGAAACTGAACTCGACGCCGTCGAGCGGCGCGGCCACCGAATACAGGTTGATCGGCGCATCGGGGCCGCCGAGTTCGCTCCAGTTCTTGATGCGCCCGAGATAGAGCTGGCGCAACTGGGCGAGCGAGATCGAGCCGACCGGGTTGCGCGGATGCACGATCGGCACGATCGCGTCGAGCGCGATCGGCTGGAACACGAGGTCCTTCTCCTCCTCGCGCAATGCGTGCATCGGGCGGGCGACGCCGGCAACGTCGGCGCTGCCGGCGCGCACGCCGTCGATGCCCGAGATCGTGCTGAATGTCTGCACGGTCAGGACGCCCTTCGTTTCCTTGCGGAAATCATCGACGAGATCGTTGGTGACGCCGCGCGCCGAGACGATGTCGCCGCGCCACACGATCGTCGACGCCGGTGTCGAGGCTTTCGCCTTGTTCGCGGCCGGCTTGGCCGCCGGTTTCGGCGCAGCGCTGGCCGGCGCGTGCGCGGTGGCGGGAGGCGTCGCGGGTTGCGCGGCGATGTGTGGCCCGAAGGCGAGGCAGGCAATGCCGAGGACGGCGAGGGCGATCAGGCGGGGCGGCATTCTGGACATGGAAACAGGCGCTGCGGAAGCTTCAAAAAGCGGGGCCGCAACCTTAGCATGCGGCCGCTGGCGCAACGCACGACCGGCACGCGTCGCGCAAGCAGCGGCGTTAACGCGCGCGGCCACGTTCAGCCTTCGCCGGCCTCGTCAGCCGGGCCTACTGCAGCAGCAGGTAGAACGCGCTTTGCCCGCGCACGAGGGTCAGCAGCAACTGGCGCGGACGCCGGGCCAGCGACTCGCCGAGCTCGCCGGTGCCGCCGATCTCGCGCTGGTTGACGCCGACGATGAGGTCGCCCGCGCGCAGTCCGCTCGCGAACGCGCGGCTGTCGCCGTCGACGCGCTTGACGACGACGCCGGCGAGCCCGTTGCGGCGCTGGTTGTCGGCGAGGTCGGCGAGTTCGACGCCGGCCAGGCGCGGATCGAGGTCGATGCCGCGCGCGGTGCGGATCGGCGTCGCCCTCAGGGTCATCTTCAGGTTCAGGGCCCGGCCATCGCGCAGCACGCCGACCGTCAACGGCGTGCCGATCGGGGTCAGGCCCTCGACGTTGTGCAGGTCCTGGCGCGAGGTGATCGCGCGGCCGTTGATCGCGGTGACGACGTCACCGGGGCGCAGGTCGCCCTCGGCCGCCGGCGTGCCGGCGCGCACGCGCGTGATGACGGCGCCCTTGCGCGTGTCGAGCGACAACAGGCGGGCGAGCTCCGGGGTGATGTCCTGGGTATCGACGCCGAGCGCACCGCGGCGCACTTCGCCGTGGGTGACGAGCTGGCGCATGACCTCGGCGGCGAGGTCGCTCGGGATCGCGAAGCCGATGCCGACATTGCCGCCCGAGGGCGAGAAGATCATCGAATTGATGCCGACCAGTTCGCCGCGCAGGTTGACCAGCGCGCCGCCCGAATTGCCCGGATTGATCGAGGCGTCGGTCTGGATGAAGTTCTGGATGCCGCGGCCGACGCCGCTGCGGTCGAGCGCGGAAACGATGCCCGAGGTGACGGTCTGGCCGAGTCCGAACGGATTGCCGATCGCGACGACGAAATCGCCGATGCGAAGGTCCTTCGATGCACTGAGCGGAACCGCCTGCAGGCGCTCGGCCGGGATCTGCAGCACGGTCAGGTCCGTGTCCGGATCCGAGCCGATCACGCGCGCCTTGACCGTACGTTCGTCGTGCAGGGTCACGTCGATGTCGTCGGCACCCTGGATCACGTGGTTGTTGGTCAGCACGTAGCCTTTCGCCGCATCGACGATGACGCCCGAACCGAGCGACTGCTGGATGCGTTCGCGCGGAATGTTCGGCATGTTGAACAGGTCGAAGAACGGCTCGCGGACCTGCACGCGTGTCTTCGTGTTGATGTTGACGACGGCCGGGGTCACCCGGTCGATCATCGGCGCGAGCGATGGCAGCGGCTGGCCATCGACCGATTCGGGCAAGGCCGCGGCCGCGGCCGTCGTGAGCAGCTGCGGGCCCGGGCCGGTCGTCGACGGGCCTTCCAGCGAAGCGAAGGCCAAGCCGGCCAGTGCCGCAGCGAAGGCGGTCGTGACGAGTGGAAGGCGCGAGGCGGACATCGGAACTCCTGGCAGGACGGGGCCGCTGCGGATCGGCGGCGCGGACGTGGTGATCGGCGCTGAGACCCTGTAGCCGTCGACAGGTTCCGATCCCCGATGCGCGCCCGCGATGATGAGCTTCTTCGGCCGCGTGTGCGCAAGCGCGGGCCGCGCGCGCCGACGATCCGCCGGACCGGATGCCCGCCGGTCTTTACAAGGCGCGGGCGCCGGCGTACGGTACGGCGTCGGCATGACCACAACATCTTGTGTCCATGCGTCGGGGTGGAAACTAGTCATTGGGTTGAATTTGTCGCTGCAGGTTGCGGATTCCGTCCGCTTTGCGCCCCTTGATCCGTCCCACTGAAAGCGTGGCAGCGGCATGAAACAACGAACCAACACCGGGAAGCCATCCCGGGCACAGAACGATCGGGAGGAACCCCTGGCAATGAGCACGGTGCGTCTTGAAGGACTCGCGCGCGGCGCGGTGGCTATTCCACTGCAGCCCGCTTCCTACGACATCTGGGACAAGAAGTACCGACTCAAATCCAAGCAGGGCAGTGCGGTCGATGCCTCGATCGACCACACCTACCAGCGCGTCGCGCGCGCGCTGGCCGACGTCGAGGACGGCACCGAGAAGCAGACCTACTGGTACGAGCGCTTCCTGTGGGCGTTGCGCCGCGGGGCGATCCCGGCCGGGCGCATCACCTCGAACGCGGGCGCGGCCGAGCACAAGCCGAAGACCTCGACGATCAACTGCACGGTGTCCGGCACGATCGAGGACTCGATGCACAACATCCTCGACAAGGTCCACGAGGCCGGCCTCACGCTGAAGGCCGGTTGCGGCATCGGCTACGAATTCTCGACGCTGCGCCCGCGCGGCGCGTACGTCTCGGGCGCCGGTGCGTACACCTCGGGCCCGCTGTCGTTCATGGATATCTACGACAAGATGTGTTTCACGGTGTCCTCGGCCGGCGGCCGGCGCGGCGCGCAGATGGGCACGTTCGATGTCTCGCATCCCGACGTACGCGAGTTCATCCGCGCCAAGCGCGAGGATGGTCGCCTGCGCCAGTTCAACCTCTCGCTGCTGATCACCGACGGCTTCATGGACGCGGTCAAGAGCGATGCCGACTGGCCGCTCGTTTTCCCGGTGCACGTCAAGGAGCAGCACGAAGTCGACCTCGGCGATCCCGCGACGGTCGTCTGGCGCGAATGGCCGACGACGAAGAACTACGTCGTGCGCGACGACGGCCTCGTCGCCTGCAAGATCTACGGCTCGATCCGCGCGCGCCACCTGTGGGACATGATCATGGTCTCGACGTACGACTACGCCGAGCCCGGCTTCATCCTGATCGACCGCGTCAACGAGATGAACAACAACTGGTGGTGCGAGCACATCCGCGCGACCAATCCGTGCGGCGAGCAGCCGCTGCCGCCGTATGGTTCGTGCCTGCTCGGCTCGATCAACCTGACCACGTTCGTGCGCGACCCGTTCGGTCCGAAGGCGCGCTTCGACATGGAGGAATACAAGGAGGTCGTGCGCGTGTTCACGCGCATGCTCGACAACGTGGTCGAGATCAATGGCCTGCCGCTCGAGCAGCAGCGCGCCGAGATCGAGGGCAAGCGCCGCCACGGCATGGGCTTCCTCGGCCTCGGCAGCACGCTGACGATGCTCAAGATGCGCTACGGCACCGCCGAAGCCTGCGCGTTCACCGAGGATGTCTCGCGCGAGATGGCCGTCGCGGGCTGGGAGGTCGCGCTGAGCCTGGCCGAGGAAAAGGGCCCGGCGCCGGTCCTGGCCCGGGAGTTCACGGTCACCGGCGAGATGCTGCGCAAGCGCCCCGAGATGGCCGCCGACGGCTGGAAGCTCGGCGACGCGATCCCGGGCCGCGTGCTGCACGCGAAGTACAGCCGCTACATGCAGCGCATCGCGACGGTGGCCCCCGAACTCGTTGCCGCCCTGGCCGAGACCGGCGCGCGCTTCACCCACCATTCCTCGATCGCGCCGACCGGCACGATCTCGCTGTCGCTGGCCAACAATGCCTCGAACGGCATCGAGCCGAGCTTCGCCCATCACTACAGCCGCAACGTGATCCGCGAGGGCAAGAAATCCAAGGAAAAGGTCGAGGTCTACAGTTACGAGCTGCTCGCCTACCGCGAACTGATCAACGGCAAGGCCATGCCGTTCTCCGACAAGGCCGACGAAAAGCTGCCCGACTACTTCGTCTCGGCCGACGACATCAGCCCGGTCGAACACGTCGACATCCAGGCCGCGGCACAGAAATGGGTCGATTCGTCGATCTCCAAGACCGCCAATGTCCCGACCACGTACCCGTACGAGGACTTCAAGGACATCTACCGGTACGCCCACGAGCAGGGTCTCAAGGGGTGCACGACGTTCCGCTTCAACCCGGCAGCCTTCCAGGGCGTGCTCGTCAAGGAGCATGATCTGGAGAACACCCTGTACCGCTTCGAGCTCGAGGACGGCACGACGGTGGAAGTCAAAGGCAACGAGCAGATCGAGTACGATGGCGAGGTCCACACCGCAGCCAACCTGTTCGATGCCTTGAAAGAAGGCTACTACGGCAAGTTCTGAACCGAGTGCGGACGAGGTGCAGTGATCGCGCCTCGCGTTTCTCGCTATGCGTCGTCAATCAATCGACTAACAACAGTCAGATCGGAGAGGGGACATGAGCAACGAAAGTACGCTGGATGGTTTGAAGGAAGGCGCGGCACAGATGGGCACGGCGATCGCCGACGCTGCGAGCGCGGTCGCCACTTCGGTCGGCACGGTCGTGACCGACGCGAAGGATGCGGTCGCGAATACGGCGAAGAAGGTCGGCGCCACGGTCACGAAGGCCCGCAAGCAGGCCGCGCGGAGGGTCAAGACAGTCGTCGCGAAGGCGCAGACTGCCGTCGGCGCAGCGCCGGCGAAGAAGCCGGCTGCGAAGAAGAAGGCCAAGCCCGCCGCGAAGAAGCCCGCCGCGAAGAAACCTGCGGCCAAGAAGCCTGCTGCGAAGAAGGCCGTCAGGAAGGCTGCGAAGAAGGCATCGAAGAAGGTCGCCGTGAAGAAGGCGTCGGCGAAGAAGGCGATGAAGAAGGTCGCCCGCAAGGCCGTAGCGAAGAAGTCCTCGGCGAAGAAGGCAATGAAGAAGGTCGCCCGCAAGGCGACGAAGAAGGTTGCTGCGCGCAAGCCCGCCGCGAAAAAGGCCGCGCGCAAGCCGGCCAGGAAAGCGGCACCGGCCCGAAAGGCCGCGAAGAAGGCGATGAAGAAGGCGCCGGCGAAGAAGAAGTCGGCGAAGAAGGCAGCCAAGCGCCGCTGAGCCGGTCGCAATGCGTCACCGGTCGGCCCCGCGGCGGTCGACCGGTGACGAGGTCGCCCCACGCCGCACAGGAGACGCGCATGGCCACCCGACGCACCACGATGCGCAGCAGCGCAGGCAAGAAACTCTACGCCGTCCGCAATGCCGACGGCACGTTCAAGGACATCCAGACCTACGAGCGCGCGCACCGTGCCGACCTCGCGCGCAAGAGCGGCGCCGAGAAAGCCGTTGCGAAGAAGGCGGCCGCGAAGAAATCCGCAGCGAAGAAGCCCGCCGGGAAAAAGGCCGTCGTGAAGAAAGCCGCAGCGAAAAAAGCGGCCGTGAAAAAGGCGCCGGCCAGGAAGGCCGCCGCGAAGAAAGCCCCCGCGAGGAAAAGCGCGAAAAAAAGCTGACGCATCACGCGCGCCGTCGACCGGGCGCCGCCGCGAGCGCGCGGCGTCCCTCATTCCGGCAACTGCCGGGTCCACCCCGAATTCCCGTCCAGCGAGTCCCATGAAGATCAGCAAGAAGATCACCGGCTACAGCGTCGTCAAACCCGATGAGCCGGCCAAGGCCACGGCACGTGCGGCCGAGCCCGACATCGCCGCGCTCGCGCCGATGGCCGAAATCATCCTCATGCACGAGCAGATCGAGCGTCCCGAAACGCTGATCGGCGCGACCTACAAGATCAAGTCGCCGCTGTTCGAGCACGCGATCTACGTGACGATCAACGACATCGTGCTGAACCAGGGCACCGAGCACGAGCTGCGCCGTCCGTTCGAGATCTTCATCAACTCGAAGAACATGGACCACTTCCAGTGGATCGTCGCGCTGACGCGCATCATGTCCGCGGTGTTCCGCAAGGGCGGCGACGTGACATTCCTCGTCGAGGAACTGAAAGCCGTGTTCGACCCGCGCGGCGGCTACTTCAAGGCCGGCGGCGTCTACATGCCGAGCATCGTCGCCGAACTCGGCGCGGTCATCGAGCAGCACATGAAGATGATCGGCCTGCTGCACGATCCCGAACTCGACGAGTCGCAGAAGAAGCTGATCGCCGAAAAGCGCGCAGCCTACGAATCGCGCTCAAAAAAAAAGTCTGACGTAACGCAGGCCAAGGGCGCCGCCTCGACCGCTGCCGCGGCAGCGGCGCCAGCCGCGAGGCCTTCCGCCCCGTCCGCCGAAACCCCCGACACCTCCGCCGGCAGCTTCCCGCCCGGCGCCACGCTCTGCCACAAGTGCAACACGACGGCCATGATTGTCATGGACGGGTGTGCGACGTGTTTGAGTTGTGGGTATTCGAAGTGTGGGTGATGATCCCGCCCCAGCCAAACTTGAAAATGTAAGCAACTTTCTGCGGCGCCATTCTGCATTTTGAGGCAAAGAGCTGGCCCCGGTTGTTTGAACAGCTAGCCCGGTTGGATAAGTGGATTGCCT
>CAZPLY010000039.1:0-10957 GCA_964587775.1 uncultured Dokdonella sp.
TGGGTCATCGATCCGCTCGACGGCACCCACAACTACCTGCGCGGCATCCCGCATTTCTGCGTCTCGATCGCCTTGCTCGAGAACGGCGAACCGATGCACGGCGTGGTCTACGATCCGTTGCGCGACGAATTGTTTACCGCCAGTCGCGGGGATGGCGCTTACCTGAATGACCGCCGCATCCGGGTCGGCTCGCGCAATCAGGTCGGCGGTGCCCTGCTCGCCACCGGTTTCCCGTTCCGCCAGCGCGCGCACCTCGACGCCCAGATCGGCATGACCCGCGCATTGCTCGTCGAGGCCGAAGACATCCGCCGCACCGGCTCGGCTGCGCTCGACCTGGCCTATACGGCGAACGGTCGATTCGATGGCTACTTCGAGATCGGGCTGAAGCCCTGGGACCTCGCCGCCGGCTGCCTGCTCGTGCGCGAAGCAGGCGGTCGCTACTGCGATTTCAGCGGCCGCGACGGCATTCCGGACAGCGGCAACATCGTCGCCGGCGGAATCAAGGTCGTCGACGGCATGCTCAAGGCAATCGCGCCGGAACTGACGCCGGCACTCGCCCGCTAGGAACCGGCGCGACGGCGGATTCCGCCAGCACCGACCGGGGTATCCGACTTCTCGAGCCGGATCGCGCTCCAAAGAAAAAGCCCGGCCGAAGCCGGGCTTTTTCATGACACTTGTTGCAGTGGCTTACTGGTTGCCCACCGAAAGCTCGGTGCGGCGATTGCGGGCACGGCCTTCCTTGGTGTCGTTCGTGTCGATCGGCTGGCTCTCGCCGTATCCGCGAACGCCCGTGAGCTGGCTCGAGCTGACGCCACGCGAGAGCAGGTAGTCGTACACGATCTGCGCACGGCGCTCCGACAGGCTCTGGTTGTACGCATCGCTGCCGATCGCATCGGTGTGCCCGGCGAGCTCGACGCGGACTTCCGGATTGCGGGTCAGCACATCGACGGCCTGGTCGAGGATCGCGATCGAATCAGCGGTCGGCTCCTGCAGGGTCGGCGTGATGTCCGATTCGCCGGTCTTCGGACGGTCGAACTTGAAGTTCACACCGCGCAGGTCGATGACGACCGGCGTGTCGACCGGCTGTTCCGGCTGCGCTTCCGGCGGCGGCGGCGGCGGCGGAGCGGCGGCCGGTTCCGGCGCCGGCGGCGGGGCGCTGCCACCGAAGCCGATCGTCAGGCCGATCGTGGCGATCGCGTCGACATAGTGGTTGTGGTCTTCCGCGCCGACGAACTGGCCGCGCAGCGTGTTGTTGTCCTTGTCGTAACGCGCGGCGAGTTCACCACGCAGCGCGATGCGGTCGGAAAGGCTGTACTGGATACCGCCACCGACCGTGGCCATCGGATCCCAGCCGTTGTTCTGGATGAATTCCGAGTAGGCCGTGTGGCGCAGCGCGCCGAGGCCGGCGAGCACGTACGGACGCCATGCGGAACCCTGTTCACCGAAGAACCAGCGACCCGTGACGCCGAGGCTGACGCTTTCCCACTCGTGGCCGGCGCGGAACGAGCTGTTCTTGAAGTCCGCATTGTTGATGCCGTACTCGGCATCGATGGCGAGGTTCGGGGTGACCCACCAGCCGATTCCGAGGCCGGTGTAGAGCGATTCCTTCGTTCCGCGATTGCTGTCGGGAATGACCGCACCGATCCGCGGAGCGAAATACCAGCTTCCATCCTGCGCACTTGCAACGGATGCACCGCCGCCGAGCATTGCCACAGCGATGAGTGCACTCAAGGCCTTGTGTTTCATTGCAGTCTCCTCTTTCTTAGGTTTGTTCCAGACTCGGACGCCGGCGATCGGCGCAGAACACTACACCCTGTCCCTGAAGATTTTACGCAAGTTCCGTGCAAGGTAAACAGGATTTTAACAAAGTATCAACAATCATCCTGAACGGCGAGGTAACTGGTTTAAAAGCGCCCTCGCCGGCCAGCACACGACTAGTTTCAGAGTGCGAAAAGCGCCATCAGACCCTGGACCGGAAGCTGCTCGAAACGCTCCGGCTCGCGCGTGAGCGACAGGATACGCTCAACCCGCGCCGCCGGCAGATGTTCGCTGATCGCGTTCTCGAATTTCCTGAGCAGGACCGGAATCCCCTCCGCGCGCCGCTTGCGGTGGCCGATCGGGAAGTCGATCGACACCTTTTCGGTACTCGAGCCGTCCTTGAAGAACACCTGCACCGCATTGCCGATATAGCGCTTGGCCGGATCGAAGTAGTCCTTCGTGAACTGCTCATTCTCGCGGACCTGCATTTTCGCGCGCAGGGCATCAATGCGGGGATCGGCGGCGACAGCATCGTTGTAATCATCGGCGACGAGGCGCCCGAAGATCAGCGGCACGGCGATCATGTATTGCAGGCAATGGTCACGGTCCGCGTAATTCGCGAGCGGACCGGTCTTGTCGATGATGCGCACGCCGGCTTCCTGGGTTTCCACCTCGATGCGCTCAATCTCGTCGAGGCGGTCGACGACCGCCGGATGCAGCTTCATCGCGCACTCGACCGCGGTCTGGGCATGGAACTCGGCCGGGAAGCTGATCTTGAACAAGACGTTCTCCATCACGTAGCTGCCGAACGGCCGCTCGAACTCGAAGGTCTTGCCCTTGAACGCGATGTCGTAGAAGCCCCAGGTCTTCGCCGACAGGGCTGACGGATATCCGACGACGCCATTCTCGACCGCATTGAGCGCGTGGATGACGGCGCGCCGGCAGGCGTCGCCCGCGGCCCAGCTCTTGCGCGGCCCGGTGTTCGGTGCGTGGCGGTAGGTGCGCAGGACGCCGTTGTCGATCCAGCTGTGCGATACCGCGGTGACGATCTGATCCTTGCCACCGCCGAACATCGCGGTCGCGACCGCGGTCGAGGCGAGGCGCACGAGGATCACGTGGTCGAGGCCGACCCGGTTGAAGCTGTTCTTGAGCGCATAGCAGCCCTGGATTTCGTGGGCCTTGATCGCCCAGGTCAGCACGTCGCGGACGGTCAGCGGCGTGCCGCCTTCGCGCTCGGCCTTGCGCGACAGGTAGTCGGCCACCGAGAGGATCGTGCCGAGGTTGTCCGAGGGATGTCCCCATTCGGCCGCGAGCCAGGTGTCGTTGAAGTCGAGCCAGCGGATCTGGGTGCCGATCGCGAACGCGGCCTGCACCGGATCGAGTTCGTGGCTGGTGCCCGGAACACGCACGCCACCGGGCATCACGGCGCCCGGCACGACCGGCCCGAGGTGCTTGACGCACTCGGGGAATTTCATCGCGAGCATCGAGGTCGCGAGCGAATCGAGCAGCATGTAGCGCGCGGTGTCGTAGGCTTCCTTCGATTCGATCTTGTAGTCGACGACATAGTCGGCGATGTCGACCATCGGCTGGTCGGGATCCGGCCGGACGGCCGAGCGGATGTCATGTCCGGACATGCAGGTTTTTTCCGTTGCAGGAGGGAGTTCGATCGCAGGGCTTCGCGAGACCGGCATTGTGCCAGAAGGCCGGTGCGTTTGCTGCGCCGCAGTATGCGACTTGGCGGGCGCTTGTCGAGTTGACGGCATTGCTCGTGCAGACCGCGCTGACCCGTGCGGCTGCGCCGGCGCGCTTGCCTCGGCCCGGGCCGCAAGGCATCGTGACGGCCCGTTCGAATCCCGGATCTTCCGTGCACTATCCGCACCTGTTCGCGCCGCTCGACCTTGGTTTCACGACGCTGCCGAACCGCGTACTGATGGGTTCGATGCATACCGGGCTCGAGGACCGCGCGAAGCATTACGACCGCCTCGCGGCCTATTTTGCCGAGCGCGCGCGCGGTGGCGTCGGGCTGATCGTGACGGGCGGCATCGCCCCGAACATCGAGGGCTGGCTCAAGCCCTTCGGTGGCCGCCTGTCGATGCCGTGGCATGTCGGGCGCCATCGCAAGGTGACGCGCGCGGTCCATGCCGAGGGCGGGCGCATCTGCATGCAGATCCTGCACGGCGGACGCTACGCCTATCATCCGCTGGCGGTAGCGCCGTCCCGGATCAAGTCGCCGATAACGCCGTTCACGCCGCGCGCGCTGAGCGTACGCGGCATCGAGCGCACGATCGACGCGTTTGCCGACTGCGCGAAACGCGCACGCGATGCCGGTTACGACGGCGTCGAAGTCATGGGCTCGGAAGGCTACCTGATCAACGAATTCCTGGCCGCGCGCACGAACACCCGCGATGACGATTGGGGTGGCAATCCCGACAAGCGCATGCGGTTCGCGATCGAAGTCGTCCGGCGCACGCGCGCCGCGGTCGGCCGCGACTTCATCATCATCTATCGACTGTCGATGCTCGACCTCGTCGACGATGCGCAAAGCTGGGACGAAATCGTCCGGCTCGCCAAGGCGATCGAAGCGGCCGGCGCCACGATCATCAACACCGGCATCGGCTGGCACGAGGCGCGCGTGCCGACGATCGTCACCTCGGTGCCGCGCGCGGCATTCAGCGCGATCACGCGCAAGATGAAGGCCGAGGTCGGCCTGCCGCTCGTCGCGACGAACCGCATCAACATGCCCGACGTCGCCGAACGCGTGCTCGCCTCGGGCGCCGCCGATATCGTTTCGATGGCGCGTCCGTTCCTTGCCGACGCCGACTGGGTGAACAAGGCAAGGGCCGGACACGCGAGCCGGATCAACACCTGCATCGCCTGCAACCAGGCCTGTCTCGACCACGTGTTCGAGCAGAAGATCGCGAGTTGCCTCGTCAATCCGCGTGCGTGCCATGAAACCGAACTCGTGGTCCGGCCGGCATCGGCGCGCCGCCGCTTTGCGGTCGTAGGTGCCGGGCCTGCCGGTCTCGCGGCCGCCAGCACGCTCGCCGAACGCGGGCATGCGGTCACGCTGTTCGACGAGGCCGACGCGATCGGCGGCCAGTTCAACATGGCACGCCGCATTCCGGGCAAGGAGGAATTCGACGAAACGATCCGCTATTTCAGTCATCGTCTCGCCGATTCGGGGGTCGAGCTGCGCCTCGGGACTCGAGCGACCGCGAGCGAAATCGCCGCCGCGGACTGGGATGCCGTGATCGTCGCCACCGGCGTGACACCACGCGCGCTGCAACTGCCCGGGGCCGACGACCCGCGCGTCCTGAGCTACATCGATGTGCTGCGTGGAAACGCGAGCGTCGGGGCGCGCGTCGCGATCATCGGCGCCGGCGGCATCGGCTTCGATGTGGCTGAATTCCTCGTCGAACATGCGCCATCACCGACCACCGACATCGCGCGCTGGACGCGCGAATGGGGTGTTGATCTCGAACATTCCGCGCGCGGCGGACTCGTCTCCGCACGACCGGAGGCGCCGGCGCGCGAGGTCTGGCTGCTGCAGCGCAGTGCCGGCAAGCCCGGCAAGCGCCTCAACAAGACCACCGGCTGGGTGCATCGCGCGACGCTGAAATCGAAACGCGTGCGCATGCTCGGCGGCGTGACCTATCACCACTTCGATGGCGAGGGCCTGCATGTCGGCATCGATGGCCAGGACCAGGTGCTCGCCGTCGACAACCTCGTCGTCTGCGCCGGCCAGGAATCGAACCGGGCGCTCGCCGACGAACTGCTGGCTGCCGGCGTCACGACCCACGTGATCGGCGGCGCCGACGTCGCGGCGGAACTCGATGCGAAGCGCGCGATCGCCCAGGGCACGCGGCTCGCGGCTTCGCTGTAAGGCTGCGGGCGCTGCGCACCAGCCCGCACCCGGAATGTCGACCGCGTAACGTTTTCGCACTCGACCGCGTCTCCTTCCTGCACTGAATTGCGTATTAGCGTGCACGAACCGATTCGTCAGCCTTCCGGAAGACCCATGACAATCCAGCCACGACGCCGTTTCATGCTCGCCCGCATCGGCCTTGCGCTCGCCGCAGGTGCGCTCAGCCTGCCGCTTGCCGCCGCGGTCGGCAGCTGGTCCACCACCGGTCCGTATGGCGGCACGGTGTATGCGCTCTCGGTCTACGAGGCTGCGCCGAACACGCTGTACGTGGCCAGCCGCGGCGGCATCTTCCGCACCGTCAACAACGGCGCGACCTGGCAACGCATCGAGATCGGCCTGCCGCAGACGATGTACGCGGGCTATCTGGTGGCTGCGACCACGACGCCGGTGCTTTACGTTGCGAGCATGTCGCGGGTCTACCGTTCGGGAAACGCCGGCGATCTCTGGGTGCCGGTGTCGGCGCTGCCGGCGGATACCTACATCCGGCATGTGGCGCTGCGACGCGGCACGACGAATGACCTCGCGATCGCGACCAACCGCGGCATCCTTGTCTCGAACAACGGCGGCAGCACCTGGAGCGGCGCCGCCGCCTCGATCGCCGACGTGGAGTTCAGCCGCGTCGCGTACGCCACTGACGGAACGCTGTATGCAGTCGTCGCCTATCCCGACCCCGGCATCCTTGGCGGCGCCGTCGTGATGCGCAGCACCGATGCGGGCGTGACGTGGAATCCGACGCCAGCCCAGCCGGCGACCTTCGGGCAGGCTTCGGTGCTGACGTCCTCGCCGGCCAATCCGCTGCATCTCGCGGCCGGCGGCGGGTTTTCCGATCTCGAGTTCAGCACCGACGGTGGCGCGACCTGGGCGCCGCGCGCGTTGCCTGCAAGTGGAGCCGGGTGTGGCCAGGTGCTCGCCTATACACCGCACCCGACGAACGCGCTGGGCGGTTTTCTTGCGTGTCGCGACAATGGCGTGCATTCGACGACCAATCTCGGCGTCGCGAGTCCGGCCTGGACGACGTGGACACCCGCAAACGGTCTCAGCGCGAACGGCACGGATCCCGTGCAGGCGAATGTGATCGCCGTGCACCCGGCATTCGCATCGACCGCGCATCTATGGCTCGGCGCAAGCGATGGCGGCCTGTTCCGCTCGACCAACGGCGGTACAACCTGGGCTGCCATCAACGTGGGTTTCGAATCGGTCAACATCCGCGCGCTCGCCGCGCATCCGGTCGACACCGGCCCCGGCGCGATCGTGCTTGCTGGACAAGGCGATACCGCCTCGACGACGCGTGCGATCCTCAAGTCGCCCGACGGTGGAACGACCTGGGAAACCGCAAACAGCGGGCTCAATGCCGAGCAGGTGCGCTCGCTTGCGATCGACCCGACGACGGTCGATGCGAATCCGCTGACGACCGAAGCGTTCACGGTGTATGCCGGCGGCCGTTCGGAGCGGATTCCGACCTCCGCAACCAAGGATGGCGGCATCTACAAGAGCATCGATGCAGGCGCGACCTGGATGACGATCGACAATGGCATTGCAATCGTCAATGGCGCACGCGACATGGGCACGGTACGCACGGTCGCGCTCGATCCGCGTTCGTGCGCGACGCCACCGCCGAGTGGACCGTGTCCGATCGGCAGCGGTCCATTGCAGACCGTGTTCGCAGCCGGCAGTGGCTTCCCCGGCGCCGTGGCGATGCCCTACCGGTCCGCACGCATCTACAAGAGCACGAACGCCGGTGCAAGCTGGAGCGCATCGGATACAGGCCTGCCACTTGGCCAGTACCTCGGTATGCCTGAGGACGGCAACATCGCGCGGATGGGTGGCGTCAATCCGGTCGTGTTCGATCCGTCGAATACGCAGACGATCTACATCGGCACGTTCATCAGCGTGTACGCGGAGATCCCTCCGAGCATCAGCCCGACGATCGAGAATGGCGTGTTCAAGTCCACGAATGGCGGCGCGACCTGGGTCCACAGCAGCAACGGGCTGCCGCGCCTGTTCGGCCCGGGCAGTTCTCATCGCGACGTGCTCGCGATGGCGATCAATCCGGCAAGTCCGCAGACCGTGTATGCGGCGGTCGTGGATCTTTATTCGAATCCGCAAGTCGGCAGCGTCTACAAGTCGAACGACGGCGGCGCGAACTGGAGCGAAGCGAGCACCGGCATCGCCGGCCAGGACGTGCGCGCATTGTTCATCGATCCGGCCGACGCGACCGGCGAGACGATCTATGCCGGCACCGGCGGCGGCGGCGCGAATCCCGGTGGCGTGTTCCGGTCAACGAACGGTGGCGCGAGCTGGAATTCGTACAGTCTCGGCATGCCGGCCTATTCGGCGACCTCGCTCGCGATGCCGGCGCGCGCGACCGGCGCGCCGGCACGCATCCTTGCCGGCACGAATGCCGGTGTCTGGGACTACACCGCGGCCGCCGACGAGGATGCCGACGGCTCGCCATCGGCGATCGAAGGCAATGTGCTGGGCGGCGACGGCAACAGCGACGGCATCCCCGATTCGCAGCAGCGCGGTGTCGCCTCGCTCGGCTCGCCGTCGAGTGCGGTCGGACACTTCAGCGAAACAGCACAAGGCGGCAGTGCCGGCACGACGATCACGCTGATGCCGGGAACGTGCCTGCAGATCAACGATGCGAGCAGCCTCCAATCCGCGCTGTACCCGCCCGATCCTGCGGGCGCTGCAGGCAGCCATGATCCGTGGGGCATCGTCAGTTTCTCGCTGCCCGGCTGCGCCGCGGCGACCGTGCGCGTGACATTCCACGGTGCGAACTTCGATCCGAACTGGGCCTGGCGCAATTACGGTCCGCGCACGCCCGGCAACGACGACTCGTTCGGGTGGTACACGTTCGCCGGCGCGCAGCGCATCGATGCGACGACCTGGGAACTCACGCTCGACGCCCTGCGCCAGGGCAACTACCGGGCCGATCCGGCCAACATCCTGTTCGTCGGCGGACCTGCCCTGCTCCCGGGCCGCATCTTCGACAACGGCTTCGACTGAGCGCATGTGTCGGCACCGCGCGACGATGGATCGTCGCGCGATGCCCGACCGCGGGCCGCCTCGCCTGATCGCTACGTTCACGAATCGCCCGTAGACTGGCAATCCCTTTCTCCGGAGATCGCCATGAAGCTCTACAGCAAACCCGGCGCCTGCTCGCTTGCCGACCACATCGCGCTGCGCTGGATCGGTACGCCATTCGACCTCGAATTGATGACGGCGGCGAGCCTGAAGTCGCCCGACTACCTCGCCAAGAATCCGGCCGGCGCGGTACCGGCGCTCGAGGTGGACGGGTGGGTCCTGACCCAGAATGCGGCCATCCTCAATTACCTCGCAGACCGCTTCCCGCAATCGGGGCTCGGTGGCGATGGCACGCCCGAGGGCCGCGCCGAAGTGAACCGCTGGCTCGCCTTTCTCAACGCAGACGTGCATACGGCGTTCCATCCGATGTTCGGATCGAACGCATGGCTCGGCGACGACGCGCTCGTCGACAAGGGCAAGGACGTCGCTCGCAAGAAGCTGCGCGGCCTGTTCGAACGCGCCGATCGCCAGCTCGAAGGTCGCGACTGGCTGACCGGCAGCCGCTCGATCGCCGACCCCTACCTGTATGTGACTCTGCGCTGGGCGCGTCTGACCGGAGTCGATCTGGCCGGTCTCGACAATCTCGCGCGGTTCTTCGACCGCATGCAGGCCGACCCGGGCGTCGGCGCAGCGCTCGCCGCGGAAGGACTGAATTGAAACTGCGCCGGCGCCACTGATTCCAGCGGCGCCGGCAGCGTCGACTCAGCGCCGGTCGAGCGGGACGAACTTCAGGTCCTCGGGACCCGTGTAGTTCGCGCTTGGCCGGATGATCTTGCCGTCGATGCGTTGCTCGATCACGTGCGCGCTCCAGCCGGATGCGCGCGCGATCACGAACAGCGGCGTGAACATCGCGGTCGGCACGCCCATCATGTGGTAACTGACCGCACTGAACCAGTCGAGATTCGGGAACATCTTCTTGATCTCCCACATCGTCGACTCGAGGCGCTCGGCGATGTCGAACATCTTCATGCTGCCTTGCGCGGCCGAAAGTTCGCGCGCGACTTCCTTGATCACCTTGTTGCGCGGATCGCTGACCGTGTAGACGGGATGCCCGAAGCCGATCACCACTTCCTTGCGCTCGACGCGCGCACGGATGTCGGCCTCGGCCTCGTCCGGCGTTTCGTAGCGTTTCTGGATCTCGAAGGCGACCTCGTTCGCGCCGCCGTGCTTCGGCCCGCGCAGTGCACCGATCGCACCGGCAATGCACGAATGCATGTCGCTGCCCGTGCCGGCAATCACGCGCGCGGCAAATGTCGAGGCGTTGAATTCGTGTTCGGCGTACAGGATCAGCGAGGTGTGCATCGCACGCACCCATTGCGCAGGCGGCTGGACGCCGTGCAGCAGATGCAGGAAATGCCCGCCGATCGAATCATCACCGGTTTCGACGTCGATGCGCTTGCCGTTGTGGCTGAAGTGGTACCAGTACAGCAGGATCGAACCGAGCGAGGCCATCAGCTTGTCGGCGATGTCGCGCGCGCCGGGATGGTTGTGGTCATCCTTCTCCGGCGACACGCAGCCGAGCGCGGCTACCGCCGTGCGCATGACATCCATCGGATGGGCGGAGGGCGGCAGCTGCTCGAGCACGGCCTTGATCGATGCCGGAATTCCGCGCAGCGACTTGAGCTTCGCCTTGTACGCGGTCAACTCGGCGACGTTCGGCAACTTGCCGTGCACGAGCAGATGCGCGATCTCCTCGAACTCGCAGGCGTTGGCGACATCGAGGATGTCGTATCCGCGATAGTGCAGGTCGTTGCCGGTGCGGCCGACCGTGCACAGTGCCGTGTTGCCCGCAGCGGTGCCGCTCAGCGCGACGGACTTCTTCGGCTTGAAGGTCGGTGTCGCGGTTGCGCTGTCACTCATCGATCGTCTCCATGATGGTGCGTCGTGTCGTTCACTTCTTTTCCGCGAACAACGCGTCGAGTTTCTGTTCGTAGGCGTGGTAGCCGAGGAAGTCGTAGAGCTCGGCGCGCGTCTGCAGGCTGTCGATGATGCCCTTCTGGGTACCCTCGCGACGCACCGTTTCGTAGAAATGCAGTGCGGCCTTGTTCATCGCGCGATACGCGCCGCAGCAGTACAGCGCGATGTCGACGTTCGCATCGCGTAGCTCGTCGGTCGTGAAGAACGGCGTCGAACCGAACTCGGTCAGGTTGGCGAGGATCGGCACCTTGACCGCGGCGCGGAAACGCC
>CAZPLY010000040.1:0-9615 GCA_964587775.1 uncultured Dokdonella sp.
CGCCGACGCGAAATGGATCCGGGGCCTCGGCGACGACGGCCGTTTCATCGCCCGCGGCTCGCTCGGTTACACCCGGGTCGACGAGTTCGCCAAGCTGCCGCCGGAGCTGCGCTTCTTCGCCGGTGGCGACCGCTCGATCCGCGGCTATGCATTCCAGACCGTCGGTCCGCGCGAGGTCTTTCCCGATCAAGACGAACCGCAGGTGATCGGCGGCGAGCAGATCGCCGTGCTGAGCGCCGAGTACGAACACTACTTCAGTCCGAAGTGGGGCGGTGCCGCCTTCGTCGATGCCGGCGACGCGTTCACGGGCGGCAACTTCGACCTCAAGATCGGCGCCGGCTTCGGCCTGCGCTGGCGTTCGCCGGTCGGCCTCGTCCGCGTCGATCTCGGCACGCCGGTCGGCGATCCGTACGCGAGTGGCGTCGAACTCCACATCATCATCGGACCCGACCTGTGAAGCGCTGGCTGAAATGGCTCGGTCTCGGCGTGCTCGGCCTCTTCGTGCTGGCCGCGCTCGTGCTCGCATGGGCGCTCGCCAGCGATGCCGGCGCGCGCTTCGTGCTCGCCCGCGTGCAGGGCGCGCTCGACGGCCAGCTCGTGATCGAACGCAGCAGCGGCTCGCTGGCCGGCCCGCTCGTGCTCGAAGGCGTGCGCTGGAACGATCCGGCCGGCGGCGTCGATGCGCGCATCGCGCGTGTCTCGGTCGACACCGCGCTCGGCGCGCTGATCGGCAAGCGCGTCCAGTTCGACGACATTGCGATCGACGACGTCGAGGTCGCCCTGACCACGCTGCCGGCGACGACGGACGAAGCATCGACGTTGTCGCTCGAGGCACCGCTCGACATCGTGATCGGCAAGCTGGCCGTGCAGCGCGCGCGGATCAGCCAGGATGGCGAAACCGTGTTCGTCGCCGATCGCCTCGATCTCGCCGGGGCCTGGACCCGCGCCGGCATCGTCGTCGACCGGCTTGCCCTGCGCGCGCCCGATGGCAGCGTCGACCTCGACGGCCGGCTCGCCACGGCCGGCGGTTATTCGGGCCAGGGCCAGACGAGGTTCCGCTGGCGCGTCGACGGAACCGAATACGCCGGCACGCTGCGCAGCAGCAGCGACGGCAGCAAGGCACAACTCGACTTCGTTCTGGCCGCGCCGGTCGAGGCGACGCTCGCGGCAACGCTCGGGCAGAGCGAAGCATTGCCGTGGACCGTGGCGATCGACGCGCCGGCCTTCGATCCGGAAAGACTCGGCGTCGGCAGCAGCCTCGAGTCGCTCGCGGTGTCGCTGCGCGGCTCCGGCGACCGCAGCCGCGGCGAGCTGGCCGGCACGGTCGACGTCGACGGCCACCGCCTCGTCCTCGATCCGGCACGCTGGACGCTGCAGGACGACGTGCTTGCGATCGAGACCTTGACGCTGACATCGCCGGCCGCGGCCGGTTCGCTCGAGGCGACCGGCGAAGTCCGCCATGCCGACACGCCGATCAGCGCGCGCTTGACGGTCGCCTGGCAAGGCGTCGAATTGCCGGCCGAGCTGGTCGGCCAGGCGATCCAGTCGCAGGGCCGCCTCGACATCGCCGGCACCGCCGATGCGTACACGGCGAACGGCGCGCTGAGCATCGGTCCGCCCGGGCAGGTCGCCGACCTGCGCGTCGACCTTACCGGCACGCCTCAGGCGATCGCACTCGAAACGCTTGCCCTCGTCCAGCCGGACGGCGGACTCGAGGCGCAGGGCACGATCAACCTGCAGCCTGCGATCGGCTGGCAACTCGATGCGGTCGCGAACGGTTTCGATCCGGGCGCGTTCGCGGCCGACTGGAACGGCGCCCTCGATTTCACCGTCCGCACGCGCGGAACGCTGACCGACGACGGCCCCGAGGCGACGCTCGTGCTCGATGGCGTCGGCGGCACGCTGCGCGGGCGCAAGCTCGGCGGCAAGGGCGAGCTGTCCGTTGACCCCGGCTACATCGTCGACGGCACGTTGAACCTGAGCTCGGGCGAAAGCACGCTCGTGGTCGCGGGCCGCGGCGGCGACATGACCGATGTGTCCGCGCGCATCGAGGTCGTCTCGCTCGGCGACTGGCTGCCCGATGCCGGCGGCAGTGCGCGCGCCGACCTGCGCGTCTTCGGCCGCTGGCCGGCGCTCGACGTCGAGGCGAACGCGACCGCGCGAAACCTCGCATGGTCGGGCATCAGCACGACCTCGCTCGAAGCGGTTGCCAGCGTCAGGAACCTCGAGCAACCGGCCGGCGCGGTGACGATCAAGGCGATCGACGTCGCCAGCGGCGACATCCGCTTCGACACGCTGACGATCGAAGCCGACGGCAACGAGGCGGCGCACGTGCTCGCGGTCGATGCGACCGGCTCGCCGGCGTCGATAAGGCTCGACCTCGTCGGCGGTGGCACGGGCGGCAACTGGCTCGGCGCGCTGACCGTCCTCTCGATCGACCCGATCGCGCGCAGCGTGCAGGAACTTGCCCTCGAGAAGCCCGCCCGCATGCAATGGGACGGGCAACGCTTCACGCTGTCGGAAAGCTGCCTCGTCGGCAGCACGACGACACGCGCATCGCGCACGGCCACCCCCGCCAGCGCATCCGGCACGACGGCGCCCGGCGAACCGGAGGCGAACGAAGGCCCCGCGCGCACGCCGATGCGCCTGTGCGTCGGCGGCAGCAGCGGGAGCGACGGCTCGCTCGCTGCGCGCTATCGACTCGAACACCTGCCGCTGCGCACGATCGTGCGGCTTGCCGCGCCGGATGCGGCGCTGCGCATGCGCGGGGAGATCGCCGGTGAAGGCGAGATCAACCGCGGCGCCGACGGTGCGCTGGTCGGCAGCGCGCGCCTCGCATCGAATGAAGGCAGCGCCTCCTACGGCGACCCCGGCACGAAGCCGCTGCTGAGCTATCGCGACTTCACGATCGACGCGCAGTTCGCGCCGGCGTCGACGACCGCGCGCGTGCATGCCGCGCTCGACGAGAACGGCCGTCTCGACGGCAACCTCGTCGTTTCGGGCGCGGCGGGCGCAGACCAGGCGCTGTCCGGCAACATCGATCTCGTCCTCGAAAGCCTCGCCTTCATCGAATTGCTGACGAGCGAGGTCGCGAACACGAAAGGCCGGGCCGAGGCGCGCTATGCGATCGGCGGCACGCTCGCGGCGCCGCGCCTCGATGGCGCACTGACGCTGGGCGGTTTCGCGGTCGAAGTGCCCGCCGCCGGCCTGAAACTGCACGATGGCGCGATCAACCTGCGCGCCGAAGACGAACAGCGTTTCATCCTCGAAGGCAGCATCGCGTCGGGCACGGGTCGCCTCGCGCTCGCCGGCGAAGGTGGCCTCGGCAGCGCCGAACCGTTCAAGCTCACCATCAAGGGCGAGGACTTCCTCGCCGCAGACATCCCGGCCGCGCGCGTCGTCGTCTCGCCCGATCTCGCGATCGAACGCGGCGCGGACGGCGTCCTCGTCAGCGGCAAGGTGGTCGTGCCGAAGGCGAATGTCGATCTGGCCAAACTGCCCGGTGGCGGCGTCGCCTCGACCTCGCCCGACGTCGTCGTCATCGACGACAAGCGCGAGCAGCCCGGCAAACCGGTCCCGATCACGGCCGACGTGACGGTCGTCCTCGGGGACGACGTCAAGCTCGCCGGCTTCGGCTTCGACGGCACGGTCGGCGGCCAGCTCGTCGTCAGCGAACGACCCGGCCGCGCGACGACCGGCACCGGCACGCTCAATGTCGGCGGCACCTACAAGGCCTATGGACAGGACCTCGAGATCGAGAGCGGACGCGTGCTGTTCGCGGGCACCGCGATCGACAACCCCGGCATCGACATCCGCGCCTCGCGCAAGATCGAAGCCGACGACGTCACCGCCGGCCTGCTCGTGCGCGGCACCGCGCAGGTTCCGGTGCTGACCGTTTTCTCCGATCCGGTGATGGAACAGTCGAATGCACTGTCCTACCTGATCACCGGCAAGCCGCTGTCCGCCCTCAAGAGTGGCGAGGGCGACATGCTCGGCACGGCCGCGCGCGCGCTCGGCACTGCAGGCGGCGATCTGCTCGCCAAGAGCATTGGCGGCCGCCTCGGCGTCGACGACATCGGCGTCGCCGACAATTCAACGCTCGGCGGCGCCGCATTCACGGTCGGCAAGTACCTGTCGCCGAAACTCTACCTGAGCTACGGCGTCGGCATCTTCGAACCGGGCGAGGTCGTGACCTTGCGTTACCTGTTCCACAAGCGCTGGAACTTCGAGGCCCAGAACGCGACCACCGGCAGCCGCGCCGGCATCAACTACCGCTACGAGCGCTAGCGCCCGCGCCCGGCGAACCGGTAGTCCGGCCAAGTCAGTAGCCCGGGCAAGCGCAGCGCACCCGGGATCATTTCAGCGGACGCCAAGCCATCCCCGGGTGCGGCCTGCGGCCTTACCCGGGCTACGCACTTCCCGCGACATCGATGCGTGGTCCGTAGCCCGGTGCATGCCCGCGCCACGAATGCCTGCATGCGGCATGGAGCAACCGGCCCACAAGACCCGACAAGACCCCGCCCGCTATCATCCGCACATGCACCCACGCGCCGAAACACTGATCCGACACCTCCTGCTCGAACCGCACGTCGAAGGCGGCCGTTACCGCCGCATCTACGAATCGACGATGCAGACGAGGTTCGGGCCCGAAGCGCGGGCGCGTGCGGTCGCCACGTCGATCTACTACCTGCTCACCGCCGGCGAAACGAGCAGCTGGCACGCCGTCGATGCCGACGAAGTCTGGCACTGGTACGAGGGCGAACCGCTTGAACTGCTGCGCTTCGACCCGCGTGACGACACGCTCGTCCGCCATTGCCTCGGCCCCGTCGCGCACGATGCCGCACCGGTGTTTGTCGTGTCGGCCGGCTGCTGGCAAATGGCGCGGCCGCTCGGTGCGTACGCACTGGTCGGATGCACGGTCGCGCCCGGATACGAGTGGCGGGGATTCAGCACGCTGGACACGGCGCCGGAAATCGCCGAACGCCTGCGCTGCCTGGATTCGCAGTTGATCGACATCGCCTGAGTCGCGCGCAAGCACTCCACACGATCCCATGCCGACCGGCGGCACGATCATTCGCGCGCATCCGTTCGGCAACGCAAACCCACCTTCACGGTCGACCGTGCACATCGCACCGCGCCTCCCCGGCGGCGGCCGGACAAGCTCGATCGCGGCGCTGGCAAGCAGTCACGCACGCTGATCGCGCTGTTTCAGACGTTCCGCCGCAAAACCTGGTTCGATGACACACGCCGAGCGGCGGTGAAAAAGCCCTTGCGTGTGCGCCACCAGTTCCTCCATACTGAACCACATGGCTCAGTATTCTCCGACCCACTTCAGTGCCTCGTTCGCCGCTCTCGCTGACGTCACGCGGCGTGGCGTCCTCGAACGGCTCGCACGCGGCGACGCCTCGATCACCGATCTTGCCGACGCATTCGAAATGACCCTCACGGGCATGAAGAAACACGTCGGCGTGCTCGAGTCGGCCGGCCTCGTGACCACTGAAAAGGTCGGCCGCGTGCGCACATGCCGCATCGGCCCGTGCCGTCTCGAGGAGGAGATGAAGTGGATCGCGCGTTACCGCCAGGTGTGGGACGCACGCTTCGAAGCGCTGGACGATGTGATCGACAAACTCAAACGACAGGAGAAGGCCCGTGGTCGCAAGAAAAGAAAGTGAAACCCTGCGCACGACAGTCGACAAGACGTCGGAGCGCGAAGTCGTTGTCACGCGCACGTTCGACGCGCCTGCGCGCCTCGTGTTCGAGGCGTGGTCCAAACCCGAGTTGTTCAGGAAGTGGTGGGTGCCGCGCTCGATGGGCATGACCCTGCGCTCGTGCGAGATGGACGTGCGCACGGGTGGCAAGTACCGCCTCGTATTCGGCGACGATCCTGCGAACACGATGGCGTTCTTCGGCAGTTACCTCGACGTCGTGCCGAACAAGCGCATCGTCTGGACCAACGAGGAAAGCGGTGACGCGGGATCCGTCACCACCGTGACGCTCGAAGAACGCGACGGCAGGACGCTGCTCGTCATGAGCGAGCTGTATCCCACGAAGGAAGCGCTCGACGAGGCCGGCACCGGCGCGCAGGACGCATTGCAGGAAACGTTCGGCCAACTCGAGGAACTGCTCGCCGAGCTGTCCGCGCATTGATTCGGATCGCCGTGAGCCAGGAGGAATCCAAGGCCGATGCAACGGCCAACAACGAAGCGGCAACGCCATAGCCCCATCGACTCCCGCGGCGCGCTTCGGCAGGAGCGCACCCGGGAGCGAATCAACCCAGCGGGAAATCCAATCGCGGCCAACAACGAAGCGGCAACGCCATAACCCCCGTCGAATCCTGCGCCGCGCTTCGGCAGCAGCGCACCCGGCCGCGACGTGTGACGTTGTCCGCCCAGTTCACGGTACGATCGCGACACGCGCCATCGCAGGGGCCTGCATGACCATCTCGACCACGATCGCCAACCGCCGCTGCCTGCGTGCAGCGCTCCTCGCCGCGACCCTCATGGCCACCTCGCCCGCAGCGATGGCCGCCATTCGCTGCGGCTTCACGGCGCCGGCCATTCCCGTACCCAACTCGATCGATGGCATCTACATCAACTTCCTCAACGGCAACACCGGCAGTTCGGGAGCAACCGTTCCCGGATGGGACTTCAATCCGTACAACAACGGTTCGGGCATGGCGTTCTTCGCGCCCCTCACGTCCCCGCCGGGCATCACGCTCACGCAAGGCGTCCTGTCAACCGGCACGCCAGGCACATCGGCCGTTGCGCGGGTGTTGCAGACCGGGGATCTCGTCTCATCGACGCCTGCGCTCGGGTTCTACAACGCCGGCATCACGATGGCCACGGAGTTCCGCTCGAACGGTGTGCGCTTCCTCGGCCTCAGGTTCTACAACGAGTCGAACGACACGATGAACTACGGCTGGGCAGAACTCGAATCGGGCGCGGGCAGCGGTGCCGACGCCGGCTTTCCCGCCACCGTCTCGCGCTTCTGCTTCGACGACTCCGGTCAACCGATCATGGTCGGCACGCTGCCCGTCACGCTGCAGACGTTCTCGATCAACTGACGCCACCAACCATCCGACGCGTCCGGCGTGAACACCGGGGACGTGCACACGAAAGGATCGCTTGCATGCCACCGACCGGCTTCACGCTTGCGCTTGCCGCAACACTGATGACACAGGCGGCAATCGCCGCGACACCGCCCACGCCCGAGGAATTCGCGCGCTATGCGGAAACGCTGCTCGCGGATGCCTACCGCACCGACGCGCCCGGCGTCGCGGTACTCGTGATGCGCGGCGATGACGTGTTGTATCGCGGCGCACGCGGTTTGGCCGATATCGTCGCCCAAGTGCCCCTTCAGCCCGGCGACCGCTTTCGCATCGGCTCGGTCACCAAGCAGATCGGCGCGGCCGGGCTGCTCACGCTCGTCGATGCCGGCAAGGTCGCGCTCGACGATCCGCTCTCGAAGTACCTGCCGAACTATCCCGGTGGCGCCGGCATCACGGTCGAACAGTTGCTCAACCACACGTCCGGCATCAAGGACTACACCCGGATTCCGGGGACGCTGCAAGGTCCGATCCGGCGCGACCTCACGACCGCGCAGCTCGTCGACTATTTCAGGAACGAAGCGCCCGACTTCGCGCCCGGCGAACAATGGAGCTACAGCAACTCCGGCTATGTGCTCGTCGGCGCGATCATCGAGGCGGCCAGCGGCCAGCCCTGGCATCGGTACCTGGAACAGACGTTCTTCAAGCCGATCGGCATGATCGATACCGGATACGGCGCCGACCCCGCCGTCATCGCGCGTCAGGTCAAGGGCTACATCACGAACGGCGGGATCCCGGCACCCGCGCCGCCGATCAGCATGACCCAACCGCATGCCGCCGGCGCCCTCGTGTCGACCGTCGACGACCTCGCGCGCTGGAATCGCGCCTTGCACGACGGGCAGATGCTGAAGCCCGCCACCTACGCGCGCATGACCACGCCGGTCGGCAAGGCCAAGGAAGTCGAATACGGCTACGGCATCTGGACGTCGAGCATCCGCGGCGCTCCGGCGTTCCAACACAGCGGCGGCATCCCCGGTTTCGACGCGCACCTGACCTATGTGCCGGGGCCCGACATCACGGTGGCCGTTCTGCGCAACAGCGAGACCCAGGAAACCAACGTGCTCGCACGCCGCCTTGCCGCAGCCGCGCTCGGCGACCCGTATCCGGCCATCACGCCGGTCGTCGTCGACGTCGCGGCGCTCGGACAGTTCGAAGGCGTATATCGCGTCAACGAGCACGCGACGCGCACGCTGCGCGTTCTCGACGGAAAGCTGACCGTCCAGCGCACCGACCGACCGCGCGAGGACCTGATCCCAATCGCAGACGATACGTTCGTGTATCCCGATGGCTTCAATCGGATCCAGATGGAGCGCGATGCCGAGGGAAAGGTCACTGGCATGCGGTTCTTCCCTGAAGGGGAAGGTGAAGGCGTTGTGGCTGAGCGCACAATCCAGATCCCGTGGGTTGCCATCACGCTCGTTGCGGCATTGATTGTGTTCATTTCCGTCCTGCGTGTCCGACGCGGCCGGCCACGAGGGCCGGCGCTGCGACGGCGGTATTACGGAGCAACGTGAGGCAGGTATGCAACAGGCACGTCGCCTGGCCCGCCATGCTTTGATCTTGATCCAATAGCCCTCGTCACGGTCGAACATGCTTCATGCCAATCCGGCGGGGTCGACGTCATTGGCCGCGAACATATCCCCAGCAGATACAAGGGCAAGTCCGACAGGTCGGGCAACCAGGCGTGCGAGGCTGTATTCTCGTCGCGTGGAATCAGTGCATGAATGGAGCTGATACGCTCTCAAGTAATCGCTGCTGCATCAGGCAGTCTACGGGCAACCTTGACCCATGACTCCGCAAACACTCGGCGCGGAAGAACAACGCATTCACGATGCCGCCGTCGAATTCGCCAAGGCCAATCGAAAGGCAATCGCGAAGCGGCGGACCGACACGACGCTCTATCCGCCCGAGCAATGTCCAGTCGCCGTGTTCATGGCCGGATCGCTGGGTGCTGGCAAGACCGAGGCTTCGATCGAGCTGATCGCCAACCTCGGCGGTCAAGTGCTGCGGATCGACCCCGATGAGCTTCGAGAAGACTGCCCGGGTACACCGGCGAAAATTCGCATCTGTTCCAGCATGCCGTATCAAGACTGGTCGAGCGCATCCTTGATACTGCGTTTGACCAGTCCCAGAGTTTCATCCTGGACGGCACCCTGGCCAACTACGACAAGGCCAAGGCCAACATTGACCGCGCCTTACGCAAGAAGCGCACCGTGCAGGTGCTCTACGTGTACCAGGAACCGGCACAGGCGTGGGCTTTCGTTCAGGCACGTGAACGAGCCGAGGGACGACATGTACCGCTGGAAAACTTCATCAGCTAATATTTTTCGGCGCGGGACGTCGTGAACCGCTTGAAAATCAAATTTGGCGGCGCCATCCGTGTCGACCTGTTGCTGAAGAACACCGACGGCAGCAACGGTGCCTTCATGGCCAATGTCGACCAAATTGACAGTCACATAGAGCTGGCCCCGGTTGTTTGAACAGCTAGCCCGGTTGGATAAGTGGATTGC
>CAZPLY010000041.1:0-7842 GCA_964587775.1 uncultured Dokdonella sp.
AGCGCGATCTTGATCGCGTCGAAATCCAGCGTCTGGCGCTGCTGGTTGAACAGGTTGAGCAGGTCTTTCATGGGATTCTCCTGTGCCCGGCGGCGATCACTTGGTCTTGGTTTCTTCGAGCTCGATGTTTATCGCGAGCGAGCGGATTTCCTTGACCAGCACGTTGAACGACTCCGGCATGCCGGCGACCATTTCGTGATCACCGTCGACGATGTTCTTGTACATCTGGTTGCGGCCAGACACGTCGTCGGATTTCACCGTGAGCATTTCCTGCAGGGTGTACGCGGCGCCGTAGGCTTCGAGCGCCCACACTTCCATTTCGCCGAAACGCTGCCCGCCGAACTGGGCCTTGCCACCAAGCGGCTGCTGGGTGACCAGCGAGTACGGGCCGGTGGAACGCGCATGCATCTTGTCGTCAACCAGATGGTTGAGCTTGAGCATGTGCATGTAGCCGACCGTGACCGGGCGATCGAAGGACTCGCCCGTGCGCCCGTCGATGAGCATGGTCTGGCCCGATTCGGGCAGGCCCGCGAGCTTGAGCATCGCCTTGATCTCGGACTCGAACGCACCATCGAACACCGGCGTCGCCATCGGCACGCCGTTGCGCAAGTTGCGGGCCATCGCCAGCAATTCGTCGTCGCTGAACGATTTCAGGTCGACGCGCTGCTTGAATGCATCCTTGTCGTGGTTGTAGATCGCATCGAGGAACTTGCGCAGCTCGCTGACCTTCTCGTTCGCGTCGAGCATCTTGCCGATGCGTTCGCCGAGACCCTTCGCGGCCCAGCCGAGATGCGTCTCGAGGATCTGGCCGATGTTCATGCGCGACGGCACGCCGAGCGGATTCAGCACGATGTCGACCGGGCGTCCGTCCGCCGCGAACGGCATGTCCTCGACCGGCACGATCATCGAGACGACGCCCTTGTTGCCGTGGCGCCCGGCCATCTTGTCGCCCGGCTGGATGCGGCGCTTGACGGCGAGGTAGACCTTGACCATCTTGAGCACGCCCGGGGCGAGGTCGTCGCCAGCCGTGATCTTCGCCTGCTTCTCCTTGAAGCGGCGATCGAATTCCTCGCGATGGCCCTTGATCTGCTCCTGGGCGCGCTCGAGGAAATCCGCGGCGTCCTCGTCCTTCATGCGGATCGTGAACCACTCGTCCTTCTTCAGGCCGTCGAGGTACTCGTTGGTGACCGGCGCGCCTTTCTTGAGCGCGCCGGGACCGCCGCTCGCGGCCTTGCCGACGATGGCGCCGCGCAGGCGACTGTAGATCGCGCCTTCAAGGATGCGGAACTGGTCGTCGAAGTCCTTCTTGATCCGCTTGATTTCCATTTCTTCGATCTGGCGCGCACGCTTGTCCTTCTCGATGCCGTCGCGCGTGAACACGGTGACGTCGATGACCGTGCCGTCCATGCCCGGCGGAACGCGCAGCGAGCTGTCCTTCACGTCGGACGCCTTCTCGCCGAAGATCGCCCGCAGCAGCTTCTCTTCGGGCGTCAGCTGGCTTTCGCCCTTCGGCGTCACCTTACCGACGAGGATGTCGCCAGCCTTCACTTCGGCGCCGATGTAGACGACACCGGATTCGTCGAGGCGCGCGAGCGCCTGCTCGCCGACGTTCGGGATGTCGGCCGTGATCTCTTCGGGACCGAGCTTCGTGTCGCGCGCGACGCAGGTCAGTTCCTCGATGTGGATCGTCGTATAGCGGTCTTCCTGGACCACGCGCTCCGAGATCAGGATCGAATCCTCGAAGTTGTAGCCGTTCCACGGCATGAACGCGACGAGCATGTTCTGGCCGAGGGCGAGTTCGCCAAGGTCGGTCGACGGGCCGTCGGCGAGTACGTCGCCGATCTCGACCTTGTCGCCGACCCGCACGAGCGGGCGCTGATTGAGGTTCGTGTTCTGGTTCGAGCGCGTGTACTTGGTCAGCGGATAGATGTCGACGCCGGCGTCGTTCTCGCCGACTTCGCTCTCGTTGACGCGGACCACGATGCGGGCGGCGTCGACCTGGTCGATCTCGCCACCGCGGCGCGCGGCCACGATCACGCCGGAGTCGCGTGCCACCGCACGTTCGATGCCGGTACCGACCACCGGCGTCTGCGCGCGCAGCGTCGGCACCGCCTGGCGCTGCATGTTTGCGCCCATCAGTGCGCGGTTCGCGTCGTCGTGCTCGAGGAACGGCACGAGCGCCGCGGCGACCGAAACGGTCTGCATCGGCGAGACGTCCATGTACTCGATGTCGCTGGACGGACGCAGTTCCGATTCACCGTGCGAGCGGCAGGAGACGAAATCCTCGACGAAGCTGCCATCCTTCTTCAGCGGCGAGTTCGCCTGCGCGATGACGTGGTCACCCTCGTCGATCGCCGAGAGGAACTCGACTTCGTTCGTGATCTTGCCGTTGACGACCTTGCGGTACGGCGTCTCGAGGAAGCCGTATTCGTTCGTGCGCGCATACACGGCGAGCGAGTTGATCAGGCCGATGTTCGGGCCTTCCGGCGTCTCGATCGTGCAGACGCGGCCATAGTGGGTCGGATGCACGTCGCGCACTTCGAAGCCGGCGCGCTCGCGGGTCAGGCCACCCGGCCCGAGCGCCGAGACGCGGCGCTTGTGGGTCACTTCGGACAGCGGGTTGTTCTGGTCCATGAACTGGGAGAGCTGCGAGGAGCCGAAGAACTCCTTGATCGCGGCCGCAACCGGCTTGGCATTGATCAGTTCCTGTGGAGTCAGGCCCTCCGACTCGGCCAGCGACAGGCGCTCCTTGACCGCGCGCTCGACGCGCACGAGGCCAATGCGGAAAACGTTCTCTGCCATTTCACCGACCGAACGCACGCGACGATTGCCGAGGTGGTCGATGTCGTCGACCGTGCCGCGGCCGTTGCGGATCTCGATCAGCACCTTGAGCACGTCGAGGACGTCCGAGCCGACGCCGAACTCCTTGACCATGCCCTTCGAAGTTTCGTCGTTGCGATCGCGGAAATAGCGACCGTCATAGAGCACGCCGGGACCCTTGTCGTCCTTGCGGCCGACGCGGCGGTTGAACTTCATGCGGCCGACCCGATCGAGGTCGTAGCGTTCAGCCGAGAAGAACAGGTTCTGGAACAGGTTCTGCGCGGCATCCTTGGTCGGCGGCTCGCCGGGACGCATCATGCGGTAGATCTCGACCAGTGCTTCGAGCGGCGTCTTCGACGGATCGATGCGCAGGGTCTTGGAGATGTAGTCGCCACGATCGAGGTCATTGACCCACAGCGTCGCGACCTTCTCGACGCCGGCCTTGCGGAAGGCCTCGAGATGGGTGTCGACGATTTCGGTGTTGGCCGCGGCCAGCAGTTCGCCGGTCTTGGTGTCGACGATATCGTTCGCGAGGATGCGGCCGACCAGGTACTCGTCGGGCACTTCGAGCGACTTGATCTTTGCCGTCTCGAGGCGGCGCACGTGGCGAGCGGTGATGCGCTTGCCGGTCTCGACGACGACCTCGTCGCCGATCTTTAGATCGAAATTGAGCGTTTCGCCACGCAGGCGTTCGGCCACGAGCTCGAGCTCCGCGCCGTCCTTCTTGCCGAGCTGGAACACGTTGTGTTCGAAGAAGATGTCGAGCATCTGCTCGTTCGTGTATCCGAGCGCGCGCAGCAGGATCGTCACCGGCAACTTGCGGCGACGGTCGATGCGCGTGAACAGCGCGTCCTTCGGATCGAACTCGAAATCGAGCCACGAGCCGCGATACGGGATCACGCGCGCGGAATACAGCAGCTTGCCCGAGGAGTGCGTCTTGCCGCGGTCGTGGTCGAAGAACACGCCGGGCGAACGGTGCAGCTGCGAGACGATCACGCGCTCGGTGCCGTTCACGATGAACGTGCCGGTGTCGGTCATGAGCGGCAGTTCGCCCATGTAGACTTCCTGTTCCTTGACGTACTTGATCGCCTTGTTCGACGACTCGCGGTCGTAGATGACGAGGCGGACGGTCACGCGCAACGGCGCGCCGTAGGACATGCCACGCGAGCGGCATTCGCGCTCGTCGAACGCAGGCTCGCCGAGGCGATAGCTGACGTATTCGAGCGCGGCATTGCCCGAATAGCTCGAAATCGGGAACACCGACTGCAGGGCGGCATGCAGACCCTTGTCCTCGCGCTTGTTCGGATCGCCCTCGAGCTGCAGGAACTCGCGATACGAGTCAACCTGGATCGCGAGCAGGAACGGAACGTCAAGAACCGGCGGACGCTTGCCGAAATCCTTGCGGATGCGCTTCTTTTCAGTGAACGAGTAGGTCATCGTGGGGTACCGCCTCGGAGCGTGGCCAGCGTGGGAGGCGCGGGCCGGGGTGAATTGCGGGGAATCGGGAATCGGGAATGGGGATTCGCTTCGGCGCCGGGCGGCGCAGCGATTCCCTATTCCCTATTCCCTATTCCCACCAGTGAAACGGACAAAGCCCGGGGGTTTTCACCCCCAGGCCGTCCTGACTCTGGACCGGCAAACGACGCAAAGCGCCGCTTACTTGATCTCGACGGTGGCACCGGCGGCTTCGAGGTCCTTCTTGAACTTCGCGGCGTCGTCCTTGCTGACGGCGTCCTTGACGACGGCCGGAGCGGATTCGACGAGGTCCTTGGCTTCCTTGAGGCCGAGACCCGTGATCGCGCGAACGACCTTGATCACTTCGACCTTCTTCTCGCCGGCAGCCTTGAGGCCGACCGAGAACTCGGTCTGCTCTTCGGCCGGGGCGGCGGCGGCGGCAGCCGGACCGGCTGCGGCAGCGACCGGGGCGGCGGCGGACACGCCGAACTTCTCTTCCATCGCCTTGACCAGCTCCATCACCTCGATGAGGGACTTGCTGGAGATCGCGTCGATGATCTGTTCATTGCTGAGCGACATGTTATGACTCCTGAAAAACGGCTAAAGGATGATTGGAAACCGAATGGCGAATGCTCACGCAGCCTGCTTCTGCTGCGCGACCTGATTGGTCGCGCGAGCGAGTTGCGACGCGGGTTCCGACAAGAGCCGGACCAGCATCGTGGCGGGCTGGACGAGCACGCTGAGGAACATGCTGAGCGCCTGTTCGCGGGTCGGCAGCGAGGCGAGCACGTCGACGTGCGACCCCGGATATGCCTTGCCGCCGATGGCGACCAGTTGCGGCTTCAGCTTGTCGTTCGCCTTGGCGAATTCCTTGATCAGTCGACCGGCAGCACCGGGATCCTCGGTCGAGAAGGCGTACAGCAACGGGCCACTCAGCGTGTCCTTGACACACGCGTAGTCCGTGCCGTCCACGGCGCGGGATACCAAGGTGTTTTTCGCCA
Source organism: uncultured Dokdonella sp. (assembly GCA_964587775.1). Classification (GTDB taxonomy): domain Bacteria; phylum Pseudomonadota; class Gammaproteobacteria; order Xanthomonadales; family Rhodanobacteraceae; genus Dokdonella. The sequence continues at coordinate 5,277 of CAZPLY010000041.1, forward strand.
CCTTGAGGTAAACCCCGCCCTGGCGGGCCTTCTTTCGCAGCTGGGTGAGCTGCTCGACGGTCAGACCGGCGTATTCGGCGGCGACCAGTGAATGCGCCTTGGCGGCAACGTTCGCCAGTTCGGCAACGACCTCTTTCTTTTGCGCAAGATTGAGCGCCATTGCTTTCTCCGAACCGGGCTCCGGGTACGCTCCTGCGTGCCGGGACCCTGAAACGATCGGATTGCGCGTCCTTCGCGAATCCGTCGGCATCTCTCGATGCCTCGTCCGGTGGCCGTTTCAGGAAAACCTGTCGGGCTGCACCATCTGCGCAGGCTGGCGGTTTGAGGCCTTGCCGGTGAGACCGGGATGATCCATCGCTGTCTGCATGCTTCCATGCATCCCGGTCGCGCCGTCTCGGCCGCCTGCGGTCTTTGACGGCCACCTCGTCCCGCGAGCGGGATCCGGATGCCCTCAAAACCTCGTGGACGGCCGCCTCGGCGACCATCCTGAAAATCTTCTGGCGCGGCTGCCGCGGCGATCGCCTGCGCGATCACCGACGACGGCCGGGCACATCACTTGAGCGGCAAGCTCGCTGGATCGACGGTGACGCCGACGCCCATCGTGCTCGACAGCGAAACCTTCTGGACGAAAACACCCTTGGCCGCCGCGGGCTTCGCCTTGACGAGGTCCATCAGCAGCGTGCCGAGGTTCTCGCTCAGTGCATTCGTCTCGAAATTGACCTTGCCGATCGTGCAATGAATGATGCCGGCCTTGTCGTTGCGGAAACGCACCTGACCCGCCTTGGCGTTCTTCACGGCAGTGACCACGTCGGCGGCGACCGAGCCATCCTTCGGGTTCGGCATCAGGCCACGCGGGCCGAGCACCTGGCCGAGCTTGCCGACCACGCGCATCGCATCGGGCGTCGCGATGACGCGATCGTAGTTCAGGTCGCCGGCCTGCATCTTCTCGGCGAGATCGTCCATGCCGACGATGTCGGCACCGGCGGCCTTCGCCGCTTCGGCCTTCTCGCCGGCCGGGCAGAACACCGCAACGCGCACGCTCTTGCCGGTGCCGTGTGGCAGCACCGACGAGCCACGCACGCCCTGGTCGGACTTCTTCGCATCGATGCCGAGGCGGATTGCCACGTCGACCGATTCGACGAACTTGGTCTTGGCACCGTCCTTGACGAGCTTCAGGGCATCGTCAAGACCGTAGGCCTTGCCCGGGACGACCTTCTCGCGGAGGGCCTTGTAGCGCTTTCCATTCGTTGTCATGTTCTCAGCCCTCCACCACAAGACCCATGCTGCGCGCGCTGCCGGCGATCGTGCGCACGGCGGCGTCCAGACTCGCTGCAGTCAGATCGGGCTCCTTCGCCTTGGCGATGTCCTCGAGTTGCTTGCGCGAGACCTTGCCGACCTTTTCCGTATTCGGGCGCTTGGAGCCCGACTGGATGCCGGCGGCCTTCTTGAGCAGGATCGTCGCCGGTGGCGTCTTCGTGATGAACGTGAAGCTGCGGTCCGAGTAGGCCGTGATGACGACCGGAATCGGCAGTCCCGGCTCGAGCTTCTGCGTCGCGGCGTTGAACGCCTTGCAGAACTCCATGATGTTGAGGCCGCGCTGTCCGAGCGCGGGACCGACGGGCGGCGAGGGGTTGGCCTGACCGGCCTTGACCTGCAGCTTGATGTAACCGACTACCTTCTTTGCCATCTTTCGCTACTCCTGGAGTTCGAGCGTCTGCACGTCCGTTACGACTGCGGGACTCCTCCCTTGATTAAAGTTCGGGAATGGAGAATGGAAATCGGGAATGATCCAAGGCGCGAGCGGGAAGCTGCGCTTTTTCGATTCCCTGTTCCCGATTCCCGACCCCCGGCCCTTCAGGCCTTCTCGACCTGGCCGAACTCGAGTTCGACCGGGGTGGAACGACCGAAAATCAGCACCGCCACGCGCAGGCGGCTCTTCTCGTAATTGACTTCCTCGACGACGCCGTTGAAATCGTTGAACGGGCCTTCGGTGACGCGAACCATCTCGCCCGGTTCGAACAGGGTCTTCGGCTTCGGCTTGTCGACGCCTTCCTGCACGCGCTGGACGATCGCCTCGGCCTCGGAATCCTTGATCGGCAACGGGCGGTCGGCGGTGCCGCCGATGAACCCCATGACCTTCGCGGTTTCCTTGATCAGGTGCCAGGAATCATCGTCGATGCGCAGCTTGCGGTCGGATTCATCGGTCTCGATCTGCACGAGCACGTAGCCCGGGAAGAACTTGCGCTCGCTGCGGCGCTTCTGGCCGCCACGCATCTCGATGACTTCCTCGGTCGGCACGAGCACGTCGCCGAACTTGTCTTCCATGCCCGCCCGCGCGATGCGCTCCTTGAGAGCGCGCGCGACCTGATGCTCGAAGCCCGAGTAGGCGTGAACGACGTACCAGCGCTTTGCCATGTCTTGCCTCAGTGCCCGAGCTTCAACAGCCAGTCCATCACGATCACCTTGAGCACGAGATCGATCAAGCCAAGCACGATGCTGATGATGATGACGACGACGATGATCACGCCGGTGGTGCGCAAGGTTTCGTCGCGCGTCGGCCACACCA
>CAZPLY010000042.1:0-7835 GCA_964587775.1 uncultured Dokdonella sp.
CATGGCCCTCGAGGCCTCAGGGAGCAGGAAGTCTCTTTTTACTCGTTCAAGCCGACGCCGCTTCGCGGCGCGGCTTAATTCAGGTGTTGGGGCCACCATGAACACGCTCGCACCCATAGTTCTCTTGGTCGCAGCCCTTGTTCTGCCGGTCGCCATGTTCTGGCTGCTAAGGGCGCGTGCGCGCTGCAACGGTTGGGTCGCTGCGGCCATTGCAGTCGCAACAGGCTGGGCACTCAATGTCGCTTGGGCCACCCTTGCCGATGAATCCATAGCAATTGCTACGCGCTTCGGCTGGGCCTGTCCCTTGGCCTTGGTCCTGCTTACTTGGCTGGCCATGCGGCTTTCTACGCGGCGTGCCGCGTGAGCCCTGAATCATTCAAGCCGACGCCGCTTCGCGGCGCGGCTTGATTCTGGTGTGAGGTGCTGTGGCCAAGGTGTTCAAGTGCGGGCTGTCATCCCGAAGCGAATCGTTTTCGACCGCTTCGGGATCGACCACGAACGGTTGATCGGCCATCCGGACGGCCCGATCGAAGCGATCGCTGTCCATGAGGTCAAGGACGGCAAGATCGTCCCGGTGACATTCTACAACCCGTAGTCGGCAGCGGCTAAGCTTTCGCAAGAGACGTCGCGCCTCGCGGACGCGGGTCGAACCATGGAATCCGGTTGCGATGATGAAACGCCATCTTGCCTTGGCTGCCTTTGCTGCTCTCGCCGGTTGCGCGGGCATGCGTCCTCCGCAGACCTTTCCGGATGTGGATTGGAAGGCCTCGCAGGGCGTGGTGGTCGTCGCAAGGACGCAACCTGGCGGCTACCTGCCGCAATTCCCGGCATGCCTGAAGCCGGACGTCCTCTGCATGGACCCGCCGCCTTTCTGGTTCCGTGCCCGCATCCTTGATGTCGTTTTCGGAAGCATCGGGCGAACCTCGATCGTCGCCGCCACCACCAGCCACTACGGCATGGAGCAGTTCGGTCAGCACGGCAAGGCTTCGCTGATCCGTCTCGCCGTTGCCGGAAGCGCGATCGTGATGCCGCGTTACGCCGAAGCCGTGCTTCACGCCGATCGGAGCGGCGCCTTGTTCATCGTGCTCGATGATCCGGACCCGATCTGGTGGCTGCCGTGTTCGGTCGTGGAAACGGTCGTGGACATCGATCCGGGGCAGTTCGCGGATGATCTGTTGATCCCCGCCGATTTCCTTTCCGAGGATGAGATCGCAAGGCGCGGGAGTTTCCTGCACCGTACGGACACCGGTTTCTCGCCGCGCAAGGCGATTCCGGTCTCCGGACTCGAGCAGCACTTGCGTTCGCGGTATGCCGGACAGGAACTGCCAGCCTGTCAGGCGGAGTGATATCCGGCACGCCCTGCCACGCGCTCGAGTGCTGCACCCATTGACGATCACCGCTTGACGGGCGTCCGCGGGAGGCGCGAAATCAATGGCGGAATTGTGGATCCCGGTGTTCTCCTGCGCGCTCACCGTACAGACGAACGACTGAAGGCTGAATCCGGATGACCGTTGCCATGGAGACGTTGCGCATCAGGGAGGCCAGGCTCGACGATGCCCGCGCCATCCGCGGGCTGCTGCACGTGATGGTTCCGCTGGTGCTCCCGGACCCGAGTGATCCGGCAGCGAGGCCATTCCTCGACAGCCTCACCGGGACTGCGGTTTCGGACCGTCTCGTGGCCCCGAACTATCTGCACCTGGTCGCGGAGCGCGGCGCGGATTTTTGCGGTTACATTGCCACTCGGGACGGATCTCACGTCTACCATCTGTTCGTTCGGCCCGAGCTGCACCGACAGGGAATTGCACGCCGGCTGTGGCGGCAGCTCCTTCATGTCGCCGGCCCTGGACCCTACACGGTGAACTCGACTCCTTCAGCTGTCGCGGTCTATCGGAGCTTTGGTTTCGTGCCATCAGGGCAGCCGCCTCCTCATTGCTGTCCGCCTTACGTGCCGATGGCCTATACGGTCCGCATCTGACCATTCAATCCGAGGCCCGCTCAGACAGCAGACCATGAACCAGACCGACAGGGCCATCACCATCACCCCGGCGCCGAGTCCGGCCTGCAAACCTGGTCGATGCCTCCTCCTGCCGCGAGACAAAGCGCGGCGGCCTCGGATCGGATCGCGAACTCATCGACGCCAGAGGGCATGCAAGATCGGCATTCACAAGCAACGGGCGAAGACATGGGACTTCTGACCTTCAGCATCAACGTCACGTTGGACGGCTGCGTCGACCACACCGAAGGCATCGCCGACGACGAGACGCACGCGTTCTTCACGCGCCTCATGGACGAGAGCGGGGCGATGCTGTGGGGTCGCGTCACCTACGAGATGATGGAGTGCCACTGGCCAGCGGTCGCGCGCGGCGACGTCGAGGCGCCTGCCGCGGTGCGCGAGTGGGCGCGCAAGCTCGAGGCCAAGCCGAAGTACGTCGTGTCCTCGACGCGAACGGACTTCCCGTGGACCAACAGCCATCACCTCACCGACGACCTGCGCACGGGCGTGCAGAAGCTGAAGGACGCGACGCCGGACGGCGTGCTCATAGGCAGCGGCAAGCTCGCGATCGCGCTGGACCGGCTGGATCTGATCGATGAGTACAAACTGCTCGTCCATCCGAGGATCGCCGGCCACGGCCCGACCCTTTACGCGAGCGGCCTGCCCGGCACGCGACGGCTCGAGTTGATCTCGGCGAAGCCGCTGCGCAACGGCGCGGTCGCGATGCACTACCGGCGCGCGCGCTGACCCGAAGACGCCTCATGTCTTCGATCATCGCACTGGACGCGGAGGTCGGCCCGATGTCGCCTGTCCCACCTTGAACAGGAACGTATCCCACCGATGAACCGCTACTTTGCAAATCGTCTTTTCAAGACGGGCTTCTGGCTCTTCGTCCTCGGCTCCGGGCCGCTGCTGGCCATCATCATGCTTGCAGGCATCGGCCTTTGGCCCGATCCGGACCCCAATCCCGTCGGCCCCGGCCTGCTCGCGTTCCTCACCTTCTGGCCATCCCTGATCTGCATGGTCATCGGCGCAGTCCAGGCCAGCAGGTCGTCAGGCTAGTCCGTCCGGCACAAGAGTCCTGGATTCCCGAGCCCGTCGCAGGCCAGGCGCGGCGGGACCCACGCAGCGGATTCTGCCGCGGCCTTACGCACCCGGCTGACGCCGCGCGATGCTGCTTTTCGATTGCGAGTGGACGCTGACGCCTCAAGAATTCCCGTCGAAGCCGTCGACGAACAGGTAGTCCGGCGTCTCGTAGGCGCCGAGGTCGGGGGCGGATTCGATGATGCGTGGCTTGCCGTCGAGGTCGACGCCGGGCAGCGGGAACGGTGCATTGCCGAGGTTGCGCACGGGCGAGGTCGGCTTGAGGCGGAAATCCTCGGCGAGTGCGTCCACGAATTGCGGGTTGGCCACGTTCACGGTGCCTGTTTCGGAATCGGGGTTGCCGATCAGCACCTCGATGTTGTTGTAGTAGAGGTCGGCCTCGACGACCGGATTCTGCAACGAGAGATCGCCGCCACTGTGGAGAGCGAACAGGTTGTCGTAGATGACCGCACTCTGCTGTCCGGTGAAGCGCGCACCGCCCGAGTTGCACGACGACGCGCCGGGAATGCAGGTATTGAGTGCAATCGTGTTGCCACCGAACAGCACCGGAACCGGCGCGGGGTCGCGGCTGTGGATCAGCAAGGCACAGTTGTCGTCACCGCAGCGGTTGAATGCGATCAGGTTGCCGCGGACCGCCACGTTGCCGCCGCTCGTATCGACGACCAGTGCGCCGGCCTCGGCCGCACTGCGGTTGAACAGGAAGACCACGCGTTCGACGGTGATCGTGCCGGTGAACGCGGCCGCGAACGGATTGGTTCCGGCGAGAATGGACAGGCCCGCGCCGCGCTGGGCGGATTTGCCGTCCTTGATCGACAGGTTCCTGATCTTCACCGAGCCGAATCCGTTCGTGCCGATGTCGAGGACCGGTCGCGCGCCCGATCCGCCGAGCACGGTCAGGTCGGCTCGATCGACCCTTTCGCCGCAACCGAAGGTCCAGCCGCCTTCGATCGTCAGCGCGTTGCCCTGCACTGAGGAATAGGAAAACGCAACGGAACCGGTCGTCGGTGCATAGCTGCCGATGATGATGCGGATCGTGTCGGCTTCGCCGTTGGTTTCGGCGACGGACAGCGCCTGGCGGATCGCGTTGGTCGTCGCGGCGCAGATCACGGCGGCCGGCGCGTTGCCCGCGCCGAGCAAAGCAGCGACCAGTCCCGCCTTCAGGAGCAGCTTGAACATTTCCGGCCTCCCACATCCGCGACGGCATCGCGGCGCTTCGTGGAGAAAGACCGATCAATGGACGAACCGAACGACGCCTTGCCGTGCGCCTGGAACATCGACCTCGACGGAGGATGATCCGGGCCGGCGCCAGCGGGAGACTCTCGGCAGCTGCGCGTTACTCAGCGGTCCAGCGCTTGAGCCAGGCGTTCACGGCGTCATGCCATTGCACGCTGTTGTGCGGCTTCAGCACCCAGTGGTTCTCGTCCGGAAACACCAGCAGTTCGCTCGGTATGCCGCGCCGCTGCAAGGCCGTGAATGTGGCGAGGCCCTGCGTGGTCGGGATGCGGAAATCCTTCTCCCCCTGGATGACGAGCATCGGCACGCGCCAGTCCTTGACGTGGTTGAGCGGATTGAACTTCTCGTAGTTTGCGGGCTTGTCGAAAACCGTGCCGCCGTTTTCCCATTCGGTGAACCAGAGTTCCTCGGTTTCATAGCCCATCGCGCGCGTGTCGAACACGCCGTCGTGGTTGACGAGGCATTTCCAGGGCTCGTTCCAGTTGCCCGCAATCCAGTTGACCATGTAGCCGCCATACGACGCGCCGAGCGCGCAGGCGCGATCGCCATCGAGGAACCTGTACTTCTTCAGCGCGGCCGCCCAACCGAGCTTGAGGTCCTCGAGCGGCTTGCCGCCCCAGTCCTGCGAGATCGCATCGGTGAAGGCCTGGCCGTAGCCAGTCGAGCCGTGGAAATTGATCGTGACGACCGCGAAGCCCTGGCCCGCATAGGTCTGCGGGTTCCAGCGGTAGTGGAAATCGTTGTTCATCGAACCCTGCGGACCGCCGTGGATGATGAACGCTACCGGATACTTCCTGTTGGCCTTGAAGCCGACCGGCTTGACGATGTAGCCCTGCACGGTCGCGCCGCCGGCACCCTTGAACGTGAAGAATTCGCTGTCGCCGAAGCGCAAGTCGCGCAGGCGCTCCGCATTGAAGCGGGAGACCTGGCGCAGGCCCTTGCCGCGAAGATCGGTGATGTAGAGATCGGTCGGATGCTTGTGGTCCTGGCGCGCGACGAGCAGCGATTTCGGGCCGACATCGAAGCCGGTGACGACACCGTCGCTGACGAGCTTCGTGACCTTGCCGCTCGTGATGTCGACCGCGAACAGCGGATGCTGGCCGTTGTCGTCGCTCGCCGTGTACAGGGTGCGCCCGTCGGCCGACAGCTTCGGCGGCGAGGCCGAGCGATCCCAGTCCGGCGCGATCTCGCGCTTCTCGCCAGTCGCGAGATCGAGCGCGCGGATGCCGAGTCGGTCGGCCTCGAAGCCGGGCCGCTGCATCGCGAGGTAGTACAGCGTCTTGCCGTCCTTCGATGGCAGCGGCCAGGCGTCCATCGCCTTGTTGTCGGCGGTCAGGTTGGTCGGCTTCGCCGAGCCATCGGCCGGGACCGAATGGATGTCGAAGTTGGTCGACCAGGCTTCCTCGGCACCGACAGCACGCACGCCGAAGTAGACCGTCGCGCCGTCGGGCGAGAAGGCGTATTCGCTGTCGTCGCCGAACGGCTTGGATGGCACATCGCCATCGATGCCGGCACTCAGCAGCTTCGGCTCGCCGATGCGGCCGTCGGCATCGAACGTCGCGATCATCAGCTGCTGGCGGCGGCCATCGGACCAGGCATCCCAATGCCGCACGAACAGGCTGCTGTGCAGCTTGCCGCTCGACTTCGCATCGGCCGGCCGTGTCAGGCGCTGCTTCGTGCACGCGATCGGCGAGGACTCGCTTGCACAATCGACGAACAGCTCGACCGTGAGCAGCACCGACCTGCCATCGGGCGACAGCTTGTAGCTGCCGACATCGAGCGCTAGGTCGGTCACCGCCTGCGCTTCGCCCCCCTTGGCCGGGATGCGCCAGAGCTGGCTGATGTCGTCCTTCGCGGCAAGGAAATAGATGCTCGCGCCATCCGCCGACCAGCGTGGCGTCGTCGCACCATCACGCAGGCGCACCGACTTGCCGCCCGCCGCCGGCAACGTCCAGATGCTGTTCTTGCCCTTGTTCGCCGCGAAATCGGTTTCGCGCAGTTGCAGCGCGATCGTGCGGCCGTCAGGCGACAGTACCTGGTCACCGACACGGTCGAGCATGACGAGGTCGCGCACGTCGAACGGGTGCGGGGCGGCAAGGACAGGCGCGGCAACAGCCAGCGCGACAGCGAAGACCAAGGCTTTCATCGGATCGATCCCGGCAGGACTGAACGCGCATGGTAAGCGGCGAGCCGGGCGGGCGGAAGCGCACGCCGCACGATCGTCGGACAATCACGCGCTTGCAGGGCGGAGCCCGCGCATCGGTTTCCGCCGTCGCCTGCGGATCACGGAATCACGCCGCCCGCGGACGCCTGCGGCAGATCCGCCCTGGAACGGCACGGGCATGCTTGCCGGCATTGATTCCCGTTCCGGTCACGGTAGCCTTGCGCGACCCAGCGCGGAGCACGGCCGATGCCGATCGAACCTGCCCTTGCCGACCGCTACCGCGGTGCACTGCTCGGCCTCGCCTGCGGCGATGCGCTCGGCACGAGCGTCGAGTTCCAGCCACGCGGCACGTTTGTCCCGGTCACCGGCATGCGTGGCGGCGGACCGTTCGCGCTCGCGCCGGGGCAATGGACCGATGACACCTCGATGGCGCTCTGCCTTGCTGAAAGCCTGCTCGCCTGCGATGGCTTCGATGCGCGCGACCAGATGCAGCGCTACCGGCGCTGGTGGCGCGAGGGCCATCTCAGTTCGACCGGACGCTGCTTCGACATCGGCAACACGGTCGCCGCGGCCCTGCACCGCTTCGAGGAAACCGGCGAGGCGTTCGCCGGCTCGGACAATCCGCGCGCGGCCGGCAATGGCTCGTTGATGCGCCTCGCGCCGGTCATCCTGCGCCATTTCCCCGATGACGATGCGATCGAACGCTGCAGCGCAGACAGCTCGCGCACGACGCATGCAGCGCCCGAGGCGGTCGAATGCTGTCGCCTGTTCGCGCGCTTGCTCGCCAATGCGCTGCACGGCCGGGCCAAGGACGAGGTACTCGAACCACGCGGCATCGTCCTCGCCGAACCGAAGCTCGTCGCCCTCGCGGCCGGCGCTTACCGGGACAAGCCGCGCGACGACATCGTCGGCAGCGGCTACGCGGTCGAATCGCTCGAAGCCGCGCTGTGGTGCTTCGCGCAGACGTCGAGTTACGCCGAGGCCGTGCTCGCGGCCGTCAACCTCGGCGACGACGCCGACACGACAGCCGCGATCACGGGACAGCTGGCCGGCGCATGCTACGGCGCGACCTCGATCCCGCCGGCCTGGCTCGATACCCTGCACGAACGCGCGGCGATCGAAGCGATGGCCGATGCCTTGTTCCGAGCCTCGCGCGCCGCGGCGGTTTCCACGCCTCGGGCTTGAGGTCGCGACGACGATAAGCGCGAACGGCGTAGTCGGCACAGGAACCCTCCGGCCACGACCACCCGATCAGCCGGAACGCCTCAAGGCCGCGCGAGTCCCAGGACGTGCCAGCTGTCGCGCAGGTTCCATTGCATGCCGGCGACCAGCGCATGCATG
>CAZPLY010000043.1:0-7665 GCA_964587775.1 uncultured Dokdonella sp.
TCAGGTCGAGGAAATTCATGAAGAAGATCAGGCCGAAGATCGTCAGCGACAGCGGCCCGATCAGTTTGCTGCGCCCGTGGAACGTTTCGCGCACGAGGCCATCGACGAAGCCGACGACGATCTCGACCACCGATTGCAGCTTGCCCGGCACGCCCGCTGTCGCCCGGCGCGCAAGCACGATGAACAGGAACATGAAGACGAGCGCGCTCAGCAGCGAGAAGATCAGCGTGTCGACGTTGATCGTCATGAATGCGCCTTCACCCACGGACACCTGCCAGTGGTGAAGGTGATGCTGGATGTACCCGGTCATGTCGGTCGAACCGGCTTCTTCAGTGGCCATCGTGCTACCTGATTGCGAATAGGGCGATCCAGAACGCGAACTGCGCCGCCAGCATGCCGGTGACCAGACCGGGGAAAGGCAGCTTGAACACCGCAATGGCGAGGTACAGCGCGAGGCACAACCACAGCCACTTCAACACTTCCGCGGCGTAGGCCGAGCGCAACACGTTGCGCGCCGACGCCACCCCGCGCCCGAACAGGCGCAACGCGAACAGCAAGTTTCCCGCGGCGACGATCGCACCACCCGCGAGCGCGGCGAGGCCGTGCCGCCAGCCGAAGGCCGCCGCGACGAGGGCAACCGCGAGGGTTGCGCCGATCTGCAGCAGCACGGTGCGGACCGCCACCTGCCAGCCATGGGCGATGGAATTGCGCACCTGACTTCGACCCGACCTTGCGGCGATGTCGACACGCAGGAGAAAACGCGTCGACTAAGCCTGAAAATGATAGCAGTTAGCGTTCCGGAGTGGCAACCGATGCGGACCTCGTGCAGTGCCGGCCGCCGACCCGCCGCGGCCAGGCCCGACGGGCCATCGCGCGGCGTGCCCGGGGACCGCCGCGTTCGCGTCGATATGCCGCATCGCGGCTTGCTCCGGATGCGGCCCGTTGCGGCCATGGCTCGCAACCGCCCGCCTTTGACGGCGGTTGCCGCTGGCGCGACGCGGTCGGCATAATCATCGACCGAGTGCCCGCTTTCGCCGGGCAAGAGCACGTTTCCGATGAGCCAGTCCGGCGCACCTTATCTCGATGTTCCCGCGGGTCAGGCGGTGCTGCGCGAGGGTGACGCCGGGCAGACGATGTTCATCATCGAAACGGGAAAGGTCGACATCCTGCTCGCAGCGCGTGGCGCCGAGGCCGTGGCGACGCTCGGCCCCGGCGACTTCTTCGGCGAAATGGCCATGCTCGAGGACCAGCCACGCTTCGCCAGCGCGATCGCCCGCGAACCGACCCGCCTGCTGCGGATCGAGCGCGCCGAATTCGCCGACCTGATCCGCCAGAACATCGAAATCGCCGTGCGCATCATGCGCAAGCTCGCCGCGCGCCATCGGCGCAGCGAGTCGCGCCTGGCCGAAGCACTGGCCGAGAACGCACGCCTGCGTGCCGCCCCGGCCGGCGCGCCGGCACCGGCACCGGCACCGGCCAAGACGGCGCGCAAGCCGGCCGCCGAGCGCCCTGCCGCGGTGGCGCCGGTCTCGGCGACAACGATCGATGCGGCTGCCGCGGCCAAACCGGCCCCGGCCTTGCCCGGGATCAAGTCGAAGCCATCGTGCCTGCTTCGCCACGCTGGCGGGGAAACATTCAAGCTCGATCCGGTATCGACCCAGTTCCTCGTCGGCAGGCCCGATCCGGTCGCCGGCATCAATCCCGAGATCAACCTCAGCGCGATCGACGCCACGCGCAGCCTGAGCCGCAGGCATGCGAAACTCGTCCGCGAAGGGTCCGTGTATTACGTGCGCGAGGAAGTCGGCACGGTGAATGGCACCTTCGTCAACGGCGTGCGCGTGAAGACCGGTGTCGACGTGCCGATCAAGCCCGGCGACAAGTTGCGTTTCGGTGCAGTGGAAGTCGAATTTGCTGCCGCCTGACGGCGGCTCGGAGAGCGATATGTCCAAGTCCCGCGAGGAACCGGAATCATTGTCCGGTGTTGATCTCAGCGTCATCGATGCCCTGAAGTCGCTCAAGCAGGATGCCGACGTCCTGCGCGGCCGCCTGTCCGGGCTCGATGCGGTCAAGGCGGATTTCGATCCCGCCGTGTTCGCGCGCGTCAGCGCCGACTATGCGGCGCGCCTGGCCGGTCTCGAGACGCAGGCCGAGCCGCTGCGCCAGCAGGCCCGCGAGACCTATGCGCGCCTGCGCGGCGTGCTGAGCTCGATTTCGTCGGCCCACGAGGCGGTCAAGCTCGACCGGCAGGAAATCGACCTGCGCCACAAGCTCGGCGAATTCGACGATGCCGAATACAAGGATCGCCTGAAGGCGATCGAGAGCGAACTGGCCGAGCGCGCGAGCGCACACAAGCAGGGCGAGAAGCTGCGCGGGCGCTTCCTCGAAGTGTTCGCCAGCGAGGAGGAACTGCTGCAACCGTCGTTCGAGATCGACCTGCCGGCAGCCGGTCCGGCGAGCACGCAGGAAATGCCGATGGCGGTCGATCCGGCCGAGCATGCACCGCCGCCACAACCGGCGCGTGACCTGCGCGATATCCCGGCCGCGCAGACCCAGATCCTGCAGGTGCTCAAGTTGCCCGAGCCGCCGCGCGTGCCGCCTCCGCCGGCCGTGCCGGGAGTGGCCGCCGCTGCCGCGTTTGGACCGAACGCGACGATGTCGCTGCGCACCGCGCGGCTTGTCCCGCAGAATCCCGAGGCCGGGCGGACCGCGGTGCCGTTGCCGCCGAAACCGGTTTCGCTCGGTGCCGACGCCGCCAACGAGGTGCGCATCGGCGGCCCCGGCGTCGAGCCGCGCCACGCCCAGATCACGGTCGACAGCAAGGGTTACACGCTGAACGACCTCGGCAGCAAGTCGGGCACGCGCGTGAACGCCGAGGCGATCCAGCAGCGCACGCTCAAGCACGAAGACGTGATCCAGATCGGGATGGCGCGGTTCGTGTTCCGGGAAGGCTGAAATGGCCCTCGACATCCGCGAGGAATCGGTCGGTGAGGTGCGCCTGCTCGTCCTCGGCGGCCGCCTGGACACCGACACCTCGGCGGATCTCGAACTGGCCGTACAGGACCTGCTGCAGGCCGGGGAGCGCGCGTTCGTGGTCGACCTCGCCGGCGTCGGCTACGTCAGCAGCGCGGGCCTGCGGGTCCTGCTCATGCTCGGCAAGGCCGTCGACGGCAAGGGCAGCCTGCGTCTGGCCGCACTCAATGCGACGATCCGCCAGGTGTTCGATGTCGCCGGTTTCACCCAGTTGTTCTCGATCTTCCCCGACCGCGCCGCCGCACTCGCCGACCTCCCGCCGCAGGCCGCAGCGTCGGCCGCCGCCGGACAACCCGCGCCGGCAAAGCCGGCCGCCGCGGAAAAGCCGTCGCTCGACAAGTCGGCGACGGCGGCTCGCCTGCTCGGTGCGAACGGCAAGCCCGCGCCGGCGGCCACGGCCGATGCCGAACTCGTCGCGCTGGCCGCGCGCGCGCTTGGCGCCGAGCGCAAGCCCTGAACATCAATCGCGGCTGATCACGACGAGGGTCAGGTCGTCGATCGCCGGCGTCGTGCCGACGAAGGCGCCGAGCGCGGCATCGAGTGCATCGAGCGCCGCTCTCGCCTCGGCGTGCGGGCCGATCGCGCGCGCCGCTGCCTCGAGGCCGAACTGGATGCCGGCTTCGTTCTCGGCCTCGTTGAGGCCATCGGTGTAGAGGACCATGAGGTCGCCGGGCGCAAGCAGGTGCTGCGAGGCCTGGAAGGCCGTGCGTGCATTCGCGCCGAGCGGCGCGCCCGCAGCGAGCGCGTATTCGGCGAGCACGCCATCGGCTCGCCGCCGCAGCGGCGCAGGATGCCCGGCATTGACGATTTCGAGCGCGCCGCTTGCCGGATCGAGGGCGAGGGCTTGGGCCGTGACGAACATGCCGGCCTCGAGTTCGTCCAGAAGAAGCACATTGAGCGTGACGATGAGGTCGAGCGGGCCGCTCGCGTGGCCGGCGAGCAGGCGCGCGGCCATGCCGAAGCGCGCCATGACGAGCGCGGCCGAAACGGCCTTGCCGGACACGTCGGCGATGACGAGGCCGATGCGCCCGTCGGCGTAGCGGTGGAAGTCGTAGTGATCGCCGCCGACCGCACGCGCCGGGACATAGGATTCGGCAATCCGGTAGCCGGGCACCTGGAGGCTGTTCTGCGGCAGGAAATGTTGCTGCACGCGACGCGCGAGCAGGAGGTCGCGCTCGGCGACGCGGCGTTCGGGATTCTGGCTGCGTTGGGTATCAAGCAGGCCGGCGAGGATCGCCGCCAGCGCCTTGCCGAGCGTGCGATCCTCGGCCGTGAAGCCGTCGGCCGTGTCCGCTTCGGCAACGAGCGCACCGAGCATTTCCCCGGCGAACATCAGCGGCATCGCGAGCGCGCTGGCCGGCGCGTCGGTCAGCACGGACGGCAGCAGGTCGCTGCCCGCGAGGCCCTCGACATTGCGCAATGCGGCCTGGGCGAGCGCGGCGATGCTTTCCTGCGGCATGCCGGCGACCGCTGCGCGCTGCACGAGTAGGGCCAGCGTGGTCGTCCCGGGACGCGCGACGAAAACGCAGACGCGCCGGCAGCCGACGAAGGTCGCGAGCATCGCATCGAGGGCGAGGCCGATCAGTTGCACGGGATCCTCGCGTCGCGACGGCAGCGAGGTGACCTTGGTCAGCAGGTCGAACTGGCCGAGCACGATCTCGAGCGAGCGGGCGCGTCCGCTCGGCGGCCGCTCGCTGCCGCGGCGATCGAAGCGCGCGACGACTTCGCCGAACGCGATCTCGACGCTGCCCTCGAGCATGCACGAATCCTTGACCGGATCACCTTTGCACACGGTGCCGTTCGCGCTGCCGAGATCGTGCAGATGCCAGTCGCCGTTCGCATCGCGGCGGAACTCGGCATGCCGGCGCGAGACGGTCGAATCATCGAGGCGGATGTCGCTGTAGGCGCCGCGCCCGACGACGACGGTGTCGTCGAAGCCGAATTGCTGGCCGGCCAGCGGCCCGTGCGTGATCGTCAGTCGTGGCATGGTCGCGACAGTTTCTCACGCGAACGCGCGCACGGGGCATCGGCGCAGCGGTCACGCCGCGGCGTGGCGGCGGCAAAAAAAAACCGGACGGCGAAGCGTCCGGTTTTCGATGGCACTGCAGGCTTGCGAGGGGAGGGGAAGCCCGCAGGCTTTTCTCACCGGGAACTTACTTGCCTGCGGCAGCCTTGCGGGCCGTGTTGACCTGGCGCGCCACGGTTTCGTTGGTCGCTTCGAGCGAACCCTTGATCAGGTTGCCGAGCGCTTCGTTCGTCTTCAGGGTGACGCCGAAGACTTCTTGGCTCGTGCTGTAGAGCTTCTCGGCCGACTGCTTGGCCAGCTCGACGCCCTTCGGCCAGATCGCCTTGGCGCTTTCGAAGTCACGCACTTCCGAGGCAACCGACCAGAACGCGTTGGTCGCATTGACGTGGTTTTCGATCGCCTTGATCTGCAGGTCGGCGATGCGCTCGAAGCTCTCGAGCGTCAGGCCCTGGGCCTTGACCGTGGCGTCCGCGAAATTCTTGCCGAGCGCCAGAAGCTGCGAATTGAACTGTTCGTACATGGGACTGCTCCGTCACTTGGGGTTGGGTGTAGGAGCACTCTAGCAAAGCTCTTGTTGCATTGCAACAATAACAGGTCGTTACTCGGCGAGGCATTCAGTTTCAGGCTTGAAAAAGGTCGTTCCGTCGCGCCAGGGCTGGATCGTGCAGGGCAACAAGACGACGCGCGTCAGTCACCCGAATACGAGCATCCCGAGGTGCAGGTCTCGTGGATGACGATGCGCGCGAGCAGGGGCAGGCGCGGCTTCAGTGCCGACCAGACCCAGCGTGCAAGGTTCTCGCTGGTCGGATTCCCGAGACCCTCGATGTCATTGAGATAGCGGTGATCGAGCTGGTCGAACAGCGGTGCGAACGCGGCCCCGATATCGGCGAAATCGGCGACCCAGCCGGTCTCGGCGCCGACCGGTCCGCTCAGGTGCACCTCGATGCGGAACGAATGGCCGTGCAGGCGCGAACACTTGTGCCCGGCCGGAACCTGCGGCAGGCGGTGGGCGGCCTCGATGCGGAATACCTTGAAGATGTCCATGCGGTCTCGATCTGCGCGCGCTGCGCGGCGGTAGGGATCGCGGCCGGCGACGCGCGCCGCAGGCTGCAAGCCACGCGATGAAGGCCGGGCTGGCCGGGCATCCGCTCGTGGGCGTCGAAGTATCGCCCGGGCCTGCCCAGCCGGCCAGCGCCGGTTTCCGGCGCGGCCGTGCCGCGCGTTGCCGTCAAGCCGGATCGGTCTGGTCGCTGGCGCCCGCAGCCCGCGTCCCGGTCGGACTCGGCAGGAATGCATCGGAGAAACACGCATCCTCGCCGAGGCCATGGGCAATGAAGTCGGGCACGGCGACATCGACCATGCTGACCGAGCCGCAGACGTAGACCTCCGAACCGCGCAGGTCCGGGTGATCCTCGAGCAAGGCGGCGTGGACGAGACCGCGCCGACCGTTCCAGCCGGCGTCGTCGGGCTCATCCGACAGCACGGGCACGAACGTGAAGTTCGCATGCTCGCGGGCCCAGCGTTCGGCCAGTTCCATCTGGTACAGGTCGCTGCGCCGGCGAACGCCCCAATAGAACTTCATCGGGCGCTCGATGCCGCGCGCGAACGCGTCCTCGAGGATGCTCTTGATCGGCGCGAAGCCGGTCGCGCCGGCAATCATGAGGATCGGCTGGTCGCCCTCGCGCAGCACGAAGCGGCCGAACGGGCCTTCGATGCGCAGCACGTCGCCGACCGCGAGTTTCTCGAACACGTGGGTCGTGAAGCGTCCGCCGGGCACGAGCCGCACATGCAACTCGATCGACGGCTTGTCGACCGTGCCGGCCTCGTGCGGCGGATTGGCGAACGAGAACGCGCGCCGCTGACCGTCGGCGAGCACGACGTTGAGGTATTGCCCGGCGACGAACGGCATCTGCGCACCGGCCGGCAACGACAGCATGAGCCGGATCACGTCGGCCGACAGCCGGTCGATCCGCTCGACGCGCGCATCGGCGCTGCGCACCGTGAAGGCGACCTCGGGATCGAGCGAGACGACGTCGACCGAGATGACGACATCCTCGAGTGCGGTCGCGCAGCAGAGCAGGGCCTGGCCGCGTTCGCGCATCGACGCGGTCAGCGTCGCCGGCTGGTACGGCCCGTGATCGATGCGACCCTGCAGGACGTTGCAGACGCAGACGCCGCAGCCGCCGTTGCGGCAGTCGTACGGCAGCACGAGGCCGGCGCGCAGGCCGGCATCCAGCAGGGTCTCGCCGGAGTGCGCGGTCGCGATGTGCGGTCCCGGATGCATTTCGATCCTGCGTTCACCGCGGTTGCGGCCGGCGAGGCGCAACCACGGCAGCGCGACCAGCAGCACGGTGACGCCGCCGACCAGCAGCCAGACCCAGCCGTGCGGCCAGCGATACAGCAGCGGATAGAGGACGAGGTAGAACCAGTCGAGGTCGATCGTGCCGATCGCGGTGCCGAGGTCGGCGACCCCGCCCTGGCTCCTCACCGGCACGAACAGCGACAACGCCAGCAGCGCCGCGAGCAGGGCCAGCGAAATGCTGCGGGGCGGCGTCGTGCTCGCCTTCGGCACCTTCTGCACGTGCACCCACATCAGCAGCAGCATCAGC
>CAZPLY010000044.1:0-7592 GCA_964587775.1 uncultured Dokdonella sp.
AGGAGCGACCCTGGTCGCGATTCAACCGCGCGGCGCGATGCGATCTGCGGCGAGAACGGTCGCGGCCGGGGCCGCTCCTACAGGTGAGCGGCAACGCCATTCATTCCGATCGAAACCTGCACCGGCCATCGCAACGGCGCGGTGACGCGGTACATCGCATCGAAACCCGCGCCGTATTTCGCCAGGAGCGACCCTGGTCGCGATTCAACCGCGCGGCGCGATGCGATCTGCGGCGAGAACGGTCGCGGCCGGGGCCGCTCCTACAGGTGAGCGGCAACGCCATTCATTCCCATCGAAACCCGCGCCGTATTTCGGTAGGAGCGACCCTGGTCGCGATTCAACCGCGCGGCGCGATGCGATCTGCGGCAAGAATGGTCGAGGCCGCAGCCGCTACAGGCGATCGAGGATCGCCACGGTCGGCTTCGCCCGGTTGAGCGTGTAGAAGTGCAGGCCCGGCGCGCCACCGGCCACGAGCTTGCGGCACAGGTCGGCGACCACGTCGGCGGTGAATTCACGGATTGCGTCGACATCGTCGCCATACGCGACGAGGCGCTTGGCGAGCCAGCGTGGAATCTCGGCGCCGCACATCTCCGAGAACCGCTTCAGCTGGCTGAAATTCGCGATCGGCATGATGCCGGGCACGACCGGCGTGTCGACCCCGAGCTTGCGGATCGCGTCGACGAAACGGAAGTAGCCATCGGGATTGTAGAAGTACTGCGTGATCGCGCCGTTCGCGCCCGCGTCGATCTTGCGCTTGAAGTTCGCGAGGTCGGCATGCGCGTCCTCGGCCTGCGGATGCACCTCGGGATAGCAGGCCACTTCGATGTGGAAATGGTCGCCGGTTTCGCTGCGGATGAACTCGACGAGCTCGCTCGCGTAGCGGAAATCGCCGAAGCTGGCCATGCCCGAGGGCAGGTCCCCGCGCAGCGCGACGATGCGGTTGACGCCGATCGCTCGATAGTTCTCGAGCAGCGCGCGGATCTCGGCGCGCGTGCCGCCCATGCACGACAGGTGCGGTGCCGCAGCGAGCGCATGCTGCTCGTGCAATGTGCGCACGGCATCGACCGTGTAGTTGAGGGTCGAGCCGCCCGCCCCGAATGTCATCGAGACGTACTCGGGCGTGCGCGGCTTCAGCGCACGCACGGCTTTCTCGAGCCCCTCGCGCTGCTCGTCGGTTTTTGGCGGAAAGAACTCGAAGCTGATCGACGTCATTCGCGGCAGGCTCGCAGCTGGTCCGGGGCCAGTATATATCGCTTTGTCGCGATGAAGCGATATAGAAGCATCGCAGGCCGCGTGCGGTCCGTGGTTCGAGCCGCCTGCGCATGACGTTATCCTGCCCGCCAATTCCCACGCCGCCGAGCCATGTCGATCACACTGACCCCGTTTGCGCGAACGCGCCTGTTCCCCGGGGAGCCGCGCCGCAACACGATCCAGGCCTGTACGCCCGAGGCGTTCGAACGTCGTCTCAACGACGAGGCGCCGTTCAAGGTCTTGCCCGGATACGCACCGTTCTGCCAGTTGCACGTGCATCGCAACTGGACCTCGACGCGCTGCCTGACGATGCCGGTCACACTGGCGAACCGCCACCTGCTGCGCAGTGCCTATGAAAGCCGGACGCGTGCGGAGTTGCCGGTGCTCGTGCGCTGGTTCGAAGGCATCGAGCCACCGGTCGCGGAATGGCTCGTCGTGATCCTCTACAGCCGCGAGCAGCTCGCGAAGGAAGGATCGCCGATCGATGCCGACTGGGGCATTGTCGGCTGCCTGTACACGATGCAGCCCGAGGAAATCCCGATGGCGCCGATCACGATGATGCGCAATGCGCTCGGCGTCGGGGAAGGCGGTTCGGGCACGCCGCTCGACCGTGACGCCTACCGGCGCAGTGTCGCGTTCTGGGAAGCGAACGCGAACTGGCGACCCTGATCGGCAATCGCGGGTCCGCGTCAATCGGCCGCTTTCGGCGCACCCATGTTGCCGCGGCTGTACATGCCCGAACGGTCGAAGCAGCAGGCACGGCGCTGTCCGCCCGCGAGCTTGTCGCACGCGACACCGATGCGCTTGCCGCGCGTTTCGGCCTTCTTGCCCGAACTGATCCAGTGGATCCAGTCGCGGCGCGCAACGGCGGTGATGTCCTTCCCGGTCGCATGTGCCGCAGCATTCGCGGCGAGCGCCATGGCGAGATCGGGCGGTACCTCGGGTTCTGGTTCCTCGGCGACCGGTGCGATCGCGAGCTCGACGATCGAGCCGGGCCCGACACCGGCCGCCTCGCACAAGGTGTTGCCGAGCTTGAGCCAATGGCTGCCTTCGCCATCCGGCTCGAGCGTGGCGACGAACGCGGCGCCGGCGAGCGAGCCTTGCACGCTGATCATGCTGCGCGTCGGCAACTTCGCACTCGCGGCCTTCGGCAGCACGAGGAACGACCATCCGGCATCTACCGGCTCGGCCGGCCGCAGCAGCCTGGCCTTGAAGCGGATTGGTGCGGCCGACTTTGCCATCGGGGAAACGATAGCACTGCGCGCGGCGCGTGGCGCGCGAAGTCCGTCGGCGCGCCCGCCGCTTCCCTTCCGCGATCGTTGCTGACAAGGTGCGCTCCTGTGTTTCCAGCGAGCACGAAGCACCGCCATGCACGACATCATCTGCCCGAATTGCTCGAAGGCATTCAAGGTCGACGAGGCCGGCTACGCCGACATCCGCAAGCAGGTCCGCGACCGCGAGTTCGAGCAGCAGTTGCGCGAGCGGCTTGAACTGGCCGAGCAGGACAAGCGCACCGCGGTCGAACTCGCGTGCACGAAGATCGCCAGCGAACTGCAGGGCGCCGCCGCGGCCAGGGACAGCGAGATCCAGCGCCTGAAGGCACAACTTGATGCCATCGCGGTGGC
Organism: uncultured Dokdonella sp.; assembly: GCA_964587775.1. Taxonomy (GTDB): domain Bacteria; phylum Pseudomonadota; class Gammaproteobacteria; order Xanthomonadales; family Rhodanobacteraceae; genus Dokdonella. The sequence goes on from CAZPLY010000044.1 coordinate 2,877, forward strand.
CCAGAAGCTCGCGGTCACCGAAGCCGTCAATGCGCTCGAGAAGGAGCGCGACAGCCTGAAAAGCAGCCTCGACCGGGCGGTGCTCGAGAAACAGCTTGCCGAAAAGTCGCTCAAGGACAAGTACGAAACCCAGATCAAGGATCGTGACGACGCGATCGAACGCCTGCGCGACATGCGGGCCAGGCTGTCGACCAAGATGATCGGCGAGACGCTCGAGCAGCATTGCGCGAACGAGTTCAACCAAGCGCGCGCGATGGCGTTCCCGCGCGCCTATTTCGAGAAGGACAATGACGCGCGCAGCGGGAGCAAGGGCGACTACATCTTCCGCGACTCGGACGAGGCCGGGAACGAGATCGTGTCGATCATGTTCGAGATGAAGAACGAGACCGACACGACCGGCGCCAAGGGCAGGAACGAGGATTTCCTCAAACAGCTCGACAAGGACCGGGTCGACAAGGGCTGCGAGTACGCGGTTCTCGTCTCGATGCTCGAACCCGAGAGCGAGCTCTACAACGCCGGCATCGTCGACGTGTTCCATCGATACCCGAAGATGTATGTCGTGCGGCCGCAATTCTTCCTGCCGATCATCACGTTGTTGCGCAACGCGGGCTTGAACGCGCTCAAGTACAAGTCGGAGCTCGCGCTCGTGAAGGCGCAGAACGTCGACATCACGACGTTCGAGAACGAGCTGGAATCCTTCAAGGCCGCCTTCGGCAAGAACTACGACCTCGCCTCGAGGCGCTTCCACACCGCGATCGAGGAGATCGACAAGTCGATCGATCATCTGCAGAAGACCAGGGACGCGCTGCTCGGCGCCGACCGCAACCTGCGCCTCGCGAACGACAAGGCCCAGGACGTGACGATCAAGCGGCTTACGCGCGGCAATCCGACGATGGCCGCGAAGTTCGCCGAACTCGACAAGGATCGCGAAGCGGGCGAGTGAACCCGCCAATGAAACGGGCGCCTCGCGGCGCCCGTTCCGTCTGCAGCAATGACCGAGCCGCTTATCAGTAGCGGTAGTGGTCCGGCTTGTACGGACCCTCGACCGGCACGCCGAGATACGCGGCCTGCTCGGCGGTCAGCGTGGTCAGCTTGACGCCGATCTTCTCGAGGTGCAGGCGCGCGACTTCCTCGTCGAGCTTCTTCGGCAGGATGTAGACCTTCGGCTCGTAGGTGTCCTTGTTCGCCCACAGGTCGATCTGGGCGAGGGTCTGGTTCGAGAACGAGTTCGACATGACGAAGCTCGGGTGGCCGGTCGCGCAGCCGAGGTTGACGAGGCGACCTTCGGCGAGCAGGAAGATACTGTTGCCGTTCGCGAACGTGTACTTGTCGACTTGCGGCTTGATGTTCGTGCGCGTCGCGCCCGACGCGTAGAGCGCATCGACCTGGATCTCGTTGTCGAAGTGGCCGATGTTGCAGACGATCGCCTGGTCCTTCATGGCCTGCATGTGGGCGAGGGTCAGCACGTCCTTGTTGCCGGTCGTCGTGACATAGATGTCGCCGCGGCCGAGCGTCGATTCGACCGTGTTGACCTCGAAGCCTTCCATCGACGCCTGCAGCGCATTGATCGGGTCGATCTCGGTGACGACGACACGCGCGCCGTACGCGCGCAGGCTGTGGGCCGAACCCTTGCCGACGTCGCCATAACCGCAGACGACCGCGACCTTGCCGGCGAGCATGACGTCCATCGCGCGCTTGAGGCCGTCGGCGAGCGACTCGCGACAGCCATAGAGGTTGTCGAACTTCGACTTGGTGACCGAGTCGTTGACGTTGATCGCGGGCACGAGCAGCTTGCCGGCCTCGAGCATCTGGTACAGGCGGTGCACGCCGGTCGTCGTTTCCTCGGACACGCCCTTCCAGTCCCTGACGACCGTGTGCCAGTAACCCGGACGCTCGGCATGCACGCGCTTGAGCAGGTTCTTGATGACCTGCTCCTCGTGGTTGCCCGACGCCGTGTTGACCCAGTCGCTGCCGTTCTCGAGCTCGTAGCCCTTGTGGATCAGCAGGGTGACATCGCCGCCGTCGTCGACGACGAGCTGCGGCCCGAGAAAGCCGCCCTTGCCGTCCGGAAACGACAGCGCATCGAGCGTGCAGTCCCAGTATTCCTCGAGCGTCTCGCCCTTCCACGCGAACACCGGCGTACCGGTCACCGCGATCGCGGCGGCGGCGTGGTCCTGGGTCGAGAAGATGTTGCACGAGGCCCAGCGCACGTCGGCGCCGATGTCCTTCAGCGTCTCGATCAGCACCGCGGTCTGGATCGTCATGTGCAGCGAGCCCGTCACGCGCACGCCATCAAGCGGCCTCGCGGCGGCGTACTTCTTGCGGATCGACATCAGGCCAGGCATCTCGTGCTCGGCGATGTCGAGTTCCTTGCGGCCCCACTCGGCGAGCGAGATGTCGGCGACCTTGTAATCGCCTTCGGTCGAGAAGGTCTTCAGTTGTGCGTTCATTGGAAAGCTCCGGTTTCGGGACCGACGCCGGACGGCAAGGCCGTGGGGACGTTCGATCGAGGGTCCGGGCGCCGTTGTGCGTGATCGCCTGTCGAGCCTGGGTAGGGTCCGGATGCGGCCCACGTGCAGCGCCCCTCGACAGGGAGGGGTGCATTATATCCATTGTTCGCGATGAAGCGATGAATGAATTGCCGAGGCGGTCCGGGCGCGCGCGGTTGGGGGTTTGGCCGCCTGCATGCGTAACAGGAGCCTCCTCCCCTGGAAACACGAGCCGCCCTATGCAACTTGTCCCTTCCCGCCATATCGCGACGCTGCTGGTGGCGTGCGGCCTCTGCGCGTCCAGCGTCGAGGCATGCGCCGCATTCGTGTATGCCCGGCTCGTCCCGGGCGCCGGCCTGCAGGCCAATGGCACATCGCGTGAGGTCGATGTGTCCTCCGAGGGCCGTACGGTCGTCTTCACGAGCGAAGCGAAGAACTGGGTTTCCGGCGACACCTACAACGGCAACCGCGCGATCGCGATCGACCTGCATACCGGGCTCATCGAGATCGTTTCGTCTGCGCCCACCAGCGGCACGATCCGCGGCGAGGCGCCGGCCGTTTCGGGCAATGGCCGATATGTCGCGTTCCTCACGTTCGGCAGCACGCTCGGACCGGGCTGGCAGGTCGTGCGCAAGGATCGTGCGACCGGCGAACTTCTGCTGGCGAGCGCGACGGCCGCCGGCGCCGCCGCGGTGTCGGGCACCGATGACGACACGGTGTCGATTTCCGCGGATGGTCGCTACGTCGCGTTCGAAACGGCGTCGACCAACTTCGGCGTACCGGCCGGCAGTTCGCCCGAAATCTTCGTGAAGGACATGCAGACCGGTGCGGTCGTGCTCGCGTCGGCCAAGTCGGACGGCAACCCGTCGGGCGGCAGCTGCGTGCTTGAACCGCATGCCTTGTCGGACACCGGCCGCTTCATCACGTTCATCTGCAACGCGAACATGGTCGGTGGAACGGTCAGTTCGGGACAGGCCTATGTGCGCGACCTGCAGGCGAATACGACCGAACTCGTGAGCCGCGTCGGCGCCGCGGGCCTGTCGTCGTCGACGTTCGTGTACCGCCCGGCGATCTCGCGTGACGGCCGCTTCGTCGCATTCCAGAATCGCGGATTCGGCGGCCTCGGCTTCGCTGCCGGCACCGCCGAGAGCAACAGCGGCGTCTACCTGCGCGACCGCCAGACGCAGACGACGATCCCGATCCCGCGCCCCGCGCTGATCCCGTCATCCAACTACGACAGCTGCAGCGTGTCGGCCGTCTCCAACAGTGCCACCGTGCTGCTCTCCTGCAGCATGCAGGTCGGTCCGCTGTCGATTCCGCAGGTTTTCCTGTTCGTTCCGGGCGAGGGTTCGCCCGACATCCTGAGCGTGGCTGCGGCGAGCCAGCCCGGCAACGGGCAGTCGGGCAACACGCTCGCGGTCAACGGCTCCGGCCTGTCGATGGCCTTCGAATCGGCTGCAAGCAACATCGATCCGGGCGACAGCAACGGCTTCACCGACATCTTCGTGCTCGTCGACGAATCGCTGCTCGACGACGTCATTTTCCGCAACGGCTTCGAGAACTGATCGCAAGTCCGCGTGCCCGTGCCGCGTCGAGGCGGCATGGTCGGGGTGTGCGGGAGGCTCATGCGCGGACGCGACGCGCACAATGCGGAAGGGCCGCGCGAGGCGGCCCTTCCGGGTTCATGTCGCGTCGTCGCCAGGCGCGGGATTACCTGATCTTCGCGTCCGCGCGCAGTGCGTCGGCCTTGTCGGTCTTCTCCCACGAGAACGTCGTGAACGTCTCGCCGGTCGAAAGCGTCACGAGTTCCGGGGTGCGACCGAAATGGCCGTAGCTCGCCGTGCGCTGGTACATCGGATGCACGAGATCGAGCATCTTGATGATGCCGTACGGACGCAGGTCGAAATGCTTGCGGATCAGCTTCTCGATCTTGTCGTCGCTGATCTTGCCGGTGCCGAACGTCGTCACCGAGATCGAGGTCGGTTCGGCGACGCCGATCGCATAGCTGACCTGGACCTCGCAGCGGTCCGCGATGCCGGCGGCGACGATGTTCTTCGCGACATAGCGCGCCGCGTACGCTGCCGAGCGGTCGACCTTGGACGGATCCTTGCCCGAGAACGCACCGCCGCCATGGCGCGCCCAGCCACCATAGGTGTCGACGATGATCTTGCGCCCGGTCAGGCCGCAGTCGCCGACCGGTCCGCCGATCACGAACTTGCCGGTCGGA
>CAZPLY010000045.1:0-7300 GCA_964587775.1 uncultured Dokdonella sp.
AAGGCGAGAGCGTCATGTGGGCGGGGTTGACGGGAAGTCTCTTACGGAATTGTTATGCCCCAACTCCATGATGCCGAGCATACGACCAGCCTAGTGCTGCCTCAATGCGGCGGCGGTAAGAAGTGTCAACCTGAGGCGGCGCGCGCCGAATGTACTGCTCAGCAAGGTCGCGAGCAGGCCCGGTAAGGCCAGCAAGGTAGGACACGGCCTGATTGATAGTTGGGCTAGTACCATCCGCCCCCTCAAACTTGGGCGGTAGCGCGGTCCAAACCACGGACTCAATGCCCCGTGCATTGGCCCATGGCTCAAGGTCTAGAACGTAGGCTGGGTTGGCGTCGCCTCGTGACCAGGAGCCAATGTGCTTTTCTAGGTTTTTGCGAAGTATGCCCTCGCGGTTGCGCAAATCTTCCCGCGCTTGGGCAAGGTCAGAGCCAGAGAACGTGGCCCAAAGTGCGCGAACCGGATCTACGTCTTGCGAGAGGACGAGAGTGAGCCGTCCATTGTTGGACTGCCGAAGAAACTCGGCGCGAACGTACGGACCGTCCGTGTGCCACTGGCGATGAATGGATAGCGCGCCCGGGTCCCAAACGAGAGAACCCCAACCAAGGAAAGCGATCATCCGCGTGTCTCTGTCATTGGGGCATAACTACAATTAGACCCCGGTTCCGGGGGATAGCGTCGATCGTTCAGGAAACTGCCGGTCACGTCAAGTTGCTTTTTCCCCAAGTACTCCAACGGGTTACCTATCCTCGTCCCTGCTCGGAGCCGCCCGGCGCCCGGCGTGTTATTCGATGGATGCGGGGTGCTATCAGATATCCGGCGGACGTGGGGTGCTAACACTTGCCGGTGCGAAGTTCGAGTCCGACACACTGACCCTTGCCGATCTCCGGTTCGTCGACGCGCTCGCGGAGGATTTCCGCCTGCAGCCGTCAGCGCCGCTGCGCAACATGGGCAGTGCAGCATTGCCGTTGTCGAGGGTTGATCAGGATGGAGAACCGCGCATTGTTGAATCGGTGCCGGGCCCTGGTGCGTATGAAGCTCCTGATTTCCCGTTCGTCGACGACTTCGAAGGGAATTGCTGAAGTGTTTCGGCAGGCGCGGAAGTCAATTCCGGAGCCCAGGGTATGCGGGAGGCGGTCAGCCTGTTCCGTCTTGGCGATGCCCGGTGAAGTGTCCGGCACACTGCTTTGGAGGTGGGGCCGCAGCGTGCGTGCGCATTCCTTGTCCTGACGGGATCATGGTCGGCTCCAGTGGGGTGAGGCTGACCCGAAGGGCCGAATTCGGGGGAGATGCCTTGAATATCCCGAGCCGTGATTGTGTGGTGCGCTCCCTCATCCGGCGTTTCGCGCCACCCTCGTCCCGCCGGAGTGCGGGCCCCGATCCCGGTGGGAGAAGGGAAGCTTAGTTGTGCGCTCTCGTGCTTCCCTGGTCTGGCGCGGTGCGCCACCCCCGAGCCTGGATCGTTGCAGCAGTGCGGCCGTCCGTGTACAGATAGCGGACCCGGACAATACGCAGGGCGGTCAATGAGTCCAAGCAGGATTGCGGATGGCGACGAGCGCGGCTGGATCGTGCCGATCGGCGGCGCAGAGGAAAAGCAGAACGATCCACGCATTCTCGAGCGGTTCGTTTCACTGTGCGGCGGTGGCGACGCCGATATCGTCGTGATTCCGACGGCAAGCCAGCTTGCCGATACCGGGTCGCGTTACGAGACGATCTTCCATGAGCTCGGCGCGCGCCGCGTGACCGCGCTCGATTTCGACACGCGTCGCGATGCGGGCGAAGGCAATCGTCTCGAGCGGATTGAACAGGCGAGCGGCATCTTCTTTACCGGCGGCAACCAGCTGCGGCTGTCGACCGTGCTTGGCGGGACGCCGGTCGCCAAGCTGATCCGCACGCTGAACGCGCAAGGCGTGCATGTCGGCGGCACGAGCGCAGGTGCAAGCATCCTCAGCGAACACATGATCGCGTTCGGCAGGGAAGGCTCGTCGCCGACCGCCGGCAGCGTGCGGCTCGCGCCGGGTCTCGGCCTGACCAATCGTTTCGTCATCGACCAGCATTTCCGCCAGCGCGACCGGCTCGGGCGACTGCTCGCGGCGCTCGCCTACAACCCGTTCGCGGTCGGAATCGGCCTCGACGAGGACACCGCGGCCTTCATCCGGCCCGACAACACGCTCGAGGTCGAGGGCAGCGGCGCGGTCACGGTCGTCGATGCGAGCAAGCTGCAGTTCTCGTCGATGGACCAGGCTGGCGAGAACGATCCGGTCTGCCTGCTCGGCCTGACCGTGCATATCCTCGTCGCCGGCGCGACGTTCAACCTGCATACGCGCGTGGCTTCGGCCGGCAGCCTGTCGAGCTCGAAGAACACGCACTGATCGAACCATCGATTTCCGGGGGGAAAGTCCTGCATGCGCGTCCTTGATCGTTCCGTCTTCGTGGGTCCGTCGCTGTACGCGCATTTCCCGGTCATCCGGCTTGAACTCGATCTCGGCGAACTCGAAGCCTGGCCGACCGCGCGCCTCGGCAGCGCGTTCATCGACGCCCTCGTTGCCGCCTTGCCGGGACTTGCCGAGCACGGGTGTTCGTATCGCGAACCGGGGGGCTTCATCCGGCGCATGCGCGAAGGCGAAGGCACCTGGCTCGGGCACGTGCTCGAACATGTCGCGATCGAACTGCAGAACATCGCGGGCGAGGATGTCACGTTCGGCAAGACGCGCAGCGTCGACAAGCCCGGCGTGTACTCGGTCGTGTACGAATATGCGCAGCGCGAGGAGGGCATCGCGGCCGGCGAACTCGGGTTGCGCCTGCTCGCGTCGCTGCTGCCGCCGGAGTTGCGCGAGCGCGGTGCCGTGCCGGACGACTGGGAGTGGAACGCCGCGCGCGATGCGTTCATCCGCTACGCCCAGCGGCGCGCACTCGGGCCGTCGACCGCTGCCCTCGTGCGGGCGGCCGAGGAGCGCGACATTCCGTGGTTGCGCCTGAACGACCAGTCGCTCGTGCAGCTCGGGCACGGCAAGTACCAGCAACGCATCCAGGCCACGGTTACCGGTCGCACGCCGCATATCGCGGTCGAGCTCGCGGGCGACAAGGAGGAGACCAACAAGATCCTCGGCGCGCTCGGCCTGCCGGTGCCGCGCCAGGAACTCGTGCAGACCGAGGAGGCGGCGCTGCGTGCCGCGCAACGCCTCGGCGTGCCGGTCGTCACCAAGCCGTACAACGGCAATCACGGCCGCGGCATTTCGATCAAGCTGTCGAGCGAGGACGAGATCCGGGCCGGGTTCGCCGCGGCGCGCGAACATTCGCGTTCGGTCATCGTCGAGAACTACGTCAGTGGCGACGACCATCGCCTGCTCGTGGTCAACGGTGAACTCGTGGCCGCGACGCGCCGCACGCCCGGTCATGTGGTCGGCGACGGACGGCGCACGATCGCGGAACTCGTCGATGCGGTCAACGAGGATCCGCGCCGCGGCATCGGCCACGAGAAGGTGCTGACGCGCCTCGAACTCGATGCGCAGGCAACAATGATGATGGACCGCGTCGGCTACACCGCCGCATCGGTGCCGGCCGCCGACGAGGTCGTCTACCTGCGATCGACCGCGAACCTGTCGACCGGCGGAACCGCCACCGACGTGACCGACATCATCCACCCGGACAACCGCGACATGGCCGTGCGCGCGATCCGCGCGATCGGGCTTGACGTCGGCGGCGTCGATTTCCTGTCGACGAACATCGCCGAGAGCTACAAGTCGATCGGCGGCGGCATCTGCGAGGTCAATGCCGCGCCGGGCTTCCGCATGCACGTGAGCCCGAGCGAGGGCACACCGCGCGACGCCGCGGGTCCGGTCGTCGACATGCTGTTCCCGCCCGGCTCGCCCTCGCGCGTGCCGATCGCCGCGGTGACCGGGACCAACGGCAAGACGACCACCGCGCGCATGCTCGCCCACATCACGAAGATGGCCGGATACACGCCGGGGCTGACCACGACCGATGGCGTCTACATCGATGGCCAGCGCACCGTCGAGGGCGACATGACCGGACCGGTCTCGGCGCGCATGGTGCTGTCCGATCCGCAGATCGACATCGCCGTGCTCGAAACCGCGCGCGGCGGCCTGCTGCGCGCCGGCATGGGCGTGCGCAAGGTCAATGTCGGCGCCGTGCTCAACGTGCAGTCCGACCACCTCGGCATGAAAGGCATCGACACGCTCGAGCAGCTGGCCGAGGTCAAGCGCATCGTCGTCGAGGTGGCTGAGGATTGCGCGGTCCTAAATGCCGACGACCCGAATGTGTTGAAGATGTCGGGCTACACCGACGCGAAGACGATCTGCTACGTGACGATGAATCCGTCGCACGGCCTCGTGCGCGAGCACATCCGCGCGGGCGGTCGCGCATGTGCGCTCGAGGGTGGCGTCAACGGCTCGATGATCACGTTGTACGACAAGGGCAGCCACATCCCGCTGCTGTGGACGCACCTGATTCCGGCCACGCTCGAGGGACGCGCGCTGCACAACGTGCAGAACGCGATGGTCGCCGCGGCGATGGCGTTCTCGCTCGGCATCAAGCTCGATGCGGTGCGCCAGGGGCTGCGCACGTTCGACACGACGTTCTTCCAGGCGCCGGGGCGCATGAACGTGTTCAACGAGCACCCGTTCAAGGTGCTGTTCGACTACGGCCACAACGCGCATGCGGTGTCGGTCATGGCCGACCTCGCGCAACGCCTCGACGTCCCGGGCCGGCGCATCGTCGTGCTGGCCGGGCCCGGTGACCGCCGCGACGAGGACCTGCACGCAATCGCCGATGCGGTCGCAAACCGCTTCGATTACTACATCTGCCGGCGCGACGATGCACTGCGTGGGCGCGACGGCGACGAAGTGCCGCTGATCATGTCGCGCCGGCTGCGGGCCGCGGGCATCGCGGCCGACGCGATCTCGATCATTCCCGACGAGCAGCAGGCGATCGATGCCGCGTTGAGGATGGCCCAGGCGGGCGACCTGCTGCTCGTGTTCGGCGATGCGCTCGTGCGCTCGTGGAAGCAGATCATCAAGTTCCGGCCGGAAGGTGCGGCCGAGGTTCGGTCACCGGCGTCGCTGTCGCCGGTCAGCGCGATGCCGGCCGCGGCCGAACCGGTGTTCGACGAGTCGAGCTTCGCCGCGACGGGCGGCATCGTGCGCGACGAGCGCGGCATCCACCTGCCGCGGGAGAGCGAAGACTGAGCGCGCCTGTCGTTCTGCCGTTCGAGGACTCGCGTCGCCTGACCGGATCGAACCTGCACTTCTCCGGCCCCGGTGCCGTGCTCGAAACCGTTGGTGCGGTTCCCGACGATGCCTTGATCGACGCCTGGAAACAGCGTGTCGTGCACGTGCGTGCGTTGCTCGGCTGGCCCGAAGGCCCGATCGTCGCACGCCTGCACGCGAGCGGCGCCTCGCTCGCGTTCAGCGCGCCGGTCGACCAGTTGTTCTGCGCGACCGAAGTCAACGAATGGGCATGGCTGGCGAGCCTTGGCGAGCGCCGGATGAGGGAAACGGTCGATGATCTGCCGGGCAGTGACGGCGGAGACCAGGTCGCTCTGCTGCACGCCCCCGGTCACCCCGCCGCCTGGGACGAGGATTCCGCGCTGCGTACGCTGCACGCATTCGCGCGCGCGGAACGCAATCCACGGCTCGCGGAACTGGTTGCCGCGGCGCAGGCGCGTCGCCTGACCGTACTGGTCGACGACGACGCGTTCTCGATCGGTTGCGGCGGCGGCGCGGAAGCGTGGCCGCTGGTGAAACTGCCGGCGCCCGAGTCGATCGACTGGAGCGCATTGCACGACATCCCGATCGCGCTCGTCACCGGATCGAACGGCAAGACGACGAGCGTGCGCCTGCTGGCCGCGATCGCGCGCGCGCATGGCCTGCATGCGGCTTACAGTTGCACGGATGGCTTGTTCATCGACGATCGGGCGCTCGAAGCGGGTGACTATTCGGGACCGGCCGGCGCACGCGCGCTGTTGCGCCATGCTGCGGCCGAGATCGCGATCCTCGAGACCGCGCGCGGCGGCATCCTGCGGCGCGGCATCGCCCCGCCACGTGCGGACGTCGCGATCGTCACCAACATCAGCGACGACCATTTCGGCGAATACGGCATCCACACGCTCGACGACCTTGCCGCGGTCAAGCTGACGGTGGCGCGTGTCGTGGCCCCCGACGGCGTGCTCGTGCTCAATGCCGACGATCGCGTGCTCGCGGCGACCGCCGCAGCGCCCGCAGGTTCGCTCGCTTGGTTCGCGCTCGACGACGCGCACCCGCGCCTCGCGGCGCATCGCGAGCACGGCGGCGCAACCTGCGGCGTGCGCGAAGGACGCCTGGTCCTCGCCGTGGATGGCAGCGTGCACGATCTCGGCGAGGTTGCGAAGATGCCGCTGACACTCGACGCACGGGCGACCTACAACATCGCGAATATCGCCGCGGCCGCGCTCGCCGCGAGCGCGCTCGGCATCGCGCCCGCAACGATCGCCGACGTGGTCGCGCATTTCGGTCGCTCGCACGAGGACAATCCGGGCAGGCTGCAACGCTGGACGCGCGGCAAGACGACGGTATTCCTCGACTACGCGCACAACCCGGATGGTCTGCGCGGATTGCTCGAGGTCGCGACCACGCCGCGTGGCAACCGCCGGCTCATCCTCGTGCTCGGCCAAGCCGGCAATCGCGGCGATGCCGAGATCCGCGAACTCGCGGCGACGGCTGCCGGGTACGCTCCCGACCTTGTCGTGCTGAAGGACATGCACGCCATGCTGCGAGGTCGCGCGGTCGCGGAAGTCCCTGCGATCCTGCGAGCGGGGCTCGCCGATGCCGGCGTCCCGGCGTCGGCGGTCATCGAAACGGACGACGAGGTCTCAGCTGCACGCACGGCGCTTGACGCCGCGCGAGAGGGCGACATCGTCGTCCTGCCGATTCATGGGCCGAAGGCACGCGTCGGGATCGTCGCAATGCTCGACGCCTGGGCAGCCGCCCTGTAGGAGCGACCCCGTCGCGACCCGATCTTGCCGCGAGATTGCTTTCGCGCGCAGGGGCTCGTGCCGACGTCTGCAGCGGGCTTCGATGACCGTGACGGCGTCGCCGCTGCGATTCCCTCGAGGCAAGACAATGAGTTGTAGGAGCGACCCCGGTCGCGACCCGACCTTGCCGCAAGATTGCTTTCGCGCCCAGGGGCGCTCCTACCGACATCTGCCGAGGTCTTCGATGACCGTGACTGCGTTGCCGGTCCGTTGTTGGTCGCGACCCGACCTTGCCGCCAGATTGCTTTCGCGCCCAGGGGCGCTCCTACC
>CAZPLY010000046.1:0-4795 GCA_964587775.1 uncultured Dokdonella sp.
CGCCGATGATTTGTACGACTTTGCCCTGGCTCATTGGAGTGCTCCGGATGACTCTTTGAAGTATGTGGTGGCGCCGCTGTGCGTCGCCTTGCTTGTCGATGCAACCGCGATCAGACCGCGGCTGCTCCGCCTACGATTTCCGAAATTTCCTGGGTGATCGCTGCCTGGCGCGCCTTGTTGTAGATCAGGGTCAGCGTGCCGATCGCCTTGGTCGCGTTGTCCGAGGCGCTCTTCATCGCGACCATGCGCGCGGCATGCTCGCTGGCGAGGTTCTCGAGCACCGCCTGGTAGACGAGTGATTCGACGTAGCGCGTCAGCACGTGGTCGAGCACGGTCTCGGCATCGGGCTCGTACAGGTAGTCCCAGGCATGCGTCGACACGAGTTCATCGGACGGCGGCAGCGGCAGCAGCGGCTCGATCACCGCGCGTTGCGTCATCGTGTTGATGAAATCGTTGTAGACGAGGGCGAGGCGGTCGATGCGGCCTTCCGTGTAGGCATCGAGCATGACCTTGACGACGCCGATCAGTTCGGCGACCTGCGGGCGTTCGCCGAGATGGGTCACGCTGCCGACCATGTTGACCTTGAGCCGGCGGAAGTACGAGGTCGCCTTCTGGCCGATGCAGACGAGGTCGACTTCGACGCCCTTGGCCTGCCAGTCGCGGATCTCGCCAAGCAGCTTGCGGAACAGGTTCGAGTTGAGGCCGCCGCACAGGCCGCGGTCGGTCGACACGATGACATAGCCGATCCGCCGGATCTCGGCATGCTCGACCATGAACGGGTGCTTGTATTCGCTGTTCGCGCGCGCGATGTGGCCGATCACCTGGCGCATCAGGCGTGCATACGGGCGCGAGGCCTTCATGAGGTCCTGCGCCTTGCGGATCTTCGATGCCGAGACCATTTCGAGCGCGCGCGTCACCTTGCGGGTGTTCTGCACGCTCTTGATCTTGGTCTTGATTTCTCTGCCGCCGGCCATGTCTACCTCACACCATCGTCGTTGCAGCGATCACTCGGCTGCGGGCGTTGCTCTTGAAGCGGGATCCGGGATACGGGATTCGGGGTAGCGGCATCGGGTCGGACCCGGCGCCGGAAAATCCCGCATCCCGATTCGCGGCTCTTACCAGGACCCGGTCTTCTTGAACTCGTCGAGGCCACTCTTGAACGCGGCTTCGATGTCGTTGTTCCAGTCACCGGAATCGACGATCTTCTTCATCAGGTCGCCATGATTGCTGTGGAAGTGCGTGTGCAAGGCCGCTTCGAACGGCAGGATCTTCGCGATCGGCAGGTCGTCGAGATAGCCCTTCTCGGCGGCGTAGACCGACAGCGCGAGTTCCGCGATCGACAGCGGCGCATACTGTTTCTGCTTCATCAGTTCGGTCACGCGCTGGCCGCGTTCGAGCTGGGCGCGCGTGGCCGCATCGAGGTCGGACGCGAACTGGGCGAACGCGGCGAGCTCGCGATACTGGGCAAGCGCAAGCTTGACGCCACCGGAGAGCTTCTTGACGATCTTGGTCTGCGCGGCGCCACCGACGCGCGAGACCGAGATGCCGGCGTTCACGGCCGGACGGATGCCCGCATTGAAAAGGTCGGTCTCGAGGAAGATCTGGCCGTCGGTGATCGAGATCACGTTGGTCGGCACGAATGCCGAAACGTCGCCGGCCTGGGTCTCGATGATCGGCAAGGCGGTCAACGAGCCGGTCTTGCCTTTGACAGCGCCGTTCGTGAACTTCTCGACGTATTCCTCGCTGACGCGCGAAGCGCGCTCGAGCAGGCGCGAGTGCAGGTAGAACACGTCGCCCGGATACGCTTCGCGGCCCGGCGGGCGCTTGAGCAGCAGCGAGATCTGGCGGTAGGCCCAGGCCTGCTTGGTCAGGTCGTCATAGATGATCAGCGCGTCTTCGCCGATGTCGCGGAAGAACTCGCCCATCGCGCAGCCCGAATAGGGGGCGATGTACTGCATCGCGGCCGACTCGGAGGCCGACGCCGCGACGATGATCGTGTGCGCGAGCGCGTCGTTTTCCTCGAGCTTGCGCACGACGTTCGCGATCGAGCTCTGCTTCTGGCCGATCGCGACGTACACGCATTTGATGCCCGAACCCTTCTGGTTGATGATCGCGTCGATCGCGAGAGCGGTCTTGCCGGTCTGGCGGTCGCCGATGATCAGCTCGCGCTGGCCGCGGCCGATCGGGATCATCGAATCGACCGACTTGTAGCCGGTCTGCACGGGCTGGTCGACCGACTTGCGCCAGATCACGCCGGGCGCAACCTTCTCGATCGGCGAGGTCTGGGTCGTGCCGAGCGGGCCTTTGCCGTCGATCGGATTGCCGAGCGCGTCGACGACGCGGCCGAGCAGTTCGCGGCCGACCGGCACCTCGAGGATGCGGCCGGTGGTCTTCGCGGTGTCGCCTTCGCGCAGGTGCTCGTAGTTGCCGAGCACCACCGCGCCGACCGAATCGCGCTCGAGGTTCAGCGCAAGGGCCACCGTGTTGCCCGGCAGCTCGATCATCTCGCCCGACATCGCGTCGTTGAGGCCGTGCACGCGCACGATGCCGTCGGACACGCTGGTGATCGTGCCCTCGTTGCGCGAATCGGCGCTGAGCTTGAATTTCTCGATGCGGCTCTTGATGAGCTCGCTGATTTCGGACGGGTTGATCGTGGTGGCCATTTTGATTTCCTGGGTCATGCGCGGCGGTCGGCCGCGCCATGTCGTCAAGGGGAACGGGATCTGTTTGCCGTTGCCGTCAGTGCGTCAACGCCTGTTCGAGTGCGGCGAGTCGACCGCGCACGGAACCGTCGATGACGACGTCGCCGGCGTCGATGATCGCGCCGCCGAGAATGTCGGCGTCGATTGCCTGGCTGAGCTCGATGTCGCGCCCGAAGCGGCGCTTGAGCGCGTCCTTGAGCTTGGCGACTTCGGCCTCGTCGATCGCGCTGGCCGAATGAACGGTGACCTTGAGCACGCGCTCGGCGTCGAGCTTGAGCAGTTCATACAGCGCGGCGATCTCGGCGAGTACAGGCAGGCGGCGATTGTCGGCGAGCAGCTGCACGAACGCGCTGAACGCGGAATCGGCCGCCTCGCCAGCCGGCACGAACATCGAGGCGAGATCGCCGGCGCCGATGCGCGGGTCGCCGAACAAGGCGGCGGCACGCGGGTCGGCGGCGACCTGCGCCGCGAACGCGAGCTTGCCGGCCCATTCGCCGAGCGTGCCGCGTTCGCGGGCGATCTCGAACGCGGCGCGCGCGTACGGTCTTGCCAGGGTCAGTGCGCTCGACATGGCGTCAGATCTCGGCGACGAGCTGATCGATCAGCGCCTTGTGGGCGTTGACGTCGATTTCGCGATTGAGGATCTTGCGCGCGCCGGCGACGGCGAGGGTCGCCACCTGGCCACGCAACTCCTCGCGGGCGCGATGGGCGAGGCTGTCGATCTCGGCTGCCGCCATCGCCTTCTGCTTGGTGCCCTCGACGATCGCGTCATTGCGCGCCTTCTCGACGATCTGGCTCGCCTGCTGGTGCGCCCGCTCGAGGATCGCGGCCGCTTCGACGCGCGCCTTGCGGATCTCGTCGGACACGCGTGCGTCGGCATCGGCGAGTTCCTGACGCGCGCGGTCGGCCGCTGCCAGGCCTTCGGCGATCTTCGCCTGGCGTTCCTCGATCGCCGCGATGATGTGCGGCCAGCCGAACTTCATGACGAGCAGGACCACGGCGAAGAACGCCAGGCCCTGGATCACGAGAGTGATATTGATATCCATCGTGTTTGCTCCTGCGTGGCGGCGACCGCGAGGCCGCCGCGCGCATGGCTCGTTGCGGACTGTTACTGCACGCCGAGCGTGGCGAGAAGCGGATTCGCGAACAGCAGCAGCAGGGCGATCGCCACGCCGATCATCGGCACCGCGTCGAGCAGGCCCGCGACGATGAACATCTTGGTCTGCAGCATCGGGGTCAGTTCCGGCTGGCGCGAAGCGCCTTCGATGAACTTGCCGCCGAGGATCGCGAAGCCGATCGCGGTGCCGAGGGCGCCGAAGCCGATCAGCAGCGCGGCTGCGATGACGGTCATGCTCAGCACATCGGCGATCTGTGCGATGTTGGCGATGGTTTCCATGCTTGTCTCCGTGGTTCTACTGGTGAGTTGGGAATGATTGCCGCGTGAAAAAATCGCTCGCCGGTGATCGTTTCGTCGCCGATCCGGTCGCCGTCGAGGGGTGGACCGGGACTCAGTGGCTCTCGGCGGCCATGCTCAGATACACGATCGAGAGCACCATGAAGATGAACGCCTGCAGCGTGATGATCAGGATATGGAATGCGGTCCAGCCGAAGCCCGCGATGAACTGGCCGAGGCCGAGTGGCCAGGTCGAGAAATCACCGAGCGCCGCGCCGAGCGTCATCACCGCGATCAGGATGAAGATCAACTCGCCGGCATACATGTTGCCGAACAGTCGCAGGCTCAACGAGATCGGCCGCACGGTTTCCTCGATCAGGCGCAGCAGCAGGTTCGGCGCGGCGAGCATGATCTTGCCGACCGGGCCGTTCGCGTGGAACGGCGCGGTGAGGAATTCCGCGAAGAACTTGCCGACGCCCTTCTGGCTGATGCCCACGTACTGGATGACGAGGAACACGGTCAGGGCCATGCCGAGCGTCGTGTTGAGGTCGGCGGTCGGCACGATGCGCAGGTAGGCATGGGCCGGGTCGCCGCCGGCGGCGGCATAGCCCTGCGACCACAGCCACGGCACGAAGTCGATCGGGATCAGGTCGAGGAAATTCATGAAGAAGATCAGGCCGAAGATCGTCAGCGACAGCGG
>CAZPLY010000047.1:0-4050 GCA_964587775.1 uncultured Dokdonella sp.
CGTGCCCACGTTCACGTGGGGCTTCGTGCGTTCGAATTTACCCTTTGCCATGGCTTCAGACCTCAGAACTGGATGGTGACAACCTGCGCGGCGCGAAACCGCTCTAGTGAGTGATCGCGATCGACGTGGATCGCGCGGGCATCAACTCTTCTTGATCACCGCTTCGGCGATGCTGTTCGGCGCCTCGGCGTAATGATCGAATTCCATCGTGAACGTGGCGCGCCCCTGCGACATCGAACGCAGGCTCGTCGCGTATCCGAACATTTCGCCGAGCGGAACCTGGGCATTGATGACCTTGCCCGACGGCGTGTCGTCGGTGCCCTGCAACAGGCCGCGACGACGGCTGAGATCGCCCATGACGTCACCCATGTAGTCTTCCGGGGTGACGACCTCGACCTTCATGATCGGCTCGAGCAGGACCGGATTGGCCTTGTTGAAGCCTTCCTTGAAACCCATCGAGCCGGCGATCTTGAACGCCATTTCGTTCGAGTCGACCTCGTGGTACGAACCATCGACGAGCTTGATCTTGATGTCGACGACCGGATAGCCGGCCATCGGACCGCTCGTCATCGCCTCGCGGATACCCTTGTCGACGGCCGGAACGTATTCTTTCGGAACGGAACCGCCAACGGTCTCGTTGACGAACAGGTAGCCGGTTCCGCGTTCCTGCGGCTCGATCTCGAGCACGACATGGCCGTACTGGCCCTTGCCGCCCGACTGGCGCACGAACTTGCCTTCCTGCTTGACCGCCTTGCGGATCGTCTCGCGGTACGCGACCTGCGGCTTGCCGACGTTCGCCTCGACACTGAACTCGCGACGCATGCGATCGACGATGATGTCGAGATGCAGCTCGCCCATGCCGGCGATGATCGTCTGGCCCGATTCCTCGTCGGAACGCACGCGGAACGACGGGTCTTCCTGGGCCAGGCGCGACAGCGCGATGCCCATCTTCTCCTGGTCGGATTTTGTCTTCGGCTCGACCGCCATCGCGATGACCGGTTCCGGAAACGTCATCCGCTCGAGCGTGATGATCCGATCCTGCGCGCACAGCGTGTCGCCGGTCGTGACGTCCTTGAGGCCGACCGCGGCGGCGATGTCGCCGGCCCGGACTTCCTTGATCTCGTCACGCTGGTTCGCGTGCATCTGCAACAGGCGGCCGACCCGTTCCTTCTTGCTCTTGACCGGGTTGTAGACGGTATCGCCCGAATTGAGGACGCCCGAATAGACGCGGAAGAAGGTCAGCGAGCCGACGAACGGATCGGTCATGATCTTGAAGGCGAGCGCCGAGAAGCTTTCGCCATCGATGGCCGCGCGGCTGTCTTCGTTGTCGTTCTCGTCGACGCCCTTGACCGGCGGACGATCGGCCGGCGACGGCAGCAACTGGACGACCGCATCGAGCATCGCCTGGACGCCCTTGTTCTTGAACGCGGTCCCGCAGAACACCGGGATGATGGCGCCGCCGACCGTGCCGGAGCGGATCCCGCTGATGATCTCGGCTTCGCTGAGGCTGCCCTGCTCGAGATACTTGTCCATGAACTCTTCCGACGTCTCGGCGGCTGCCTCGACGAGGAACGAGTGGGCCTTCTCGCAACGCGCCCTCAGCGCTTCGGGGATCTCGCGGTACTCGAAATTGAGTCCCTGCGACTCGGAGTCCCAGAAGATCGCCTTCATCTTGACGAGGTCGACGACCCCTTCGAAATGCTCTTCGGCACCGATCGGAACCTGCATCGGTACCGGATTGGCGCCAAGCCGGGCCTTGAGCTGGCCGACGACCTTGTCGAAATCGGCGCCGGTGCGATCCATCTTGTTGATGAACGCGAGCCTCGGCACACCGTACTTGTTCGCCTGGCGCCAGACCGTTTCCGACTGCGGCTGCACACCGCCGACCGCGCACAGCACGAACACGGCGCCATCGAGCACGCGAAGCGAGCGCTCGACCTCGATCGTGAAGTCGACGTGCCCCGGCGTGTCGATGATGTTGAAGCGGTGCTGCTCGAAACCCTTTTCCATGCCGGACCAGAAGCAGGTCGTGGCCGCGGACGTGATCGTGATCCCGCGTTCCTGCTCCTGCTCCATCCAGTCCATCGTCGCCGCACCCTCGTGAACCTCGCCGATCTTGTGGTTCACGCCGGTGTAGAAAAGGATGCGCTCGGTGGTCGTCGTCTTGCCGGCATCGATGTGGGCCATGATGCCGAAATTGCGATAACGCTCGATGGGAGTGTTGCGTGCCACAGCCAATACCTCGCCCTGTTACCAGCGGTAGTGCGAGAAGGCTTTGTTGGCTTCCGCCATGCGATGCGTCTCTTCGCGCTTCTTGACCGCGCCACCACGGCTCTCGGCGGCATCGAGAAGTTCGGCGGCGAGCTTGCGCGGCATCGAATTCTCGCCGCGCTTGCGCGCAGCCTCGATCAGCCAGCGCATCGCGAGCGCCATGCGGCGCGACGAACGGACTTCGACCGGCACCTGGTAGGTGGCACCGCCGACGCGACGCGACTTGACCTCGACGGCCGGCGCGACGTTGTTGAGCGCCTTCTCGACGAGACCGACCGGTTCGGCATGCTTCTCGCCGATCTGGTCGAGCGCGCCGTAGACGATCTTCTCGGCGACGGACTTCTTGCCGCTCTGCATCACCATGTTGATGAAGCGCGCGATGACATCACTGCCATGCTTCGGATCGGGCAACGTCGAGCGACTGGGATTGGAACCTTTACGCGACATGGATCAAACCTTGGTAGGTGGACGTAGCTCAGGACTTCGGGCGCTTGGCGCCGTACTTCGAACGACTCTGCCGGCGCTTGGTCACGCCAGCCGCGTCGAGGCTGCCGCGCACGGTGTGGTAGCGCACACCCGGCAGGTCCTTGACGCGACCGCCGCGGATCAGCACGACCGAGTGCTCCTGCAGGTTGTGGCCTTCGCCACCGATGTAGCTGATGACTTCGAAGCCGTTCGTCAGACGAACCTTGGCGACCTTGCGCAGGGCCGAGTTCGGCTTCTTCGGGGTCGTCGTGTAGACGCGCGTGCAAACGCCGCGGCGTTGCGGGCACTCCTGCAAGGCCGGCGAAGCGCTCTTGTAGGTCTTCGGATTGCGCGGCTTGCGTACGAGTTGATTGATTGTTGCCATGCGTTTATAGGCCCTGAGAAACAAAAGACAGGCCGAGTAAACCCGGCCTGCCCAGAAGCGGAATTTTAACGTTCGGAAAACGAGGCAGTCAACACCTCATCGCCTTGCGTTCGCATCCTGTCGCTCGAACACGAAGCGCTTCCTGCGCCTCCTTTCGATGTAAGGTCAACCGGCATCGTGAAGCGGGCCGCAGCCTCAGTGCGAGTCGCCATCGTCGGCGACCGCCTCGGCCACGGAACTCGTCGTGCCGAGCGCTTCGCGTTCGGAATCCGTCAGCATCCCGCTCGTGCTGCGACGCTTCGAGTGGTAAGCAAGACCGGTTCCGGCCGGAATCAAGCGCCCGACTATAACGTTTTCCTTCAGGCCCCGCAAGGTATCGCGGGTGCCGCGCACGGCCGCTTCGGTGAGCACGCGCGTCGTTTCCTGGAAAGAAGCCGCCGAAATGAACGACTCGGTCGCGAGCGAGGCCTTGGTGATGCCGAGCAGGACCGGCTGGAATTCGGCCGTGCGTCCGTCCCGGGCCTCGGCGCGCGCATTCTCCTCGAGCACGCGCAGGCGATCGGCCTGCTCGCCACGCAGGTAGCGCGTATCGCCGGCGACCGTGATCTCGACCTTGCGCAACATCTGGCGAATGATCGCTTCGATGTGCTTGTCGTTGATCTTCACGCCCTGCAGGCGATAGACATCCTGGATTTCCTTGACGAGGTAGCTGGCCAGCGGCTCGACCCCGAGCAGGCGCAGGATGTCGTGCGGATTCGGCTCGCCGTCGACGACCGTTTCGCCCTTCTCGACGTGCTCGCCCTCGAACACGATGATGTGGCGCCACTTCGGAATCAGCTCTTCGTGCTCGTTGCCGTCGGTATCGCGGATGATCAGGCGCTGCTTGCCCTTGGTGTCCTTGCCGAAGCTGATCACGCCCGAACGCTCGG
>CAZPLY010000048.1:0-3815 GCA_964587775.1 uncultured Dokdonella sp.
ACGAGCCACTGGTACAGGTGTTCGCGGTGCGCACTATACCAACGCCGCCCGCGCAGCATGCGCGAGACCAGTGTCGCCGTCGCATCGACGACGAACGCCGAACAGGCGATCAGGCCGCTCGCGAGCGCGACCGGAAACACCAGCATCTGCCAGCCGACCGCGACCGCGACGAGCAGGCCGAGCACGCCGCTGCCGACATCGCCCATGAAGACGCGCGCACGCGGGAAGTTGAACGGCAGGAAGCCGAGCGTCGCCGCCGCGTACAGGCCGATCAGCTGCGCTTCGCCGATGCGCCCGCCATGGATGCCGAGGCCGGCCATCGCCGCGAACACGAACAAGGCCTGGCTCGCAAGCAGGCCGTCGATGCCATCCATGAAGTTGTGCAGGTTGATCGACCAGACCAGCGCAACCAGGGCAAGCGCGAACACGGCCCCCTGCAGCAGGCCGGGATCGGCATCAGCGACATGCCAGGCCCAGCCGAGCAGCAGCGCGGCGGCAAGGCCGTGCGCGAGCAGGCGCGGACCGGCACCGAGGCTGTGGTGGTCGTCGAGCCAGCCGACCGCGGCGACCAGCAGGACCGCCGCGCCGGTCACGACGACCGCTGCGCCGGAGGACGTCCCGACTAGAAGCCAGACCGCGTGACCGACCAGCACGCCGGCGACGATGCCGATGCCGCCGCCGCGCGGCGTGGCAAGCACATGCGAACGCCGCCGACCGGGCAGGTCGACGAGATTGCGCCGCCTCGCGTAGCCGATCGCGGTCCGTGTCACGCCCGCCGACACCAGCACCGCCGCGAGCGCGACGAGGGTCCAGTCGACGGACGCCAGTGCCTGCACGATGGCCCCGCCCTACTCGCCGACGACGCCGTGGATCGGCCGCACCGATCCCCAGCTCTTGCAGCTCGGGCATTGCCAGTGATGGGCCTTCGCGCCGAAGCCGCAGCGCGTGCAGCGGTAGACGGCCTGGCCTTCGAGCAGCTTGCGGGTCAGGTCGCGCTGGATCAGGAAGCTCTCGCGCACTTCGCCTTTCGCCGAATGCAGGTTGACGTCGATCAGGGCCATCAGCGCACGCACCGAAGGGCGCTGGCGCAGTTGCCGGGTCAGGAATTCGATCGCGGTCGCTTCGCTCTTCGTGCGCGCGTACAGCTTGGCGAGCGCGAGCACGGGCGACACGCCGTGGTAGCGCTCGTTGATCGCGAGCAGGAATTCCTCGGCGCGCTGCATGCGCTGCGCCCGCGCATAGCAGTCGAGCAGCGGCGAGAGGATTTCCGGCACGTAATCGACATCGTGCTCGGCGACCGTCTCGAACGCCTCGATCGCGGCATCGAGGTTGTCGTTCGATGCCTCGATGCAGCCGAGGATCATGCTCGCGCGCACGCAATCGGGCTGCACCGCGAACGCGGCATCGAGATGGTCGCGCGCAGCCTCCCAGTCGCTGCGCGCGCGGGCCTGTTCGGCCAGCTCGCAATGGAACTGCGCGATCGTCGCCGCCTGCGACTCGCCGGTCGCTTCCTCGAGCTTGCGCGCATTGTCGATCGCCTTGTTCCAGTCACGCTCGTGCTGGTAGATCGCGACGAGATGGGTCAATGCGGTCGGTGCGAGCGCGTTCATCGCGACGAGGTCGGTGAACAGTGTTTCGGCGCGATCGAGCAAGCCGGCGCGCATGTAGTCCTCGCCGAGTTCGAGCAGGGCGATCGTCTTCTGTTCCTCGCTCAGGCTCGGCCGCGCGATGAGGTTCTGGTGCACGCGGATCGCGCGGTCGACTTCACCGCGCCGGCGGAACAGGTTGCCGAGGGCGAGATGGGTCTCGACCGTGTCGCGGTTGTACTCGGCGAGCTTGAGGAAGACCTCGATCGCCTTGTCCTGCTGTTCGTTGAGCAGGTAGTTGAGGCCGCGGAAGTAGTTCGTCGACAGCTCGCTGACGCGCGCACCGGAGGTGCGCTCGCTGCCGCGGCGCGCCACGTACCAGCCGGAAAATGCGGCGAGCGGCAACAACAGGAACAGCAGGGCAAGCTCGCTCATGCGCTGCCGGCAGGTTTCCCGTCGGCGGGGTCGGGATCGGTCTCGTGGCGCGAACGCAGCTCGCGCAGCTGGCGGCGGACCGAGCTCAGCTCACGCTTCAGGCGCAGCACGCGCAACAGCCAGACGACGAGGCCGCCGGCAATCCAGCCGACCAGCAGGGCGGCGAGGACGGCGGCGCCCTTCGGCAGTTCGAAAGCGGCGAAATAGAAGTCGAAGGCGACGCGGTCGGCATTCAATGCACCGAATGCGGCGCCGAACGCGGCGAACAGCAGGATCAGTACGACCACACCGAGGCGCATCGTTGAGTCACTCCATGGATCGATCGCGGGCGCGCGGGAGCGACGCCTAGGCGGGTTCGCGGGACGAACCGGAGGCTGCGTCGGCGTTCACCCGTTCGCGCAATTCCTTGCCTGGCTTGAAGTGTGGCACATGTTTGCCGGGCAGCGCGACCGCGTCCCCGGTCTTCGGATTGCGGCCCATTCGCGGCGGGCGGAAATGCAGCGAGAAGCTGCCGAAACCGCGGATTTCGATGCGCTCGCCGTTCGCCAGCGCGTGCGTCATCTGCTCGAGCAGGTTCTTCACGGCGAGCTCGACATCGTTCGCGGCCAGATGCTGCTGGCGTGCTGAGAGGGCTTCGATCAGTTCCGATTTGGTCATCGCGAAAGGCATTGCGTGGCATTCAAAAGGCGCCCACCTCGCGGTGGGCGCCTGGATGTCGGCGACGTGCGAAGCGCACGTCATCCGCTTCACTCGCGGTTGAACTTCTCTTTCAACAGCGCGCCGAGCTGGGTGGTGGCCCCGGTCGTGCCCTGGTAGTCCTCGAGCACCGATTGCAGCTCTTCCTCGTCCTTCGCGCGGATCGAGAGCTGCAGCACGCGGCCCTTGCGGTCCATGCCGATGAACTTCGCTTCGACCGCATCGCCGACCTTGAGGTGCTGGGTCGCGTCCTCGATGCGCTCCTTGGCGATGTCGTTCGCGCGCAAGTAGCCCTCGACGCCTTCGCCGAGGTCGATCGTCGCGCCGCGCGCGTCGACTTCCTTGACCGTGCCGTTGAGGATGCTGCCGCGCGGCTTGGCCGCCATGAACTGGCCGAAAGGATCCTGCTCGAGCTGCTTGATGCCGAGCGAGATGCGTTCGCGTTCCGGATCGACCGCGAGCACGACTGCCTCGATCTCGTCGCCCTTCTTGAAGTTGCGAACGAGGTCTTCGCCAGCCGTGGCCCACGAGATGTCGGACAGGTGGACGAGTCCGTCGATGCCACCGTCGAGGCCGATGAAGATGCCGAAATCGGTGATCGACTTGATGCTGCCGGAGACCTTGTCGTTCTTCTTGTGGATCGCGGCGAACGCTTCCCACGGATTGGCCCGCGTCTGCTTGATGCCGAGCGAGATGCGGCGACGCTCTTCGTCGACGTCGAGCACCATCACCTCGACATCGTCGCCGACCTGGACGACCTTGGCCGGATTGACGTTCTTGTTGGTCCAGTCCATTTCCGAAACGTGGACGAGGCCTTCGACGCCCGCCTCGAGTTCGACGAAGCAGCCGTAGTCGGTGACGTTGGAGACCTTGCCGACCGCGCGCGTGCCGCTCGGATAGCGGCGGCTGATCGCGACCCAGGGATCCTCACCGAGCTGCTTGAGGCCGAGGCTGACGCGATTGCGCTCGCGATCGAACTTGAGCACGCGAACATCGAGCTCGTCGCCGACGTTGACGACTTCGCTCGGATGGCGCACGCGCTTCCAGGCCATGTCGGTGATGTGCAGCAGGCCGTCGATGCCGCCGAGGTCGACGAAC
>CAZPLY010000049.1:0-3514 GCA_964587775.1 uncultured Dokdonella sp.
AGGCGCTGCTTGCCCTTGGTGTCCTTGCCGAAGCTGATCACGCCCGAACGCTCGGCAAGGATCGCCGGCTCCTTCGGCTTGCGTGCCTCGAACAGGTCGGCCACGCGCGGCAGACCGCCCGTGATGTCGCGCGTCTTGGAGGTTTCCTGCGGAATGCGTGCGACGACGTCACCGATGCCGACCTCGACGCCGTTCTGCAGCGAGACGATCGCTCCGGCCGGGAGGAAGTACTGGGCCGGGATGTCGGTGCCCGGCAGGCGCAGCTCGCCGCCCTTCTTGTCGAGGATGCGGACCATCGGACGCAGGTCCTTGGCCGCGCTGCCGCGCCGCTTCGGATCGGTGACCACCGAACTGGCCAGGCCGGTCAGTTCGTCGACCTGTTCCTGCACGGTGATGCCGTCCTGGAAGTCGATGAAGCGGATCACGCCGGCCACTTCGGAAACGATCGGGTGCGTATGCGGATCCCACTTGGCGATCGTCTGCCCGGCCTTGACCGCCGCCCCGTCCTTGGCGTCGATGACCGCACCGTACGGGACCTTGTAGCGCTCGCGCTCGCGACCATGGCCGTCCATGATCGACAGTTCGCCCGAGCGCGACACGGCGACGAGATGGCCGTTGGCGTGCTGCACGGTCTTGAGGTTGTTGAATTTCAGGGTGCCGGTCGTCTTCACCTGCACGTTGTCGACCGCGGCCGCACGCGATGCGGCGCCGCCGATGTGGAACGTGCGCATCGTCAGCTGGGTACCGGGCTCGCCGATCGATTGCGCGGCGATCACGCCGACCGCCTCGCCGATGT
This sequence comes from uncultured Dokdonella sp., assembly GCA_964587775.1. Lineage (GTDB taxonomy): Bacteria > Pseudomonadota > Gammaproteobacteria > Xanthomonadales > Rhodanobacteraceae > Dokdonella. The sequence continues at coordinate 797 of CAZPLY010000049.1, forward strand.
TGACGATGTGGCCGCGCGCGAGATCACGGCCGTAGCACAGGCCGCACACGCCGAACGTCGCATCGCAGGTGATCGGCGAACGCACGAGTACCGACTGGACGCTGGCGACTTCGAGCTTCTCGACGATCTTCTCGTCGAGCAGCGTGTTGCGCGTGACGATCGGATCCTCGTCATTGCCGGGGGCGAACACGTCCTCGGCGACGACGCGGCCGAGCACGCGGTCGCGCAGTGCCTCGACGACATCGCCACCTTCGACGATCGCGGTCATTGTCAGGCCATTCGTCGTTTCGCAGTCGATCGAGGTGACCACGACGTCCTGGGCGACGTCGACCAGGCGACGCGTGAGGTAACCCGAGTTCGCGGTCTTCAACGCGGTGTCGGCGAGGCCCTTGCGCGCGCCGTGCGTCGAGTTGAAGTACTGCAGCACGTCGAGGCCTTCGCGGAAGTTCGCCTTGATCGGCGTCTCGATGATCGAGCCGTCCGGACGCGCCATGAGGCCGCGCATGCCGGCGAGCTGGCGGATCTGGGCCGCTGAACCGCGCGCGCCGGAGTCGGCCATGATGTACAGCGAGTTCATCGACTTCTGTTCGATCACTTCACCCTTGGCGGTCGTGACCTTGTCGAAACCGATGCCGTCCATCATCGCCTTGGCGACGCGCTCGTTCGTGCGCGACCAGATGTCGACGACCTTGTTGTAGCGTTCGCCGGCGGTGACGAGACCCGACTGGAACTGTTCCTGGATCTCGACGACTTCCTTCTCGGCTTCCTCGAGGATCGCCTTCTTCGCACCCGGGATCTTCATGTCGTCGATGCCGATCGAGATGCCGGCTCGCGTCGCGTAGTGGAAGCCCATGTACATGAGCTTGTCGGCGAACACGACCGTTTCCTTGAGGCCGAGCTGGCGGTAGCAGGCGTTGATCAGGCGCGAGATGTTCTTCTTGGTGAGTTCGGTGTTGATCAGGGCGAACGGCAGGCCGACCGGCAGCACCTCGGACAGCAGGGCACGACCGACCGTGGTTTCCTGCAAGGTCGTGCGCTCGCTGCGTGCCTTGCTCACGTCGTCGATGACGACCTCGAAGATGCGCACGCGAACCTTCGCGTGCAGGTCCACGGCACGGTTCTCGTAGGCACGATGCACTTCGTCGACATTGGCGAACACCATGCCTTCGCCGCGACCGTTCTCGAGGCTGCGCGTCATGTAGTACAGGCCGAGGACGACGTCCTGGGTCGGCACGATGATCGGATCACCGTTGGCCGGCGACAGGATGTTGTTCGACGACATCATCAGCGCGCGCGCTTCGAGCTGCGCTTCAAGCGAGAGCGGCACGTGCACGGCCATCTGGTCGCCGTCGAAGTCGGCGTTGAACGCCGTGCAGACGAGCGGATGCAACTGGATCGCCTTGCCTTCGATCAGCACCGGCTCGAATGCCTGGATGCCGAGGCGATGCAGGGTCGGGGCGCGGTTGAGCAGCACCGGATGCTCGCGGATCACCTCTTCGAGGATGTCCCAGACATCGCCTTCCTCGCGCTCGACGAGCTTCTTCGCGGCCTTGATCGTCGTCGCGAGGCCGCGGCGTTGCAGCTTCGAGAAGATGAACGGCTTGAACAGTTCGAGCGCCATCTTCTTCGGCAGGCCGCACTGGTGCAGCTTCAGGGTCGGGCCGACCACGATGACCGAACGACCCGAGTAGTCGACGCGCTTGCCGAGCAGGTTCTGGCGGAAGCGGCCCTGCTTGCCCTTGATCATGTCGGCGAGCGACTTCAGTGGACGCTTGTTGGTGCCGGTGATCGCGCGCCCGCGGCGGCCATTGTCCATCAGCGCATCGACTGCTTCCTGCAGCATGCGCTTCTCGTTGCGCACGATGATGTCGGGGGCATTGAGCTCGAGCAGGCGCTTGAGGCGGTTGTTGCGGTTGATGACGCGACGATAGAGATCGTTGAGATCGGACGTGGCGAAGCGGCCGCCATCGAGCGGCACGAGTGGACGCAGGTCCGGCGGCAGCACCGGCAGGACGGTCAGGACCATCCATTCCGGGCGGTTGCCCGATTCGAGGAAGCTCTCGACGAGCTTGATGCGCTTGGAAAGGCGCTTGAGCTTCGTTTCCGAGTTTGTCGCGGCGATTTCCTCGCGCAGGCGCACGAGTTCGGCGGACAGGTCGATCGTCTTCAGCAGTTCGTAGACCGCTTCGGCGCCCATGCGCGCGTCGAACTCGTCACCGTGTTCCTCGACGGCCTGGAGGTACTGCTCCTCGTTGAGCAGCTGGCCGCGCTCGAGCGAGGTCAGGCCCGGGTCGATCACGACGTAGGCTTCGAAGTACAGGATCCGCTCGATGTCGCGCAGGGTCATGTCGAGCATGAGGCCGATGCGCGAAGGAAGCGACTTCAGGAACCAGATGTGCGCGGTCGGCGAAGCGAGCTCGATGTGGCCCATGCGCTCGCGACGCACCTTTGCCAGCGTCACCTCGGTGCCGCACTTCTCGCAGACGACGCCACGGTGCTTCATGCGCTTGTACTTGCCGCACAGGCATTCGTAGTCCTTGATCGGACCGAAGATCGCCGCGCAGAACAAGCCGTCACGCTCGGGCTTGAACGTGCGGTAGTTGATCGTCTCGGGCTTCTTCACTTCGCCGAACGACCACGAACGGATCAGGTCCGGCGAAGCAAGCGCGATCTTGATCGCGTCGAAATCCAGCGTCTGGCGCTGCTGGTTGAACAGGT
>CAZPLY010000050.1:0-2972 GCA_964587775.1 uncultured Dokdonella sp.
GGGGCAGGCGTGGGCGTGGCCGCTGATCGTGGACGGCATCATCGTCGTTGCCACGGTCGCCGTCGTCGCTCTCGCCGGGCAACGCTCAGCTTGGTATCCGTGGGCGCTGCTGGTCGGCGGCGCGCTCGTCTCGGTGACGGCGAACGCCATTCACGCCGTCGTCGCCGCAGACGCCGACGTGCCAAGGATACTCGCGGCCTCAGTCGCTGCGGTGCCGCCCGTCGTTCTGCTCGCCATCACGCACCTGACCGTGATCCTCACCCGCACAACCGACCCGGCCATCGCACTTACCGCCGCTGCGGAGTCGATGCCCACACTGCCGTCCGGCGAGGCAGAGCCGACCCGTCGAGATGACGGTGTGGCGGATCGGCGTGCCCTGGGGTGGGAGCTGCGGGAGGCGGGCTGGTCGAACAAGCGGATCGCCCGCGAACTCGGGGTGCATCCCTCGACCGTGGGCCGCTGGTTCGCCGTCGCGCACCTCACTGACACCACCGACACCGCCGACGAGCGGGAGGAGACGACCCCATGAACACCACCGACAACCCGCAGCACCGCGACGCCGCCAGGCCCGATCCGGCGCGGCTGATGCCCGAGGAGCCGCGGGAGCGCCCCGAGCCCGCCGAGGCGACGAGCACGCCGGAGGCGGTGCGGGCCGCGCAGGTCGCCCGCGACGACAAGCAGCACGCGCTCGTTCGCGGGCGCGGCGTGGAGTGGGTGCGCCCCACCGACCTGATCGCCCGGCACTCCGCGCATGCGGCCGGCCGTGGCCTCGACTTCCAGGCCGAGCTGGCACGCCGGACTCGCACCCCAATCGGGGCCGGCGTTCGTCGTCTCGGGGACCGCGCCCGGCGGCTACCTCCGATCTCGGCGTTCGGGCGCACCACAGCACCAGCGTCGCAGGTGTCCCGCTCCGGGGTCTCGATGAGTTGACGTTGGTGACAGGTCATGGCTGCGACGGCACCGGCATGCAGGACGCGCTCGTGGGAGCGAGTGCGCACCTGCCTGCCAGGAGGTGCCGACACCATGACCACACCAACCAGCACCAGCAACGAGCAGACGGCCCACGAGGCTGAGGACTTCACCACCGGCGAGGGCCTGCGCGCCCTGCTCAACCGCCTTGCCGAGGGCGGCGAGGACGCCTGGGTTCACGACGCGGTAGCCCGCGACCTGATGGAGTTCGCCGCCGACAAGTACCGCGCTCTCGCGAGGAAGCACAAGCTCGACACCTGGGAAGCGGTCACGGCAGCGTTCGACGCGATGCAGTACCGCTCGACCCGTGAAGCCAACGATCCGTGGGCGATCATCACCCACGCCGTGCGGATCACCTGCGTCTACGAAGAACGCGCCCAAGGGCTGCTCTGCTCGGTGCACCAGGCCCGCCGCGCGCACGTCTCGGCGTTCCACGACCCCGAACGGTTCTCCGAACGCGACACCGCGCTGGCCGACTACCATCCCGCGTTCCACACCACCGACCTGCGACCCAGCGATCTCGAACCGGAGCCGCGCGACACTCTCGGGTCGGCGCAGGCGTGCATGTCCGCCGGGTCGGCGGCCGAGGACGCCATCGCGATGCTGTGCCTGCTCGACTGGCCAGCGGACAGTGCGCGTGCGTCGGTGGAGCACGTGTGCGGTGCGTTGATGAAGGCCGGCACCCGCCAGTCCGCCTACGAGGCACTGCGACGGGACCGGCACGCGCGGGCACTGCTCGACCTGCCGCGCCGCTCCTGGGCTGCGCTCCTGAAAGCGCTACTCGGGAACCCGCACCCGGCCTACGTGGCGACCAGCAGTGGCCGCGGCGTCCTGCTCCGGCTTCTGCTGGGCGAGACGCTCGACCTGCTGCTCCGCGACGACGACCTGATCCTCGCGCTCGCGCTTGCCGCTCCGAGCAGTGGAGGCGGTGAGTCGTCGTGACCGAGCCGCAGATCGGCAGCATCCAGCTCGACCGCACCGTCGATTCGATCCTCGTCGGCACCCGGCACCGCGCCGACCTCGGCGACATCGACGCCCTCGCGGCATCCATCGGGCGCGACGGGCTTCTGCAACCACTCACGATCACCATCGAAGGCGTGCTGGTGTGCGGGGCACGACGCCTGGCCGCGATCAAGAAGCTCGGCTGGCGCACCGTCAACGTGTGGGTTCGCAGCGGCCTATCTGACCGGCTCGGGCAGCTCCTCGCCGAGCAGGACGACAACATGCTCCACAAGCCCTACACCCAGCTCGAAGCCGCCGGCCTCTACCGCGAGCTCAAGCAGGTCATGGCCGAGGACGCCGCCCGCCGGAAGTCCGCCACCCAGTTCAGTGCTGAGAACCAGCCCGGAAACGACGGTCCCGCAAAATTTGCGGGACCGTCGAGCGCGCTCGGGGATGCGCGCGAGCAAGCGGCGGCGATGATTCCCGGCGGTGCCTCGCACACGACGCTGGAGAAGATCGGCTACCTCGAAGACATCGCCCACAACTCCGCTCAGCCAGAGGCGTTGCGCGCCGAAGCCGCCGCCGGACTGGAGAAGATCGAGGCCGGCGACCCGGTGCATCCGATCTACCAAACGATCCGCGACGCCGACACCATCGCGCGGGAGCGGCGCGAAGCCGAGCTGCACGCCCGCGCCGAAGCAGCCGTTGCCCGCGCGAAGTCGATCAAGAAGGGCAAGCGCACCCCACCCCGCCCGCTGCCACTCGTCACCGGCGACGGGCAACCCGTCCGCTACCCGCTGCGGGCGTTCGTCCAGACCTGGGGCGAGCTGACGAACTGGTGGACGCACTACGACGCCGACACCCTCGCCGCCGAGCTGACCGACGAGCAGTTCGAGAACTTCCTCGCCACCGCCGACGGCACAGTCCGGTTCGCCGACGCACTGCGAGCCGCCCGCGAGGGCGCGGCCGAGCGGCCACGACTCCGCGCGCTCTGACCACGAGCACAGGTGCCGGGTGCGCACCTGCTCGGCATGAGCCCTGCACCCACCGACGCCCGGAAC
>CAZPLY010000051.1:0-2445 GCA_964587775.1 uncultured Dokdonella sp.
CCCTCACACAGCTCCTGCCAGATGCAAAGCGATCCCTGCCGCGCAGCTGCCGGACAGCGTCGTAATCATGCCGACCTTGAAGCGGAAGATCGCGAACGCCGCAGCGATCGCGAGCACCAGCGCCCAGACGTCGACGCTGCCCACCACCGGTGCATTGAACGCGAGGCCGGCTGTGCGCACCGGCACCGTCTGGTGGAAGATCGTGTGTACGGCGAACCAGACCGCGAGGTTAACGATGACGCCGCAGACGGCGGCGGTAATAGCCGTCATCGCGCCGTTCAGCGCCTTTTTGTCGCGAAGCTTCTCGACGAAAGGCGCACCGAGGAAGATCCAGAGGAAGCAGGGCGTAAACGTCACCCAGGTTGCGAGCAGGCCGCCGAGCACGCCGGCGGTCAGCGGCGAAAGCGCACCTGGATCACGGAACGCGGCCATAAAGCCCACGAACTGCAGCACCATGATGAGCGGTCCCGGCGTCGTCTCGGCCATGCCGAGGCCGTCGAGCATCTCGCCGGGTGCCAACCAGCGGTAGCTCTCGACCGCCTGCTGTGCGACGTAGGCTAACACCGCGTAAGCGCCGCCGAAGGTCACGACCGCCATCTTCGAGAAGAAGATCGCGATCTGACTGAAGACGCTGCCGTGGCCGAGCGACCAGATTATCGCCGCGACCGGTACTAGCCACAGGGCGAGCCAGATCGAGGAGACGCGCAAGGTCTGCGCGAGGCTCGGATGCGCATGCGCCGGCGGGTCTTCGCCAAGGAGACTCGGCGGCTCGGCCCCGCCGGCCTTCTTGCTCGACGCGCCGTGCCCGCCCTTGCCCTGGAACAGAGTCGAGCCGAGTTGCGTCGCGAGATAGCCGATCAGCGCCGCCGCGACGATGATCCACGGGAACGGCACTCCGAAAAAGAAGATCGCGACGAACGCCGCCGCGGCGACGCCAACGAGCACGTTGTTGCCAAGCGCGCGCCGGCCGACGCGCAACACGGCCTCGATCACGATCGCCAACACCGCCGCCTTGAGCCCAAAGAACAGGGCGACGATGATCGGCACCTTGCCCCACAGCGCATAGATGATGCTGAGCGCCATGATCGCCGCGATGCCCGGCAGGATGAACAGCACGCCAGCCATGATGCCGCCGACGCTGCGGTGCATCAGCCAGCCGATGTAGGTCGCGAGCTGTTGTGCCTCGGGTCCGGGCAGCAGCATGCAGTAGTTGAGCGCGTGCAGGAACCGTTGCTCGGACACCCAGCGCTTTTCGTCGACCAGGATCCGGTGCATCACCGCAATCTGGCCGGCCGGTCCGCCGAAACTCAGAGCGGCAACACGCGCCCAAGTCCAGAACGCCTCGTTCCATGAGATGCTGTGCGCAGCGGTGTCGTGTGCAGGCGAGCGCTCGGCGGCGCTTGATCCGGCAGCGTCATCCATGTCGCCCTGCTCTCAGGTTCTGGGCTTGTTGGTCGGCCAGTTGTGCGTCTCGTCGGTGGCGTCCCGGCACCAGCGATAGAACGCATCGTAGAGCAGCATGCCCGCTTCCAACTGCTCCAGGTCATCCGCGAACATGCGAGACAGGCCGAGCGAGGCTGCGAGCAGGCCCGGCGCCTCTGGCGAAATGTCGAGCCGCGCCGTGTCGGCGCCGCGCACGATCACCGCCAGTCTCTGCAGCGGCTCGATCGCAAGACCCAGCTCCTCGATCATCACGTCGAACGTGCACTTCGGCCCTCGGTGGCTCCAGAACACGCCCTCGATGTCGAACGCCGCCCCGTTGAACCGCTCGGCGACCGCGGGGACCTCTTGCGGCGCCACGAACAGGATCACCGCCTTGGGATCGACGAACCGGCGGATCAACCAGGGGCAGGCAATGCGGTCGATCTTTGGTCGCGCGCGCGTGACCCAGACTGTTCGGTGCTGTCCGTCGCGTGGAGGTAGGCGCTCGGTCGCGACCGTCGGCAGCTTGTGCTGGCTCCACGCCTCAAACCCGCCTTCAAGAATGTCGGCGGGAATGCCCTCGTGCCGCAGCAGTGCCGCCACGCCCTGGCTGAGCTTCGCCCCGCGCTGGCAAATGATGACGGCCGAGGAACCGCGTAGCTGTTGTGCCCAATCAGAGACTTTGTCGTAGCTGCGCTCGACAGAGCCAGGGATCAGTCGAGGGCATTTTTTGAAATCCTCGTCGATGCGCACGTCGATAAGAATCGGGCATTTTGGCGTGCCGACGAGGCGTGCAAGCTTGTCCACGGAGATCGTGCTTGGCGACGACATGGCGCGTCCTTTGGTAAAGGCTAAGTCTACCGGACGCGATCTTCGGCTGTCGCCTCGTGAGGGGACCGCTGCCCCCATACGCAAGAACTAAGGTTGCTCGCCCAAGCAAGTCAAGCTCGATCATGGCGGCCGGGCTACCCTCAAGAAAAATGTTGATCGCATGCGTGCAATGTCGACCGAAAACGAGGTCAG
>CAZPLY010000052.1:0-2294 GCA_964587775.1 uncultured Dokdonella sp.
GCCTGAAGCAGCCGGCCATTTTCGACGGCCGCAATCTCTACGATCCGCAGCTGCTCAAGCGGTTCGGGTTCAGTTACTACGCGGTGGGGCGGGGCGAGAGGTAACCGGCGGAAGTCAGGCCGGCCGGCTGCAGGGATGCCTCGGGATATCCGTGCTCGAGAAGTCACCGCCCTTGTACAGCAGCGGCTCGTCCATCGTGGCGGCCAGCGCGTAGGCAAAGCAGTCGCCGAAATTCAGGCGCGCGGAGTGACGGCCCTTGCCGAATCGCCGCCAGGCGTGGCGGGCCAGATGAGCTTGCTCCGGATCGACCGGGACAAGCTCAATGGAGGCCTTGGCGATCAGCAGATCGAGATCCCGGATGCCATCAGGGCCTACCCGGGTCTCGATCACGATCGACGCTTCCACGAAGTTGGCCACCGAGAGCCGGCGCGTGTCGGCGGCTTCGATCGCGGCAATGAACTGCCCGCGTTCGGGTTCGTCCTGCAGGATCGCAACGATCGCTGAGGTATCCAGGACCATCAGCGAGGCAGGCCGTGTTCGTCGTAGCCCAGGATCTCATCTGCCGTCGCGTCCGTGAGCCGGGGCAGGGTGGCACAGTGCTGCGCGATTTCGTTCAGCTCGTCGGCCAGGCTGCGTTTGCGGCGCGGCCGTTGCTGGCGCTCCAGCCTCTCGCGAAGCGCCTGAATGACAGCTTCGGTCTTGCTCTCGCCGGTGACTCGCGCGAGCGATGTCGCCAGCTCGTCGGCGGTCTTGTTGCGAATGTTTAAAGCCATATAGCTACACGTATACACAATTGTCTACACGTCGTCAACTCCAGGGGTTCACGACTTCGATATCGAGGTCTTCGAATCCGGCAACGTCACGCGTCGCGAGGCGCGCGCGTCGCGCGCGCGCGATCGCTGCAATCTGGGCGTCCATCTGGCTGATCGGTCGACCGGCGGCCCGCCGCGCGGCGCAAATGCGCGCGTACTCTGGCGCTGCCGACGAGTCGAAAGGCAGTACGCGGTCGGCATATGTTTCTGTGAAAACCCTGGTAATCGCGGCTTCCACCAGGTCACGCTTTGCACCTTGGGGGAGGAGGGCAAGCCCGAAGAGAATCTCGGCGTGCGTGATCGCGGTGGTGTAGAGGGCTCCGTCGGGTTGCGACTCAAACCAGTGCAGCACGCGGGCGTCGGGCGTATGTCGAGCCAGCTCCGAAAGCACATTGGTGTCGACGACGATCACGCGCTCAGTCGTCCAGCCTGGGTGGCTCCCGGGGCGGTTCGCGCGGCGGTATGTCGAGATCGACTCCGCCCAAGGCGGCAAACGCCTCACGAACGCTGGCGGCGAACCCGGGGGAGGTATTCGGCTTTTCTTCGACTGCCGCCTTGAGGATCTGGCGCACCTCGTCCTCCATCGATCGACCATGCCGGGCCGCGCGCATCCGAAGACGGGTCTTCACCATCTCGTCGACATTACGGATCGTCAGTACTGCCATGACTGCATTGTAGTCAATGACAGCACTGCTTTCAATATCGCAGCTGCTGCAAAGTGATGCCTACAGACTCCCCGGACGATTCATATCGTGGCGCGCTACACGGGGAGCACGGCGCGGGCATCTCTCAGCCCTGCATCGGCGGTCACCAGCCGCAGGGTTTCGACCTCGCACTGGGCGAGCAGCATCCTGTCAAACGGATCGGTCGAGGCGCACTCCACATGCTCGACCGCGCGTGCGTGGGGAATCGTGATCGTGAGGGCGCGGCAGCCCTCAGCGAGAGCATGCTGTTCGATGTCATCCAGCGGTTTGCCGAGCGTGATCTTCCCCACCCGGGCCTTGATGGCGATCTCCCAGAAACTCACGGCGCTGATCCAGCGTTCGTGGGACGCATCTGCCAACAGTGCCCGTGCGCGGGTGCTGAGCCGCGGGTTGTCCTCGAGTGCCCACAGGAGAATGTGGGTATCGAGCAGCAGTTTCACGGCTCGATCGGGGTGACGCCGAACGCCGCGGCATCGGCGGTGAGCGGTGTGTCGAAGTCGTCGGCCATGTGAACGACGAGGCCGGGCAGGGTGCCGAACGCCATGCCACGAGCCTCGGCTTCGAGCGGCACCAGGCGCGCCACCGGGCGGCCCGCGCGCGCGATCAGGACCTCGTCACCGGCTTCCACGGCGGCAATGAGCTGCGAAAGCGTGGACTTGGCTTCATGCATGTTCACGATTCTCGGCATTAGCTAAATATAGCTAATCCTATAGGCTGATACCAGCCTGCCGCGCGGCCGCCGCGAGCGCCGCATCGTGGGTGGCGAGTGATGCGCGAG
>CAZPLY010000053.1:0-1796 GCA_964587775.1 uncultured Dokdonella sp.
AAGATCGGCGAAGTCCACGACGGCGCCGCGACCATGGACTGGATGGAGCAGGAGCAGGAGCGCGGCATCACGATCACGTCCGCCGCGACCACCGCGTTCTGGAACGACAAGCGCCTGAACATCATCGACACTCCGGGCCACGTCGACTTCACCATCGAAGTCGAGCGTTCGCTGCGCGTGCTCGACGGCGCGGTCGTCGTGCTCGACGGCAACCAGGGCGTCGAGCCGCAAACCGAAACCGTGTGGCGTCAGGGCGACAAGTATCGCGTGCCGCGCATCGTGTTCGCGAACAAGATGGACAAGATCGGCGCCGACTTCTTCAAGTGTCTCGACGACATCGTGAAGCGTCTCGGCGCGAAGCCGGTTGCGATCCAGCTGCCGATCGGCGCTGAAGCCAATTTCAAGGGCGTGATCGACCTCGTGAAGATGAAGGCGATCATCTGGCACGACGAGTCGCTCGGCGCGAAGTTCGACGTGACCGACATTCCGGCAGAGTTGCTGGATCAGGCGAAAGAATATCGCGAGAAGCTGATCGAGGCGGCCGTCGAACTCGACGACGCAGCGCTCGAGAAGTTCCTCGAAGGCGTTGAGCCGGACGAGGCTACGCTCCACAAGCTCATCCGCAAGGCCGTGCTCACCAGCGCCTTCTATCCCGTGCTGGCCGGCTCTGCGTTCAAGAACAAGGGCGTGCAGCCGCTGCTCGATGCGGTCGTCGCTTATCTTCCCAGCCCGCTCGATGTTCCGGCGATCCGGGGCGAGGACGAGAAGGGCAACGAAGTGCTGCGCAAGCCCGACGACAGCGAACCGATGTCGCTGCTCGCGTTCAAGATCATGGATGACCCGTTCGTCGGCACCATCACCTTCTGCCGCATCTATTCCGGCGTGCTGCAGTCGGGCACCGGTGTCGTGAACTCGACCCGCGACAAGAAAGAGCGCGTCGGCCGCATGCTGCTGATGCATGCGAACAACCGCGAAGACATCAAGGAAGCCTATGCGGGCGACATCGTCGCGCTGGCAGGCCTGAAGGAAGTGCGCACCGGCGACACGCTGTGCGACGCCAACAAGCCGGTCATTCTCGAAAAGATGGAATTCCCGGAGCCGGTCATCGAAATCGCGATCGAGCCGAAGTCCAAGGCCGACCAGGAAAAGCTGGGCGTGGCGCTGGCGAAGCTCGCGGCGGAAGATCCGTCGTTCCGCGTTTCGACCGACACCGAGTCCGGCCAGACCATTCTCAAGGGCATGGGCGAACTCCATCTCGACATCAAGGTCGATATTCTCAAGCGCACCTATAAGGTCGACGCCAACATCGGCGCGCCGCAGGTCGCTTATCGCGAGAAGATCACCAAGCCGACCACCGTCGACTACACCCACAAGAAGCAGTCGGGCGGTTCGGGCCAGTTCGCGCGCGTGAAGCTCGAGATTGAGCCGAACGAAACCGGCAAGGGCTTCGAGTTCGAGAACGAGATCGTCGGCGGCGCGGTGCCGAAGGAATACATCCCCGGCGTCGAGAAGGGTCTCGAGTCGGTGCTGGGTGCGGGCGTGCTTGCCGGCTTCCCGGTCGTCGATCTCAAGGTTCGCCTCGTCGACGGTGCGTATCACGACGTCGACTCGTCGGCGCTCGCGTTCGAAATCGCGTCGCGCGCGGCGCTGCGCGAAGGCTTGCAGAAGGGCGGCTCGGTGCTGCTCGAGCCGATCATGAAGGTCGAGGTCGTGACCCCGGAAGACTACACCGGCTCGGTCATCGGCGACCTCAATTCCCGCCGCGGCCAGATTCAGGGCCAGGACATGCGCGGCAA
>CAZPLY010000054.1:0-1654 GCA_964587775.1 uncultured Dokdonella sp.
CTAGCCTGGATTATGCGCGACGGTGAGGGATTGGCAGACGGCTGTGGCAAGAAACGAGCGATTCACGTAGCAAATCGGTGTTCGAACGAGTTGCGATTTGGATCAGCCCTCCGCCACAGCCGCCATGAGCGACGATACGCTGCTTCCCTTTGATCTTCCATCTGTCCGGCGCAAGAAACTCACAGTAGATTTTGCCGGCGGTAATCAGTCGTCGGACGGCGGTCTTTTGCTGTTGCGAGAGGCGGAGCGCAAGCTCGGGGTATGCCGGCGGCTTGCGGAGGCGATGCCGGATCGCCGCGATCCGGACCGGGTGCGGCACGCGATGTTCGAGATGGTGATGGCGCGCGCGTCGGCGATTGCGTGCGGCTACGAGGACGCCATCGACCTTGACCGGCTGCGGCATGATCCTTTGATGAAGGTCGCGGTTGGCCGCTGTCCGCAGACCGGGGCGCCGCTGGCGTCGCAATCGACCATCTCTCGTCTGGAGAATGCGCCGAGCAAGACCGAGGCGGGGCGTCTGTCTGCGGCGCTGCTTGATCAGTTCGGCGCGACGGTGAAGCCGGGCAAGCTGGAGGTGCTCGACATCGACGACACGTTCTGCGCGGCGCATGGCGGCCAGCAGCTTGCGTTTTGGAACGCGCATCACGACGAGCGTGGTTTTGCGTCGATGCACATCTATCACGTGGTGAGCGGCACGCCGGTGGCGGCGATCCTGCGCCCGGCACGCACCCCCAAGGGCAGCGAGGTGTGCACCGTCATCAAGCATGTGAGCAATCGCCTGCGCCGCCATTGGCCGAACACCCGCCTGGTGTGGCGCGGCGACAGCCATTACGGCCGGGTCGAGGCGATGGACTGGGCGGAGGAGCACGGTGCGGACTACATTTTTGGCCTTGCCGGCAATGCCGCACTCGACACCCTGGTGGCGGAGACCGCGGTCAATCTGCGCTTTTATCATGCGATGAGCAGCAAGCCGAAGCTGCGCACCTATGTGAGCTTCCTGTACCAGGCCGGCAGCTGGAGGCGGCCGCGCAAAGTCGTGGCGCGGCTCGAGTGCTCGCTGCAGCCGGTCGCAGGGTCGACCGGCATGCGCCAGGAGGTCGACATCCGCTACGTCGTCACCTCGCTCAAGGGCTCGGCGCGGCATCTTTACGAGACCGTCTATTGCCAGCGCGGGCAGATGGAGAACCTGATCAAGCTGCACAAGGCCCAGTTGGCGTCGGACCGCATGTCGTGTCACAGCGCGACCGCCAATCAGGTGCGGCTCGTCCTCCACACCGCCGCGTTCTGGCTGATGCATGGCGTGCGCGCCGCGATCCCGCGGAGCAATCCGCTCGCCATGGGCGAGTTCGTGACGATCCGCGAGCGCCTGATCAAGATCGGCGCGCGCGTGATCGAGCATCTCGCCCGCATCCGCGTTCAGCTGCCGACGAGCTGCCCAGAGGCCGCGCTGTTCCGCACCGTCGCCCTCGGCTTCATGCCGTCCGGCCCATAGGCCGCGGGGCCGTGTGCCCCGCCGAGCCGCCGACATGGCAGATCAACCCCGAACGCGTCGCACAGCGAGTGTCCTCACACCGATCCAGCCGGACGGAACGTCGGCACGCATCAGCTCGCCTGGCGTGCAAAAACACCTTATCTGGTGCATGATCCGGGCTAG